>QHWT01000116.1 GCA_003222675.1 Acidobacteriota bacterium | reverse complement strand
GTGCTGGTCGCGCTCAATCACTACCTCCTGGCCGAACGCGGCGCCGACGCGTCCGAGACGGACCGACTCAGATCGCATGAGGTCCTGCTCGCGCTGCCGCTCGTCCCGCTCCTGCGGATCTCCGATCTAACGATGACGGTTAAGGGAGTGCCCCTGTTGGGCGAGTACGCCCTCGTAGGACTCCCCGTTCTCGGAGCCGCGGCCTGGGTCTCCAAGCTCGTCGGACCGCGTCGACTCCTCCGCCGTCTCCGTGCGTGGTCGTGGCGGCAGGTAGGGATCGGGATATGCGGCGTTCCGCTCGGGCTCGTCGCGTACCTGATCTTTCGGCCGCACCCTCTCGGAACCCATCCCTCGACGGCGCGAATCGTCTTGGGGTCGCTGATCGTGGTCGTGTTCGTGGCGTTCGTCGAAGAGGTGATCTTTCGTGGGCTGCTTCAGGATGCCCTCACAGTATGTGCCCTTCGCAGCGGTGGTGGGCCTCGCCTTCGGCTGGGTCGTCGAACGGACGGCTTCACTCGTTGGCGTCATCCTCGCCCACGCCCTGCTTGCCGTCGGTCTGATCCTCGTGTGGCCTCGCGTGCTCGGTTGATGGAGCGCGCGACCAGGCACTTCGCCACCCACAACTGACAGTGCCTTGCTCACGGGTCGTCTCGCCCTAGCGTCGCCCCGGCCCGAGACGGTACTCGTAGGCGCCGAGGTCGACAGCGGCTCTGCCGTTTCCGTCCCCGTCGAGCGGAACTCGGCGACCAGTGAGGTCTCGCCGGTAGCCGAGGTCGACGCCGCGGTCGATCGCCGGGCTTCCGCGGCGAAGGCGCAAGTTGAGTGGTGGCGCCACGAACCGCGGGTTTGCGACGAGACTTCGATGGCCGCGCCTGAACTGGACCCTTCCTCCGTAGAAGATGTCGTTGTTCTCATCGAACGGCGCGTCGGCGTAGCCGGCCTTCCAGGCCGCCTGGATGATGTTGCCGCGCAGGGTGAGAATGGCGGGGCTGCAGCCGGCGTTGCAGACGAAGCCCTGGCTGGAGCTGCCGCTCAGGTAGACGGTGTTGTTGTAGGCGTGCGTGTGCAGCACCGGGCCGAGGCTGCTGCTGCCGCCGCGGGTGATCAGGAAGGTCGAGGTCGCCAGCGAGGAGCGGACGAGGTTGTAGGCAAAGGTGTTGTCGGCCGAGCGCGGGTTGCCGAGCTCGCTGAAGTCGTGGTTGTCGACGGCGACGTTGTGGTGGATGTTGTTGCCCTGGCCGCCGTAGACCTCGACCGCGGCGCCGTCGCGGCCGTAGTCGTAGGAGAAGGCGTCCGAGCCGGAGATCCGGTTGTAGGCCACCTCGGCACCGTCGCCGTGCAAGGTGACCCCGAAGGCGCCCGAGTCGTCGTTGGTCGGCGAGGAGGTCAGCACCGACATCTTGTTGTTGTCGACGATCTGGTTGTCGAGCACCTTCGCCCCCACCGAGCCGGACTTGACATCGACGCCGGCGACGTTGTGGCTGAGCAGGCTCCGCTCGACCCGGTCATTCGCGCCCGTGATCTCCACTCCGGCCCAGGAACAGCCATCCGCCTGGACGTCCGAGAGCGTCAGATAGGAGCCTGCCAGGACGACGCAACTCGACGTTCCGTAGATCCGCGGCGGCCGACCCCGCCCGTATCCGCCGACATGAATCGGTGCGTCTCGCGTCCCGCTCGAAACGATCCGCAGCGGTCCTTTCCAGGAGCGCCCACGCCTGAGCAAGAGCCGATCGCCCGGCACGAGCCGGAGCGATCGAGCACGAGCCAACGTCTTCCACGGGCTCCCGCTCGACTTCCCCTGAGTGGAATCGTCGCCGTGAACAGAGTCGACGTAGTAGGTGCTCACTCTTAGGCCGCCGCTGGGAGCCTGGCGTAACGCGTGGTTGCGGAAGCCTGCGAACGGATGATTCGCTGCATCGCCCCGCACCGGTAGTGCCCCGCCGGCGAGGAGGAGTACCACTGAGCAGGGCACCCAGAAGATCTTGCCCGTCCGGTCCGTCCCGCGATCCTAGCCCAGGGACCTGATGGCAGGTCGTCAGGTGCCCCTAGTAACATCTCGACCTCTGCGACGAAGTTCTCGACCTCTGCCGCGAAGTGAGCACACCCGGTTGGGCGACCGCCCAGATTTCGACGATTGGGCGTCGGACGTCGTCGACGGCGTCGAACGTCGTCGCGACGCGTCGAGGCCTGAATCGAGCTCCACGCGCCGGCGCTTCGGCAGTCGGCTGACGTTGCTCCGCCGGGTCCGATCGTGGGCAGCTTGGGCGGTTCGCTTCGTTCACCACGGCACTGCCTAGGGACGGCGGGCCGACGACCTCAAGTCTCGGCTCGGGCGTGCCGATGCCGTTGGCATGGATCGGTTAGCTCGAGCACGTGGGCGGCAGACCGCCGCGCACGTTGCAACGGTCGCACGCGATTGGCTCGCTGGTCGGACGCGAATTTCCCGACGACTCGGTGATCGCGGCGACTTCAACGAGTGGGCCGACTCGGTAACGGAAGCGATCGAAGATCGGCGGACGCGCGCGCCGGAGTCGGCGCTCCCTTCAGCGACCGATCCCGATCCAAGCGGAGATCGTGTCCACGGCCCGGGCGGCGTCGAAGCCACGCGGGATCGCGATGCGCTGCGCCCGCGTCTCAACGAAGGCGGCTCGTAGCAGACGAGCCTCGTCGGCGGACGCAGCCTTCGAAGCCTGCCGCCAATCCTCATTCGTCGCAGCGAGCGCGGTCCGCTGCTCTTGAAGAACCTGTAAGGCGAGCGGGACGAGCGAATCGAGATCTAGCTCGCTGTACGCGACGTCTGTCGCGTCACCGGGCTCAATCACCAGGATTCGCTCAAGCTCAAGCGGCTCGGCAGGTGGGCCACCGAGGTCCGTCGGCTGCACCCGGAGCGGCGGCGCTACGTACCCGCGCGTGACACGTCGAGCCAGTTTCCGCGCGAGCAGGGCCCGCCGCTGCGTTCGCGCCAGCGACCGATAGGCGCCGGGCGCAGTCACCGGAAGATCGGAGTAGAGGCGGAGGCGCCGAGGGAACGGGAAGATCGTCGCCCGCTCGTCGACGATGACGTGATCGTCACCGAGAACGCGTCGACCGGCGGCGAGGGCGCGCGCGCAGACGGAACTCTTACCGGAGCGGGACCGCCCGATTACGAGCAACGCTTTGCCGTCCAGCTCAACGGCCGCGGCGGGTAGGAGCACGTATCGCGCGCGCATTGCGGCCAAGGCGAGGAGCGGCTCAACGAAGAAGCCCTGGAGCAGCGACAACCCGAAGGAGGTCGGGTGGCCGCTGATGTTGATCGACGCAGTGAGAACCGGCGCATCAGGCGAAGACAGGAAGACTCGCCAACGCACGGTCTTGTATCGGCCGTCGACGACCCCGACCTCCGACTGCGGCTCGCCTGAATCGAAGCGAACGCAAACACTCGGGTCTCCTCGCGCTCCCGTCACCTCGGCTGCGCCGTATTCAGCCGCGAAATGCGCGAGGGCGGACCTGGAGCCTTGAACGTCGAGAACGAGCTCGGGGCGAAAGGCGAAGCGCCGGCCGGGCGGAGAATTCACGGGAGCCGGGCGAGGATCGCCTCGGCGACGCGGCGTGGATCGGCGGGAAACGGCGCCCTCACTTCGATGACCGGCACCGACGCGAGCGATGCCTGTAGCCGCCGCTCTTCCCGTGCCTCAATCGCTCTCTCGAGTTCGCCGTCCAGCTCAGGCAACGCGTATCGGGCCCGCCGGTGAAGGTCGAAGAAAGCACGGCGCTCATACGCTGCGGACCGAGCGAGACGGCGAGCGCCCCAGCCCGCATCGCTGAGCGAGGCGGTGACCTCGGGCCCTGGGACGGTGGTAAGGAGTACCACCGCACCGAGGGGGGCACCGACAACCGGAGCGCCTTGCTGATACGCACGCGCGAGGTCGGATGGCCGGACGGAGGCCCGCTCTGCGAGCGCAACGCTGCGGTCGACCGCCGCGCGGGCGACCTCGAGGAGGCGATTCTGCGACTGACGGGCCCGGGCAGGCGCCGTCACGGCGGCCGCAAACCCGGCGACGGCGAGCTGAGCTCGAGCGATCGTCGGCAGCGAGCGGCGAAGCCGAGGGAGGTAGCGGAGAACCCACCTGCGGACGCCGACCGAGATCGGAAACGGACTGATCGACGAATCGGCGCGCACAACGGTCCATTTGTCGGAGACGAAGCGGGCCCCGAGCTCCATCAACGCAAGCGCCACCTCGGTTTTGCCGCTCTCCGACCATCCGCCGATCACGACGCCGGACCGGTCGTACTGCACGCCGGTCGAATGCACTGCGACCGCCTCATGATCTTCCAGAGCAAGCTGGATCGTCGGACGCACGATTGAGCCGAAGATGTGCGCGAGTGGGAACCCGCGCTCATAGCGGAGCAGGAATGGCCCCTGGAGGGCGAGACGCGGCACCGTGCACGAACGTCCGCCGACGATGACCCGGAGATCAGTGCCGTCGGACGCCGTGACGAGATTATCCGCGGCCGGGTTCTGGACGTCGATCGGCGCCGGCAGCCGGGCCATCGCCTCGAGTGTCAGGTCGGCGTTGCCGTCGCCAGCGATCGGCCCGTAGGGATCGAGCTCGCGGCACGCGACGCGCTCGGTGCGCTCGTCGGCGTCCGGCAGTGCCAGGCGCACGGTTCCCGCGATCTCGAAACGCATCGAAAGCTCGTAGGAGTAGGGCGCGTCCGGCGGGACCGACGCTATCGCTTTACCTGCAGCGTGACGGACTTCACAGTGTCAGGCCGCCGGTGCCTGTCACGGTGGGGGCGTCGGTCTCCTGTTTCCCGGTCGCGGACGCGGGCGCGGACCCACCACACCAAGACACACGCGCGAGCGCGCCTCGGCCCGCCGGTGCAAACGCCCCCCGCGAACGCTTGAGCCGCAAAACAGTCGTGTTGTCGCTCCCTCTCCCTCTCCGAACTGACGACTTCATTTTCCCCCAACGGCGTGGAACCGTCAACGGCGGTTCACGAGCACCGGCAATATGGGCGGGGCGCCTCACTCGAGAAAGCGTCCGGTCCACGGCGTCTGCTGTAAGGTCCCGCGCTCGCCATCCTTGCCCCTGGTGAGCGCTCATCTTCGAATCGGCGGCGTCGCAGCCGTGCTCCTCGTGGCGATCGGGCTCTTCGTTGGTGCTCGCTCCCATGAATCGGCCGACGCACGCGCTTTCGACGGTAAGGCAGTGCGCGCTCCATCGTCGAGTCGTCCGTGCGGAACGAGCCGGTCGCGCCGCGCCTACCGGCACGTCGTCTGGATCGTGTTCGAGAACAAGCAGTACTCGCAGATCATCGGCTCCTCGAATGCTCCTTACATCAACAGCGTCGCGGACGAGTGCGGGCTGGCGACGAACTTCTACGCGGAGGGGCATCCAAGCCTGCCGAACTACATCGCAATGACGAGCGGCTCCACGCAGGGCATCACCGACGACAGCGGCCCCTCGTCGCATCCGCTCTCGGTTCCGAGCATCTTCTCGCAGCTCGGTAGTGGCTGGAAGTCACTTCAGGAGGACATGCCGTCGCACTGCGATCTCTCCAACTCCGGCAACTATGCCGTTCGCCACAACCCGGCCGCCTACTACACGAATATCCGCCTGCGCTGCATGACCCAGAACGTCCCTCTGGCGAACCCACGTCGACTCAGCGCCCGGTTCACCTTCGTGACGCCCAACCTCTGTCACGACATGCATTCCTGCTCGTCACAGAGCGACACTGCGACCGAGACGAAAACCGGCGATACCTGGCTCGCGAGCTTCCTGCCCAAGCTGCTCAGCAGCGCCCAGTACAGGGCGGGGAACACCGTCATCTTCATCACCTGGGACGAGGACGACTACCACAGCTCCCAGCACATCGCGACAGTCGTTGTCGCACCCACTGTTCGCCGGGGAACCAAGTCGCGGGCAAGGTTCAACCACTATTCGATGTTGCGGACGACTGAAGAGCTCCTCGGCCTTCGCAGGCGCCTTGGTGAGGCGGCGTCGGCTGCGAGTATGCGCAAGCCCTTCGGACTTGGCCGATGAGCTCCTTTAGCTAATCGAATTCAGTTCGGGCGCGGTCACCTGGTAAAGACATTGTTCGGACACGCCGGCGCAGGCCCCTGGGCTATTGACTGCGTCTTCGATCTCGCCGACAATGGAATCCGCCGTCAGATCCAACTCCAGCCGTCAGATCCAACTCTAGGAGTGCGACGCAACTGTTGCGATTCAGGGGCGCATCAGATGCGGGCGATCCAGCTGAGGCTCGCCCTTTGGAAACCGCGCGAGCGCGGCGTCCGGGCCTTGCTCTGGAGCCCCAACGCCGGGTCGCCCGGCGCCTGACGATGCTCGTGGCGACCATCTTCGCGGCGGCCATGTCGTCTGGGGTCGTTGCCGGCGGTGCCTCGCCGGCCGCATTCAATGGAATGGCGCCCGAGCAGGCGAGGCTGCAGGTGGAGGGCCCATCGTTCCAGGGAACTGTCGCGCCAACCGGGACGAAGCGAGCGGAAAGCGTGGTCTGGTGGAATGACGGCTCGTGGTGGGCGGACATGTGGGACGCGCACAGCCAGGACTTCCACATCTTTCGTTTTTCGGCGAGCGCGCACCGCTGGATGGATACGAAGACCGCAGTCGACCGCCGGGACAACACGGGCGCCGACGCTCTGTGGGACGGTGCGCACCTCTACATCGCAACCCACAAGCGCGTGCGGGACATGGAGCGGGCTGTGGGTGGGTCAGCGAGCTATCTCTTCCGATTCTCGTACAGCCACAGCAAGCACCGGTATACGCTCGACGACGGGTTTCCGACGGCAATCAACCACTACCGCACCGAGACGCTCGTGATCGACGAGGACACGACCGGGAGACTCTGGGCGACCTGGCAACAGGACAGCGCCATCTACGTTGCGTCAATGCCGGCGAACAGTCGGACCTGGCGACCGCCGTTTCGGCTTCCGTTCCCTCAGGCCGCGGTGACTGTAGACGACGTCTCGTCGGTCGTCGCGTTCTCCGGCCGCATCGGCCTGTTGTGGAGCAACCAAGCAGCCGGCGAGGATGGCTTCTGGTTCTCCATTCATCGCGTCGGGGCATCCGAGAAGACCTGGGAGCCGCCCGAGGCGGCCCTGGCCGGAGGTCGTGAAGCGGATGACCACATCAACCTA
>QHWT01000041.1:55195-93350 GCA_003222675.1 Acidobacteriota bacterium | reverse complement strand
GGGTGATCCGAGCGTGAGGGCCGCGGCCTGGCGATCGGCGCCGCCGTGCCCTCGGATACATCGCGGACGAGTGCCGTGCCGGCGGGGTCGATTCCCAAGGATGGCTGGACGCCGCGCATCTTTCCGTCGACGAGGGAGAGCGCGAAGTTCATACGATCCAACAGACGTTGAAGTGATTGAACCAGAAGTCGGTCATCACTTCTTCGAGCTGCCGGTCGCTGAACGCCGCCCTCAGGATTTTCTGTTGCGACATTTCGTCGAGCGGAACGCGCCGTTTGCGTTGTCGGTCGATCTCGTCGGGCGTTCGCGGCGACTGCTCATCACGCGGTGCTGCGGTCCGCCGCGCTTCCATGGCCGCAGCGAAGTAATCGCGCGCAAGCTCACGCGCGCTCATCCTCAACGTTGGCAACGACGCGAGGCGGCCCGGCATGTCGTCGTCCGCGATTCGTTCAGGATGGAGCTGTTGATCGATATACGCGCCCAGACCGATGACCCGGACGCGCTCGATATCTCCCGGGCGCGGCCCGGATCCGATCCGGTTCAGCACGTGCACGATCGTCTTGTCGTCGGGCCGCGCAGGGACGGCTGACCCGGATGGGCCCGCGTGCAGGCCGGCACCCGCGACGACGATTGAAATGGCAAGAACGCTCGGTCGAGCGGTCGCGCGTGCGCAGGACCTCATTCAGTTGGCCTCCGCTTACTCGCCCGTCAACTTAGACAGGCGTGACGGATGTCACGTTTAAGCAGGTACAATCCTGTGATCGCCCATGCAGATCGTGCCTGCCCGTGACGCCGTCCTCGAACACATCCTCGACGAAACCTGGCGCATCTGGTCTGACGGGCTGACGCGCGATGGGTATGCGCGTTATAACGCAGCGCAGATGAAGACCCCGTGGGGACGGGAGTGCCTCGCGCGCGTCGCGCTCGTCGATGGAGGGCGGGTGCTCTCGAGCGCCAAGCGCTACATGCTGCGCGCGCGCCTCGACGACCGTGAGATCCGCGTGCTGGGTATCGGCGCCGTGTTCACGCCGCCGGCGCTTCGCTCGCGCGGGAGCGCCGCGGCGCTCATCGAGAGGCTGATCGAGGACGCGCGCAGCGATGGCACGGATGCCGCCCTCCTGTTTTCGGAGATTGGCGCCACGTACTACGAGCGATTCGGGTTTGTGTGCATTCCGCGTGACGTGCTGTGGCTGCGCGCCGTCGAGAAGCCGGGAGCGCCCGCGCTGCTCGTGCGCACCGGTGAAGAGCGCGACATCCCAGCTGTCACCGACATCCTTCGCGCAGCTGCAGCGCCTGCGCGATTCGCGCTCGAAGTCGAGGCCGATCTCGTGCGCCACAGTCTCTCGAAGAAGCGCCTGCTCGCAGGGCTCTCGCCGTCCGGCTGGCGCAGCGTCGAGTTCTACATTGCCGAAGAAGGAGCGTCGGCCGTCGCATTCGTGCTGCTCACCTCGTCGCGCACCGGCGTGACGCTCGAGGCGTGCGGCGATCGCGATCCGACCGGTGCGCGCGTCGGCGCAATACTGCAGGTGCTGCGCGCGAGGACGCCGGGCGAGCGCGTGCCTGATATCTCGGCCTGGCTGCCGCCCGCGTTTCGCCCGCCTCAGTTGACGATCGTCAAGGAGCGTCCGGCGTCGGAGCTGATGATGATCAGATCGCTGCGTGAGGACCTACGAATCGATGATCTGCGCGCGGAGGATATTGTCTATTGGCACGGTGACGCGTTCTGACAGCCTGTCTGCACCCCGCTACGCTTCTTCCGCCTGAAGGCAAAAGCCACAGGGTTGAGATTGTCACCGTGTTGCCCGGAGAATCTCCCGTGCGGCGTTCTGACCGGAGCCGCCCGTGAGACCATGGCCCGGGTGCGTCCCCGAGCCGCAGAGATACAGGTTGCGGAGCGGTGTCCGATACTGCGCCCATCCGAGCGTCGGCCGCATCGTGAACAGTTGATCCAGCGCGAGCTCGCCGTGAAAGACGTGGCCGCCGGTCAATCCGTATGTCGACTCGAGATCCGCGGGCGTGATGACCTGTCGATGCTCGACGAGCGCAGTCAGGCCGGGAGCGTACTCCTCGATCGTGCGGAGGATGCTGTCCGCCAGCCTGCTGCTTTGGTGTTCCCATGATGTGCCGTCGCGCAGCTTGAACGGCGCGTATTGCATGTAGACCGACATCACATGCCGCCCCGACGGCGCGAGTGATGGATCCGCTATCGTGGGAAGCGACACATCGAGATATGGCTCGGTCGAGATCTCGCCGTACTTCGACGCGTCGTACGCGTGTTCGAGGTAATCGATTCCTGGTCCGACGTGCACACGGCCGCTCAGCATCGCGGCAGCATCGCCGCTGATGCCACGGAATGCGGGCAGCGCGCGCAGGGCGAAGTTCACCTTCGCCGTCGTGCCTGGCATGCGGTAATTCCTGATGCGCGTCAGGAATCCGGGCTCGAGATCCATCGGATCGACCAGGCGCAGGAACGTGCGCCGCGGATCCGCGCTGGAGACCACCGTTCGGGCCAGCATCTCTGTGCCGTCCGCGAGCGCGACGCCAACGACGGATTCATCCTTCACCAGCATGCGGACGACCTCGGCGCCCGTGCGGATCTCGGCGCCCGCCTCGCGTGCGGCCTCAGCCATCGCGCGCGTCACCGCGCCCGGTCCGCCGACGGCACTGATGCTGCTCCCGCCGGGCAGCGGATCGGCCGCCGCTGCAAGCAGCAGCACGGCGGTCGTTCCGGCGGACCAGGCGCCCATCGCGGTGCCGAAGATCCCGCGCGCGGCGATCGCCGCCTGCAGCACCTCCGTTTCGAACCACTCGTGAACGAAGTCCGCGACGGCCATCGGGGCCCACCGCAGCAGCGCGAATGCGTACTTCTTCCCGAGACCCCGGAACCGGCGCCCTGTCTTCAAGAGCTCCCACATCTCATTCGCTGACGGCGAGTCGATCGACGGCGGGGTCGTCTCGATCAGACCGTTCAGAAACGATCCGACGCGCGCGAGCGTGTCGCAGAACTCGGGATAGCGCTCCGCGTCCTTTGTCGAAAACGGCCGGATGGCGTCCATCGACCGCTTCACGTCCGTCGACAGCGCAATCGCGCGCCCGTCGCGCGACAACGCAATCAGCCGCGGATCGGGGCGAAGGAACTGCACGCCTCGCCGCTCGAGCTGCATGTCGCGGACGATTGACGGCCGCAGCGGCCCGAACGCGTGCGCAAGCGTCGGTGCCTTGAAGCCAGGCGCGAAGTCCTCGGTGATTGCGCAGCCGCCGACAATCGGCCGCCGCTCGAGGACGAGTGGTTTGCGTCCACCTTTCGCCAGGTAGAAGGCGGCGACCAGCGCGTTATGGCCAGCGCCGATGATGAGAGTGTCGATCATGTCAGGAGCAAGAAGCTAGGAGCTGGGAGCCAGAAGGGTTCGGCAATATGCGCCCAACAACCGGGCAACTTCATCGACATCCGGAGTTTCGGCGGCCTTTCCTCTCAAGTATCCGAGATCGCGAGCGAGGATGAAGTAGTAACGCAGTTCCTCCAACGATCCCTGTGCGATGTTCATGAAGCGCGCTTTGTCAGATCGTCCGCGCTTGGAAAATCCCTCGGCGATATTCGCCGGCACAGACACCGCAGCCCGGCGCATCTGCGAAGCAAGCCCGTAGAGTTCGTATTGTGGAAACCCCACGGTGATCCTGTAGATGCGTAGTGTCAGTGCGTGGCTCTTCTGCCAGAACACTAGATCTTGAAACGACTTCGCCGGCTCGCGATCCATATCTCCCCCTCGCTCTGGCTCCTAGCTCCTAGCTCCTAGCTTCTGGCTCCTAGCTCCTAGCTTCTAGCTCCTAGTCTCCTTCAAGATTCGCATCGCCGCGTTTCTGCCCGGCGCTCCCATGATTCCTCCGCCGGGATGGGTGGCGGAGCCGCACATATACAGGTTGCGGATCGGCGTCTTGTATTGCGCCCACCCGGCCGCGGGACGCAGGAAGAAGAGCTGTTCCAGCGTGAGCTCACCCTGAAAGATGTTGCCTTCGGTGAGGCCCCACTCGCGTTCGAGATCGAGAGGCGTGACCACCTGCCGGTGCAGGATGATGTCCTTGATATTGGGCGCGTACTCGGCAAGCGTGTTGACGACCGTGTCGCCAAACGCGTCACGCTGATCGTCCCATGTGCCTTCCTTGAGGTGATACGGCGCGTACTGCACGAAGCAGGACATGACGTGTTTGCCCGGCGGTGCGACAGACGGATCCGTGAGGCTCGGGATCACGATGTCAATGTAGGGGCGTCGCGAAAATCTTCCGTACTTCGCATCGTCGTAGGCGCCTTCCATGTAATCGATGCTGGGCGAGATCGACACGGCGCCGCGAAGATGCGGTCCCGAACCGCCGAGCGCCTTGAAGTCGGGGAGCGCGTCGAGAGACATATTCACTTTGCCGGATGAGCCCCGGTACTTGTAGCGCTTGACGTCCTCGGTGAATTCAGCCGGCAGGTGATCTTCGCCAACCATCTTCATGAAAGTCTGATTGGGATCCAGGCTGGAGCACACGACGTTCGCGGTGAAGTAATCGCCGTTCTCGAGCACCACGCCGGCAGCGGTGCCCTCTTTCACGAGAATCTTCGACACCGCAGTCTCGGTGCGAATCTCGACGCCCGCCTCGCGCGCCGCGCCGGCAATCGCATTCGAGATCGCCCCGGTGCCGCCGCGCGACAATCCCCACGAGCGAAAGGCGCCGTCGATTTCTCCCATGTAGTGATGCAGCAGCACGTAAGCCGTTCCCGGCGAGCGCACACCCAGGAACGTCCCGATGATTCCCGAGGCGGACATCGTCGCCTTGAGGACGTCGGTCTCGAACCACTGATCCAGAAAGTCCACGGCGCTCATCGTCATCAGCTGGATCTGGTTGTACTTGTCCTGCTCTGAGAGCCTCTGGAAGCGCCGTCCGAGGAAGAGCAAATCCTTCAGGCCACGCGGGTCGAGCGACGTGGGGTCGGGCGGCGTCATGTTGAGAATGGGTTTGACGAAGCGTCCCATCTCCACCATCGCCTTCCCATACTCCTCGTACGCCTCCGCGTCGACCTTCGAGTGGCGGGCGATCTCGCGGCGTGTCTTCGCGTGATCGTTCACGCGCCACAGATAGTCTCCATCGGGCATCGGCGTGAACGTACCGTCGAGCGGAAGGATCTCGAGGCCGTGCCTCGGCAGATCCAGTTCGCGGATGATCTCGGGCCGCAGGAGTGAGACGACGTAGGAGCAGACCGAATACTTGAATCCCGGATAGATCTCCTCGGTGACCGCGGCCCCGCCGAGCACGTGCCGCCGCTCGAGCACGAGCACCTTGCGTCCCGCGCGCGCGAGATACGCCGCGCTGACGAGACCGTTGTGGCCGCCGCCGATGACGATCACGTCATAATTCATGTCAGTGCCGAATCTTGAATCCAGTTGATGCGGAATGCTCAATGCTCGAAATGAGCACACGGAGAACGAGAAGACGGAGCATGGACGCCCCGCGGGTCAGCGGCCCGGCGAGAGGCCGGCGGAGCGGGTCTGGTTTCCCAGCAGCAGTGCGTGGAGATGTGCGGACGGGCGCATGGAGAGCGTCATTATAATGCACCTATGCCGATCGGAACCGCCGTCCACGAACGCACGTTGGCGCTGTGCGAAAGCCTCAACTATCGCGAGTGGTCGGGCTACTACGCCGTCAGCGCGTACGAGAGCCATCACGAGCACGAATACAACGCCATCCGCAACGCGTCGGCGCTCATCGACGTATCGCCGTTGTTCAAATACCTCGTGACCGGAACGGACGCATCGAAGCTCGTCGATCGGCTGATCACGCGCGACGTATCGAACATGGCGGTCGGTCAGGTGTACTACACGCCGTGGTGCGACGAGCACGGCAAGGTGATCGACGACGGGACGGTGTCGCGGCTGCGGGAGCAGACGTTCCGGTGGACCGCTGCGGACCCGAGCCTGCGGTGGTTCCGGCAGAATGCCGAGGGGCTTGACGTCCGCATCGACGACATCTCGGAGCAGACCGCCGCGCTCGCGCTGCAGGGGCCGACGTCCGCGCGGCTGCTGCGCGCCGTCGCGAATGCCGACATCGACCGCCTGAAGTACTTCCGCGTGACCAGCGGCAGGATTGCGGGCGTGGCCGTCGATATCTCGCGGACGGGATACACCGGCGATCTAGGCTACGAGATCTGGATGCCGGCCGAGCGCGCGGTCGAGGTGTGGGACGGGCTGATGCGCGGCGGCGAGCCGTTCGACATCAAGCCCGCAGGCATGCTCGCGCTCGATGTCGCCCGCATCGAGGCAGGCCTGCTGCTGATCGAGGTGGATTTCTTCAGCAGCCGGAAGGCGATGATCGCACCGCAAATGTACACGCCTTATGAGATGAACCTGGGACGCCTCGTCGATCTCGACAAGAAGACGCGTTTCATCGGTCAGCGCGCGCTCCGCGCCGAACACGCGCGCGGCCCCGCGCGCCGGATTGCAGGGCTCCAGATCGACTGGAACGAAGTCGAAAAGCTCTACGACGAAGCGGGACTCGCGCCTACGGTCGCGGCCACGGCATCACGCGTCGCGGTCCCGGTCTATCGCAACGGCCGCCAGGTCGGGAAGGCCACCTCGACGACCTGGTCGCCCATGCTGAAGCGGATGATCTCGCTCGCCACGATCGAGCGCGGGCACTACGCTGAAGGCACGAAGGTGCTCATCGAGGTGACGGTGGAAGCGGTGCGTCACCGCGTCACCGCGACCGTGACGCGCCCGCCGTTCTTCAATCCGCCGCGCAAGACGGCCACGCCGCCCGCATGACGATCGGGCGGCCTGCCGTCCGCCTCTTCTGCTTCTTCTTTGCGCTCTATGCGCTGACGTCCTCAGGCAACGCGTTCCGTGTGCCGGACGAGTTCGAGGTGTATTTCCAGGCCGAGCACCTCGTCGACGCCGGAGACATCTCGGTTCCGCAAACGCTCGCGATCATGCAGGGCGGGCAACCAATCTTCTTTGGCAAGTTCGGCCTCGATGGGCGTCCTTATGCGCCGTACGGGCCCGGTGTCGCATTCCTTATCGTTCCGTTTCACCTTGCCGGGCGGTTGGTCGCGCACGTGACCGGCGTGCCGCGGCGTCCGCCGCCGGATGGAGTTGCGTGGGAGTTTCTCGTCGGCGGCATTACGACGCTGGCGCTGGCGTTCGCCGCGGCGGTGGCGGTGGCCGGCTGTTATCGCGCGTCGTGCGCGCTCGGCGGATCTGTCGATCGCTCGTTCGGGATCGCATTGATTCTCGGCGGCGCCACCATGCTCTGGCCGTACGGAACGACGTTGTATTCGGAAGCGTGGCTGGCAGCTGCGTTCGCATGAGTCGAACGCGCGTGCACGCGTGGCCGGCGCGGCGGCGCTCCTTGCGCTTGCCGGACTGACGAAGCCTACCGCGCTCGTCATCGCGCCGGGATTCGTCATAAGCGCGCTCCTCGATCCGCATCTGGACCGCGCAGCGCGATGGCGTGCGGCGATCACGCTATCGGCCGGCATCGGTCTTGGGGCGCTCGCGCAAATCGGGTGGAACATCGCGCGATTCGGTGACCCTCTGGACTTCGGCTATAACCTGGGCGCGATGATTCCGGTTCCGCCGGCGCGCGCGTTCACGCTGGGAGAAATTCCGCGCGGACTGTTCGTGCAGTTGTTGACGCACGGCAAGTCGCTGTTCGTCTGGGCGCCGCCGGTGCTGCTTTCTGCGCTCGCGCTGTGCTGCCGCACGCCACCGGTAAAAGAGGACAGCAGGCCACTCGTCAGGACAGAAAGAGGCCTCCTGGCAGGCCTCATCGCGGCGAGTGTCGCGGCGCTCGTGTTCTATGCCGCCTTCTTGTTTCCTGAAGGCGGCTACGCGCCACGATTCACCGCCGGGTGCTCGTCGCATGTGTGGTTGCCGGCTTACTCGTGTCGGCGCTGGCGGTGTCGATCTCGTTCTTGCAAGATCAGGCGCCTCTCCAGGCCGATCCTCGCGGGACGGGCCCGTACTACGAGCGCGTCGATCCGCCGCCGGGGCGTCCGTGGCTGCGATACCGGATCGATTACGTGCCGTTCAAGACTGCGTTGACGAGCGGTCAGTGGCTGGCGCCCAACCGTCCCGTCGGGAACGGTCCTGATTTTTTCGCGCTGCACCTCGCGCGCGCGCGCGAATGGATGCCCGGCGGAGCAGCGATCCCTGTCTGGCTGCCGTGGGCGGTATCGCTGCCGTGGCTGGTGCTCCTCATAACTCTTGTGGCTTCCGCCTTCAGGCGGAAGTGACCGCGCGTTGTCGTTCCACCTAAGGGTGGAAGCCACGAGAGTCGAATGCAGGCCGGGTCTTCAGACCCGGCACTCCCGGCGGACCTGAAGGTCCGCGCTACAAGCCGCGCTCGTGAAAATTGACGATGAAGCGATCGAACGCATAGAGCAGGTCTTCACGGTTCGAGTACGGACCCGGCACATACGCGGGCGAGCCGATTCCCGCCTGCGACAGCTCGCAGACGTGCCAGTCCTGCTTGTTCGTCATGTCCCAGAAGTCCACGCAATCAGACGGATCGAACCCGTCGCGCGCGAGCTCCGACGGCTGGAAGTGCCATTCGCACACGTTAATCGTGCGGCCGGGCGCGATCGGCCACAGCGTGTGCGTCATCATGTAATCCGGGTGCAGACTCAGGAGCATGTTCGGAAAAATCGCGTAGTAGTACACGCGACGGCGATCGTCGGCCGAGAGCCCCGGCAGCACCGCACGCGGGCACGTGCCGTCCCACGACAGCGTATCCACACCCGGCCGGAGATCCATGCGTCCGCCCATGTAGGTCGGATGCAGTAGCTCGTTCTCGCCGCTCAAGTAGTGCGAGAGCTTGTTGAGGGCGGGGTGCAGATTCGGACAGTGCAGGCACTCGTTGTAGTTCTGAATCACGAGCTTCCAGTTCGCTTTCACGTCGTACACGATGCGGCGGCCAAGCCGCAGGTGCTGCATCCTCCAGTCTCGGAACTTTTCCATGAGCGATCCGAGCTGCGCGCTGAGCGGTTCCGGCCTCTCGCTCAGATTCAGGAAAATGTGACCGTCCCACTCGTCCGCGTGCACGCCCATCAACGGGTAATCCGCTTTCCGGAAATGCGGCACTTCGTCCATGTGCGGCGCGCCGATCAACCGCCCGTCGAGATCGTAGGTCCACGCATGACGCTCAATTGTCCTGAGACTTCGGTGCAGATCCGCGTGCCCCGGTGGCGGCAGATGTTGTGGAAGGCCCTGACGCGTCCGGTCGTGTTGCGAGTGACGACAATGTTGTGGCCGTTCAACTCGCGGACGAAGTACTGTCCCGCGCGCGTCGCCTCTTCCGATCGACCCGCATAGAACCACATGCGGCCGAAGAGGCCATCGAGTTCCGCCTTGAACAACGCGGGATCGGTGTAATAGCGCGCGGGCAGCGTGCGCGCCCCCTCCGGCATGACGTCCCGCGGCTTGACGACCACCGATTGTTCTTCCATATCGGTTGACGGTTGATGGTTGTCGGCTTTCTCTCCGACCTCCGACCTCCGACTTCCGGCCTCCGGCCTCCGACTCATGATACAACCGCTGCGAGGTGCCCCATCTGCAGGCTCGCGCAGTGACCGGCCCGGCCCCTTCTCTGCGTCGCGAGCTCGGACGCTGGGACCTTACCGCCATCGGCATCAACCAGGTCATCGGCGGGGCGGTGTTCGCGGTGCCCGCCGCCATCGCTGGACTCGTCGGCGCCTGGAGCCCTCTGCTGATCGTCGCGGTCGGCTTCGCCTCATTGCTGATTGCCGCGACGTTCGCGGAAGTTGGCAGCCGCTTCGACGGCACTGGCGGCCCTTACCTCTACACGCGCGCAGCGTTCGGACGCTTCGCGGCATTCGAAGTGGGATGGATGCAATGGTTCACGCGCGTCGCGAGCTGGGCGTCCGTGATTAACGTG
Organism: Acidobacteriota bacterium; assembly: GCA_003222675.1. Lineage (GTDB taxonomy): Bacteria > Acidobacteriota > Vicinamibacteria > Vicinamibacterales > 2-12-FULL-66-21 > QHWT01. The sequence continues at coordinate 83,423 of QHWT01000041.1, read as the reverse complement.
CTGATCGTGTCACTCGGCTTCTACTGGCCAGCTGTGACCGCTGGCGCGACGCGTACGCTGCTGCTGACGGCGATCATCGCGACGCTTGCGATCATCAACGTGCTCGGGATCCGGCAGAGCGCGTGGGTGGTGAACGCGCTCGCCATCGGCAAGATAATTCCTCTCGGACTGTTCATCGCGTTCGCTCTCCCGGCGATTGATGCGGCCCTTCTCGCACCGGGCGGCGCGCCAGAGTTGTCGCAGCTGCGGAGCAGCGCCTTGCTGCTCATCTATACGTTCGGCGGTTACGAAGTCGTGCCCGTGCCCGCGGGCGAGGCCAGGGATCCTCGCCGCGCGGTGCCGTTCGCGCTCCTGATGACGATTATTCTCGTCACCATCATTCTGACCCTCGTACAGGTTGCCGTGCTCGGCACACTGCCGGGACTCGCGCAATCGAAGACGCCGCTGGCCGATGCATCGGCGCGCGTGATGGGTCCCGCTGCCGCCGCGCTGATGACGCTCGGCGCCGTGATGTCGACGACCGGGAACAACATGGGGCAGGCGTTGTCGGGATCCCGCAGCCTGTTCGCGCTCGCCGAGCAAGGGGATCTGCCCGGCGTCCTGGCACGCGTGAGCGCGCGGTTCGGCACCCCGATCAACGCAATCCTCGTCACCGCTGCGATTTCCCTTGCGCTCGCGACGAGCGGCACGTTCGTCACGATGGCCGCCGCCAGCGCCGTCAGCCGCCTCGTCGTCTACGTGGCCACGTGTGCGTCCGCCCTCCGGCTGCGAAGCCCCGCGCTCGCCGATCGCGTCGCGCCGCCCACGCTGACGCTTCCGCTGGGTCCGATCGTGCCGTCGGCCGCAATTGCAATCGCGCTCGGCATTCTCGCGGGCGCGACGGCGCGTCAGTGGATGGCGGGCGCGGGCGCGCTGGCCGCGGGCGCGGCGCTGTTCCTCATCGCCGCGCGGCTGGCGCCGCGATCCGGATCAGGATGAAGTGCTACCCGCCCTGACCGATGGCAGTCCCTCGATATCGAGATCCAACACGCGAAACCGCCAGACTCCCGCTGCGAAGGCAATGGGCATCAGCAATCCGAATCCAAAGAGCAGGGCAGACGCGATCGTCACCAAGGCGCCCGCAGGGGCGACGAAGTGCAGGAGCGGAATGATCAGGATCGCGAGAACGCCTCCCGCCAGCTGGCTGACGAGGATGCCCATCAGAGGACGCCGCGCCTGCTCGAAGCCCGCGGCGCGCGCCGCGAGAACGCTGTAGTAGAGCGACAGCAATCCTGCGAATGGCAGGACGATGCCGGCGACGAAGATCGCGGGCAAGCCGATGAATACGGTCAGCACCGCGTACGAGGCCTCGATGTCCTCAGCGTGCCTCGGTGCAAACCAGATCAAGCCAAGCACGATCAGGGGTCCGAGGCCGTAGCCCGTGAGCAGCAGCTCGAAGTAGCGGCGGATCCACGGGCGCCGCCACGGAAAGATCTGCGTGAAGTGAAAGAGCGCTAGGCTTCCCAGCACGAGGGATACTGCGAGTACCGACACGAGAGGTTTTGTAAACGTGCTGCCGGGACGGAGCCACGCATACACCGGAAGGAGATATGGACCGAGACCGGTGACGGCAACGAGCAGGAACACGCCCGTACGCGCGTCACGCGGCGCGCGCAGCAGCGCCGCGAAGCCCACGAGCAGATAGACCGCGGCGGAGACCGCCGACGTGACCGCATCGAACCGCGTCGCGGTCAGCGGCGGAAACACCGTGTCCATGCACCTGCGATCATATCGATGCCGGCGGCACGGTGCTACGTGCCGCGTGCTCCGCGCGTCAGGTGCTCGGCGCAAGGCGTGAAGTGCTGCATGCTCGGTGCGACCGGCTGCACCTTTCAAGTGATAATGCATCCGCGGTCACATCACCTGGAGAAGTGTCATGCGAAATGCGGTGTTGATGGCGTTGTTGATCATCGTGCCTGCCATTACGACACAGGATGCACCGCCGCATGACACGGGCACGGTCACGGTGCTGCGTCCTGCGCGCGTTTTCGACGGCGACACGATGCACGAAGGCTGGGGCGTGCGAGTCCGCGGCGATCGCATCGAGGCGGTCGGACCCGCGGCATCTGTCGCGTCGCCCGGCGCAACGCCGATCGACATGGCCGGAACAACCCTTCTGCCGGGACTGATCGAAGGGCATTCGCACGTGCTCCTCCATCCCTACGACGAGGCCGCATGGAACGACCAGGTGCTGCACGAAGGCTTGGCGCTCCGCGTAGCGCGGGCGACGAATCACCTGCGCGCGACGCTGCTGGCTGGCTTCACCACGATTCGCGATCTCGGCACCGAAGGGGCCGCCTACGCGGACGCGGAGCTGAAGCAAGCGGTCGACCTCGGGATCATTCCCGGCCCACGCATGCTGGTCGCGACTCGCGCCATCGTGGCGACGGGAAGCTACGGTCCCAGGGGATTCGCGCTCGAATGGAACGTGCCGCAAGGTGCTGAAGAAGCCGACGGCGAGTCGCTCGTTCGCGTCGTCCGCGATCAAATCGGCCACGGCGCGGACTGGGTAAAGGTGTACGCGGACTACCGCTGGGGCGCGCGCGGCGAAGCGGCGCCCACGTTTTCACTCGAGGAGTTGAAGACGATCGTCGAGACGGCGCGCAGCAGCGGGAGACCCGTCGTGGCGCATGCGACCACGGCCGAGGGGATGCGCCGGGCGGTCATGGCCGGCGTTGAAACGATCGAGCACGGCGACGCGGGAACGCCGGAGGTGTTCCGGCTGATGAAGGAGCACAACGTCGCGCTCTGCGCCACGCTGGCGGCCGGCGACGCGACGTCGCAATACGCGGGATGGAAGAAGGGCGAGGGTGTCGAGCCGGCTTCGATCACGCGCAAGCGCGCGAGCTTCAAGGCGGCACTCGATGCCGGCGTCACGATTCTGAGTGGCAGCGACGTGGGCGTCTTCACCCACGGCGACAACGCGCGCGAGATCGAGCTGATGGTCGACTACGGCATGAAGCCCGTCGACGCGCTGAGGAGCGCCACGTCCATCGGCGCCCGCGTGCTGCACATGGAGAACCGCATCGGCCAGGTGAAGGAAAATCTTCTCGCGGATCTCGTTGTCGTTGAAGGAGACCCGACCGTTGACGTCAGTGCATTGCGCCGGGTGCGATTCGTGATGAAAGGGGGAGTCGCCTACAGAACGTGGGAACCACGGCACCAGTGAACGCGCCGCACCGAGGGCTACGAAGCGTTGCGTCGATAGACGACCTTTCCATCGAAGATCGTCACGGCAACTTCCGCCGAGGCCAGCGCGCGCTTCTTCGGATCGAAGATGTCAGCGGACAGGACGACGAGGTCGGCGAGCATGCCACGCTTGATGACGCCTTTGCGATGATCATCGAACGATGCCCAGGCCGCGCCGGAGGTCCACGCATTGACGGCGGACTTGAGTGGCAGCGACTCGTCGATCGAGGCGATCTCCTCAGTCGCGTCTCCGCCGGCCGTCCGATTGACGGCGGCGTTGAGACCGGCGAGCGGATCGAGCGGCACGTTCGGCCAGTCACTGCCGAATGTGACATGGGCGCCGGCGGTCGCGAGCGAGCGTGCCGGCCAGCCGAACAGCGCGCGATCGGGTCCGAGGTTCTTCGCCCAGTCCGACGACACCCGGTTCGTCTCGACGTGCAACGGCTGCAGCGCCGCGATCAGGCTCAGCGTCTTGAAACGCGGGAGATCATCCGGATCGACAATCTCTGCGCGTTCGATCCGATGGCGGCGCGTCTGTCCTGCAGCAGTGTGTTGCGCCGCAACCTTCTCGAACGCATCGAGCGCCATCCGCACGCCCCTGTCCCCGGCCGCGTCGATGGCAATCTGCAAGCCGCGCGCATCCAGCGTGGCGACAGCCGCGTTCAGTTCGTCGAACGTCAGCACAGTCAACCCCGACAGAGCGCCGCGGGTCGCGTAGGGCTCCAATGTCGCCGCGGTCTGCGATGCGATCGATCCGTCGAGCGCTACGCTCACTGCTCCTGCTTTGAACAGCGGATCATCAGAGAAACGCTTGGTGATTCCCTCGAAGACGGCAAGCTCGTTCTGCGTTACTGGCGAGGTTGCCGGAAGCACGGCGTAGACACGTACGGTCAGCTCCCCTGCACGCCGCGCCTCGTCGTAGAGATCGAGATCGTCAGCCGACTCGCCGAAGGTCTGGATGCTCGTGACGCCGTGCGCGTGTGCCTCACGAACCGCGAGCCGCAGCGCGCGCGCGCGGCTCTGGCGCGTCGATGGCGGCATGACGCGCGTGACCAGGGAAATCGCGCCGTCCTTCAGTAAGCCCGTTGGCTCGCCGCGCGGGTCGCGCACGATGACTCCGTCTGGCGGCGCAGGCGTCTTTCTCGTGATGCCCGCGGCGGCAAGCGCCATCGTGTTGACCCACGCCGCATGGCCGTCCTGCGAGAGGAACATCGCCGGCCGATCGCTCGTCGCGGCGTCGAGCTGCGCGCGCGTGGGCAAGTCCGCGAAGCGCTCGTACGTCCAGCCGCGGCCGATGACCCACGGGCTGAACGGATCCGCATCGGCGATCCGCTCCTGCATCGCCTCGAGCGTCTCGAGGCCGGTCAAATCGATTGCCTCCCGCGCAAGACCGCCCGCGATGAACGCGACGTGCGCGTCGTTGAATCCGGGGATCACCGCTGCGCCCTTTGCGTCGATGACGGTCGTCTGTGGACGGCGATAGCGGAGGATCTCGCGGTTCGTGCCGACGTGCAGGATCTTGTTCCCGCGCACCGCGACCGCTTCGGCCATCGTCCCGAGGCCGTCGGCAGTGTAAAGCTTTGCGTTGTGGACGATGAGATCGACCGGGCCGCTGTTGTCGTCGCGCTGCGCGCCGACGATCAGGCCCGCGATGAGCGTGGCCGCGACGATCGCGACAACGACGTATGTGGTGAGACGCGCGGCCATGCCCCCTCCGGGCGAGCCCGCCACCGCGCAGCGCCAATGGTGGCAGACCGGGAATTCTAGCACGCGTGCTAAAGTTCCGGCGGAAAAGCACATGACCTTCGCGATTCTGGGTTCGGGAGCGGTCGGCGGCTTTTACGGCGCGCGCCTGGCACGGGCGGGGCACGACGTCGCGTTCATTGCGCGCGGCGCGCACCTGGCCGCCATGCGCGAACGCGGGCTTCAGATTCGCAGTCCCCTGGGCGACGTCGTGACGAAAGTGCGCGCGGAGGAAGACACATCGCGCGTCGGACCCGTCGATGTCGTGCTCGTTTCGGTGAAGGCCTACGACAATGCCGCGGCGATGCCGTTGATTGCGCCGCTCCTCGGCTCGAGGACGTCCGTCCTTACGGTTCAGAACGGCGTCGACAGCGTTTCGGATGTCGCAGCGATTGCGGGCGAGGCGCGGACGCTCGGCGGGACGACGTATATCGCGACGGCGCTGGAGACGCCTGGTGTGATCGTCCAGACCGGCACACACCGGCGGATCGTGTTTGGTGAAGTGTTTGGCGATCTGTCGAAGGTGACCGACCGGGTCTCGCGAATCCAGGCCGCGATGGCAGGCGCCGACATCCAGACGGAGGCGGTAGCCGACGCCCGCATTCCCATCTGGGAAAAGTTCATTTTCCTGGCGACGCTGGCCGGCTTCACCGGCGCGGCGCGGCTGCCGGTGGGTCCGGTGTGGGCGGATCCATTCACACGCGCGCGGTTCCTCGATGCCGCGCGTGAGATCGAGAGGATCGCTCGCGCAGAAGGCATTCCTGTCGCCTCCGACGTCGTCGATCGGATCGGGCCCTACGTCGAGGGAATCCCGGGATCGATGCGCTCGTCGCTGCTGATCGATCTTTCACTGGGAAAACGGATCGAGGTCGAGGCGCTGCAGGGTTCGGTCGTGCGCCGCGGAGCCAAGCTGGGGATTCCCACACCGATCGCCGCGACGCTGTATGCGGTTCTGAAACTGCATGCAGATGGAGCTTCCACCTGAAGGTGGAAGCCGCTCCAGCTCACGATGCAGGCGCTCCTGCGCGATCGCAAACGCCTGGTGATGGTCGAGATCCTGCGCCATCTGATTGAACGCGCGGGCGAGTACGCCGAACTCGTTCGCCGGGCCCGCGGGCACTCATGCGTGGAAGTCACCCGCCGCGAGCTGCCGCACGCCGCCGGTCAGCGCGCGGAGCCGTTCCGTCATGCAGTGCGAAATCGGCACGATGCCGACGATCGCGAGGCCGACGACGAGGAGACCGAGCGACAGGTTGCGCACGGATGCACGCCGAATCTCGCGCCGCGACTCGCCGAGCAGCCGGGCGATGCCGAACGTCAATCCCGACTGATCCTTCTTCGTCACGATCACCCAGTCGCCCACACGGCGAGGTTTGTCCCCTGCGCGTTCTGCTGCACTTGCAACGAGTCGAGACTGGCGCGCTGACCTGGGTCGGGCGTATCGAGCTGCCCGCGCGGATCGATCGCGAACGGGATCCACCCTGGTCCGACCGCGCCAGCGTCAGGATCGCGCCCAGTGTGCGATTCATGTTGAGCTGCAGCAGCAGAAACGCGAGAATCAGGCGCGTGCGCAGCGACAGGAGGCGAGAGAACTCTAACAGGTTTCCCCGGTGCTCAGTGCTTGAGGTTTTACGCTTCCAGGGTTCTGGTTAGACTGGGGACATGCTTTCGAACGAGGAGCTGCATATGAGACCGAGACGTTTGGCGGTACGACTGGCAGCCCTGGCGGCGCTGACCGCGCTGGCGGTCGCAACTGTGGGCGCACAGGGCAAGGAAGAAGATCGATTGCGCGAATGCGCGACGGTCATGAAAGAGATTCTCGACATACCAGATGGCATCCCGAAGGACCTGCTCGATAAAGCCGAGTGCGTGATTGTCTTTCCATCGGTGAAGAAGGTCGCGATGGGTGTGGGTGCCAGTTATGGCCGTGGGGCGATCACTTGCCGCACCGGTGACAACCTCGACGGTCCATGGAGTGCGCCCGCGTTGTTCGCGCTCGAAGGCGCCAGCATCGGGGCGCAGCTTGGCGGCGAGGCGACCGATTACGTCCTGCTCGTCATGAACGACCGGGGCGCGCGTTCGGTGCTCGGAAGCAAAGTGAAGCTCGGAGCGGACGCGTCCGCGGCCGCCGGACCGAAGGGCCGGACGGCCGGCGCCTCGACGGATATCGTGATGAACGCAGAGATGCTCACGTACTCGCGTGCGAGGGGATTGTTCGCCGGCGTCTCGCTGGAGGGCTCGACGCTGCGCGAAGATGGCGAGGCCAACAAGTCGGTCTATGGTCGCGAGATCTCCGCGCGCGACATCGTGAAGGCAGGAGTCGACGTGCCGGCCGCGGCGAAGCCGATGATCGATCTGCTCAATCAGCGGTCGCCGAAAAATCTATCGCAGCACAAATGATCTTTCGCCTCAAGGCGGAAGCCCACCAGGTTGAACTCAAACACTCTTGTGGCTTCCGCCTTCCGCCTTCCGCGCGAAGCGCTTCCGCCTTCGCCGAAGGCTTCGGCGGACGCGCCGTAGCTTTACGCGGAGGCGGGTCGGCGGACCGCCGTAGCCTTGGCGGAGGCTGGTCAGGCGGAAGGAATCCCGACGCGCTTTGCCAGCGCAATGAATCTCGAATGCTGCCGTAGCGGCGCGAAACACGGATCCACTTTCAGAAATACGCCCATTCCGTTCCGCTTGTCGACAGCCTGCTCGAGGTTTGCCACCGCCTCGTCGGATCGGCCGACGTGCACCAGGGCAACCGCCGTCTGGAGTCGGCGCGCTGATGATGGCACCTCCTCGACCTGATCGAGCAGTTCGAGCTTCCGCTGCCAATACCCAGTCTCGCCGCCGGCCGCGAACGCCTGCTTCAACGCCGCGCCGTCGAGCGGCAGTCCCCAGCAGCGCTGCCGCGTCATGACTTCTACCGCCTCATCGAAGCGACCGAGCTGTTCGAGGCAGAGCGAGCGTATGTTGCCCGCTTCTTCGAAACCGGGCGAGAGCTCCTCGACACGCAGCGTCTCCAGTACCGCCTCCTCTTCGCGGCCTGCGAAATGGAGCGCCCACGCGGTTCCCATGTTGACGACGGGCGAGAGCGGCTCGAGGTCGCGCGCTGTGCGCATCAGCCGAAGCGCGTCCTCGTGTCGCCCCGCGGCCGTGCAATACAGCGCGTAGAGCAGTTGCGCGCGCGCGAGTTTTGGATTGAGCGCGATGGCCTTCTTGAACGAGGTCTTTGCTTCGCTCCAGTGCCACTCATAGAACATGCGCTGGATGCCCAGCGTGACATGGGGATCGGCGAGCTCCGGATTCAGCTCGATCGCCCTGAGGGCCGCAGCGCGCGCCCGCGGATACGCGTCGGACGGCTGCGCGAGACCGTAGTACGCCATCACACCGAACGTGTCGCCGAGACCGGCCCATGCTTCTGCATACAGCGGGTCGTGCCCGATCGCGCGCTCGAAGTGATCCAGCGCGCGCCGGAACCCGTCGAAGGTCCATGAATTCCAGTGGTATCGTCCGCGCAGATATTCCTGGTAGGCCTCGGGCTGCACGGTCGCCCGTTTCTTCAGCCGCTTCTTCTGCGCGCCGCTCAACTTCAGCCGCAGCGCCTCGGAGATCTGCCAGGCGATCGCTTCCTGCACCGCCATCAGTCCGCTCGACGCCTGACGGAACTGCTCGCCCCACAGCTGCGATTCGGTCGCCGTGTCGATGAGCTCTACCTGTATATTCAGCTCGTCACCCTGCTGCAGTACGCGGCCCGTCAAGATCGTGCGCGCATTGAGCGCGAGCCCTACCGTCGCCGGATCGACGTGCACACCCTTATACCGGAAGGTGACGCTGCGCGGCACGACGCGCAGCCCCGGCAGCTGCGAAAGGCTGTTGATGATACTTTCGCTGATGCCGTCCGTGATGTATTCGATCTGCTGATCCGTGCCGGCGCTGGTGAACGGCAGCACGGCGAGCGACTTGCTCCGCGTCCGCGCCACGCCTTTCAGGACCGGTGCGGCGGCGGAACCGGTGAGCAGCGCTCGCAGCGCCATCGCCGCGTCCCGCGCCGATTCGAATCGACGCGACGGTGCGTGAGCGGATCGAAGGCGGCGAGCTCCGGCCGGCGACCCTGCAGCACGTTGGCGATGACTTCCTGCGGCGTGCCGCCAGTGAACAGGCGCTCGCCGCTCAGCATCTCGTACAGCACGCAGCCGAGAGCGAAGACGTCACTGCGGCCGTCCACCGTCTGGCCGAGCACCTGCTCCGGCGAGATGTAGCCAAACGTGCCGAGGACGATGCCCGCCGCGGTGTGCACGAATGTCGGATCGCCTGCGCCGCCGGCCGAGGGCATTCTGTGCAGCGCGAGGCCGAAGTCGAGGATCTTGACGGAACCACTGCGCGTCAGGAACAGATTCTCGGGTTTAAGGTCGCGATGGATGACCCCGTGCGCGTGCGCGACAGCGAGTCCTTCCGCGATGTCGGCGGCAATCTCCACGGCCTGCCGCCATGGCAGACGCCCGTTCTCGAGACGCGCTCGCAGCGATTCCCCGTCAAGAAGTTCCATGACGGCGAAGAGGAGGCCGTCCACCATTGCGAGCTCGAAGATCGACAGGATGCAGGGGTGCGAAACGGCGGCGACGGCGCGCGCCTCCGACTCGAAGCGCGCGCGCATCTCGGGATCGCCGGCGACGTGGTCCGCCATGATCTTGATCGCCACGTCGCGCGCCAGCCGCGAGTCTCGCGCGCGATAGACTTCGCCCATGCCGCCCGCGCCAATCGGCGCGACCACTTCGTATTGCGCGAGCTTCAATCCTGGCGTCAGAGGCACGGGTTTTGAGAAATAGCGTGAAAGTTGATATTCGAGATCACGAGATGATACGAGAGCAGGAGCTTCTTCTCTTGAGGTTCTCCTGACCTCCTGCTCTCCTGTTGGGCTTTTATGTCGTCTCGAGCGCGCGATACGCGGCGAAGCCTCCCACGACGTTGACGATCCGGCTGATCCCCTCCTGCGCGAGGAGGCTCGCCGCAAGGCTCGAACGCACCCCGCCTTCGCAGATGGTCGCGATCACCGCATCCTGCGGCAGCGTCGCCGCGTGCGCCACAACTTCGCCGAGCGGAATGTTGACCGCGCCGTCGATGTGCCCGGCGCGCCATTCCCGCCGACTGCGGACGTCGACGAGGTGGATTGGATCCTTCGCGGGTGATGTCAGCGCGGCCCGTAATTCGGAGACCGAAATCTGCTCGAGCGACCGCATCGGCAGCCTGTCGACACGCCAGCTCTGGGTGCCACCCGAAATGTAGCCTTCGATCCGCTCGAACCCGACGCGGAGCAGCTGCGCGGCCGCTTCAGGGACCTGTTTCGAATCTTCAGCGAGCAGGATCAGCGGCGCGCCCGGCGAAATGACCCAACCCGCCCAGTAACCCACCTTCGGCCCCAAGGCGATGTTGATCGCCGCCTCGGGGTGGCCCGTGCCGAAGGCCTCCGGCGTCCGCAGATCGATGACGATCGCGCCGTCGGCGACGAGCGCGGCAGCGGCGGCTGGCCGAATCGGTGGAACACGGAGCATGCCGTCAGCGAGCCCGAGCACGTTAGGGCCGTGCTGGTTGACGTGCTTCGTCCGCGCGAAATATGGCGGCGTGTCCGGCAGATCTCCGAGCACCCCCTCGACGAACGCCGTTCGATCGGTGAGACGAACCATGGGATTCTGCGCGCGTTCGCGACCGATCGTCGACGAGGGTTCCTTCCCGATCTCAGCACCGCAGAGCGATCCTGCGCCGTGCCCGGGGTGCACCTCGATCTCATCGTCGAGCTCCATCACCCGCTGAAGCGATGTGAACAGCTGCTCGGCGAGCCGACGGGCTTGTGCCTCGCCGAGGAGATCCGGCCGGCCAACCGCACCGACAAACAGCAGGTCGCCAGTGAACAAACGCCGCGGCTCACCGGGATGTTCGACCAGCACTGAGACGTGCTCGGGCGTATGACCCGGCGTGTGCAGCAGCGTCAGTGTGAGATCGCCGACGCTCAACTGCTCCTCGTCCACTGGTTCTTCGTGCTCGAATGCGAGACCGGAGCCCGGACCGGCGATGACGCGGGCGCCGACTGCGGCGAGCTCTCGCGCGCCCGACACGAAGTCCGCGTGAATGTGCGTTTCGATCGCGTGCGTGATCGTGAGGCCGTTCTGGCGCGCGGCGGCCAGGTAGACGCCGGCGTCTCGTCGTGGATCGATCACCACGGCGCGCTTCGTGCGGTCGCACCCGATCAGAAAGGAGCTCTGCGCGAGCCCTTCCTCGAAGAATCGCTGGAACATGGGATAAAATCGCGGTGCCTGACCGCGTCTGCAATTGATGATAGCACCCGCGCGACCGCGTCAGAAGCCCACCGCATGACCCTCTCCGTCGTGATTGCCGTCATCGCTGCCGGCGCGGTGGGCGGTTGCCTTGGATCGCTGCTCGGCCTGGGCGGCGGCGTGTTTCTCGTGCCGTTCCTCAATGTGGGCCTTGGCTTTGAATTCAAGGTGGCCGCGGCGGTGAGCCTCATGACGGTCATTGCGACATCGAGCGTCGTCTCTGCCGGTACGGCTGGACGTCAGCTGATCAATTTGCGGCTCGGCATGCTGCTCGAGATCATGTCGACGATAGGCGGCCTGACGCTCGGCGTGCTCGTCGAGCACATGTCGGAGACGCTCCTCAATCGCCTTTTCGCGACCGTGACGGCCGCCATCGCGGTTCTCATGCTGTCGCGGCTCGAGCGGCGCAATGTGCTGGAGGCCGAGGCGGATCCGGGACCGCTCGGTGGCCGCTTCTACGAAAGCGAGAGTGGCCGCGAAGTCGTCTACCGCGTGCGGCGGCTGCCGCTCGCGTTGTGTGCGTCGCTGGTCGCCGGCGGCGTCTCCGGTTCGCTCGGGATCGGCGGCGGCATTCTGAAGGTTCCAATCCTGAACGCGTGGTGCGGCGTACCGATGCGCGCTGCCGCAGCGACGAGCGCGTTGATGATCGGAGTGACGGCCGTGTCGTCGGTGCCGATTCAGTACGCGCGCGGGTACGTGATTCCGCCGGTCGCGGCGGCCGCAGTGCTCGGGGTGTTGCTCGGATCGTCCGCCGGGTTCTGGTTCGGCGGACGCGCGCGCGCGAAATGGCTCAAGCTGCTGATGGCGATCGTGCTCGGCTCGGTGTCGCTGCTCTATTTCGTGAAGGGGCTGCGATGAGCGACGCGGGCATCAGCCGGCTGGAGACTCATCTGGGTCGACTCCTGCGCGGCGGCGTGCTGTCCTCGGCCGGCTGCCTGGCCGCGGGCCTCGCGCTGTTTCTCACGCGCGCCGCGCCCTCGATCGCCAACGCGCTCCTGACGGCTGGCCTTATGATTCTGATGGCGACGCCGATCCTCCGCGTCGTGGTTTCCCTCGTCGAGTACGCGCGCATGCGCGACTGGCTCTTCGTCACGACGACGCTCGTGGTGCTGATCGTGCTGTTCGTGACGATTGGCGTGGCGGTCCATAACGTGAAACCCGGGTGATCTGGAGATTTCGTGATTTGGAGATTTGGTGATTTGGTGATCTGGTGTGGCACGCGCTATCGCGCGTGCTTTTGAGAGGTGCAATCACCAAATTCCCAAATTCCCAAATTCCCAAATTCCCAAATTCCTAAATCCCCAGCTCACGGCTCAGCGGAGATGCCTTTCCCGAATTCTTCGGGACTCGATGGGATCCCCGCCTCGGAGACGGCGGCCTCGACTTCCCTCAGGCGATCGTTGGCGGCAACGCGCATCTTGTCGAGGAGTCCCGCGATCCGCTGCGCCTGCCGCACGACCGTCGCGAGATCGCGCTGCAGGTTGGGATCGGGATAGCCGCGCTCGAGCAGATCGCAGTGTCCGATGATCGTCTGCAGCGCGCTATTGATCTCCGCCGAGATCCCCAGCGTCAGGTCCGACATCGCCTCTACAGATCGATGCCTCCCGAGCGCCATCTGGAGCTGCTGCGCGACGACGGCCACGGCGAAGAGCTCGGCGATCGGCAGAATCGTGCTCGCGTGGGCGGGCCCGAATGCGTCCGCCGCCCTGGCGACGAGATTCAATGTGCCGACGGCGCGTCCCTTCGACAGAAGCGGCACCATCACCACGGAACTGAACCCCGCGCTCTGCAGCACGTTGGCATCGAGAAAGTCGGCAGCCACGTCTGCCGTATCCGGCACGACGAGTGGTTCCCGCGTCCGAATGACCGTTCCGAGGAGCGTGCGGTCGGTCTTGAAGACGACCTCCGGGCGCGGCCGCGCACGGCGCTCCTGTTCGTGCACGCGCGCGGTGTAGGTCTGGAACTCCTGGCCGCTCTCGTCGAGCAGCGCGAGGCCGACGCGATCGCACGGCACCAGTCGCGCGATTCGTGACGCGAGCGCCTGGAATGCCAGCGTGACGTCGACCGACTGCGCAATAATCTGCAGCATCGCGTTCTGGGTCTGCAATTGTTCGATCTCGCCGAGCGACGCCTGGTGCGTGTGCTCATGCTGGCGGATGCGATTCGACAGCGACTCGATGCGGCGCGATGCGAGCCAGGCGAGCGTGAGCATCACGGCCCACGCGGTGAACACCTGGGCGAGGACGCCCGCGCGCCGCGGCACGCCGCCGGCAAGCGTCCATGCCACGGCTTGGACGAGCGCGAACGTCGCGATCAGCGTCCAGATCACCCACACGCGCGAGAGTCGATCGCGAAGTGTCATCTACTGCCGGAAACGAGGAGGCTCGGATTGTCGAGGCGGTACGCCGCCGCCACCGGACGGAGAGGCCGATCAAACCATATCGGCCGGCGAAGCCCCCCGGGACCAGGGGCGGGGCGCGTTCGCTGCATCCATTCTATATACGCTTGATGAGCCTTTTCCGTGTCCACTTCAATATCGCCGCAGCGATCGTCAACCCCGGCCTTTTCCAGCGTGACCCGCTGGTGCCAGCAGTGCATGCCGCTGACTGGATCGGGTTGCACCGGTGCGGGGCGCGGGATGCGGAGCGCGGGACGCGGGGTCCGGGATGCGGGGTGCGGGGTCCGGGATGCGGGGTGCGGGGCGCGGGGTGCGGGGTGCGGGATCCACATCAATGCTGATGGCTGAATGACGCTGAGCAGGCCATCCGGATGTCCGCGGAGATCAGAGGGAAGGTGTCCAGCACGTGATCGAACTCCTCCTGTGACAGCCCGTACAGCGAAGCCGCACGGGCCTGGAGCTCGACGTAGGCGTCGGTGTTCTGGGGATTGCGTGACAGCTGCCGCGCGAGCTCGACGATCCCGCGAAAGGCGGGACTGGTCCGCGCGGGCTTCGGCACGCGCAGCAGGTCGATTGTCGCGGCCGTTACGTGCGTGCTGCCGCGAAGCCTCACGAGGTAATTGGCGACGAAGCTGTTGAACATCCCGCAGAGAAACCATTGCACCGCATCCTCGAGCCGCTCCCTCACACAGAAGATCGTGTGCGTGGTGACGGCATCGGCTGGAATGATGGCGGCAATCAGTGTCAGTCGGTTCGCGGAGGCGGCGACCTCGCGGTAGCCGAGACGCGGGCGAGTGAACGCCGAGCGCCGGCCGAGAATGCTCCGGGCGATCGCCGGGTCGATGTGGTGCCGCGCGCGGTCGACGTGAACGGCGAACGGCTCGATCGATTTGCCCTCGAGCACCGGAACTCCGGTCGCGCCGAAATGACCGCGATCGTCGCTGGCATTCAGCTCGCGGCCGACGTGAATGCCCCAGCCCTCGACTGACCCCAGCGTCGGAATTACGTCAACAATCCGCGCAAGGATTTCGCGGTCGCGGACTCCGCCCAGTTCGGGTACGGCCAGCCCCGGTCCGCTGCATCCTCTGAGCAGGGATGTCGAGATAACCGTGCCGCCAGGGATCGATCCCTCGTCGGGCACGTCATCGAGTGACGAAGCGGAGCGCATGGCGAACCGCGTGCACAGTGCATCGCCGGGTCGATGTGCGTCGGCGGTCAGCAATACGAACCGGACGCCGCGATGAATCGGAAAGATCGCCTCGCGGTTCTCGAACCCGAGGACCGCATCGATGCGGCAGCGCTCGATCAATGCCTGCCGGAGACGCGCGCAGCCGTGATCTGCCATCAAGCCCGACGGCATGACGGCGCCGAGTCGTCCCCCCGGCTTGACGAGCTGCAGCATGCGCTCGGCGAACAGTTGATACAGGTTCGCGTGCCCCTCGCCTTGCAATCGATAGCAGCCCGATTCGCGGCTGAAGATCGTCAGCGGCCGCGCCGCGGATTCCGCTCGCAAGGTATCCCATGGCGGATTGCCGAGCACCGCGTCGAAGCCGCCATTCGTAACGGGATCGCCGCGCTGATCGAAGAAGACTTCGGGAAACTCCAGCTCCCAGTGAAAGAACCGCTCGCGCGCACGAATTGCGTCGACCGTGTCGAGCCATTGCTCCTCGAGACCTGGCGGCGCGCCCGACGAGCGATCCCGCACGCAGGCGCTGAGCGCGCTCCACGCAGGGGCGGGTCCCCCGGTCCAGAACCATGCGGCGCACCACGCATCGGCGAGCCGGCGCCACAATGCGAGCGGACCGCCGCGGCCGTCGAGCGCGGCCAGCATGTGCTCCTTCGTTCGGACCGTGACCGCGGTGTCGTCAGGCTGCGAGGCCATCGCGAGGCGCGGAAGGATGGCGGCAGAGAGGCACCCGTGCAGCTCGTCTGCATCGAAGAGTGGAAGGGCGCTGCCTCGCGCGGTTCCGCGCCGCCGCCGGCCCGGCGGCTGCCGGTAGATATCGCGCGGCGACGCTCCCGCGAGACTGTTTCCGGCACGCAGATGATGATCGAAGAACGTCAATGGCCGATCGGCGGCGAGCGTGCACAGCCAGAGCGAGAGGCGCGCGAGCTGCACCGCGGTTGGATTGAGGTCGACGCCGTAGAGGCAGCGCTGCGCGATAGCGCGGCGGAAGGCGGCGCGGTCCGAAGGACCGATGTCGCTCGTCGTCACGGCTCCTTCGCGGACGAGCGCCTGTTCGTAGGCGTCCGAGAGATAGCGGCACGCGGCCACGAGAAACGCGCCGCTTCCCATCGCGGGATCGAGCACGCGCAGCGCGAGCACGTCACCCGGCGTGCGGTCGCGCACGAGCGGCGCGAGCGTGCGCCGCACGAGGTACTCCGTCATCGCGCGCGGCGTGTAGAAGGTACCGGTCGCCTTGCGGCGCCCCGACCGCGCGAGGACGAGCGCGTCGCCCCGGCGCTCGGGCGTGAAATCCAGGACACGCTCGTACACGGCCCCAAGTTGTTCGACGCCAAGATCCGCGTACGTGATGCGTTCGCGGCGATCCCCGGCGGGCCGCGTGGTGATTGTGACGAGCACGTCACTGATGACGCGATCGTCGAGCGCGAAAGTCTCGGCCAGCGGCGCCGACGCGGGCGCGAAGAGACGGCCGTTGAATGGGGTCACGCGCAGCGTACCCGCCCGGCACCCGCGATGCGCGAGGCGCGAGATCGCCTGCAGCGACTCCCAGAGGCCGCCACCAGGTTTGTCTTCCGCCTGACCAGCCTCCGCCAAGGCTACGGCGGTCCGCCGAAGCGCTTTGCGCGAAGGCGGAAGGCGGAAGCCACGAGAGGGGCGGCCGCCTGTTGCACCGCCTGGGGCCCCCTTTAGGTGGAAGTGACGCGACTCGACCAGCGATTCGATCGTGTAACTGTTCCGATAGACAGGATGCCACTGCGGCACGAGCCCCCTCGCCTCCGCGAACAGCAGGAACAGGATCCGATACACAACCGTCAACGCATCCGAGAACGCCGCGTCGAGCGCGGCCGGGCGGCGCCGCCGGCCGGTCACGAAGCCTGAGACGAGGCGTTCGAGCGCGTGCTCGACGCCCACCTGAAGCGAGCGTCCGACGATCCCTCGATGCCGGTCGCTCGCGTCGACCGCATCTTCCAATCCCGGCAATCCGCCAGATCTGCGCGCCGCCAGCAGTCCAGCGAGCGTTGCGACGGACGCTTCGTCGATCGCAAGCCGCTCGACGTCGATGTCAACGAGGCGCCGCGCGTACACGCGTGTCAAATCAACGATCCGGAGCACCGGCCCGTTGAGTCCTATCCACCATCGGAGACGGGAGAACGGCGTGAGTGCGGCGGTCGCGGCACGAACACGGGTGAGATCGCCGCCCCATCCGGTAACCGCGAGAATCGCCGCCTCGTGCCGATCCGCCATGAGCGTGGCAATCATTTCCGACTGGGCATCGCGCGTAAGCCGAATCTCGAACCCGAGCGCCGTGAACAGCGGATGTCCGAGCAGATCGAATACACCACGGGCGCCGCTGGCCGGGCCGAGATGTCCCAGCGCCTCGCGCAACAGCCGGCAAAGATGCGACGCGTGAGCATCGCGACGACCTGTGACGCGCGTGAGCACGTCGAGCGACACGAGTGTGCCTGAGAAGACACTCACGGCCTTACGCCGCAAGGTTTAGTCCCATTGCCGCCGCAGGCCGTCCGCGAGGACGAGAAAGCATTGTCGCCGTATGGTTTTGCCGCATTACCGGCCGTCCGCGAGGACGAGTACACAATCAGCACGGCCGCGAGATTGCAGCGCGCGGCGAGCACGCGCGCGCGCGTCAAGGCTGCAATCCGCCGATCGTGATCGAGGCGCATCCGCTGGCGCGCCGCGGTGTCTTCGTCCGCGAGGGTGACGACCCGTCTGTCGAAGAGACCCGGCTGAACTTCCGCGGCTGCCGCATTCCAGTCCCGCAGTTCCCGCTCGCGCGCGATCGCGCGATCGACTCTCGCGGCGTGCACGACGCGTGCGTGTGAGAGGTGCATCGCGGCGACGGGCTCAACGATCTGGGACGCCTGGTGTTCGTAACGCCGGATCGCATCCGCCGCCGCATCACGCGCCTGGGCCGCGCGCCGCGGTCGCTGCACGTGGTCGGCACGGACGTGCACGAGAGCCGGATGACAATCGATCAGGCATCCGTCGCCGGCGAGCGCTGACCAGACGAACACGAAGAGGAAGCCACGCGGCAGCGTGGATGTCGCACGGATCGAGGCGACGCGCACCGAGCTGTCGCGCGGCCTGAACGGCTCGATGGCGCGGTTCGACAGCCGGTGCGCCTCCTCGATTGCGGCGCTCGTTGTCGCGGGTCCCATCGTGATGCGCGGCAGCGGCGTGTTTTCAAACGGCTCTTCTGATGCGCCGCCGATCACGATTCCCGCCGTGCGCGCATCCGTGAGAAAGCCGGCGAGGCGATCGCGTTCGCCGAGCGTGGCAGCCACGCGCGCGAGCCTGCGCGCGAGGCTCGCGATGACGAGATCCTCGGCGGTGTCGCGCGCGACCAGGGTGATTGCATGCACCCGGCGCGACTGCCCGATGCGATCGACACGGCCAATGCGCTGCTCGAGGCGCGCGGGATTCCACGGGAGCTCGTAGCAGACGACAACCCGGCAGCGCCGCTGCAGATTGAGGCCCTCGGACGCCGCATCCGTCGCCAGCAGCACGCCCCCGTCCGCGTTGAACCGCGCCTGCACCTCGGCGCGTTCTCCCGTCGTCATGCCGCCGTGGAGGATCAGGCATCCGGGAAACGACGCGGAGAGCTGGCGCAGGGTGTCGCGGTACTCGGTGAAAACGATTGCCGGTTCACCGCCGATACGCCGCAGCAGACGCACGAGGTATCGCTGTTTCGAGTCCGCTGCCGCGTGGGCTGCGGCCGCAAGCTGCGCGAGCCAGCGATCCTCGCGCCGTTCATCCGCCAGGCCGGGCGCGCCGAGCGCCGCGAGAGGCTCCTCGTCCTCAATCGCGCTCTCATCGTCAAACAGCGTCGGCTGTCGAGTCGCGGCGTCTTCGCGGCCCAGCAGCTCGCGTCGGCGTTCCAGCGATCGCGCGACCGCCTCGGCCGACGACAGCGCACGCTTGCGCAGCACCGTCATCGCGAGCCGCGCCCCTTCGTTCGCCGGCGTGTTCCATACTTCTTCGGTATAGCGCTCGAGCAATCGCTGCAGCCGCCGTTCGGCGCTGCTGATCCGGATCGCCGCGAAGCGATGACGCCGCGGATGCAACCGACCGACGTCTTCGCGCGAGCGACGGAACATCAAGGGCGGTTCGTCCTCTCTCGTGCCGAGACCGACCAACGAGGCGAATGCCGCCGGGTCTCCCGAGAACGGCGTCGCGGTGATCAGAACGACCGCTCGCACTCGGGACGCGATGTGCCTCAGCGCCGCGTAACGCTCGGTCGGCGCCGCCGCGGTGTGCGCCTCGTCCACGATCAGCGCGTCCCATGCGTGCTGCTCGAGCGACCGGAGCACGTCGGCGCGCTTCAGGAAGTCGATCGATGTGACGTAAACACCAGGCAACGACCACGGGTCGACATCCGCGGGAAGATCCGCGAAGGTGCGCCGCAGCCACAGCGCATCCGCGCCGATCGAATCGATCGCGAAGTGCGCGGCGAGCTCTGATTGCCATTGCTCCCGCAGGCCGGCCGGGACGGCGATCAAGACACGCGCGTCAGGCTGACGCTGAAGGATGTCGCTGACCATCCAGCCCGCCTGCACGGTCTTACCGAGACCGACTTCGTCAGCAAGTACAATTCGTGACGTGCCATTTGCCGCAGCCAGAGCGGGCATCAGCTGATATGGCAGCACACGCGCGCCTGTCGCCCTTCCGCACAGACCATCCACTCGCGCCGCGGTGATGAACGACGCCACATGTGCCCACCAGCGCCGCAGCCTGACCGTGCGCAGGTCCCGTACGGCGGTCCAGGCGACGGGCCTGTCGAACGGCCACAACAGGACGCGGCTACGGAGCTCAGTTGCGCTCGACAAGTGAAGCTCCGTGCAGTCCTCGTGCGGAACGATGGCCCGCACGATCCATCGTTCGCCCCGCGCCGTCACGTCCGCACCTGGCGTGATCCCTGATGGCAATGACTGCGCACGAGCCGCCGCGGCATCTTCGCAATTTTTGCTATCCGAGACTGTTTCGTTTGGCATTTCGCGCGCTCTCAATGAGCGCGCGCACGATGGGGCAACGAACGTGCCTGGCCTTCGTCGTCGGGGCGCGGGATCCGGGGTGCGTGAGTGTGTAACCGAGCGACTGGGGTCTGACCCCAGGAAGGGGAGCGCCCGGGGTCTGACCCCGGAAGGGCTTTTGCACAACCGCACCGCACGGCCAGATCGATCAGAGCCGCCAGGCGAAAAGTGTGAGCCGGGCGTCACACCTGTAATTGGAACCGACGAATTGACCGATCAATTCCCTCCGCATGGCGCGCGCATGCGCATGCGCTGGCCGCAATCAGCGCGCAAGGCACGGATGCATGCCCTCCTGATGGCGTTCATTCTCTGGATCGCATTGATCGTCACGTTTGCGGCGGGTCCCGGCAATCGCAGCATCGCAGGACCGATCAAGGGGCCTGACTTCCTTCAGTTCTACACGATCGGCTCGCTGGTCAGGACTCATCACGCCGCGGCGCTCTACGACTTCGACGCGCTGCACCGTGCGCAGGTCGCACTCGTTCCCGAATCCGACCCCGAGCTCTATCCGCCTGTGTATCCGCCGCAGGCGGCGCTCCTCTTCGCACCTTTCAGCGTGCTCTCGTTTCGCGAGGCGATGCTGCTCTGGAGCCTGATCACCATCGCAATCTTCTGGGCGATCGTCCGCAGCGCGTGGCGGCCCGTGGCCGCGAACCTCCCCGATTCCGTGTTCGTGTTCGCGGCTGCCGCGGCCTTTCCACCGTTCTGGAATCTGGTGCTCTATGGCCAGACAACGATTGTGATTCTGGCCGCGTTCTGGGCTGGATGGATCGCGCTCGAGCGGCGGAGCCGGTTTCTCGCGGGCGTCGCATTCGGTGTCCTGCTGATCAAACCGCAGTTCGCCATTCCGCTCGCCGTTGTCGTTCTTGCCTGCCGCGAGTGGGCGATGCTGCTCGGCGCGGTGACGTCGATCGCCATGCAGCTCGGCGTGGTGGCGCTCGTGCTCGGCTGGCGCGTGCTCGAGGCGTACGCGGCGTTTGTCCCGGTCATGCTGCGCCACGCGGACCTTCTCGAGGCCAAGCCGTTCCAGAGTCATTCGCTGCGGGCGGTGACGCGGCTCGCGCCGGCCTCGATCGCGCTGCCCCTGTGGGCCGTGCTGAGTGCGGCCGTGATCATATGTATCGTCAAATTGTGGAAGACCGGCGCGCCGCTGCGGGTGCGTCTCGGCCTGTTGATTCTCGCGTCCGTCCTGGTGAATCCGCACCTGATCGTGTACGACGCCGCTGTGCTCGCATTGCCGCTGCTCTGGTTCGGCGCGTACGTGCAGGAACGTAACGTTCGGGCGGACGCCGTGATGTTCTGGATGACCGCCTATTGGCTGTACGTGACGTTCCTCGCGCCGACGGCTGCGGCAATCGGCGTGCAGGTTTCCGTCCTTTTGATGACGTGGATGCTACTGCTCATTGCGAGGATCGCTGCACGCGAGGGCGGCAGCGTTGAAGCGGCGCCGTCGCATGCGCTCGCCTTTTCCGCGCGCGGCCCGGTCAGCGAGCCAACGCTTTAGCGGCGCGACGCCGCGTCAACCAGGATTCGAGGAGTCGGCGCGCGGCGAGATGCGTGCCGATCAGCACCGGCAACCGACCACCGGCAACCGACCACCGGAACCGGCAACCCATTACGCGTTCGTCTCGCTCCGACGTTGTTCGAGGGCTCGCTTCGAAAGGATGATGGGGCCCGCCGTCTCACCCTGCCGCCGCTCGCGGCCGCCAGGGACACGGACCCGGCGGATGCGGCAGCCGCGCGGGTAGCTGACGCCGGCCACGTTGGGCGGCACCGCCAGGCGGGACATGAGGTCGCGCAGCTCGTCGTTGACGCTGCGCTCCGGGGCGTCGATCACAGCCGCGCTCCGCTTTGGATGCTTTTCGATCTCCGCGCGAGCCCAGATTGCAAGCGGCATGAGCCGCAGGAGCGACGATTGCGCCGCGCGCCTGGAGCGGCGCGAGCGGCTGGGCGCAACCGCGACCGGTTCTTCCTCGATCTCGGGCTCGGCGACAGCTTCAGAATCATCGAGGTCGAGATCGCGAGCAGAGATTTCGTGTACCGGTTCGTCCGCGCCGAGCCGGAGGTCCTCCGAGACCGACGATGTCACGGAGTCGTCGTCCAGCCGGAGGTCCAGCTCCTGCGCGACTCGTGACGTCTGGTCGTATGACGCGGTCGCAGGTTCGTCGATGATCGGCTGGAACGCAGGAACTGCTGAATCCACCAACGAAATCGGCTCGGCCGGCGGCGTGCTGAACGGCGCCGTATATCCCACCAGCGCCGCCTCGGCATCTGCTCCGAGCTCGCGATGGCTGTAATCGACCGCCCACGGATCCGCAGGAGCCGGCGCCGCCATGATCGGATCCGGATTGATGATGACCGGTGCGGGGGTCGTCACCGCGCGCTCAGGCCTGAGCACAGACTCGTAGTGCTCGACGACAGGCTCGCCGCTATGGACGAGCGGATCCTGGCTCGCCGCAACCGGCTCAGGATCGAGAATGACGGACTCGCGACTCGCGACGACAGCGTCATGACTCACGACCGGCGACTCGTGACTCGCGACTGAGAACTCCGGGCTCGGCGCGGCGCTCCTGGGTGACGCCTTCGAGGAGGCCGGACGCCACTCGAACGGCGACGACCACGACGATCCTGCATCCGCCTCCGGCGTCGCATCGGCAGGAGCGGATACCGCCGTCAGCGTCGCGTGCGCAATCGACCCGGCTGTTTCGATCTCGATTCCCTGCTCCGCGAGCAGCCGGCGCTCTTCCTTCTTCTCATGCGCGTGCTGCAGGTACGTCCGGATCTCTTCCGCGAACAAGTCCGGATCGCAGCCCGAGGCCGCCGCCGGCTCCGTATCCTTCTTGCGGCTGAAAATGCCGAGCAGGCCGCGCCCCCGGCCTGTTTCGCGATCCTCCGATGTCCCGGCGAGCTGCGGGATCGTGTGCGTCTGAAGGTGCTCTGCGCCGTCGAGTAGCCGCAGGTGTGCGATCAGCTCGTCTTCATCGCGCGGCGAGAGCAGCGCGCTCAGCAGCAGCACGTCGGGAATGCTCGTGCGGATCGCATCGAGCGCGGCATCGCGGGAGTCCACGACGACCACGTCCGCGCGGATCTTGTCCCGGACTATCCGCTTGATGATGGCCGCCTGGCGCAGGTCGGGTTCGATCGCGAGAACAATCGGCATCAGCTTTTGAACAAGAAGATCGTGAGCACCGTGCCCACGGTTGCAAACACGAGGAGCGGCGCGTTCTCGAGGCTCTGATGGCGCGCTGCCGACCAGAGCGCATCGCCGAGCTCGCCGGCGCGGTGTGTCCACGGCCCGATGTCGTTCACGCTGCCGTGCCCAATCAGATCGAGCAGGCGATCCTGCACGCGCGGATCGACCGTCGTCAGCGCAAACAGCACGCCGCAGAACACGGCGAACGATAAGGCGCTTTCACGGATACCGAGTTTCATCACCATGGTTCCTCGCCCGGATCACGATCGCGTAATCACGCTTGTGCGATCGCACGGATTCCCGCGTGGTCTTCAGTTCTTCGCCTAACCGCGGTCCTCTTAATGGCAAGGCATGTGCCGCGCGGGACGCTTACCGCGATGATCCATCGCAACTCGCACGGGTACAGGCACTAGAGGAGCGAACGTGCCGCGTTCGGCGCGCCGGGCGGTGCACGTGCGCGGGTCGGAGCCAACGAAATTCGCGCGATCGGTTACGAAAGTGCAGGGCGGAGCGCGTGAGGATGCCCCTTCCCGGGGACCGAATTTCACAGGTCGCGCCGCCTCGTTCGGCGCGCAAGTGAACCGCATTACGGGACTTGCGCGCGTCGACGCGTCGTTAGGCATCAGGCGTGGCACAGCCGTTGCCATTGGGCAGGGCGTGACGCGGCATCGGCCGCGGGCGTCAGTCGGAAACGCGGCAGGTGCCGCCATTCGCACCGCACTCGGGCGGTGCAAACCCGCTGGGGGAGGATCTCATGAAGCTTGTTAATGCCGTGAAGTCGTTCGTGCGCAATGACGAGGGCCAGGACCTGCTCGAGTACGCATTGCTCGTCGCGCTGATCGCGCTCGTGGCGATCGCGGCCGTGGCCGCGGCCGGCAGCAGCGTGAGCCGGATTTTCCAGAGCATCGCCGACGCGCTCGGCACTGCGGCGTAAGAGCAGACGGATCTCGGTGCGAGGCCGGGGGGTATCTCCCGGCCTCGCGTGTCTCAAGTGAATTCCGTGTCAGGTGAGGAGCACGCGATGCAGTCTCCACAAGCCGTCGAATCATTGTTCCGGATGGCCAACACCCGGTTCCATCTTTCGGAGGATGGACAGGATCTGCTCGAGTACGGACTTCTCGCGGCTTTGATCGCGATCGTCGCGATCGGCGCGGTGACGGCGGTCGGCCAGACGATTTACTCGGTGTTCTGGCAGACGATCGCCACCAACTTCTAACCGAGATGACAGTGTTGTCTTTCATCGTTCTCGCGGCCGGCCTGGCCGTCGCGGTCGTGATCGACCTGCGCAGCCGCCGGATTCCGAACTGGCTGACGGGCTCGATGATGGTTGCGGGGTTCGCGGTTGCGGTTTCGGGACTGGGCGGCGTAACGCCGGGGCAGGCGGCGCTCGGCATCCTCGCGGGATTACTGCTGATGCTGCCGGGCCACATCATCGGCGCCACAGGGGCCGGCGACGTGAAGCTGATGGCCGCAATCGGCGGGTTCGTCGGACCGTGGCTCGCGTTGAACGCGTTCCTGGGCACGGCGGTAGCGGGAGGAGTCTTCGCCGTGGCGGTCGCGGCACGGCGCGGGCGGCTGATCGCGACGATTGAAGGCACGGGCCAGCTGGTCACCGCGCCTTCGGCGGCAAAGATGGAAATTGAAGCGCCGGCGCGCGCGAATCGTTTCGCGTACGCACCGGCCATCGCTGTCGGCAGCCTCGTCGCGGTGCTGCTGACGGCGAAGTGGTAGGAGACAGTCGCGAGTAACCGGTACCAGCCACGTCGCGCAAGAACTGGCAACCGGCAACCGATCAGGCAACCGTCAACCGGCAATTGTCAACTGGTGACGCTTATGAAACGCCTCAAGAAGAATGAACGCGGAGCGGCACTGCTCGAAGCGGCGATCACGGTGCCGATCATCCTGCTGGTCTCCGTCGGCATCTTCGAATTCGGCCGCGCGTACCAGACGTGGCAGGTGCTGACGAACGCGGCGCGCGAAGGCGCGCGGCTCGCGGTGATACAGGGCTCGACGGATACGGACGTGACCGCCCGCGTGCGTAACTACATGCAGTCGGGATCGCTCCCGAACTATGCATCGGCGACCGTGACCGTCGCGCGCAACGTGGTGCTCACGGGACCCGATACGGCGTCTCGGATACAGATCAATTACCCGTTTCGATTCATTGTGCTGAACCCGGTGGTCAGACTCATCGCGCCGCGCAATTCGACGACAGGTGCGCCGATCACGATGACATCGAGCGCGATCATGCGAAATGAGATGTAGGTGACGACTCATGCGTAATCGAATTTTTGGCGTCCTGGCGATTGCGATCCTGGCTGGTGGAGGTCTCGCGTATGGGACCTACAACATGATGAACAACCAGCCGGTGAAGACCGTGACCACGCCGACGCAGCCTGTGGTCGTCGCCGCGGCTGACCTCTCGCTCGGCAGCGAGCTGAGGAAGGAAGACCTCACGGTCGTCAACTTCCCTGCGGGCCAGGCGCCCGAGGGGGCGTTCCCGCGGGTCACCGACGTCGTGGGCCGCGGCGTGATCAGCCCGCTCGTGAAGAACGAGGTGGTGATTCCCGCGAAGCTCGCGTCCAAGGAGGCGGGTTCCGGCCTGCCGCCGGTGATTCCCGAGGGCATGCGCGCGTTGTCGGTGCGCGTGAACGAGGTGATCGGCGTCGCCGGCTACGTGCTGCCCGGGTCGCGCGTGGACGTGCTCGCGACGGCGAATCCGACGAATCAGCAGACCGACATCACGACGAAGCTGATTCTCTCGAACGTGCAGGTCGTGACGGCCGGCACGCGCATCGAGCAGGACCAGGACAAGGGCAAGCCGATGCAGGTCACGGTCGTGACGCTGCTCGTGTATCCCGACCAGGCGGAGCGGCTGGCGCTGGCGAGCACCGAAGGCAAGATTCAGCTCGCGCTGCGCAACCCGCTGGATCAGAGCGCGCCGGAAACGCCGGGCGTCAAGCCGGCGATCCTCCTCGGTGCCGTGAAGGCGCCGGCGCAGAAGAGCGCCTCGACATCGCGCAGGGCCGCGGCGGGTCCGGTCACGCAGTCTGCGCCGGCGGCGGCGCCGCTCCCCACGGTTGAGATCATCCGCGGCGACAAGCGCACCGCGGAAGTCATTCGCTAGGAATCTGGAGGATACATGAGACCCCGTCGTGCAGCGGCGTCAAAGATCGTCGCGCTGATCATCTTCATTATCGTGATCCTGGTCGCGACGCCGCAGGCTCAGCAGCCCGTGTCGTTCAGCGGCTCGCCCGGCGCGATTACCGCCGGCCCCGCAGCGGTTGCTCCCGAGGCGACGGGCATCGACCTTCTCGTTGGACGCTCGACGATTCTGAACGTCGGCTCCGCTATCTCGCGCGTGTCGCTGACCGTGCCGGAGGTGGCCGACGCGATGGTCACCGCGCCGCAGCAGCTGCTGATTCACGGGAAGACGCCCGGCGTCATCTCGATGTTCGTGTGGGACCGCGCCGGCGGGATCAAGACCTACGAGGTCAACGTCCGCCGCGACCTCACGCAGCTGATCGAGCAGATGCGCAACCTGTTTCCCGGCGAGCCGGTGAGCGTCGTCGGCAGCGGCAAGGACGTCGTGATCTCGGGAACGGTCTCGAGCAAGTACGTCATCGACAAGGCGGCGGAAGTCGCGGGCGGCTACGTCGAGAAGAAAGAGAACGTGGTCAACCTGCTGAAGCAGCAGGAAGGCGTCGCGTCGAATCAGGTCATGCTGCGCGTGCGCTTCGCCGAAGTGAGCCGCAGCGCGCTGCAGGAGCTCGGCGCATCGTACATCGCCAACGGCTACAAGAACGACTGGTTTGGTCGCGGAACGACGGAGCAATTCCCATCACCGGACTTCGATTCCACGAAGCCGGGCGGATTGACGTTCAGCGACTTCTTGAACGTGTTTCTGTTCAACACGAAACACAACGTCGGTACGGTCATCCGCGCGCTGCAGACCAAGGGCCTGTTCCAGAGCCTCGCGGAGCCGAACCTGATCGCCCTGAACGGCAAAGAGGCGAGCTTCCTCGCAGGCGGCGAGTATCCGTATCCGGTCGTGCAGCCCAGCAGCAGCGGCCAGGCGGCCATCACGATCATGTTCAAGGAATTCGGCGTGCGGTTGAACTTCACGCCGACGGTGCTTGGCGGCGATCTCATCAACCTCAAGGTCCGTCCCGAGGTCAGCTCGCTCGATTTCAGCAACGCGATCACGCTCGATGGGTTCCGCGTGCCGGCGCTGTCGACGCGCCGCACGGAAACCGAAGTCGAACTGCAGGATGGGCAGACGTTCGCGATTGCCGGTCTGATGAACAACACGCTGAACAGCACGATGCAGAAGATCCCCGGCATCGGCGACATTCCGATCCTCGGGTATCTGTTCCGCAGCCGCGCGTATCAGAAGAACCAGACCGAGCTCGTCGTCATGATCACGCCGCAGATCATGCGTCGCGGATCGGCGGGCGTGTCGGAAGGGCTGCCATCGAACGTGCAGCCGTATCTCGGGGCGCCGAACAAGTCCATTCCGCAGCCGGCGCCGTACGTCGGATCGCCGCGGTATCCGGCCGGCGGTGCGTCCGCGTCGCCCGCGCAGCCGCGCCGTGACGACAACAACAATGCCGCGGCCCCGAGCTCCGCGCCTGCGCAGACGAACCAGCCCGCCGCCGGGCAGACGGGCGTACCGCAGCAGAAGCTCGTAACGGAGCAGAAGCCGGCCGCGGAGCAGAAGACCACGCCTGTGCACGAGATGGCGAAGGCACCATCGAAGGCGGAGCAGAAGGCGCTCGAGCAGCAGCGCGAGAGCGATCGCCGTCAGTCGGAGGCGGCCGCGAAGTCGAAGGCCGAGCAGGATCGCAAGGACGCCGAGGCGAAGAAAGTCGCGGACCAGAAGGCGGCCGAGGAGAAGGCACGGCAGCAGAAGCTCGATGAGGAGCGCGCGAAGCGCGAGGCGGAAGTCGCGCGCAGGAACGCCGAGGCCGATCGTCAGAAGCAGGCCGAAGCGAAGAAGCGCGAAAAGTCTCTGACGGAAGCGGCCGAGCGTCTGCGTCAGGCCCAGGCTGCCTATCAAGCCGAGATCGATAAGGCGAAAGGTGGCAAAAGTGGCGAGTCCAAGCACTAAGGTCACGT
>QHWT01000041.1:0-55178 GCA_003222675.1 Acidobacteriota bacterium | reverse complement strand
GAAGACAGAAGAGCGCCTGCGGCCCGCGCGAGCCGACGGAGTGAAGTCCTGCGCAGCAGGATCGGCGCGCGCGAGCGCGTGGGGGTGGGCCCCACGCGCGCTGATAGATGCCGACAGACTATCGAGGTGCTTCAATGAAAGCCATCACTCGACTGAAGAACGACGAACGCGGGTTCTCGCTCGTGTTCATCGGGCTCGGATTCATGGCGTTTCTCGCGGCGAGCATGCTCGCGATCGATGTCGGCATGCTGATGACGGCGCGCAACCAGGCGCAGAACTCGGCGGATGCCGGCGCGCTCGCAGGCGCGACGGCGCTCGTCTTCGACAGCTACAGCAATCGCACTGCAACCGGTCCGGCCGTGACCAACGCGCTCACCACATCACGCAGCAACCAGGTGATGCGTGTGACCGTCTCGGTCAATCCCGCCGACGTCACGTTCCCGCTCGGCCCGACAGGACTGAACAACCGGGTCAAGGTGAACGTGTTCCGCCAGGCGGCGCGCGGGAATCCCGTGTCGACGTTGATCGCGCGGTACTTTGGAAGGCCGACCTCGGATATTCAGGCAACCGCCACCGCGGAAGCGTCGCCTGCGAACGCGGAGACCTGCGTGAAGCCGTTCACGATTCCCGATCGCTGGCGGGAGATGCAGGACCCCAGATGGGATCCCGAGCTCTCGACGTTCGACGCGGTCGACAAGAAGATGAAACCGCTCGCGAAGCCGGACATTTACATCGGGCCGGAAGACAAGGCGAACTACACGGGGTACAACGCCGACCGCGATAAGGGCATCGAGATCGTTCTGAAGGCCGACAATGGCACCAAGGTGTCTCCAAGCTTCTACAACCCGTACGACATGAAAGGCAGCACCGGTGCGAGCGACTATCGCTGGAACATCGGGAACTGCAACACGAACATCATGCATCCGGGGGAGATATTTCCGCCTGAGCCCGGCAACATGGTCGGCCCTACCAAGCAGGGCATGGACGATCTGATTGCGAAGGACCCGGACGCCCGCTGGGACACGACGAGCAACCGCGTCATCAGCAGCAAGCAGCCGAGCCCGCGCATCGTCATCATCCCGCTGTACGACCCGGCGTATTACGACGCGGGCAAACGCAACGGGCGCAACGCGTCGCTGAAGTTCGTGAACTATCTCGGGTTCTTCATCGAGGACATGGTGGGCGGCCAGGTTCGCGGCCGGATTACGCCCGTCGGCGGCATCATCGACAAAACCGCGGGTCCGGCGCCGCCGGCGATCTTTCCGATGGCGATCCGGCTGGTGCAATGACAGAAGCTAGAAGCTAGAAGCTGGAAGCTGGAAGCTGGAAGCTGGAAGCCGGAAGCTGGTGTCTCCCATATGGCCCAACTGAGCGCGCAGATCGTCAGCTACGACGAAGAGTTCAAACGCCAGGTCTCGAAACTGCTGCGCGCGTGCGGCGTTCCGATCGGCATCGTTGAAGGGCGCAGCCTCGAGGGGGCTGCGCCCGATCTCGTTGTAGTCGATATCCGCGCCGATGCTTCGTCGGGCATGGCGTCGATCGAGCGCCTGCGCGCAGCGAGCGGCACGATGGCGATCTTCGCGGTCGCCGGGGCAGCGGAACCGGATCTGATCCTTCAGGCGATGCGGGCCGGCGCGAACGAGTTCTTCCCATGGACCGCCGGTGCTCAGACGCAGGCCAGCCGCGCGATGGAGGAGTCGTTTCACGGCGCGGTGCGCCGCACCTCGACTCGCCGCGAAGCGGCCAACGCCGGCGCCAAGCCGCCGTGCGTCACGCACGCGTTCCTCGGCGCGAAGGGTGGCGCAGGCACGACGACCGTCGCGGTGAACTGCGGCGTCGAGCTCGCGCGGTTGACCAAGCGCTCGACCATCGTCCTGGACATGAAGGCGTGTCTCGGCGAAGTCGCGCTGTTCCTCGGCGTGCGCCCGCGGTTCACCGTGCTCGACGCGATCGAAAACCTGCACCGCCTCGACAAGGATTTCCTGAAAGAGCTGGTCGCGAAGCACAAATCCGGCCTCGA
The DNA here is from genome assembly GCA_003222675.1 of Acidobacteriota bacterium. GTDB lineage: Bacteria > Acidobacteriota > Vicinamibacteria > Vicinamibacterales > 2-12-FULL-66-21 > QHWT01. The sequence continues at coordinate 53,158 of QHWT01000041.1, read as the reverse complement.
TATCCTGGCCGGCTCCGAGCAGTTCGATCGTCCCGCCGCGCAGGACGCGCCGGCGATCGAAGAACTGATGCGCGTGCTCACGCGGATGTACGACTACGTCATCATCGACGCGGGCAACGTCATCAGCTCGTGCGTCGCCGCGACGCTGTTCTCGGCCGACACGATTTTCCTCGTCACGAACCCCGATGTGCCGTCGATTCGCAACGCGCAGCGGCTGGTCGAGCGCGTGCGTCAGCTGGGCGCCGGAAGCGAGCGCGTGAAGGTGCTCGTGAACCGCGCATCGGATCAGCTCCTGATCGGGGCCAAGCAGATCGAGACCGCGCTCGGCTATGGCATTCACCACACGTTCCCGAGCGACTACAGGACTGTGTCGACCGCGCTCAATTCCGGCGTGCCGCTCACGCTGTCCACCAACTCGGAAATCGCGGCGCAGTTCGACAGCTTCACGCGTCAGCTCGTTGGAATGGCCTCGAGCAGCGGCGGCAGTGAGACAAAAACGGAAGTCGAGCGCAAGCGCGTCTTCCTCGGCATCTTTTAAGGGACCGAGTCAACCATGAGCGCTCCTGTTTCCATCGGTCCGTCGGGCGGCGCGGGGCCGCGCGGCGTGCCACGCCCCGAAGCGCCGCGCGCGCAGTACATCGAGCTCAAGGGCAACGTTCACCGGAAATTGCTCAACCGGCTCAATCTCGAGGCGCTGGCCTCGGCCGAGCGCGCGCGCGCGGAATCGGAAATCCGTTCGCTGCTCTTCGACTTGATCGCGGAAGAGGGCATGCCGCTCAGCATGACGGAGCGGGAAGCGATTTTCGCGGACATCATCGACGAGGTTTTCGGCCTCGGGCCGCTCGAGCCTCTGCTGCGCGACCCGAGCATCAGCGATATTCTCGTCAACACCCACAAACACGTCTACGTCGAGCGCGGCGGCAAGCTCGATCGCCTGCCCACGACGTTCCAGGACGATAAACATCTGATGCGCGTCATCGACCGCATCGTGAGCGGCGTCGGCCGCCGCGTCGACGACAGCTCGCCGATGGTCGACGCGCGCCTCCCGGATGGATCGCGTGTCAACGCGATCATCCCGCCGCTCGCGGTCGACGGACCGCTGCTCTCGATTCGCCGCTTTCCGGCCGAGCGGCTGAAGGCTGAAGACCTCGTGAACATCCGTTCGCTCACGCGGCCGATGCTCGAGTTCCTCGAGCACTGCGTCCGCGCGAAGCTCAACATGCTGATCAGCGGCGGCACCGGCGCCGGTAAGACGACGCTGCTCAACGTGCTCTCGGCGTTCATCTCGGAGCGCGAGCGCATCGTCACAATTGAGGACGCGGCGGAACTTCAGCTCCACCAGGAGCACGTGGCGCGCCTCGAGACGCGGCCGCCCAACGTCGAAGGCAAGGGCGCGATCAAGCAGCGGCAGCTGCTGGTCAACGCTCTCCGTATGCGCCCCGACCGCATCGTCGTCGGCGAGACCCGAGGCGAGGAAGCGCTCGACATGCTCCAGGCGATGAACACGGGCCACGACGGATCGTTGACGACGGTGCACGCGAACACGCCGCGCGATGCGCTGACGAGAATCGAGACGATGATTGCGATGGGCTCGACCAACCTGCCCGAACGCGCGATGCGCCAGCAGATCGCCTCGGCCATCCAGATCGTCATGCAGCAGTCGCGCATGAGCGACGGCACCCGCAAGGTGACGAGCGTGTCGGAGATCACCGGCATGGAAGGCGACGTCATCACCATGCAGGAGATCTTCCTGTTCGAGAAGCTCGGCGTGAATCAGGACGGCAAGGTCATCGGCCGGTTCCGCGCCACCGGTGTCCGGCCGAAGGCGTGCGAGCGGCTCAAGGCCGCGGGCGTGCACCTGCCGCCAGACATGTTCGAAGGCGTCACGGAGGTGCGGTGATGGGCGCCGTCGTGTTCATCCTCTCGATGTTCGTGCTCGGCGCGGGCGCCGTGTTCGGCGCGTACTACGCGTTCACGAAGCTGCCGGGCATGATGCTTCAGCGGAAGCTGGACGCGCGTCTCGACGAGGTCGTTCGACCGGCGGACGACCCGCAGAAAGAAGCCACGGGCCTGGTGAAGAGCCGGCACGAGGGACCGCTGCCGGCGTTCGAGAAGCTCGTCGCAGCCTCGGCACGCGGTTCCGCGCTCACCATGTGGGTCGAGCAGTCCGGCGTCAAGATCAGCATCAGCGGGCTGCTACTGGTAGCGCTGGTCTGCGCTCTCATATTCGGCTTCATCGTCGCGGCTGCGCTTCGGATGTCCGTGGGCTGGCTGGGCGGTATGGTCGTCGGCGCCGCGCTGCCATTCATGTTCCTGAGGGTCAAGCGCACGCGCCGCCTGCGCGCATTTGAAGAGGCGTTCCCGGAGGCGCTCGACCTGATGGCGCGCGCGCTGAAAGCCGGCCATGCCTTCGCGACGGGCCTCAAGATGGTGGCCGACGAGATGCCGGAGCCGATCGGCCCCGAGTTCCGGAAGACGTTCGACGAGCAGAACTTCGGTCTGCCGATGAAGGACTCGCTCAACAATCTCACCGAGCGCATCCCGCACCTCGACGTCAAGTTCTTCTCGACCGCCGTGCTGATTCAGCGCGAGACGGGCGGCAACCTGTCCGAGATTCTCGAGAACCTCGCGCACGTCGTGCGTGAACGCTTCAAGATTCTGCGCCAGGTGCGGGTCTACACGGCGCACGGCCGAATGACCGGATATGTCCTGCTCGCTCTACCGGCGTTCCTTGGCGTCGCCCTGTGCTTCATCAATCCCGAGCACATGCAGCTGCTCTTTCGAGAGCGCATGGGCCACATCATGCTCGGCGCGACCGTCGTGATGCAGACGATTGGGTATATCTGGATCAAGCAGGTCGTCAAAATCGAGGTGTAGCCGTGTTGATGATGCCCCTTCTCGCGTTCGTGTTTGGAACCGCGCTCGTCGCGGCCGCCGCGTACGCATTGATGCCCAACCGCGCGGCGGCAATCGATCGCCGGCTCGAAGAGCTGACGCTCGGCCGCGAGCGCGAGGAAAAGCCGAGATTCCAGACCATCACCGGCGTGCTCAAGCGCCTGGGCGAGAAAGTGCCGAAGTCGGCCAAGGAAATGGGCAGCCTCCGCCTGCGTCTCGTGCAGGCGGGCTTCCGCCGCGACGAGGCGCTGACGATGTTCTTCGGCATCCGCGTGCTGTTCGCGCTGGGCCTGTTCATGGCCTTCTCGACCTCCCTCATCGCGCGCCCGAACCTGACGCTTGCGCTCGGTGGCCTCGGCCTCGGCTACATCCTGCCCGGCATGGTGCTCGCGCGGCTGGCGAAGCGCCGCGCGCACCGGATCCGCCTGTCGCTCGCGGACATGCTCGACCTGCTCGTCGTCAGCGTCGAGGCGGGGCTGGGACTCGATGCGGCGCTGACCCGCGTCGGCCAGGAGCTCGCGTTCGCATATCCGGAGCTCGCCGACGAGCTGCGCCTGATCAATCTCGAGCTGCGCGCCGGCAAGCCGCGCAGCGAAGCGCTCCGCAACCTCGCCGACCGCACGGGCGTCGACGACCTCAGCTCGCTCGTCACGATGCTGATCCAGACGGACAAATTCGGCACCAGCGTCGCGCAGTCGTTGCGCGTGTACTCCGAGACGCTGCGCACGAAACGGCGCCAGCGCGCGGAAGAGGCGGCGGCGAAGACGGGCGTGAAGATGGTGTTCCCGCTCGTCACCTGCATCTTTCCGGCGATCTGGGTCGTGACGATTGGTCCGGCCGCCATTCGATTCGTCACCGTGCTCTTTCCGATGGTGGAGAAGACGAAGTGAAACGGCTCCTGGCGAGGAACGTCAACCTGAACTCGGTCATCGCCGATAAGGTCGGCGTCGCCGCCACGCGCGTCGCGCGACGCACCGGTCTCTTGAACCACGAGCGCCTGGAGCCGGGTGAAGCGTTGTGGATCGTGCCGAGCCGGGGTGTGCACACCTTCGGCATGAAGTTCACCATCGATGTCATTGCGCTCGACGAGCGCGGCGTGATCATCGACTGCGTGCCCAACATGAAGCCTTGGCGGATTCGCTTTCCGCGCCGCGGTACTGCCGGCGTTCTCGAGCTGCCCGCCGGTCGCGTGGCGGCGTCCGGCACCGAGATCGGCCATCGCATCCTGTTCGAAATGATTTCGATGGGCGACCTCGCGGATCGGGCACAGACCAAAAAAGGGGACGGCCCCATTTTTTCACAAAAGAAGGGGACAGCCGACGTGCTTGACTCCGGGGGGGTTGCCTGATGAGCGCCACGATCGCGACATTCGAACACTCGGGGCGCCTCAACGCACCCGCGCCGCCCGCGCCGCCACAGACGATGGCCGAGACGGGCCTGCACTCGGACACACTGTCGCAGCTGATGCTGAAGACGCTCGTCTCCGGCGAGAGCAGCGGCACGCAGCTCGCCGATGCGATGCGACTGCCCTACTCCGTCCTGGACGCGATGATCCAGCACGCACGCGTCGAGAAGCTGATCGAGGTGCGCGGCGCGAGTGGCACGGGCAACGCCGGCTACCGCTACGCGCTGACCGACCTTGGCCGCGACCGCGCGATGCAGTTCCTGGACATCAGCCGGTACGTTGGTCCCGCGCCGGTTCCGCTCGCGCAATACAACGCCTACGTCCGCGCGTGCATGGCCGCGCGCCCATGGATCGATAAAGACTGCCTCTCGCGCGGCTTCGAGAGCCTGATCGTCAGCGCGGGGATGTACGACCTGCTCGGCCCCGCGGTGAACTCGGGCAAATCGCTGTTCCTCTATGGCGCGCCAGGCAACGGCAAGACCGTTGTCGCCGAAGGGATCGGCCGCGCGCTCGGCAGCGACATGCATACGCCGCATGCGATCGACGTGGACGGCCAGATCATCACGATGTACGACCCGGTCAACCACGTATCCACCGCAAAGGCGGGCGCGGGACAGAGCGTGGTTGCGGTTGCCGCGCACGATCGTCGCTGGGAACAGATCCGGCGCCCGGTCGTGGTCGTCGGCGGCGAGTTGACGCTCGAGATGCTCGACCTGACCTTCAACCCGATCTCCAAGTTCTACGAAGCGCCAATCCAGATGAAGGCCATCGGCGGCGTGTTCGTCGTCGACGACTTCGGGCGCCAGCGCATTCCGCCGCGCGACCTGCTGAACCGCTGGATCGTTCCCCTCGAAAGCCGGGTCGACTTCCTGACGCTGCACACGGGGCGCAAGTTCGAAGTCCCGTTCAACGTGTTCATCATCTTCGCGACCAACCTGAAGCCGGAATCGCTGGCCGACGAGGCGTTCCTCCGCCGCATCCCGTACAAGATTCGCGCGAAGAATCCCACGGCGAGCGAGTACACCCAGATCTTCGACCTGGTCTGCCGCAAGCGCAACGTGGCGTTCGACCCCGTGATGGTCGAGTACCTCCAGCGCAAGTATTACCAGCCGCGCAAGCTGCATATGCGCGCCTGCCATCCGCGCGACCTGGTGGAGCAGGTGATCGACATGTGCCGCTACCAGCAGCGCGAGCCGGCGATCACCCGCGAGCTGCTCGACGCGGCGTGCGCGAGCTACTTCCTGGAAGAAACCGAATCCCAGGGAAACGAGCCATCATGAAGCGCCTCGCCTTCGCCCTGCCCGTTGCGTTGACGCGCGGAGTGTCGCTCCGTCCGGTCCGGTTCGAAGCCTCGCGCGGGCCGGCGCGCCAGCGCGACTGGGGGGAGCTCGCGTCGAAGGCGACCATCGTCACATTGTTCTCGATGATGGCGATGCGCATCTCCACGGACTTCGCGAGAACGGGTCACGTCACCGGACTGCTGCTGGTGGCGAGCGAAGCGCTCGTGGTCGTGCTGACCGTGTTCCGGCGGTCCGCCGGGATCGTGGACCGGAGCCTGCGCGCGCGGATACTGACGATGATGTCGATGTTCGGGCCGCCGCTCGTGAGACCGGCTGTTGCGTTCGTCCCGGTGACCTCGGAGGCCGTGACCGTTCTCGTCTCGGCGGTCGGCCTGCTCATCGTGATCATCGGCAAGCTGTCGCTGGGGCGCAGCTTCGGGCTGACGCCGGCAAATCGCGGCGTCGTGTCGACCGGGATCTATCAGTTCGTGCGGCATCCCATCTATCTTGGCTACCTGATCACGCACATTGGTTTCGTGCTCGCAAACCCGCTCGACTGGAACCTGTCGGTGCTCGCGGCCGCCGACCTTGCGCTGGTCATGCGCGCCCGCGTCGAGGAACAGACGCTGGCCAAGGACAGCACATATCGCGAGTACATGCAGCGAGTCCGGTTCCGTCTCGTGCCGGGGCTTTTCTAACGAACAGAGGGTTCCTGGAGTTCCACGGTTCCAGGGTTCCTCAGGTTCTGGTTCCCCAGGTTCTGGTTCCCCAGGTTCTGGTTCCCCAGGTTCTGGTTCCCCAGGTTCTGGTTCCCTAGGTTCTGGTTCCCTAGGTTCTGGTTCCCTGTGTTCCGCCCTCCGTCGTGCTATCCACGTTCTGTGTTCCCGCCGTTCTGTGTGCCCGGCTCGCCGCCGGGATCCAAACTCAGTTGAACGTTCGAACCAGCACCGGTTGAACGTTCGATCAGCACCGGTTGAACATTCGAAGCAGTACCGGTTGAACGTTCGATCAGCACCGGTTGAACATTCGAAGCAGTACCGGTTGAACGTTCGATCGGCACCGGTTGAACGTTCGAACCAGAACCAGTGGAACCTTTCGAACCAGAACAGGGAACCTGCGGAACTCCGGAACCCGGGAACCTCCTCACGATCGCAGCGCCAAGCCTCCTTCCTTGAGAACAGCAACCGTGGCCCCGAGGTGCGTTTCCGGCGCGTCATAGAAGGACACGACCAACGGGTGCCGCTCGAGAGCGGCCTGCACGATTCCGCGCTGGATGCCTTTGCCGCGGCCGTGGATCAGCCGGACCTCCCGGAGCCCGGCGCCGTGCGCAGCGATCACGTACTCCTCGACGAGGGAGGGGATATCGCGCGGGTGGAACGTGTGCAGATCCAACTCGCGGCCGATAGGTACTTCATGCGGTCCGTCCGCATCCTTCATTGCTCGCGCGCCATCCTGATCCGGCGGGCGCCCTTGACCAGGCGCTGCTACTTCTTCTGATACGTCGCCGTCACAGCTGTCGAAATTCCTCCGCGCGCCGTAAAATCGCCGATGACGGTCATGCGGCGCGGGCTGCAGGCGGCGACGAGATCGTCAAGGATCTGATTGGTCACCGCCTCGTAGAAGATTCCCTTCTGGCGAAAATCGACGAGGTAATATTTCAACGATTTCAGCTCGATGCAGCGCTCATCCGGCGTGTAGGTGATCCGGATCTCGCCGAAGTCCGGCAACCCCGTTTTAGGGCACACGGACGTAAACTCCGGGCATCGAATCGCGATCTCATAATCGCGGCCGGGCTGCGGGTTGGGAAACGTCTCGAGCGGCGGCATCGAAAAATTGTAGCATTCACGCCCGAAAATCGCGGTTTTTCGCCCGCGCGTGATTGACACCGCAAAAAAAAGCGCGCTAGGATACCCCCTGATTTATCCCGGTATTTCTCCGCTGCTGCCGCACGCGCGCGCGGCCGTCACGCGGCAGTTTTGATGAGCGCGCCCAAGCAAGGGGAATAGCCGATGGCAGAAGCCCGCAGGATGGGCAAATCCGAACTCTTCTCGCACTTCGCGGATCGGTTCGAGGTGAAGCGGACGCAGGCGCGCGAGTTCTTCGACGAGCTCAACGTGCTTGCCGAGAAAGAGCTCAAGCGCTCGGGTGAGTTCGTGCTGCCGGGGATGGTGAAGCTGGTGGTTCAGAAGCGCAAAGCGCGGATGGGCCGCAACCCGGCGACGGGCGAGGCGATCAAGATCCCCGCGAAGACTGTCGTGAAGGCGCGCATCGCGAAGCAGCTCAAGGACGCTGTTCTCCCCCGCAAGTAGGCCGGGTCTCTACAGGCTGCTGACATAACCAGAGCCTGCATGCCGCATGTCAAATGCCCAATGCTGAATTGAATCAGTGTTGGCATTTGGCATTTCAGCGTGGCCATTGACGTGGCTTTCCAGGAACCCGTGAGACCCGGCGGGATCCTTGTCTTCAGACCCGGCGTCGCTGAGCCGAGCCCTCGCGAGCCGGTGGGGCCGGATTGGAATCCGTCCTTCTTGTTACGCCGCTTCCGAGCGCCGCCCCGCCAGCGCGCGGCTGTAAACCGTCGCCGGCGCCAGCCGCGCCACCTTGGCTTCCAGACTCATCATCGAGTCGTCGTCGAGGATGATGCGGTCCCCCGCATCCAGCACGACCTCACAGCTGTAACGGCGCGTCCCTCGCGCGGTCTTCTGCTCGAAATAATGCGCAACGTAGACATGGCCGTCCACGTCGATCTCGCTCGATTCGATCAACTTGCGAAACATCTCATCCTCCAAGAACCGGTGAGCCTTGACCGGTGATGAACCCGTGAAGCGGTGAACACTGATCCGGTAATCGTGATCCGGTAAGCGTGAACCGCTGAACCGGTGAACCGTGAACCGTGAACCGTGAACCCGTGAACCGGTGAACCGTGAACCCTATCCGGCAACGAGCGCGATCGGGCGCGCCTCGGTCCGCGGGAAATCAATGACGAACGTCGTTCCCTTGCCCACCTCGCTGGCGACCGCGATGCTTCCGCCGAGCTGCTCGACGATCTTCTTGGAAATCGCGAGGCCGAGGCCGAGGCCGCGGCGCTTCGTCGTCACGAAGTCTTCGAAGATCGCGTTGAGCCGATCCGACGGGATGCCGCAGCCGGTGTCGTAAACGCGCACCTGCACGCGCGTGCCGTGTCCTTCGGTCGCCGCGACGACGAGGCCGCCGGGCGCCGTCGCCTGGATGGCGTTGAGGATCAGGTTGCGGTAGACGCGTCCGAGCGCGAACACGTCGCCTTCGATATAGAGCGGCTGCGACGCGAGCTCCGCTTTCAGCGTCAACCCCGCGGTCTCGGCGTGCGGCAGCATCGCTTCGATCGCGTCCGCCACGGATTTGTTCAGATCCACCGGGAAGCGCTCGAGCGGAATCGGCCGGGCGATGTTGCGCAGATCGTCGAGCACGCGCTTGACGATCACCATCTCGCGCTCGACCGTCCGCCGGAAGGTTTCGCGATACTCCTGGTCGTCCGACATCTTCAGGATCAGCTTGCAGCTGTTCCCGATGTTCTGAATCGGATGTGACAGGTCGTGCACGAGCCCCGCGGCGATGCGTCCGAACATCGCCTGCCGCTCCTGCTTGCGCACGTCCTCCCGCAGCTCCACGAGCCGATCCGCCATCGAGTTGAACGCGTCGCCAAGCTCGCGGATTTCGTCCTGCCCCGTCATCTGCACGCGCGTTTCCCACTTGCCTTCCGCAATCGAGCGTGTGACCCGCGTCAGCGCGAAGATGCGCTGGATGAAGGTGCGGCCCCAGAAGTAGCCGACGATCATCGTGACGAGAAGGGCGAGCGCGATCGCGGTGAGCAGCTGGCCTTCGAGCCGGCGCGTCGTCGCGAACGCCTCCGTCGTGGGTTGCTCCACCACGATGGTCCATCCGGTCTCTCGAACGGGTGACGCGACGGCGAGCATGTCCTCGCGTGCTTCATTCAAATACTGTGTTGCCGGGACGCCGCCGGCGCGAAAAGCCGACACGAACTTCAACGCGGCGTTGGTGGTGGCTTGCTCGCTGCTGGCGATGCGCCGTTTCTCGTCAGGGTTTCCGTGAGCGATCAGTCGCAGGTCCTCACCGACGATCAGGGCATGACCGCTCGCGCCGACACGAATGTTGTCGACCATGCGCCACAACTGCTCGAGCGCAATCTCCCCCACGACCCAGCCGGTGTTCTGTTGCAGCCTCGTGAGCTGCACGGCAATCGTCGTCGTCGGGAGGAAGTCGTCGTCGACTCGAATCGGTGCAATGTAGATTCGCTTCGCGGCGTGAGCCGCCGCTTCTGGCAGCGCCACTCGACTCTTTCCAAGCGCGCTCGACGCAAGGACATTTCCAGATGAATCGAACAAGGTGATTTCCCGAAATTCCGGGAACGAGAGCACGTAGTCCTTCAACATCCGATCCTGCTGCCATGTCGCCAACGCCGTCGCCGTCAGCTCGGACCCGAGGGATTGCAGAACCCGGATGTTGTTCGTGACGTACAATTCGATCTGCTCGGCGACTTGGCCCGCGACCTTCAGATTCCCTGCCCTGACAGATTCGTTGTTCGCGCGTCGCAAGGACGTCACAGACACGGCGCCGTACACCATGAGGGGCGCGATCGCCGCTGTGGCGATGAGCAGAACGAAGCGCGACGTGATGCGTCTCATCGCGATACGGATGCTGGCGCTGCCACGGGACGCCACTGCCACACATTGCTGAGGATGTCCCGATTGGGCTCCGCCCGCACGTCGAACTGTGCCGACACAGCGCGCGACTGCATCTGCCACGCGAGGAAGGCGGCAGGCGGGTCCTCCGTAAAGACGCGCATTAAATCCACGACGCCGCGGCGAACCTCATCGTCCGACCGCGCCCGCCGGATGCGTTCCAGCGCAGAATCAGCCGATTGGTAGCCCGAATTCAGCACGACTTGACCGCTCGGTGAATGCCAGAAGCGGTAGACCCAGCTCAATGAGCGGCCCGCCATTTCGATCAGCAGCGCATCGAACCTGCCCGACAGCGCGCGCTCGTCGAACGCGGTGGCGCTCAGCGGCTCGAGGCGCATGTCGATGCCGATGTCGGCGAATTGTTTCTGCAGCACGAGTGCGAGCCGCTCGAAGCGCGCGTCCTCCGCCCAGACTGCACACGTGAACGAGAATCTGCTCGGCATCTGCCCGGCTGTGACGGGCGGGATACGATAGCCGGCGGCATCCAGCCGAAGCCGGGCCGCATCGGGATTGAATGTCGTTGATTGCGCAGACGCGATGTATGCCCAGTGGTCCGGCCAGATTGGCCCCTCGGCAGGCCTTCCACGGCCTCTCAGGCCCTCCTGCACGAGCGCGTCTTTGTCCAGGGCTTCATTGATCGCCCGCCGGACCTGCGCATTCTTCAACACGGGATGGCGAACGTTGAATATGAGCGGAATGTAATACGCACGCGGAAACTTATAGGTGTTCACCGCGGATTCCGCTTCGACGAACTCCACCGCGTCCCTGCTGACCTCGTACAACATGTCGAGACTACCGCGCATCATCGATGCCCACGCCTTGCGCTGCGTGGGGTACGTGTCGATCTCCACAGCATCGATGGCTGGACGCCCCCGATAGAACTGATCGAAGCGCCGGAGCAGCGTCTGCTGACCACTTTGCGACGCGAGTTTGAACGGTCCGGTTCCGATGTCCGATTTCCCGGGCATCGCGATCGAGACCAGGGCCAGGTCGGGGAGGAGGAACGAGTCGGGCTGCGTGAGTTGGAGCGTCACGGCGTCTTCGCCGGTCACCGAGACCGATGAGACGCTCGCAAAGCTCGACACCGAATGCGCCGCGATTCGGGCGCGCAAGGCTTGCGCCACCACCTTGGGTGTGAGCGGCGTCCCATCGTGAAAAAGAACGTCGCGACGGAGCTTCAGCTGCAGCTTCGTGCGCGATTCGTCCCAGGCCCAGTCCTGCGCCAGCCGCGCGACCTGGCTGCCATCCATTTCATTCGTCAACAGAGGTTCGGTGGTGAGAAGCGGGATGAGGGTCCTCAGGCCTGTGCTCGTCGTCTGTCCCGCTGGAAGGGACACTCCGATTCGCAGTGTCGCCGCTGTCGGACCCCTCTCCTGCGGTCGAGCACACCCCGCACCACACACACCGACCGCCGTGACAAGTAAATATGCCGCCGCACCGAGCTGGCGCTGATTCCGCACAGAAATATCGTACCCCGGATTGCCGGCCGTACGCCGTGCAGACTAGAGGCCTACGGCCTCACTTCGATTTCGAAATCGAAGGCTCGTCAACGATCCATGGACACGCTGCCATTGTCTTGACCTTGCCGTCGCCCTTTTTCACGATTGTAATTTTCACGACCGCCTCCATTCAACCCAATGAAACCAGGTTTACCGCAGCGTCTACTTGCTCTTTGCGATGGCGGGCTCGTCGACGATCCAGGGGCAGGCCGCCATCGTCTTCACCTTGCTGTCGCTCTTCTTGATGATCGTGATTTTCATGACGCAGACTCCTTGGCGCGCCCGGCGCGCCGACTCGAATTGACGATTAACGACCTGCGACTCGCGAGTGATGGGCTCGCGCGTCAGCGCAGATTGTCGACGGCAACGTCGACGAGCCAGGGACGAAGCGTGCCGTTCTTTTTGGGGTCCTGAGTCTTCTTGCCTTTCATCGTGGGCTCCTTTCAGGGACGGTTGACAGTGGTCGGTTGCGTGCCCGCCGAAAGCGGGCCGGTGATCTGTTAATTCGCCGCCGCGAGCTCCCGCGCGGCATCACGCGCCAGGGTCACCACGCCGGCCTTGAAGCTCGTCTTATGACAGTTGGGCGCGTGCATGTCGCCGAGCTCGGCGTGCGCGGCGACGGTGCAGCCTCCCGCGCAGACGGGAATGAATGCGCAGTCGTTGCACTCGGTCCACGCCTGCAGGCGGTCGAAATTGCGGAGCGCCTGCGTGCGATACGCCTCCTCGCGGCCGTCGATGTGGCCGATCGACTGAAGCGCGTCTCCCGCGAACCCGGGGCACGCGAAGAGCGAGCCGTCAGGACCGATCGTGTGCGCGTTGTTCTTGTGGATCTCGCACGGCCCCATGTGCACGCCGTCCGCGGTCGCGAAGCCATGCTTCTTCGTCTCGTCGCGCAGGAACGCCATCTTCTCGTCGACGAAGTTGCACGTGTCGCAGACGCGGCTGACGCCGGTGCCCGCCGAGGTCATGCACGCGCCGTTCAAGGGCTTGCCGTCCTGGGCGACTGCCGTGAGCGGGATGAGCCCCTTCGCCGCGGTCTGCGTCTTCGCGCGGATCACCGGCTTGAAGGTGACCTTCGACAGCTTGCTGGCGAAGTCCTGCTCGCTCAGAAAATCCAGCAGTGCCGGGTAGCTGTCCACGCTGTCGGCGTCGAAGTTGCCGCCCACGGCGATCTTCGTAAGGTGGGCGACCTCGTGGACGTTTTTGATGATCTTGTCGAACGTCCCCTGCCCTCCGCGCAGCGGCCGCATCCGGTTGTGCGTGTCGCGATCGCCGTCGAGCGTGATCTTCACGCCATTGAGCCCGTAGCGATTCAGCCGCTCGACCACGTCGCGCGTGAGCAGGAGACCGTTGGTGATGACGTTGATCAGGAGCTGCACGCCGCGCGCCTCGCACGACGCGTGCAGCCGCGCCGACAGGTAGTACATGACCGGCAGGTTCAACAGCGGCTCGCCGCCGAAGAACGTGAGCACCAGGCGCCCCGGGCCCACGCGCTCGAGCCGCGACTCGGTCCACTCGGCCACGCGCGCCGCGGTCTCCATCGACATGCGCGCGGCGGTCTTGTTGTAATCGCCGTGATCCCCCTGGATGCAGTAGTCGCACGCGAAGTTGCACTGGAGGGTCGTCAGCACGGTGACCTTCAGCGTGTCGGTCCCTTCGCGGACCTCGCGGAAGAAGGTCTCGAGGTCGCGACGCTCCTGCGCGCGGTCGGTCACCACGAACCCGTGGGCGGCGAGCTGTTCAAGCGTGGCGCGCTCGGTTTCCTCGCGCGGCGATTCGCCGGCCGCGAGCCGATCGAGCAGTTCGACCACGTCGGGCGTGACCATCACCTGCGCGTCTGTGAAGGTGTTCATCAGGAACACCTCATTGCGCTCCGCCACGGGCACCTGAACATTAAACATCGAGGGCTGCATGCGAACTCCATCGCCGGCGGGCGCGGTGCCGGCTTCTCCCGGTCTATTCCGTTGCGCTTGCTGAGTTGTGGATTGCGTTAGATCGCCCAGGCCGTTCGCAGAGCGGCGTTCGTGAAAACTGCAACGGATGTTCCGTGAGCCGCAGAGATGTCGAAAGAGTCCTATCCAGCTGTTCTCCGTGATTGGTCCATGTGGAAATTCCTGAGGCGTCGATCGGACTCTTTGGATCAGGCGTAGTGCGCGGTACGCGCGCAGCAGGGGTCACTACACCCTTTCAGCGGGCAATCCGTTGGCCGCTGAGGTCAAACGGTTAGCCGCCCACAGGTCAACCGTTCCGCTCAGCCTGTGCGCGTGCTGCTCGACCGTGCACGCGCTACGCGCCGCGGAGCTTCTTCGCGAGATCGCGGAGGTCGAGGCGCGCCATCTTGTGCTTGAGGGTGCTTAGAGGAATCCCGAGATACCGGGCGGTCGCGGTCACGTTCCAGTCAGACTTCTCGAGCGCGCGCAGCATGAAGTTGCGCTCGAAGGTGTCGCACGCCTCCTGGAACCGCGTTTCGTCGGTCGTGGACGCGGCGTCGAGCTTGGCAAAGTGATATTCGAGCGGCAGGTCCTCGTCGGTGATCCATTCCTTGTCGGTCATCGCGACGAGACGTTCGATCAGGTTCTCGAGCTCGCGGATGTTGCCGGGCCACCAGTACGACGCGAGAATCCTCAGCGCGGAATCCGCGATCCCCTTCACCGGCTTTCGGAACTTTCCCTTGTAGCGACTGAGGAACAGGCGTGCCAGCTCCGGAAGATCGTCGATGCGATCGCGCAGCGGCGGCATCCGGATTGGAATGACGTTGATGCGGTAGTAGAGGTCCTCGCGGAAGCGCGCTTCCTTGACCGCCTTGTCGAGATCGACGTTGGTCGCGGCAATGAGGCGGAAATCGGTGCGAATCGGCTTCGTGCCGCCGACGCGTTCGATTTCCCCTTCCTGGATCGCGCGCAGCAGCTTGGCCTGCAGATCGAACCGCAGATCGCCGATTTCGTCGAGGAACAGCGTGCCGCCTGCGGCCAGCTCGAATTTCCCGAGCTGCTGCTTGTGTGCGCCCGTGAACGATCCGCGCTCGTGGCCGAACAGCGTGCTCTCGACCAGTTCGTGCGGGATCGCCGACATGTTCACCGCGATGAACGGCGCCTCGCCGCGCCCCGATTCCCTGTGCAGCAGCCGCGCGAGCAGCTCCTTGCCGGTGCCGCTCTCGCCGAGGATCAGCACCGTCGCCGAGAGCTTCGCCACGCGCTGCACGAGATCGACGATGTCGCGGATCTGCTTGCTCGGCCCGATCAGGAACTCGCGTTCGCTCTGCTCGGCGACCTGCGCGCTCAGCGTGATCACCTGCCGGTTCAGGTCCTGGCGCTCGCACGCGTTACGGACGAGCGATCGCAGCTCGTCGTAGTCGAAATTCTTGGTGATGTAATGGTAGGCGCCGTGCTTCATCGCCTGCACGGCGGTCTCGACCTCGTTGATGGCCGAGATCATGATGCACTCGATCAGGCTGTAGTTCTCCTTGACGATCCGCAGCACGTCGAACCCGCTGATGCCCGGCAGACGCACGTCGAGCAGGATGAGATCGACGTCCTCGTTCTTCAGCAGCGCGAGCGCCGCCTCGCCGCTCGACACCGTCACGACACGGTAATCGCGCTTCAAGATCGCGGTCAGGGTGTCCCGCATGCCTTGATCGTCGTCGCAGATCAGAATCGTCTTAGTGGGCCGGGTCATGGGAAGTTTCGGGCATTCTATCAGGGCTCCAGGCTTCAGGCTCCCGGCTGCAGGAGGCGTCAGGCTCCGGCTGCAGGAGGCCTCAGGCTCCGGGCTGCAGAGGCGTCAGGCTCCGGGCCGCACAGGGCTTCAGGCTTCGGGCTGCAGGAGGTTTGGTTAGGGCGCCTCGGGAATTCCCTGAAGCCTGAAGCCTGAAGCCTGAGCCTGAGGCCCGAAGCGCCCGAGGCCCGAAGCCGTGATAGCTTGAAACGGTTATGCTTTCGTGGACTATCGCAGGCGTGGCAGTGATCTTTGCCTGGGCGGCGTGGACGCGGGCGGGCCGCGTGTCGAGAAAGCTCGAGGCGCTCAACCAGTCGTACTGGGAATTGCGCTACGACTTCACGCGTCTTAGATCACAGGTGGCGCGGCTCGACCCGGCGGTGCCGGACGAAGAAGACCGCGCGCCCGGGCCGGCAGCGACAGAGACGGTGGCGTTCGTACCCCTGTCGTCGATACGGAAGAAAGACTAGGGTCCCGCTTCGCGGCTTTGTCGTGGCAAGCCGACGTTCGAACCTCGGATCTCCGACCCGCGGACCTCGGACCTCGGAGCTCGGACCTCGGAGCTCGGACCTCGGAATACGCATGTCCAACGAATACGACGTCGTAGTGATCGGGTCCGGAACGGGCGGCTACGTCGCTGCCATCCGAGCCGCGCAACTCGGCCTCAAGACGGCAGTCGTCGAGCGCGCGCCCGTCCTCGGCGGCACCTGCCTCAACTGGGGGTGCATCCCGACCAAGGCTCTGCTCGAGCACGCGCATGCGCTCAAGATTGCGCAGGACTGGAAGGAGTGGGGCCTGACGATAGGCGAGGCGGCCCTTCGACAGGGCTCAGGGCAGGCGATCGGGATCGACATGAACCAGGTGCAGGCTCGCAAGGACAAGATCGTCAAGGGCCTCACCGGCGGGGTCGAATTCCTGTTCAAGAAGAACAAGATTGATTGGATCAAGGGGTCCGGCCGGCTCGCAGGCAAGGGCACCGTCGAGATCGCCGAAGGCGACAAGCAGACGCTCGCCGCCAAGAAGGAGATCATCGTCGCCACCGGCTCGCAGCCGCGCAGCGTCCCGGGCGTCGAGGTCGATCGCAAGCGGGTCATCACGAGCGATGAAGCGATCGGCCTTCGCGAGATTCCGGCGTCGATCGCGATCCTCGGCAGCGGCGCCGTGGGTGTCGAGTTCGGATCGATCTTTCGCCGCTTCGGCAGCGACGTCACGATCATCGAGCTGCTCCCGCGCCTCGTGCCGATCGAAGACGAAGCTGTGTCGGCCGAGCTCGAGAAGTCGTTCAAGCGGCAGGGGATCAAGGTACTGACCGGCACGAAGGTGACGGGCGCGAAGAGCGGCGCGAAGAGTATCGATCTCGACGCGCAGACACCGGATGGCAAGACGGCGAAAATCAGCGCGGATTACCTGCTCGTCGCGACCGGCCGAGGACCAGTGACGGACGGACTCGGTGCTGAAGAGGCAGGCCTGAACCTGGAACGCGGCTACATCCGCGTCGACGGGCAATACCGCACGGGCGTTCAGGGCATCTCGGCGATCGGCGACGTGATCACGTTCGACAAGCCCGGGCATCCGCAGCTCGCGCATCTCTCGTCGGCCGAGGGCGTCGCGCTCGCCGAACGGATCGCCGGACGGGAGTTCCGCGCGATCAACTACGACCAGGTCCCCGGCTGCACGTATTGCGATCCGGAAATCGGGAGCGTGGGCCTGACGGAAGCGGAAGCGAAGCAGCGCGGCTACGACGTGCGCGTCGGGTCGTTCAAGTTCGGGGTGCTCGGCCGCGCGAGGATCGCCGGCGAGACAGAAGGATTCGTGAAGATCGTCGCCGAGACGAAGTACGACGAGGTGCTCGGCGTTCATATGATCGGACCGCGCTCGACGGAGCTCGTCGCAGAGGCCACGCTCGCGCTGCGCCTCGAGTGCACCGTCGAAGAGCTCATTCGCACGATTCACGCGCATCCGACGATGTCGGAGGCAGTGGGCGAGGCGGCGCATGCGGCGCATGGAGCCGCCATTCACGCATGACGGGCAAATCGACGCTGAACGCCGATGAGTGGCGGGTCGCCGATCCCGATCGGCCATCAGACCTGCTTGCGCGCGAACAGCTCCTCGAGATGTATTACTTCACGCGTCTCGCGCGCGAAGTGGAGGAGCGGCTCGTCATTCTGTTTCGCCAGAGCAAGGTGATTGGCGGCCTCTATCGCAGCCTCGGCCAGGAAGGGGAGTCCGTCGCGACGGCGTATGCGCTGCAGCGCCGCGATGCCGTGCTGCCGCTCATCCGCAACATGGGCGCGTTGATGACGATGGGGGTCCGCCCGATCGAGATCTTCCGCCAGTACATGGCGAAGGGCACGTCGAACTCCCGCGGCCGCGATCTCAACATCCACATCGTTCACATGCCTGCGCCGGACACCCACGAGCCGGTGATTGTCGGACCAATCAGCATGCTCGGTGATTCGATCCCCGTGGCCGCAGGCATCGCGATGGGCGCGCGTATGCGGAATAATCCGCGCGTCGCGATGGCATGGATCGGCGACGGTGCGACCAGCACCGGCGCGTTTCACGAGGGAATGAACTTCGCGGCAGTGCAGAAGATCCCGCTCGTTGTCGTGGCCGAGGACAACAAGTACGCCTACTCGACGCCCATTTCACAGCAGATGGCGATCAAGCGGATCGACGAACGTGCGGAATCGTACGGCATTGCGCACGAGCTCGTGGACGGCAACGATATGCTGGCCGTGTACGACGTCGCGAAGAGAATGGTCGAGAGCGCCCGTGCGGGTCACGGACCCCAGCTGATCGGCATCGACACAATGCGTATGCAGGGGCACGCGCAGCACGACGATGCGCGATACGTGCCGAAGACGCTGCTCGACGAGTGGACGGCGAAAGATCCGCTCCGGCGATTCAGGCAGGTGCTGATCGAGCGCAGCATCGCCGGCGACAGGGAGCTGGACTACATCGACAAGATGGCGAAGGACTACGCCGCGCGAGAGGCGGACCTTGCCGTCGACGAGCCGATGCCGGATCCCGCGACGGTCACGCGCGGGGTTTACGCGGGCGATGACTATGCGGTACCCAGAATCGAGCTGGTGAAGTCGCCGTTTGCGAGGGTCTCGGCAGGTCTAAAGACCCGCCCTACGCAAGAAGAAGTGTCGTAGGCCGGGTCTTCAGACCAGACCCGGCATGTCCGGCGGGTCTAAAGACCCGCCCTACACCTCGGCGTTCATCATGGCCGTTATCACCTATCTGGAAGCAATCCGTCAGGCGCTGTTCGACGAGATGTCCGCCGACGAACGCGTCTTCGTCATGGGCGAGGATGTCGGCGCGTACGGCGGCGCGTTCAAGGTCACCGAGGGGCTGCAGGACAAGTTCGGCGAAGCGCGCGTCATCGACACGCCGATCTCCGAGATTGCGATCGTCGGTTCCGCCATCGGTGCGTCGTACATGGGCATGCGGCCGGTCTGCGAGATCCAGTTCATCGACTTCATCGCCTGCTGCTTCGACATGCTGACGAACTTCGCCGCGACGAGCCGGTATCGAAACGGCGCGGGCGTGCCAATCGTCGTGCGGGGCCCCTGCGGCGGGGGCGTGGGCGGCGGTCCCTTTCACTCGCTCAATCCCGAATCGTTCTTCCTCAACACGCCCGGCCTCAAGATGGTCGAGCCATCGACGGCGTACGATGCGAAGGGACTTCTGAAAGCCGCGATCCGCGACGACGACCCGGTGCTCTACTTCGAGCACAAGTTCCTCTATCGGCGGATCAAGGACGAAGTGCCGGACGAGGACTACATCGTCCCGCTCGGGAAGGCCGCCGTGCGATGCGAAGGCTCAGACCTCACGATCATCACGTTCGGCGCGATGGTGCACACGGCCCTCGACGCGGCGAAACAACTCGAGGCTGACGGCGTGCACGCCGAGGTGCTGGATCTTCGCAGCCTCGCGCCGCTCGATCGCGAGGCGATTCTCGCGTCGGTGGCAAAGACGAGCCGCGTGCTGTTGCTCTACGAGGCACGGCGGACGGGTGGCATTGGCGGTGAACTCGCGGCGATCATCGCGGAAGAGGCGTTCGAGTATCTCGACGCACCAATCATGCGGATTGCGTCCGAAGACGCGCCCGTGCCTTACGCGCCGCCGCTCGAAGCGGCGTTTCTGCCAACTGTGGACAAGGTGGTGGAGGGGGCGCGGAAGTTGGTTGAATACTGATATGCCGACGAACGTCGTGATGCCCCAGATGGGGGAATCGATCGCGGAAGGCACCATCGTCCGATGGATCAAGAAAGTTGGCGACGCGGTCGATCGCGACGAGCCGCTGTTCGAGATCTCCACCGACAAGGTGGACGCCGAGATTCCCTCGCCCGGCGCCGGCGTGTTGACCGAGATCAAGGTCAAGGAAGGGGAGACCGTTCCGGTCAACTCGGTCGTAGCCGTGATCGGCAGTGCCGGCGAGAAGGCGGCTGAAAAGCCGGAGTCCGGCGCGCGGCGTGAGCCTTCGGAGATGCCGCAGGCGGCGGTCGGACAGCCCGAGGCCGCGGCCGCCGTGGAGGCAGCGACATCTGCTGAGGCTGAGGATCTTCTGCCTGACCAGCCTCCGGCAAGCCCAGGGCGGTCCGCCGAAGCGCTTCGCGCAAAAGAGGAACGCGGAAGCGACAAGATCGAAGAGAGCGGTCCAAGCGCCGGGATGGAGCGAACCGACACAGTCGCGGGGCCTGTCTCGAAAGAAGATCTCCGCCGCCAGAAGTCGTCGCCGCTCGTGCGGCGGATCGCGCGCGAACACAACGTCGACATTCAACGGATTCAGGGTACGGGCGTCAGCGGACGCGTGACGAAGGGAGACATCCTCAGCTTCATCGAATCAGGAGCCGCCGCCGGACCGGCTCTGAGCTCCGTCGAGACGGAGACTGCGAAGCCTCCGGTGTCGCAGCCGCCCACAGCGCCGGGCCCCGCGTTCCGGCCGGGCGAGCGCACGCAGGTCGTCCCGATGACGATCATGCGCAAGAAGATCGCCGAGCACATGGTGCTGAGCGCGCGCACATCTCCGCACGTCTACTCGGTCTACGAGGTGAACTTCGGACGGCTCGCGCAACTGCGCGAGAAGAAGAAGAGCGATTACGAACGCGCGGGCGCGAAGCTCACGTTCACGGCGCTCATCGCGAAGGTCGTTGTCGACGCGCTGCGCGCGTTCCCCGTCGTCAACGCCTCGCTCGACGGCGACAACATCGTCTACAAGAAGGATATCAATCTCGGCATTGCGGTCGCGCTCGAGCAGGGCCTGATAGTGCCCGTGATCAAGTACGCCGACGAGAAGAACCTGCTCGGCCTGAGCCGCGCGATCGACGACATTGCCGTGCGCGCCCGCTCGAAGAAACTGCACCCTGAAGAAGTGCAGGGCGGCACGTTCACGATCACGAACCCCGGCGTGTTCGGCGCGGTCTACGGACTGCCGTTGATCAATCAGCCGCAGGTCGCGATCCTCGGCGTCGGCGGCATCGAGAAGCGCGCGGTCGTGATCGACGATGCGATTGCGATCAGACCGACGTGTCACCTGTCGCTCGGATACGATCACCGGTTGATCGACGGCGCGGACGCCGGACGGTATCTCTCGTTCATCAAGGATCGTCTCGAGCACTTCGACGAAGCATGGATGTAAGGCGCCTCGGCGTGATCGCGTATCAGGACGCGCTCGATCTCCAGCGCCAGCTCGTTGAGGATCGCAAGGCGGGGCGCATCGGGGATCGACTGCTGCTGCTCGAGCACCCGCCGGTCATCACGCTCGGCGTGCGCACGCGAAACGATCGGTCGCACGTGCTCCGGACGCCCGAGTCGCTCGCCGCACAGGGGGTGGATGTTTTCGAAGCGGGCCGCGGCGGCGACGTGACCTATCACGGCCCCGGTCAACTCGTCGGCTATCCGATCCTCGATCTCAAACCGGATCGCTGCGACGTGCATCGATACGTCCGCGATCTCGAAGAAGTGTTGATCCGCACCGTGGCGGCATTCGGCATCGATGCGGGGCGCGTCGCGGGACTGACGGGCATCTGGGTCGGCTCCGAGAAGCTCGCGGCGATTGGCGTGCGCATCTCTCGCTGGGTCACGAGCCACGGCTTTGCGTTGAACGTGAACACGGACCTCGACCGTTTCAGCCTGATTGTCCCCTGCGGCATCGCCGACAAAGGGGTCACGTCGATGGAGCGGCTGCTCGGCCGCAAGCTGCCAATGGTCGAGGTCGAGGATGAGGTCGAGCGCCAGTTTGCGACGGTCTTCGAGCGCGTAACTGTTTCACCCGCCGTTTGTTAGACGAGTTCCGCCGCGCGCGGAATAAGGCTGCGCCCTGTGGTGTTCTGTTGGAGACGGAGGCCACAGATGCGTCAGCACGGTGCAGAACGCGATCTGATCGGCCGCATGCGCGCCAGAGACGGCTCTGCCGTTCACGAACTGGCGTCCCTCTACGGTCCGAGGATCCAGCAGCTCGCGTTCAGGTATCTCAAAAACTGGGAAGATGCGGAGGAGGTCTCGCAGGACGTCCTGATGAAGGTCTATCGAAAGATTGAGGCCTTCCGGGGGGACGCCGCGCTCTCGTCCTGGATATATCGGATCACGTTCAACACGGCGATGTCGCGGCTGCGGACGGCGCGATTCAGCCGTCCTGCGGAAGTGCAGGCCGTCGATATCGAAACCGAGTCGAGCGATCATGTGCGGCCGGAGCCTGCCGACTGGGCGTCGCTCGCGGACGACCAGCTGCTGCGCGGCGAGATGCGCGCCAAGCTCGTTGAGGCGTTGACGCACTTGCCCAACGTCTACCGGATCCCCGTTCTGTTGCGCGACATCAAGGGGCTCTCGACCGAGGAAGCGAGCGCCGTCCTGCGGATCAAGCCTCAAACGTTGAAGTCGCGGCTGCACCGCGGCCGGCTGATCTTGCGGAAGCACCTGGGCGACTTCGCCGGTGGTCTGGACTTACACGGCCGGGACGCCGTCAACTGACAGTTTGGGGGATTGGGTTTCTGGGGGTCAGATCTCGATTCTTCGATTGCCATAGAAAATCGCGATCTGACCTAGCAGAACTCTCAGCGCAGACCGTTTTCAAAGGCCGTCCTCTCATGACGGCTGAGTGCCGGCTGGATTACCTGCCGGATTCCACCCTTCACAATTTCCACGGGAACCGCGGCGACCAGGTTCCGCCCGGCGCCGGTGACGTCTACCGCCGCGAAACAGCTGAAGCGCCGCCGCGATCCATCCGCCAGCGCCTCGGCCACCCGCGCGGCGGCGCTCGCGAGCGTGTACGCCGACGGCGGCCATAGCGCGGGAAGCCGCAAGGAGATCGCCGCCATGTGATGCGCCGCCAGCGATGCCGCAATCGGTTGACGGAAGGCCGTTGCCGCGTCCCATCCAATCACCGCGTCGCGCGGTGGCACGCCCGCAATCCCGATCGAGAGATCCGCCGGGCTCGCGTCGAGCAGTGCGGCGGTGAAGGCGCGAACGGATGATTCGAGCGCCAGCGGCGCCGACCCGATCACTCGGCGCGGCGCGATGTGCAGTTCGTCGAGCGCGCGGACCATCAGCTCGCGCTGTGTGCCCCCGGCGAAGAGGATTGGCGCGGCGGTCTCGAGCTTTGCAAGCTGCCTGAGAAGCGCCAGCCCCGTCTCTCCCGCGATCTCTCCGCCGCTCACGAGGTCCGCGAGCACGATTGCATCAGCACCGGCGGCCGCAGGGATGCTGGCCGCCGACGTCACGCGCGTGCTGAACTGTTCGATCGGTGATGCCTGCAGGATGTCGAGCGCCTTGCCGTCCGCGACGCGCCCGTCGGGATCGATCAGGCGCACTTCGGCCACGCGGCTGCGCCCGGCCAGCTTGTGCGCGAGCGCGCCGCCGAGCGGGCCTCCGCCGATCACCGCAATCAAAGGCATTCGGTGCACTATTGTAGTAGCAGGCGCGCGCAGGGTAACAGGGTAAACAGGGTAAGAGGGTGCTACGTGCAAGGTGCTATGGTCGCGGTTGTCACCGGCAGCTCGAGGGGCATCGGGTTCGCGATCGCGAAGGCGTTCGCGTCGCGGGGCATGCAGGTCGTGTTGACGGCGCGGAAGGAAGATGAGCTGCGGAAAGCCGCGGCGGCGCTGGGATCCGGCTCGAGTGTCCACACGGTGCGTGCTGACATTCGCAAGCCGGCCGACGCGGACCTGATGGTGAAAGACACGGTCCAGCGGTTCGGGGGCGTCGACGTCCTCGTGAACAACGCGGGCGTCGGCAAGTTCGCGAACGTCGCGGACTTCTCGATTGACGACTGGCAGCAGGTGCTCGAGACGAACCTCTCCGGCGCGTTCTATTGTTGCCGCGCGGCGATTCCCGAGATGAAGCGGCGCGGTGGCGGCTACATCGTCAACATCAGCAGCCTGGCCGGCAAGAACCCGTTCGCGGGCGGCGCCGCGTACTGCGCGTCGAAGTCCGCGCTGAATGCGTTCAGCGAAGCGTTGATGCAGGAGGTCCGCTACGACAACATCCGCGTCAGTTACATCATGCCCGGTTCGGTGTCGACGGGCTTCGGCGTCGGCGGCGAATCGGAGCTCTCGACACGGCTCGGGGCCGACTGGAAGATTGCGCCGGAAGACGTCGCGGAGGTGGTCGTGGAGTTGGTCACGTTGAACCAGCGCAGCCTCGCGAGCCGCGTCGAGCTGAGGCCCTCGCGTCCTCCGCGCAAGGGATGAGATGACCGCCACGATCGCGCATTACAACCTGCTCGAGCCGATCGGGCACGGCGGTCTCGGCGAGGTCTATCGCGCGCGCGATACGCGCGTGGGACGCACCGTCGCGCTGAAGATTCTTCCTGCGGCGCTGGTCGACGATCCTGCGCGGCGTGACGCCGTCCTCGACGAAGCGCGCGTCGCCGCGTCGCTGTCGCATCCGAACATCGCGACGCTGTTCGACGTGGGGGACGAGGACGGCCGCTACTATCTCGCTTATGAATTCGCGGCGGGCGAAAGCCTGCGCGACGAGATGGCGGGCAGCGCCATGAATCCGCGGCGCGCGCTCGATCTGGCCGTGCAGCTTGCCGATGCGATCGCTGACGCGCACGCGCACGGGATCATCCACGGCGATCTCCGGCCCGACACTGTCATCGTCACCGCGAAGGGTAGCGCCAAGATCCTCGACTTCGGCCTGACGCGATGGACGCGCGGCGGTGTCCTCCGCGCCGAGGCCGCGTGCGCGCCTGACGCTCTTCCGCCCGATGCGGTGTCGGTGGTGGCGTACCTCTCGCCAGAGCAGGCGATCGGCGGCGCGGTTGATGCGCGCACGGATATCTTCTCGCTCGGAACGCTTACCTACGAGATGATCACCGGCCGGAATCCTTTCGCAGCGGCGACCCCCGGGGCAACGGTCATGAAGGTGATCCAGGGGAAGGTGGCGCGCGCTTCGGAAGTGGTCAGCGGCGTGCCGAAAGAGATCGACGAGGCGCTCATGCGCGCGCTGGCGCGGGACTTGTCGGAGCGCCAGCAGAGCGCGGCGTCACTGGCCGCGGAGTTTCGCAGCGTTGCCGCGATGCTCGACGTCCGCACAGGCGACGCCGTGGAGTCGTCCGGACTGCTGGCGCTGGATGAGCGCCCCGACAAGGCAGCCGCGCGGCTGCTCCTCGCGGCGCTTGGCGCCGCCGCGGGCGCCGCGGCCTTTGTCTGGTGGCTCCTGAGCCATCGGTGATTTGGGAATCGAGTGATTTGGGAATTGGGTAATTTGGGAATTGGGTAATTGGTCTCTTTGTAGGCCGGGTCTTCAGACCCGGCGCCCGGCGGACTCGGGCTGTCTTCTTCAGCAGCCTGCTAAAGGTCCCTACACGACGCTCAAGGCGTGAATCAACGTATCTGCGTCGATGTTCGCCCCCGTGAGGATCACCGATACGCGTTGACCGCTGAGATCCAGCTTCTCCGACATCATCGCGGCCACGCCGGCGGCTGCGGCCCCCTCCGCAATCAGGTGTTCGCGCGTGACGATGGCTGCGAGCGCTTTGCGCAAAGCGGGCTCGTCGACGACAACTATGCGATCCACGACCTCGCCGACGATGTCGAACGTGATCGTGTCGGGGTCGAGATTGCCGGTGAGACCGTCAGCGAGCGATGGACCGACTTCGATCGTCACGAGGCGGCCGGCCGCCAGGCTCTGCGTGAATGGACAGGAGGCGGCAACTTCGACGCCGATGACCCGCGTCGACGGTGACCGCGATCTCACGGCAATGCCGATCCCTGCGATCAGCCCGCCGCCGCCGACCGGAACGACGATCGCATCGAGCGCCGGAAGCTCTTCCAGGAGTTCGAGCGCGATGGTGCCGGCGCCGGCGATAACGTCAGGGTGCGAGTACGGCGAAATGAACAGGCCGTCGCCGCGCGCGGCGTGGAGCTTGGCTTGCCGCTCCGCCTCGTCATAGTCCGCCGAAGGCCGCAGCTCGGCGCCTGCCGTGCGGATCGCGTCGACTTTTGCGCTCGGCGCATTCGAAGCGATGAAGACCGTCAGCGGCAGGCCGAGCTCGCGCGCCGCGAACGCAAGCGCCCGTCCGTGGTTGCCTGCTGACGCCGTCACGAGGCGCACGTCGGGCACCTGACGCGCCTTCAGTCGCAGCGCGGCGTTGAACGCGCCCCGGATCTTGTACGAACTGGTCGGCTGAACGACCTCGAGCTTCAGGTGAACATCCGCGCCGGTCAGATCGGAGAGCCACTCGGATCGCCGGCTGGGCGTTCGCGCGACGTGCCCTTCGATCCGCGCCGCCGCGGACTCGATGTCGTGAACGGTGATCTCGCGGGTCATCCGCGGCTGAGGATTTGCGGCAGCCTGGCGGCGAACGCGGACCGCGGCAACACTTCATCCGCGCCCGCCCTGCGCGCGGCCGCGATCAGATCCGCGTGGACGTGCGACGCGAAGCCGATCGTCGGCAGGTCCTTTGTGGCGGCGTCGCTCTTCAATGCCGTGATGGTCGCGATCGGATCCGCCTTCGCGCTGTTGAGATCGATGATCGCCAGCGCCGGCTTCAGCTCGCGCGCCCGGGACAGGATCTCGTCGGGGGTCTGCGCGAACGTGACGTCCGCCCCGACGTGCTTCGCCACAGCGCGGATTTTCGAGCGGAAGAGAAAGTCGTCGACAGCCGCGAGTATCGTCACACCGCGATCATACATCGCCGTCACGCAGGAGGCTGGTCTGCTGCTCCTTCACTCGTCTTCTCCGCACGCGTGTGACAGCAGCCGGCCGTTACGGGAGTCGCTCTTCCTGGTAAAGCGCCGCGCCATTGCGGAGCGCGGATATCAGGAACGTGATCACCAGTCCCACAATCCCGATCGCGCAGCCCACATCGAACAGCAGCCACCGGCGTCCGAACACGACGAGGGTGTCGGAATGCATCAATTGCAGCACACCGGCGGCGAGGAGAATGCGAAGTTCGGTTGGCCCGACATGCCAGAACGAAAGACGGAACGTGCCGCATGCGTGCGCGGCGAGCGCGATCTCCACGTTCAGCAGGAAATACGCACAGAGAAATCCGAGTGCGACGATCGGCGTGATGTGCCCGCCCACCGCGAGGCCGCCCATCAGCGCCGCGATGCCTACCGCATCCAGCACGTGGTCGACGTAGTAGCCATATCGGGGGCGTTCCCGGTGTCGCACGCGCGCAAGCGTGCCGTCCAGGCTGTCGCCGAACCAGTTCACGGCGAGCAGCACGATGACGAGCGGCAGCGCCGGGCCGCCTGCCCAGAAGCACAGGCCAGCGCCCATCATCGCGAGCGTTGCGGTTGCGGTCAGGTGATCAGAATTGATCCAGTCGGGGAGCCGCGCTGCCATGCGCATCAAGAATCGCTTTTCCGCTTGTGCCAGCATGCTCGTGTGCAGCCGCACGGCCGGCCGATACGGTGGATTTGCCATCATGCCCCGTAAGGCGCAGGACAGCGCTGGAGCGGCTCAGACCGTGCTTTTCAATCGAAGAGTCGAAGCAAAAACCGAAGCGTCGAAGGAACTCTACAATTGTCAAGGAACCCAAAAAATTCAGACGATCCTTCGAATCCTTCGATTGCAAAAGACAGAGTAGCCCGCTTGTTATGCTTTACCGATGATTCTCGAGCGGCGGGCGGTGGATCCCTTTTTCAAGAACGGTTTCGTGCTCGGATGTGAAGAGACCCGGGAGGGTGTCGTCATCGATCCCGGCGACGAAGTGGAGGAGCTGCTCGCCGCCGTGAAGCAGCACGGCCTCGCGATCGCGAACATCCTCCTCACGCACGCGCACCTGGATCACGTCACCGGCGTCGGTCGCGCGAAGGCGGCGCTCGGCGCGCGCGTGTGGCTGCATCGCGACGACAATTTCCTCTATGACGCTGTCGTCCAGCAAGGCCAGATGTTCGGCCTCCGCGTGGATCCGCAGCCCGCAATCGATGCGTTCTACGACGCGAAGGGCGCCATCCGCTTCGGGCGCTACGAGGTTCACGTGCACCATACGCCGGGGCACTGCCCGGGCGGCGTCTGCCTCGCGGTCACTCGCGAAGGAGAATCGACGCCGACGCTCTTCGTGGGAGATACGTTGTTCGCCGGGTCGATCGGCCGAACCGATCTTCCCGGCGGCAGCAGTGAGACGCTGCTTCAGTCGATCAGGAACGTGCTCTTCGCGTTCCCGGACTCGACCGTCGTGTACTCAGGCCATGGCGAGCCGACGACAATCGGTCGCGAAAAGCGGACGAACCCGTTCCTGCAGTGACGCGCGGGTTACTTGGTCTTCGGGGTCTTCGTGCTCTGTGCCTTCCCCGGCTTGATCTCAAGATCGTTCACGACATCCTTCACGCCGTCGACCGAGCGCACCTTCGCGGTCACGCGGTCCTTGATGTCCTGCGACGGCGCGTCACCGGTGATCGTCACGACGCCCGCCTTCGAATGGAAGGTGAGGTCCGTCGTGTCGGGGTCCCGCTGGGCGTCTTCCTTGAACATCTTGTCGAGCCGCTGTTCGATCTGATTGTCAGCCTCGTTCGTGTCGACGTTCTCGACCTTGACCTCGTTGACGACGCGGCCGCTGGTTCCGACGACTTCGCTGGCGAGGACCTCGGCACGCTGCTTCTCTGCCTCTGCCTTTACCTTGCCTGACAGGTGCAGCGCCTTCTCGTCGTTCTTCCAGTTCGCGTTCACATCGTCGAGCTTCGCGTCCTTCAACCGGTCCTGCACGCGCGACTCGTAGTTCGGCGTGTTTGCTTTCTGTTCACATCCGGTAAAAACGGGCGCGGCCGCGACGAGTGCCACGAGCGGAAGTGATCGTAACAATGCCTTCACATGTCCCTCCTCTGGTATTTCTCTCGAGGAGGCAGAGCAAAGATGCCGCCGTTCGTCACTGATTGGGCGGTTGTTCAGCTGAACGGGAAACCATGAGCTCGACTCGGCCGACGCCGAGCCGATCGCCCCGCTTGAGCAGCGCATGCTCCACGCGCTCGCCGTTGACGAAGGTGCCGTTCGTACTCTCGAGATCGACCACTTCGAGCTCCGCTGCGCCGGCCGTGATCCGGCAATGCAGCCGGGAGACGAGCGGCGCATCGACGATGAAGTCCGCGCGCGGCGCGCGGCCGACGGTCTTGATGTTGCCCGGCAGAATCCGGAACATGAACGGGAATTCGGCGTTCTCAGCGGTTCTCAACACCCACATTGGTCAGTAGATCCTTTATGCGGGCATGCACGACCGTCCCGCCGCGCGTCAGGAGCGTCTCGCGCGTAATCTCGTCGGAGAGATCGAGCTCGAGCGCGGTTTTCGCCGCGCCGTCCTTTCCCAGCAAGTGATTCAGGAACGTCGTGATGTTCTTCGCGTACATCTGGCTCGCGTGATTCGGCACGAGGGCGGGCGGGTTCGAGGGGCCGACGATGGTCACCCCCTTGTGCACGACCACTTCGTCGGGGCGGGTCAGCGCGCAATTTCCGCCGCGCTCTGCCGCCAGGTCGACGATCACGGATCCAGGCGTCATGCCCTCCACCATCTCTTCGGTCACGAGCGTCGGCGCCTTCTTTCCCGGGATCAACGCGGTCGTGATCACGACGTCATTTCCCGCGATCACGCGGAGCATCATCTCTCGCTGGCGGCGATAGAACGATTCATCCTGCGCCTTCGCGTAGCCGCCCTTGTCTTCCGCGTCGCCGGTTTCGAGGGCCATCTCTACGAAGCGCGCGCCGAGGCTCTGCACCTGTTCCTTCACCGCCGGCCGTACGTCGTACGCTTCGACCTTCGCGCCCAGCCGCCGCGCTGTCGCGATTGCCTGCAGTCCGGCAACGCCGGCGCCGACGATGAAGACCCTGGCAGCGGTCACCGTACCCGCCGCGGTCATCAGCATCGGGAACATGCGCGGCAGATGATTGGCGGCGAGCAGCACGCCCTTGTACCCGGCGATGGTGGCCATCGACGACAACGCATCCATGCTCTGCGCGCGCGTGATGCGCGGCATCAGCTCCATGGAAAACGCCGTCGCGCCCGTCCGCGCAATCGCATCGACGGCCTCGGGCGAGCCGAGCGGATCGGCAAAGCCGATCACCGTCTGCCCGGAACGCAGCATCGAGAGTTCGGCCGGCGCCGCGCGGACCTGCAAGACGATGTCGGCCGCGGAGAACACGCTGGCGCGCGATCCGATCTGCGCGCCCGCGTCGCGGAACGCCGCATCGGTGAATCCCGCGGCCGTCCCGGCGTTCTCTTCGACGACGACGCCGAGCCCCGCCTTGTGCAGCGCCGCGACCGCCGCGGGATTGAGTGCCACCCGGGCCTCACCCGGCCACGTCTCTCGCGGAATGCCGACCGTCATGGCGCTCAGTCTAGCCGAAGGGAGTGGCGTCTCTAAAAGCTCTTCTTGATCCAATCGGCAATCGCCTGCGAGACGCGAGGACTGACCTTGTGCTCTTTGAGGTCGGCATATTCCGATACCTCGCCCGTCTTCGCTTCGACGAGCAGGTGATTGATGCCGGGGATGTGCACGACCTCGACCGGCGAAGCCTTCTTCCGCTTCCGCGCGAGATCCGCGAGGCGGTCCGCCTGCGAGGGACTCACCTGCGTGTCGAGCTCCCCCTGAATGATGAGAAGCGGCTGGCGCACGCGCGCGAGCACCTTCGCGGGATCGTAGGTGAGCAGGCTGCGGAACCACGGCGTGTCCGCCTGCTTGCGCACGTCCTCCGGCAGATCGTCGAGTCCTTTGCCGGAGATCACCGCGTCCTGGATCTTCTTCTGCAAATCGATCTTCGCCTGCTTCTGCTCGGCCGAGAGTGACATGCCCTCGAGCACATGCTGCTGCTGCTCGAGGACCAGGTCGGCGCCGCTGGTGCCGGGACCGGCAATCGAGATGACGCCGTCAATGGCCTTCTGATTTGTCGCGGCCATCAACGCGACCGGTGCGCCCTCGCTGTGGCCCGCCACGACGAGCCGTCGATGATCGACGTCCTTGCGCTTCCGCAGCCATCGCACCGCGGCCATCGCATCGTCGGCATAATCCGCGAGGGTCGCGTTTTCGGTGCGTCCGCCGCTTTGTCCGATGCCACGCTTGTCGTAGCGGAGCACGACGTGTCCGCTGTCGGCGAGCTGGCGCGCGAGCTCGGCGAAGATGGGAATGCCTGCGACGATCTCGTCGCGGTCGGCCGGTCCGGATCCACCGACGAGGACGACGGCTGGGTAGCGCAGGCGCCCTGCAACGGTTGGAGGCACCGTGATCGTGCCCACCAGGTTGAAGCCGTTCGCGGGTATCGTGACCGGCGCGTCGGTCGGGTTGTGCACCGACTCCGGCCGCACCGCGACGCTGGCCGCATCGTCCCGAATGACCTGCAGTCCCATCAATGGCATGTCGATGCGAACGAGCCGCGCACGATTGTCGATGGTGATTGATCCCTCGAGCGGGCTTGCGGGATTCGAGAAGGTCACGTCGAACTTCCGCACGGGAATCGATCCTGCCGGGCCGGCAAGCATCTGCGGCGTGATCGCGCGAACCTTGACCTTGATCTCTGCCTGCGGCGCGACATACACGGGAAGCTCGCTGTTGACCTCCGCGACCGAGAGCCGCGCGGCCAGCGCTTCGTAGGTCGCATAGAAGTTATTCGGCAGCACGATTGTGCGCGCGCTGATCTGATCCTCTTTGGAACTCGTGACGCCGTTCTGTGTGACCTCGTTGATCGCGGTCGTCACACCGAATGACGAGGAGAGGGCGATCGGCGAATTGCGCAGCGTCGCCTCGAGCTTGAGCTCGAGAGGCTGCCAGTCGGGGGCGTATTTCAGCTCGAAGCGGGTTATCTTCAGATCGACCGGTGATCCGAGGGTGCCCGTCGACGTGATGATCCACCCCGAGCTCCCGCGCGACAGCGTGACGTGCTGGCGGCCGATTGGTTTTCCCGAGAACGCAACCGTGAACTCCGCGTCGCCCGTCGCCGGCTCCGGCACGGCGGGCGCCTGCGTGGACGGCGTTGCGGCCGTTAGAAGGACCGCGGCGAGCGCGGTACAATGAAATCGCATTGGAACAGGATAACAGCAGCGGCTACACCGCGCTGCGGGCGGGCGCGGGCGTCATCGATCGTTCGCGGCTCGGGCGCATCCTCCTGACCGGCGCGGATCGCCGCAGCTACCTTCAGGGCCTGCTGACGAACGAGATCGCCGCGCTCACCGCCGGCACCGGCTGCTATGCCGCGCTCCTCACCGCGCAGGGGCGCATGATCGCCGACATGCGCGTCCTCGAGCTCGGCGACGCGGTGCTGCTGGATGTCTCCCCGGAAGTCACCGAAACCGTGCGCGCGCACCTGGAGCGCTTCATCTTCAGCGAAGACGTGGAGGTGCGCGACGTGACCAACGAACGCGCGGAGATCGGGCTCTATGGCCCCGGAGCCCTGCCGCTCATGTCGCGCGTGACGGATGCCCGCCTGGATCACTTGCCATTGTTCGGCAGCACGCAGGCGGCCTTCGATGGATCTCGTCTGCTGGTCGTTCGGAGCGACGAAGCCGGTGTCGACGGCTACGACCTGATCGTCGATCGCGCCGAGGCGGACGCGCTGAGGGGTGCGCTGATTGGCGCGGGTGCCGCGCCAGTGGACGAGGACGCCGCCGAAGCCGTCAGGATCGAGGCCGGACGAGCCCGCTTCGGACAGGACATGGACGAGGACACGATCCCGCTCGAAGCCGGGATCGAGGATCGCGCGATCTCGCGGACGAAAGGCTGCTACGTCGGCCAGGAAGTGATCATCCGCGTCCTCGATCGCGGGCACGGCCGTGTCGCGCGGCGGCTCGTCGGCCTGTCCTTGTCGCCCGGCACGCCGGTGCCCGCGCCGGGCGCGCACATCGCGTCGGGCGAGCGCGAGATCGGACGCGTCACGAGCGCGACGCTTTCACTCGCACTTCGGCGTCCGATCGCGCTCGGATACGTGCATCGCGATTTCGTGTCTCCGGGCACCGAGGTGACGATCGCGAACACGCCGGCTGTCGTCGCATCCACTCCTTTCCAAGTAACGAGCTAATTCGTGCTGCTTGTCACCTACGAATCACGCGGAGGCGCGGAGGCGCAGAGACAAGCCTGACGTGATCACACGTGATGAAGCCGCGGATCTCACGGATTATACGGATCGGTCTTGCTGCACGCGTGCGGAGAAGACAAGTGAAGAAGCAGCTGCGTCGGCGCATTCGCCGCCGCGCTTCGCGCGGCAGGAGGTCACACGAGACTACGAATACAAGTGGCGCACGAGAACAGAGCCGCTTGTATTCGTATCTCGGGTGACCTCCGTTACGCCCGCCGCAGGCGGGCGCGGCGAATGCGCTGGTGCGCAGCCTTTCTTGGCGCACTCTGCGGCCTGTTGCACTTCTCTCAGTGAGATCGTCATCTCCGCACGCTCCTAGCCGGCAACCAGCAGCGCAATCAATTCGTCATCGGCCGGCGGAAATTTCAGCGACCTCAAATCATCACGGGCAACCCAGCGCATCTCCTGGCCGAGCAGCGGCATCGGCTCGCTCGTCAGACGACACTCGACGAAGTGCAGCTCGATCACCCGTTCGGAATAGTCGTGGGTGACGGCGAGCAGCTCCTCGCCGAATGTGGCGTCACAGCCAAGCTCCTCGAGCAGCTCGCGGCGGAGGCATGCATCGAGCGACTCGCCGGGCTCGCACTTGCCGCCGGGAAACTCCCAGTAGCCCTCGAGGTGCACGCCTTGCAGGCGCCGCGTCACGAGAAAGCGGCCGTCGGTTTCGATGACCGCCGCGGCGACGATCACGCGCGTCATGCGCGCTCGTTGTCGGGGTTGTGGGGGTATGCCGCGCAATCCGCGCGCATCGGGCAGAGGAGGCACTTCGGCTTGCGCGCGACGCACAGCGTCGCGCCGAAATCCATCAACGCCTGATTGAAGTCGAACACGTGCCGATGCGGCAGGACCGTGCGGGAGATGTCCCACAGCACGCGCTTCATCGCGTGCGCC
Source organism: Acidobacteriota bacterium (assembly GCA_003222675.1). Taxonomy (GTDB): domain Bacteria; phylum Acidobacteriota; class Vicinamibacteria; order Vicinamibacterales; family 2-12-FULL-66-21; genus QHWT01. The sequence continues at coordinate 19,218 of QHWT01000041.1, read as the reverse complement.
TTGGGATTGCCGCGGCCGACGAAGACGCGGAACAGCACGCGCGCAACGTTGGTGTCGAGGATCGCGGCGCGTTGCCCGAAGGCGAAACTGAGCACCGCGCCCGCGGTGTATTCGCCGATGCCTTTGAACGATCGCAGCGTGGACTCGTCGGAGGGGAGCGAGCCGCCGTAACGCTCGACCGACTCGCGCGCAATCGCGTGCAGCCGTCGCGGGCGGATGTTGTAGCCGAGCGGACGCCACGTCTCCGTGACGTCCTGTTCCGGCGCGGCGGCCAGCGCCTCGAACGTCGGATACTTGCCGAGCCACTCCTGGTATTTCGGCAGCACGCGGTCGACCTGCGTCTGCTGCAGCATCACCTCCGAGACGAGGATGTGGTAAGGATCGGTGGTCCGGCGCCACGGAAGATCGCGGCCGTTGCGCCGATACCATTCGAGCAAGCGGCGGCGAAATTTCTGCCGCGCGGTGGGAGACGGGCTTCGGGCTTCAGGCTTCAGGCTTCGGCCTTTACTCATCGAGCGCCGCGCCTCGCGCGCCGGCTTTGTTCTTTATAATCGTCAACCAGTGAAAATCTACACCAGGACCGGCGATAACGGCGAGACCGGACTGTTCGACGGGACGCGCGTGCCCAAGTCCGATCCGCGCGTCGCGACCTACGGCGATGTCGACGAGCTGAATGCGTGGCTCGGTCTCGCGCGCGCCTCGCTCGAGAACGCGGAGCTCGCGGGGATGCTGGAGCGCATTCAGCGCGATCTGTTTGCAATCGGTGCGCGGCTCGCCGATCCCGCGCACCGGATTTCTGAACGCGTGACGAAGGCCGCCGTCTCGGCCGACGACATCGCACGCCTGGAGCGGTGGATCGACGCGCTCGAAGCGCCGTTGCCGCCACTCCGCCGCTTCATTCTCGCCGGCGGATCGCCGGCGGGTGCGACGCTCCACGTTGCGCGGACCGTCTGCCGCCGTGCCGAGCGCGCGATGGTCGCGCTCGGACAGACCGGCGGCCGCGAGGCATTCGAGCCGGAGCTCCTGACCTACGTCAACCGTCTCTCGGATCTCCTGTTCGTCATGGCGCGCGCCGCCAATCACCGCGCTGGCACCGCGGAACGCGAATGGTAATGGCGAACGGCGAACCATGAACCACGAACCACGAACCATGAACCATGAACCGTGAACCATGAACCGTGAACCGTGAACCATGAACCATGAACCACGAACCATGAACCATGAACCGTGAACCGTGAACCGTGAACCGTGAACCGTGAACTGGCGTCCGCCTACTGCGAGCGCCTCGCCCGCGAGCACTACGAGAATTTTCCCGTCGCCTCCCGGCTGCTGCCGCGACGCATGCGGCCGCACGTGGCCGCCATCTATGCCTTTGCCCGGATTGCGGACGACATCGCGGATGAAGGGCAGCGCCCCGCGAGCGAGCGTCTGCGGGATCTTCAACAGTGGCGCGAGCGCCTTCACGAGGCGGCGCGCGGCGTGTCCACCGACCAGGAACCACACTCCCGGGTATTCGTTGCGTTGGGACGCACGATCGCGGAGTGCCGGCTGCCGATCTCGCTGCTCGACGATCTCCTGAGCGCGTTCGCGCAGGACGTCACCGTCACGCGATACGCGACGTGGGCGGACGTGCTCGACTACTGCCGCCGCTCCGCGAACCCCGTCGGGCGCCTCGTGCTGCGGGTCGCAGGTTGCGAAGATCCGTCGATGGACAACGCGTCCGATGCCGTGTGCACGGCGCTCCAGCTCACGAACTTCTGGCAGGATTTCGACGTGGACTGGCGCAAGGGGCGCCTCTACGTGCCTGCGGATGTCTGGCACGCGGCCGGTGCGCGCGAAGCGGATCTGGATGCGCGCCGGTTGACGCCGGAATGGCGCGCCGCACTGGAAGAGATGTCGCGCCGCACGCGCGCGCTCTTCACCGAAGGGCGATCGGTCTGTGACGGCGTCGGCGGCCGGCTCCGATGGGAGCTCCGTGCGACGTGGCTGGGCGGCGCACGGATCCTCGACAAGCTGGATGCCTCCGGCTTCGACGTGTTCAGTTCCCGTCCAACGTTGTCCGCCGCGGATGCGCCATGGATCTTATGGCACGCGCTGGCGTGGAGGACCTCGGTCCTCGGATCCGGTCACTGAAATGGCCCGCGACACCAATTTCTACTACTCGTTCCTCGTACTGCCGCCGCAGAAGCGTCGCGCGATCGTTGCGGTCTGGGACTTCTGCCGCGCGGTGGACGATGCGGTGGATGAGGTCGGAGCCGGGGACGCGGCCACCGAGCTGACCCGATGGCGCGCGGAGTTGAGACACTGCTTCGACGGTTCGGTTCCGCAGACAAAAGAGGGGCGCGCGCTGCAGCCGTTCATTCCCCAGTTTCGTCTGCCGCGCTCGGCATTCGAGGCGCTGATCGACGGCGTGGAGATGGATCTCCACATGCATCGCTACGCGACGTTCACCGATCTGTATGAGTACTGCATCCGCGTCGCCTCCGCCGTCGGTTTGATCTGCGTGGAGATCTTCGGGTATCGCGACGCGGCATCGCGGCAGTATGCGATCGACCTCGGCGTCGCCCTCCAGCTCACGAACATCCTGCGCGACGTGCCGGAGGATCTCGGGCGCGGCCGCGTCTATATTCCGCTCGAGGATTTCGCGCGCCACGGGTGCTGCGAGGAGGATCTCCGCGTGGAGGCGGGCCGCGCCGGCAACGGCGTGCAGTCGGCGGCGGTCAAGCGTCTCCTCGCGGCCCAGGGCCAGCGGGCGCGCGAGTATTACGCGCGCGCCGACGCGGAGCTCCCCAGCGAAGACACGCGGCGTCTCGTCGCCGCGGAGATCATGGGTGCGATCTATCGCGCCATCCTCCGCCGCATCGAGCGCGCCGATTACGATGTCTTCACCACGAGGATTCGCGTGCCCCGTCCCGAGCGCGCGCTCATCGCCGCGCGCACGTGGCTGAGAGCTGCTGTTTAATCGGGAATCGAAGCAGAGAACATCAATCAGATGGGTTCCTTCGACAATTAAATGGGCTTCTTCGACTCCTTCGATCCTCCTTCGACCCGTCGATTCAAAGGCAGTGACTCCCTCTCGATTTGACGTGATCGTCGTCGGTGCGGGCATCGCAGGGCTGGCGGCGGCGGGCGCGCGTGCGGAGGCGGGCCGGCGCGTGCTCGTGCTGGAGGCGCGCGGCCAGCTCGGTGGCCGCGCGACCGCGTTCGTCGATCGCGCAACGGGGGAGCTCGTCGACAACGGACAGCACGTCCTCTTCGGCTGTTATCACGAGACGTTCACGTTTTTCCGCCGCGTGGGTGCGGACGCGCACGTGCGCGTGCAGCCGTCGCTCGAAGTTCCGTACCTCGATGCGTCCGGCCGGCGGTCGGTGCTCAAATGTCCTCAGCTTCCCTCGCCGCTGCACTTGCTGGGGGCGATCCTCGATTGGGACGCGCTGCCGTGGTCCGACCGCCTTCGGGCGCTGCGGGTTGCCGTGCCGCTGCTGCGCGCGCGCCGCGGCCTCGGGCTGCAGACCGGCGACGAGACGGTCTCGCAGTGGCTCACGCGTCACGGTCAGCGGGGCCGGCTGCGCGAGTGGCTCTGGGAACCGCTGGCGATTGCGGCGTTGAACCAGTCGCCCGCCGAGGCCGCGGCCGCCCCGTTTCTTCGCGTGCTCGCGCTGATGTTCGGTCCGGATCCCAGGGATGCGTCGATCGTGCTCCCCACGACGCCGCTGCACGAGATGTATGCGCTGCCGGCGCGGCGGTTCATTGAATCCCGAGGCGGCGAGGTGAGGACACATGCGCTGGCACGCGTGCACCTCGCGGGACATCGGGTGACCGGCGTCGACGTGCGCAATGAGTCGAGCGGCGCCAGCAGGATCATCGCTGCGGTGCCGTGGTTCGCGCTCGCGCAGCTCTTCACGGGCGCGTCGTCGCTCATGGACTCGACGATCGCCGCCGCGTCACGCATGGCCTCCAAGCCGATCGTCACGGTCAATCTCTGGTACGACCGCGCGGTGATGGAAGACGCGTTCGTCGGGCTGCCCGGGCGCGCGATGCAGTGGGTCTTCGACAAGCGGCAGGCGTTCGGCGAGCGCGCCTCGCACCTGTCGCTCGTGTCGAGCGGCGCCGGCGACCTCGTGGGTCTCGACAACGAGGCGCTCGTCACGCTCGCGGCGCGTGAGGTCGCCGAGTCGATCCCCGGCGCGCGCAACGCGCTGCTGCGCCGCGGCACGGTGATCCGTGAGAAGCACGCAACATTCTCCCTTGCTCCCGGCCAGCCGCTGCGGCCCGCGGTCGAGACTCCGGTCGAAGGCCTCTTCCTTGCGGGCGACTGGATCGATACCGGACTGCCAGGTACGATTGAGAGCGCGGCGATTGCGGGCCACCGCGCCGCTGGCGCACTGCTCAAATAAACTCAGAGGCACGGAGACCACGGAGTCATGAACAATAATTGTCTTCTCCGTGGCCTCTGAGTAAACCAGGCGTTCGTCAGCATCGACATGAAATCGGTTGTCGTTCACTACCAGGAAATCGCGCTGAAGGGGAAGAACCGCCCGTGGTTCATTGCGCGCCTGGTGCGCAACATCCGGCAGGCTGTTTCGGATCTCGACATCCGCGAGGTCCGCGTGCTGATGGGCCGGATCGAGGTGGTGCTCGGCCCCTCGGCGGCGTGGGAGTCGGTGCGCGATCGGCTCGCGCGCGTGTTCGGCATCGCCAACTTCTCGCGCGCCGGGCGGGCGCCGCTCGATGTGGACGCGATTGCCGCGGAGATCCTGAAAGACCTCGGACCCGGCGATCCCGAGACCTTTCGCGTGTCGGCGCGGAGGGCCGACAAGCGCTTTCCCCTGACCTCGCCGCAGATCGAGCGCGAGGTGGGCGGCCGGATCAAGGAAGCCCGCAACTGGCTGGTCAACCTGGATCGACCCGCGCTCACGATCCACGTCGAAGCGCTGACCAGCGAGGCCTTCTACTCGTTCGGGAAGGAGCGCGGTGCTGGCGGACTCCCGGTCGGCGCGAGCGGCCGCGTCGCGTGTCTGCTCTCGGGCGGAATCGATTCACCGGTTGCGGCGTGGCGCATGATGCGCCGCGGGTGCCGCGTGCTGTTCGTGCACTTTCACAGCTATCCCATTCTCTCGCGCGCATCGCAGGAAAAGGCGCGTGAGCTCGCCCGGCTGCTGACGCGCTATCAGTTTGATTCACGGCTGCTCCTCGTTCCCTTCGGCGAGATCCAGCAGCGTGTCGTCCTGGCCGTGCAACCTCCACTGCGTGTCGTGATCTATCGGCGGCTGATGCTCAGGATCGCCGAGCGCATCGCGCGGGAGAACCGCGCGCAGGCGCTCGTCACCGGAGAGGTCGTCGGGCAGGTCGCCTCGCAGACGCTCGAGAACCTCTCGACGATCGGCAGCGTGGCGGCCATGCCGGTGCTGCGGCCGCTGGTTGGAATGGACAAGGAAGAGATCACCGCGGAAGCGCAGCGCCTGGGGACGTATCCGATCTCGATCATTCCCGACCAGGACTGCTGCACGCTCTTTACGCCGCGTCATCCGGCGACCAAGGCGCGACGCTACGACGTCGAATCCGCTGAAGCGCAGCTGCCGATCGACGAGATGGTCAATGAGGCGGTCACCGGCGCGGCACCGGAGAGTTATCGTTTTCCGGAGACGCAGCCCTAAAGGGCTGCGCTACGATCGTGCCGTAGCGCAGGGCTTTAGCCCTGCACCACCGCAGAGTACAATTGACAGCTGCACACACTCGAGGAGTTGAGACCGTGAAAATCACACCTGGCAAGCTGGCCGGCCTGAAGGCCGTTTCGGATTCGCGCGGCGTCATTGCCGCGGCGGCGATGGATCAGCGGGGCTCGCTGAAGAAGGCGCTCGCAAAAGAACGGGGCGCCGATGTCGGCGACAAAGACCTGGAAGAGTTCAAGTCGCTCGTGACCGAGGTGCTCACGCCGCACGCGAGCGCGATCCTGCTCGATCCCGAGTGGGGGATCCCCGCGAGCAAGCGCCGCGCGAAGAACGCCGGCCTGCTGATGGCATACGAGAAGACCGGCTACGATGCGAACACGCCGGGACGTCTGCCGGATCTCCTGGACGACTGGTCCGTGCGGCGGCTCAAGGACGCGGGCGCCGACTGCATCAAGATCCTCCTCTACTACACGCCCGACGATCCGAAGTCCATCAACGAGAGGAAGCACGCGTGGGCCGAGCGGATCGGCGACGAGTGCCGCGCGAACGACATCCCGTACTTCCTCGAGCTGGTCGGCTATCAGGAAGGCGCCGACGAAAAGGGACCAGAGTTCGCGAAGAAGAAGCCGGAGATCGTCATCGGCAGCATGCGCGAGTTCGCGAAGGATCGCTACGGCGTGGACGTGCTGAAGGTCGAAGTTCCCGTGAACATGAAGTACGTCGAGGGCACGCGCGCGTTCGGCGGGACGAAGGTGTACTCGACGAAGGAAGCAGTCGACGCGTTCAAGCGCGCGGCGGACGCCGCGACCAAGCCGTTCATTTATCTTTCGGCCGGCGTCAGCAACGCGGAGTTCAGCGAGACGCTCGAGCTCGCCGGCAATGCGAAGGTCCCGTTCTCCGGCGTGTTGTGCGGCCGCGCAACGTGGAAAGACGGCATCCCGGTCTACGCAAAGCAGGGCGCCGGAGCATTCCGCAAGTGGCTCGAGGCGGAAGGCGTGAAGAATATCGAGAACGTCAACGAGCGCCTCAAGCCGGCGCGTCCGTGGTTCGAATTCTACGGTGTGAAGAGTCCCGAGGAGCTGGCGCTGGCGCGGTGATCGTGCGGGACCGATGTGCGGATCGTAGCGCAGGGCTTCAGCCCTGCTCGTAACAGGAGCAGCCCTGAAGGGCTGCGCTACGAGACGCACCCCGCGGTTACTTTCTTTTCAGAATCTCGACTCCGCTGACGGGAATGGAACACGCGGTGCCGGAGTAAGGAACGCGAATGGAGTCGACGCCGAGTTCCGCGGTGCCCGTCAACGTGAACGGGCACGATTCCTGATTCGGCCCCGTCGCATTTCCGTTCGCGCTCCAGGCCACGGTCGTGCCGCTCAATGTCCCTTCCGCCGTACCCGTCACCTTCAAGTCGTTCGGGCATGTCGCGCTGAACGATCCTTTGGCGCTCGTCGACGTCCGCTCGGTCGCATTCCATTTGAAATCCGCACACGACGAGGGAGAGGGGACAACACTGGCCGACGCCCAGGTCCCCATCAGCGCATTGACGCCTCCGCCGGATGGACTTGTCGCTGTGCTGGTGTGCTCGAAGCCGATACAGCCGGCCGCTGCAACCGCGGCCGCGAGAGCGAGTGCGAGAATAGTGTTCTTCATGGCTTATCCGCGCGCCAGACATACGCCTCGCGCCATCGTAAATAGGTCGCTTTTCGCAGGGATGCCCAGGGTTGTTGGGGAGCGACAGTATAGCAGAAGGGAGGATTTGGTGATTGAGCGAGTTGGTGATTTGGTGATCTCGCTTCGCGCGGGTAACGCATGCGATGAAATCACCAAATCACCGGATCAAGAATTCACCAAATCTTTACGTGACACCGATTCTCACTCCGCGCAGATAATCGCGCAGCGCTTCGCTGGTGCTGCGGAATGCCAGTTCGTCCCACGGGATCGTATCCGGGTGAAACAACCGCGCATCCAGGCATTCATCGTCGCCGCACAGCTCTCCGCCGAGGACGGTCGCGGCATAGACGACGATGATCGGTGCGTTGCCCGCGTACGAATAAATATTGATGAGGCCGTCGAGTGCGACCTCGAGGCCGGATTCCTCGCGAGCCTCACGAACCGCCGCGGCCCCAAGCTCTTCGCCGCGATCGACGTAACCGCCCGGAAATACCCAGAGACCGTAGCCCGGTTCGATCGCGCGACGCACGAGCACCAGCTGCGAGTCGGGCATGCGGATAATCGTGCCGACCGCGACCTTCGGATCCAGGTAGAACACGAATTCGCACGCGGTGCACACCAGCCGCTCGGGATCGACTGCCCGCAGGCTCCGCTTCTCGAGCGATCCTCCGCACCTCGGGCAGAAGCGGTAGTCCATCTGTCCTTTATATAATCGATGTCTTATGTCGATTCTCAAAGTCGCGCGAATGGGGCACCCGGTGCTCCGCGCGCGCGCGAAGGCGATCGATCGGGGCGACATCAAATCGCCGCGCATGCAGCAGCTGATCGATGACATGTTCGAGACGATGCGGGAGTATCAGGGAGTCGGGCTCGCGGCGCCGCAGGTGCACGTGCCGCTGCGCCTGTTCGTGGCCGGGTTTTCCCCCGAGCCTGGTCTCGAGCCGGACGAGGACGAGGAAGACCGCGATCAGGAACGCGTGCCGCTGATGGCGTTGATCAATCCCGAACTCAGCGCCGTCGGGAACGGAACCGACGAGGATTGGGAGGGCTGCCTGAGCGTCCCCGATATCCGGGGAAAGGTGCCGCGCGCCCGCGAGATCCAGGTGAAGGCCTACGACAGAAGCGGCCGGCGCATCGACATGCGCGCCCGCGGCTTCACGGCGCGCGTCATCCAGCACGAAACCGACCACCTCGATGGCGTGCTGTTCTTGGACCGGATGAAATCGTTCGACACGCTGACCTTCCTCGACGAGTTCGGGCGTTTCTGGAACGCGAGGAGGACGGTTCCAGAGGAGTAGGAGGATGGAGGAGGGTGCCTTTCAATCGAAGTCTCGAAGGGCGCTCGAAGGATTCGAAGGAAAACATTTAATTTCTCTCCTTCGAATCGTTCGGTTTTCCTTCGAAGCTTCGATTGAAAAGTCAGCGATTCCGCTTTTTTTCCAGCTCCCTTTCAGACTTGAGTCGCTCGAGCTCCACTCCGGAATGGTCCACGAACTTCATCGCGGCGGCGATCGCAGTATGGCCGGCGCGCTGGGCGATGAGCTCGTGCATCTGCTGACAGACGCGGCGATACGCGGGATGTCCCTGCGGCGCGGTGCGGAGCTCGATGAGGTGCATCGCCTCGCGTGCGTTCATGTCGACGTAGAAGCGCACTCGATACGCCATCGACACGGCATAGGGCGCGACGTCGTTCAGCCCCGACGACATCAGCTCCTCGTACAGTTCGGCGGACGCGTCCATGACGCGCGTCCACTCCTCGACAAGGCCGGCGTCGCGGATGGCATCGGGTTCCGAATAGCCGTGGCGCGTCGAGAGCGGCTGCCATTCGAGCGTGAGCAGCCGGTGACGCTGGAGATCGCGAAACGCGCCGTAGTCCGTCAACACATCGAAGCGATATGCCGTGCGTTCGAACGCGCGCCCCGGCCGGTGCCGGCGATTCGTACGATCGCCGGCATACGCCTGCAGCACGGCGCTCCGCTCCGATGACGACATGCGGCGCGCGATTGCCAGGAGCTGATCGTCCGGGAGGTCGGACGCCGAGTACAGCGCCGCGGCGACGATCTTGATCTCGCCGTCGGGATCGAAGTCGGTGAGCGATACTTCATCACGGGGCTCCGCCTCCACGTCCTCCAGAAGATCGCCGGCGACGCGCCGTGTCTCCTCGCGCCCGCGGCGGAAGTACTCGCTCCAGCGGTCGCCGCGATCCGGTTGATCGACGCGCGTCAGGAACGAGGGAATCACCTTGCGCAGCTCGCGCAGCATCTCGGCCGCGCATTCCCGCGCCTCGAGAAGCGGATGCGCGCGCATGCGCAGCAGCAGCGCCTCGAACGCCTGTCCGGTGCCGTAGATGCCGACGTTCGATTGCGTGGCGGCCGGCAGCAGGCCGCGCAGCGTGTCGAGCGTCTTGGCGCGCGTGGCGGCGCGATGGACCGCGTCGGAGTCCTGCGGCGCCTTCGGGTATCTCGCGCCGAAGTACCGCTGCATCGGGGCGATCAGCCTCGCGTACGTCTCGAACTCTTCATCCATTGTCTGCGCGTACCGCGCGCGAAGGCTGCCACCGAGTTCGCCGGGCAGGTGATAGCGCCATCGGCCGCGGAGCTTGTCCGTGTACGGGACGTAACGTGTGGATTGCTCGAGATACGCCATCAACCGGCCCCGCTCGAGCACCTTCGTGAGCAAGTTCGAGACGTACTCGCACGCGATGTGCGCGCCGCCAAGTTGTGCGACGGAATCGTCGCCGTACTCGTTGAAGACCTTCGCGTAGAGCTTCTCCGCGCGCGCGACGCCGACGCTCGCCTCGACCGGGGCCGTCGCGTCCAGCTCGCCGGCGAACTCGTCGAGAAACAAGCGACGCAGCGATTTGGCGGACCGCGAGTAGCGCGCAAACAGCGCGCCCTTTACTGTCTCAGGCAGATTCGTGAGCGCGAAAACGTGTGAGTCAGTGTTGGTGAAGTACGGCTGAAGGATGCGACGCTCTTGGTCGGTGAATTCTTCGGGGGACGACACGTTACCAATGCTAAATGTTCAATGTGAAATGTTCAAAGACTTTGTACTCGCACAGGCAACAATCAGCAGTACGCAGTCAGCAGCTGGTGCTATCATCTCCGACACAATTCTCGACCACGGACCCACACCGTCACACGGAAATTTTGGGCGATGCCCGTGAGAATCAGGTGCTCGGCCCTCGGCGTTGGATTTGCCGCACTTGTGGCCGGCGCCTTGTTGTACGCCGGCGGGCAGCCCGTATCGCCTCCGCTCGCCCTCACAGTTCCGTCCGGCTTCGACATCGAGCGCGTCGCGGGTCCCCCGCTCGTCAATCGACCCATTGTCGCCGACTTCGATGAAGAAGGCCGGCTGTACGTAGCCGACTCGTCTGGGTCGAATGACAAGGTTGAGAAGCAGCTTGCGGACAAGCCTCACCGGATCGTGCGCCTCGAGGACACCGACGGTGACGGCCGCTTCGACAAATCAATCGTGTTCGCCGACAGGATGATGTTTCCCGAGGGGACGCTGTGGCACGACGGCTCGCTCTATGTGGCTGCGCCACCGAGTATCTGGAAGCTGACGGACAGGAACGGCGATGGCGTCGCCGATCGCCGCGAAGAATGGTTCCAGGGGAAGACGCTCACCAGTTGTGCAAACGATTTGCACGGACCGTACTTCGGCCCTGATGGCTGGATCTATTGGACGAAAGGTGGGTTCGCCGAGCAGACCTACGAACGTCCCGGACAGACCCCGTTCGTCACGCGCGCCGCGCACATCTTTCGGCGCCGACCCGGCGACGTCCTCGTCGAACCGGTGATGACCGGCGGCATGGACAATCCTGTCGAGGTCGCTTTCACACCGACGGGCGAACGAATCCTGACGGCGACGTTCCTGGAGCATCCGCAGCTCGGCCGACGCGATGCGTTGATTCATGCCGTGTATGGCGGCGTGTATGGAAAGCCTCACTATGTGATCGAAGGACACAAGAAGACGGGCGATCTGATGCCGGAGCTGAGTCAGCTCGGTCCCGCCGCGCCGGCTGGGTTGACACGGTACGGGTCGCGCGTGTTCGGCGACGAATATCGAGACAACTTCTTCGCCGCGCTGTTCAACATGCACAAGGTGACGCGCCATGTGCTGGAGCCGAGCGGCGCAACCTTCAAGAGCCACGACTCTGATTTCGTCGTATCGAACAGTCAGGACTTTCATCCCACCGACGTTCTGGAAGACGCCGACGGCAGCCTCCTCGTCATCGACACCGGGGGTTGGTACAAGCTCTGTTGTCCGACATCGCAGCTCGCCAAACCTGACGTGCTCGGAGCGATCTATCGCGTCCGCCGCCGCGGCGCGCCGCGGATTCCTGATCCGCGCGGGCTGAAGCTCGCCTGGAACACGATGGAGCCGGCGGAGCTGACCAGGCTTCTCGATGACCCGAGGCCGGTCGTCCGCAACCGTGCGCTCGACCGGATTGCGGCGGTTGGAAGAACCGCTGTACCGGCGCTCGAGGCGATGCTGAAGACCTCAACGTCACCGGACGCGCACCGGAACGCGGTGTGGGCACTGACGCGCATCGACGCCGGAGCGGCGCGCGAAGCGGCTCGGCTCGCGCTCGGGGATCGCGATCAGCGCGTGCGACAGACGGCGCTTTACGCGGCTGGCCTCTGGCGCGATCGCGCGGCCATGCCCGCGCTGCTGGATGCGCTGAAGTCCGGTGTGCCCGCCGTTCAGCGTTCGGCCGCCGAGGCGCTTGGACGCATCGGCGACTCCCGAGTCGTGCCGGCTTTGATCGCGACCGCGGCGTCGCCGGTCGATCGAGTGCTCGAACATTCGGTGACGTACGCATTGATTGAGATTGCCGATTGGCGGGCAACGGGCGCGGGACTGCAAGCCGCGTCCTCTCACGCGAAGCGTGTCGCACTGATTGCGCTCGACCAGATGGATGATGGCGGACTGCAGCCGAAACACGTCATCGCTCTGCTCGACTCTCCGGACCCGGTCCTGAAAGAGACTGCCTGGTGGATCGCGGGCCATCATCAGGAGTGGGGGAGCGCGCTCGCCGATTTCTTTCAGGAACGCGTGGCCACGCCGAATCTCAACACCGCGGAGCGCACCGATCTGCAATTGAAACTCGCGCAGTTCAGTGAAACCTCCGAGATCCAGGCTTTGCTCGCCAAAACAGCGGACCGCGCGACGCCCGCCGCGTCGCGTCTGATCGCGCTGGGTGTCATGTCAAAGGCGCATATCAAAATCCTGCCTGCCTCGTGGATAGCGCCGACCGTTCGTGCGCTGGAGGGGCGCGACGTCGAGCTGACGAGCCAGGCGATCGCCGTCCTGCGTGCGACGCCCGCGTCCGACGAAGCGACGCCCCAGGTGTCAGCGGCACTCTTGCGCGTGGCGCGTGACGAATCTCGACCGGACGAGGTTCGCCTCAACGCTCTGGCCGCGATTCACGGCGGCCTCACCACCGTCGGTCCGGAGCTGTTCGATCTGCTGCGTGCGAGCGTGCAGCCGGCACGCTCGGCGTCGCTTCGGACAGCTGCCGCAGGCGTCATCGAGAAGGCGAAGCTCGATCGGAATCAACTCCTCACGCTCACAGACGTCATCAAGACCGCCGGTCCACTGGAGCTTCCGCGGCTTCTTTCTCCATTCGACAATGCCAGCGACGAAGCACTGGGACTCGAGCTGATCGCCGCGTTGAAGCAGTCGAACGGCCGGTCGAGCGTACGGGCGGACATGCTCCGCCCGCGCCTTGCAAAGTATCCGGCATCCGTACAGAAGCAGGGAGAAATGCTTCTGGCGTCACTGCGTGTGGACTCCGCCGCGCAGGCCGAGCGGCTCGAAGAATTGCTCGAGACCCTCAAGAGCGGTGACGTTCGCCGCGGTCAGGCTGTCTTCAACAGTCCAAAGGTTGCATGTATGTCGTGCCATGCGGTTGGATATGTGGGCGGGAGAGTCGGCCCGGATCTCACACGAATCGGCCAGATTCGCAGTGAACGGGACTTGCTCGAGGCAATCGTCTTTCCGAGCGCGAGCTTCGCGCGCGGCTACGAACCCGTCATCGTGACGACCACTTCGGGTGAGATCCGCGGCGGCGTACTGCGCAGCGATCTGCCGGACGAGATGGTCCTCGTAAGCGGCGCGGGCGACGAGACGCGGATCCTCCGCAAGGACATCGCAGACGTGCAGCCGGGCACCGTCTCGCTGATGCCACGCGGCCTGGCGGAGCAGCTTACACGGCAGGAACTGGCCGATCTTCTCGCATTCCTCAAAGCGACGCGCTCCGGCGCGAATTGATCCGACTCATGACTCATGGCTCATGCCTCCTGACGCCGGGTCTAAAGACCCGGCCTACGGTGCAGCCACCTGTAGCGCGGACCTTCAGGTCCGCCGTTCTGAGCCATGAGCTCTGAGCCATGAGTCATTTCGTCCATCGACTTGAAGTCCGCTTCCGCGATTGCGATCCGCTGGGACACGTGAACAACGCGGTGTACCTGACGTACCTCGAGCAGACGCGTTTCTCGCACTGGCGCGCGTTGTGGGGTTTTGGGAGTCCCGAGCTGCCGCCGGAGATGCCCGGCATCATTCTCGCGCGCGCCGAGTGCGATTTCCGCCGCGCCGCCCGGTATGGAGACGTGCTGGAGATCCACATGCACGTAGCGGACATCGGTCGCACGAGCTTCACTTACGAGTATGAGATCGTCGACGCGCACGCGAGGACCGTCGCAACGGCGCGCACGGTGCAGGTCATGTACGATTACGCCGCAGAGAAGCCCGTGCCGATCCCGGACAACATCCGCGCGTTGCTGGCGCCCGCCGGGCGCCATCCCTAAACGCCTCAGGTTCCGCCGAAACCAATCGTGACCTTGCCGTCCTCGACGATCACCGGCACTTGCCGCCTGCCGTTGCTGTAGCGCAGCATCCGGTCGAGGTCGTCCGGGTTTTTCTTGACGTTCACGTACTCGACGGGAATGCCGCGCCCCTGGTAATCGTCGCGCGCGGCGTTTGTGTACGGGCAGGAGTCCTTACCGAAGATGACCACCATCTTCCTATCCTAACGCTGAGCGATGTGCGATGTGCGAAGCGCCCGCCTCCAGGTCCGACGAGAGCGCCGGGTCTAAAGATCCGGCCTACGTATGATCTCGTGGCTGTTATCAACTCAGAAATACACGCGGGCTGCGGCGTGGCAGACCGGTGTGCGGACGCGGGGACCTTGCCCGCTTGTGAAGCCTTTCACATAATCGGATCTCGATGCGTTGGGTCACGCTGTTCTACCCGGCGGCTATCATCGCCTTCTCGATCAGGTCTTCGCCGGCTGCACCACCAACGGCTGAACAGATCGCGCGGCGAGTGCAGGACCGCGATACCGGCCGCGACTCGCGGGCCGAGATGCGCATGACGCTCTTCGACCGTCACGGCCGCGTCCGCGAACGCGCGCTGACGATAGTGACGCTCAGAGGACGCGGCAATCCGGGCGCGGCGAAGACTGCGCCGGACGGCGATCGACTGCTCATCCGCTTCACCTATCCGGCCGATATCCGCGGCACGAGCTTTCTCGTCTGGGAGCATCCGAAAACGGACGATGAGCGGTTCCTTTTTCTGCCGTCACTTGGCCGCGTGCGGCGTATCGCGGGCACGGAAGCGCAGGAGAGCTTCGTCGGCAGCGACTTCACGTACGAAGACATCGGCGGCCGTGAGTTCGATGACTATTCCTACGCTCTCGAATCCGGGAACGCATCGTGGACTGACGCTGACGGCGCCGCGCATCCCGCATGGCGCCTCGAGTCCCGGCGGAAGGACTCCGGCGCCGCCTTTCCGCGCGTCGTGTCCCTCATCCTGAAGGACACGTATATCGTGGTGCAGGCCGACATCTACAATCGCCGGAACGAGGCGCAGAAGGTGTACTCCGTGCGCCGCATCCAGCAGGTGCAGGGGATCTGGACGGTGTTCGATTCGTCCATGGCGAACATTCTCGACAAGACGCAGACCCATCTCG
The DNA here is from genome assembly GCA_003222675.1 of Acidobacteriota bacterium. Taxonomy (GTDB): domain Bacteria; phylum Acidobacteriota; class Vicinamibacteria; order Vicinamibacterales; family 2-12-FULL-66-21; genus QHWT01. Next base: position 3,900 of record QHWT01000041.1, on the reverse strand, counting down.
TCGTGGAGAAGGTCGGGTACAACATCGGCCTCCGCGAGGATGCGTTCAGCCGGCGCGAGCTGGAGTCCGGCAAGTGACGCGGCCGCTCGCAGACTTCCTTTGGCGCTGGAGGTTTCCGCTGACGGCGGCGATCGTGCTCTGCGCGATCGCGTTCATCCCGCGTGCGAACATCACGCACCTCGACAACGACGTCACGGCGTGGTTTTCGAGAGCGGATCCCGTCTATCGCGACTACGAGCGCTTCCGCGACGAATTCGGCGGCAGCCGCACGCTCATCGTTGCGTTGAAGGCGGATACCGCGGAGCGCCTGTTCTCCCGCTCGACGCTTGATTTCATCGAGCAGGTCACCGGCGACATCGAGCGCGTCGATACCGTCGAGCGCGTCGACAGCCTCGCGACGGCGACGACCGTTGAAGCCATCCGGACCTCGGACCTCGGACCTCCGACCTCGGACCTCGAACCTCGAACCTCGGACCTCGGACCTCCGACCTCGGATCGATCCTCCGACGGAGGCCTCGATGTGAGACGGCTGCTCGATCCGAAGAACGCCGACCCGCCGGAGGAGGTCAGGCGGCGCGCGCTGAGGGACGATCTGCTGCGCGGCGACCTGGTGTCCGAGAACGGCACGGTAACCGCCCTCGTCGTCAGCTTCGACGAACAGCGCATCGATCAGGTTCGTGCCGGCGTCATCCAGACGATTCACGGCATCGTCGATCCGAAGCTGCCGGCGGGCGTGAAAGCGTATTACAACGGCAGCCTCGAAATCAGCGAGACCTACAACCGCATCACGCTCGAGAACCAGCGCAAGTTCGTCCCGCCGATTCTCGTCATCACGCTGATCGCGGTCTATGTGACGTTTCGCTCGTGGCGCAAGATGCTGCTGACGATCGTCGCCGTCGGCATCAGCATTCTCTGGACGCTCGGTCTGTATTCCCTGCTCGGCTACAGCTACAACGTGCTCGCGAGCATGCTCGTCCCGCTCATCGTCGTCCTGGCGATTGCCGACGATGTGCACATCATGCAGCACTGGGACGAAGAGCGCCGTCACAAGCCGCCCGAGGAGGCGTTCAAGGCGACGGTCGCGCACCTGGCGACGCCGCTCCTCGGCGCGAGCGGCACGACCGCGCTCGGCATGGCGTCGCTCGCGACCTCGCACGTCGTCGCCGTTCGGTCGTTCGGCATCGGGTCGGCGATCGGCATCATGGTGGACTTCGCCATCTCGCTCGTATTCGTGCCGACGCTGCTCAGCCTGATGAAGGCGGAAACGGGAGAGACGCCGCACGAGAAATATCTGGTCGAGCCGCTCCGCCGCGTCTCGATCTTCTCGACACGGCATCCACGCGAGGTGATCGCGATGTCGGTCGCGCTCTCGGCAATTGCCGCGTTCGGCATCGTGCGGCTCCACGTCGACACGAACCACATCAACTTCTTCAGCCCGCGCCATCCGCTCGGCCAATCGGCGCGCGTCATCGACAGCGATCTGTCCGGCGTCTACAGCTTCCAGATCATGCTCGAGGGGCAGCCGGACACGTTGAATACGCCGGACAGTCTTCAGCGAATGGAACGCGTCGAAGCGTCGCTTCGCGCGATGTCGAACGTGAAGAAGGTCACGTCCATTGCGGACTACGTGAAGCGCGTGAACAAAGAGTTGCACGACGGCGATCCCGCGGCGGATGTCGTCCCGTCGAGTTCGCGGGCCATCGCGGAGGAGCTGTTCGTCTTCACGCTCGGTGGTGAGGGACGCCGCGAGCTGGAACGTATGGCGGCGAGCGACTACTCCCGCGCGCAAATCTCGGTCAAGCTGAAGTCGATGAGCTCAGACGTGGTCCTCGAGCTCGTTGAGCAGGCCGATGTTGCGGCAAAGGCCGCGTTCAAGGACACCGCAATCACGGTGACGACGACGGGCTCCGGCAGGTTGTTCTCAACGCTCGATCATTACCTGGTCACATCGCAGTTGAGCAGCTTCGGCACCGCCTTCTTCACGGTGTTCGGCGTCATCTTCCTCGTCTTCCGGTCGGCGCGCTTTGGCTTTCTCACGATTGCGCCGAACGTGCTGCCGGTGATCGCGGTCCTCGGCGTCATGGGGTTCCTGGACATCTCCATGAACATCGCCACCGTCATGGTCGCGAGCGTCGCGCTCGGCGTCGTGGACGACGACACGATTCATTTCATCAATCGGTATCGCCGGGAGGTCGCGGCGGGGGCGACGACCGATCGCGCCATCGAGCTCGCGACCGTGCACGAAGGCCGCGCGTCGCTCTCGACGGCGATCATCAACAGCCTGGGGTTCGGCGTGCTGATGCTGTCGGAATACAAGCCGACCGCGTGGTTCGGCGGGCTGCTGGGCCTCACGATGGCGGTGGCGTTTCTGGCGGAGGTGTTCATCCTGCCGGCAACGATCACGCTGCTGCCGTCGATGTTCGGCGCCGACGCGTTGCGGCGGACGCGCTCGCGCGCGGCGGCCGCATGAACCACGGATCACGCGGATCTCACAGATCATGAACCACGGATCACGCGGATCTCACAGATCATGAACCACGGATCACGCGGATCTCACAGATCATGAACCACGGATCACGCGGATCTCACGGATCTCACGGATCAGATCCGTGTCTTCCGTGTAATCCGTGGTTAAAGGGGACGGTCTTTCTCGTCTGTGGACTCCTGTGGCTCGGGCCAGCGCTCGTCGCAGCGCAGGCGCCAACCGGGCACCTCTCGATATTTGTCGACCATTTCCCGACCCGCGACGTGACAGAGCTGCGCGCGCGCGCCTTCATCGAGGAGAAGGCCGACGCCGGGCGCCATGTGCGGCTGACAGCCTCGGGATTTGTCGAAGGCCTTGCGGCCGATCGCGGAGGGCACGTCAGGGACGCGATCGCCGAGCCGCACGATCTCAGCGTCGACTTCCGCGTGAGGCGCCTTGACGTCACCGCCGGCTTCACGCGCATCGTCTGGGGGCGCCTCGATGAGCTCCAGCCGACCGATGTCATCAACCCGCTCGACGCGTCGCGGTTTTTCTTCGAAGGGCGCAGCGAGGCGCGCCTTGCCGTGCCGCTCGTGCGCGCGCGTGCGTATGCCGGCGAGCACGCATCGCTCGAGGCCGTGTATGTGCCGTTCTTCAGGCGCGGCCGGTTCGATCGGCTCGACGAACCGACCTCACCGTTCAACCTGGCACCAGGCGGCATCCAGGTTCAGGAAGACACGCCAGCGCGGACGCTCGCGAACGCACAGGGAGGCGCGCGTCTGAACGCGACGACCGGCCGCGTGGACTGGTCGGTGTCCACCTACCGCGGATTTCGTCCGTTTGGCGTCTATGCCGTTCCCTTCATCGACGCCGCGGCGGGACCGAGCGCGCACCGGCTGTTCCCTCGCTTCACGATGATCGGCGGCGACATGGAAACCGTCACGGGCCCGTGGGGATTTCGCGCAGAGACGGCGGTCTTCGTCGCAGACGCCTTCCAGGCGGCGGATGCGGTCGGCCTTCGCACAGGGCGTTCGTTCGATACAGGCGCGGGCGTCGATCGCAAGGCGGGAGACTACCGCGTCAGCGGATCGGTGGTCGTGCATCACGAAACCTACGATCCTGATCCGCGAGGGATCTCGGGCGCGAGGACCGATACGTCGCTGATCCTGTCCGCGGATCGCAGCTTCGCGCGCGAGAAGTACCAGGGCCGCGTCTTCGGCGTCTACAGCCCGTCGAGCGGGTCCATATTCGTGCGCGCGATTGCGATGGCGAAGCTGCAGGACAACGTCGCGCTCGAGGCCTCGATTGGATGGTTCCAGGGCCGAGGGCTCGACACCGTCGGCCGCTTTTCCGACAGTGATTTCGTTTACGCGCGGCTGAAGTACTACTTCTGAAGAGTCGGGGTGCGGGGTGCGGGACGCGGGGTGCGGGGTGCG
>QHWT01000096.1:40811-103935 GCA_003222675.1 Acidobacteriota bacterium | reverse complement strand
CGCACCCCGCGTCGGTACGCGTCACCATTGACGGAACGTCAGATTGATTCGTCCGGGACCCGTGCCTTCCGGTGCGGTACCGGTCTGGATGCGCGTGACACCGTGAAAGCGCAGGCGCGACGGACCGCCCATGACGAGCATGTCGCCGGATCGCAGGATCAGCGGACGCGTTGGTTCCTTTCTCGTCAACCCGCCAATCACGAACCGCGCGGCGTCGCCGAGCGAGATCGACACGATTGGAATGCCTGCGGCGATCGTTTCAGCGCGCTCGTCCTTGTCCTGGTGCACGCCCATGCGGCTCTCGGCCGTGTAGTAGTTCATGATGCACAGATCGGGGCGCATCACGAACCCGGCATCGGCCGCTGCAGTCGCGGCGAGCTCGACGAAGCTCTGAGGCAATTCGGGCGCATCGAGGCCGTCGTGGTCCGACCGCATCGACTCGTATTCATATGTGAGCGCGTTCCAGTGCTTGCCGAGGCACAGCATCCCGACGCTCATCTTGCGTCCGCCGCGCACGGTCGGCGTGTACATCGGGACGGGTCCGTCCGCAAGCACGCGGCACTCCATCCATAATTGGCGCTGCATCGCGACGTTCAGTCGCGCCTGAAACAGGAACAGACCCGGTTCAAGAATCATGTCGGTGCTCGGTGCAAGGTGCCGCGTGCTCGATGCGATCAGCCGCAACGTCCTTACGCCTCGGTGCGCAGGACGTGCAGCGCGATTGCCGCCGCGACGACAACGTTGAGCGAATCGGCGCGAGCGTCGACCGGAATGCGAGCCCGAATGTCGGCGAGAGCCATCGTGCCGGTCGTCAAGCCGCCGCCCTCTGAACCGAGCAGCAGGACAAGCCGATGGCGCCTCGTCGACGCGAGGTCGTCGATCGATTGTGCATCTGCAGACGGCGTGAGCGCCACCACTCGGAAGCCCTTCGATCGCAGCGTGGCAATCGCCGCCTGGACGTCGCTCGTGCGCACGAACGGGACGCGCAGCGTGGCCGCCATCGACGTACGAATTGCCTTTCGGTAGAACGGATCGCCGCTGGCGGCATCGAGCACCAGACCGTCGGCGGCCAGCGCCAACGCGGTGCGAAACAATCCGCCGATGTTATCCGGATTGCCAACACCTTCGAGCGCCAGCAGTCGCGAGGCGCCTGCGAATGCATCGAGCGATGCCGTTGACGGGCGTCGCTCGGCCAGCGCCAGGCAGCCTCTATGAAAGTTGAAACCGGTGATGGCGTCGACGATTCGCCGCTCGCAGACGTAAACGGGTGCGGACACCGAATCCAGAGTGCCCGACAGCCCGGCCCGTGCGGCTTCTGTCACGAGGATACCGACAACGGGAAACTCTGCGTCGTCGATCAATCGCTGGACGACGATCCGACCTTCGGCGACGAAGAGTCCTGCGGCCTCGAGCGCGGCGGGACTGCCGACATCGCGGAACGGCGCAAGCCGCGAATCCGACGGCTGCTCGATACGAACGAACATTCGAGCGACGTTCCTTTTGAACAGCCTGTCAGTCGGCCTTGGTCACCGATCTTCGGCTGCGGTGCGTGTCGAGCACGTGTTGGCCGAGCCGCTTGCTGAGGAATACCTTCGATTCACCGGTGTGGAGCGGATGCGCGACAAACCGGATCACGTGGTAGTGGAGCTGCGCCAGCGCGGCGCGCATCTCGTAGAACCGGTTCTTCGTCTTCACGAGGATCTCGTCGAACCCGTTCGCGAGCGCCCAGACCTCCTGCTCTTCCGTGAGCGCGCGGAAATGTCCCTGGCCGCGCCAGTCCGTGCGTGTGCCGCCGATCCATTGATAGAGGACGCGCCGGCCATCGAACTCCACGCAGTCCTCGAGCTGCGCGACGAGATCGGCGAGCTTCGGATCCCGCTCCTGCGCCCGCAGCTCGTGCGCCACCTTGAAGGAGACCGGCACGATCGTGCCAGGGTCGTCCGGCAGCGGCGCCTCCGCCATCAGGATCTGATGATCCCGATCGGAAAGGCGCTGCATCACTTCCGTAGCGGACTTCTTGCGCGGGAAGTCGAGGAAGAACTCCTCGATGTACTGAATCTCGAGCGCGCCCTGCTGAAGAGCGTACTGCTTTAACTGATACTCCACAGAACCACTGATTATAGCAAGGCTTCGGGCTTCGGGCTTCGGGCTTCGGGCTTCGAGCTTCGGGCTTCGAGCTTCGGGCTTCGAGCTTCGGGCTTCGGGCTTCGGGCTTCAGGGCTTCCGGCTTCAGGGCTTCCGGCTTCGGGCGAAGCCACGGGCGAGGATCTTGCCCTTACGGGGCGGAGGCCTGCATGAGCAGAGATCACGGCAAGCTGAGAGCGTTCCAAATCGCCGACTCGCTCGTCACGGACATCTATTGCGAAACAAAGGATTTTCCCCGCGACGAATGGTACGGACTGCGCGCACAGATCCGGCGCGCATCGGTGTCGGCGTCCAGCAACCTGGTTGAAGGATCTGCCAGGCGAGGCACAAAGGAGTATTTAAATTTCTGCAACATCGCGGGCGGGTCTGCCTTCGAAATGAGGTACCTCGCCGACCTGGCATTTCGACTTGGCTTACTGTCAAGGACAGCGCTGACGGCGCTGACGCCACGACTCGATACACTGTGCGCATCACTGGTCAAATTGGTGACAGCACTAGAACTCGAGGCTGCGGCCGAGGAGACACGCCGCAGTGGTCGACGGCCGGGCCTGAAGCCTGAAGCCCCAGAAGCCCGAAGCCCTTCACTCCGTCCGCAACGCGATAATCGGGTCCACTCGCGTGGCCCGCCGCGCCGGGAGGTAGCTCGCAAACAGCGCGACGGCCAGCAGGCCCGTCGCCACGCTCGCGAATGTCGCCGGATCGGTCGGCGTCACGCTGAAGAGCATCCTGGTCATCGTCTGCGACAGGAACAGCGCGGCGACGGTGCCGCATACGACCCCGAGGATGACGAGCGTCATGGCTTCGCGCACGACGAGGCCGATCACGGTGCGCTCCTGTGCACCGAGCGCCATCCGGATCCCGATTTCGCGCGTCCGCTGGGCGACCGCATACGACAGCACGCCGAAGATGCCGATGGCTGCAAGCACGAGGGCGACGGAGGCAAAAATCGTCAGCAGCAGCATGTAGAACCGCGGCTGAGAGATCGAGCGCGCGACGATCTCGTCGAGCGTCCGCACGTTCGAGACCGGCAGATTCGAATCGACAGCGTACACCTCCCCGCGGACCGCGTCGCCCAGCGACGCTGGCGGCATCGCAGTCTTCACGACGACGCTCATGAAGCCGACCGGCCACTGGCGGAGCGGCATGTAGATCTGCGGCGGATTGGCCTCGTCGAGCCCCGCTTCCTTCACGTCGCCGACGATGCCGACGACCTCGCCACCGGCGCGCGGCTTGCCCGGCCCGCGTCGCCATCCGAGCTTGATCTTCTTGCCAAGCGGATCCTCGTTCGGGAAGAACTCGCGCGCCGCGCTTTCGGTGATGAGCACCACGCGTGTCGTGCCGGCGCGATCGTCTTCCGAGAATCCACGGCCTCGCTTGAGCGGAATTCCGATCGTGCTGAAGTAGTCGGGCGTCGCGACGCGAACCTGCATGGCCGGCTGCTGCGCGGGCGGCAGCGGCGGCCTGCCTTCGACTTCGAACGAGATGATGAAGTCCATGCCGCTCAGTGGAAGTCCCATGACGGCGGCTGCCGCTCGCACGCCCGGCAGCGCGCGCAGACGCGGCAGCAGCTGATCGAAGAATGAGATCCGCTGCGGATCTTGGCCGTAGCGCGCGTCCGGCAGCGTGAGCTCGAACGTGAGGGCCTGCTCCGGCCGAAAACCGGGATCGACTGCCTCGAGCTTCATGAAACTGCGCATGAGAAGTCCCGCGCCCGCGAGCAGCATGACGGCGAGCGCAAGCTCCGCGACCACGAGGGCGCCGCGCACGCGTGAACCCCCTCGATTCGTGACGGCGCCACGGCCGCCTTCCTTCAACGATGCCGACAGGCCGCGCGTCGCCGTAAACGCCGGCACGAGCCCGAACAGCACGCCCGTGGCGAGCGCGATCGCGATCGTGAAGAGGATGACGATGCCGCCGATGCCGACGTTCTCCAGGCGAGGAATGCCCTGCGGCTTCAGGCTCGTGAGGAACTCGACGCCCCATACCGCGAGCAGCAGACCGAGGCCGGCGCCGATGAGGGCCAGCATCACGCTCTCGGTGAGCAGTTGACGCACGAGACGGCGGCGTCCCGCGCCGAGGGCGGTGCGGACCGCCATTTCGGATTCGCGTGCGGCGGCGCGCGCGAGCAGGAGGTTCGCGACGTTCGCACACGCGATCAACAGCACCAACCCCACCGCCCCGAGCAGCACCAGGACGGCGCGCCGGATGTCTCCGACCATCGCTTCGCGCAGCGGGAATGTAGTCATCCCGATCTCGCCGTCGCTGTCGGGATACTGCCGCGCGAGGTTGCGGCCGATCGATTCGACTTGCGCCGCCGACTGCTGCGGGGTGACGCCCGGCTTCAGACGCGCGACGACGTTCAGGTACCAGGCCCCGCGCTGCTTGGTGACGAAGTTCTCGTCGTAGTCGATTGGCAGCCACGCCTGCCGATCCTCCGGATACGAGAATTCCTTCGGCATGACGCCGACGATCTCCTTCGCGACGCCGTCGAGTTGAATGCGGCGCCCAATCACATTCGGATCCGATCCGAAGCGCTGCTGCCATAAACTGTGCGACAGCACGACGATGTTGTTCTTGCCGGGCGTGTTCTCGTCCGCGTTGAACGTTCGTCCGATCGCGGGCCTGACGCGCAGGACGTTGAACAGCGACGCGCTGACCTCTGCCACCGGCAGCCGGATCGGTTCCCCTTCGCCCGTCAGGATCATCCGCCCCGTCGACATCGCTGCGGCGTTCTCGAGCGATGTCGCGGTCCGGGCAACGTCGGTGAAGTTCGGCCCCGACATCACGGCGCGGTGCCCCTCCGTCGTGTGATAGACGCCCACGAGCCGATCGGGCTGTGGGTACGGGAGCGGCTGCAACAGGATGCCGTTCACGACGCTGAAGATGGCCGTGTTCGCGCCGATGCCCAGCGCAAGCGTTACGACCGCAACGATCGTGAACCCGGGCGCCTTGATGAGGCGCCGGATGGCGTACAGCAGGTCCTGTCGGAGATGTTCCATGGCGAGACCGTATAAGCGACTCGCGTGCCGAGCCGAAACGGCCGTTTTTTCAGCAATCGCCGCCGTCAGGTAGCGCGCGTGGTGTTCATTTACGTGAGGGGAAATTCCCGGATCCGGACAGTGGCAGGGAGGCCACAGAGACCTTCTCCACTCAGAGGCCACGGAGGCCTTCACTCAGACGTCATGGCTATTTTTCGGCGCGATGGATCATCGTTTACGACCCGACGCACTCCGTCGACGAGCCTTTTCACGTTGAAGTCGATCAACAACCCAGCGGGTTTGCCCGCAAGTCGGACGTACGTAATCGTCTGAGGGAGGTGCACAGGAAGGATGGCAGCTGCGGACTTCACTTCCACGACTATCTGATCTTCAACAAGAAGATCGATGTTTGAATTCTCCGTGGCCTCCGTGGCCTCTGAGTAAATCTCGCGGTCACACGCCACGCCATGACGGATTAATCAGCGCGTAAAGTGCCTGATCGCGAGGGGCACCCGCCTTGACGCTGCTCGAACGCAGCACTGCCTCGCGCGTGTAGCCCGCCTTTTCGAGCACGCGCGTCGAGCGCGCGTTGTCGGCAAACGGCAGCGCAAAGAGACGCAGCACGTTGCACGTCGCGAACGCGTAGTCGGAGACGATGCGGACCGCTTCGGTGGCGATCCCGCGTCCCCAGAACGGCTCGGCGAGCCAGTAGCCGATCTCCGCTGAGTAGCGCTCGACGTCGCTGCCGAAAGAAAACCCGATCCCGCCGACCGCCTCGCCATCCACCTCAATCGCAAACGTCGTCACCGGGCGCACGGCGACGATCCCTTCGATGAATCGCCGCGCGTCGGCGGCGGTGTAGGGATGCGGAAAGCGATCGCGCAGCTGGCGCGCAATGTTGGCGTTGTTCGCGTGCTTGACGAGCGCCGTCACGTCGGCGGTTCGCCAGGAGCGGATCGTCGAATGGCGCCCCTTCATCTGCATCTTGGACTAGAAGAGATCCCGCCCGGTGTTCTTGAGCCAGCGCTCGGCGTCGCGAAACGCGCGACACACCGACTGCACGGCGGACCAGAACCGGCGCGAATGGTCCGGGTGACGAAGGTGCATGAGCTCGTGCAGCAGGATGTACTCGCGGATGGGCGGCGGCATCTGCACGAGCCTGAAGTTCAGCGCGATGCACCCGTTGCGGGAGCACGAGCCCCAGCGCGATCGCTGATTGCGAATCGTCACGCGCGTGACGCTCAGGCCGTGCGCAGCCGCGAGCGCGAGCAGCTGCGGCGGCAGCGTTCGCTCTGCCCTTTCGCGCAAGGCGCACTCGATCGCGTGGCGCAGGTTCGAATGCTCAACCGGCACGCGGACCGCGATCGTGCCGGCGCGGACGAGTTCGCCGTCACGGACGATCGGCACGGATTCGCCGTCGACCAGAATCGTACTCCCTGCCGTCCACGGCGCGGGCGGCCGTCGGGACGCGAGCAGGCGCGCCCGTTCCCGCTCGGCCCAGGAAAGATGACGCTGGGCAAACCGCAGCGCTTCGGCCCGCGATCCCCCGCGTGGGATCGTGACGCGCAGCGCGCCATCAGGTCTGACGCGCAGGATATAGCGGCGCGCGCGACGCATCCTGACGAAGTGGACGGTAAAACTGGATCCTTCCGCCTGAAGGCGGAAGCCACGTGATTCTGTGTGATTGTCGCGCGGTTCTGTGCGGTTGCCCGGGCAGGCTCCTCTCTCCTCGATGTGGCTTCCGCCTTTAGGCGGAAGTTTCACATCAGGCGCACGTTCCAGGACGAATGGAAGCCCCAGCTGCACGTCAGCGAAGCGCCCCTTCGACGCTGTCGCGCGCGGGCAGGCCGAGCACACGCGTGAACAACCGATCGCGCAGGCGATCGGGCACGAACGCGCCGATCCGCGCGCGCAGCTTGGCGTCCGCCCCGACGAGATACCGGGTGCGTGGCGCCGCTGAGGCCAACGCGTGTTCGACGACGATGGCAACGGTGTCGGGGGGGACGCCGCGGCGCGCCGCATCGGCAGCTGCCTTGCGCATCGCGCCGGAAGCGGCGCCGTACAACTGTTCAGCGGCCGCTGGGAACCGCGAGGAAGCCTGGGCGGCGGCTTCATCCCCCTTTCTCCAGATCGGCGTCGCAATGCTCCCGGGTTCGATGATCGATACGTGCATGCCCCACGGCTGCAGCTCCACGCGCAGTGCGTCCGCAAGCGCCTCGACCGCGTGCTTCGACGCGCTATAGGGGCCCAGCATCGGGAGCGTCACGCGGCCGGCAATCGATCCCATGAAGACAACGCGGCCACGACTGCGGCGAAGGAGCGGCAGGCACGCCTGCGTGACCGCGAGCTGGCCGGTGACGTTCACGTCGAGCTGACGCCGAAACTCCTCGACCGGAAGGAACTCGAGCGGGCCGGCGACGGCGATGCCCGCGTTGTTGATCAGACCCGCGAGCCCGTCATCGCGAAGCACAGATGCGACGTCGACCACCGCGCGCGCGATCGATGCGGTGTCGGTGACGTCCACCATCACCGGCCGCGATCGGGCGGATAGTTGCGACCTGAGACGCGCGGCATCTGCCTCGCGCCGCACGCCCGCGAAAACCCGCCAGCCCGCAGCATCGAGCCGCAACGCGCACGCTTCGCCGATGCCCGTGGATGCGCCGGTGATCATACAGGAGCGCAACGCCATGTCAGTTGCTCAGATACTTCTTCATCCAGCCGAAGACCGTCTCGTGCCAGAGCTTGCTGTTCAGCGCCTTCAGCACCCAGTGCCCTTCGTCCGAGAACACGAGCGCCTGGCTCGGGACGCCGTTGCGCTTGAGCGCCGTAAACAACTGCAGCCCCTGGTCGACGGGCACGCGGAAATCGAGCTCGTTGGTGATCACCAGTGTCGGCGTCTTGATGTTCTGAGCGAACAGGTGCGGCGAGAACTTCGCGTAATTTTCACGCGCTTTCCCGCTCGTTGGAGGCCCACCGAATTCCCAGTCGGTGAACCATTGCTCTTCGGTCGCGAGCGCCATCGACTCGATGTTGAAGACCCCGTCGTGGGTCACGGCGACCTTGAAGCGGTCCGAGTGGCCGATGATCCAGTTCACCGCGTAGCCGCCGTAGCTCGCGCCGGCAATACCCTGCTTCGTTCGGTCCACATACGGTAGGCTGATGGCGGCGTCGAAGACCGCATCGAGATCCTGCATCACCTTGCCAGCCCAGTCCTGCGAGATGTCGTCGACGAATCTCTGGCCGAAGCCAAACGAGCCGCGCGGGTTCGGCGCGACGATGACCCAGTCCTGCGCCGCCCACAACGCCGGATTCCACCGATACGACCACGCATCGTCCCACGCGCCCTGCGGTCCGCCATGAATGAGGAACACGATCGGATACTTCCTCGATGGATCGAAGCCGGGCGGACGCAGCAGCCAGTACTGAACCGGCGTGCCCGCCGCGCCCGCGACTGTGAGGCTGGTGGGCGTGTCGAAGCTCATTGCCTTCAACCACGCGTCGTTCTCGTGCGTGAGCGCTCGCGGCGGTCGCGTGAGAGCCGGCGCGGCCGCGTCGCCGAGTGTGCCCCGATAGATCTCGGCGGGGGACGTCAGGGTCGCTTTTGAGAACACGACGAAGCTGTCGCCCGCCGTTGCGGCGGAAATCGAGCCGCCATGGGCGACTTCCTGTGGCGTGCCACCGTCTAATGGCACGCGATACAAATTGTCGGTGCCGTTGCTCGTTGCAGTGAAGAAGATTGTATGCCCATCGGGCGTTTCGAAAACAGTGCGGCGATTGCCCTCACCCCGGTCGTAAACGTCCAGGTACCAGCGATCCGATTCGAAGCCCGCGCGCCGCTGCGCCCGAACGATCAGGAACCGGCCGTCCGGTGTGAAGACCGGCTGCACGTCGGCCGCCGGATTGGACGTGAGCTTCTTCGCCTCGCCTCCAGCGACCGATACGGACCACACGTCGTTGTTCGTGGACCAGGCCTCGCGATCGATGCCGTCGCGATTCGAGACAAAGACCAGGTCTCTCCCGTCAGGCGTAAACGCGAACGCGTTGTCTTCCTGCTGCGTCGGCGGCGAATCGAAATCACCGGGCGTGAGATCGCGTCCCTCTCCTCCGTTCACGGTGGTCACGAAGATGTGATGGCGTCCCCTGTCGCGCCACTCATCCCAGTGCCGATAGAGCAGACGCGTCAGCCTGTGCGCGGTCGCCGGAATCCCCTGCTCGGTCTGGACATCGGATACAAAGGCGAGCAGACGACCGTCGCGCGAAAACACCACCGGCGCCTGCGACGTTCGAGCCGGCCGCGTTTGCGATGTACACCTGCGGCGCGCCGTTGCGCGTCGAGATGAACGCGATCTCCCGCCCGTCGGGCGACCAGCGCGGCGTGTTCTCGCTCTTCTCCCCGCCGATGAGCAGCTTCGGCGCTGCAGCGCCATCGGCAGGCACCACCCAGATATCTGCGTTCCGCTGACCCGTCGTCGTCTCGGTCGTCGTTCTGACGAACGCGACGAGTCGCCCATCGGGGGATAATTGCGGATCCGTCACGCGCACCGCCGACAACAGATCCTGGATCGTCATCGGCCGCGCGGCCGCGGCGGGCGCGGCAATGGCAAGGCAGGCGGCAAGCGCGCCGGACGCGCGGGCGACAGGGCTCATCATCATCGGGTAATTTGGGAATTGGGTAATCTGATAATTGTGTGATCTGGTAATCGACCGCAGTGTCGCACATAAGGCGCGTCAATTACCCGATTACCCGATTACCCGATTTTTCAACTGGCGATTTTTCGGCTCGCCTCACAGCGGATCGCACCGATTACCCGGCACCTCGCACGCCTGCACCGAGCACCTAGAATCGCAACAACGGTCGCTGCCCCGGCATGTTCGGCCACGGCGTCATGCCGATTATCACGAGCAGCGCGATCGCGAAGAAGATCAGCGCCATTCGTCCCTTCTTCGCCTCAGCCGCGCGCCGCACGACAACCCGGCCGACGTGCGCCAGCACCAGGGCCACCAGCATCGCGGACGGGTGCTCGACGGCCCAATAGCGCAGCGTCGCCGTCCGCATGGCGGCGTCCATGTGCTGAAGGGCCATCGTGGTGATGGGACTCAGGACGAAATACAAGAGGAGTCCAACGAGAAACTGCAGGTCGAAGCCGATCGTGAAGAGCATGGCTGCACGATCGTCGGCCGGGGTCCAGCGGCGCGACCGCGTCGCGGCGATCGCGCGCATAACCGCGAAGATGCCGAGCAGAATCACCACCCATCTGAGCCACGAATGCAACGTCAATGTCGCCGAATACATGCGCTGCATCATATCAACGGAACTTTGGGAGGATAGTGGTGTCAACTGTCCTATGCTCGAAGCGCGCGGCCTCACGAAGTACTATTCCGCGATCATCGGCGTTCGGGACGTGTGCTTCACCCTGAAACCCGGCACCGTTATCGGCCTGCTCGGCCCCAACGGCTCGGGCAAGTCGACAACTGTCGGTATGATCACTGGCCTCCTAGAGCCGTCGGGCGGCTGGGTGAAACTCGACGGGCATGATATTCGTGACGACCTCGTCGCCTACAAGGCGCGCCTCGGATACGTTCCGGAAGAAGCGCAGCTTTACACGTGGATGAGCGGCGACGAGTACCTGACGCTCTGTGCGCGCTTACGCGGCCTGTCCGCGGCGACTGCTGCCCGCCGCATCGACACGCTGCTGTCGATCTTCGGACTGCAGATGGATCGCGACGCGCCGATGAGCGCGTACTCGAAAGGCATGCGTCAGAAGGTTCTCCTTTCCGCAGCGCTGCTCCACGACCCGTCCATCGTCGTGCTGGACGAACCGTGCTCGGGCCTCGACGTGGCCACGACGCTGGTCGTGCGCAGCCTGATCCGCCGCCTCGCAGAATCGGGACGCATGATTGTCTACAGCTCTCACGAGCTGAAGATGGTCGAGCGGGTGTGTAACGAAGTGCTGATTCTGAGCGACGGCCGCGTCGCCGCGCATGCGCCCACTGCGGCGCTCCGCGAGCAGCTCAATGCCGCGTCCCTCGAAGATGCCTTTCGCACGCTCGTGATCACGACTGACGTCGAGTCGGTCGCTGCGGAGATCATGACGACCATTACGCACTGATCACGCACCATTGCCGACGAACTGGCGCGCCGAGCTGCGACAAGCCGTCACGATCGCCCGCGCGACATTTGGCGGCTTTCTGCAGAGCGACGTGATGCCGCAGGGCATGCAGGCCTCCGCCACGATCTGGGCGGCCGCCTTCCTGGCAGCGCCGGCGATGCTGCTCTCCAGCCAGTTCCTCGGAAAGTACTCCTTCCTGCAGCGCTATTATCCGGAGCGTCTCGAGCGCGCGATCTGGAGCGACCGCGGCCTCTTCATTCTGCTGTCGTCTGGAGCAATCGGCATCGTGTGCGTGGTCATGTGGGACACGCTCTTTCCAGGACGCCGGGACGTGTTCGTGCTGGGTTCACTTCCCATTCGGCCGCGGGTGCAGGCGTTGGGGCGGCTTGGCAGCCTCCTCGCGTTGTTCGTGGTGTTCGCCGCCGCGCTCAACGTGCTGCCGGGGGTCACTTACGCGATGATCTCGGCGCTCACTGTCACGGGCGCAATCCGCGGACTGCCCGCGCACCTCGTCGCGTCGATCGCGGCCGACGCATTCGTCTTCTTCGGCCTGACGATGGTGCAGGGGGTGCTGCTGGTCGGCGCCGGACGCCGCGCGTCCGAGCGTCTCGCGCCGATCCTTCAAATGGGGACGGTCTTGATCGTCCTTCTCACGCTGCTGTTCATCGGACCGCTGCGAGAGGCGACCGCCGTCGCGCTGGAACGCGGCAACGCGTCGGATCCGATCCTGCGATGGTTCCCGCTCGCCTGGTTCGTCGCGATCTACGAAACGATCGGCGGCACGTCGCGGCCGATCATGGCGGCGCTTGCCGCGCGTGGAGCCGTGTGGGCCGTCACGCCGCTGCTCGTCACCGCGGCGCTATATGTCTTCGCGTTCCGGCGGCTGTGTGCGCGGGCGATTGAAACGCCCGCGGGATCCGCGCGATTTTTTTTGTCACGCGCCGTGTCCGCCACGATCAGGACGCTGCTCGTCCGTCATCCAACAGAGCAGGCCATCTGCGCGTTCACGCTTCGCGTGCTCGCGCGAAGCCGCCGGCATCGCATGTTGATGGCAATCTATGTCGGAGGGGCGCTCGCGCTGATTATCACGGCGATTCTTCCGGCATTCCTGCGGCACGATACGGGTCTGTTCGCGAGACCCACCGTCGCGTCGCTTTCGCCGCCGCTCATCCTGAGCGCAGCGCTCGCGGTTGGATTCCGCGCGCTGCTCGCAATTCCAGTCGACCTTCCTGCGCGATGGATCTTTCGCAGCTGTTCGTTGACGCCGCTTCGCGTCGCCGCCGGAGTGCACAAGGCGGGACTGCTCGTCGTCTTGGTACCGGTGGCGCTGAGCGCGTGGCTCTCAGCCGCCATGTTCTGGGACGTGTCGATCGCATGGCGCCACGCCATCTTCTGCGCGGCGCTGTCACTGTTCCTGCTCGAGCTCTTACTGCTGAAGGCGGACGGCGTGCCGTTCGCGAGACAGTACATTCCGGGCGCCTCGCGGTTCCATCTCCTCTGGCCGTTCTACCTTTCTTGTTTTCTCGCCTACACCTATTCCGCCGCTGAGGCCGAGCGGCTGATGTTGCTCGAGGGTGACATCACCACGCCCGTCGCCATCATCGTCATGCTCGCCGGCGCCCTCGCGTGCATGCGGTGGTGGCGCCTGTGGCACACGCCGGAGCTCTCGTTCGAGGTGGAGATTCCCGACGAGACCTTCAAGGGATTCAACCTGAGCGAGGGTCTCGCGGCCCACGCCGTCGCCACACACCAGGTCAACGGGCGATCCAACATACACGTCTGAGGTCAGTTGTCAGTTGCCGATAACCAGTGGCCGGTTGCCAGTGGCCGGTTGCGGTTAGTTGCTACGGGCTACTACTAGCTACTGGCTACCGGTTACTGGTTACTGGTTACTGGTTACTGGTTACTGGCCACTGACTGCCCACACGATGAGCGCGACGATCCAGCCGAAGATCGCATCCGCGGCGTAATGATACCGACCGAAGACGGCGCCGGCAGCAATCGCGCCGGCGTTCACGAACATCGCGATGACAATCGGCCACGGCGCGCGCGTCACGAGCAGTGCGCAGGCCAGGCCCTCAGCGGCGTGACCGCTGGGGAACGTATTCGCTCCGATGCTGCCTGATGCGAGGATTTGCAGGTTCACCGCTCGCCATCGCGAGCGCCAGGGCTCATCCTCGAGCGCGCGCGGTGGGCGGCTCTGGATCCACGGCAGACAACCGAAGCAGACGTAGTCTGTGAAGAGGACGACCGTCCAGCAGTGGGCGGCGCTTTCTCCCGCGTCGAGCGCGATCCACAGTGCCAATGGCACCGCCGGATACACGCCGGAGTAGGCGACCTCGAGAATCTCGGCGATGGCGCGCGGCATGCGCGCCGCGATCGACCGGATACGGAGCGTCTCATCGAAGCCGCGCAGATCCCGTTCGACGCGGGGCATGGGCGCGACAAACAGCGCGCCGGTGCCCCAATACGCGGTCAACAGCAGGATGGGCGGAAGAAGCCACGCATGCAGGATCGGAACCTCATTCATGCGCGCCGACGCGCCGCTCAGGAGGAGGCCGGCGACGGCGGCAAGCAGCGCCCGCGGCCGCGCGCCCGCGCGGCCGCCACGGACGAGTGCCGTGATCGCGAGGTACACGAAGAACACGGCGCTGCCGGCTTCCCACGCACGCACCGAAGGAGACTACTCGAACGAGGTCCGAGGTCCGAGGTCCGAGGTCCGAGGCGCGAGGTGCGGATCCGGAACTCAAGCAGGATCTTCAGAATCACACCAGAAGCGACGAGAGCGGTGAAAGCATTCGCACACCGCACTTCGCGCAGCGCACGTCTGCACTCCGTCGTCCGACAACCGTCCTCAGACGTTCATGCGGATCGAATAAGATGCTGCTCGATGAGCACCACGCCTCGCCCCGGAACGATCACCTGGCAGGACTTGACGGTTTCGAACGCAGAGTCACTCCGCGATTTCTACGCGTCGGTGATCGGATGGAAGCCGGAGCCGCTCAGCATGGGGGCGTATGCAGACTTCGTGATGAAGGCCGATGGCGAACCGGTGGCCGGCGTCTGCCACGCGCGCGGCCTCAATGCCGATCTTCCCGCCCTGTGGCTGGTCTATATCACCGTCGACGATCTCGATCACAGCATCGCCGAGTGCCAGCGCCTGGGCGGCAGCGTGATCGCGCCGCCGCGCAGCATGGGCGGCGGCCGCTTCTGCGTCATCAAGGATCCCGCCGGCGCGGTTGCGGCGCTCTATCAGCCGCCGGACGCGGCATAAATTCGCGAATTGCGTAATCGGGGAATTCAGTAATCGGGTAATTGGGGCATTGACTCACGTCGCGGCGAGCGCGATTATCAAGAACTCGAACCCTGCGCGTTTTGAGATCGTTTTCGCACACGTTCTCGCGCACGTCGCTGTAGATTCGCCTTCGCTGTTGAGTGCGACGCAGTAAAGATCGCCGTTAGTTCGGCTGCCTCTTTCATCACGCGCCGGTACTCGCTCGTGTTCATACGCGAGTGCGCCACCGCGAGCAGCTCCAGCCAAAGCTGCGACTCGTCGGATTCTTCTACAACGACGCCCATCTTCGCGCAGAACTCGCGGTCGGACCTGGCGCGGCAACAAACTCGGTAGTTTGCCGCGACCGCGGTGCCTGCACGTAACAGCTGCCCTCCAATCACTCGCACGTACCACTCGCGCGGCACCGAACGTGCGATCTTCACGATGTCAATAGCGAATCGTTTGGTTCTCGCGCGGAGTTCTTGCGGCGTCATACTCTCCCAAGATGCATTGGATGTGCCTGGACCAATTTCGCCGCAAAGTGTCACTGTGTGGTCGGATCCGTGAGAAATCTGCGAATCAGCCAGGATCGTGGTACGCAGTATCTCCAACAAGCCGCGCGAACGCGGCTCCCCGATTCCCCAATTCCTCAATTTTCCGATTCCCCGATTCCCCAATTACTGAATCGCACTGGCCGTTCAACCCGCAAACATTTGCCGGGGGTTCGGCGGCTTGCGACACTGTATCGAAGTACGTTATAACGACTATTGTTATATGGCCGACTCTGATATTACCCGGCAATTGCCTCTTCCCCCCGCGTTCTTTCATATCCTGATCGCCCTCGGCGATGGCGAGCGGCATGGCTACGCCATCATGCAGGACGTCGCGCGGCGCACGGACGGGAAGGTCCGCATGAGCCCCGGGACTCTGTACGGATCGATCCGCCGGATGCTCGACGAGGGGCTGATCGATGAGCTGACGCGCCGGCCGGATGACGATGACGAGCGGCGCAGGTACTACCGGGTCACACGCTTCGGCCGCGCGGTGGCCGCCGCGGAGGCGGACCGGTTGAGGGCGCTCTTGCAGCACGCGCGCGCGACAGGTCTGGTGCCGCGGCGATCATGAAGCACCGCGCGGTGGCAGAGCGCGTGTTCGGCCTCGTCCTCCGGCTGTATCCGGCCGAGTTCAGGGATCGTTTCGGCCACGGCATGACGAGCGCGTATCGCGCGGCGCGCATGGAGGCGGCCGCGCGCGGCCGGGCAGGCGTGGCGGCTTTCTGGATCGGCGTGGCCGTCGATGCGCTCGTCCGGGCGCCAGGAGAACACGTCATGATGACCCTGTACGATCTGAAATTCGCGGCGCGCGCGCTCTGGCGTGCGCCCGTCTTCAGTGTCGTCGCGATCGCCACGCTCGCGCTGGGCATCGGCGTGAACACGGCGATCTTCAGCGTCGTGCACGCCGTCGCCATTCAGCCGCTCGGTTTCTTCGATCCCGCGCGGCTCGTCAGAATCTGGGAAAAGAACGATCGCTTGAACATCGCGCAGTTCTCGACGTCGGTGCCGAACTACCTGTCGTGGCGCGAGCACGGCCGATCGTTTGCGGAGCTGGCCGCGTGGCGCTCCGGCACGGTGACGTTGACGGGCACGGGCGAGCCCCACCGCCTCGGCCGCATGGAAGCCACCGCCACGCTGATTCCGCTGCTGAACGTGCGGCTGCGGCGCGGCCGCAATTTTTCGCCCGCGGAGGATCGTCCCGGCGCGCCACGCGTCGCGATCATCATGGAGTCGGTCTGGCGGGACTGGTTCGGCTCCGATCCGTCCATCATCGGTCGCTCGATTGCGCTCAACGGCGTCTCCCATACGGTCGTCGGCGTCCTGCGCGATCGGGATCTCGTCGGAACCGCGCAGGTGTTGACGCCACTTGCGCCGGATCTCTCGCGCGAGGCGCGCGCCGATCACCGGCTGTCGACAATCGGACGTCTCCGTCCCGACATCACGCTGGCGCAGGCGCAGCTGGACATGGACGCGGTCGCGCAGCAGCTCGCGCGGCAGTATCCAGAGTCCAACAAGGACTGGGGCGTGCGCATGGCGACGTTCGACGACTGGATCGTTCCGCCCGAGATGCGGCAGGGCCTCTACCTGCTGCTCGGATCGGTGGGACTCGTGCTGCTCATTGCGTGCTCGAACGTTGCAAACCTGATGCTCGCACGCGCGGCGCTGCGGCGCCGGGAAATCGGGGTACGCCTCGCGCTGGGCGCGAGTCGTCTCCGCCTCGTGCGCCAGGTTCTGACTGAAAGTCTGCTCGTGGCGCTCGTCGGCGGCACCGCCGGCGTGCTGATAGCCTCGTGGGGCGTGCCGGCCCTGCGGGCGGCGCTCGCTTCGTCGCTCCCTCGTGCGGAAGACATCGCGGTGAACGCGCCCGTGCTCATCTTCTCGCTCGTCGTGTCGGTGCTGACCGCGGCGGCGTTTGGTGCGCTGCCCGCCATGATCGGCTCTCGAAACGATATGACAGGATCGCTGAGAGAAGGATCGCGCGGCAGCGCGGGCGCGCAGCAGGGGGCCGCGCGGCGGATGCTGGTCGTGGCCGAGATCGCACTCGCGACCGTGCTCCTCACTGGAGCGGCGCTCTTCGTCCAGAGCTTTCTCCGCCTGCAGCACGTGGAACTGGGATTCAATGCGAAACACCTCACCACCGCGATGATGGGACTTCCGGAGGCGCGCTATCCCACGGACCTCGCCCGGCAGCAGTTTTACCGCCGCCTGCTTGCAGAGATGCAGGCCGTTCCAGGCGTCGAGGCTGCGGCGATGTCGAGCGGCGCACCGTTCGCAGGCGGCAATACCGGCATGCCCCTGAAGGCGGTTGGCGCGAATGCGCTCGGCGCTGAAGACATGCAAGCGGACTGGCGCCTCGTCAGCCCGCAGTATTTCCGGACGCTTGCCATTCCGCTGTTACGCGGTCGCACGTTCGACAATCGCGAGACAGGGACGCACGGTGCCCACAGCATCATCCTGAGCGCCGACGCCGCACGCCGCTTCTGGCCCAATGCCGATCCTCTAGGCCGGCAGGTGCAACTCGGCAACAAGCAGATCTTCCAGGTCATCGGCATCGTCGGCGACGTGCGCAATCTGTCGCTGGACCTGGAGCCTCGGCCCGCGATGTACTTCAGCAGCGAGCAGATCCTCTGGCCCACGATGACGCTGATCGTGCGATCGTCGGGGAGCTCGCCAATGGGCGCCGTCATGCGGCAGAAGGTTGCGGCGCTGGATCCGCAGCTCGCCGTATTCAACGTCCGGACGCTGGACATGATGCTGCAACAGAGCGCCGCGCAACCGCGTCTGACGGCGTGGCTCGTGAGCCTCTTTGCCGCGCTTGCGCTCGCGCTCGCGGCGATCGGCGTCTACGGCGTGATCGCGTATCTCGTGGCGCAGCGGACGCAGGAGATCGGCGTGCGCATGGCGCTCGGCGCGCGCCGTGTCACGGTGATGCAGCTTGTGCTCGGCCACGCGCTGCGATTGAGCATCGCAGGAGCGCTCGTGGGCGCGACGGCGTCGGCCCTGCTCGCGCCCGTCCTGTCGTCGCAGCTCTTTGGCGTCAGCCCGCACGACCTGCTGACGCTTGTGTCGGTCCCGATCACGCTCGTCGCCGTCGCAGCGCTCGCGGGTTCGCTGCCGGCGCTCCGCGCCACACGGGTGGATCCTCTGGTGGCGCTCCGGACCGATTGATGCCGCTGTTCGTCTTCGATCTCGATGGCACGCTCATCGATTCGCGCCGCGATCTGGCCGATGCGGCAAATGCGCTGCTCGAAGAGCGCGGCGGCGCTCCGCTTCCGGTGGACACAATCGCGCGCATGGTGGGAGAAGGAGCGGCGCTGCTCGTCCGGCGCGCTCTGACGGCGGCGGCGCTCGATCCCGAGTCGCCAGGTGCGCTTCCACGTTTCCTCGAGCTGTACGACGACAGGCTCCTGACACACACGCAGCTGTACGATGGCATCCGCGAGGCGATCGAGACGCTCGCGGCCGATGCACCGCTTGCCGTGCTCACGAACAAGCCTTCCCGGGCAACGCTCGCCATCCTCGACGGGCTCGGCGTCGCAGGATTCTTCAAATGGATCCTGGGCGGCGATGGCCCGTGGCCGAGGAAGCCGAGTCCTGCGCCGCTCCAGGAACTCATGCATCGCGCCGGAACTGCGCTGACGCAAACAGTGATGGTCGGCGACTCGGCGATCGATCTCGCCACCGCACGCGCGGCGCGCACACGCGTGTGCATGGTGCGCTATGGCTTCGGCTTCACGTTGTCGGAACACGATCTCGGTCCGGACGACATGCTCGTCGATCGACCGTCGGATCTCGTTCCGCTGCTGCGCAGCATCCGCGTGTAGATATCCATTCATCACCACCGCGAAGAGCGCCCTGCGACGAGCTTCACGGCCCTTGTGACGAAATCCGCCTCGGACGTGACGAACGTGCCCTGGATGACGATCCTCCGTCGCCTCTGGGTCGAACGATTATCGGTGGCCGCACCTCACCGCTCGTACGACTCCCGGCGTGACGAGGCGGACAGCTTGATCAGGTAACGGTGCGGTTCGTTCCAGAACTGCTCGCGCATCTGACGGAGGCTGTCGGCGCCCCCGTAGCTGATCGACGAGCAGAGATGTTTGATCATGTCGCGCACGATCGTCCGCGCGGAGCCGCGCGCCGGGACACTCACCTCCATCCCCTCGGCGCCGATCGCGTCGAGCTCCACGCGGTCGGCGTCTTCGACATCGAGCCGATCGCGAATCGCCTCCAGCGATGCCATGCCGCGCAGCACCTTGAACGGCACCTTTACGGTCTTCTGCGCTTCCGGCAGCAGCACCGACTTGTGGACGATCTCGCCCGGCGCTTCCTCGGTGCCCGCGAATGCGCTGCCGAGCATCGCGCAGTCACCGCCGAACAGCAGCGACTGCGCCAGCGCGCCGTGGCGCCGGATCCCGCCATCGGCAATGAGCGGCACATCGCTCTCCCCGATCGCGCGCCGGCACTCGACGAGCGCCTGCGCCTGCGGCACGCCGTAGCTTGTCGTCATGCGGGTCGTGCACCCTCCGCCCGGGCCGATGCCCACCTTGATGCCGTTGACGCCCCGCTCGAGGAGGAAGGTCGTGCCTTCCGCGGTGCCGACGTTTCCGGCAATCAGCTCCACGCCGCCGAAGCGCTTCCGCAGGTCTGCGATCGCGCGGTCCATCACGATTGAGTGTCCGTGCGCGATATCGATGACGAGCACGTCGACGCCCGCCTTGATCAATTCGTCCGCGCGTTCGAGATAGTCCCCCTGCGCGCCGACCGCCGCGCCGACTCGAAGCCGTCCCTGGTCGTCGCGCGTGGCAAACGGAAGCCGCCGCTGCTTCAGCAGATCGCGCGCGGTGATGAGGCCGGTCAGCTCTCCCTGCTCGTTGACGAGCGGAAGCTTCTTGATCTTCCGCTCGACCATCAATTGCTCCGCCTGTTCGGGAGTAATCGGGCCGCGGTGCACGACGAGCCAATCGACCGGTGTCATCCGGTCGGACACGCGCAGTCCCTGTCGCGAGACGAATCGCATGTCGCGCTCCGTGAGCAGTCCGTTCAACCGACGCTGCTCGTCGACGACGACCAGGGTGCCGACGCGTGAGCGGGACATCAGCGCCGCTGCCTCCTCGACAGACGCGGTGGGCGCGATCGAGTACGGATCGCGGATGATCCCGTGTTGCGTCCGCTTCACCTTCTCGACTTCGCGGACCTGCGGCCGGATGTCTCCGGGCCGGAATCCGCGGTCGATGATCCCGATGCCCCCTTCTTCGGCCTGAACGATCGCCATCGGCGCGCGCGTGATGGTATCCATGTTTGCAGACACGATCGGGCGTTTCAATACGACATGCTGCGATACGCGGCACGACAGATCGATCACCGCGGGATCTCGACTGACGATCACGCTGCGCTGCGGCGTCAGGAGGAAATCGTCGAAGGTACAGCCGTGCACCAGCTCGGCCACGGCGCGCGCGGACGCCTCGCGGATGGATGGAAACTTCGCGCTGGGCATCCCGCGATCCTATCCGCTCCACGCACCAGCGCATAATAAGAGGAGGCTGTGCGGCTGATGGTGGCGGCGATCTTCGCGTTGAGTCTTGGTGCGTGGCTGACGGGCGCCGCACAGCAGCCTGCGGCGGCGCCGCTGCCGGTGCCGCAACTGCCGCCGCAGACGTTCGTTGAATGGCTCGCCGCGTTGCGATCTGAAGCTGTAACGCGCGGCATCACCGAAGCCACACTCGATCGGGCGCTCACAGATCTCGAGCCGTTGCCTGTCGTGATCGAGCGCGATCGCTCGCAGGCCGAGCTCGTGCTCACGCTCGATCAATATCTGGAGCGACGGCTCACGCGCGCGATGATAAAGGCCGCGCAGAAGATGGGCGCGCAACACCGGACCCTTCTTCGGAAAGTCAGCGCCAAATACGGCGTCCCGCCGGGCGTCATCGTCGCCGTCTGGGGCCTGGAGTCCAATTACGGCCGGTTCAGCGGGGTGCGGCCGACGATCGCGACCCTGGCAACGCTCGCCTACGACCCGCGACGATCCGCCATGTTTCGGGAAGAATTGTTCAACGCCTTGAAGATTCTCGACAGCGGCGATGTCGAGCCAGTTGCATTGAAGGGATCGTGGGCGGGCGCGCTCGGTCAGCCGCAGTTCATGCCGTCGAGCTTCCTCGAGTTCGCGCAGGACTTCGATGGGGACGGCCGCCGCGATATCTGGAAGTCCACGCCGGATGTGTTTGCCTCGATCGCGAACTACCTCTCCGCGCACGGATGGACGAAAGGCCGCACGTGGGGGCGTGAGGTCAAGGTGCCGGCCGCCATCGCGGATGCCGTCGCCGACGCGGCGCCGCTGCAGGAGGCCGGTTGTCTCGCGGAGCGTCAGATGAGCGTACCGTTGCCATTGAACGAGTGGCGCAAGCTTGGCGTCAGAACAATGACAGGGACGAAAGTCCCCCTCACGAATCTCAAGGCGTCACTCGTCGCCGCCGGGCCTCGCCGCTTTCTCGTCTACCCGAACTACCAGGCACTGCTCGCCTACAACTGCGTGCACGCGTACGGCCTCAGCGTGGCGTTGCTCTCGGGCCGCGTGCACTGAAAAGAGAGCGAGGCCGCCTGCGCCAAGCGTCACCCAAACGCAGCGCGGCCCCGCCTCTGACGGTGGTTCGCCGGCGCCGTCCTTCGCAATCCGCCTGAAGGACGCGGTCGCCCCCAGTCACCGAGCAGGAGGGCGCGGCGACGGGCGCGCACGCAACCCTTTTTGACGAATTTTGAAATCGGCTGCCGGTCCACCGTCAGAGGACCCGTCGCCGACTGCGCGTCTGGGCGCTACTCGGACGACGACACGACATCTACGAAGGGTACGGCCGTACTGGAGTTGATATAGTCGACGAAACAAAACGCGGGCCGGTGAACCGTGGAGCCCGGCCGCAATCCTCGCGCGACCTGATCGGCGGGTATGATCGGAAGCATGCTGGCGCTGCGGACCCTCGAATCAAAGCTTCGCGATCGGCTTGCCGGAACGCTACCCGGCGTCGAGGCTCAGCTGCGGTTCGCGCCAGTACCGCCCCGTGCCAACTGGAGGCCTGGGCACTTTCCAGCAGATGCCCGAACTGCCGCCGCTCTCCTTCTTCTATATCCGGGCGCTCACGGAATTTCGCTGCCGCTGACCGTGCGCGCCAGCGGACTCCGGCGGCACGCCGGGCAGATCAGCCTGCCGGGTGGCGCAACCGACCCAGGTGAAACGCTGGCCGAAGCGGCGCTGCGTGAAGCGCAGGAGGAGATCGCGGTGAACCCGCCGGACGTGCGTGTCCTCGGTGAGCTGACGCCGGTGCACGTACTCGTCAGCGGCTTCACGCTGCATCCGGTCGTGGGGATCACCGACGATTGCCCGGCGTTCTCGCCGGCACCGTACGAGGTCGAGCGGGTGCTCGAGGTCTCGATTGATGACCTGCAGGACGCCTCGCGCATCCGGCAGGGCACGCGCATTCGCGAGGGCATCGCCGTCGAGTATCCATACTTCGATCTGCTCG
This sequence comes from Acidobacteriota bacterium, assembly GCA_003222675.1. Lineage (GTDB taxonomy): Bacteria > Acidobacteriota > Vicinamibacteria > Vicinamibacterales > 2-12-FULL-66-21 > QHWT01. Next base: position 81,360 of record QHWT01000096.1, on the reverse strand, counting down.
GTCACCAGGTGTGGGGCGCCACCGCGATGGTGCTCGGCGAGTTCATCTGCCTGCTGCAGGACAATCGTTTGTAGGGCGGAGCTTCAGGTCCGCCGTGCGCGCCGGCTGGGGACCCGGGGAATTCTAGACGCACGCGCGGGAGCACGTGCGAAGCACAATCACCAGATTACCCAATCCAGAAATCACCAAATCCGTAGGGCTGTCTTCTTCTTCAGCAGCCGGGTCTAAAGACCCGCCCTACCTGAGTTGTTGACGGGATCGACCGTCATCGCGCGCCGAGCGGGAACGTAGCACGCGATCGCCGCGACCGCGAGGAGCATCGACGCGACGGCGAGGAACGTGAGCGGGTCGAGCGCGCTCACGCCGAAGAGGAGCGTCCGCATGACGCGCGTGACGGCGACCGCGCCGGCAAGGCCGCAGGCAAGACCCATCGCCACGGGTGTGATTCCTTGCCGCACGACCAGGCGCAGCAGATCGCGCGGTTTCGCTCCGAGAGCCAGTCTCAGGCCGAGCTCCGCCCGTCGCTGATTGACTGAGAACGCCACCATTCCATAGACGCCCACGGCAGCGAGCATCAATGACACCGCCGCGAACGCTGCAAGGAGCGTCATTCGAAAGCGCGGCTGTGCCACCGACGCCGCGACGACATCCTCCATCGCCCGCACACGGCTGATGGCGACCTCGCGATCGATCGACGCGAGCGTCGTCTTCACGATGGGAAGCGCCGCCATGGGGTTCCCCGGCGTGCGCGCGAGTATCGTCATCTCGTCCGTCACGTACTGCGTCGCGGGGACGTAGATCACCGGCACCGGCTCGAGCTCCAGCGAGCGCGTTCGGACGTCGCCGACGACGCCGACCACTTCACGCGGCTGCTCGGGGACGCCCATGCTGACGGCGATGTGGATGCGTTTACCGAGCGGGTTCTCGCCCGGCCAGAACGTGCGCGCCGCGGCTTCACTAATGACGGCAACGCCGGGGCCGCCGGCGCGATCCTGCGGGGTCACGCGTCGGCCGGCAAGTAGTCGAATGCGTAGCGTTTCAAGATAATTGGCGGTCACCGGCCGCATCTGCGCGTTGCATTCCCGCCGACCCTCGGGCGCGTCGAGCCGGTAAAATGTGCCGCCGAAGCTGCCGTAGCTGAGTGGTGGCTGAAATATTCCGCCCGCCGACAGGATTCCCGGTTGCTGCAGCCGGGTCGTGAGCTCGCGGAAGAACTGCTCCGCCGCGGCAACCCTCGGATAGCGCGCCGCCGGCAGCCGGATGGTGAACGCGAGCACGTTGTGCGGATCGAATCCTGGATCCGTGCGGCTCAGGCGATCGAAGCTCTTCATCGCGAGTCCAGCACCAGCGAGCAGCACGAGCGCTAGCGACACCTCCACCGCGACGAGCACGTTGCGAATCCGTCCCCGTCCGCCCGTGGACGTATCGCGCCGCATATCCTTCAGGAACGACGCGAGATCGGCGCGCGATGACGCGAGCGCGGGCACGAGCCCGAACGCGACGCCCGTCAGGAGCGACACGACGATCGCAAAGCCGAGCACGATCGGATTGATCGTGAAGTCGGCGGCACGGGGCAGGTCCTCTGCCGCCACGAGCACGAGCAGCCGGACTCCCCACACCGCGAGCACCAGACCGGCCGCGCCACTCGCCAGCGACAGCACCAGGCTTTCGGCGAGCAGCTGGCGGACGATTCGCCCCCTTGCGGCGCCGAGCGCGGAGCGCACCGCGATCTCTCCGGTGCGGGTCGTGGCCCGGGCGAGCAGCAGGTTCGACACGTTGACGCACGCGATCAGCAGCACGAACGCGACTGCGCCGAGCAACACGAACAGCGGCCGCGTGACCGGACCCACCATCGACTCGAGCAGTGGCTGCACGCGTATCGAATAGCCTTCGAGCTTGTCCGGATACCGAGCGGCGATGTGCTGTTCGATGCTATCGAGATCCGCCTGCGCCTGCGCCGGCGTGATGTCCGCTTTCAATCGTCCGACCGCGCTCATGTAGTGCGCCCCGCGCTGATTGGGACTGACGTCGGATGGCTGCAGCACCAGGGGCACCCACAGGTCCGTCGCCTCCGGGAAGCCGAACCCGGCGGGCATGATGCCGATGACGCTGTATGCTTCGCCTTCGATCGTGACGGCGCGGCCGATCAATCCAGTGTCGGATCCGAACCGACGTTCCCAGATCGCATGACTGATGATCGTGACGTGTGGCGCTCCAGGCCTCGCATCCTCGCGCGTGAAGGGACGTCCGGTGATCGGGCGGACGGCCAGGGCATCGAAGACTTCCGGTTCTGCGTTCACCGCGGTGATGCGTTCCGGCTCGGTGTCGCCGCTCAGCGTCAGCGTCCCGTCCTGGTACATTCCGAGCGACGAGAACGAGCGATTGTTCGCACGCCAGTCCAGGAAGTTCGGCGGCGACACGGTAACCGCTCTCCCGCCCGCCCATTCGTTCACGTCCATGACCCGATCGGATGCGGGATACGGCAGCGGCCGCAGCACAGTGCGGAGTGCGGGGTGCGGGGTGCGGGACGCGGAGTTGCGTGATTTTCGCACCCCGCACCCCGGATCCCGCATCCCGATCTTAGTACTTCACCACCGCCGCCGGCTGCACGCGTGCTGCGCGGAGGGCCGGGACCAGCGCCGAAAGTGCCGCAACCGCGCCAAGCGCGACACCCGTGGCGGCGAACGCGACGGGATCGGTAGGCGTGATGCCGTAGAGCAGGCCGGACAACGTACGGGTGGCGAGGGGCGCAATTGCGAGGCCGAGCGAGATCCCGATCGCCGCGAGGAACAGCGCGCGGCCGAGCACCATCGTCAGCATCTTCTCGCGGCTCGCCCCGAGCGCCATGCGAATCGCAATCTCCTGGCGACGTTCGGTCACCGACCACGCCATCATCCCGTAAATCCCCACGATCGCCAGGCTGACCGCGAGCCCGCCGAACGATGCGACGAGCGTCGACAGGAACTTCGGCTTCGACAGCGCTCGCGCAACGTGCTCGTCCATCGTCCGGACGCCCGAAAGCGGCAGATCCGGATCGAGGCTGACGACTGCCCGGCGGATCGACGGCATCACGTCGTACGGATCGCGTTCGGTCCGCACGACGAACGCGATGAAGGGGAACGACCGCTGCGTGACGGACTGATACAACTCGGGCCGCGGCGGCCTGGACGGTCCGAGATGGCGAATGTCGCCGACCACACCTACGATCGTCATCCATTGCCCATCGTCATCGAACCGCACGCGCCGGCCGACGGGATCCTGGCCTGGCCATTGCGCGCGCGCGAGCGTCTCGTTCACGAGCACGATGGGCGGGGCCTTGCGGTCGTCGCTCGAACGGAAATCACGCCCGCGGCGGATCGGAATGCCCATCGCATGGAAATATCCCGGCATGACGATCTGGTATCCGGCGCGCAGCGCGGTTTTCGGGACGGGCCGTCCCTCAACGAGGTACCCGGTGCCGAAGTCATCTCCACCAATCGGGAGCGTGACGGCGGCGCCCACGGCGCGCACGCCAGGCACCGCCTCGAGCCGCTGGATCAACGAGTCGTAGAACTGCACCTGCCGCGATTGGTACTCCGCGCGATCACCGGTGACCGTGATGTCGAATGTCAATAGGTTATGCGTATCGATCCCGGTGTCGACGCGCGTCAGCGCGGTAAAGCTGCGCACCAGCAGCGTCGAGCCTACGAGCAGCACGACCGCGACGGCGATCTCGAGCGTGACGAGCCCGTCGCGGGTCCGGCTGGTGCGCCGCGATCCTGAGGAACGCGAGCCCCCTTCGGCGAGCGCGTCCGTCAACTGATCGCGCGAGAGCTCGATCGCCGGTACGAGGCCAAATGCCAGGCCCACCGCGACGGCAATGCCGAGCGTGAACAACAGCACGCGCGCGTCGATGCCGCTTCGCGTGAGGCCCGCCATGTCCGGCGGCGTCAGAGAGAGCAGCGACGCCGAGCCCCACCACGCGAGGAGCAGGCCGGCGGCCGCACCGGCCACGGAAAGGACAATGGATTCGGTCACGAGTTGACGGACGATGCGCGCGCGGCTCGCGCCGAGCGCGCGGCGGAGTGCGAGATCTCGTCGACGGGCGGCGCCACGTCCGAGGAGAAGGCTCGCGACGTTCGCACACGCGATGGCCAGCACGAAGGCGACCGCGCCTGCGAGCACGAGCAGCGGCCGCTCGACGGCGCCCGCGAATTGATTGCGGATCCCGACGAGCGTTGCGCCGCGGCCGTCATCTTCCGGATGGGAGCGCGACAGACGAGTCCCTGCTGACGCGACCTCCGCACGTGCCTGGGCGAAGGTGACACCCGGCTTGAGTCGCGCGACGGACCGCAGGTACCCGGTGTTACGGTGGCCCGTCATGTCCTCGTCCTCATTGGTCGCCGGCCGCGGCACGTCGCCAGGTCCACCGGGCACCCAGAGTTCGGGCCCCGTGTCTGCCGCCGACGGCTGCGCCGTAATTGCGGGCCATATGAAGCGGCGCGGCATGACCGCGACCACCTGGCGCGGACGGCCGTTCAACGTAATCGTACGACCGACAATCGAGGGATCGGCGCCAAAGCGGCGCACCCACAGCCGCTCGCTCAGGACGACGGCGGATGGATCCGCCACGCCTTTGTGAAATGGTTCGCCGACAAGCGGCCGCGCGCCGAGCGTGTCGAAAAAGCCTGACGAGACGCTCGATCCGCCAATCCGCTCGGCCTCGCCGCGGCCTGTCAGCGTGAACGAGATGTGACTGATTCCTGCGAACGACTCGAAGCTCGTCACCTGCGTCTGCAGATCGCGCAGACGGCCGGGGCCTATCGGCTCCGGCTGGCCGTCGCTGGTGTTCCAGATGAAGACGAGGCGATCCGCGTCGGGGAACGGCAGGGAACCGAGCAGCACCGTGTTGATGACGCTGAAGATGGCGGTGTTCGCCCCGATGCCGAGCGCAAGCGTGAGCACGGCGATAGCCGTGAACCCAGGCGTGCGCCGAAGGCCGCGGCACGCGTAGAGAATGTCTTGGCGAAAGTCCGTCCACATCCCGGCGCGCCTCCGTTCACGCGCGGCACGCTCGTCGATGGTGCGCACCGCGCTTCTGATCGTCGAGGGATCCCCAAAGCGGCGCCGCGCCGCATCACGCGCGTCCGCGGGTGAGAGGCCGCGCTCGCGGTAGTCGCGCTCGCGCATCTCGAGGTGGTATGCCAGCTCCTCGTCAATATCTGCGCCGATCTCGGGACGCCAGATCCGCCGCTCCCGGCGCGCGCGTTCGTTCATGCCGTTTTCGGCCGGCGCGACTGCAGCGCACGCGTGACGACCTCAGAGAAACGCTCCCAACGCGAGAGCTCCGCACGCAGCTGCTGGCGTCCGTGTTCGGTGAGCGTGTAACAGCGCACGCGGCGGTTCGTCTCCGAGAGGGTCCACTCCGACGTGACGAGCCCGCGCGCCTGGAGGCGGTGCAGCGCGGGATAGAGCGATCCCTCCTCAACGAGCAACTCGTCTTCGGTGATCTGTTCGATCCACCGCGCGATGCCGTAGCCGTGGAGCGGCCCCCAGCTCAGGGATTTCAGAATCAGTGCCGCAAGCGTGCCTTGCAGGAGATCGACCGTCGTGCGATCGTGCATAGGGGTGTCATCATATACCTATGTTGATAGGTGTCAAGCCGGTTGTCGGTTGCCCGTAGCCGGTTGTCAGTTGCCGGTTGGAACGCGGATTGCTCAACTCCGGGATGTGATTCGCGATCTCTGGTACAAGCAGGGCGTCATCTATTGCCTGAACGTCGAGACGTTTCTCGACTCGAGCGGCGACGGCGTTGGCGATTTCGTCGGGTTGACCGACCGGCTCGACTACCTTGCGGGTCTCGGCGTGACGTGCATCTGGCTGATGCCCTTCTATCCGTCGCCAAATCGCGACGACGGGTACGATGTCGCGGACTTTTACGGTGTGCACCCGCGCACGGGCACGTTCGGACACTTCGTGGAATTCATGAACCAGGCGCGGCAGCTCGGCCTGCGCGTGATCGTGGACCTCGTCGTCAATCACACCTCCGATCAGCACCCGTGGTTCAAGGCCGCGCGCCAGGACCCTTCATCGCGTTACCGCGATTGGTACATCTGGTCCAAGTCGCGCCCGAAGAACTGGAACAAGGGGATGGTATTTCCCGGCGTGCAGCGCGCCACGTGGACGCGCGATCCGGTGGCCGGCGCGTACTTCTTTCACCGGTTCTACGATTTCCAGCCGGACCTGAACGCGCACAATCCAGCGGCGTGTCCGGCTTCCGCATGGACGCGGTGCCGTTCTTCATCGAACGCAAGGGCGCCAAGGTGCGTCCCTCGCGCGACTACGAGCTGCTGCACGAGATACGCGACTTCCTGCAGTGGCGCGTTCGCGATGCGATTCTGCTGGCGGAGGCGAACGTCCCGCCGGGCGAAAGCATGGAGTACTTCGGCGACGGCGGCGACCGCCTGCAGATGATGCTGAACTTCTGGGTCAACCAGCGGATGTTCTACACGCTTGCGACCGGAGACGCAGGCCCGCTCAAGGACGCGCTCGAAGCGACTCACGATCGGCCCGCGTCGGCGCAGTGGGGCATCTTCCTGCGCACGCACGACGAGCTCGATCTCGGCAGGCTGACGCCGACGCAGCGAGACAGGGTGTTCGAGGCGTTCGGCCCCAAGAAGCACATGCAGCTTTACAACCGCGGGATCCGTCGGCGACTCGCGCCCATGATGAACAACGATCGGCGGCGACTCGAACTCGCGTACAGCCTGATGTTCACGCTGCCCGGAACCCCGGTCATCCGGTATGGCGACGAGATCGGCATGGGTGACGACCTCGGGCTGCCCGAACGCTACGCGGCGCGGACGCCGATGCAGTGGTCACCGGATCGTCACGGCGGCTTCACGACGGCGCGCCGGCCGATCCGCCGCCTCGTCAACGATCCCATCTACGGCTACCGTCGCGTGAACGTCGCAGATCAGCGGCGCGATCCCGACTCGTTCCTGAACTGGACGGAACGCACGATCCGCATGCGGAAGGAGTGCCCCGAAATCGGGTGGGGCGACTGGAAGATCCTGCCGGCCGGCACCGACCAGGTGCTTGCCATACGCTACGACTGGGACGACCGCACGAGCGTGTTCGTCCACAACCTCGGCGACAAGCCGTGCGCGGTGCGGCTGCGCGTTGATAGTCCGCAAGGTAACGTGCTCACCAATCTGCTTCGCCAGGAGCGCAGCGACGCGGACGAGAGCGGCCGCCACGCCATCGAGCTGGACGCCTATGGCTATCGCTGGTTCCGTGCCGGAAGTCTGGATAGGCCGATCACGAAAACCGTGTGAGGAAGCCTTTCAATCGAAGGAGTCGAGGAGACTCGAAGATTCGAACGGGGCTTTTACTTTTTGGCAGGGATCCTTCGACCCTTCGAACCCGCCACGCCCTCTTCGAGCCGCGCGCAGCTTTCATCCGTTACCTCGCCTCGCACGGTAACAACGTACGAGCGCCGCACGTCGTTCGCCGGATTGGTGAGTCGCTCGGCGAGCTGCGTGTCGTTCGTCAGCAGGAGGAGGCCCCTCGTCGCGAAGTCCAGCCGGCCGATGGCAATCAGTCCCTTGGCGGCGTCACCAAGCACATCGAACACCGTCGCGCGCCCCTCGGGATCCCGCCGGGTGGTCACGGTGCTGCGCGGCTTGTGAAATGCGATCGTCCGCCAGGTCTTCCGCGCCGCGCGCGTCCCTCGAACCCGGATGTCGTCGCGCTCTGGCGATACCGGCGTCAGCGGATCGCGCGCCGCGATGCCATTCACCGTGACCGCCCCGTCGCGCACCAGCCGCCGCGCGTCGGTCCGGGATGCGGCGCCCAGCTTCGAGAGCGCCCGCTCGAGGGCAACATATCCCCGCTTGCAGCGCACGCTTCAAGAATGTCCGAGATTGATAGAAATCGGCTAGGTGATAACGGCGCGCGCGGCGAATCACGGACGTGGCTCACGCGGAGCGCGGAGGCCGCAGAGAACTCCAAGTTGCGTACGTAGAACCAGAAACGCTCTGCGACCTCGGCGTGAAGTCGTACGTGGCAAGCGGAAAGCGTGAATAGAATTGGGGGATGTTTCGCAGGACTTGCATCACCTTTGCGGCACTGATGTCGTGCGGAGTCGTGTCTTCTACGCAGGCGCCGAAGGCGGCGCAGAAAGCCGGCGTGACGCTCACGGCGCCGATGTTGAAGGCGCTGTCGGCGCGCGCGATTGGACCCGCTGTGATGGGCGGGCGCATCTCGGAGATCGCGTTCGACCCGAGAATCCGCGGACGTTCTATGTCGCGACCGGTCATGGCGGGTTGATGAAGACCACCGATAGTGGCGCGATCGTTCTCGTCACTGACAGAGAAGGAACCGTTCGTCTCCACCGGCGCAGTTGCCGTGGCGCCATCCAATTCGAAGGTCGTCTGGCTCGGCACGGCGAAGCCAACGATATGGAGTATTTCCGTATGCACACTATTCGAGCCTTAGTTGCCGCCTCCCTCGCTGCATTCGTGCTCGCCTCATTCGCCTGCAGCCGCAAGGAGGAGCCCGCGGCCTCGGCCTCGCAGCCGGCCTCCACCGCCGCACAACCGGCCGCTTCGCCCGCACCAGCGCCGGCCAGTGCCGCGCAGCCGTCCACGGCGCTGCCTGCGCCGGCCGTGCCGCTTGCCTCGCTGCCGAAAATCGATCCGCAGCGTGTGCTTCAGCACATCAAGGTGATGTCATCGAACAAGTTCGAGGGGCGCGCGCCCGGCACGAACGGCGAAGAGCTGAGCGTCGCGTACATCGAGACGCAGTTCCAGGACCTCAAGCTGAAGCCCGGAAATCCCGACGGGACATTCGTTCAAAAGGTGCCGCTCGTCGGCATCACGGCGACGAACACGCGCCCGCTGACGTTTGTGAAGGGATCGCAGGCGCTCGGTCTCAAATGGAAAGACGATGTCGTCGCGTGGACGAAGCACGTGGCCGACAGCGCGTCGATCGCGAAATCGGACGTCATCTTCGCAGGCTACGGCGTCGAAGCGCCCGAATTCAACTGGAACGACTTCAAGGACGTCGAGGTGAAAGGCAAGACGATTGTCGTGCTCGTCAACGATCCCCCGGTTCCCGATCCGGCTGACGCCGCGAAGCTCGATCCCAGGACCTTCGGTGGCAAGGCGATGACCTACTACGGTCGCTGGACGTACAAGTTCGAGGAAGGCGCGCGTAAAGGGGCGGCAGCCGTGCTGATCGTTCACGAGGCCGAGCGTGCGGGCTACCCCTTTTCCGTCGTCCAGGGCAACCTGAATGAGAAATTCGACATCGTGACGCCCGACAAGAACATGGGGCGCGTGAACATCGAAGGTTGGATCACCACAGAGGCCGCTCGGAAACTGTTCGCGCTCGGCGGACAGGATTACGACGCGCTCAAGAAGAAAGCCGTCAGCCGCGATTTCACGCCCGTGCCCCTCAGCGTGCAGGCGACCATGAGTATCGCGAACAAGCTGCGGACCATCGAATCAAGGAACGTCGTGGCAAAGCTCGAAGGGAGCGACCCAGCGCTCAAGGACGAGTACGTCGCGTATTCGGCCCACTGGGATCATCTCGGCGTTGGGGCGCCGGTAAAGGGAGACTCGATCTACAACGGCGCGCGCGGGCGTTCACCGAGGTGAAACCGCAGCCGAAGCGATCGATCCTCTTCCTGATGGTGACGGCCGAAGAGCAGGGCCTGCTCGGCTCACAGTACTACTCGGTCACGCCGTTGTATCCGCTCGCGAAGACCGCCGCGAACATCAACATCGATGGCATCAACCAGTGGGGAAAAACGAAGGACATCACCGTCATCGGACTCGGAGCCTCCGATCTGGACGATTACCTGCGGCAGGCCGCGCAGGAACAGAACCGCACGCTGACGGCGGATCCCGAGGCGGAGAAGGGTTTTTACTACCGGTCCGATCATTTCAACTTCGCGAAGCAGGGCGTGCCGGCCCTCGATCCGGATTCGGGCGTCGACTTCGTCGGAAAACCTGCGGACTGGGGCAAGAAGAAACGCGACGAGTATACCGAACACGACTATCACGCACCGTCCGACGAAGTGAAGCCGGACTGGGATCTGAGCGGCGCGGCCGAAGACGCGCAGCTGCTCTTCGCCGTCGGCTATCGCGTAGCCAACGCGGACAAGCTGCCCGAGTGGAAGCCAGGTAACGAGTTCAAGGCGAAGCGCGACGCGATGCGGAAGTAGGTGGACGGGGGACGGTTGGACCGTGCACGGTCCGCCTTCGCGGCTGTTCGCCGCTTCGGCGAGAGTGCCTCCGTGCGCTCGAAGGCTGAAATCGTAATCGCGCCAGTGACGCTGAACGACCATCGCGTCATATCCCGCGTCATTGGAGGGAACTCCAGCCACTGTGCGCGTTGCCTGCACACTGCAGAAATTGGAGATCGCGCCCCAAATTGTGATCTCCCGTACACTGACCTTTTTTGTCGCACTCTCTAATCATCTGACTCCGCGTGGGTTCGGTACCGCCCCCTCAGGGGCACCTCCGTTGCTGAAGGTTGGCGCGGAGGTTTTCGTGATGAGGCGCACGATCCTGGCGGGGTTCACTGCGGCGCTCGTTATCTTCATTCTCCCCTCGATGAACCGGGTCGGCGCGGAAGCGCCGCTCTACTCGGTCCAGGATCTCGGCACGCTTGACGGCCATCCGCCGAACGTGACCGCTATCAACGCCTCAGGAGAGATATCCGGATTCTTCAGCGGCGACGGTGGGCCGCGCGCAGCCCGCTTCCGCGACGGCGCGTGGTCGTACGTACCGGGACTCGAGAACACGATGAGCCTCGCCCTCGGCATCAACGACCATGGCGATGTCGTCGGCTATCTGCTGAACGACAACTGGATGTGGCGGGCGTTCCGCTACGTCGACGGCACGGGCGTCGAGGTGATCGAGCCGCTGCCCGGGGGAAACTTCTCGTTCGGCATGGCGATCAACAACAACGGCGAGGTCGTCGGATCGGGCGATACGCCGGACGGCAATCGCGCGTGGCGCGCGGCTCGAGGGCTGCCCGCCGTTGCGGTGCCCACGTTCGATGGCGGCGCGTTCGGAACGGCGTCGGGCGTCAACGACGCCGGACAGATCGCGGGAACGGCGTCGCTGCCCGACGGGTCGCAGCACGCATTCCGCGCGGAAGTGGACGGCACGCTGACGGACATCGGGGCCTTCCCGGACGGCACGACGAGCGTCGCGGTCGGGATCGACGGCGCCGGGCGCGTGTCGGGACGCGCACTGCGAAATGGGAGCTTCCGCGCATTCCGCTACGCCGGTGGACTCGTCGATCTCGACACGTTCGATGCGGCGTCGAGCGGCGCCGAGGGGACGTCCAACGGCACGACCGTCGGCTGGTACACGTCGCCGACGACATTCGAGCTGCGCGCCTTCGCGCACACCGCGGCGGACGGCTCATTCGATCTGAACACGCGCATCCCCGCTGATGCGGGCTGGGTGCTGCAGCAGGCGAAGGCGGTCAACTCCGCCGGGCAGATTATCGGCTCGGGCATGTTCAACGACCAGCCGCGTGCGTTCCTGCTGACGCTTGCGGTGCCGCCGGACAAGACGGCGCCGACGATCAACAGCGTCACGGTCACGCCCGCGTCGATCGTGCCGCCCAACAAGGCGATGGTTCCGGTGAACGTGGCGGTCAACGCGGTCGACGATCGCGATCTGGCGCCCACCTGCTCGGTCACGAGCGTCGACGGGCACGGCGCCCCTGCCGGTAACTTCTCGGTGTCCGGTCCGCTTTCCGGATATGTGCGAGCGGTCGGCGGCGCGACCTATTCCTTCTTCGTGACGTGCGTGGACGCCGCCGGCAACGCGGCGCAGGCATCCGCGAATGTCGTGGTCCCGCCCGACACGACCGGCCCCGTCTTCACGAACCTGAGCGCGACGCCCGCGACAATCTGGCCTCCGCTGAACCAGATGGTCACCGTCACGATCTCGGTCGCGGCGACCGACGACTCCGGCGACCCACCGTCGTGCCGCCTCGGGTCCATCACGAGCAGCAACAGTGCACCTGACGGCGACTTCGCAGCGACAGGAGTGAACACCGCATCGGTTCGCGCCGTGGGTGGCCGCACATACGCGTTGAACGCGGTCTGCACAGACAGTTCGGGCAATTCGAGCTGGGCGGCGACGGCGGTGTACGTGCCCGCTGATACGACAGCGCCCGTGATCAGCAGCTTGAGCGCGTCTCCATACTTCATCTGGCCGGCAAACGGAAAGATGGTTGCGGTCTCTGTCTCGGTCACCGCGACCGATGACGTCGACTCGATGCCGGCGTGCTCGATTACGTCAATTGCCTCGTCGGACCTCGCACCCGCGGACGCCGTGATCACGGGCAACTTCACAGCCCAGGTGCGCGCGGCCAAGGACAACGACCACTCCACGCGCATCTACACGCTGCACGTCACGTGCGCGGATAGCGCGGGCAACAAGACCGAAAAGTCCGTGGACGTCCGCGTGGCCAGGGAAGGCGATGCGTCGAGCACGACCCCCGGTCACAAGCGGGATCAGTTCACGCTCGCCAAGCGTGAGTGGAAGGAACTGCTGAAGCTGCTCGCGCGGCGATAGGATCTTCCGCCGAAGCCTTCGGCGAAGCCGGAAGGCGGAAGCCACGACGATTGATCGGTAGGGCCGCAACGATGGATCGGTAGGGCGGGTCTTCAGACCCGCCTTACTTTTTTTAGACCGGCTCTATCGTTCTCTGGGCTCCTCGAGGTACGTGTACCCGTGGAGCCCTTCTTCGTAGAATTCGAGGAGACGGCCGGACTCTTCGTACGACATCCGGCCTTCTCGCACCGCGAGCTCGACGTCCTGCCGCAGCTTCCTGACGAGCGTCTCCGCATCGAACTCGACGTAGTCCAGAACCTCGCGGACCGTATCTCCCTTGATCACCGCGTCGAGCACCACATTGCCACCCTCGTCGAGGCTGACGTGGACGGCGTGGGTATCGCCGAACAGGTTGTGCAGGTCCCCCAGGATCTCCTGGTAAGCCCCCACGAGGAACACGCCCAGATAGTACGGGTCGCCGTTGACCGTGTGCAGCGGCAGCGTGCGCTTCACGTCGCGCCGATCGATGAAGGAGTCGATCTTGCCGTCGGAATCGCAGGTGATGTCGCCGAGGACGGCGTGGTGACTTGGCGCCCGGTTCAGGTGATGGATCGGCATCACCGGGAAGAGCTGCTTGATCGCCCAGCTGTCGGGGATCGACTGGAACAGCGAGAAATTACAGAAATACGTGTCCGCCATCGCATCGTCGAGCCCCTGGAGGTCTTCGGGGACGTCCTCCATCTGGCTGACGAGCTTCCGCAGCTTGACCAGAATCGCCCAATAGAGGTTCTCCGCCTGGCACCGCTGGTCGAGCGGCAGGTACCCGCCCGTGAACAGGTTCAGCGCCATGTCGAGCGCCTGCTGCGCATCGTGGTAGCTCTCGAGAGCATTCCTGATGGACAGGTTCTGATATGTCTCGAGCAGATCGATGACAGGCTGCTCCGCTTCATCCGGCGAGATCGCGTCCGGGATCTTCTCCTCACCGAACGCCGACACGCCCAGTACGTTGAAGATCAGCACGGAATGGTAGGCGACGATCGCCCGGCCGCTCTCCGAGACGATTGTCGGGTGCTTGACGCCGGCATCATCGCACACCGTCTGAATGTGGTAGACGACGTCGTTGGCGTACTCCTCGAGCGTGTAGTTGACGCTGGACTCGAAGTTGGTCTGGGACCCGTCGTAATCGACCCCAAGCCCGCCGCCGACGTCGAGGTACTGAAGTCCTGCACCCGCCTTCACGAGCTCGGCGTAGACGCGCGCCGACTCGTTCAGCGCCCCCTTCACGATGCGGATGTTCGGAATCTGGCTGCCCAGATGGAAGTGCAGCAGCTTGAAGCAGTCCTGCATGCCGAGAGTTTTCAGCTCATCGAGCCCCCGGAGGACCTCAGCGACCGTCAGACCGAACTTCGAGCGGTAGCCGCCTGAACCCTGCCAGCGGCCGCCGCCACGGGCGGCCAGCTTCACCCGCATGCCGATCTGCGGCCGGACGCCGACCTTCTCGGCATATTTGAGAATGAGGCCGAGCTCCGTGTACTTCTCGACGACCGGGATGACGATCCGACCCAGTTTCTGGGCGAGCATCGCCATCTCGATGAACTCGGCGTCCTTGAAGCCGTTGCAGATAATCGGCGTGTCGTTGTAGGCCTGCGCCATCACCGCCAGCAGCTCCGGCTTGGAGCCCGCTTCGAGACCGAATCCATACTCGCGGCCGAAGTCAAGGACCTCCTCTACGACCTGGCGCTGCTGGTTCACCTTGATCGGGTAGACGCAGACGTAACGGCCTTCGTAATTGTGCTGGTTGATCGCGCTGTGAAAGGCGTTGTGTATATCGCCGACGCGGTGCCGCAGGATGTCGCGAAACCGGATGAGCACGGGCAGCCCGATGCCGCGGAGCATCAGATGATCGGTGAGCTGCTTCAGGTCAATCGCGCGCGACGGATCCTTCGTCGGGTGAACGAGGACGTGGCCGTCCTTCGAAATCGAGAAATACCCTTTGCCCCACCGATCGACCTCGTAGAGTTCGGTGGCATCGTTGACGGTGAAGATCTCTCCCGCCTGCCAGGTCCGGTGCGCTCGAGCCGTAGGGGCACTCACGCGTTCATGATACACACCTTTTTTCTGGATGAAGCCTTCAAGATTTGGAAATTTGGCAATCGGGTAGTTGAGAGATTGAAATTACCCGATTACCCGATTGCCCGATTCCGCCATTGCCCGCTGGTCAGAATTGCAGTCGCAGCCCGAAGCGCACGATCCGCGGGTTCATGATCTCGGTGATCTGGTTGAAGGTGTCGGCCTCGACGTCGTACTTCCGCCCGAGCACGGTGCCGCTGTTCAGGAGGTTGAAGACGTCCACGTCGAACGCTACGCGCGCGCGGCCGAACGTCACTTCCTTCTCTGCACGCGCGTCGAGCGCCTTCACGTTCGGCGGCCGGTACTTCCCGGGGTGCCGACGACGGTTCCGATGTCCTCCAGCGTGGTCTTGTCGGGGAAGCCGTCCAGCGTCTGGACGTTCACGTCCGTCTTCGCGGCGGAGAATCAGCCCCACCACTTGTCCTTCACGAGTGGTTCGCCGAGCTCGACGCCGTAGTCCGCGTACTTCGTCAGGCGGCTGCCGTTGCCGCTGATGCCGCCGAGTGTCTCCACGAGGTCCGACGGAGTGTTGCTGCTGGAGATCCTTGTTCGCACCTGTTCGGCGACGCCCTGCACGCCCATCATGACGCGCAAGGGCACGGCGCCTGCGGCTGTCACCGCGACCGCGCGATTGAGAAAGTCGGCGAAACCTGAAAGCGACGCCTTCACTTGGTACGATCCGGGCGGCAGGTTCAGAAAGTGCGCTTCGCCCTTCGTGTCGGTCACCGTGCTCTGGTTCTGCGGGCCCAGTCACGTCGACTGTCACGCCGGCAATACGGCACCTGTGCCATCCTGCACGGTCACGTCGATGCGGCCGGTGAACACCTGGGCCGATGCGGAGTTCGCTGTCCACACGAACGCCGCGAGCGCCCACGCGAGCGCCACACGCCAGCCGTTGATGTCTGCTCATCGCCAGCCTCCAATGCAGGTACGGGCGCCGTCAGCATGGCCCCCCGCCGGGGCTGGCATTGAGCAAGCCAGGCGCCCGCAACCGCCTCATTTCTGCGAGCGATCCCACGCGTACGACTGCGTGTGACGAACGGCGACGGGCGGGTGGCGGGGCGTGCGCGCGAGGTGACGAAGAGCGGAGGGACTCTTCGGCGATCACACAGTGTTCGCGAACGCACACCGTGCGAAATCCAACAGGCCGGACACTCAAATTCAATAAAGACGAAATGCCTCGTACCTCCGTCTAACAGACAACTATGTCTACGCGAAAACTCACCACGCTGATCGTCGACGACGAGCCGCTCGCGCGCGAGCGATTGCTCGCCCTGCTGTCCACCGAGAACGACATCGAGGTGCTGGGCCAGTGCCGCGATGGAGAAGAAGCCGTGAGCGCGATTCACGAGCGGCACCCGGATCTGGTGCTGCTCGACGTGGAGATGCCGCGCATGGACGGCTTCGAAGTGATCGACACCATCGGCCCCGAGCGCATGCCGATGGTGATTTTCGTGACCGCGTACGACCAGCACGCAATCAAGGCGTTCCAGGTCCGCGCGCTCGATTACCTGTTGAAGCCGTTCGATCGCGATCGCTTCAGCGACGCGCTGCAGCGCGCGCGCACGCAGATAGAGAGCCAGACCAACGGCGATCTCGGCAAGCGGCTGCTCGCGCTGATGAAGGACCTGCGGCGCGACGCGCCAAAGACGGATCGCCTCGTCGTGAAGTCCGGCGGGCGCCTGTTCTTTCTGCGCGCAGACGAGATCGACTGGATCGAGGCGGCAGGCAACTACGTGCGCCTGCACGTCGGCAACCAGTCGCATCTGCTGCGCGAGACGATGAACGCGATCGAGGCACGGCTCGATCCGGAGCGGTTCTTCCGCATCCACCGCTGCCGCATCGTGAACGTCGAACGGATCCAGGAGATGCAGCCGTGGCTGAACGGCGAGTACTCCGTGGTGCTGCGCACCGGCGTCCGCCTGACCCTCAGCCGCGGTTATCGGGAAAAGCTGCAGGACAAGTTGAAGGTGTAAATCGGGGGCGGCTTGCCCGCCGTAGCCGCGGCGCGGTGGAGGCGGGTTGTCGGAGGACGGCTGCTTCTGCGATCTCGTGGCTTCCGGCTTCAGCCGGAAGATCCCGAGGTTGGAGACCCGATTTGTAATCGGCGCGCAGGATCGTCACACCACCGACATCGAAGGCTCGACGATTGCTGCGATTCAGCCGATTTTCCGCCTGATTCTCCTGATTCTGTTCAAGCTCAGCTGGCATTGCGATTGCCCTTCACCCCGGCAATCCCAATGCCCCAGGTGCTCATCGTCAGCAGTGACGCGGACTACCGCGCCGTCGCCACCCGGGTACTGAACAACGCCGGGCACCACGTCACCGCGGTGCCTCATGCCGGGCATGCCCTCATCGAGTGCATTCAGCGCCCGACGACGAGCGTCCTTATCATCAACGAGAACGGCGCGGATGGGCCTGCGGGGGACGTGGCGCGCCGCCTGAAACGCTACAGCCGCAATCTCCGCGTCGTCTGCATGTCCGATCGCCCGACGGCACGGGGCGGCGATGCAACCGTCGTCCGGCCATTCACCGCAGACGATCTGCTCTCGGCAATCGAAACTGCGTGCGCTCTCTCCATCACGGAACAGCAGTAGATCGAATGTAGGGCGGACCTCCAGGTCCAGCGCACGGAGCCCGGTCTGAGACCCTGGCCACAGGCGCTACTTACTCGGCATCTGGAACAGAGTGTCGTCCACCGGCACGTTGAACTCGACCTTTGAGACGGTGACCTGCGAGATCAGTCGGCCGTCGAGAATGTTCTTGATCGTGAACGGCGCCATCAGCCCGTTGACCTCACGAAAATCGCCGAACTCGATCGTGGCCGTCGCCGTTTCCCCGGCTGGCCCCTTCAGCGTGGATGTGATCTTCCGTTCGATGCCGGTGTCGGCATCGAGGAAGTACTGCTGCACCTCGCCGCCCTTGCGGGTCACGCGCAGATGATAGACGGCGTGTCCCTCGTCGGTCTCCTTTCCAACGAGCTCCACTCTGTGTCCCTTCTCTTTGTAATCGAGCAGCACGCTGTCGAACTCGGCCTGCGCGCGCGCGAGGTCAGCCTGGGCCCCCTTGACCTCCTGTGCCTTGTCGCCGGCCGCGCCGGGAGAGAGGACCCAGACGTGCGTCCCGTCGAAGGCCTGCACCATCTTCTGTCCTTGAAACGACATCTCCTGCCGTGACAGGTTCGGCCGCTTGGACCATGCGGTCAGATCGATCGTCCGGCCGCCCGAATCAATTGTCCCCGTCACTTTCATCGATTGAATGCTCTTCCATTTCTCGATGCCGCCGCGCGATTCAAGATTCTTCGCAACAATCTCGTCGACGGTCTGCGCATGTCCGGTAGCAGCGGCAGCTGAGATCAGAAAGATGATCATGCTGAGCGATCGAGCACGGTAACGCATGAGAAGGATCTTAGCGCGATTGAGCACGAAAGAAGGAAAGCGGAAGAAAGAAGAATGGGGAAGGAAGTGGAAGACGGAAGACGAACGGTGGTGTCTTCCGTCTTCGTCGGGAATGCCTCAGACGCGGCGGCGCGCGACGAGCCGGTATAGCAAGAGCAGCACTATCGCGCCGACAATCGACATCAACCAGCCGGCTCCCTGGCTCGGGCCGTAAAACCCCATGGCGCGGCCGATGAAGCCGCCCAGCAACGCACCGGCGATCCCCAGCAGTATCGTGACGATGAATCCGCCGGGATCGCGACCGGGCATCAGCAGCTTGGCAATGATGCCCACGACGAGACCAAACACTATCCAAGACAGAATGCCCATCAGTTGCCTCCTCGTTCCCCGAGAGGCCCCTTCTGCAAGCTGCTAACCAACGGCAGCTCAGGCACTAATTGTGGGGGGGCATTATCGGCGGTCGGAGGTCGGTTGCCGGACGCCGGAAGGTCGGTTGTTGGTTGCCCGAGAGACCGGGGTCGGAAGTCGGAACTACTGATGAGCGTAGCGTCTCACGACGCGCAAGTGCAACCCTCAACCGATAACCGACAGACCGTCAATCCACCGACAACCGACAACCGTCAACCATCTAGCTACGCCCGTCGCGCTGACCTTGCCGCGCGCCGCGCGACCTGGCGATGCCCGCGTGCGTTCGGCCGGCCCGCCGGGACCTGCGCGCGCTCGATGCGAGGAGCTGCCGACGGCTCGGGCGCTGGCGCAGGCAGGAATACAGGTGCTGTATCCGTATCGGTCAGCAGCGCGAGCATCGGGCTCCGTCCCGCCAGCAGCAGGCCGCAGGCGCGACCCTGCAGCGGCGAAGCCGAAGCCCAGCGCGCCTGCGACGAGAAGATCGAGCGAGACGGCGAGCACGCGCGTCGGCTGCGAAGGCGAGCGCCCCGGTGTCGTGACCGCCGTTCCGCGCTGGATCGGCTGGGCACCGGAGGTCGCGGTCGGGACTTCCGTGGCGTCGCCGTCTGCCACGGGATGGGCTTCTTCGACTCTCCGGACGATCAGGTCCGGGTCGAGGCCCACAGCCGTCGCGTACGCGCGCGAATACGCGCGTCGGAAGATACCGCCGGGCCACCGCGAGAGATCGTCTGCTTCGAGCCCTCCGAGGATGGCGACCGACAGCTTGGTTTGTTCTGAGATTTGGGAAAGCGTGATGCCACGCCGTTCACGTTCGCGGCGAAGCCAGGCTCCGAGGGTTGTCGCGTCGGCCATTTAGTTCCGGAGTGCACCTCGCACGAATCACAGGGCCGCGGCTGAGTATGCGCTACTCCCATCTCGTGCGCAAGCGGAACTGTTACAGGAATCGGGGGTGCGGGATGCGGAGTGCGGGGTGGGGGTACCGGGATGCGGGGTGCGGGGCCGCGACGGGGGTGCGGCGCTGCTCGGCGCGAGTGCAAGTAAGACGGCGGTGCACGGAACGCTGAGATCGTCACGGCGAACGGAGGACCTGCTACATTCCGCACCCCGCACCCGGCACCCCGCACCCGGATCCCGCACCCCGCACCCCGCACCCGGATCCCGCACCCCGCACCCCGGATCCCGCACCCCGCGTTCAGAGCGGCAGTCGCGGCAGCACGCCTTCGTGCGCGAGCAGCCACTGCTTGCGCTCGAGGCCGCCGCCATAGCCGGTGAGCGTCCCATCACTGCCGATGACACGATGGCACGGCACGATAACGGCGACCGGATTTGCGCCGTTTGCGGCGCCGACGGCACGCACGGCGCGAGGCTCGCCGATTCGGCACGCAAGATCCGCGTACGACAGCGTGGACCCTGCGGGGATGTCCCGCAGCGCTTCCCAAACCCTGCGCTGAAACGGCGTTCCGTTCAGTTCGACGGCCACGTCTGCGAGCGCGCGGCAGTCACCCGCGAAATATTTCTGAAGAACGAGCCGGATCGAATCGATCGGCGCGCGAACGCGGGTGTCTCCCCGGTACCAGCGTTCGAGGCACGCGTCGACGTCAGCCCCATCCGTGCCAAAGTGCAGGAGGCAGACCCGGCCGGAGCGCTCCGCGATCGTCAGCGGCCCGACGGGCGACGCGATTTCATCGACGGTGATCATCGATTCGTGAATTGTACGAGATTTGATGATCTGGCGACTTGGTAACGTGGTGATCTGGACTTTTCAAACAGCACGCGCGGTTGCCCGTCGCGAAGCACAATCACCAGATCACCAAATCAAGAAATCGCCAAGTCATTTAACCACGATCGTCGTCGCCGCGCGCCTGCCGGCGCCGTCCTGCACCTCGATCGCGTGTGTGCCGACCGCGAGTGGCCAGGCCAGGCTCATGTCGGGGGATGTGGTGCCGACTGGCTGGCCGTTAATCTTCCAGGTGAGAGAGGCCGAGTGCGCGGTGACGGCGCGCAGCGGCAGCGACTGGAACTCGCGCCGCAGCGTCGGATCAATGCTGTAGATGGCACCGGCTGGCGGGTTCACGATCCGCAGCCCCGAGTCGCGAGTCGCGAGTGCCGAGTCGTTTGTCGCGAGCCGCGAGCCGTGATCCGCAAGTGGCGTCAGGCGCGGCGTCTCGCTCTGACTCGCCGCCCATGTGCGATATTCGGGCGGATAAATGGTGAGCAGTCCTTCGTTCGACTGGTGGTGCCACGAGCACGGCAGCGCCTCCTCGTCGACGCGCACCCACTCCTTCGCGCGTGACGGGCACCACGCGTTTGCCCGCATGCCCGAGAGCGCGCATATCGTAACCTCCGCCACGGTGTCCGGCCTGGGCACGATCGCGTTCGTCGGCGGATCGATCGATCCGGCGACGCGGTGCTGCGCCGCGAGCATCACGGCATGAAAGATTGGCCCGGCGCCCGTGACACCGGAGGAGTCGCGCAGCGGCGTGCGATCGAAATTGCCGACCCAGACGCCCACCGTCACCTCGCGCGTGTATCCCACGGTCCAATTATCGTGGTACGCCTGCGACGTACCTGTTTTCACGGCCACGGGAAATGGAAACTCGAGATAGCCGCCCCGTCCGAAAATGAACGAGCGCGCCGCGGGATCGCTGAGGATGTCAGTGATCCAGAAGGCGGTGCGCGGACTCACCAGCGCGCGCTCGTCGGCGCGCGCGCCGCGGATGAACACGGGGTGGCGCCACTCGCCGCCCCGCGCGAACGCGGCGTAAGCGGCTGCCAGTTGATCGAGACGGACCTCCGCATTCCCAAGGGTCAGACCAAGGCCGTAGTAGGAAGCATTGCGATCGAGGGTATCGAAGCCCGCACGCGAGAGGAAACGCATCAGCGAGCTGACGCCAACATCCGATGCGAGTGCAACCGCCGGGACGTTCTCTGAACCGGCGAGCGCGCGGCGTGCGATCAGCGGCCCGCGGTAGAGACCATCGTAGTTGTGCGGACTGTAGAGCACGCCCGGTTCCGCGGTCGGAAAGTGTGACGGCACGTCGGGCAGCACCGTGGATGGCCCGCGGCCTTCCTCGAAAGCGAGCGCGTAAGTAAAGGGCTTCAGCGCGGAGCCAGGCTGCCGCGGAACGAGCGGACCGTTGATCGCTCCGCCGCGATCGGCATCGAAGTAATTCCCGGAGCCTTCCCAGGCAAGCCATTCGCCGCGCACGTTATCGAGCACGACCACGGCGACGTTCGCGGCGCCGTGCGCGCGCAGCGATTCGCGGTTGCTCTCGATGATCCCTTCCACGTCGCGCTGCAGCGGAAGATCGAGCGTCGTCTCGAGCCGCGACGGTCGTGCATCGCCGGCCGCGAGTGCCATCTCGACGAAATGCGGCGCCAGGAACGGCGCATGCCGATCGTCGAGCGCAAGCCGTTCGCCGAGCGCCTCCCGCAGCTGGTCCTGAGTGAGCGCGCCCGCCGCCGCCATTCGACGGAGGATCGTGTGCTGCCGGGCACGGGCAGCGTCGACGCTGCGCCATGGATTGAACCGGGCCGGGCGCTGCGGAAGACCAGCCAGGAACGCCGCCTGTGCCGGCGTCAGCATCGAGGGGCGGACGCCGAAATACAGCCGGCTCGCGCGCGCCGCGCCAGACGTCTGGTTGCCGTACGACGCGAGCGTCAGATAGCGGGCGAGAATTTCCTGCTTCGTGAATCGATGTTCGATCCTGAGCGCAAGGATCGTCTCGCGCAGCTTGGCGCGCATGCCGCGGGACCTGCTGCCTTCTCTCCGCTGGATGAGCAGCTTGGCGACCTGCTGGCTGATGGTCGATCCACCTTCGACGATGCGGCGGTCCGCGAGATCGCGGCGGGCCGCGCGCGCCAGCGCGACTGGATCGACGCCGATGTGCGCGTAGAACCGGCGGTCCTCCGCGGCAAGGGTCGCCGCAACGAGCGAGGGCGGGAGCCGCGATGGATCGATCGGCTCCAGCCGCGCGCCGTCAGCGGATAGCGCTTCGTACAACACGTCCCCGTGACGATCGACCACGATCGTCGACGGTGTGTCAGCGCCTTCGAGCAGCGCCGCCGGGATCGGCCCGCAGCGCAGCCACCCGAGCGCGCCCGTCAGAGCGAGTCCGGCGAGCAGACACTCGTTCTTCCACCTAAAGGTGGAAGCCACGAGATTGCAGAAACGCGTAGCTTCCGCCTTTCGCCTTCGCGTGAAGCGCTTCCGCCTTCGCCGAAGGCTTCGGCGGACGCGCCGTAGATTTACGCCGAGGCGGGTCGGCGGACCGCGGTAGCCTTGGCGGAGGCTGGTCACGCGGAAGAGATACGCGGGGCTCCTGTTCATCGCTTTACATCGACCATTGTCGTCGCCGTCCGGCCGAACACCTCCGGCTCGTACATTTCCTCCGCGTGTGCCGGCGCCGTCCTGAACGTGCCGGCAGTCGTAGCCCGGACGATGTACGAGAACTCATGGCGGCCTTCGCTGAGACGCGTGGCGAACAGCTCCACGCGATCGTCGTGCCGCTCGACGTGATCGAAGCCGCCGCGCTGCCACCACGCGAACCAGTCTTCGTTGACCTCGGGCTGTTCGTCCTGCGCGTTCGACAATCCCGCGGCCGATGTGGCGAACCAGGATTCCACCGGTTCGAAGCCCGCAGGAAGCGGATCCGTGAGGGCCACGAAACGCCGTTCCTTGGTCAGCTGCAGCGTCAGCGTCACCCGCACCAGGTCACCCGCCTTGTACGTCGTGGCTGGCGGACGCATGCCCGTCTCGACATACGGTGCATATGTGCGCTCGATCCGAATGCCCCGGTCGAGCCCCTGTTGGAACAGGCGATCCTCGGCGTACCGCAAGCGCGCGCTGTAGAACAGGGATCCCGAGCCGTTCCTGCTGAAGGTGAGCGGCTGCTCGACAGGTTGCCCGGCGGCGAGCAGCTTCGCGATCGGAACGTCTGCCGTCTTCGCGATCGTCGAGCGCCCGCTGAATCGCTCGTTCGCAAGAACGGTGTCTCCGAGCCTCACCGTCGCGGTGAAGTCCGGGACCGTGGACTCGAATCGCCGGTAGTAGCTGACGAGCGCCTCGAGCGCCATCGCATTCTCCTGCGTATTGCCCCACCGTCCCTTCTCGCGCGCCTGCATCATCCAGCGCACGAGCGGCCCAAATGGCGTGTCAGTCTGATTGGCTCTCACGAGCGAGTTGAGGACGATGGCGGTCGAACGCACGTTCGAGTTCCAGAACCAGAGCAGGTATGGATCGCTCAGCTCTTCGACGTGCGCCGTCGCCGCCTCGGGCAGGATCGCATTCGACATGCGGCGCTGAAGATCCGTCACGCGCGGGCCGGTGCGCTCCCCTTTCGCGAGCAGCGCATCGTGAAGATACGCAAGCGCGAACACCGGCATCCGCTCGCGATAGCCATAGAGACGTGTCAGGTTCGAGTCCTGATTTCGTCCGCCTTCAGTGAGAACCTTCACGGCGAACGCCTGCCACGCCGTGTACGACGCCCACCAGCTCTCGTTCTGCGGCGGCGCCTGTGCCAGCTGGGTCTGCAGGTAGGTGTATGCGCGCTGCCGCATGCCGGCATCAACGTCGTATTTCAGATCGGATGCAACCTTGAAAACGTGCAGCAGATACGCAGTCAGGTACGGTGACACGCTGCGACACTGGCCCGGCCAGTACGCGAATCCCCCGCTCGCGCACTGGTACCGTTCCAGATCGCGCAGAGCGGCCTGGACGGTCGGACGCAAGCCGGCGGCGTCGATTCCTGCA
Source organism: Acidobacteriota bacterium (assembly GCA_003222675.1). GTDB lineage: Bacteria > Acidobacteriota > Vicinamibacteria > Vicinamibacterales > 2-12-FULL-66-21 > QHWT01. Next base: position 57,106 of record QHWT01000096.1, on the reverse strand, counting down.
AGCTTGAACGCCTCGCCGAGATCCGCCGCGAGGAGCAGCGCGAGCGCGCGCGAGCCGCGCTGCTCCGCGCACCCGTACGGGTACTCGACGAGATATCGCGCGCCTTCGCTGAGACCGACCATCGCCGTCGATGCCATCTCGATGTGGAGACCGCCGAAGCCCGGCACGACCTCGTTCGGGAGCGCAAGACGCTCGGGGATAGACGGCTTGGTCTCGGTCGCCTCACCAATCGCGGACACCGTTTCAGGCGAGACCAGAACTTCGACAGGAATGACGTCTTCGAACGCGTCGGTCTCGTTCTCGAGCGACACGGTCACCCGCACACGCGCTGTCCCGATCCGCCGGCCGGCCGCATCGAACCGCACTTCCGTCGATCCGCCCGCCGCAACATCGATCGTCCGGGGCGCGCCATCTGAAAACTGCATGACGTCAGGATCGAGACTCGCAATCGTGACCGTGGCCGTGCCGCCGCGCGTGAGCTGATTCGTCACGACCGCGCCAAAGGTTGCCTTGTCACCGACCGCGAGGAAGCGCGGGAACGCCGCCTTGAGCGTGACCGGCTTGTTGATGCGGATCTCCGCATCCGCCGAGCCGAAACGCGACGCGCGGTCGGCAGCGACCGCCATGATTCGATAGGTCGTCAGCGACTCCGGCAGCTTCACGTCCGCCGACGCGTGGCCCCCTGCATCCGTCGTAGTGGACCCGAGCCAGAAAGCGAGCACCCGGAAGTCGCGCCGGATCGTTCCCGCGCCAGTGTCCTGTCCACCTCCGCCGCCATCCGTCTCCCCCTTCGGCGTGAGAACGCGGCGCGACACGATGCGCTGGCGATTGTCTTCGTTGAGGACCTGGAGCGCCTTGTCGATATACACAGATCCGAGAACGTCCGGCGTGTGATAGGCCGTCAGCGACAACACGCCGTAATCAACCGCCCACAGCGTCACCTCGCTTGCCGTGCCCTTACCCTGGCGATCCTTGACGTCGACGCTGATCTTTGCCGTGGTCGCGGGCCGGTACTCCTCTTTGTTAGCGGCGACCGCGACGCTCAGTCGTTTCGACGCGTCCTCGACCTTCAGCTGCACGTAGCCAAGCCTGAACGAAGGTTTACCCGGATCGCTCGGATCGTCTTCGCTTACTTCGCTCGGTGGGGCCCCTTTCACATTTCCCACCTCCCGCCTTCGCTCGTTGACTTCTCGCGAGCTGCGGCGGGCAGGCCGCTGCGCGCGGTCATCTCCAGCCGATGGCTGACCGCTGCTGCGCCCTTTCACGAGCAGGACGGAGACGTAGAAATTCGGAATATCGTCTTCAGCAACCGGCACATCGATGGACTGCTCGGTCGACGTCAGCGGAAAGGTGCGATGCGTGCGGATGCCCTCGCGCTCGGTCGTCACAAGCGCGGTCGCCTGCTCCCACGGCGATTGGATCATGATGCGCGCCGTTTCGCCCGGCCGATACGTGCTGCGCTCCGCGACGAGATCGATGCGGTTGTGATCGTAGCGCTGCCATGCGGTGTACCCGGCGCCCAGCGCATAGAACGACGTCCGCGTGGTCGTGTAACGGCCATCGTCACCGTTCGCGCGCGCCTCGAGGATGTAGAACCCGCCATTGGCGAGCGGCACGTTGAGCGCGACTGGTTCCGCCGCGCTCGTCACGTGCCAGGTGCCCGCCGGAACCTCCTTGCGCTCGGTCTCCCATGTGTAAAAGCCGTTGCCTTCCGCGCGCCGCACGCTCTGCCATTGCATCTGGGTCAGCGTGATGTCGATCGGAATATCCGGCACGGCGGCGCCATCGAGGCCAACGGCGATAAGCTCAGTCGAGAGGCCCGTCTTCTCGTCAATGAAATACGGCAGGCGCTTGACGCCGATGTACCAGGGCGCGGGATGCACCAGCAGGCTCGCGCGGTTGGCAATGTGCTGCCGCGACACGTCCTCGACGTCCCCCTCGAGCGTGTACGAGTACGGAATCCCGGCCTTTGCGTCGGTCTTGAGCGACAGCGGCAGCTGGCCATTCGCCGCGAGTTGTCCCTGGTCGGCGGAGACGTCAGGCCGTCGTGGCTGGACGCTGTCCTGCCAGCCGACGAAGGTCCAGCGATCGACCGGGAATTTCGTCGTGACGCTTTGAGGCGCGTTGAACACGGGCGCGCGCGTGAACGTCCACCGTGTCGGACGTTTCGTCATCGGCGCGCCGAACAGGTAACGCGCGGTCACGACGCCATTGAGCGCGTCGCCGGCGATGCGCGTCTGCCCCGTCAGCGTCACGTCGACACGGAAGTCGGGACGCCGATATGCCGCGACCAGGAACGATCCATGGACGCTCTTCTTCCAACCCGGGCCGTCCTCTTCCTCGATGTCCTCGTCACCCGGTTCGTGCTCGATCGTCGTGGGCTTGTCCATCGCAACATCGCGCTCGAGCAGCGCGCGCACCGAATAGTCGCCGAGCGCGCCCTGGGCTGGCAGCGAGAACGTCCATTCGGCGCTGCTCCATGCGTTCACCTTCACAGTCCGCTGGTCCACGATCTTGTTCCGGCTGTCTTTGACCGTGATCACGACGGCCGTGTTGACCTCGAGCAACTTCACAGCTGCCGGGGTGTTGTGCCGGAAGATTGCTTTGAGGTGCACCTCTTCGCCGAGCCGGTAGACGCCGCGATCGGTGAACACCGTGCCGCGAAGCAGCGCGCCGGCTTCGTCGAGATCGACATATGCGACATCGCCGTCCTTTTCCGCCATCACGAGAAACGCGAACTGCCACCACCGGCGTGGATCGCGCAGCCGTGTCCCGGGCGCCATCGCGATGCCGTCCGCACCAGTCGTGCCCGCCCACGCGGTCGATCCATCAGGCGTCAGGATCGACACGCGCGCGCCGGCAACCGGAGCGGCAGTGTCGAGACGCGTGACGAAAATCAATGTGTTCTGCGGGCTGTCTTTGACGCTGATGCCGAGATTCGTGACCTGCACGAGCGTTGCTTTCGTGCGCGGCTCCGCGCTTTCGTCCTCGCGCGACGTGCGCGCGTGCGCAATCGGCTGCCCCTCTTCCACGGCAGCCCACACGAGACCCGTGCCCGACGGCTCGAGCGCTTTCGAGAGATCGAGACCGTGTGACAGCACGCGATCGGGCGCGCCGCCCAGGCGCCGGTCAACCGATGACGCCGGTGGCGCAATCGAGAAGTGGCTCTCCTGGAGATCGCGTAGCGTCGGCATCAGCTGCGGCGGATCGATCGCCGCGGCCCATTGCTTCACGTTCTGGAAATTCCGAGCGTAGAACGGCAGCGACGTGCCGCCGCCGGTCTCCCACACGCCGTGCCCGTCACCGAAGCTCGTGAACGCGGGCTGATGCCAGTTCTCGACCGTGCCGGCCCACGTGTAGCCGAGCGTCTGACCGTCGGCTGACTTCAGATCGGAGGGAAGCACCGCCGCCCACATTGACGCTGGAGGTTGTGCGCTGAACCCAGCATCTTCAAGCGTGAGGGCGGTGCCTTCGTCGAGCTGCCAGGTCGCCCGTCTTTTTGGCGTCGCTTTCGTCAGCGAACGCTCGCTTGCGGGATTCGTGACGTCCCATGCACGGAGCGCCGCGGCAAATGCGTCCGCCTTCACCGGGACGCGGAACTCGATTCCGTTGTTCCTGTTCGGATCGCACGCCGTCTTGCAGGAGAAGCCGTTTACGAAGAACGTGGATTCAACCTGGATGGTGTAGTCCTGCGGCTTTTGAGAAACGGCATCGCCCGCCATGGATGGAAGCCGCCCATCTAGCTCCAGCTTCACCCAGCTCTCCGGCGGCACCTGGTCGTCCGCCTGCAGTACGAGGAGATCGGGCGAGGGCGGAAAAGCCTTCTTGTCCCACGTCTTCGCCAGCGTCAGCGCAACGCGGCCAGTCGCGGATGCCGCATTCGTCGCGCTGCGGGCTTTCGCGGCAAAGGCGGCGGCGGATGCCGGATCGACGGCACGCATACGCTGCAGCGCGTCCGTCGATATCGATGGCGCACTGAACGGATGCTCCTGAAAGTGCGCGGCCACGTGCGGCGCGACATCTTCCGCACGAACCGGTTGATTGAATCTCAGCGCGATGATCGGCAGCGCGTCGTAGCGACGACCCGGCCGATACCAGTTCGTCTGCAGCAGACGCACGGTCGGAGTCGTGAACGTGAAGGTGTAAGGCTGCGCGAGCCGTCGGCCGCTGACGGCCGCGACGGTCGCGTCGACCGTCATGTCGTACTTCGTCGCGAGCGGCAGTCGCTTCGCGGGCGTAAAGATCAGGATGGTCGTGCCAGACCAGCGGAACGTGCCGTTGACCCCGGGACTGATTTTGAAAAAGGGCGGGCGCAGCCGGTCGGGGATCCGCCCGAGCGTCACCATCGCCTCGGAGAAGACGACGCGGATCTCGTTGGCTTCTTCGATCGAGGGCACTTCCCCCTGCGGCCCGGCGCTGACGACGCGCAGGGGCGACGACGTGGGTCCGGGCGGCTGCGCAGCGGCAATGGAGACTGAGAAAAGGAAGACAGCTGCAGCAAACACAAGGCGGTGTCTCATGGGAGTCTCGGCGATGATGCTCAGGAGGTTAGACACCGGCCGCCAGCCGCCAGCCGCCAGCGACAGCTGCCAGCCGCCAGCCCGAAGCTCGCAGCTGATAGCTGATGGCTGACGCTTACGCGTGCGCGCGGCGATCCTGGACAGTGAAGAGCGCGGGGACGCGCTGGCGGATGGCCTCCGTCAGCCGCATGCCGGGCGTGTTGCCGGTTGCGATGGTCGATGCGCCGTAATAGATGAAGGCGGTCACGCCGAGGGTCGTCCAGAACGGCACCGGGAAGGCGAGCGTCCCGACGGATGCTGCGGCGGTGACCGCGAGCACGTCGAGACCGGCCGCTAGCGCCCGCGGCGCGAGGCGCATGCGGCGCACCCGTGCCTGTTCCTGCGCCTCACGCACGGAAGACCGCCGATCGACCCCGCCGGGCAGCGAGATCTCGTCACGATACGCGGGGTCGTGGCCAATCAGCTCCGCCTGCGCGCGAATGACACGGCTTGCGCGGCGATCGCCGACAGGAAACAGGCGGCAGAACTCGTCGACGGTCTCGTCGGCATCGAGACCTACGGCCTTCGCATAATCGCGCATGAACGCACGCGCGAAGATTCCCGATGGCCAACGTGAGAAATCATTGCGCTCGAGGCCGTGCCAGAGCTCCACGCTGACGTTGGTGACAATCGCAATGGTTTCGAGCGTGATGCCGCGGCGTTCGCGCTCGCTGCGGAGGCGGGGACCGAATGTTTCCCTGTCTGACATGGCGAAGCCCTGTTTGGAGCAATTCCCGCGCCGGTCGTGCCCTCACGGAAATTCCCGGAATTGCCCTGGTCGGCAGACTCACGCCTGTCAATTTTGTAATCAGGGTAACTGAATCGAGACGTTTGTCCGACTTTGGCAGAACAATCTCGGTCGCGGCTAAGATCGATCGATGACCGAGGCCCGCCCGAAGTGCCTGAGCATCCATGCGGATTATCAATGCCGCCACTCCGGCGTGTGCTGCCGATCCGGGTGGGACATCCCGTTCGATGCGGGCGAAGTGACCGCGGTGCGCGCGCTGCACCTTGGTGGAGGAGGCGTGCTGCTCGAACCGGTCGGCGAAGGCCCGGCGCTGGCCGCGCGCGAAGCCAACGGCTCGTGCAGCTTCTTCGACGATGAGACGCACCTGTGCGCGATTCATGCGGCGGGAGGTCACGATGCGCTGCCGCTGACGTGTCGGATGTTCCCGCGAGTGGTGCTGCACGATCCGCGCGGCACATTCATCTCGCTCTCTCATTTTTGTCCGACGGCCGCGACCCTCTTGTTCGAACAGACGGGGCCCGTCACGATCGTTGATGCGCCGGCGGCGCTGGCGCAGGACGGCGTGCTCGACGGCCTCGACGCGCAGGATACCTGGCCGCCGCTGCTTCGCGACGGCGTGCTGACGGATCTCGACAGCTATGCGCGGTGGGAGACGCTGGCGATTGACTTGCTGACGCGACCCGCTCGCACCGCGCGCCGGTCGCTCGCGGCGCTCACCGACGTTACCGCCGTCATCGCGTCGTGGAAACCCGGGCGCGACATGCTCATTGACATCGTCGAGCGCGCGTTCCGAGACGCGTCCGAGCCGCCTTCGACGGAGGTCACCGTTCACGACGCCGCCGTCCAGCGGTGGCTCGCGGCGCGGCTTTTTGCGTCGTGGATTGCATATCAAGGTCGCGGCCTCGAAACGATCGTCCGCTACCTGGCGATGTGCCTCAACGCGTTCGAACGCGAGCTCCGGCAGTGCGCCGATCCGCTGGAAGCGATTCGGCGCAGCGACTACCACCTGGTCCACGAGTCGTCATCGCAGCGACTCGCGATGATGTGCGATGAGAACCGTGTTCCGTGATTTGTAGGGCGGACCTTCAGGTCCGCCACTGTCCGCCGGGTCTGAAGACCCGGCCTACAACGACGCGCCATGTCCGTTCTCGATCGCTTCCTGCGTTACGTCCAGATTGATACGCGCTCCGACGAGAGCGCCCGATCGTGTCCGAGCACTCCGGGCCAGCTGCGCCTGCTCGAGCTGCTCGTCTCGGAACTTCGCGCAATCGGCGTCACAGACGCGGCGATGGACGAGAACGGATACGTGATGGCGACGGTTCCAGCGACGATCGATCGTGATGTGCCGGTCATTGGCTTGGTGGCGCACGTCGACACATCGCCGGAGATGAGCGGCGAACGTGTCGAGCCGCTCGTGCATCGGGCCTGGGACGGCCGCGATATCGTGCTGCCCGACGATGTGACGGCCGTGCTGCGCGCCTCAGAACAGCCCGAACTTGCCGCGCAGATTGGGCACGACATCGTCACCGCTTCTGGCGCCACGCTCCTCGGCGCCGACGACAAGGCGGGCGTCGCCGCGATCATGGCGGCGGCGGAACTCTGGGTCGCGCACCCGGAGATCCCGCACGGCGCAATTCGCATCTGCTTCACGCCCGACGAGGAGATCGGCCGCGGAGCGGATCGGTTCGACGTGGCGCGCTTCGGCGCCATGTGCGCCTATACGCTCGACGGCGGCAACTGCGGCGAACTCGAGTACGAGAGCTTTTCGGCGGACGCGATGCGCGTCACCTTCGTCGGTTTCAACACGCACCCGGGGTATGCGAAGGGGCGCATGGTCAACGCCATCAAGGCCGCGGCGCGCTTCATCGATCGCTTTCCCGCCGATCGTCTCTCGCCCGAAACCACCGATGGTTACGCGGGTTACATACACCCGTATCAAATTGCTGCGTCCGTGGACCGCACCAGCGTCCGCGTGCTGATTCGCGACTTCAAGACCGACGGACTCGCAGACAAAGAGGCGCTCGTCGAACGTCTGGCGAGCGAGGTGGCAGCCGAGACCGGCACCCGGGTCGAACTGGAAGTGCAGCAGTCGTATCGGAACATGCGCGAGGTGCTCGACGGCCGTCCGGATGTCGTCGACCGCGCGCGCGAGGCGATTCGCCGCATCGGGCTGGTCCCGATTGAGAAGCCAATCCGCGGCGGCACCGATGGATCGCGGCTCTCGTTCATGGGACTGCCCACGCCGAACCTGTTCGCCGGAGAACACAACTTCCATTCGCGCCTGGAGTGGACCTCGCGGCAGGACCTCGAGAAGGCGACGGAGGTAGTGGTGCAGCTCGGCCGCGTCTGGGCGGAGAGATAGGCCCATGGCTCATGCTGCCGGGTCTGAAGACCCGGCCTACGATGCATGCACTTGTCGGGCGGCCCGGCCAACGGTGCAGGCATTTTTAGGGCGGACCCTCAGGTCCGCCGTTCCGTCCTGAGCCATACACGACTCGCGACGAGGACTTGACGCGGATCCTACTAAGTATTAAGTAATTAGTAGATGCGGACGCCCTCTCCCACGCTCACGCCGCAGGAACTCGCCATCATGAAGGTCGTGTGGACGCTGAAAAGCGCCACCGTTCGTGAGGTGCACCAGCACCTGAACGCCGCCAGGCCGATCGCCTACACCACGGTGCTGACGATGATGCGAATCCTGGAGCAGAAGGGGCACGTTCGCAAGAGGCAGGTCGATCGAGCGTTCGTGTATCGGCCCGCCAAACCGCGCCACCAGGTGATCGGCGACATGGTGCGCGAGTTCGTGGATCGCGTGTTCGACGGGGCGTCGAGGCCGATGCTGCTGCATCTCGTCAAGCGAACGAAACTCAGCGCACGCGAGCGCCAGGCGCTCCTGCGTGCGATCGAGGAGATCGAGGAATGACTGGCGAGCAAGCCGCCGTGAATCTTTTCTCGTACAGTCTGCAGATCGGCGTCCTGGTCGGTATTTGCGCGTGCATTCCCCGCCTGCTGCGCATCTCGGCGCCGGCGATTCAGCACGCCTTCTGGCGCGCGCTGCTCGTCGCGTGCCTCCTGCTTCCGGTGATGCAGCCATGGCATCCGCCTGCGCCGGGTCACCGGGCGCCCGCGGCGTCTTCCGCCCGAGGGGCGGCGGGCGACAGTTCGGTCGAGGTCCTGGTCTTTGCGTCGGACGCCGGGCGCACGCGCAACTGGGTCGTCGCACTGCTGGTCGTGCTCATCGCAGGTTCGGTCTGCCGCCTGGTGTGGGTCGGCGCGGGCGTCGTTCGACTCCGTCAGCGCTCGACCGCGGAAGCCGACGCCAACGGCGAGTTCGATGATCTGCAGCGCTCGCTCCGCACGCATGCGGCGATCCGCTGGTCAGGTGACGCCCAACAGCCGGTGACGTTCGGGCTCTTTCACCCCGTCGTCCTGTTGCCGGTTTCGCTGCGTTCGCTCGATCCGCGCGCCTTGCGTGCCGTCGTCGCCCACGAGCTCTTTCACGTGCAGCGCCGCGACTGGGCGTGGCTCGTCCTCGAGGAGTGCGTGCGCGCGGTGTTCTGGTTCCATCCCGCGATGTGGTGGCTCGTTTCGCGCGTGCAGCTCGCGCGCGAAACGGTGGTCGATGAGTTGTCGATTCTGTTCACGAATGCGCGGCGGATCTACCTCGACACGCTGCTCACGCTCGCGGATGGCTCGGCGCTCTCCTCATCACATCCTTTCTCTCATCGGCGACATTTGTTCCATCGCGTAATGCTCCTTTCAAAGGAGGGAGGCATGTCTCCAATTCGTGTCATTGCCGCGTCGTGCGTGCTGGGCGTTGCGCTTGCCGGCGGCGCGTTAACTGGCGTGCGGGCGTTTCCGCTGCAGGCGTCGGACGCGCAGAAGCCGCCGCGGGATCCGCTCAGCCCAGAGACGTACCACACTCGGGCAACCGAGTACTACGAGAAGGCCACCAAAGATGCTGCGCTCACGCCGGACGAGAAGGCCACCGCGCTCCGCAACGTGATCACATCCGAGGATCGCGCGCTCGCGATCAATGCCGACTACGTGCCGTCGCTCATCTACAAGAACCTCGCGCTGCGTACGCTGGCCGCAATGAGCACGGACGCGCAGGAACAGCAGGAGATGATTAAGGAGGCGGATGAATTGCGCGACAAGGCGCTGGCGCTGCGGCGCGCGGCCGGCATTCCCGATCCTCCCGCGCTGGCCGGCAACAACGCACCTCCCATGCCGGACGGTTTCCGCGAAGCCGTCGAACGGCTGCACCCGCTCCGCGTCGGCGGAAACATCCAGACACCTATGAAAACTCACGACGTGAAACCGATTTACCCGCTAGAGGCGCGGGACGCGGGCGTGCAGGGTGTGATCATCATCGAAGCCCTCCTCAATGCGGAAGGGCGGGTCGAGGATGCGAGAATCCTGAAATCGATCCCGATGCTCGACGCTGCCGCACTCGAGGCGGTGCGACAGTGGGAGTACATGCCGACGCTTCTCAACGGACAGCCGGTGCCGTTCATGGTGACCGTGACGGTGAACTTCACGCTCAGCAAGGCAGGTGAACGTAGCAGCGATCGCACTCGGATGTAGGCCGGCCTTTAGAGAGCCGGATGTAGGCCCGGGTCTTTAGACCCGGCATCGGGGTCTTCCGGCTAAAGCCGGAAGCCACGACATGGATTATTGCGAAGCATGGAAGGGCACCAGCGCCTTCGCGCGATCGTCGCCGTGCGACGCTTCGATCGCGATCAGGTAGTCGCCGCGCGAGACCGAGGAGAGCGGAAACTGCACCGCATACTCGCCCGGCCGGTCGGTCACAGGTGAAAGCGGCAGGGAGGACAACGCGATTCCCTTGCGGCTGAGGAGACTCGCCGTGACCGTCGCGTCGGCGGATGCCGCGCCAAACACCGAGAAGCGGACCACGAGGCGATCGGTACGATCGAAGACGTGTCCCGCATACGGCACCGCCGACGCGCCCGTCGTGAGCGAGCGAAGCTCCAGGCCGTTGCGGGCACGCATCAGCACTGGTGAGCTCATGGACAGCGCGGCGCCGAAATCCGGCACGTCGAACGTCGATGTCTCTCGATCGGCGGCCGCTCCGTCCGCATCGAGCAGCGTCCGCTGAATCGATAACCGTCCCGGCGGCGCGGTGAACGTCGCGGCGGTCGCAGGGACGGCGCCATCGTAATAGATCGTCCCATCCGCGCCGCTCGCCCGCGCCGCCACCGCCGCGCCGACGTTCGCCTCCCGCGCCGTCCACGCGATCGTCACGCGCGCCGTGCCGTCGGCGCCCCGGGTGGCGCCAACCCAGAGATCGCCGACAGTGTCGGGACGCATCGCGACGAGCGGAGAGAGCGCTCGTTCGACGTCAGGCGGCACGACCGCGGCGGCGACCCTCGTGCGCTCGTTTTCGATCTGCGTAGGCGCCGGAGCGAAATAGCCGTTTCGCGCGTGCACATCCACGCCGGGTCGCTTCACGTGCACCTTGATGTGATGGAACCTGCCGTCGGCGGGATTCAGCGTCGAGGCGTATCCGAGCAGGTAGAACGCGCGTGATTCCTTGACGATGGTGCGCAACAGCGGCGCCGGCTCGTTGCTCTGGAACCAGCGCCCGCCTGTTTCGGACGCGAGCGATTGCAGCACGTCCGAGATGCGGCCGTTCATCAGAAGGCCGCGCGGATCCAGCGTGTAGATGACCGTGTTGTTCGTGTTCGCGAGACGGATCGCCCCGTCGAGCCAGCGATACCGTTCGTCCCTCGGCAGCGCGCCGATGTCCTGGCTGACGAAGAGGATGGCCTTGCGCCCTTCGCGGATCGCGCCGAGGTGCGAGATGACGGCTTCGAGGGCCGAGCCCGTCACTTGCGCGCGCAGCTGCTCGACGTCGCGCATCAGCGCCATCTGACCCTCTTCCAGCGCGCTGCGCGGCGGAATGTAGATGCCCAACCGCCCTTTCAGCTTGCGCACCGCCTCGGTGAGCTCGAGGCGATCGCGCGTGAACTTGATGGCATCGAGCGGCGTCAGTTGATCGACGAGCGCGACGAGGTCGGCGGGACCGAACGCGTTGTGGACGAACTCCGTCAGCGCCTTGCGACCTTCGATCGCGGCGGCCATCTGGCCGATGTGGTACTCGTCCCAGAAGATGACGAAGACGCGAACGTCGTCGCGCGCCGCTTCCGCGAGCGCATGCTCCGGCGATCGGATCGGCAGGGACAGGTCGTCGGGCGCTTCGCCGCTCGCCTCCACCAGCTTGAAGTTTTCGACCGTCTGGGGAACGCCGTCCTCGCGGATCTCGAAGTCGTCCTTGGTCAGATCCGTCACAAGTTCGCCGTGACGATCGATGACGCTGACGTCGACCCGCACGAGGTTTGCGCCGCCTTTGAACGTCGGACGCTGTTCCTGCGGCGCAGGCGGCGTCTGCGCCAGCAGCGCGGCGACACACGTCAGCCCTGCAGCCACCGACGTGATGCTCGCGAGCGCCGGTTTCAACCGCACGCGTGTCTCCCTCTCTCAGCCTGCCGCGCCGAAACCCCCTCACGATCCACGAGCGAAGGCGGCGTCAAACGTTGAACGTGGCGACGACCGGCGCATGGTCGCTGGTTCCCACGTCGCGCTGCACGATACAGCTTCTGACGCCCTCGAACACCGAGCGGCTGGCGAGCACGTAATCCAGCCGCCACCCGATATTGCGCTGGCGCATGTTCCGCCAGGGGGCCCACCACGTGAACATCTGGTCGTTCTGCGGCTGGAGCTCGCGACCGGTATCGACGAGCCCGCGGGTGAGAATGCGCTCGAGCACCGCGCGTTCTTCCGGCAGCTGCCCGATCGCGCGCGGCTTCCGCTCCTTCGGGTGCACGTCGATGTCGGCGCGGGCGATATTGACATCCCCGCAGATCAGCAGGGGCGTGCCGTTCGCGAGGATGGCGGTCACGTAATCGTCGAGCGCGTCGAGAAAGCGCATCTTCGCCGGAAAGTCCTTGCCACCGTTCGGCACGTAGACCGACGCGAACGTCACGCCGCCGACGGTCAACGTCACGATCCGGCTCTCATAGTCGAACGAGGGATGCGTAAACGCCGGCCGCTCCGGGCACAGCCTTTTGGTGATGTGAAGGCCGACGCCAGAATATCCCTTCGCGCCGTGCCAGTAGCACCAGTAGCCTTCCATCTCGCAGAGCGCCGCGGGCACCTGGTCCGACGCCGCCTTGATTTCCTGGAGGCAGACGATATCCGGCTGCTCGCGTTCAACCCATTCCTGCACCTGCGTGTGCCGCGCGCGAATGCCATTCACGTTCCATGTTCCGATTTTCATCCGGAGATCGATTCTATCCGGCCCGCCGTACTCCATCTCGTGGCTTCCGGCTTTAGCCGGAAGATTGATGCGCTGCGGCCGCACTTCCGCCTGAAGGCGGAAGCCACAAAGTTTTGGGAATGATTGACCGGCGTGCTTATTGCGAGCTGAGGTACAGGTTGGGCGCGAGCTCGTCTATTTGGTGGGCTCTGCGGAGGATTGACGTGCGAGTTCCGCGGACGAGATCACGTGGAGGCTCCCGTTGTGGCTTTCGTGCGCCGGATCCGCACACGCGGGAGACTTGTCGTCGAGTAGCGCCACGATGTGGCCGTCATACGTTTCGTACACACCCGCCAGGCATCCGCATGGGAGCAGCTGGCTCCGTAATCCGCGAAGAATACGCATGCGCATCGTTAGACCATTCGTCCCGACTCGCGGTTTAACGACCGAGCCGTGACCTACGCGCTTTTCGTTTATGTGGTAACCGCCATAACCGGCGCGGTGGTGACGTACGTCACGCTGCGGCTGATGTGGCGCGCCATTGGGTACTACAAAGTGCGACGGGCCGGCCCCCGTCCGTTGATCGGCGTGCGGCATTGCCTGTGGCGCGACCCCGGCGACGTCGAACGGCTCGATCTCGCGGCAGGGCCCGGCGGTGCTGACGGCCGCCCGCATCCGCCGTTTCAATTCATCGAAGAACACCAGACGGGATCGCAGCCGTGCGTGTCCGTCCGCGACGCGCGCGGGCGCCGGTGGCGCGTGAAGTGGGGCAACGAAGTGCAGCCGGAGACATTCGCAGTCCGCCTCGCATGGGCATGCGGATACTTTGCGGAGGTGACGTATTACGTCCGGGAGGGGCACGTGGAGCAGGCCGCCGCCCTGAGGCGCACCGCGTCGTGCATCGCGGCAGACGGCCGGTTCGCCGACGCGCGGTTCGAGCTCGACGATCCTGACGACCTCAAGCTGTTCGAAGAGCACAGCTGGTCGTGGGCCGACAATCCGTTCGTCGGAACGCGCGAGCTGGCAGGGCTGCGGGTGATCATGATGTTGATCTCGAATTGGGACAACAAGGACCAACGCGACGTCGCGCGCGGATCGAACACGGCGATTTACGTGCGCCGCCGCGCGCGATGGAAGCGCGAGGCGCATTACATGATCACTGACTGGGGCGGATCGATGGGGCGCTGGGGCGTCACGCCGGTCACGCGCGGGCGCTGGGATCCGGACGCGTTCGCGGCGCAGACGCCCCAGTTCGTCAGCGGCGTCACGAACGGGTTCGTGCAGTTCGGGTATGCGGGTCAACGCACGGCCGACGCGCGCCAGTCGATCACCGTGAAGGACGTCGCCTGGTTATGCCGCTACCTCGGTCGGATCGGCGACGACCAGCTCCGCGCCGCGCTCGGCGCGAGCGGCGCGACACCCGAAGAAGTCGAGTCATTCACCGCATCGCTCCGCGCGCGCATCACGCAGCTCCAGCGCGTCAGCGGCGCCGGGGTCTGACCCCGGTGACCGGATCCGGACGGCGGGGTCAGACCCCGGTCGTTCGGTTACACAGGTCGCTTCGTGCGGCCCGTTGGTCGAGCGCTCCACGGATCTTCTGGCCACGGATGTTTCGGATAGCGCCCGCGCAATTCGCGACGTACCTCTTGATATGTCGTGTTCCAGAAACTGCGCAGGTCCGTGGTCGTCTGCACGGGACGTCCGTTCGGCGCGAGCAGCGACAAGATGACCGGCCTCTGATGGGGGCCGACACGCGGTGTCTCCGCGAGGCCGAAAAGCTCCTGCAATTTCACAGAGGCGCTGACCGAACCGTCCTCGTGATACTCGAGCGTCGCGGCGCGGCCGCTCGGCACGCCGATTGTCCGCGGCGCGACGCGCTCCAGTTCCTGCTTCGCCTTCCAGTCGACGGCCGCGTCGAGCACGACCTCGGAGAGTGACGTCCGTCCGGCGGCGGCCCGCGCCGCCATCACTGAAAGATCGGCCGGCATCCCTGCGAACCGCAGTCGCCGCAGAAGCTGTTCATCGTCATATGACCGCTTCGTCGCGAGGAACGCTGACGCGAGCAGCCGCGAGGCTTCGTCAGGATCGATGACGGCAGGGCGCTCGTCGAGCAGGATCTCGTCATAGAAGGCCCGCTCGATCGCGCGGACCTGGCCTCGAGTGTCGAGCACGTGGACGATTCGAACGGCGGTGGGCTGGAGCCACTCCCGGTCCACGGCACTCGCGATCCTGACGATCGCCTCGGACACATCACCTCTACGCGCCGACTTCACGTCGACGGCGACGATGAACTCGGCGTCGTGGACGCTGCTTTCGCGACCGAGAGTCGCACCGTGACCCGACGCGAGCAGATACCGCGGGGGCACGTCCGCGGATCGCCGGCGGCCGACGCGATCCGGATACCCGCAGAAGATTGCGCGTCGAAAGTTCCGCTCGCGCTCCGGTGGCGGCGCGTGCCCGCCGCGATCCTCGGCGTCCGCGGCAAGCCGACCCGCGACGTCGGTGACATGTGACGGCAGCGTACGAGGATCGTCGATGGCGGAGAGCAGGTCGCTCGATGACGCAGCCGCATGCCGGACGATCAGGTGACGTTCGGAGAGCACCGCACACGCGAGCGCGACATCGCGGCTGCCACGCGACTCCACCAGCATTCGCCCGAGCCGCGGATGGATCGGCAGACGGTGCATTTCGAGTCCGATTGTCGTGAGCCGTCCGTCACGAATCGCGCCGAGCCGTGCGAGCAGGGTCATTGCCGCCTCGATGCGGTCCACGTCCGGCGCATCGAACCACTCGAACGTGCGCGGATGTCCGGACCACGCGATGACCTCGAGCGCTGCCTCGCACAGATCCACCCGGTGGATCTCGGGTACCCCATGCGGACGCAGCCGATCGGTCGCGCTCCACAGCCGGCGCGCGCGCCCTGGTCCGAGCCGGCCCGCGCGCCCCGCGCGCTGCTCCGCCGAGTCAGCAGGTATGCGCTCGAGCTCCAGCGAATCGACCGCGCGGTCCGGATCGAAGCGCGCGACCTTCTGAACGCCGCTGTCGATCACCACGGACACACGCGGCACCGTCAGCGACGTCTCGGCGATGTTCGTCGCGAGGATCACGCGTCGATCTCCGCTATCGGCTATCGCGCGGTTCTGCGCGTCCGCGGGCAGTGATCCGTGGAGCGGAACGATCTCGGCGCGGGCGCCAATCGCCGCCGCAACGTCCAGTTCCGCGCGGCGGATCTCAGGCGCGCCGGCAAGAAAGCACAGAATGCTGCCGGCGCTGTCTGGCAGCAGCTCGCTCACGGCATCAGCGACGGTTTGCGACGGGCAGTAGTCGATCTCGAGCGGATGCAGCCGTCCCGGCACCGTCACGACGGGACAATCGTGAAGAAAGGCTGAAACCGCGCCCGGATCGAGCGTGGCGGACATCACGACGATTCGCAGATCGTCTCGCGCGCGCCAGGCCTGTCTCGCGAGCGCCAGGCCGAGATCAGCGTGAACGGTGCGCTCGTGAAACTCGTCGAGAATGACCGTGCGGAAGCCGGACAGCAACGGATCCTGCTGCAGTCTCGCCGTCAGGATCCCTTCGGTCGCGAGCAGCACGCGCGTACGCGCCGAAAAGCGGCGCTCGAAGCGGACGTGCCATCCGACCTGGTCGCCAAGGATCCAGCCCTGTTCGTGCGCGATGCGCTGCGCGATCGCCCTCGCGGCCACGCGCC
>QHWT01000096.1:33489-40732 GCA_003222675.1 Acidobacteriota bacterium | reverse complement strand
ATCGACTATCCGCGGAAGCTCGGCGTCGATCGGCAGCGGCACCAGGGTCACACGGCGATCATATTCGTCGTCGCGGGCCGCCGCCTGCAGCCAGTGTGCCGGGTGCTACTCGTGCCGCAGCGCGACCGTGGGATCCACCGCGAGCGCGCGACGGAGCGGAACCCAGTGCGCGACGAACGCGACACACGTCAAGATGCTCCCGGCCGCCGCGAACGTCGCCGGATCGGTGCGGCTGACGCCAAACACGAGCGCGCCAAGGAACTGCGCCGACGCCAGCGCCGTCGCAAGCCCGATGGCAAGCCCGGCGCCCACCAACGCGAACCCTCCTGAGAGCACGAGGTGGCGGATATCGGCCGGCCGTGCGCCGAGCGCCACGCGCAGGCCGACCTCGCGCGTGCGCTGCGCGACCACCCCCGCAAATCAACCGACGAGCCTTTGAACGCCGGCACGATGCCGCAGAGAAGGCCCGTGATCAATGCGACAGCCGTCGTGAACAGCAGGACGCGACCGTCGACGGAGACGTGATCCAGCCGTGGGAGCGACACCGGCGCAAAACTCGACAGCCCCTTGACAGCCACGATCGCCAGTAGCACGCCGCCGACCGCGCCAATGGCGCTGAGCAGCACGCTCTCGGTCATCAACTGGCGGACGCTGCGGGCGCGTCCGGCGCCGAGCGCCGCGCGCAAGGCGATCTCGCGCTGCCGCCCGAGCGATCGCGCCAGCAGGAGATTGGCAACATTCGCGCACGCGATGAGGAGCACGAACCCCACCGCGGCTGACAACACATACAGCGCGGGCCGCACTGAGCCGGCAATCGCATCAGCAAGCGGAACCACTGCCACGCTTCCGGGCGCGTAGTCGACCGGATGCTCCGCGCGCATCTGCTCTCGAATCGCCGTCACCTCAGCTGATGCCTGCGCCGGTGTCACGCCCCCACGCAGACGTCCGAACGCGCGCAGGTGCTGGCAGCCGCGGCACGCATACGGCAACTCGGTCGGAAGCCGAAAGCCACAGGAATCAGTTGTGCCTGGAGGCCACAAACTTAGTTAGAAACGCTGGAGAACCCCAATCCCTTGCGCCTCGTATTGTCAGGAGATCGAGTACCCATATGGAACGACTGCTTCAGGATGTGCGGTTTGCTGCGCGGGTGCTGTGGAAGGATCGCGGGTTTGCCTCGACCGCGATACTGACGCTTGCGATTTGCATCGGTGCCAACGCAGCCATCTTCGCGATCGTGAATGCCATCCTGCTGCAGCCGCTGCTGGCGCCGCACGCAGAGCAGCTCGTTTACATGTACAACGCGTATCCGGGCGCCGGCGTGGCCGAGGGTGGGTCGAGCGGCGTCCCCGATTATTACGATCGCCTGCGCGAGACCGACGTCTTCCAGGAACAGGCGCTCTACAATACGCGCGGCGTCACGGTCGGCCAGGAAGGCAATCCGCAGCGGGTCACGGCGATGCTCGCAACGCCGTCGCTGCTGCGCCTGCTGCAGGCACAACCTCTCCGCGGCCGCCTCTTCACGGAAGACGACGGGGAGATCGACAAGACGCACAAGGTGATACTGACCTACGCCACGTGGCAGCAGTCCTTCGGCGGGCGCGACGCCGCGGTCGGCCAGGACATGCGGATCAACAGGGAACCCTACACGATCATCGGCGTGCTGCCGCAAGGCTTCCGCTTCCTCGATCCCGACATCAAGCTCTGGCTGCCGCTCGCGTTCATGGCGGAACAGAAATCAGATGAGGCGCGCCACAGCAACAACTGGTCGTACATCGCCCGCCTCAAACCAACGGCGACCGTCGTGCAGGCGCGGCAGCAGATCGACGCGCTCAACGCACGCAATCTCGATCGCTTCCCACAGCTCAAGGAGATTCTCATCAACGCGGGTTTCCATACGGTCGTCGTGCCGATGCAGGCGTTCCTCGTTCGCGAGATCCGCAGCACCCTCTATCTCTTGTGGGGCGGCGTCGCCTTCGTCCTGCTCATCGGCATCGTCAACATCACCAACCTGATGCTCGTGCGCTCGAGCGCCAGGATGAAGGAAATCGCGACACGTCACGCGCTCGGTGCGGGTCTGGGGAGAATCGCGCGGCAGCTCTTGACCGAGACGGTCATCCTGACACTCGTCGGCGGGCTTGCGGGCCTCTCATTTGGCTGGATAGGGATTCGCATGCTGGTGACGTTCGGCCTGGAGAAGACGCCGCAGGGTACCGAAGTCGCGCTAAACCTTCCGGTCGTGGCCTTCACGTTCACGCTCGCCGTGCTCGTCGGGTTACTCATCGGATTCGTGCCGGTGCTCGGATTGCGGCACCTGAATCTGAGCCAGGCATTCCGCGAAGAAGGACGAAGCGGCACCGCAGGGCGCGGCTCGCGCGGCGTCCGGCGCGTGCTCGTGACGGCGCAGGTCGCCTTCGCGTTCATGCTGTTGATTGGCGCGGGACTGTTGCTGGCGAGCTTTCAGCGTGTGCTCGCGGTCCGGCCGGGGTTCGACACGGCGCACGTGCTGACCGGGACCGTGAGTCCTCCGGCGTCCCGCTACAAAGGAGACCCGGAGCTGATCGCGTTCACGAACCGGCTGCTCGACCGCGTGCGCGCGCTGCCGGGCGTACAGGCGGCTGGCGTCACCGACGTGTTGCCGCTCGGCAACAACTTCAACGACAGCGTCATTCTTGCCGAAGGCTACGTGATGTCAAAGGGGGAATCGCTCATCTCTCCCTACTCCACCGACATGTCGCCCGGTTACTTCGAGGCGATGAACATCCCGTTGAAACGGGGGCGACTCTTCAGCGCATCCGACAACGAGCGCGCGCCGAGAGTCACGATCATCGACGAGCGGCTGGCGGCGCGTTTCTTCGGTCAGACGGATCCGATCGGGCGGAGGCTCTGGCGGCCCGACAAGGTCGAAGAGCTCCAGCGCGGCCCCGGACCGACTTCCCGCTTCTACACGATCGTTGGAGTTGTCGGGAACATCCGTACACGAGGGCTGACCGAGAAAGAGCCGGTCGGCGCGTATTACTTTCCCGTCGCGCAGGACGCAATCCGAACGATGACGCTGGTTGCGCACACGGCCGGCGACCCCGACAGCGTCACGCAGGCGATCCGCCGCGAGGTGACGGCCATCGATCCAGAGCTGCCGTTCTACGGCGTGCGATCGATGGGCGAGCGCGTGAGCCAGTCGCTGCTCAGCCGCCGGACGCCCATGCTGCTGGCGATGATGTTCGCATGTGTCGCGTTGTTCCTGGCATCGGTCGGCATCTACGGCGTGCTCGCCTATCAGGTCTCGCAACGGCGCCGCGAGATCGGCATCCGGCTCGCGCTTGGCAGCGACGGCGCGCGCATCTTTCGACTGGTCGTGCACGAAGGGCTGATGCTCCTCGCCGTCGGTGTCGGCCTGGGATTCGTCGGTGCGGTCGCCATCCGGCGCGCGATGGAGACCCAGCTCTTCGGCGTGCAGCCTCTCGATCCACTCGTGCTCACGAGCGTCGCCGTGCTGCTCGGTCTCGTCGCGTTCACCGCGTGCGCGGTGCCGGCGCGTCGGGCCGCGAGGATAGATCCGCTGATCGCGTTGACCGATCAATAGCAACTGGGTGACGCGCCTGGCGAGTCGATCTTCGGCGAGGTCTCGCCAGAGCCCGCGAGAATCACGCGCGGGCGGCGGCGGGCGCGGCAGGCCGGACCTCGGACCTCAGACCTCGGACCTCGTACAATGAGCTGTGCCCCTCGAAACGGTTTTCCTCGACGCTGGCGGCGTGCTGATCTTTCCGAACTGGGCGCGTGTCAGCGAGGCGCTCGCCCGTCACGGCGTCGACGTCACGCCGGAGGCGCTTGCCAGGGCTGAACCTTACGCTCGACGGCGACTCGACGATCGGCAGGTGATCGGCGCCACCTCGGATGCGAGCCGCGGGTGGCTCTTCTTCGACCTGATCCTCGAGAATGCAGGCGTCGACCGATCGCCCGCGACCGCTGCGGCGCTCGACGAGCTGCATGCCTATCACTGTGCACACAACCTGTGGGAGTTCGTTCCCGGCCCGGTGCGGCCGGCGCTGGGCGCGCTGCGCAAACTCGGCCTGACGCTGACGGTCGTGTCGAACGCCAACGGTACGTTGTGCGCGCACATGGCGCGCATCGGGTTGGACGGTCTCGTCAACTGCGTGCTGGATTCGTGCGACGAGAAAGCCGAAAAGCCGGATCCGCGGCTGTTCGAGATCGCGCTCGAGCGCAGCCGCGCCACGCGGGAGACCACGATCCATGTGGGCGATCTCTACAACGTGGACGTGGTCGGCGCGCGCAGCGCGGGCATCCGGGCGGTGCTCGTGGACGAGGCCGACCTGCGGCCAGACGCGGACTGCCCCCGCATCCGCTCGCTCGACGAGCTCGTCACGCGCATTCGCGCGGGAGAGTTCGACTAATCGGGTAATCGGGTAATTGGGTAATCGAATAAATAAATTATCGATTTACCCGATTACCAAATTACTCAATTCTTCGTGTCCCGTCCTTGAATTTTCGCCCAGCCATCCTTGAGCGTGACCGTGCGATTGAACACGGGACGCGACGGCGTGCTGTCGCGATCGACGCAGAAATAGCCGATGCGCTCGAACTGGAACCGCGAGCCGGGCGTTACCGATGCGAGCGACGGCTCGACCTTGCAGTTGCGCACCACTTCGAGCGAGGCGGGATTCAAGTCGGCCCGGTAGTCCCCAGATGACCCCGGCTCCTCCGCATTGAACAATCGATCATAGAGGCGGACGTCGGCATCGACGGCGTGGCTGGCCGACACCCAGTGGAGCGTCGCCTTCACCTTGCGGCCGTGAGGCGCGTCGCCGCCGCGCGTCGCCGGATCGTACGTGCATCTGAGCTCGACGATCTCTCCCGTCGCCGGATCCTTCGTGACCCCGGTGCACGTGATGAAATACGCGCAGCGCAGGCGGACTTCCCGTCCGGGCGCGAGCCGGAAGAATTTCTTTGGCGGGTCCTCGCGGAAGTCGTCGCGCTCGATGTAGAGCACGCATGACGTCGACTTCTTCCGTCTTGCCTTCCGGATAGTTCTCGATGACGAGGCGCAGCGGGCGCAGAACGCCCATGACGCGCGGCGCGTGCGCGTTCAGGTCTTCGCGAACCGCATGTTCCAACTGCGCGACGTCGACCGTGTTCTCGCGCTTCGCGACGCCGATGCGCTCGCAGAACGCCCGAATCGCCTCAGGCGTGTAGCCGCGCCTGCGCATGCCCACGATCGTCGGCATGCGGGGATCGTCCCATCCACTGACATGGCCTTCCTGCACGAGCTCGAGCAGCTTCCGCTTGCTCATGAGTGTGTAGGTCAGGTTGAGCCTCGCGAATTCGATCTGCCGCGGGCGCGCCGGCACCGGGAGGTTCTCAATCAACCAGTCGTAGAGCGGGCGATGATCTTCGAATTCGAGCGTGCACAGCGAGTGGGTGATCTTCTCGATCGCGTCCGATGGCGGGTGCGCGAAGTCGTACATCGGGTAGATGCACCAGGCGTCGCCGGTCCGATGATGATGGGCGCGGCGGATCCGGTAGAGCACCGGATCGCGCATGTTCATGTTCGGCGACGCCATCTCGATCTTCGCGCGCAGCACGTGCGCGCCGTCTTCGAACTCGCCGGCGCGCATCCGCGCGAACAGATCGAGGTTCTCGCCGACGCTGCGGTTCCGGTTCGGACTGTCCTTCCCTGGCTCGGTCAACGTCCCGCGGTTACGACGCATTTCGTCGGCGTTCTGGCTGTCGACGTACGCGAGGCCGCGCTCGATCAGATGAACCGCGTACTCGTAGAGCTGTTCGAAGTAGTCCGACGCGAAGTGCAGGCCCGCCCATTCGAAACCGAGCCACCGCACGTCTTCTTCGATCGACTCGACGTACTCGACGTCTTCCGTCGTCGGATTCGTGTCATCGAACCGAAGATTGCACGTCCCCCCGAACTCCTGCGCGACGCCGAAGTTGAGGCAAATCGATTTCGCATGCCCGATGTGAAGGTAGCCGTTCGGCTCCGGAGGAAACCGTGTCGCGACTCGCGAGCCATCCCGCCCCGCCGCCAGGTCTTCGGCGACGCGCTCACGAATGAAGTCGAGGGCAGGCCCCGTCCCTATGGGCGTGCTGTTCATATCGGTAAACGTCAATTATAAACGGAGCACGGTTGTCCGAGGTCCGAGGTCCGAGGTCCGAGGTCCGAGGTCCGAGGTCCGAGGTCCGAGGTCCGAGGTCCGAGGTCGGTTGCCGGTTGCCGGTTGCCGGTTGTGGGAGCACGGGAAACCCAGAACCCACGAACCAAGAACCATGAACCATGAACCATGAACCATGAACCATGAACCATGAACCATGAACCGTGAACCGTGAACCGTGAACCGTCCTCCAGTTAGCGCTTCGCCAAGCCCGGCGTTCGGCGGAGCGGTGCGTCTTCGACCTGTGTGCGAATCGGCTCCCATTCGCGCGTCTTCTTGATGCCGGTGATCTCCACGGGGAGTGGAGTCCCGGCAGAATAGAGCAGCTGCGCGGGAAGCGGCGACGCCGTCGTATACGGCAGGTGCACCGGAAGCGGGGCTTCAGGGGTGTAAGGCAGCCTCACGGCGAGTGTCGGATCGGTCACCTGCGCGTTGTTGCGCCTGACGAAGGTGACCGCGATCTTTCCCTGCGCATCCATGGAGCCGGTGCCCACGATCACCACCGGCTGAACGCGCCCGGCGGCCAGCGCGCTATCGGGCGTCGGTACTTGCTGCGCGCTCAGTGGGCCGGCTGTTCCCATCACACAGATCCACACCAGGCATCCCGCGATCACGGTCAGCACGGCTTTCGTGTAGCGATCGGTCGTCATCGGAGTCTCCTTCAGCGCGGACTTTCCGAGCCCATGCGCACTGCTCGTCCTCCAGAAGCGCGCGAAAAAACCATGCTGTCACAAAGTCTCCGCCACCGCCGACGTCCGCGTAAAAGTCGAATTCGTTCTTCGCAGCGGCAGACCGGCGAAACACCACTACGTCAATCCCTTCAATTTTTCCGGCATTTGTTTTCTTTGTGCGAGTGGCGCGGCCCTTGCTCAATCGGCGCGTCCCGACCCTTATTTCGGCTGAGACCAAGAATGAGCATCGTTCGTATCGCACTTGCTGATAGCCAACCGGTTTTCCGTTTCGGACTGAAACTGCTGCTCGACGCCAGCGCCGGCCTGAACGTGCTGGGCGAAGCGGCAGACAGCGCGGAAGCTGTCGATCTCGTACGGCGCCTTCAACCTGACTTG
>QHWT01000096.1:0-33472 GCA_003222675.1 Acidobacteriota bacterium | reverse complement strand
CGTCAAGGCGCTCGCGACGCTGCCCAGTCCAGTGCGCTCGCTCCTGTTGATGGATCCGGTGCAGCCCGACGTCCAGGCGGCGGCGATGCGCGCCGGCGCGCGCGGCGTCATCGAAAAGGGCGCGTCGATGCCGCACTTCGTCCAGGCGATTCGCGGCGTCATGGGCGGCAATTACTGGCTCGACGGACAGCTTCTCGAGTCGGTGCCCGAGCGGCCCGCAAAGCAGGCGCCGCGGCCCGCGCGCAAGTTCCGTCTGACGCAACGCGAGATGCAGGTCGTGGCCGCCGTTGCCGACGGCGAAACCAACAAAGGGATCGCCGAGCGCTTTCGCGTCAGCGAGGACACGGTCAAGCATCACCTGTCGAGCGTGTTCGACAAGGTTGGCGTGTCATCGCGTCTCGAGCTCGCAGTGTTCGCATTCACGCACGGCCTGGTGATGCTGCAGGACGGGCTCGTCATGATCCAGGACGGCGGGATCCTGCCCCAGGTCTGAATCAATGGCGAACCCCCACCTCCGTGCCATTTGCAATTGCCCGTGAATCGGGTTTACTCGCGACACCCCCCAGGCACGCGTTCTGGCGTTCGCGGCATACGCGCAGCGATTTTGATCAAATCGAGGAGCGGAGAATGTCTCTTAACCGTCGTCCTATTGAGCCTTCAGCGCGCGGAATCGTAAAGCTTGCTGCATCGCTTCTACTCGGCGTGCTGACGATCGTGATGCCGATGCAGGCGCAGACGCAGACATTCCTGGGACCGGTGTGCGCGGTTCCCCCGACGCCACAGGCGAACGACACGTGGCCGCAGGCGGGCCCTGACTCGCTGGAAAACGTCGCCGGTCCTACGACCTTCGCCGGGGCTTTCCTCCTGGCCAATGACAGGGGAACGAACCTGAGCATCGCGCGCGTCGCGACGACGAGCTCCGCGGGCGGCACGATCACCGGTTCGGACCCGTACACGTATACGCCTCCGCCTCCGCCTCCGCCTCCGGCGACGGCCGCAACGAGCGACGTCTTCACATATGAAATCCGCGACACGCTCGGACAGACCGCGGTCGGGATCGTGAAGGTCGGCGTGATCCCTGACATCGTCAATCCCTCGGTCAACATCTCTGCGCCCGCCGCGGACAGCACCGTATCGGGAATCGTCACGATCGAGGCGGCCGCGTCCGACAACGTCGGCGTCACCCGCGTCCAGTTCTTCGTCGACGACATCGAGATCGGCAACGACATCGTGGCGCCCTTCAGCATCTCCTGGGACACGCGGACGGTTGCAGATGGTCTTCACACGGTGAGCGCTCTCGCGCGTGACGCCGCGGGCAACCCGGGAGCGTCCCCCGCTGTTGGCGTGCACGTCATCAACACCGCTCCTACGGTCTCTGTACCTTCAGTGGTCAACTTGACCCAGGCGGCCGCGCAGACGGCGATCACAGCGGCCAGTCTCACGGTCGGCACGGTGACGTCCAGCTCCAGCACCACCGTTCCGGCAGGTCAAGTGATCAGCCAGAACCCGACTGGCGGTGTGAGCGTCGTGTCCGGCAGTGCCGTGGCTCTGGTCGTATCAACGGGCCCCGCCATGGCGGCTGTCCCCGGGATCGTCGCTCTGACGCAGGCGGCCGCTCAATCAGCGATCACCGCCGCCGGATTCAGTGTCGGCGTGGTGACGAGCGCGAATAGCGCGACCGTCGCGGCAGGCTCCGTCATCAGTCAGAGTCCGACCGCAGGCACGAGCGCAGTCGTCGGCAGCGCCGTCGGGTTCGTCCTTTCGCTCGGACCTGCCAGCGCGGCGGTGCCTGATGTCGTCGGCAAGACGCAGGCTGCCGCGCAGTCAGCGATCACCGGCGCAGGATTCGCCGTCGGTGCTATCGCGAGCGCGAACAGCGCAACGGTTGCTGCCGGCCTCGTGATCAGTCAGAACCCGACTGCGGGCACGAGTGCACTCCTCGGTAGCAGCATCGGATTTACGGTTTCGCTCGGACCCGTGAGCGCACCGCCGGCGAATGGTCTGGTGCTGGCGCTCGGCTTCGACGAAGCGTCCGGCACGGTCGCGATCGATTCATCGGCGTCGGCGAAGAACGGCGCGATTCGTCAGGCGGTCCGTGTCCCCGGCAGGTTCGGTGGCGCGCTGAAGTTCGACGGCTTCGACGACTGGGTGACGGTCACGGACACGACCGCGAGCCCGCTCGATCTGTCCACGGGCATGACGCTCGAGGCATGGGTGAATCCATCGTCCATGAGTGGCTGGGAATGCGTGCTGATGAAGGAGCGTGGGATCGTCGGCGAAGGGCTTCTCTCCTACGCCCTGTATGCGCACGATGGCGCGCCGCTGGCGCTCGGCCAGGCGGTTCCGGCTGGTTACGTGCGGCTGAACAACGCCACGCTGACGAGCGACAAGGCCGTCCGCGGCACGACGAAGCTGCCGCTGAATACCTGGACGCACATCGCCACGACCTATGACGGCATCGTGCAGAAGTTCTACGTCAACGGCGTGCTGGTTGGAACGGCGAATCCGATCGTGGCGCCGTCGCTGAACACGATCGTCCAGAGCAACGGCGCGCTCCGCATCGGCGGCGACGCCTCGTCGACCGGCGAGTTCTTCAACGGTCTCATCGACGAGGTGCGCGTCTACAACCGCGCGCTCTCGGTGGGTGAGATAACGACTGACATGAACACGGCCGTGGTGCGGTAGCGAACCGTGACCGGCCGTTTCGACGGCTTTCCTCGTGCCGGGGCCCGAGCGCCCCGGCATGTGGCGGGATTCACAACCTGAGTGAGGAGAAGAACGCCCATGAGTCGCATCTACTTGCCATGGAACGCGTCGAAGGCGCGTCTCAGAGACGCCGAACATGCAAGAAGGAATCGCGCCGAAATCGTGCGGGAGCTGTCCTGGGGCCGCATCTCGCGACGCGATCTCTTCAAGTGGGGCCTCCTCACCGGCGCCGGCATGCTGGCGCCGATCGGCGGGCTCAACCCGTTCGTCGCGAGCGTGAAGGCGCAGGCGCTGGGGCCCACCGGGGCGCCGCCGAGCCCGCGGTTTGGCTGTGACAAGTTCACCCAGCCGATGGTGCGCTTCGACGTCATGGCGCGCAATCCCCTGTCGTGCCTGAGCCCGTCACCAATGGCCGAAGCGAACCAGACGCAGCAGCCCGTCGATCCTCGACTTGGCGGGGGCACGGGGCCGATCGAAGGACGGCCTCCAGGTGCGGTGTGGGCGCACCAGAGGTTCAATGAGTTCTACCCGAAAGTCGCCGTCGAGATGACGCAGGCGCCCGCGACGACGAACTACATATACAACCCCGGCGTGTCATCGATGCTGAACAGCGGGATCGATGCGAGGCAAGGACTGCCATTGCGCTTCCACCCGCACTGGCCGACGCAGAACCCGACCTCGGTCTGGACGTTCAACGGCACGATTCCGCCGAAGCTGGTGCAGGCACGCTACGGCGAACCGCTGCTGTTCCGCCACCACAACGGGCTCTCGCCGGATGTGACGCAGAACGGCGGGTTCGGCCGTCATACGATTTCAACACACGAGCACAACGGCCATCACGGCGCGGAAAACGACGGCTTCACCGGCGCGTTCTTCTTCCCGAATCAGTACTACGACTATCACTGGCCAGTCGTACTCGCAGGGCATTTCAGCATCAACACCGGCGCGACCGATCCGATGGCCAGCAGTCCTACCGATGACGGCAAGTTGATGAACGTCCCGGGCGACTGGCACGAGACGATGAGCACGCACTGGTTCCACGACCACATGTTCAGCTTCACGGCGCAGAACGTGTACAAAGGCAACGCCGCGATGTTCAACATTTACAGCGGCCTCGATCGCGGGAACGAAGAGATCGAGGACGGCGTCAACCTGCGGCTGCCGAGCGGCACGGGCAAGAGCTGGGGCAATCTCGAGTACGACGTGAACCTGATGCTCGCCGACAAGGCGTTCGACCAGGACGGGCAGCTGTTCTTCGATCTGTTCCAGTTCGACGGATTCCTCGGCGACACGATGACGGTGAACCTCGTCGAGCATCCTTACTTCGAAGTGGAGCGCAGGAAGTATCGATTCCGGATCCTGAATGCGAGCGTCTCCAGGTTCTTCAAGATCGCGCTCGCGAACGCGTCCGGTCAGACGCAGCTGATCCAGCAGATTGCCAACGACGGCAACCTCCTGCCGCAACCGGTCTTCCTCGGTGCGCTCGACGAGATCGGCATTGCGGAGCGCTACGACATCGTGATCGATTTTTCAAGCTACAACCTCAACGACAAGCTCCACCTCGTGAACCTCGCCGATCATTCGGATCCCCTGGCCGCCGCACTGAACGGCGCCAAGCCGGTCACGATGCTGAGCATGGCGGCCGCACTCTCGGGCACGTCGCTCGATCCGTGCGTGGGCCGCTTCCTCGAGTTCCGCGTGGTTCGCGATCCGGCGGTGCCTGACCAGAGCCAGGTGCCCTTCACGCTGATTCCGAACCCGGATCTCTCGGCCATCCAGGTCGCGCGCGAGCGGACGTTCGTGTTCGGACGCGATGGAAGCCAGCCGGGCACGAGCCCCAATACCGCTTTCATCGGGCCGTGGGGAATCGCGACGGATGGCGGTCAGACCCTGGATGCGGATTATGGCCGCGTATCAGCGGCGCCGAAGTTCGGTTCGCGCGAAGTCTGGCATCTCGTCAACGACGGCGGCGGATGGGATCACCCGATCCACATCCACTTCGAAGAAGGACAAGTGCTCGCGCGTGACGGCAGCTTCGCAAACGTTCCCGCATGGGAGCGCGGCCGCAAGGACGTCTACCGCCTCAGGCCGCACGGCAGCATCACGATCACGATGCAGTTCCGTGACTGGGGCGGCATGTTCATGGAGCACTGCCACAACACGATGCACGAAGACAACGCGATGCTGCTGCGCTGGGAGATCAACGGCGGCGGGGAACCGTTCCTCCGTCCGCTGCCCACGCCGGTGCCGACGCCGCAAGGTGTCAAGTTCGAGGATCCGTACGATCTGCCGACGGCGCGTTGACGATGCAGCGCACGATACGCTCGCTGGTCCTCGCACGGATTGCCGCGGTCGCCACGTTGTGGCTGACCGCGGCTTCCCCTGCGGCTGCCCAGAACAGCCACTGGGGCGCCAATTATTTTCCCAACGTCACGTTGACGACCCAGGACGGGGCGACCGTCCATTTCTACGACGATTTGATCAAGGGCAAGATCGTCGCGATCAATTTGATCTACACGACGTGCACGTTCGCCTGTCCGCTCGAGACCGCTCGTCTGGCGCAGGTCCAGCGCTTGCTCGGCGATCGAATGGGCCGCGACGTGTTCTTCTATTCGATCACGATCGATCCGGAACACGACACGGCGGCGGTGCTCAAGGACTACGCCGCGAAGTTCCATGCCGGGCCGGGATGGCTGTTCCTCACGGGCAAACAGGCCGACATCGATCTGATCAGCAAGAAGATCGGTTTGTACTCGGCGCCCAATCCAGCGAATCCGGACGGACACACGCCAAACCTGCTGGTGGGCAATGAGGTCACCGGTCAGTGGATGCGGAACTCCGGCGTGGACAACCCGAAGTTTCTCGCCCGCACGATCGGCGACTGGTTGAACAGCTGGCAGAACCCGAGAAAAGACCTCAAGTCGTACGCCGAGGCGCCACCCATCACGCTGGATCGCGGCGAGTACACCTTCAAGAATCACTGCGCAGCCTGCCACACCGTCGGGAAAGGTCCGCTCATCGGGCCCGACCTCCGCGGTGTGACGAACACGCGCGATCGCGGATGGCTCACGCGGTTCATTCTCGCGCCCGACAAGTTGCTCGCCGAGGGCGACCCGATCGCTAAGGAACTGTTCCAGCAGTACAAGAACGTGCGGATGCCGAATCTCGCGCTGTCGCACGAGGACGTCGCCGTGCTCGTCGACTATCTCGCGAAACAGGATGCCGCCCCCACGCCGAGTGCAGCTCCGGCGGCGCCGAGTGCTTCGACGCCCGCGGCCGCAGCGGCCGCGCCGATTGTCGAACCATACCTGCGCATTCAAGAGGCGTTGAGCGCCGATACGCTGACGGGCATCAAGGACGCCGCGCGCACCATCGTTTCCGAAGCAGCGAAGCTCGGCTCGAGCGCGGCACCGATCCAGACGGCAGCCGGCGAGTTCCAGCAGAGTGGCGATCTGAAATCCGCCCGCGCCGCGTTCGGCCGCCTGGGTGACGCCATCATCACCTACGCGAGAACGTCGAATGTCAGCATCGGAAGCGGCGTCAAGGTCGCGTACTGCCCGATGGCGCGCAAATACTGGCTCCAGAGAGCTACGACAATCCAGAACCCGTACTACGGCAAGGCGATGCTCGAGTGCGGCCGCATCAACACGGGCTTGCCCGACCTCAGCAAATAATCCGCCCCTTTCCTTCAATCTTTCGCAGCGCCAGGTCGCCGCGGCGTGTCGCGCGTGCGCACGCGTCGGCATCGTTGTTGCTCGATTCGCCGACGCTGGCGGGCACCGGCGCCACCCCGTAGTCGGACGTGGCGAGTCGCGACAGACGACCGTCCGACCGGTAGCTCATTCCGTTCTGCCAGAAGTCGCCTTCATGGGTGACTACGTCGATTTCGGCGCGTCCTCCCTCGCGGTCCGGGACGCGTTGACTGCTGCGATCGACATTGCGTCGTCCCGGTGCCGCCCGGCACACGGACCGACGCTCTCGTGACGTCACGCAGGAGAGCGTTCGTTTGGTCAGCAATGACCCGCGCGAGACGCGTGCTCCTGCGTGTACTACCGACCCTCGTAGACATGGACGCCAAGCTGGACGACCGAACGTCATCCAGCGGGCTCAGGGCAGCCGCGTCTGCCATCGGTGAAACGTGGTTGCGGATCGCATTGCCGCCTGCGCGCACGCGACAGGACTGTCGCGATTGCATTCAGGTGTGTATCGCGAGCGACGTGAGCAGAAATTCCCGCGCGACATTCTCGATGCACGCGGGCGCTCGTGGACACCTGCTATGTAGCGGCGGCGGCACTCATAACCTCGAGGAGGCGAGGCATCTATGAGACGTATATTCCTGCCGTCGAATACATCAAGAGCGCGGCTCAGGGCCGCCGAACAGGCGAGAATGCATCGGGCGGAGATCGTGCGGGAGATGTCGTGGGGGCGCCTCTCACGGCGCGATCTCATCAAAATGGGTCTGTTAACGGGCGCCGGCCTGCTCGCGCCGATTCGCGGACTGAATCCATTCATGCCGACGGATGCCTGGGCGCAGATTCCAACGGGCACGCCCCCGAGTCCGCTGTTCGGCGTGCAGCCATTCACACAGCCGATGCTGCGATTCGACGTGATCCCGCGCAATCCCGTGTCGTCGTTGAACCCGGCGCCGCAGGCACAATCCAACCAGACGCAGCAGCCCGTCGATCCCGCACTCGGCGGGGGCACCGGTCCCATCGAAGGGCGTCCTCCCGGACCAGTGTGGGCGCACCAGCGGTTCGCACAGTTCCCGCCGCAGGTGGCCATCGAAATGACACAGGCGCAGGCGACGACCAACTTTACATATAGACCAGAGGTGCCGGCGCGGCTCAATAGCGGGGTCAATCCGGCGGCGCCGATTCCGCTGCGGTTCCACACGCAATGGCCGACGCAGGAGCCGAACTCCGTCTGGACCTTCAACGGAACAATTCCGCCAAAGCTGGTTCAAGTGCGGTACGGAGAGCCGGTTCTCTTCCGGCATCACAACGGGCTGCCCGCCGACGTCACGCAGAACAACGGCTTCGGCCGTCACACCATTACGACGCACGAGCACAACGGTCATCACGGCGCGGAGAACGACGGCTTCACGGGCGCGTTCTTCTTCCCGAACCAGTTCTACGACTATCACTGGCCGATCGTGCTCGCGGGTATCTTCAGCGTGAACACCGCGGCAACCGATCGGATGGCGAGCACACCCAACGGCAGCGGCGGCCTGATCAACGTGCCCGGCGACTGGCACGAGACGATGAGCACGCACTGGTTCCACGATCACATGTTCAGCTTCACGGCGCAGAACGTCTACAAGGGCAACGCCGCGATGTTCAACATCTACAGCGGCCTCGATCGCGGAAATGAGGCCATTAATGATGGCGTCAATCTTCGGCTGCCGAGCGGCACAGCGAAGGACTTTGGCAACCTGGATTACGACGTGAATCTGATGCTGGCCGACAAGGCGTTCGATCGGGACGGGCAGCTGTTCTTCGACATCTTCGACTTCGACGGATTCCTTGGCGATGTGGTAACAGTGAATCTCCTTTATAAGCCCTTCTTTGAAGTGGAGCGTCGGAAGTACCGTTTTCGCATCCTCAACGGAAGCGTCGCCCGGTTCTTCAAGATCGCGCTGGCCGATGCCGCGGGACAGGCGCAGCCGATGATCCAGATCGCGAACGACGGCAATCTGCTGCCTCACCCGGTGACACTGCGGGAGCTCGACGAACTGGGCATCGCCGAGCGCTACGACATCGTCATCGACTTCTCGGCCTACAGCATCGGCGACAAGCTGCACTTCGTGAATCTTGCCGAGCACGAGGACGGCCGCAAGCCCGACAACGATCTCACGCTGGCGCAGGCGCTGTCCGGCGGCTCGCTGGATCCCGGCGTTGGCCGGTTCCTGGAATTCCGCGTCGTGCGGGACCCTGCCCGGCCGGACGTGAGCCGCGTGCCCGACACGCTGATCCCGAATCCGGATCTCTCGGCCATCCCGGTGGCTCGCGAGCGCACGTTCGAGTTCGCCAGGGGCGCCAGTCAACCGAACCCCGATCCGGCCACGTCCTTCGTCGGGCCGTGGGGCGTCGCGACCAACGGAGGCGAGGTGCTGGACGCGAACTACAACCGCATCGATGCGGCGCCGAAGTTCGGGTCGCGGGAAATCTGGCACCTGGTCAACGGCGGCGGCGGCTGGGATCATCCGGTCCACATCCACTTTGAAGAGGGGCAGATCCTCGCGCGCGACGGCAGTCTCGCGAACGTACCGCCGTGGGAACGCGGACGCAAGGACGTGTACCGCCTCCACCCCGGCGGCAGCGTCACGCTCACCATGCAGTTCCGCGACTGGGGCGGGATGTTCATGGAGCACTGCCACAACACGACGCACGAAGACAATGCGATGCTGGTGCGATGGGAGATCAACGGTGGCGGGCAGGCGTTTCTGCGGCCGCTGCCGACGCCGATCCCAACGCCTCAGGGCGTCATGTTCGAGGATCCGTTCTTCGCACCAACGGCTGGCTAGGGCCACCGGAGGCGAGCAGACCATGCGCTCGAGAGCCCTGGCAGTGATCGCCGCGGTCGCCACGCTGTGGTGGGCCGCGGCGATCCCTTCGGCTGCCCAGAACAGCCGGTGGGGTGCCAATTACTTTCCAAATGTGACGTTGATTACACAGGACGGCACGCCCGTCCATTTCTACGATGATCTGATCAAGGGAAAGATCGTCGCTGTCAATTTGATCTACACGACGTGCAAGTATGCATGCCCGCTCGAGACGGCGCGTCTCGCGCAAGTGCAGACGGTGCTCGGCGATCGAATGGGCCGCGACGTATTCTTTTATTCGATCACGATCGATCCCGCGCACGACACCCCAGCGGTGCTCAAGGCCTACGCGGAGAAGTTTCACGCCGGTCCCGGCTGGCTGTTCCTGACGGGTTCACAAGCGGACATCGATCTGATTAGCAGAAAACTTGGCATGGATACGCCGCCGAACCCGTCGGATCCCGATGGACACGTACCCAATCTGGTCGTGGGCAATGAAGTCACGGGACAGTGGATGCGGAACTCCGCACTGGACAACCCGAAGTTTCTCGCGCGGACTATCGGCGACTGGCTGGCGAGCTGGCGGGGTCCGAAGCGCGAGCTCAAGTCGTACGCGGATGCGACGCCGCTGACGCTCGATTACGGCGAGTACATGTTCAAGAGTCACTGTGCCGCGTGCCACACGTTGGGGCGGGGGGAACATATCGGACCAGACCTGCTCGGTGTCACGAAGACACGCGATCGCACGTGGCTCGCGCGATTCATTTTCGCGCCCGACAAGCTGCTCGCCGATGGCGATCCAATCGCGACGGAACTATTCGACAAGTACAAGAACGTGCGCATGCCGAATCTTGCGCTCTCGAGCGCCGAAGTCGCTGCGGTCGTTGAATATCTCGCGAGGCAAGATGCGGCCGTCACCCCCAATGCTGCAGCACCAGCACTGGTACTGCCGATTGTCAATCCCTACCTTCGGATTCAAGAGGCGTTGAGCGCCGACACGCGCACCGGCATCACGGACGCCGCGCGCACCATCGCGGTGGAAGCGGCGAAGCTCGGTACGAGCGCGGACTCGATTCGATCTGCCGCCGGCGACCTGCAGCGTGCGGCCGATCTGACATCGGCACGCGCCGCATTCGGCACACTCAGTGATGCGATCATCAGCTACGCGAGGAACGCGCTCGGCGACGGTGTGAACGTCGCGTACTGCCCGATGCTGCGCAAGTACTGGCTGCAAACGGGCACGGCAATACACAACCCCTACTACGGTAAGACAATGCTCGAGTGCGGCCGCATCACCAACAGCCAGCCCGATTCCGTTAGATAACACCCGTCACTGGAAGAAGCCGCCGATCAGGATCTGGGCGTCGCCGTTCTTGACCCGGACCTGATCGCGCGATACCCCGAAGTGCCCGAGATTGGCGGTCATCGTGCCTTGGCGGCCCGCCAGCGTAATCGATCCGACTGGCGTGAAGTCCAGCGTCACGCCCAGAACGGTTCCGTCGCGCAGATTGACGTCCCTGACTTGCACGGTCAGGATCGTCGAACCGCCGCTCGAAAAATTCGATTCATCGGCGGTCGCGAGGCCCCGAGGCGTAACGCCATTGATGGCGGGTCCGGTGAGAGTCTCCTTGACCGTTCCTCCCGACGATGATGACGATGATGTCCACGCCGGATTCATCGTTGTCGCGCTCGTGGATCCCGAACTGGACGCGCCGCTCGTCGTGCCGCCATCGTGCATCACCGTGATGCCATTGGAGTCGAACCGGGAGTCCGGACTGGTGGGCATGGAGCGATCGCCGCATGCGGCAACGAGCAACCAAGCCGACGCGCACACGACCGTCGCAACCAACTTCTGTACTTTCATCGACACTATTCCTCTCCTGAGTAGGTCCGCCTACCCTGAATGTCTGCTTGCGCCTAAAGGGTCCGCACGACACTTTCCCGATATAGGGTTCTCACCGGAGCCGGAGGTCCCCCGGTACGCACGTACCGATCTCTCTGACCCCTTGAGGCAACGGCGCCGACCTGAGCCGTCGTGAGCTCGAGTCCGTGCGCATCGCACTGACTACAGGGAGGTTCGCTTGGTCGAGGTGCAGGGCAGCCGTGGAATGCTGGCGGTACCTTTTCAGTCACCAGTGTGCGGAAATACACGATTCGCGGTGCCTGGACGATTCTGATGAGCCAGCACTCGTGTTATTCTGATCGTGCTGATCGTCGCACCCGCGCGACGTCAAAAAAAGGCTCTTAGCGACCACCAGCCACGGACCCTCCGCCAGGATTCCACGGATCACCATCGATCCGGAGTTCTCGTGGCGCGAGCGGCGGCAGCCACAAAAATTGGTCGCGGCCGGGAGGTGCATACATGGCAGACACTACGGGGTGCAGTCGCTAGAACTGCTCCCATCCGTAACAAGGAAGCGGCCGGCGGAAACGCCGGCCGTTTTTTTTGCCGTGAGGCCTGAGGTCGGGACCCGTGAGGCCTCGCGAGTCGCGCGGAACTGGAGTAACGTGTTGCCGATCATGCGCAACGCTTTTCTGTTCGCGCTGTGCGGCCTCGCCGCCATCGCCGCACACTCACAGCCGCCAGCGTCGTACACCGAAACCGTCCCCGGGACGAAAGTCAGCTTCGAAATGGTCGCGGTACCCGGCGGCCGTTTCACGATGGGCAGTCCTGACAACGAAAAGGGCCGAGCTCCTGATGAAGGGCCGGAGCACGAGGTGGAGGTCGGTCCGTTCTGGATCGGTAAGACCGAGGTCACGTGGGACGAATACGACCTGTTCGCCTTCGGCATGGACCTCGAGCGCCCCTCGTCCGCCCAGCCTCGTCCCGCGACTCCGACCGGCGCTGATGCGATCACGAGACCCACGCCGCCGTACGGTGACGAGTCGTTCGGCTACGGCAAAGGGAAGCAGCCGGCGATCAACATGACGTGGCATGCGGCGATGGAATACTGCCGCTGGCTCTCCGCGAAGACGGGCAAGCTCTATCGGCTGGCGACGGAAGCCGAGTGGGAGTACGCGGCGCGCGCCGGCACGAAGACCGCCTATTCATTCGGAGACGATCCACGCGCGCTCGGCGACTACGCGTGGACGCGCGAGAACTCCGGAGAGCGTCCGCACCCGGTCGCGTCGAAGAAGCCGAACGCCTGGGGGCTGTACGATATGCACGGCAATGTCGCCGAGTGGATCCTCGATCAATACGATCCGGCGTACTACCGTGGCGTGAAGCCGATGACGGTTGGACCGGTGCTGCTGCCGGGCAACCATCGGTTCCCGCACGTCTCGCGCGGCGGATCGTGGGACGATGATGCGAAGCTCGCGCGCAGCGCGGCGCGGCGCGGCTCGACGCCGGAGTGGAGCCGCCGCGATCCGCAGAGCCCGAAGAGCATCTGGTGGCATACCGACGCGACCTTCGCCGGGTTTCGCGTCGTGCGCGCCGTTGCGGAGCAGGACAACCTGAAAGGCTTCCATTCAACGATCACGAGAGACAGCCCGCAGTGATGCGGCTCTCTAAAGGAGGTTGGGATGTGCGCTGATCAGAACAGCGTGGGACCGTCGCGCCGGGATTTCATCAGGACCACGACGGCTGCGACGGTTGGACTCTCGCTCGGACCGATGGTTCCCGGCGCGCACGCCGCGGGCACCGACGCGATCAGGATCGGCCTGATCGGCTGCGGCGGCCGCGGCACGGGGGCCGTGCTCAATGCTTTCGACGGGGCAGAGGGCATAAAGCTCGTCGCGATGGGAGATGCCTTCGCCGATCGGCTTGCCTCGTCGCTGGAGGAGATCAGCAAGGACCACGCGGCGCAGGTCGAGGTGCCGAAGGATCGCCAGTTTACCGGATTCGACGCATACACGCAGGTGCTCGCGACTGACGCGAACTACATCATCCTCGCGACGCCTCCCGGCTTCCGGCCGATTCATCTCGCGGCCGCGATTGCCGCGGGCAAGAACGTCTTCACGGAAAAGCCCGTCGCGGTCGATGGTCCTGGTATCCGCAAGGTGTTCGCGCTGGCTGACGAGGCGAAGTCGAAGGGACTCGGCGTCGCCGCCGGAACGCAGCGGCGTCATCAGACGGGATACCTAGAAACGCTGAAGCGCGTCCAGGATGGCGCGATTGGCAAGATCGTCGCCGCGCGCTGCGCGTGGAACCAGGGGTCCCTCTGGAAGAAGGATCGTGAACCGCAGTGGAGCGATGTCGAGTGGCAGCTGCGCAACTGGCTGTACTTCACATGGCTCTCCGGCGATCACATCGTCGAACAGCACGTGCACAACATCGACGTCGTCAACTGGGCGATGGGCACGCACCCGGTGCTCGCGCACGGCATGGGCGGACGGCAGGTGCGCACCGGGCCTGAGTGGGGCCACATCTTCGATCACTTCTCGATCGACTACGAGTACCCCGGCGACGTGCACCTTCACAGCCAGGCACGACAGATTCAGGGCTGCGAGGGCAGCGTCTCCGAAGCGCTCGTCGGCGATCGTGGCCAGTGTCAGGTCGACAGGTACGCGATTACGGGTGCGAAGGCGTGGAAGTTCGAGGGCAAGGACAACGCACCCTACGTGCAGGAGCACACGGACTTCATCGCGAGCCTGCGCGGCGGGAAGCCGCTGAACGAGCTGAAGACTGTCGCCGAGAGCACGCTGACCGCCATCATGGGCCGGATGGCCGCCTACACGGGCCAGCCCGTCTCGTGGGATCAGGCGCTCAACTCCTCCGAATCGCTGATGCCTGCGAACCTGACGTTCGGGCCGATGGAGGTTCCGCCCGTGGCGATGCCGGGCCGCACGAAGCTGACCTGATGCAGAGTGTACCGATCGTCAGCACGGTGCGCGCTGACAGGAAATGAGATTCACGCATCCGAGCTCGGGCG
Organism: Acidobacteriota bacterium; assembly: GCA_003222675.1. Lineage (GTDB taxonomy): Bacteria > Acidobacteriota > Vicinamibacteria > Vicinamibacterales > 2-12-FULL-66-21 > QHWT01. Next base: position 19,351 of record QHWT01000096.1, on the reverse strand, counting down.
TTGTCCGCTGCTACTGGCGGTGATGTGCGGAGAAGACGATTTCATGGAGAGAAATGCCACGAAGCCGCTGAGCGCGCCGAGAAGGGTTGCCGGAGGGCGCTCCGCCGGAGCGCCGTTTCGCAGCCGCTTATTCAATTGTCTTCTCCGCACGCGTGATCTGCTGTCATCCGCGCCATCCGCGTCATCCGTGGCAGGCATTTTCTCCGCGGGCTCTGCGCGCTCGGCGTGATTCGTACGTGACAAGCAGCACGGATTAGCTCGTTGCTCGGAAAGCAGTCGATGCCACAACGTCGGGCAGTCCTTGCAGCGGCGCTGCTCGTCGGCGCCGCCGCAGCCTCACCCGCACACCCGCTCACCCGCTACGAATTCTCCTCGCGACAGATGGGCACCGAAGCGCGCATCGTGCTGTTCGCGGCAAGCGAAGACGCAGCGCGCGACGCTGCGTCACGTGCGTTTGCGCGCGTCGCAGCGCTCGATGCCGTCATGAGCGACTATCGAGAGGACAGCGAACTGATGCGCCTCTGCCGTCGTGCCGGCAGCGGTCCCGTTCCGATCAGCGACGATCTGTTTCGCGTGCTCGACGCCTCGGAGCGGCTGGCGCGCGACAGCCGCGGCGCGTTCGACGTCACCGTCGGCCCGCTGACGCATCTGTGGCGGCGCGCGCGGCGCCGCGGCGAGCGGCCGGATGAAGCTGAGATTCGTGCTGCCCTCGCCCTGACCGGCGCCACCAAGCTGATCTTGAACGCGCACGACCACACCGCCGATCTGCGTGCCGCGGGGATGCAGGTTGATCTCGGGGCGATCGGCAAGGGATACGCGGCGGACGAAGCGGCCGCCGTTCTGAAAGGCCTGAGCTATCGCAGCGCGCTCGTCGCGCTTGGCGGCGACATCGTCGCGGCAGGCGCTCCGCCCGGCTCACGTGGCTGGACTATCGATGTCGCGGATCTACGGTCGCACGGCGCTGCTCCTCGCGTGGTTCTTCGCGACGCCGCGGTGTCGACGTCAGGGGACGCGGAACAATGGATGGAGATCGCCGGCGTTCGCTACTCGCACATCATCGATCCGCGGACCGGCGCGCCGCTGACCGGCCGGCGCAGCGTCACCGTCATCGCACCCAGAGGGACGCTGTCGGACGGCCTTGCGACGGCTGTGTCGGTGCTCGGCATCATGGACGGGATTGCGCTCGTCACGCGGGCGCGCGGTACAGCGGCGAGGATCTCGGTTGCCAACGGAGACGAGATCCGAACCGTGACGTCGCCGACGTGGCGTTACTTCGTCGCGGGTGGCAGCGGCCCGATATCGGTTTCTTCCGGGGGGCTTCGCCCCGCCGGACCCCCCTACACGCTCGCTAGCGGGGCCCCAGGCCCCGCGCCGCTCGCGTGGCTCACTCGCGATGCTCGTTCGCTGCTATTTCGGCACCGATAGCGGCCCGATATCGGTTTCTTCCGGGGGGCTTCGCCCCGCCGGACCCCCCTACACGCTCGCTAGCGGGGCCCCAGGCCCCGCGCCGCTCGCGTGGCTCACTCGCGATGCTCGTTCGCTGCTATTTCGGCACCGATAGCGGCCCGATATCGACGCGGCGGAATTCGACCTCGGATCCCTCGGCCTGAAGCGCGATCTTTCCGCGGTCGGCGGTGCACCTGAAGCCTTCGTTCACCAGGTCGCCGTTCACCCAGACTTTGATCGCGCGGTCGCGCGCTTCGATGATCAGCGTGTTCCACTCGCCGACCGGCTTCTCTGAACCGTCGGTCAGGTTGAGAATGCGCCGCGCATCGCCCTCGCTCCCTCCCCACTTCTCCCCTTCCTTGCGTGGGCGACGCTTCTCCATGTCGGGAACCTCGATGTTCTCCTGGATGCACCAGAAGTCGCCCGCGTTCTCGTGCTCCATCTGGACTTCGATCGACTGCGGAAACATCTTGTACAGCGCGCGCAGGCGCGACGCATGCACGAGTACGCCGCAGTTGCCAGGCTTGCCGGCAAATCGATATTCGACTTCGAGCCGGTAGTTGCGATACGCCTTTTCGGTCAGCAGGTGACCGCCTGGCGTGCCCAGGCTGACGAGCATGCCGTTACGAACGATGAAGCTGTCGGGCGCCGACGGGTTCGTGTCCTTTTCAGGAACGTCTGCCTTCCATCCGGTGAGGTCGCGGCCGTTGAACAGCGGCATGACGCGCGTGGGAACGACCGCCTGTTCAGCCGGCGAGGCCTGTAGCAACAGCATCACGGCCATGATCGACAGCAGCGCCTGCATGATCATCACATCCTCCCAAGATCCGCTGCGACACGTCGCCGCTCAGAGAGAAAAGGCGATTGAAGGAAATGCGTGGCGAGTAGCGGAACGGTTGCCCGCTATCGCGGCGCGGTGAACGTCCGCGTGATGATCTCCGCATCTTTCCCGAGGGGCCCTCGATCGACACCATTAATCGTGAGGCGCAGCGCACCCGCGTCGCCGGCGCGGATCACAATCGCTCGATCGGCCTGCAGGGGAATGCGCGTGCCCGCCGCCAGCTCGCGTTCGACCGCGCGCTGTCCGTCGAGAAGCACGCGGACCCAGACGCGCCGCTGAATCTTCAACTCGCCCTGCAGCGCGTGAGCGTCCGCGGCCGGCGCCGCTGGCGGCGACGCGGGAGCAGCGGCCGGATCAGGGGCGATCGTTGGCGGCGCAGACGCGGTTGTCGCTGCGGCGCCAGTCGATGGCGATGCGGTTGTTTCCGACCGCACTGCTCTCCATGGCCGCATCAGCAGAACGACGGAAGCGATCAGGATGGCCGCGCCTCCGAGTGCGCGTGGCACGATCGCGCGCGTGCGGCGCTTCGGCGGAGGTGCCGATTGTACGGTCGGCGGCTGGGCCGGTTGTTCCGCCGGTAAGCCCTGATCAATCGCTATGCGCTGTTCAACCGGCGATGGCGGCTGGAGATCTTTGTCCTGCGGGCGCTCAACGACATCTATTCCGTGCGCTGGCGCCGCACCGGTGCGAAACGAGCGGATGAACGCTTCGAATTCATCCGACCTTTGACTGCGCCGCCGCCGCGATTCCTCGATCGCGTCGCGAAGACGCTCCAGCTCCTCGAGCGCGGCCTTCTCGTCGAATGGCGCGGAATGGGCTTCGTCAGTTCGCATTACACCAGCAGTTCACTCTCTGCACACGAGATCGTCAAGCTGAACCGATTATGCGCTAGTAATAATAAAACACCCGCCAGAACATCCAACTCACTCGGAGCCGCTTGGGACCAGCCAAACGGGTGACCGAGGGAATCAATCCTGCTGAATGCGGCCGCGACGTGATCATAAATGATTGAATCATGCTCATTCCCCTTCGCCTGCTGTTGCGTGGGACGACCTGAGCCCCTCGAGCCAACCGAGGCCAGAGTCCGACGCTCCTGTTCGTGACGACCACGGAGTCGTCGATCGCGAGTCAGCGGCTACTGACTCGTGCGACGCACTCAATCGTGTCGTTCACGCGGACGCGCGGACGCGGCACTCCGGACGTGTCGAACGACCGGCGATGAGACCGGCGACGCCCGAGAGGGTTACGACAGGAAACCGCGGGAAGGGATCGGAGGCGCGCGGGGAGCAGTTCGAAGCAGAGCGAACGAAGACCGCAGGCGATGCCCGCGGGAGGAGGATGAGGCGTAGCGAGAAATTGCGGATGCGGGACGGAATGTCACCGCAAGGCCGAAGTCCCGACGCTGCCGTGAGACGTCGAACGGCTCGAGATCGAGAAATGGCCCTGTTCTTCCAATCGACTGATGTGCCTGGAGCCCCTTTGCGAATGTTCGTGCGTTGACGCAGGTAAAGTGCCCGTGGCCGTCGTTCAGCCACACACCGACGGTCTCGCCGGAAATGGGGAGAGCGACGATGATGTCGAGATCGCGATCGCGATCGACGTCAGAGGCGGTGATCGTGACCGCATCGTGGGTAGACTCGAACGTGACAGCGTCCGGCGCCTGTCCCGACATCGAGAAGCCGATGCGATATTCGTAGCGGCTCGCTCCGCGCCAGATGTGGTCCGCGACTGCAACGTCCGGCCTGCCGTCAGTGTTGAAGTCGCCGATGACGGTGGACCAGCCGAAAGGCTTCGCAGCATTTCCCAATCTGAATGTTGCGCTGTCAGATGCAGGCGGCTCCGTGAGCACCGCATGCGACCGCGACACTGCTGGCGGTCGTTGTACGAACGATCCGGGATCCGCTTGAGACTCGACCGATGCGAGCAGGCCGAACAGAGCGGACACACACGCGCACAGTAAACGCGGCGCCAGGCGCGTCGCGCCACGGAGGGCATTTCGAACAACGCTGGTTATGTGCAGAGACGCCATCTCTCCGCTTCTGCGGGGGTCGCAAGTTTCTTTGGACTCGACGCCGCACCTGTGTCGGCGGAGGGGACTCCGCAACATTGATGCCGACGGACTCTACCGGTAGGGGCGAACGCGACCATCGGTCACCCGCGAGAATGTCGCGATCGCGGAGACAAATGTCACTCCTACAGGTTACCGGCGCAGCACGAGGCCGACCGACGCGGTCATGTATCTGAGGTGGACTCTATCGCTGGTCAGTGGGATCAGGCCGTTGGTTCGCTGTCCCGGCAGGTTGCTGTAATACCGGAGATCGAACCGCACCCCCGTCCGCGGAGAGAAAAATCCGATGGCGCCCCCGCCGATGTTGAAGCCGGGCCTCTTCACGCTCTGCGGAGGAAGCCCTTCAAACCTCTCCTGGTAGGACGCCTGAAGCAACCCGATGCCGCCCGACACGAAGGGGCGCAGATTGTACTCCGTCCAGCGGCGCGGCGCCGTCAGCATCACGTTTCCCATCACGACGATCGAGCGGCTGCTCTCAATCAGTATCTCGGTTCCCTTGTAGAAGCCCGGTGTGATGACAACGAGGCCCTCCACACCGAGCACGCCGCCGCCGAGGAAACTGACAGTGCCGCCGAAATTCGGGTGAACTCTCTCCGTGCCCTGATCGAGATCGACGAGGCTCGTGTTGCTTGCGAAGGTAAGACCGACCGTCGGCGTCAGGTGCCATTCCGCGGCAGCCGCGCGGGGCCATGCAAGAAGACACAAACAGCCGAACCCAAGCAGTCGCCTCATAGCTTGCAGCGCAGGCGCTTATTTTACGAGGCGCAGGAACAATGTGGCAAACAGCGATCGCGTGACGTCGCCGTCGTCGAGGTGGAACGGCGCACTGAGTCCGTCGCTGTTCGCGAGAAGGATGAAGGTCAGATGACGGTCGGGCACCTTCAGGAACAACGATGAATAGGCGTTGGGAATGTATCCGAAATGCCAGACGACCCGCTCTCCCTTGTACGACTGCACGAACCATCCGAGGCCTGTCGGAAGAATGTCGCCCCCCGGTCCCACGACAGGTGTCCACGCGAGATCGAGCGTTTCATCCAGCAGCAGCCCGCCGGAACTGCCGGCATCGAGCGCCTTATCGAAGCGCGCGAGGTCGCGGACCGTCGTGACGAGACCGTTCGATGCGGTGAGCGACATCGCTGGAATCTCGGTTCGTTCCGGGCGGCTTCGGCTGCCAACTCTATACGGTGCGGCCATCCGATCGAGCACGTGGCGATATCGCTCGAGATCCTGCGGATTGAACAGGTCGTCGGGCAACGAGAGTTGCGGATCCCTGAGGTCTAGACCCGGGACCGAGTCGAGCATCGAGAGCGGCTTCAGAATCCGGTGCGCGATGCTTTTCCGGAACGGCTGCGGTGCGCACCGTTCCATGACGGCGGTGAGCTTGTCGAAGCGTTCAGGACTGTAGACGAACTGCTTCGCACCGTCTGGCGCCGTATGGCTCAACACCTGACGCAGCGTCGCGTCCGGCTCCGGCTGCGAGAGCCCGTATCGCCTGAACGGCTCGTCGAGATCGAGGTGACGCTGCTCAACGCACTGGAGGAGCAGTACAGCAGCGAGCGTGCTCGTGATGTCGCCGACCAGATACGGCGTATCGGGCGTCGCGCGCACGCGCGTCTCGAGATTCTGGAAGCCGAAGCCACGCTCCCAGACGATCTCTTCGTCTCTGAGGACCGCAGCGGACATCCCGGGTATCCCGGCCTGCTGCCGCATCGACTCCAGGTATGTTTCGAGCACCGAGAGCGCACCGCCCGGAGGGAGCAGCGGTCCCTGTGCGGTCAGCACGGAGATCGAGGTCAGCAGGACCAGGAGAGACACCGCGACGCGTGTGCGTGTCGCTCGCATGGCTATCGAATGAATGTGAACTTCGCCAGACCCACCGCGTCGTCCCCCTGCCAGGGCCAGACGAACGTGCTGTTGCGAGGGGTGGAGTGGGCACGCACCCGCAGGTAATACTCCGCGTTCGGTTCGAGCGCGAGCCCGCGGAACAGCGACAACCGCGCGAAGTCGCTCGTGAGCGCGTTCCAGGCCGCTTCTTCGCTCGACATGATCTCGGCCCAGTCCAATCGAGCGAGCGAGACACATGATAACGCCGCGTCAAGGTGTCGTACCGAACCGTTGCGGCAACGACGGCGGACGCGAGCGTGCGGTCGAACCAGATCGCGGCGGTCCTGCGCAGATCGACGGTGTAAACCAGCTTGATCGTGAGCCCGCTGTGGATCGCCGCCCTGAGATCGTCGGTCATCGCCTCATCCAGCTTGAACGAGATGAGGACCTCGCCGTCACGAATCAGCGGCACGACCTGCAGCGTCTGGCGGACGGGCGCAGCGAGACTGACGGCAAACAGCAGAGCAAGAGTGGCGCGGCCGAACATGGGCGATCCGCGCCATCATACCCCGGCCGGGGGCGGCCCGGCTATAACGGCTTGCTTGAAACAAGAATGGGTCAATGCCCGATGCTGAATGCTTTAGGCCGAAACTGATTGAAATTTGGCATCCGCCCACTTGACGTTCGGCATTCAGGCTGCGGTTCAGCAGCCTGCGATGTCCGCCGCTCCGGAGACTTTTGTCTACTGTTTCGCGCCAAAGATGCGACCGGCAGGCATATCGAGTCTGACCTCGGTCAACTGCGCCGGCACCTTGCCGTAGTCCGCCACTTCGATGGTCTTCGCGTCCTTGTTGTAGGTGACATTCCCCGCTCGCGCCATCTTGCCGACGCCGCGTCCATCCGGCCCGATGCGGATATCGAGCAGCGAGAATTCGAAATCTGCGGGCCAATCCGCCGTGGGCTGACCGAACGCGAGGTAATGGTCGGCGCCAAGGATTACCTGGCGGCCTTTCGGTGTCTCGATCTGTCGCGCGAAATAAACATTGAACGGGTGACGGAGACGCGCGCGCGCGCCTGACGCCTGGACTCCGGGAATCAACACGACGCCCGCGCGGCGTATCATGCCCTGGAGAACGGGAAGCAGCCCTTGGCTGCCATCCTTGGCCAGCGCGCCCCGCAAGGCGTCCAGCTGCTTATCCGTCGACCACCGCTCGATCATGATGTCTATCTGCGCCGGAGCCCCCGGGTCGCCCACGTACGGCGCCTTGGCGGCGAAATGCGCGATGATCGGTGACGAAGTCGCGGCATTCGGTGCGGGGCTGAAGGCCAGGCAGACTGCTGCGGCGCAGACGGCCGCGAAGATGGTACGAAGGCGCACATCGTTCATGGAATTTCACCTCTCGATTTTGACGATATCCGCCACATAGCAAAAAGTCCGCCGGGCCCCGGGCGCTACGGCGGGCTTGTGCATTACGGAACCAGTCCCGACCCGAAGGTCGGGACCGATGAGGCTGACTAGCGCACGATTGGGTGTTCATGTCAGTGACGATCTCGGCCGCCGAGAGTGCGCGGCTGTAGACGCGCACTTCGTCGATGAGACCCTCGAAGAACTGGCCCGTGGATGAGGCGAGAATGGGAGTCCACGCGTTCCCGCGCGTGCCCTGAGAATATTTCCTGTCGCGCAGTGCCGATTCACCGATTCAGGGCGAGCGTGTCTCGGAAATCTGCACGCGAACGGCGCGATCGATGCCACCTGCTCGCTGAACATCCACCATGACGCGAGCACCGACCTTCAGCAGACCTGACGGCGCAGGTTTCTTGTGCACGAAATACGTCGTCCTTTCGTCGAGCATCAGCACCACTACCTGCCCGGATTTGTGACGCACTCGTACGCTCGAATCCTGAACGGCGACCACGGCACCCCGCAACAGCCATACGTGCGGCGCCTGGGACGGCGCCCCACGAACGCACGCGGCGGTTGCTGACATCAGAACCGTGAACGCTGCGGCGACGACGCGTCGCGTGAAGCACTTGGGGTGGTCCGCCGTCGACGTATTCATTGCAACGGCTCGGTCACATCGAGGCCCGCCGCGGAGATCAGGTCCTCTTCGGCCAGCTTGGTCGTCTCCAGCTGTCGGACGTGCAGGAGCTGGATCTCCTTCAGCGATCTCGACGCATCGAGCAGCTCGAGAATGCCACCGCGCCCTTCGCGGTACGCCGCCTCGGCCATCCGTCGCAAGTCGGGCACTCGCTCGACGACCTCGCCTTCGAGCGTGAGGAGGGTCTTGCGCCTGCCCAGAAGCGTCTTCTGTGTGCGTTCGATCTCCGCGCGCGCTTCGGCGACTTCGGCGCCAGCCTCCAGCATCTGCGCCTCGACTTCTGCGGCGGCGCGCGCGATGGGTCCACGATTGCGGTCGAACAGCGCCAAGGGAATTGAAAGGCCGACGAACGCGGACGCCCCTGCCACTTCACGCGTCATGAGGGCTCCCGCACTCACGTCCGGCACCGGCAGGCGCGCACGCCGGGCGAGCGCGAGCGCTCCACGCGAGGCGCTCTGGCGCTGCCGGATGGCGGCGAGTCGCGGACGCCTCTGCTGCGCCGTATCCCAGAGCACACTCAATTCCGTGGGAACGTTCCCGGGCGCCAGTGTTCCGTCCGCCCGCGGCAGCCATTCCGGAAACCCGAGCAGCGACGCGAGGTGCCCTGACGCATCCTCGACGTCCGTTGCCGCGTTCATCACCTCTACCTGCAGCGTTCGGCTCTCGATGTCGATGCGCAGCACATCGTACTGACTGCTGTCGCCCGCTTCCGCGCGGCCTCGAACGACGTGCGCGATCCGCTGCAACTCCGCCTGGCTGTCCTGCAGAATCCGCAGTTCCTCCTGGCGCGCGACAAGTGTTGCAAACGCCTGCCGTACTTCGAGACGTCGGCCGGCGAGTGTCGTCGCGACGCGAGCGCGTTCGGCTGAGACGTTCAGATTGGCGAGCTCGCGGCGCGTCTGTCGCTGCCCGAACAGCAACAGCGGCTGATCAACCACGAACTGGTGCTGCGTGATGGCGCCAGTGCTCGCACCCGACACCAGCCGCGAGCCTCCGTAGGTCAGGGACGGATTGGGCAGCGTGTCCGCCGTGATGCGATCCGCCGCGGTGACGTCGATCGTGGCGCGCTCTGCCGCGGTGCGCGGGCTGCGCTCGTCGAGAATTTTCAGGACCTGCTCGAGCGTCGCGCGCGCGGGAAGCGGCGCGGCCTGACCCGCGGCCGCGGCGCCGCAGCTCGCGATGAGACAGACGGCTGCGACGACAGCAACAGCGTTGCGCCTCACGATGCCGTCGCCTCCCCCGCTTCCCACACCGGGTCCTCGTCCGACGCCCGCACGGGCGCCTTGCGCACGATGAAGGCATACACGGCAGGCAGCTCCAGCAGTGTGACCGCGACCGCGGTCACGAGGCCGCCGATGATGACGACAGCGAAGGGACGCTGCGTCTCACTCCCGACCCCGCTCGAGAGCGCCGCCGGCATCAGCCCCAGAATCGCGAGAAGCGCGGTCATCAACACGACGCGCAACCGGCTGGCGGCGCCCGCGACAACCGCGGGCATCAACGCCTCTCCGCCACGACGCCGGTCATCGATCGTGCTGACGACGAGCAACGACGCGAGGCATACCTGGCCGAGCAAGGCGATGAATCCCACGGCGGCACTGACCGAAAGCGGGATGCCGGTGAACGCGAGCGCGAACACGCCTCCACTCATGGCAAACGGCGCCACGGCAAGCACCGCGCAGGCGCTCGGCATCGATCCGAGCGCCGTATAGAGCAGCGCAAAGACGACGAGGAACGACAGCGGCACGATCACTGACAGGCGACCCATCGCGCGGCGCTGGTTCTCGAATTCGCCCGACCACGCGAGGAAGCTGCCCTCGGGCACCTTCACCTCCCGGCCGACGGCCGCCTGGGCGTCCGCGATGACCGAGCCCATATCCCGTCCCTGGACGTTGAATTTCAGGGACAGCACGCGGCTGTTGGCTTCGCGGTTGATGCACGCCCGCCCGTCGGCGCGCTCGATCCGCGCGATTTCGCGCATGGGCACGCGAGCGCCGTCCACGGCGGGCACGAGAATGTCGCCGATGCGCCCTTCGTCTTCGCGCGCGTCGAACGGCAGGATGACGCGGACCGGAACGGGACGCTCGTTCTCCCAGAGCTCCGTCGCAACGTGACCGCTCAGCGCGGTCTCGATGACATCCTGCGCGGCATCCACCGTGATACCGGCGCGGGCGAGCCGAGCGCGATCGAGAATGACCTGGAGCTGCGGGATGGTCGACTCGCGGTACACGCCCAGATCGACAATCCCCGGCACCGGTTTCAACGCCGACACACACTTCTCCAGCGTGGCCTTCATGCCGTCGAGGTCGGTGCCGAAAATCTTCAGCACGACCTGGCCGCGGACGCCGCTCAGCGCTTCCTCGACGTTGTCCTTGATCGGTTGGGAGAAGTTGAAGCTGATGCCGGGCATTTCGGTCAGCGACGCGCGCATTGCGTCGTTCAGCCGGTCCTTGTCCCATCCGGACCGCCACTTCTCCTTTGGCAGCAGACGCACGAACGTCTCGCTCATGTTGACGCCTTCGTCGTCGGTCCCGTCCTCCGGCCGTCCCTGCTCGCTCAACGTGCTCTCCACTTCCGGGAACGCGAGGATCCGTCGTCTCACTTCGCGCAGAAGCTCCGTCCCCTTTTCCAGCGAGATGCTCGGCGGCATCTCGACGAAGATCACGAGGTCTCCTTCGTCGAGCTGCGGCAGGAACTCGCTCCCGAGCCTTGCGGCGACGAGACCGCTCACGATAGCGAGCACGGCGAGGCCCGCGGCCGCCGCCAGTTTTCGATCGAGCAACCAGCTCACGAGCCGTCCGTACGACTCGCGCCCGCGGGCGATCAGCTCGGGTTCGCGGACGTCGCCGTCTTTGGGGCGGAATACGAGCGCGCACAACGCTGGAATCACCGTCAGCGCAAACACGAGCGCGCCGACGAGCGCAAAGCTGTAGGTGAGGGCGAGCGGCCTGAAGATGCGCCCCTCGACGCGCTCCAGCGTGAAAATCGGGATGAGCGCCGCGATGATGATCGCCATGGCGAAGAACGTCGGCCGCGCCACGTCAAGTGCGCTTCCGGCGATGACGCGCAGCAGATCGCGGCGTCGCTCCGGCCTGCGCGCAGCGGTCTGGTGCAGCACATTCTCGACGAGCACCACCGCGCCATCGACGAGGATGCCGAAGTCGATGGCCCCCATCGAAATGAGATTGGCCGGCAGGCCGATCAGGCGCAGTCCGATGAACGCCGTCAGCAGCGCGAGCGGGATCACCGACGCCACGATCAGCGAGCAGCGCACGCTGCGCAGGAAGAGCCAGACGACCGCGATCACAAGGAGCGCGCCGAAGAGGAGATTGTGATGGACGGTCGAGAGCGTCTCGCTCACGAGCGTCGTCCGGTCGTAGAACGGCTCGATACGCATGCCCTTCGGCAGAATGGTCGCGTTCAGCTCCTCGACCTTCGCATGGATGCCGTCGAGGACGGTGCTCGGGTTCTCCCCGCGCCGGAGCAGCGCGAAGCCTTCTGCGACATTGGTGTCGAGGTTGTAGCCGACCGTTCCTCGGCTGGGGGTATGCGACGCGACCACGCGCGCAACATCGCCGATGCGAACCGGCGTCCCTTCACGGCTCGACAGCACGATTGCCTGCACGTCCTGCGCATCTGTCAGGTAACCCACGCCGCGGATCGTGAGCTCCTGGTCGCCGTGCCGCAGAAATCCGCCGCCGACGTTTCTGTTCGAGCGCTCCAGCGCACCGGTAACGTCCGCCAGCGTCAGATCGTGCGCGAGCAGCCGCGACGGATCCACCTGCACGTGGATCTCCTTCAGAAATCCGCCGAAGCACACCACGTCGGCAACGCCGGGGACCTGCCGCAGCACGCGAGAGACCGTCCACTGCAGTTCCGCGCGCGTCTGGGTCAGCGTATGTCTGTCGCTGACGACGCGGAACTGGTAGATCTCACCGAGCGGCGTCGCTTCCGGCGCCAGCGACACATCCACACCCTTCGACAGCTCCGCATCCGCGATGCGCTCGTTCACCGTCATCCGCGAGCGGAACGGATCCGCGCCGTCTTCGAACGTCAACGCGATCAGCGACAAGCCGAACAAGCTTTCGCTGCGCATCATCAGCATGCCCGGTGTGCCGTTCAGCACCCGCTCGAGCGGCACCGTCACCTGCCGCTCGATCTCCTCCGGCGCCAGCCCCGGCAGTTGCGCGATGACACTGACCTGCAGATTCGTCACGTCTGGATAGGCTTCGACAGGCGTCGCGAGGTAGGCCCTCACGCCATAGGCGGCGATCGCCAGGGTGCCGACGAGCACAGGCAGACGGCGACTGACGCAGAATCGAATGAGTGATGGCAGCATGTGCGTGGTTCAGGCTTACATCAGTTGGTCTGCCGCTCCGTCGAGCAGCAGCGCGCCACGAACCACGACACGATCGCCGGGCGCGAGACCGGAGATCACCTGGACGCGGCCGTCGATCGGTTGCGCGACGACAACCGATCGCCGCATGAACGTCATGCGATCCTTCTCGACGTAGACGATGGTGTCCTTCCCCTTCACGAGGACGGCTTCGGCGGGCAAGGTCAGACCATTCACCGAGCTGGTGGCGATCTCGGTGCGTCCGTACATTCCGGGTCGAAGGGCGCCGACGTCGGACGACAGCGCGATGCGGATTGGCGCCGTGCGGAGCCCGCTTGCGACGACCGAACCGATCGAGACGACCCGGCCGTCGAGCGCTCCGTGAGCGGCCGGGAGATCGACACGTGCCGCCGCGCCCGCATGAAGAAGCGGCAGGTCCCGTTCGAAGACATCGGCGACGATCCAGAGCGCAGACGGGTCGCCGATCTCGACAATCGGATCACCGCCCTGCTGCACGGCCATCCCGGCGGTCGCTTTCAGACTGGTGATCGTGCCGCTCAATGGCGCCCGCAGAATCACGGCGGCCCCGGATCCGGGCCCGACAAACGCGCCGCCTGCCTGCGCGCGCGCGAGCTCGGCTTCAAGTTCCGCCACCCGCGTTTCCGCGGAAAGTCTCTCCCGTTCGATCCCGATTCCCTCTTCGAGCATGCGGCGCTCGCGCTGCAGGGCCGCCCTGGCTTCACGAAGCGAGGCGGTCACGGACTCGACGCCGCTGCGCGCGGCGGCTGCGTCCGGGCAATCGAGGGCGACGAGCGTTTCGCCGGCTCTGACCCTGTCGCCGGTCTTCACGTGGACGGCAACCACGCGGCCGTTCAGCGGCGCCGCGAGCCGCGCGACCGCGCCGTCCTTGAATTCCACACGCGCCGGCGCGCGAACCGCCGCCGTCGTCGTTTCTGCCTTCGCCGCATCGACGACGATGAACCGGCGGGACGCCTCGGCAATCCGCACCATGCCGTCAGCCACTGCCGGCTGCGGGTGCCGCTCCTCCTGCGCGGCGGTAGCGGGCGCCGAACACCCTGACAGGGCCGCGGATGCCGCAGAGGAGCAGGCAATCAGAAGGAAGGATGAGACGAATCGGCTCAGGCGCATGCCGGGCTGGGAGCAAGGACCGATCTCGCTGCCCGTTACGGCTATCTCACTGTGCCGGCGATGGTTGTCGAATCCGGCAGAATTCTGCCCGTTGTCACGATTGACGCACTTGTGCACTTCTGCCACACTCGCGCGGTGCAGGTCTGGACAAAGCTCACGCTTGGTTTCGCCGTTACCGGGACGCTGATCATCGGCGCCTATGGCGCCCAGCAACTCCGGCAGGAAGATCTCGATTTGCACGATGCCGCCGAACGCGACCTCCGGCTGCTCGGCGCGGCGGTCGACGTCGCCGTCGGAAACGCGCTTCGGGAAAAGCAACAAGCGGACATGCGAGAGATCGTCACGGCGGTCAAGCTGCGCGATCCCTCGACGGACGTCATGGTGTTCGATCCGGCGGGTGTCATGACCGCGTCGTGGGGCAGCCCCGCGACGGAGAAACTCGCTCGGGACCTTGCCGGCGAAGCACGCGCCACCAATCGAGTCGTCGTCCGCTTCGAAGGTCCCCGAGGGCTGTCGAACCTCGTTGGCGCGTTCCCGATTCGCGACGATGACGGGACGAATCTCGGCGTGCTGGCGATCGTGCGCCCCATCGATGCGTTGCGACAGGATCTCGCCTCCGAAACGCGCGAGACCGTGCTGTCGGTGCTGACCCTGATCGCCGGTGTTGCCGGAGCGGGCTGGTTCCTCGCATCCATCTACGTTCGCCGTCCGCTGCAGGCGCTGGTGCAGACGATGCGGGCGGTGCGGGCGGGAGACCTGTCAGCCAGGGCCTCAGTGCACGCGGCGGATGAAATGGGCGCGGCGGTTTCGGAGTTCAACACGATGGTGGAGGATCTCGTCGAGGCGCGCCGCCGGCTGAGTGCGGAAGCCGAGTCGCGAGAAGCACTGGAAGCAAGCCTGCAACGCGCGGACAAGCTCGTCACGGTCGGGCAGCTCTCGGCGGGCCTGGCGCACGAAATCGGCTCACCCCTCCAGATCCTCAACGGGCGTGCGCGTGCGCTGGCCGCAAGACCCGACCTCGCCGCGGATGTTCGGCGGACGGCGCAGATCCTCGCGACGGAGTCCGATCGAATTACTCGCATCGTGGAACAGCTGCTGATGTTTTCACGGCGCTCGGTGCCGTCGATGACCGACGTGGCGCTGGCCGGACCGGTGCGCGACATCATCGAGCTGTTCGGTCCTGAAGCGCGGCGGCATGATGTGCGGCTCGATTTCGAGTTCGAGGAATCGCTGCCGGCGGCGAGAGCCGATATCAGTCAGGTGCAGCAGGTGGTCATGAACCTGTTGAGCAACGCCGTGCGCGCGACCCCTCGTGGAGGGCATGTCCGCGTCGCTCTCGAGGCATCCTGCTTTGTGATTCCCGGCGGCGAGTCGCGGCCATCAGTGTCGCTCGTCGTCGAGGATACCGGCGAAGGGATAGCGGACGAGATCCTGCCGCGCATCTTCGACCCGTTCTTCACGACGCGCGGACAGGCCGACGGGACGGGCCTCGGCCTTGCCGTCGTGAAGTCGATCATCGACGCGCATCGCGGCACCATCACGGTGGCGAGTCGCGCCGGCGAAGGAACCCGAGTCACCGCGCAGTTTCCAACGCCTGGCGCTGCCGTCTCAGACGGCAGGGTGGCGTGATGGCGGCCCCGAACAAGCTGCTCGTTCTCGACGACGATCCCGGCGTCGTGGATTTCCTGCAGGAGACTCTGGCCGAACACGGGTTCGACGTGCAGTCCCAGACGTCTCCCGCCGACGCGCTGGAGCGGATCAAGCGCGAACCGTTCGATCTCGTCATCAGCGACATCAAGATGCCGGGAATGGGAGGCATGGATCTGCTGCCGGCGATTCTGGGCGTTCGGCCGGGGCAACTCGTGCTGCTCATGACGGCGTTCGGGAGCATCGATCTCGCCGTCGCGGCGGTCCGGGCAGGCGCGTGCGATTTCATCGCCAAGCCGTTCAAGATCGAAGCGCTGGTGTTCGCGATCCATCGCGCGTTCCACGACCGGGAGATGCGCCGCGAGATCGTCCGGTTGCGCGCCAGGCTGCCGTCGACCGACACCGGGCAACTCGTGGCCAAGAGTCCGCGGATGAGTGCCGTCATCGAGACGGCACGTCGCGTGGCCGACCTCGACTTGAGCGTGCTCCTCACGGGAGAGACCGGAACCGGCAAGGGGGCCGTTGCGCGGTTCATTCACGATTCGAGCGCCCGCGCGCGGCGCGCGTTCGAACACGTGAACTGCGCGTCGCTGCCTGCGACGCTGATCGAGAGCGAGCTGTTCGGTGTTCGCCGGGGCGCGTTCACCGACGCGCGTGAGGATCGCCCCGGCGCATTCATCACCGCGGCGGACGGCACGTTGTTCCTCGACGAGATCGGGGAGCTGAGCCTCGAGACGCAGGCGAAGCTGCTGCACACGCTCGAGAGTGGGCGCGTGCGTCCACTCGGCGCGTCGTCGGAGATCCCGTTTCGCGCGCGGGTGATCGCCGCAACGAATCGCCCGCTCGAGCGGTTGTTGCGCGATGGATTGTTCCGGCCGGATCTGTACTATCGCCTCAACGTCATCCGGATTGAGCTCCCGCCGCTCCGTCAGCGCCAGGAGGACATCGTTCCGCTGGTCGACATGATGGTCGAGCGCGTCGCAGATAAGCAGTCACGCGCTGTCATCGGTGTCTCTGCGGCGGCGATGAGGCGGCTCGTCGCGTATGCCTGGCCCGGCAATGTCCGCGAGTTGTCGCACCTCCTCGAACGCGCGGTTGCCCTCTGCGATCACGACACGCTGCTGCCCGAGGACCTGGATTTTCCAGCGAAAGCGAACGATCTCGGTGCGCTGCTGTCGGACAGCGCGCAAGCCCCGGTTCCACTCGACGAACTCGAGCGCGTCTACGTCCGCCGGGTCCTCGAGAGCCGCGGCGGCAACAAGGCCGAGGCCGCGCGCGTCCTGGGCATCAATCGTCGAACACTCTATCGAAAGCTGCGCTAGTCAGAGCAGCCGGAATACTCCATGGGCGCGGCTGGCAGCTCAAATCACTCGCAATCCTTCTGCGATTTTGCCGACACCATTCTGGACACCCCGGCTTGACATACGGGGTTCGGCGTGATCCAATGCGGCGGCCCAGTGGTATTTCCCCCGCGTCAACGACGGATGCAGTCCGATATCGCAGCCGGCGGAAACGGCTCGAGATGGCGTCTCCGCGGATGAATACCGGCGTCCGAAAGATTTTTGCCCGGCGATCCGCCTCGCTCGGCGTGCAGTCTGCGCCCTCGTGTGCGAGATTTTCGTGCTGCTCGCGTCAGCGACGCCCCAGGCCGATCCCGGAGCCTTCATCGGGCAATCACACGCAGTTTCCGTGTCAGATGCGGTGCTCACCGAACCGCCTGCGTCGGGCACCCCGACGTTCAGACTGGGAAATGCCGGCAGACCTTTCGGCTCGTCCACTGTCATCGGCGACTTCGATACGGATGGCAATCCGGACGTAGCAGTCGCGGACCATCTCGGGCAGTTGCCGAGCGGTTACGAATATCGCATCGACTTCTCGGTATCGGGACAGGCTCCCGGCTGTCCAGCGTGACGCGATCCGTCAGCGCACGCTGACGGCAGCGATCGCCGTCGGCCGTGCCTGCGGAATGCGATGAGTTTGAGATACCGGTCCGTCTCCTCAAAAGGTGTTATGGCGCTGACTGATCGCGGCCGTGATCGATTGACGGCCGCGGGTCTCTTCGCCGCGCTGGTACTCATATACAACGCAAACGGGCGTGAAATTGGCAGCTACGACACGCAATCGACGAAGTTCGCCGCTCGTGAGCTGCTTCTTCGTGGCACCTTCAGTCTGAACCACGTCGTCGGTGCGACACCGGAGTACGCGGAACGGTGGGGATTCATTTACGCCGCCGACGGCAACTACCGTTCGATTTATTCTCCGATTCCTTCCGTGGCGGGCGCGATCATCACGTGGCCTCTGTGGAAGATGCGAGTCGTCGATATTCGGGCGCCGCGCGCGCCGGCGCTGATGGCGAAGATCACGGCGTCACTATTAGTGGCAACGGCCGTCATCTTGGCCTTCTTCTGTGCGCGTCAGCGGCTGCCACGGCGACGGGCGATCCTCCTGGCTATCGGACTTGGCCTTGGCACAGGATTCTGGAGTACGGCCAGCCAGACGCTCTGGCAGACGGAAACGGCCGTGTTCGGCCTGGCGCTCGCCCTCCTGCCATTTACGACACCGCGGTTACACATCAGTGGCCTGGGAACGATTGCCATCGGAGTTGGTCTCGGCGTCGCGGGAGCTGCGCGGCCGCAACTGGCACCAGCGATTGCCGTCGTGCTCGCCGGAACCTGGATACGAAGCAAACCACAGCACGCCGTGATGGCAACCGTCATCATTGCCAGCTTCGTCGCAGCAATGTGCGCGGCGAATTTTCGTTGGTTCGGCCATCCGCTGGGCGCCTTGCCGCTGCTCCAGGACGTGAACTCGCGGGTGCACGCGACGAGCGCTGCCTTCGGTCTCGGCTTCGAGGGGTTCGCCGGGCTGTTGATCTCACCCAACCGGGGTCTTTTAATCTTCAGCCCGGTCCTGCTGGTTGCGGTGGCGGGCATCCGCCGGTCGTTCGCCGAAGGATGGCGGTCGCCGCTACCCTGGTGCGTGCTGGCGCTTGCGGCGCAGTACGCGCTGTATGGCAGCTACGCGGTCTGGTGGGGCGGGCACACCTATGGGCCGAGATATCTTGTCGACGTTCTTCCCCTGACTGTGCCGCTCGCTGCCATCGCGATGATGGAGCCGCGATTTCGACGAGGCACAGTGAGGGCGTGTTCGGCCGCGCTTGCGTGGTCCATGCTGGTAGCCGCCACAGGAGCGTTCTGCTACCCAAACGACGGATGGAACGTCGATCCGTCCGATATCGATCGTCATCATTCGCGGTTGTGGGCGATCTCAGACACGCAGATCGGGAGATGCTGGAGCCGCGGCTTGAGCCCGCAGAATTTCACGCTGATGGACCGAGCGGCCCTTCGCAGCGTTGCGCACTAGCCGCCGCAGTCGAAGACAAAGAATTGACGTGCACCGGTTGGAACAGGCGTCTTTCTTGATCGGCCTCCTCAGCGTCGTGTGCGCAGTGCCGACCTTAGCAGCTGTATTCGACCGTTATCCTCCTGAAGGACGGATCGATTACGGCACTCTGGACGACTTGATTGTCGTTCCTCTGTTCTACCCAATCGTGCGTTGCGCGGAACGCCAGATGCGGTGACGGAGCGCCGCGGTGCTCAATCCACATAGCGGCTACCGAATCTTGCTCAGATTGAGCATGACGTCGAGAAACATCCGCCGTCCTCATCGGATGAACCAGCAGCAGGGCAGCAGACCACCAGAAATCCGCCGGAGCTCGAAAGCCCCGGCGGACTCCCTTGTTTCCCGAGCCGGCCCCGATCGGAAGATCGGGACCGGCGTTGTGAGGTTACGGCCGGCGGATTTCGACCACGGCCAGGTTCCACCGGTCGGGCATCGTCGCGCCGTAGGTGGACCTGATCGTGACCGCTGTGCCCGCGGCCGTGACCGGCGCACCCGTGCGCTGCACCCAGTAGGTGTCGCCCACGGTCGGCCGGAACTGG
>QHWT01000095.1:20844-38690 GCA_003222675.1 Acidobacteriota bacterium | reverse complement strand
CGCGCTCTTGTCGCGGGACGTCTTCAGGATTCCGCCAAGCGATCTGCCGCGCACCGTCAGCGTGCTGACGATTGTGAACGGCCGCGTTGTGCCTTCGATGCTTGACGCGTCGACTCCCCAGCTGCGCTGCGTCGCCACGCGCGTGATTACCGTCCGGATGCCCAGCTCGCCAGAACCTGCACCGGATCCTCGCCGGCGTCCACGGTTCGAAGCGTGACGTTCGTCACACTCTTGTACAGATCCGCGGCCACCCGGCCGGCCGGCTCGCCACGCGGTGTAACCGGGTTCAGCAAGAGCACTGGCCGCGGGCCGACCGCGCGCGCTACGTCAAGCAGGTCGAATTCCCGCAGAATGCCGTAGGCGTAGATGCCGAACGGCTGGGTGTAACGCTCGGCGACGGCAAGTGAACGATAGTCCGTGACGGTCTGGCGCAACGCGACGCCGCGGGTGCGCGGATCGAGTGCCGCAGTGTACAGGGCAATCACGCCGTGAGGCCCGTCGCCTACAAGCGACACCGCAGCGCCGACATCCGGCCGCGCGCGAAGATACTCCAGCGCTCGCAGCGTGTCATAGACCTGTCCACCGAGAAGCGGCCTGCCCAGCATCAAGGTGAACCACGTCAGATAGGCCTCGTCGGGAATGCGATCTGGAAAATAGAACCGTCCGCGCTGCGGGTAGCCGATCGCACAGTCGCCTCGTCCCCGGACGTCAATTACCGCAACGCGGCATCCTTCCTTTGCGCACAGTCGCTCAGCAAACGCATCCTCGGCGACCGAGCTCCACGCCGCTCCCTCGCCGACGTACAGCAGGGTGGGCGTGGACGCTCCAGCGTTGTCCGGCGTGAGCAGCCAGCCAGGTGTGTGAATCTCGTGATCGCTCGTGAACTCGAACTGTTCGGCCCGATATCCCGGCTTTCTAATGATGGCAAGGGCGCGGGCCGCCAAGGGCGCGCCGCGCGACTCCTCAATGCCGAGCACGGTGCGAACGCGTGTCCGCACGTCATCCACCGAGAGCGACGCCGGTGTGTGCACGGCCTCCGCCATTCGCCGCGTCAGCGAGAGCGCCGTTTCGCCACCGAACGACGAGGTCACGAAACCGGTCGGCGTCACGAACAGTGTCGCGTCCGACTCCACCGCCTGAGACGTCTCGCCATCGTCGGCATCCTTCATCTCGAACCAGCGGTTGAACCACGTGTACGTCGCGCGGCGCATCTCGTACACGTATCCGTGCGAAACGGTCGTAGCCTGCAGTGACACGCGGTCGCCGGCCCCAAGAAGTCCGTACACGCGCTTGTATTCGTCGATCAGATCGAACGAGCTGGCCACGTATTCAGGTGAATAGGTGTGGCCGGCATCGTGCAGCGTGATTGTCACCAGCAGCGGCTTCGGCGCGAATGCATAAAGCAGATCCGCCCGGTCGATCCCGCGGGCGAGCGCCGGCACGATGTTCTGCTCAGCATCGTCCGCCGAACCTGGCGGTTCGACATCGGCCTGCGCGAGGTTCTCGGTGTTGCCTTCGGAGACAACGGCGACGCGGATGCGGCTGTCGAGTGCCGCCAGGAACTGCGTCATTGTCCCCCCGCCCGACTGGCCGCAGCAACCGATCCGCTCAGGATCGACTTCCGCGCGCGTCAGCAGGTAATCGATCCCGCGGATGCCGTCCCAGGCGCGGAACAGACTGAAGTTGGCGCCGAGCAGAATGAGGCGGCGTCCAGCGTACTCGTGCTCGCCAGTTCCGCCGCCGCTGATCGCAGATTGGCCGGACCGGGTTCCAGGGTACTCAATGCGTTCACCTTGCCCGAAAGGGTCGTACGCGAGGACGACGTAGCCTTTGCGCGCAAGGTTCGAGAACAGCTTCTGATAGCTCGGCCAAGCCTTGCCATTCACCGAATGGCCGAGCGGCCCAAGAATCGCTGGGTGACGTCCTGTTCCCGCCGGCACATAGAGATTCACGGTGACGTAGAGTCGCGGCCGGCTCTCAAATGTCAGTTTCTCGATTCGATAGCCAGGCCGCTCGATGATCCCCGTCACGCGCGCGTTGAGGGGCGTGCGCTCGAAGGGTCCCCCGAGCATCTTCCAGAGCTCCGCGACCACCATCTTTTGCCGGTCGAGAACCTCCTGCCGCGTGGAGATCGCGTCGATGACTCGCTTCCGTCGCCCGCGCGCATCGTTTGCGAGGCGGACGAGGTATCGCTCGAGATCGCGGGAATAATCCGGGAGCGCCGCGCCGTCGACGTTCAGTTCCACACCCGGCGCCCCCGACTGATCTAGTCCCGCCAAAGATTGGCTGACAACACGGACAGAGCGGCCGAGACCCGCGGCGGCGGCAAGAGTTCCGGTGGCTTCGAGGAACCTGCGGCGCGTGTACGTCATCAGGTGAGTTGAGCAAACTTACGTCTTTGCGCCAGGCTGTTGAACGGCATTCAGCCTCGATCTCGATAAGATTGTATCCCCGCTATCGCTCCTCCAATCCATCATCGCCCTCCTGCCTACGACGTCTCCTATGACGATGACCGCCGGCGCGTGAAGGCCTCCGCGCGCGAGGACCTCGGGCAGCGTCGCAAGCGTGCCGACGGCGACGCGCTGCTGCGCGCACGTGCCCCACTCGATCACGGCCGCTGCCGTGTCGCCGCGACGTCCCGATGCGATCAGGCGATCGCGCACTGCGACAGCATTCGCGACACCCATTAGCACCACGATGGTGTCGGCGCTCGGGACGGACGTCGGCGCTGCGCCCGTGCTGGCGCAGTGGCCGCTCATGATGGCCACGGTCGACGCGATGCCACGCGCGGTCAGCGAAATACCAGCGTATGCAGGCGCGGCCAGTGCAGATGACACACCAGGAACGATTTCGAACGGAACATCAGCGCGTCTGAGCGCCATCGCTTCTTCGGCGCCACGACCGAAGAGCAGCGGATCGCCGCCTTTCAACCGCACCACGCATCGACCCGCGCGCGCGAGCGAAATCAGCAGTTGCTCGATCGCCGTCTGATTCGCCTGCGGACCGTGACCGACCTTGCCGATATCGATCCGCCGCGCGCCAGGCTTGCACTCCGCGAGAATCTCACGGGTGACGAGGTGATCGTGCAGCACGACGTTCGCGTTGCGGATCAACTCAAGCGCTCTGACGGTAAGGAGTCCGGGATCGCCGGGGCCCGCTCCGACCAGGGACACCGTCCCCGATGAAATCCGCGACGCGCGTTCGCAGAGGTCGGCCATTACCGCGGGATCAGTGCATGACGGCGCGCCGGCGGATCAGATCGTCGAGCACGGTCGGTCGCGACTGATGCGCGTGATGCTCGAGAAAGTCAATGACACGCCGGCGGCAGCGGTGATATTCCGGATGGCCGAGCACCGAGGCCCGGCGACGCCGACGGGGAAACGGGACGACCAGCGATTCGCCGACCGTGGCTTCAGGACCATCGGTCATCAGAATCAAGCGATCCGCGAGATACAGCGCCTCATCGACGTCGTGCGTGACCATGACAACCGTCTTGTCCGACTCTTCCCAGACGCGCAGCAGGATGTCCTGGAGCTCGAACCGTGTCAGCGAATCGAGCTGGGAGAACGGTTCGTCGAGCAGCAGGAAGCGCGGCTGGAGGGAGAGCGCCCGTGCGACCGAGACGCACTGCTGAGTCCCCAGCGACAGCTTTCCGGGCGCTTGATCCGCATCTTGCAGAACGCCGAGCAGGTCCAAATAGTGATCCGCCGTCGCGCGCTGTTGCCGGCCCGTCGTGCCCGGTCGTTGTGCAGCCGCGAGCCGTACGTTCTCCCGTGCCGTCAGCCAGGGCAAGAGGCACGGCGACTGGAACACGATCGCACGCTCGGCGCCTGGTCCGACCACTTCCGTGCCATCGACGATGACGCCGCCGTACGTCGGCGGCGCGAGACCCGCAATCATCGAAAGGACGGTGGACTTTCCGCATCCGGAGTGGCCGAGGATCGCGACGAATTCACCGGCGCCTACCTTGGCGTTCACGTCCTTGACGGCCACGAACAGGCCGGACGTCGTCTCGAACACCTTGGTGAGGCCGGTGAGCTCGAGAGGGACGCTCATCGGGATTCCTCCGCCGCCAGCCGTCTCGCCGCTATTGCATCCTGAGGTGAGGCCATCGAGCTTCCGCGGGCGCGAACGCAGAGCGTCGCGGTCAGTGTCGCGATCACGTGCGCGCGCACCTCGCTTGCCTCCTCGTCGTGCGCGAGCTGCGCGACACTGCGCGGCCGCGGCAGCTGAATACGAATCGGAGCGCCGAGCGTCGCCGGCGGCCCAGGCAGCATCGGGACGATCCAGTCCGCGAGCAGGATCGCTTCTTCCACGCTGTTCGTGATCATCACAGCCGTGACGGGACGCTCTGTTGACGAGCAGAGCCGCACGAGATCCTGCTGCAGCGTCTCGCGCGTGAGCGCATCGAGCGCGCCGAACGGCTCGTCGAGAAAGAGGAGCTCGGGGTCGGTTGCAAACGCGCGGGCGATCGCGACACGCTGTCGCATGCCGCCGGACAATTGACTGGGCCGTCGGTTCACGGCGGTGCCCAATCCGACCTGCTCGAGCGCGCGCCGCGCGCGCGCCGCCTGCTCCTGCCGTGCCAGCGTCGGCGCTGCCGCCTCGATGGCCAGCCGGACATTCTCTTGCGCGGTCAGCCACGGCAGGAGCGAATAGTTCTGAAAGACGAACGCGGCATCGGCGCGGACCCGATCGACCGGTTCGCCGTCAATCACGACGCGTCCGGCATCAGGCCTGGTGAGACCGGCGAGGATGCTGAGCAGCGTCGACTTGCCGCTTCCCATCGCGCCGACGATGCAGACGAACTCGCCGCGCTGAACGCTCAGCGATACACCCCGCAGCACCGGTCGTATCGCGCCGTTCGCGGCCGTATACGATTTCGTGACGCGCGCGACCTCGATGAAGGGCATCACCGTATTACGCCGCGCGGAGCCGCGCTTCGGCAAGCCCCATGAGTCGATCGAGCACGAAGCCGATGACGCCGATGGTGATGATGGCCAGCAGGATGTGCGCGTAAATGAGGCTGTTGTATTCCTGCCAGAGAAATCCGCCGACTCCAGGCGCACCGGTCAGCATCTCGCTCGCGACAATCACGAGCCAGGCGATCCCCAGGCTCAGCCGATAGCCCGTGAACATGTACGGCAGCGTCGCGGGCACGATGATCTTCAGGAACGTGGTTGTCTTCGAGAGCCGGAGCACCTTGGCAACATTCCAGTAATCCTGCGGGATCGCGCGCACCCCGACCATCGTGTTGATGATGGTCGGCCACATCGAGCAGACGGCGATGGCAAACAGCGCCGCGGTCTCGGATTTCTGGAAGAGCACCAGCCCGAGCGGGAGCCATGCAAGCGGAGAAATCGGGCGCATCACCTGCATCAGCGGATCGAACATGCGACAGAGGAGCGGCGACACGCCGAGCAGGAAGCCGACTGGCGTACCGATCATGATCCCAAGCAGAAATCCCTGCGCAACGCGGAGCAGGCTGTAGTACGCCAGCAGCGCGATGCCCTGATCCGTTTCGCCGCGCTTCACCAGCGGCTGGAGGATGTAGATCTTGCTTTCTTGCCAGGTTCGGGCGGGCGACGGCAGCTCGGGAATCATCACGCTCGCAGCCCACCACGCCAGGACGGCGAGCACCACGCCCACCATCGGCAACAAGAGATGCATGAACCGCTTCACACGCAAATGAGATCTCCTTCTGTCTGGTTACGCCACGTTGTTCACGGCAAATGAGCGCGCGTACCGCTCCGGAACCTTGCCATCGAAGACGCCGTCCAACAGCGTCACCTTCTGCTCTTCGGCGACGTTCGTCGCGACGCCGAGCTCCTTCATCGCTTCGCGGTACACGTCCGGTCGAAGCACGCGTTGTGGGATACCGTCGTAATCCGGAGGCGTCTTGGTCATGCCCCAGCGCCGGAACTGCGTCAGCCACCACTTTGCATAGATCTGCTGCGGGTAGTTGCAATTCCGGTTGGAGAAAATCATGCAGTTGGGATCCTGCTCGACGCGGCCGTCGCCGTATACGTACTTGCCGAGCAGACGCTCGAGGATCGTGCTCGACGGCGTATTGATGTAGGACGGCCGCGAGACAATCTCGGCGAATTTCGGACGGTTCTCCATCTTGTCGAGGTCGACGCTCGCCAGGTGCAGCGCCTTGAGGATCGCCTTCACGCTTTTCGGGTTCTTCGTCGCGAACTCCTCGGTGAACGCGCACACTTTTTCCGGATGGTCCTTCCACAACTGCTGCGTCGTCACGGCCGTGAAGCCGATGCCGTCCTGAATCGCGCGGTTGTTCCACGGCTCGCCGACGCAGAAGCCGTCCATCTTGCCGACCTTCATGTTCGCGACCATCTGGGGCGGCGGGATGGTGATCAGGTTGACGTCGTGATCGGGATTGATGCCGCCCGAGGCCAGCCAGTACCGCAGCCACATCGCGTGCGTCCCCGGCGGAAACGTCATCGCGAACGTGAGTGGATTGCCTGCCGCCTTGGCCTTTTCGGCGATCGGTTTGATCTGGGCGGGCGTCTTCGCTCCGGCCGCCTTGAGCTTGTTGTTCAGCGTGATCGCCTGACCGTTGCGATTCAGGAGCCACGGGATCACCATCGGCTTGACCGGCGATCCCGCGAGCCCCATGGTCGACGCGAGCGGCATGCCGAAGAGCATGTGCGTCGCCTGATTTTCGCCCAGCGAGAGCTTGTCGCGGATGACCGCCCACGACGCTTCCTTCGAGATCGTCGAGTTGATGCCGAACTTCTTGAAGTAGCCCAGCTCGTGCGCGATGACGATGGGAGCGCAGTCGGTGAGCGCGATGATTCCAAAGCGGATGTCCGCGACTTCCGGACCGTCGCCGGCGTAGGCGGCGCCGGTCCACCCGCGCGGCACGCCAGACAGCAACACCGCCGCTGCCGACGCGCCGGCGCGCCTGACGAATTCCCGTCTCGTTGTTCTGGTCATTCCAGTTACTTCTCCGCCAGGAACACGTACGTCACCATGACGAACGGCCCGCTGTACGACGAGCCGGGCGTGGCTTCCTTCAGAAACGGTCCGGCGAACAGATGCGCGTAACCTGCAGCGAGTGAGAGCTGCTCGGTCAAGGGATGCGCGATCTGAACGTCGAGCTCCTGTCCGACGCGACGATTGGAGGCACCGCTGATGACGCGGGCGACGGCGGCGCCGCTCGCGGCGTAGAGCGCGTCGCGCGCTGCTGCCAGCCAGTACGAGTGATAGTTCACGGTGATTGGCGTCGCTTTGACCCCTGTGACATCGACGCCGGCGCGAACGTCATGAATATTGCGCCAACCGACCTGATCGGCCAGGCCGTACTTATCGTGGCCCGTCGCGTACAGCAGATCGAACGTGCCGCGAACTCCGTCGGATGGATTGGCGTCGCCCGAGGCGTAGTTGTATTCGCCGGTGACGTGCGGCGTCCACGCTAACGGAAGGCTCTGGCGGAACTGACCATGTCCGGCCCACGCGCGCACCGAGTCGGGACCGAGCGAACCGCGCTGCAGATCCATCTCGATGTTGTAATCAAGGCGCGCAGGCATCTTCCCGACCAGCCGCGCGCCGGTGGTGACCTGATGGAGCGGTCCGAACGCGCCGGTCTCCGCCCGCTGGTTCACGTCGCGGCGCCAGAACACGTATGGCTCGACAGTCCCGAAGGGCACGATCCGCGAACTGCTGACATAGGCGCCCGCCAGACGATTGCCGTTACCGCTCCTGTCGAACTCGCCATCGAGAATTCGGACGAGCGACACGGCAAAGAGATCGACTCGCGTGGCTTTCGATTGGAACGTGCCCCGCGCCCCATCGAATGTGCGACCTGCGTTGGTCCAGTTGCCGGGGCCGATCAACCGTTGATCGCCAAACGCGAGCTCCTGACGTCCAACACGGGCGGTGAGCGGCGTCTTGGCGTTGCCGATGTCGACGAATGCTTGCCGCAGATCGAACGGCGCCCTGAACGGCGCCGTCGTGGGCCCGACGCCCTTGTCGGCGACGCGGGCGTCGTGGACCTGAACGGTCGCCGCGACATTTTTTCCGGTCGCCCTGGCGGTGAGTCGAACGCGTGAGAGAAAGAATGCGTCGTCGCGGCCGTCGACGAATCCAGCATTGTCGTAACCTTCGACGCGCTCACGAAACTCTCCGCGCACGCGCAGCCACGACGGCATGACCTCGTTGGCGCGATTTGGAAACGGCGGCTCTTTTCGAGGCGTCTGCTGCGGTGCGGCGGTCGTCGGCTGCGATGATGCCGGCGGCTGCGCGTCAGTTGAGGCTTGCTGGGCGAACGCTACCGCGCACCACGCGACGGCGGCGGCGCCTGTTGCGAGCGACGAACACACTCGGCGTGCGGAATCCAGACGAAACACGTGAGCGCTCCTGTCAGCCGCGCGAGGAACACCGCATCAGCGCGGGGCGCTCGTCGCGGGAAATCAGTCGTCATGCCAGCGGGGGCGTTCGCGGCGTCTGGGCCGGTCGCAGCTTGGGTGAGCAAACGGCGTTCCGATGCCCGCTTCTCACAAGCAAGCTGTGGATCGAGCAGCAGGAAGCGCGTCGATGCGGCCGCGCGGGTGTTGTGCCGCCCGCACGTTGCGAACGGACAAAAGTGTGTGTATTCGAAAGTTTCGCGACATTGCGGTACGTGCTGTGTCAGCGTTCCAGAACTCGTGTGCGCTGCGCGTTGCCTCCTCACGCGTGGGAATCGCGCGGCGCCGGAGGCTCGCGATGTTGCAGTGTGGACAAAAATGTCTGAGCAGCAAAATCGAGGGACATTCATGTCACTAGGTCCGACGTTGCGCGGCGACGGCAATCTGTGTATCTTCGAATTCGTGGCGTGTGCCTGCGGGCGCGCGCAGCGCCAAAGCATCTGGCGCGTTCTCGAACGAGCGTGACGCCAGCTCCGAGTCCGAGCAGCGTCCACCACACGCTCGCGCCGTATCGCATCCGCTCCAGGACGAGCAGCAGGTTTCCACCGCGACGATGGTCGTGACGGTGGATCGTGTCTTTCGTCCTGGAGCGTGCTGTGTCCCTGCCTCTCCTGAAACGCGCGGCTGACGACGGCGTGACGTTCGTAATGACGCCGCGATCGGGTGTGCCCGCTATCACACGTCGTCGCGAGCCTGACGACCCGCCGCGAATGCCGTCGCGCCTGCCGGGGCCAGGCGAGCAGTACCGCTTCCACGTCGACATGCGCCGCTGCATCGGCTGCAAATGCTGCGTCGTCGCCTGCAACGAGCAGAATGGCAATCCCGCTGCGATTAATTGGCGCCGCGTCGCCGAAGTGGAAGGCGGGTGGTATCCGCAGACGGCGCGCGCGTACCTCTCGATGGGCTGCAATCACTGCGTCAACCCGACGTGCCTCGAGGGCTGTCCGGTCGATGCCTACACGAAAGATCCGATCACCGGAATCGTTCGGCATAACGCCAACACCTGCATCGGCTGTCAGTACTGCACGTGGACGTGTTCGTACGGCGTGCCGCAGTACAACCCCGAGCGCGGGATCGTCGGCAAGTGCGACATGTGCTACGGGCAGCTTCAGCACGGACAGCCGCCCGCGTGCGTGAGCGCCTGTCCACAGGCCGCGATTCAGGTCGAGATTGTCAACATCAGCGCGTGGCGCACGGCGGTTGCCGCGAGCACAGGCGGCCACGGCGTACCAATTGCAGACGCGAGCATTTCGACAACGCGCGTGACCATGCCCGATGGTCTGCCGCCGGATGTGCGGCCGGTGGGTGTCGGCGAGATCGCGCCGCAACACGCGCACTGGTCGCTGGTGATGATGACAGTGTTGACACAGCTCTCGGTGGGCACGTTCGTGACGATCTGGCTGCTGCAGCTACTCGCCGTTGAGACGCGGCCGAGTGTCGCGGCGCTCGGATCGCTGCTGGTCGCGATCGTTGCGCTGAACGGCGCCACCTTGCATCTCGGTCGTCCGATCCACGCGTATCGCGCGCTGCGTATGTGGCGACGATCGTGGCTCAGTCGTGAGGTGTTGCTGTTTACCGCGTTCGCCGCGGTGGCGTCGGCTTACGCCGCGTTGCTCTGGTTCGATCGCCCGGGCGCGACGATCGTCGGTGGTCTGACCGCAGCGCTCGGCATCGCCGGCATTACCGCAAGCGGCTGCATCTACCGCGTGCCGTCGCGTCCATCGTGGAACACGACGCTGACGCCGCTGCAATTCAATCTCACTGCGGCGGCGCTTGGCCCGCTGCTGGCCGCTGCGCTCGGTGCCGCGCGTGCATCGTTGCTTTCGCCGGCAGCGGCGCTGCTGACCGGCGCACAGCTCGTGGTCATGGCGTTCGCGTTCCTGCGCCTCATCGCGAGCAGCAGCGTCGAGCTGCAGGGAACTGCGCGACTGCTCTCGACAACGCTTCGTCATCAGTTCATCGCGCGCGGTGTCCTCCTGGCGATTGGTGGAATCGTTCTGCCGCTCGTGGTCACGGGCGCGGCCGGATGGTGGAGCGCGCTGGCGATCACGCTGGCCGCGGAGACGCTCGGTCGCTATCTCTTCTTCGCCAGCGCTGTCCCCAGGCATCTCACCGCGCCGTATCTTCGCGTGGGAAGCGAGGCCGTATGCGTCTGATGCGGCTGCTCGGCTTCGACACACAAGCGGATCGCTACGCGTACGCCGTCGATCCAGCGGTCGGGTTCGTTTCAGCGCAAAAGAAACCCGATCGCTGGGTGCCGACCACATGCGGCTACTGTTCGGTCGGCTGCGGGATGTTCATCGGTGTCAAGGACGGGCGCGCCGTCAGCGTGCGCGGCAACGAGGCGCATCCGGTCAACCGCGGCATGCTGTGTCCGAAGGGACTCTCGGAGCACTACACGATTGCGGCCGAGAACAGGGCCCGATATCCGCTGCTCCGCCACAACGCGCGCTTCTCACGCGTCGAGTGGTCCGATGCGATCGAAACAATGGCCGCTCGATTCCGCCGCGTGCAGGCGATGCACGGTCGCGAAGCCGTCGGCGTGATTAGCACGGGTCAGCTCGTCACCGAGGAGTTCTACACGCTCGGCAAGCTCGTGCAGCTTGGTCTTGGAACGCCCAATTACGACGGGAATACCACGCTGTGCATGTCGACCGCGGTCTCCGGTTACAAGCGATCGTTTGGCAGTGACGGGCCGCCGGGAGCCTACGAGGATCTCGAACGCGCCGACGTGATTCTGCTGATCGGCGCGAACATCGCGGACAACCATCCGATCCTCTGCCGGCGGCTCGAGGTCAATCGAAGCGCAATGCTGATCGTCGTCGATCCGCGCGTCACCAAGACGGCGATGCTCGCGGATCTGCATCTCCCAATCCGGCCGCGGTCCGATCTCGCGCTGCTCAATGGCCTCATTCACATCGTCATCGATCGGGAGTGGATCGATCGCGAATACATCGAAGCGCACACGACAGGATTCGAGGCGCTGTGCGAATCCGTTCGCGAGTACGCGCCGGATCGGGTCGCGGAGATCACTGGTCTCGATGTCGACATGTTGTCTCGGACGGCCGCGCTGTACGCGAACGCAC
This sequence comes from Acidobacteriota bacterium, assembly GCA_003222675.1. Classification (GTDB taxonomy): domain Bacteria; phylum Acidobacteriota; class Vicinamibacteria; order Vicinamibacterales; family 2-12-FULL-66-21; genus QHWT01. Next base: position 27,178 of record QHWT01000095.1, on the reverse strand, counting down.
GCGCGGCGTTCATCGGCTGGACCATGGGGGTGAACCACAGCTCGAAAGGCACTGAGACGGTCCATGCGATCAACAACCTCGCACTGATCACCGGCAACATCGGCCGCGCCGGCGCCGCCTCGTTCTCGATCACCGGCCAATGCAACGCGATGGGCACGCGTGAAGCAGGTGGCGCATCGGGCCTCCCCGGCTATCGCAAGTTCGAGAGCGCGAAGGACCGCGAGGAGCTCGCCGCGATCTGGAACGTGCCGGTCGACCGCATTCCGTCGGCCAGAGGGCTCGCGTATCCGGACATCATCGATGCGGTTCTCGATGGCCGTATTCGTGCCCTCTGGATCATCGGGACCAACCCTGTCGTGTCGTTCCCGAATGTCAACCGCTTGCAGGAAGCGCTCGCACGGCTCGAGGTGCTCGTCGTCCAGGACGGGTTTCACCCCACGCCGACCTCAGCGCTCGCTCATCTCGTGCTGCCCGCGGCGATCTGGGGAGAAAAGGAGGGCACCTACACGAACTCGGAGCGTCGCGTCAGCAAGGTCAATCGCGCCGTCGATCCGCCGGGCGAGGCGCGATCGGACTTCGAAATCTTTCTCGACGTTGCCGATGCGCTCGGCGTTCGCGACGAGCTGTTCCCCGCGTGGTCGAGGCCGCGCGACGCGTTCGAAGAATGGAAGCGCGTGTCGGCCGGACGGCTGTGCGACTACTCCGGCATGGCCTACGAAGCGATCGAGCAGCACGGCGGAATTCAATGGCCGTTTTCGGCGGGCGATTCCGATCCGGATCGATCGCGTCGCCTCTACGTCGACGGTCGCTTCCAGACCGAGGATGGGCGCGCGCGCTTGATCCCGGTCTCCTGGGAGCCATTTCCTGAACAGCCGTCGAGCAGCTTTCCGCTCGTGCTGAACACGGGACGGACGGTCGAGCACTGGCACACGCGGACGAAAACCGGGAAAGTGCCGATCCTCGAACACCTGTCGCCGAACGCGTGGGTCGACATGAACCCGCGCGACGCGCGCGCCCTCCGGTTGCAGAGCCACGATCGGGTTGACGTCGTGTCGCGGCGCGGTCGTGTGCGCGATGTCGAGCTGCGCCTCACCGAGACCGTCGCACCCGGGCAGGTCTTCGTGCCGTTCCATTACGCGGAAGCCAACGCGAATCAGGTCACGCAGAACGTCTTCGATCCGATCTCGCGCGAGCCGAATTACAAGCAGGCGGCGGTTCGCGTGGAAAGGACGGCCCGATGAAGCGGCTCGTTGTCGTCGGCAACGGCATGGCGGGCATGGCCTGCCTCGAGCAGATCCTTGCGTTCGCGCCGCGCTTCGAGGTGACGGTGTTCGGTGAGGAAACGCATCCGAATTACAACCGGGTCCTGCTCTCGTCCGTACTCGCGGGCGAAAAAAAAGCCGAGGACATCGTGATCAATGGACCCGAGTGGTATCGAGGCCACGGCATCGACTTGCGCGTCGGCGTGCGGATCGTCGACGTGGATCCGCTTGCGCGAACGATCACCGGAGATGACGGCGCGGTCACGCCGTACGACACGCTGCTGCTGGCAACGGGGAGCACGCCCTGGTTCCCACCGATCGCGGGTCTCGGAAAGGGTGGCGTGTTCGCGTTTCGCACGCTCGATGATACGCGTGCGTTGATGGCGCGCTCGGGGCCCGAGACACGTGCGGTGGTGATCGGCGGCGGTCTCCTCGGGCTCGAAGCGGCGCGCGGACTCCAGGTTCGCGGCTGCGACGTAACGGTCGTTCACGTGCTCGACACGCTGATGGAACGTCAGCTCGACAAAGCGGCGGGCGTGTACGTGCGGGCGAAGATGGAGTCGCTCGGCATTCGCGTGCTGCTCGGACGGACGACGAAGGCAATCCTCGGCAACGGGCACGCGGCCGGAGTCGAGTTCGCTGATGGCTCCACAGTTGATGCCGATCTCGTCGTCGTTGCGACCGGCATCCGACCGAGCGTTGAACTCGGCAGGAAGGCGCGCCTCACCGTCAACCGCGGCATCGTCGTCAATGATTTGATGGAGACGTCGGATCCGAACATCTTTGCGGTCGGCGAGTGCACCGAGCACAACGGGATCTGCTACGGGCTGGTCGCGCCGTTGTTCGAGCAGGGAAAGGTGCTCGCGGGGACGATTGCGGGAAATCCAGGACCGCGATACGCCGGCAGCGTGCAGGCCGCCAAGCTCAAGATCATGGGCGTCGACGTGTTTTCGGCCGGCGCCTGGGAGGAAGCGCCCGGCGTCGAGCCGGTGCGCTATGAGGACCCGGGACTCGGCGTCTACAAGAAGCTCAGCTTGCGTGACGGAAAGCTCGCGGGCGTGATTCTCGTCGGCGATGCCGGTGACAGCCATCGGTACATGGATTGGCTCCGCAGTGGTGCCAATCTCGATCGCGCGCGACGTCATCTTCTGTGTCCGCCGCCGTCCGAGGATGCGGGCCTGGACGTCGCGGAAATGCCCGAGAGCGCGATCGTCTGCGGATGCATCGGTGTGACGAAGGGCACGATCATCCACGCAATTCACCATCGTGGCGTGAACACGCTCTCGCAACTCAAAGAAGTCACGCGCGCAAGTACGGGATGCGGCAGTTGCACGCGACTGTGTGAAGACCTGCTTCGCGCCGTGGCGCCGGAATTCGAAGAAGAGGTCAAGACCGCGATCTGCGGCTGTCTGCCGTTCGCGGAAGATCGGCTGCGCGAAATGCTGCGCAGCGAGCGGCTCAAATCGGTACAGGAGGTGCTCGACATCTATGGCAACGGCCGCGGGTGCGAAATCTGCAAACCGGCGTTGAGCTACATGCTCGACATGCTCTGGTGTGGCGACCACGTCGAGGATCGATCCGCGCGCTTCATCAACGATCGCGTCCACGCCAACATTCAGAAGGATGGCACCTTCTCTGTCGTGCCGCGGATCCGCGGCGGCGTGACGAGCGCCGCCGAGCTGCGGCGGATCGCGGACGTGGCGGAGAAATACAACGTCCGCATGGTGAAGATCACCGGCAGCCAGCGCATCGATCTGCTCGGGGTCAAGAAAGAGGATCTCCCGAAGGTCTGGGCGGATCTCGATATGCCGTCCGGCCAGGCGTACACGAAGGGTGTCCGCATGGTGAAGACGTGCGTGGGCACCGATTTCTGTCGCTTTGGTGTCCAAGACTCCACGTCGGTTGGCATCGAGCTCGAGCGCCGGTTCGAGCAGCTGTACACGCCGCATAAGGTGAAGATGGCGGCGGTTGGATGTCCGCGGAACTGCGCCGAGGCGACAGTCAAGGACATCGGGCTCGTCGGTCAGGAAGGCGGTTGGCAGGTCGTCGTCGGCGGCGCTGCCGGGAAGTCGGTGCGGAAAGCCGATCTGCTGACGACCGTCGAGACATCCGAAGCGGCGCTCGAGGCGGCCGAGCTGTTCTTCCAGTATTACCGTGAGAACGCCAATTTTCTCGAGCGCACGTACGATTTCGTCGATCGGGTCGGGATTGAAAAGATCCGGAAAGAGACCGTCTACGCGCCGGAGTCCGTCAAGCACGCCCTCCGCGATCGGTTCGCGCGATCGAAGCAGCGCGCGGTCGATCCGTGGCTCGAGCGTCGGGAACCCAGACATCCGATGCAATTCATCCCGCTTCAGCCTCTCGAACAGGTGCTCGCATGAACGAACGACGCTGGGTCCGCGTGACGCGCCGTGACAACGTGCCCGTCCGAGAAGGACGAGCCGTGATGCTGGCCCGCCGGGAAATTGCACTTTTCAATCTCGGCGACCGCTTCCTGGCGACGGACAATCGGTGCCCGCACAAAGGTGGTCCCCTTTGCGATGGGATCGTCGCCGGCGACTCCGTCGTCTGTCCGCTGCACGGATGGAAAGTACGGCTCGATTCGGGAATGGTCGAGGGTCCAGCGTCCAGCGGCGCGTGCGTCGCAACGTACCCCACGCGCATCGAAGACGGCATCGTCTGCGTGGAGCTGCCGGTGTCGCTGTTCGAAGCGCGAGAGCGAGAGGTCGCCTGATGACCGATCGAGCGATCCAGGCGCGCGATCGCCTAGCCGAGACAGTCGAATCCAATGCGGGCGAGGATCGCGTGCGAGCGATCTGGGAGGAGCGCTCAGCACGAGAGGGGCGCGTCGCGCCGTCGGCGAGTTTCGGCGGTCGTCGTGTGCTCACGCTCGAGAGCCGTCGATCGCCCGAGCTTGCGCTGCTCGTCATGAACTACGGTGGTGTCCCCGTCGTCGCTCCATCGGTTCGCGAAGTGCCGCTCGAGTCGAACGATCACGTGCTGGCGTTCGCGGAAGACGTCATTCAGCAGTGCTTCGGGATTGTCATCTTCATGACCGGCGTGGGCGTGCGCATAATGCTCAAGCTCGTCGAGCCGGTGCACGGCCGCGCGTTCGTCGACGCGCTGTCGCGAACCCGTGTGGTCGCGCGCGGACCGAAGCCGGTGAGCGCATTGCGCGAAGTCGGGGTCACACCATGGACGACCGTGCCGAGTCCGAACACGTGGCGGGAACTGTTGGCGACGCTCGATGGCCGCAGCAGTGAGGTGCCGCTCGCCGGACTCCGCGTCGCCGTCCAGGAATATGGACTGACTCACGAGGAGTTTCTTCGCGAGTTGGTGGCTCGTGGCGCCGATGTTATGTCGGTGCCGATCTACCGCTGGGCGATGCCACAAGATGAAGCGCCGCTGCGGCGGGCGGTAGCGGCGCTTGCGCGGAACCAGATCGACGTCGTGTTGTTGACCGCGAGTGTCCAGCTCGTGCACCTGATGGGCATCGCTTCGCAAATGAACATGGAGATGGAAGTCCGCCGCGGGCTCGCGCGCACAGTCATCGCGTCAATCGGGCCGATGACGTCAGAGGAGCTGCGAGAGCAGGGATTCCGCGTCGATATCGAGGCGTCGCAGCCGAAGATGGGCTTTCTCGTGAAAGAGGCGGCGGAGCGCGGTGAAGCGCTGGGTCAGATCGAACAAGCGATCCAATCGGTGGAGCAGGGATGAGCAACGTGAGCGCAGAGAAGGCGCCGGTGCACGCAGCCGGCGCGTCGGAAATCGGGTTTCTGCACGAAATCGGCAGCCGGTTCGCGGCGGCCGACTCGCTGCAGACCGTCTTGAACCGCATCGTCCACTTCGTCTCCTCGGTCGTCCAGTGCGATTCCTGCTTCATCTACGTGCTCGAGGAGGACCAGCTCGTGTTACGCGCCTCGAAACAGCCGCACAAGGATGTTGTCGATCGACTGAAACTGCGCGTAGGCCAGGGGATCACCGGATGGGTCGCCGAGCATCGGCAACCAGTCGCGGTCGGCTGTCATGCGTTCGAAGATCCGCGGTTTCAAGTCTTCAACGAGCTGCCCGAGGACCGATACGAGGCCTTCCTCTCAGTGCCTGTCCTATGCCGCAGCCGGCTGGTCGGCGTCATCAATCTGCAGCATCGGTATCCGCACGAGCACAGTTGCTCCGAGATCCAGCTCGTCTCGACGATCGGGTTTCTGGTCGGCGCCGAGATCGAGCTCGCACGCCTCGAGAGCGAGAACAACGAATTGTCGGAGCGGCTCGAGACGCGGAAGGTCCTTGATCGCGCCAAAGGCATCCTGCAGCGCGATCTGGGGATCAGCGAGGAAGAAGCCTATGTAACGATTCAGCGCCAGAGCCGGCAGCGGCGTCGGCCGAAGCGGGAGATAGCGGAAGCGATTCTATTAGCGGACGAGTTGAGGAGAGGGCGAGCGCAGTCGTAAGAGTGCCGCCCCCCTACATCCAGCCATTGATCGTGCCAGTGTACGTGCTGCTGGCGGCGAGCCTTACGAATCCTTCCTTGGCGGCTCCTTTGGCGCGTTCTTTGTGAGAACGACGTGCGTCGCGAGCTCGGTCGAAACGTGCTCGGTGCGCTGATAGCCCAGAGCGGGCATGTCAATGCCGGTGAAGAGATGCTCGCCCGAACCGAGTAGAATCGGACGCGCGACGAGATGCAGCTCGTCGATGAGACGCGCCTGCAGATACTGCCGGATTGTCGCGACACCGCCACCGATGCGGACATCTTGATGGTTGGCCGCTTTTTTCGCGCGCTGCAACGCAGCGTGGATTCCCTCGGTCACGAAATGGAACGTTGTGCCGCCTTTCATCTCGATCGGGTTACGCGCGTGATGCGTCAGCACGAAGACTGGCACGTGATATGGCGGCGTATCGCCCCACCAGCCCTTCCAAGCTTCATCCGACCATGGGCCACGAATTGGCCCGAACATGTTTCGTCCGAGGATCCACGCGCCCACGTTCTCCAGTCCTCCTCTTGCCCAGTCATCGTCCCCACCCGCGGACCCGCCTTCTTTCCCGTGCATCTGCCGCCACGTGCGAGTCGCAAA
>QHWT01000095.1:0-20827 GCA_003222675.1 Acidobacteriota bacterium | reverse complement strand
GACGCCGAGCGGATTGTCGATGTTCTGGCGCGGACCTGCACCGTAGCCATCAAGGGAGACCGCAAACGAACTGACGCGAACTTTCGACATGGGGATCACCTCGCAGTGATCATCTCGTCAGCTTACCGAAATCTGGCCGTTGACGGACGGTGAGGGCCTTCAGCATTAGTCCAAGTGATGTTGCCGGTGGCGCGACTCGAGATCCACTTGAGCGACGACGATCTGCAGCAGCTCGACCGGGCGTTCCGCCCGCCGTCCAGAAAATTCCTCTTCAGGTCGTCCTAAGTGTCAACCCCGGCATCGTTGCGCTTCATCGACCTCTCGCCGCGAGTGCTGAAACCGTTCGATCTGCAACCCCGCGTGCTCGAATCGGTAGCTGCGAGCCGAGCGACTGCGGAGCGGAGTTGCGCTAATCTGGCATCGCGCAGCATCGTGAATCGCCGCATCAGGCGTTGCACAGATGGAGGACGTGTTCGATGAGGTTCGCAATTCGGCCGCGGCGCAATCCTGCTCTTGGCCTCGTAGCGGCGGTCATCTTCGCGCTCTCGGTCGGCGCGTTCGCTCGGCAGCCCCCCGCCGGCCAAGCGCCCACGACGCCGTCAGCAACTGCCGCTGCTCCGGCGATGGGCGGCCCGCCGCCCAATCCGAACGCGGCCGCGACCGCGGCGGACCACAAGAACATGATGGAGCAACTCGGGATCAAAGTGCTGCGTCCTGGTCCCAGCGGAAACGAGTCGGCGCCCAACCACGCCAATTACGACGAATCGCTCGCGAACCCGTACCCGAACCTCCCCGATCCGCTGACGCTCAAGAATGGCAACAAGGTTACGAATGCAGAGATGTGGTGGAAGCAGCGTCGCCCAGAAATCGTGGAGGACTTCGATCGGGAGGTGCTGGGTCGTGTGCCGCGGAACGTGCCCAACGTCGCGTGGCGCGTCAACCGCACGGAGCAGTTCGAGGTGGGCGGACGTCCGGTTGTCGGCAAGGAACTGATTGGGACGGCTGACGGTTCGATGTTTCCGGAGATGACCGTCGAGATCCAGATGACTGTTGTGACGCCCGCGAACGCGGCCAAGGCAGTGCCGGTGATGATGATGTTTGGTGGCCGGTCAGGGATGCCGCCTGCGCCGGGCACTCCGTCAGCTGCCGCGCGCGGCTTCGGTCCGGGCGCCGCGCCGTCCGCACCAGCAGACGCTCCGGCGACTGCGCAACTCATCGCCGATGGATGGGGGTACGCGACGATCAATCCCGGTAGCATCCAGCCGGACAATGGGGCCGGCTTGATGAAAGGCATCGTCGGCCTCGTCAACAAGGGTCAGCCGCGGCGCCCGGAAGACTGGGGCGCGCTGCGCGCCTGGGCGTGGGGCGCTTCACGCGGTCTCGATTACCTCGCGACCGACAAGGCAGTCGACGCGACGAAAGTCGGGATCGAAGGCGTATCACGCTTCGGCAAGGCGGCACTCGTCACCATGGCGTACGACCAGAGATTTGCAGTAGCGCTGATCGGTTCGTCCGGCGAAGGAGGGGCCAAATTGCACCGGAGAAATTTTGGCGAGGCGGTTGAGAATCTGACCGGTTCCGGCGAGTATCACTGGATGGCCGGCAGCTTTCTCAAGTACGGAGCGGAGGAATCCAACTTCGGGCGAAAGACAGCGGCCGATCTCCCGGTGGACGCGCACGAACTGATCGCGCTCTGTGCGCCACGGCCCACGTTTATCAGCTACGGCATCCCGGAACACGGCGACGCCAAGTGGCTCGATCAGCAAGGCAGCTACATGGCCGCTGTAGCGGCGCAACCCGTGTTTCGACTGCTCGGCGTGAAGGGCCTGGGCGTGTCAGACGATTACATGAAAGAGAAAATGCCCGCCGTCAACGTCGGGCTGCTCGACGGTCAGCTCGCGTGGCGCCAGCACGACGGCGGCCACGCAGACGGCCCGAACTGGAAGTACTTCATTCCTTGGGCGGACAAGATCCTGACGCACTCGTCGTCAGTCACTTCGGCATCGAAGTAGCCGCATCGCGAGCAGAAACGACGGTGAGTCCCGGGATACTGGCGACGACGCTGCTTCTTTCGGCCGCTGTCGCCCTTCCGACGGCAGCCGCAAAGGCGCGAGGCACTGCGAGCAGCCTGGTGCACACGCCGCTCGCGCACAGGGGGCTCCCGCCAATGACAGGCTCGCCAACGGACCAGCCGACCGGGCGGCGCCGCGGGCCGATCAGAACTCCATGACTGCGCACGCGCAGCTGCTGAAGAAAGCGAAGCAGGGCAGGATCGATGTGTATTTCGAAGGCGATTCGATCGTGCGGCGTTGGGGCGCGCTCGACTACCCGGAGCTACTCGCCAACTGGCAGGCGAACTTCTTCGGGTGGAATGCGGCGAATTTCGGCTGGGGCGCCGACCGGACCGAGAACATCCTGTGGCGACTCGAAAACGGCGAGCTGGATGGCGTCAATCCCAAAATCATCGTCCTGCTCGCAGGTACGAACAACATCGGAACGCAGCCCCGTGACGAGCGGACGATTGCGGAAATTGCGCGCGGGATAAAAGCCATCATCGACGTCTGCCAGCAGAAGGCATCGAACGCGACGATTATCCTGACGGCGATCCTCCCGAGAAACGACAACATGGCCGTGATGCCGACCATCAACCGAATCAACGAGAAGCTCGCCGAGGTCGCGGATGGCAGGCGCGTTCGCTTCCTGACGATCAACGATCGTCTTGCGGATTCGGAGGGTGAGGCTCTTGTTGGGGTACTGGACGAACGGGACAAGCTGCACCCCACGATTAAGGGGTACCAGATCTGGGCAGACGCGCTGAAGCCGATCTTTCAAGAGTTGCTCGGCCCACCTGGCGCGACGGATCTCGCGCCCCCTCCGACCGGTGATCCGAGCGCCGCTCGCCGGCTGCAGTAATCGCCGGCCTCGTAATCAGCTACGAGAGAATCCCCGGCAAGGCACATCCTGCACATCGCTCGCCGCGATTGACATCCCGGTGGACGGGCGCGATAGTAGGCCGGACGCCATCAAGGTCCATCCGTCGACAAGCGCGTCGGGCAGCCAGCGCTGTCAGCCCACCCTGGAAGGATCAATCATGCGGATCCCGCTTGCGTGCGCCGTTGGCCTCTGGTTGTTCACAGAAGTGGCCGCGGCCCAGACGTTCAGGGGCGGCATCCAGGGGATCGTGATCGACCAAGCCGGGGCCATGGTTCCTGGCGCGACGATTACTGTGACCAGCACGGGCACGGGGCTGAGCCGCGCCATCCAGACCGACCCGAACGGGAACTACTTTTTCTCGGAGCTTCCCGTCGGCCAATACGACGTCGAGGCGAGCCTTCAAGGGTTCTCGACGCAGACTCAAAGGCGCGTGGACGTAGGCGCGTCGGCGAGCGTGCGCGTCGACTTCGAGCTCCGTCCGGGCGGCGTGCAGGAAGCGGTCGAGGTCATCGCGCGATTGCCCCTCATCGACACAACGCGCAACGAGCAGGGAGGCACGATCGAAGGCGAGCAGGCGGCCGAGATCCCGCTCAACGGCCGCGACTTCGTGAAGCTGCTCACGCTCGTGCCCGGATCGACTGCCGATCCGAGCGGCATCAACGATTCGCCCGGCTCCTTTGGTCTCTTCAGCATCAATGGCAATCGCGGCCGGTCGAACAATTACCTGCTCGACGGCACCGACATGAACGATGGCTACCGGAACCTACCCGCCATCAACGAGGGGGGAGTGTTCGGCACGCCGGCGACCGTGCTGCCGATCGATGCGGTTGCGGAGTTCCCGGTTCTCTCCGGCGTCGAGGCGGAGTACGGGCGCAACGCCGGTGCCATCGTCAACATCGTCACCAAGTCCGGCACGAACGCCGTCATGGGTTCCGTCTACGAGTACTTCCGCGACGACGCGCTGGGCGCACGGAATTTCTTCAACAGCAAGCCGAATCCGAAGAATGCATTCCGCAACAACCAGTTCGGCGGCTCGCTCGGCGGCCCCTTCAAGCGCGATCGCACGTTCTACTTCTTCAGTTATGAAGGGCAGCGCGAGCACGGCGGATTGCCCGGACCGGCCCGCGTGCCCACCGCTGAGGAGATTGCTGCGGCGACGGCAGCGAACGGCGGCGTCAACCCCGTGGTGCGCGGCCTCCTCCAGCGCGGACTCTGGCCCGCACCAAACCAGGCGCCCGATGCCAACGGCAACAACCTGCAGGCCGTCACGCGCTTCGACAACCGGGTCGACAGCCTGATTGCGAAAGTGGACCAGCGCGTCGGCGCCGGCGACCTGCTCACGGTGCGGTACTTCTTCGGCGACAGCGATCAGAGCTTCCCGCTCGGACTGCTCGGCGGTGGCGTGCTGCCCGGCTACAACACGGAAACGCCGACCACGGTGCACCTCCTGTCCGGGTCGTTCACGCACCTGATCACGCCCAAGCTGCTGCTCGAAGTGCGCGGCGGCTTCAATCGGTTCGACGAGGACTTCTTCCCGGAGGATCGGGACTTCGACCCGCGCACCATTGGCCTGAACACGGTGTCGAACCCGCAGGACTTCGGCCTGCCGCTCATCCGTGTTGCCGGATTCTCGAACGTCGGGGCGAACCTGTCGCTGCCGCGCGGTCGCGTGGACACGAACTACCAGGGTCTCGCCAACGTGTCGTACAACCAGGGCCGACACAACGTGAAAGCGGGATACGAGTTCCGCCGCACGACCGTGGACGGCTTCTTCGATGCCGGATACCGGGGCCGGCTCGACTTCGACAGCCTCGACGACTTCATCGCGGGCCGTCTGTCGGGCGGCCGTCAGGCTAAAGGGGACTCGCGACGATTCACGTTCCAGAACAACACCTCGTTCTACGCACAGGACAACTTCAAGGTGAAGCGCAACGTGACGCTCAACTGGGGCGTCCGCTGGGACTACTACGGCGTGATCGGCGAGGAACAGAACCGCTTCAGCGCGTTCGATACGAACTCGCAGCAGGTGACGCCAGTCACCGGGCTTTACGACAAGGATTGGAACAACTTTTCGCCGCGCGCTTCAGTGGCGTGGGATCTCACGGGACAGGCCAGGAGCGTCCTGCGCGGCGGCTACGGTCTCTACTACGACGCCTTCTCCCAGGATTTCTTCGTCGGCCAGCTTCCGTTCAACACCTTCAATCCGGGCCCCGCGTACAACGACATCCTGTTCAGTTTCGAGCCCGTGTCCGAGATCTCCGCCGGCGCGCCCGTCTTCAAAGACACGAGCTTCAGCGCGTCGGACGTGTTCACCGTTGATCAGAAGCTGAAGACGCCGTACCTGCAGGTCTACGACGTGAACTTCCAGCAGGAGCTGGGTTCGAACGCGGCCTTCCAGGTGGGCTACGTCGGATCGCTCGGCCGGGCGCTTTTCCGGTATCGCGACATCAACCAGCTCGATCCGGCGACAGCCGCGGCTCCGTTCCCCGACTTCGTCTACATCAACCACTTCGAATCGACGGCGCGCTCACGCTACAACTCCCTGCAGGCGAGCCTGCGAGTCCGCGGGTGGCGAGGGATCACGTCGACGGTCAACTACACGCTCTCGAAATCGATGGACACAGCAAGTGACGGACAGGATTACGTCCCGAACGCGTCCCAGCCGGATGACAGCCGCAACCCGGATGCGGAGTGGGCGCCCTCGAACTTCGACACGCGCCACCGTTTCACGTGGTACTTCACCTGGGACATCACGTCTGCATCGCGCGGGTCGGCCCGCTCGACATTGACCTCCGGCTGGTCGCTCAATGGAGTCGTGACCCTCGCGACCGGACAGCCAATCAACGTCAACTACCTCTTCGAAGACGATTTCAACGGCAGCGGAGAGTTCTTCGGCCGGCCGGACCTCGTGGGCGATCCGTTCCGGGAGACGGGCGGTCCGGATCGTTTTCTGAACCTGTCGGCATTTGCCGCGCCGTGCACTCCGAATGGCGAGGGAGGCTGCGCCGGCGGACAGCATTTCGGCAACCTGCCACGGAACGCATTCTACGGACCGGCATTCCACAACGTCGATCTCTCGCTGGTCAAACACACCCCACTCAGCGAGCGGGTGAAGCTCCAACTGCGTCTCGACATCTTCAACGTCTTCAATCACCCGAACTTCACCAATCCGTTGCTGCCGAACTTCGGCATCGATTTCCTGCAGAACGGCATCGACGCTGCGACCAACCGGGGCATCGGGTTCCTGCCGCTCACGGCGACCCCCGATGTGGGCGGAGGCAATCCCTTTCTCGGCGGCGGAGGGCCGCGCGCCCTGCAGCTCGCAGCGCGCGTGAGCTTCTGAGGGACGTCCCAACCAAGCGCGCTGCGTTCTTTGGCAGCGGTCTCGACACTATGAGGCATTCGACCGGTCTCGCAGCAGTAGTTGCTCTCGCCGCAGCTATCGCGTTCGCGTGGCACACCAGCGCGCAGCAGGAGACACAGGGGCGACGCGCGGGCGCAGCGGACGCGGGTGTTCCGAAGAACATCAACGTATCCCAGGAGATGCTGACCAACGCGGGCGGGCAAGGCACCAACTGGCTGCACACGAATGGCAGCTATGACCAGACGCGGTTCTATGCCGGCAGCCAGATAAACACCGCGAACGTCAGGAATCTGCGCCCGGAGTTCGTTTTCCAAACGGAGGTGATCGAATCGATGGAGACAGCGCCGATCGTCATCGATGGCGTGATGTTCCTCACCACCGCGTACGACCATGTGTATGCTATCGATGCGGTCACGGGCAAGGAATTCTGGCACTACAAGCACCGGCTGTCGCCGGTGACAACGTTCTGCTGCGGCCCGAACAATCGCGGCGCGGCGATCTCGGGCGGACGGTTGTTCATCGGCACGCTCGACTCCAAGCTCGTCGCGCTCGAAGCAAAGACAGGAAAAGTTCTCTGGCAAATGCAGATCGCGGATCCGGACAAAGGCTACAGCGAGACGATGGCGCCTACGGTCGTCGACAACAAGGTGCTCATTGGCACGAACGGCGGCGAGTATGGCGTCCGCGGATTCGTGAAGGCCTTCAATGCCGAAGACGGCAAGCTGCTCTGGACGTTCTACACCGTCCCCGAGAAGGGCCAGGAGGGCGTATGGGCGACCACCGACGCAACCGGCCGCGATCTGCACCGCGACATCCCGGCGGAGAAAGCTGCCCTCGCGCAGAACAGCTCTTTCTACCAGACGCTCGGCGGTGGTGTGTGGATGAACCCTGCCGTCGACGTGAGTGCGCGCACGGTCTGGTTCGTTGTCGGCAATCCGTCGCCGGATCTCTACGGCGCGGAGCGGCCCGGCGACAATCTGTACACCAACTCGCTCGTGTCGGTCGATCTCGACAGCGGGTCGTACAAGTGTCATTTCCAGTACATCCCGCATGACGTGTGGGACCTGGACGCCGTGAGTCCGGCGGTTCTCGTCGACGCGCAAGACAAGGATGGCCGCGCGATTCCTGCGGTGATCCACGCGGGAAAGACCGGGCACATTTACGCGCACGACCGCAGGGACTGCAGCTTGATCCGGTATTCAGAGGCGATGGTCCCACAGGAGAACATGTGGTCGTTGCCGACGTCGCAGGGCGTCCGTATGCTGCCCGGCGCGAATGGCGGCGTGGAGTGGTCGCCGATGGCGGTCAATACGGCCCTGCGCCTCAGTTATGCGCTCAACCTGCATCAGCCGATGACCTATCACGTCGAATCGGCGAAGTATCCCGATGGGAAGCTCTGGCTCGGCGGCGCGTTCAAGGCCATCGCGGGTGAACAGCAGTGGGGCCGTGTTGCCGCGGTCAACATCGACACTGGCAAGATTGTCTGGAAGTACGACACGGAGCAGCCGCTTATCGGCGGCGGGCTGGCGACAGCGGGGAATCTGTTCTTCTTCGGCGAGGGCAGCGGCCTCATGAAAGCGCTCGACGCGACAAATGGCTCGCTTCTGTGGCAATTCCAGTGCGGTGCTGGCGCCAACGCAATGCCGATCTCCTATATGGTCGGCGCCAAGCAATACGTTGCGATGGGATGCGGAGGTAACACTCAGCTCGACTTCAAGCGCGGAAACAGCGTCTTTGTCTTTGCCTTGCCCTGACCGTCCGGTTCTGTCGCTCTCTATTCGAACATGCATGCAAAGTACGTCGCCGCCCTTACCATCGTGGCCGGCCTGTCGGTCGGTGCCGCGCGGATCACGAGTCAGGATGTGGAGGCGGGCCGCAAGAAAGCCGAAATATGCGCCGTCTGCCACGGCTTGGACGGCAATCCGCCGCAGCCGCCGCTTCCGATACTCGCCGGGCAGACCGCCCGTTATCTGTATCTACAGATCAGGGACTTCCAGCAAGGGCGGCGGACCGAACCCCAGCTGACGCCGTTCGTCAAAGACCTCTCGCAGGCGGACATGCTCGACCTCGCGTCGTTTTTCGCCGCTCAGCGAGCGCGGCCGACCGCATTCAAATCTGACGAGGCAAAGGTCGAACGCGGGAAGCAGAAGGCGGCGGAAACGCTCTGCACGATGTGTCATCTCGGCGGTTTCATGGGACAAAACGAGATACCCCGCGTCGCCGGCCAGCCCTACGAATACATCGTCAAGCAAATGCACGATTTCAAGTACGGGCGACGCACCAACGACGCTGGCAGCATGACCAGCGTGTCGAAGACTCTGTCCGATGGCGACATCGATGACCTCGCGCACTATCTGGCGGACCTCTACTGAGGGTACGACGGGCACATCGAACGAACTATCGCTTCGTCGGCAGCACCTCGACGTAGCGGTTATAGACCTGATCCTTCGTGATCCTCGGGAAGTCGGGATGCTTCTGTGCGGCCGCGAGCCACTCCGGGCTCCTGTGTACCTGATCGTAGGCCTCGCCTCCTGGCCAGGATGACTCCAGCAGGTAATTGTAGGTGCCCGCTTGCGTGCCGGTGACCTTGAACAGGCGATACCGAGTATCTGAGTAACCGGCCTTCGCGACCACCGCGTTGAGATCCGCGATCGTCTCCTGCATCGCGGCCACGTCGGCTGGAGATGTGATGTTCACGAGGTGAACCGTTTTGAAGGGCTCCTTCGGCGGCGCGTCCTGCGCCAACGCCGTGACGGCGAAGGCAGCGATCAACACCAGTCGGGTGACAACGAATCGCTTCATGGCATCCTCCCCACAACGAGAGCCGTGCGAGCGCATTTTAGTCGCAAGTCGCGGACGCCCGATTTGCCAATCTGCGATTCGTGCCTGCGGGAGATGGTCGACCCGGCGGATCCTCGCTGGCCGTATCCGTACATCAACTGCACCGACTGCGGTCCGCGGTTCTCAATCGTGTGGTCGCGGCCCTCACCGGGTTCACGCGCCCGATCACGTTCGAGGGACAGGCGGCCATGTGGCTCGAGTACCTCGCGCGCCGCGCGACGAGGGATTCGGCCGAGTTTCCGTGCACATTCACTGGAGCGGACATCGACTGGCGCGAGACGCTCGCCGCCGTGATCGATGCCAGGCTTCGAGGGGTCTCGCCGGAGGCGATCGCGCGCGCGTTCCATTGGAGCTTTGCGCGGGCGACCGCTGCAGCCATTGGTGTCCTGAGTGAGTCGTCTGGCGTGGAGTTCATCGTCTTGTCAGGGGGCGTCATGCAGAATGACCTGTTGCTGGCCGATCTTCGAGACGCCCTTGCGCGAACGGCGGTTCTGCTCTGGACCAATCGCGAGGCGCCGCCGAACGACGGTGGAATCAGTCTCGGGCAGGCGGCTCTGGCGGTGTTTGCCGCGCGTTTATCGTGATGGCCGATCCATCCGAACGTTCAACGTCAGCGCCTGCTTCACCGACCCGCAGGCTACTGGCGCACGTCACGTGGGCCTCAGACTCGGACCAGCCAACCGTGACGGTCCTCGGCGCGGCCGGTGCGAATAGCCTCGAGCGAGGAGCGAACTCGCGCACCTACTGTGTGCTGCGGATCCGTGCTGAATGAGAGATCGCGATCGCGATATCGAATCTGGGCAATCGGCGCTACAGTTGCCGCCGTTCCAACGCCAAATGCTTCCGTTAACGTGCCTTCCTCATGCGCCGCGACGATTTCGTCGATGGCAATGGCGCGTTCCTCAACACGGATGTTCATGCCGCGTAACAGCGTCAGCACCGAGTCGCGCGTGACACCAGGGAGGATCGTTCCGGTTAGAGCTGGTGTGACCGCGGCGCCCGCGATTATGAATACGATGTTCATCAATCCAGACTCCTCGACAAGCCGATGCTGGAGGCCATCGAGCCACAAGACATTGTGAAAACCACTCGACTGTGCGCGTTGCGCAGCAAGCAGGGCGCCGGCGTAGTTCCCCGCTGGTTTCACGTCTCCGGTCCCGCCAGGAAACGCGCGTACGAATTCTTCTTCGGCAACCAGACGCACGGGTTCCGAAAAATACGGACCGACGGGGCAGCTCATCACGATAAAACGGTAGCTTCGCGATGGCCGGACCATCAGCGCTTCGTCGGTGGCGAAGTAAAGAGGCCGGATATACAATGCGCCGCCTTCCCGCGTCGGCGCCCAGTCTCGATCGAGGCGAACGAGTTCAGCGATCCCGTCCAGAAACAACGGAGCGGGGACCGCAGGCATGGCGAGGCGGGCCGCTGTGCGATTCAGTCTGGCAAGATTGTCGCCTGGCCGAAAAAGAGCGACCCCTCCATCTACGGTTCGATGCGCCTTGAAGCCCTCGAAAATGGATTGGCCGTAGTGAAGCGCGCTGGCCGCGGGTGAAATCATCACCGGTCCAAAGCGAAGGAGCTCCGGAGCGCTCCAGTGACCATCCTGATATCCGGCACTGAGCATGTGGTCGCTGAATACCTCGCCAAATGGCGATTGCTCGCGGACCGATTCGGTGAGACGGGTGGACCGCGTAACCTGGGTCGCGATGCCGCTGGACATGAGCTCTCCTGTTGCGCGCCGTTCAGCGCGTCGTTCTTCTGGAAGATGCTGAAGCGCTGCGTAGAACTATACGAACGTGTTGTCGACCTGCCCGTTGCGCATCGTCACAGTGAGCGCGATGGTGGTTCTGGAGCTCATCGTCGTTGCATTTTACGAGAATGCCGATGATCACGCGCGAGCGCAGTTTACAAGGGTCGATGGATGCTTGAGAAGGTCCATTTCGGGCATTTCAGCGAGTCCATTTATGGGAAATCGGGGCCAAATGGTTCTTGTGACCGAACCACTTTCCGCGTACCGTGCCGGTTGACTCTGAGAGACGTGTGGCGCACCCAAATATCTGCGATTGACCTTCCATGTACCCTGTCGGGCCTCCTGTCGATACCAGGCCGGCGCCGCAGCCGCAGCGTGTGACGCTTCACGGCACGGAGGTCGATCTCGTCCCGCTCGATCCCGTGCTTCACGGCCCATCGCTCTTCGACACAACGGCGACGAGCGGACATGACCATCTGTGGACCTACATGTTCGATGGGCCGTTCGCAGACCGTGGCACGTTCGAGAGGAAGCTGCGTGAACTTGCGGCGCCCGACGATCCTCTCTATTACGCTGTCATCGGCCGTCCGTCGGGACTTGCCGTCGGGCGCGCGGCGCTGATGCGGATCGATACTGCCAATCGCGTGATCGAAGTCGGCAGTATCGTGTACGGCTCGCGTCTGCAACGGACGCGGGCGGCGACGGAGGCTATGTACCTGCTTGCGCAGTACGTCTTCGACACGCTGCGGTACCGGCGCTACGAGTGGAAGTGCAACGCGCTCAATGCGCCCTCACGAGCAGCTGCGCTGCGACTCGGGTTCACGTTCGAGGGCATCTTTCGCCAGCACATGATCGTCAAAGGTCGCAACCGCGATACGGCGTGGTACTCGATGACTGACGCCGAGTGGCCCATGCGAAAGGCGCGACTCGAACGGTGGTTGGCGCCAGCGAATTTCGACGATCGCGGCCGGCAGGTGAGGTCGTTGTCAGCGATGTGAGCCGGGACACCGTACGAGATGGATTCGCGCGCCATCCGCTCGAGGCCTGCGCAGAGCTGTTTGACCGCGCGCCGAATCTGGCCGCCGTCGTAGCCGCTGTAGCCGAGGACGAGCCCGCCACGTGGAAGGGACCGCAACGAGAAGGTGGAAAGGGCGACGGAATCGACGTGGTGAGCCGCCGCGGCCGCGACGGCCTGTCGGTCGTCAACGCCGTGCCGCAGCCATGCGACGAGGTACATCCCGGTATCTACCGGGGCGGTCTCCAGCAAATCGCTGAAAACCGCGAACGAGTCCGCGCATGGTGACCTCCGACAGCTACGTCAATCGAGCACCCTACTAGGCGAATCGGCGACGCATTGAGTTACCGATCGACAGCACACGGTTCGTCAACATGGAGCCCAGCGGCAGTGCCACGCTTTTCCGCCGACCAGTGCCAGCGTCCAACGACGAATCTCAACGCTCAATCGCACAGCATTGAGCCCGCCGCACGCGAAGAAGGTGCCAAGCCTTCCTCGCGTTTGGGCGAGCGACGGATTCCGGCGGCGCTTATGCCGACCTTTACGGAAAAGAGTAATGATCCGCAGAGAGCGGGAAGGCCCTGCCTGCCGTCATATCCCAGAAGACCCACCGACCACCGACGTGCCGTACGGTGCCGGCCAGAAACGTATCGGACGCGATGAATCGGGTCGGGAGATCGAAGTCACCAACGTCGTGGCACTCGAAATACAGCGAGCTCATGTTGCCGTGAACCTGGATTTGAATCTTGAATGACGGCACGAGCGAGAAGCGACGATGCGTGAAGGAGCCTGAGTGCTCCCAAAAGAACTTGAGCCTCTCGAAGCCGATATAGGGCGAGTTGGGATCCCCGAGATTGTTGAGAATGCCGTCGAAGTCCCACAACGACATCATCATGTTGATGTCCTGACTGGTCTTCGCGCGGTGGAACGCAGCCTGCAATTCATAGATCTCCGCCACGTGGACACTCTCAGGGCCCGCGACCTGAGCTTCAGATCGTGAGCCGGCCGAGACCATGAGTCCGGTGACGCCTGCTGCCGTTGCACCGACGTCCTTTAGAAAGTCTCTCCGTTTCATTTTTGCCTCCAGATTGTGAGAACGCCTTGGTCAACGCGGCGGGTTCCGCCGCTACTCCGGTGCTCGCAACCTCGCTCGCAGCGCCGAATTGGTCAAGGCCTCAGACAACCTTTCGGGCTCCTTTCAACATCCGCTCGTAAGTCGCCATCCTGCTTCGGGTTGTCGAAGCCCCGCCCGTTTTCGGCGGCGTATCTGTGGTAACCTCGCCGCCTTCGGGGATCGTCCAATGGCAACAGCGAGTTCGGATCCCGTTGTACGGTTTGGTTCGTTCGAGCTGGATCTGTGCGCCGGCGAGTTGCGTCACCGCGGCATTCGTCTTCCGGTCCAGGGGCAACCCGTACAGGTCCTCAGGATCCTTGTTGAGAGGTCGGGACAAGTCGTTACACGCCAGGAGCTCCGAGAGCAGATCTGGGCCGCCGACACGTTCGTCGATTTCGACCATGCACTGAACAACAGCATCGCCAGCCTGCGCGACGTGCTCAGCGACTCGGCCACGAAGCCGCGTTACATCGAGACTTTGCGGCGCCGCGGGTACCGTTGGATCGGTCCGGTGACGGCGCCTGCTACCCGATCCGATCCGCGGTCCGAGGATGGTGACGCGTCACACGGCGCTTCAGTCCAGCCGCAATTGCCGCGCGTCGATGGTCGACGTTCGCACCGACTCTGGCCTGCGTTCGTCGTAACCACTGCCGTTCTGACGATTTCCATTTCGGCTGGTGTCTTGATCCGCTCGTCACGAGACGTCGCCGCGGTCCCGCAAATCCATTCCATCGCCGTTCTGCCTCTCGAAAATCTCTCCCCAGAGCCATCAGACGAGTACCTTTCGGACGGCATGACGGACGAGCTGATTACCAAACTGGCCGCCGTTCGTAATCTTCGCGTCATCTCGCGAACGTCCGTAATGCGCTACAAAGGCGCGCGCATCGCCGTGAGAGACATCGCGCGTGCCCTTCGGATTGATGCGCTCGTGGAAGGGTCAGTCGTACGCTCGGCCGATCGCGTCCGCGTAAACGTCCAACTGATTGAGGCTGCAACCGACCGTCATTTGTGGGCGCGGAGCTACGAAGAAGCGTTCGTCGACGTCGTAAGGCTCCAGAACCGTATCGCGAGCGCAATTGCAGCAGAAATCCAGGCCGAGCTCACCTCGCCGGATCGAGCACACTTCGCCGTGGCACACGCGATCAACACGCAAGCCTATGAGATGTACTTGAAAGGCAGGTATCACTGGAACAAGCGGACGGAGTCCGAGCTCAGGCTGGCGCTGCGGTACTTCGAGCAGTCGGCTGACGCCGATCCGCAAAATGCCTACGCGTATGTGGGGCTCGCCGACACGTACAACATTCTCGGGTCGTGGGCGTTCAACGCCGTGTCTCCGGCAGAAGCCGGCCGCAAGGCGGAGGAGTACGCGCGTCACGCGCTGGCGCTCGATCCGTCGCTCGGCGAGGCGCATGCGGCCCTCGGAGATGCGAAATTGCTCTTCGAGAGGAATTGGGAAACGGCGCGTCAGGAATTCGAATCTGCGATCAGCCTCTCACCCGGCTACGCGAACTCTCACCATTGGTTTGCGGAATACCTCTGCGACATGGGGCAGTTCGACCGAGCGATCGAGGAGAGCCGTAAGGCGCTCGAGCTCGATCCCCTCGCTCCGATCTTTGCCTCGGCGCTTGGAGGGCGTCTGCACATCGCCGGTCGCGATGAGGCGGCGCTCGAGGCCCTGCAGGGTGCCTTGGAACTCGATCCGCACATACCGATCGTGCATTCCACTCTGGGCGTGGTGTACGAGACCAAGGGAATGTTTCCACAAGCCGTGCGCGAGTTCGAACGAGCCATTGAACTCAGCCACGGCGACCCGACCTACATCGCGAACCTGGGTCACGTGTATGGCGTGTCCGGCGACACGATGCGGGCTTTACAGACGCTCAACACTCTGAAGTCGCTCGCCGGCGCTCGATCGGTGCCCGCGTACGACCTTGCTGTCGCATATGCCGGCGTAAACGACCGGCGAGCGGCGCTGCGAGCGCTGAAAGCCGCGTACGACGAAGGGTCGCCATGGCTGGATAACGTAGCTGTCGAACCCCGATTCCATGTTCTGCGGTCCGAGCCCGAGTTCATTCAAATCATCCGAGCGCTCGGGCTTCCCATCCTTGCTCCAACCGCGACATATTCAAATCGAAGCGCCACTGGTGGGAGACGACCGTCCTGAATCGTGGCGCCCCGGTATGCTGGCGTGAGAATCGCCACGATTCGAATAATTATCTGAATTCTTTCAAAGGGACGCTGGGTACGTGGGAGCCACGAACAGAAACCAACTGCGGTTGCGGCCATCTGCGTGCCGCGCAATTTCCATTCTTAAATGAATACTGCGTTGGCAGATTGAACTGGAGGCCAACGTAAACGTAGATGCGAGGGCCCGCGTTTGGCGGCTTGTGCACAGTTCGGCCCGTTGCCAATAACAGAATGAGCCGGCGGGTGAGCTTCGGCCTGGCGCCAATGTTCGCGAAGAGTTCTGTTGTCTCGCCTGGGATTTCCTCGCCGTGCAGCTCGCCAAGTAGCTCGAGTCGTTTGGTGACGCTGCCCTCGGTCGACACGCCGAAGATCCAGTTGTCAGATCGGTCCTCAACAAAATTTCGCCCGACCTCGGCGTTGACCTCCCCATGGACGAATTCCACGGTGAGCTCGGTGGGGACCAAGAACTGGCGCCCTTCTTCGACGATTCCCTTGGCGATCGAGGAGTGGGCGGTGTGGAACTCGAACTGCGGATAGACTGACCAGGCGATTCTCGTCCCTTCCTGACCAAGAAAGCGCCATTTGACACCGGCCGCTGCGTCACCGGCACCGGTCTGGGTCTCGTCGTCTCCCTCGCGGACGCGCACCCACGGCACCTCGAATTTCAACTGAATCCGGCGCCCTACCCCGTAATTGAGATCGATACGCGGCGTTTCGACGCGGTGCTCACGTCGGCTCGCGTCGAGCAACGTTGCCACGTTGATCTCCCAGTATCCCGGTCCGGGGGTATCCGGGTCGTCGGTCATGAGTGGAGGGCCGCCTTGAGCGCACGCCGATCGGGGCCAAAGCGCCAGAAGAATCACGACAACCGAGAGCCTCGCACAGCTCGTGATTCCGGTGTGACCCCGAGCGATGTCGTGAAAAGATCGCATGTGAATCACGTTGTGATTGAACCACGGAACGGCGACTACAGCATTCTGGCTCATCTGAGGGCGAACACCGTGGCGGCCCCAAAAACGATCCGGCCAGAAGACTAAGATATCCTTCAGAGCGCTGAACAGCTGTGTCTCCAGTTCTGCGTCAGGCGCCTCGCGCTGATGCCCCCGTTGCGCGCTTGATTGCCGAGAGCGCGGTCGCATCGATCGGCGGCGCCCTCTTGGTCTGTACCCTCGCTGCTGACCAACGCTGGCTTGACAGGCACTTCCTGCCGACCTTTTTCTTGTCGCGTTACGGGTACGTTCTGCTCGAGACCTTCGTACGCCTCGCGATGGCCGCACTCGGAGTGTTGCTCGCCTTCGTCGTGCGGCCGCGCATCGGACGCTTCGCCGCGGGAGCACCGGCCCTTGCACTCCACATCGTCATGGCCGCCGTCCTGGCGCTCGGCGCGAGCGAACTGGTGCTCCGCCGCGTGCACCTCCGACCCGCTGAGTGGCTATGGCCCGACGAAGAACCGCGCCGGCAACGCGACGCTCGGCTCGGTTGGACCTTCGTGCCGGCGCGCACCGGCCACAGCTCCATCGGGGGACGCGTCGTCGAGTACGCATTCGACCTGGCGGGATATCGCGTCCGCAGTGTCGGTGAACCTGTGGATCCCGAGCGCCCCACGATCCTGTTTACAGGGGAGTCGGTGATGTTCGGGGAAGGGCTCACGTGGCAGGAGAGCGTGCCGGCGCAGGTCGGCGCGATGATGGGGAAACAGAGCGCGAACCTGGCCGTCGATGGGTTTGGCAGCGACCAGGCGTATCTGAGGCTTGAGACGGAGCTGCCTCGTTTCCGCCGGCCGGTGGCCGTGGTCTCAATGTTTATGACGACGCTCTTCGGCCGGAACCTCGATGACGATCGACCGCATTTCGATCCGGGACTGGTCTGGCGGCCAGCAGTTCAGCACGGGCGGCTGGTGTCGCTCGCGAAACTGCTCGTGCCGTACCGCAGCGATGAGGCCGTCGAACGCGGCATCACGGTGACCCGCGAGGTTCTTCACGCCACAGTTGCGGTGGCGGCCGCGCGCGGGGCTACGCCGCTGATTCTGGTTCTGCAGTTCGGTCCCGAAGATCCGGTCGAACGGCCGCTGCGGCAGCGGATTCTCGATGGCACCGGGTTGCCTTATGTGTTGGTCGAGATTGACCCGGCCTGGCGCGTGTCAGGAGACGGGCACCCGAATGCGCGCGCCGCGCACGCGATCGCCGGCGTCGTCGCGGCTCGGCTGCGCCGCCCGTGATTTCGTTGTCGGGCCCCACGCCACAAACCGGAGGCTTCCACCAACGTCCCCTATGGAGGGTCGGACGCCTTTGTGACGAATCCGACACTCCTGCCCGTCTTGTCAACGTATCGGGGAGGCAGTCGGCCGCGGGCAAAGCGTCACTGATAGCGGGACCCTGCCATGGCCGCCAGGGCCGGCGCTCGCCGTGGACCGTTTCGCGTGTTTCAACGAGCAGGCCGCGGCCACGCCGCCTACGTCGCCGGGTCCAGATCTCGCAGTATGGTGGGGTTCTTCTCCTCCGAAGCGCGGGACGTCGTGGAGGAGTGTTACACTTCGATTACGTGACCATGCGCCGTCTCGCCATCGTAGCGATCCTGGCGGTCTGCCTCGGCGGCCCCATCGTGGAGATGTTTGATCAGTGGGATCACACGCTCCAGGACGGCAACGACACGGAAGCGAACGTGGTGGTCGTTGCGCTGTGCGTCGGGGTAGCGCTGTCGGTTGCGACGATCGTCGTCGCACGCATGCGTGCGATCGCATCGCATTACGAGCCCGGCATCTTCCCGTCCGTTCCCGTCGTTGCCACAGCGTCCACGTTTGCCGTTCCCATCCCGACGACCAGTCCTCCCACGCCTCTCCGCGTCTAGCTTTCAGACCAGCCCGCTGATCCTGATTTGACGGCATCGGTGTGTCTCGTCCGCTTGAGGGACGTACCGGGCCGGCGAATCGTGCATTGACTTTCCCAGCGAAAGAGAACACGCGCGATGCCTGTTTTGCGTTGGTGCCGTCTGTTACGCCCGTGGTTCCTTCCCCTCTGTTGTTCGCTGATGATCGCGAGCCGCCTCGCGGCACAGGCGCAGACCGGAGTTATTGAAGGCCGAGCGGCCGATACGAGTGGCGGCGTTATCGCCGATGCGAGCGTCGTGCTTCGGAATGTCGACACCAATCAGACCCGTCGCGCGGTTACGGATCGCAACGGGATGTTTCGGATCGCTGACATCCCTGTCGGGACGTACGACGTCCGGGTCGACTTCGCCGGCTTCGCGCCTGGTCTTCAGACGAGGCTGACGCTTGGCATCGGTCAGACAGCCCGCCTGGCCATCGTGTTACAGCCCAGTGGCGTCGTCGAGAGCGCCGCCGTCAGTGCACAGCCACCGCCGCTCGATGTCGGCCAAACATCGGTCTCGACCGCGGTCGACACCGAGCGCATCGAGGAGTTACCGGTCCGCAGCCGCAACTACCTCGAGTTCGTGTTGCTTGCACCGGGCGTGTCCCGCACGCCACCAGCCCGGCAGACGACATCCACGGGTTCGTCCAGTCTTCCCGACAGCGGGTTCAGCTTCGGCGGCCTCCGCCCGCGCAGCAACACGCTGACGATCGATGGACTCGACAACAACGATGAGTTCGCCGGATCCAGTCGCACAGAACTGTCGCTCGAGACTGTGCGCGAGTTCCAGGTCCTGAGCAACGGCTGGTCCGCCGAGAATGGCGGGGCGTCGGGCGGCGCGATCAATGTCGTGACAAAGAGCGGCGCGAACGCCATTCATGGCGACGCATTCTTGTTCGCGCAGTCCGGTGTCTTCAATGCACGCCCGAAACTGGAGGACACGGGTGGTCAGGCACCACGGCTGCGCCGTTATCGCGGCGGCATGGCGGTTGGCGGACCTCTCGTCAAGGATCGCACGTTCTATTACGCAGCCGCGGAGCGCGAGCACGCGCAGGGTCAAGCCGCATCGGATATCGATCCTGATGCGGCGCGCGCTATCAACACCGTACTTGGTGCGGGCCTCTTCCCTCAGGTTGCCACCCGACGATTGACGGCAAGCCTCTTCCCGACAGCCCACAGCGAAACCGAGTGGTCGGCGAAAGTAACACACGAACTGCCAGGGCGTGGGGCGCTGGGCGCGCGCGTGGCCGGGACCGACCGTCGTGACGGCGATGACGCGTTCAACACTGACGCGCTGTCGGATCCGAGCGCGCGCGGCACTACGACGATGCGTGACAGAGCGATCACGTCGGCGCTGACCACGACGGTCGGCGCTCGCACAACGAATGATCTCCGCGTGCAGCTCGCGTCACGTCGTCTGGCGTCACGCACCGCAGAACAGCAGGGCGCGGGCGTGGTTATTTCTGGCGTCGCTGCGTTCGGAACACCGTATGCGGGCAACAACACGCACGACCAAACGTACGTCGACGCGGGCGACACGGTTGGACACAGTCGCGGATCGCATTTTGTCAAGGTCGGCGCCACGGTGCGACACGTCGACGTAACCGGAACCACTGCTGACGGAGTTCGTGGCGTTTACCTGTTTCGCACGCTCGAGAGGTTTCTTGCCGCAAACGCTGACCAAACGCGAATGACGTCGTCTGGAGCTGATGTCGACCTCGCCCTGACGCGCGCGAGTGCCTTCGTTCAGGATCATTGGACGCCGACACCGCGGCTGACGGTCGACGCAGGCCTACGCGTCGACGCGTCAGTCCTGCCGCCGTCATTCGGCATCACGAGCCGCGCATTCAATCCCCGACTCGGGTTCGCGTGGATGCCGGTGGAGAAGTGGATCGTTCGGGGAGGAGCGGGAGTCTTCGCGGATCGTCTCGTCCTCGCGGCGCTGGAGCGCGGCTGGCTTGGGGAGCAACGTCACGTCACGGAGGTCGTCGCTGATCCTGGATCAGCCGCAGCACCCTCAACCTATACGGTCCGACATAGCAGGTGGAACCCGGCGAGCCGGCAGGCCAGCATCGGCCTCGAACGGCAGCTCACATCCAAGCTCACGGCGTCCATCAATTATCTGCTGGTGCGGGGACGCGGGCTCTCGCGGACGGTCAACGTCAATCTGGCCGCGCCGACAATTCTGACTGCATCGAACGCGGCGTCATCAGGCGTGACCGGGCCATTACCCCAACAACTCGGACGGCCGGTATTCGGTCGCGAACGGCTGGACCCATCCTGGGACGGCATTTTCGAGGCCCAACCGAGCGCAACCTCGATGTACCACGGGATCAGCATCTCGGCGAACCGTCGGCTCTCCAACGAGATTGAATGGTCGGCCGCCTACACCTGGTCGCGCGCAAGGGACTCGGCATCTGACTTTGACGAACAACCACAAAACCCTCATGCCCTCAGCGACGAGTGGAGCGCCTCTCGATACGACCAGCCCCATAGGCTCGTGGTGAGCGCGCTCTTCGATCTTCCGATTGGCGATGAGGAAGGCCGACGACCGGATCACGCACGAGGCGCCTGGGAGCGCGCGTTCAGTCACATCGAAGTCGCTCCGATTCTGACAGCCGGTTCCGGTCTTCCTGTGAATGTGAGTACCGGCGGGGATGAGAACCGCACGCGCGCGCTTCCGTTCACCTCACGCCCGTTTGGTACTGCGCGTAACTCGTGGCGGATGCCCACATCGGCGACGATCGATGTCCGG
>QHWT01000094.1:21752-25905 GCA_003222675.1 Acidobacteriota bacterium | reverse complement strand
GTCAGCGGCCGTTCCACGCAGGCTTCGAGCAGCCGCTGCGTGGCGTCGATGTTGTTGTCGGTGTAGGTGCGGAAATCCTTGCCCCAGCTCTTTCGCACGCCCGCTTGAGCGGCGAGATGAAAGACGTGCGTGACGTCGGCCAGCAGTGCCGGCAGATCGGCATCCTGCAGCCGCGTCTCCGCGAAACGAAAGCCCTCGCGCAGCTTGTTCTCGGCGAGGTTGTTTTCCTTCATGGCGCGCGGATAGTAATCAGTGAAGCAATCCACGCCAACCACTGTCGCGCCTTTGTCGAGAAGCGCTGCCGTCAGGTGCGATCCGATGAAGCCGGCGGCGCCAGTCACCAGCGCCTTCACGAGGCAAAGACCTCGCGGATGCGCTCCGGCAAGCGACAGGGCCTGCCGTGCGGGTCGAGCGCTGCGTGCACGGTTCGCCCGGAAGCCGTCAACACCTGATCGTCGCGACGAAACACCTTGTACTGAAACTCGATACGCACAGGTGACAGCATCCGCCCTTCGGTCCTCACTTCGATCTCATCGTCGTAGCGCGCCGGGCGGTGGTACTCACAGTGTGCTTCAATCACCGGCAGCGATACGCCGGCATGTTCCATCTCGCGATACGTCCAGCCAAGAGACCGCAGCAGATCGGCGCGCGCCACCTCGAACCACACCAGGTAGTTCGCGTAATACACCACTCCCATCTTATCGGTTTCGGCGTAGCGCACCCGGAGCGTGGAGATCGACGAGCGCATCAGGAGGCGACCGCCGCGGCGGCCGCCGCGCGCAGCGCCCGGGTGGCCTCTGCGGGATCCGCGCTGCCGAAGATCGCCTGACCTGCCACCAGGATGTCGGCTCCCGCCGCGACGATGCGCGCCGCGGTGCGCGCGTCGATCCCGCCGTCCACTTCGATCGGCGCCGTGGATCCCGCGTTCCGCAGCAGGTCGCGCATCGACCGGACTTTAGACTCCGAGCGCGGGATGAAAGTCTGTCCGCCAAACCCGGGGTTGACGGTCATGACGAGCACATGGTCGACGTCGCCGGCGAGCTCCTCGAGCGCAACCACGGGCGTCGCGGGATTCAGTGCCACTCCCGCCCTCGCGCCCAGGCTCTTGATCAACTGTACGGTGCGGTGCAGATGGACCACCGCTTCGGCGTGCACCGTGAGCATCGCGGCGCCCGCACGTACGAACGCTTCGATGTAGCGATCCGGCTCCTCGATCATCAGGTGCACGTCGAGCGGCACCCGCGCGCGCCGCTTCAATGCAGCAACGACCGGCGGACCAATCGTGATGTTCGGGACGAAGTGACCGTCCATGATATCCACATGAATCAGGTCCGCGCCGCCGCGTTCGACCATCGCGATCGCATCGCCGAGCGCAGCGAAATCCGCCGAAAGGATCGATGGCGCAATCTGGAGGTGGCCTGCCGGCTTCATCAGCGGCTCACCTCGAGGGATATGGGATCGCCGGGGGCGACCTGAAATCCCCCTTGAGGACTTTGACGCAGCACGATGCCCGCCGGGACGCCGGGATACGGATGATCGCCGACGACGGATACGCGAAAGCCACGTGTGCGCAGCAGGTCCGCGGCGCGATCGCCGTTGACGCCAATCAGATCGGGCATGACGTAAGTGACGCCGCGCTCGCCGCGATTGATCAGGAGCGCTACTTGCGACCCGTTCGTTTTCGCCGACGGATTTTGCGCGACCACGGTTCCGGCAGGGTAGTCGGCGGAGCGGATCTCCGCGATGGAGGCCAGCTGCAGGCCGTCCTGCTGCGCGCGCAGCTGCGCCGTACGTTCGGATTCGCCGAGAAGAGCCGGAACGATGTTGGATCGCGGCCCGGCGCTGACCCAGACCTTCACGCTGCGCTCGCGTCGCGTCTGCAGGCCCGCCTGTGGATCCTGGCTGATGATTTTGCCGGCCGCGACGGTCGCATCCACGCGCCGCGCTTCCTCGACCTTCAGGTTCAGTCCGATCTGGCCGAGTATGGCGCTGGCTTCATTGACAGTCCTCCCGTTGAGCGGAGGAACAACCACGTCACGTGTCTTCAGCGCGACTCGCATGGCGGCGGCGGCGAAGAGCACGTAGGTGAGGAGCAGGGCGGCCGCCAGGAGCACGCGCTTGCCCACACCCCACACGCGCGTCGATAACGCCATGAATTCAAGAGTTTACTGCAGTCCACTCCGTCGGCGAAGAGGGTTCCCGTAGTTCCCCAGGTTCCCCGGGATTCCCGGGTTCTGCTTTCCAGGTTCTGGTTTTCGAGGTTCTTGGGTTCCGGTTCCACGACTGTCGCTGCTCGGCACCACGACCGGAACCCAGAACGCCAACCCGGAACGGGAACCCGCAACGGGAACCCAGAACAAGGAACCCGGGGAACGAGAACTCTGGAACGCGGGAACCTTGGAACAAGGGAACCCTCTCGTTGTCGTCATCACGGCCGCCTGACCAGCGCGGCCCCGTAGAACGCTTCGAGCCCGTCGCGGAATGGAAGCGTCCGCAGCTCGGACGCCGGTTCGAATTGAGGATGCGCGTCGAGGAACGCGGCGACGATAGCCTCGTTCTCCTCCGGTTCGCTCGAGCACGTTGAGTAGATGACGCGTCCGCCGGGCCGTAAAAGGGCCGCGGCGTTGGCGAGGATCGCGCGCTGAGTGGCGGCAAAGCCATCGAAGTCCGAGGGGACGCGCCGCCAGCGGATGTCCGGGTCGCGACGGATCGTCCCCAGTCCGGAACACGGTGCGTCCACGAGCACCGCATCGAATACGGGCTCGAGCGGCAGCGGCTGCCGCGCGTCCGCCTGCAGAATCCGCACCGAACGCGCGCCCGACGCGATGACCGTCGAGCTCAGCAAGTTCACGCGACGCGCGCGCACGTCCGCCGCGACGACGCGCCCTTCGTCGCGCATCATCGCCGCCATCTGCGTCGTCTTTCCGCCAGGCGAGGCGCACGCGTCGAAAATCGATTCACCGGGCCGCGCGTCGACGAACTCGCCGACGAGTTGCGACGCTTCGTCCTGGACGACGAACAGCCCCTGGCCGGCGAGCGGTGTCAACAAAGGATTACCTGCGCGAACAATCAATCCAATCGACGCGCGACGCGTTGGCACCGCCTCGACGCCCGCCTTGGCGAGCGCGTCGACGAGCGCGTCACGCGTCGTGCGAAGCGTATTGACGCGCAGCGTCAGCGGCGCAGCTTCATTGTCGAACCGCGTCCACGCGGCCGTCGCGTCGTAGCCGACACGATCGATCCACCGTTCGATGAGCCACCGCGGGTGCGACAGCGTAGTCGAGAGATAGTCGATCGCGGCGTCGCGATTTCGCGGGTCGCGGGGCTCCTGTGGCAGCGGGAGCCTGGCTCGCTCGCGCGAGGCGCGCCGCAGCAGCGCGTTGACGAAGCCGGCCGCGCTCCGCTTGCCCGCCTTCCTCGCCATCTCCACCGCATCGTCCACCACCGCCGCCGCGGGAACGCGATCGAGATGCAGGAGTTGAAAGAGGCTGAGGCGGAGAATCGTCAGGATCTCGAGATCGAGGCGAGCGGGATCGCGGTTCGAGAACTGGGCCACGATGCGATCGAAGGACGCCTGCCAGCGAAGCGTCCCGGTCGCGATCTCGCCGGCCAGCGCACGGTCGCGTTCGTCGCGAAGCGATCCGCGAGCTCGCGCCAGCGCTGCCGGTAAGTCGGCGCGCCCGCCGGCGACGGCGAGCAGGGTCTCGTACGCCGCGAGCCGGGCGGGAGCAATCACGTGCCGAATCGGTCGCCGGCGACGAGGCGGTGACCGGCGAGAAACTCGCGCGCGGTCATCGCGCGGCGGCCCTCCGGCTGCAACTCCAGAAGTCGGAGGGCGCTTCCACCGCCGGCCGCGACGATCAGATCGTCACCGTGCGCCATGGCGATCGCGCCGGGTTCCACGGCGGTGATTTGCCCGGTAAGCGCGCTACGGCGGATCACGTAACGAACGCCGCGCAACGTCGTCGAAGCGAGCGGCCACGGTTGCAGCCCGCGGACTTTGTTGTGGAGGGAGCTCGCCGAATCCGTCCAATCGATCGTGCCTTCCTCTTTGGTGATCTTCGGCGCGTAGGTCGCGAGCGCATCGTTCTGAGGCGTCTCGATGGCGCGCCCAGTGAACAGATCGTCCAGGATGGTGAGCAGCAGCTCGGCC
>QHWT01000094.1:0-21731 GCA_003222675.1 Acidobacteriota bacterium | reverse complement strand
AGCTCTGAGACGATACGCATGATCGTGACACCAGTCTCCGCATCACCGGCCAGGACCGCCCGATGGACCGGCGCCGCGCCCCGATAGCGCGGAAGGAGCGACGCGTGAACGTTGATCATCCCGAGCCTCGGGATAGCCAGTAGAGCGTCCGGCAGGATCCGGCCGAACGCTGCGACGATCCCAAGGTCGGGCCCCAGATCCCGGATCGACTGCAGGAACACGTCATCCTTGATGCGCGTGGGTTGCAGTACCGGCAGATTATGGGCAAGCGCAACCTCCTTGGTAGGCGTCGGCTGAAGGTGCTGGCCGCGACCTCTATGTCGATCGGGCTGCGACACGAGCGCGACGACCTCGTGCCGGGAGCGCAGCAACGCTTCCAGCGACGGCACTGCAAACGAAGGAGTACCGAAATAGACGATGCGAAGTCGAGCTCCGAGGTCCGAAGTCGGAGGTCCGGGCAGGTTCACCATTTGCCGGACTTCCGCAGCTTCTGGATCTTCCGCACGATCACGTCGCGTTTGATGCCGCGCAGGCGATCGATGAAGACCATGCCGTCGAGATGATCCATCTCGTGCTGGAAGGCGCGCGCGAGGAGGCCGGTGGCTTCGATTGTCTGCTCGTCGCCGGTGCGATTCGCGCCCCTGGCGAGCACGCGCCCCGGACGAATGACGGTGGCATTGAAGCCCGGAGCGCTGAGGCAGCCCTCCTCTTCGAGTTGCGTGCCATCGCGCTCGACGAAGACCGGATTCACCATCACGATCAGATCCTCGGCCTTGCGCCCGACCGACAGGTCGACGACGAAGATGCGGAGAGGCACGCCAATCTGGGTCGCCGCCAGACCGATCCCAGGGGCCGCATACATCGTCTCGATCATGTCGTCGATCAGACGGTGGAGGTCGTCGTCGAATGCCGTGACGTCAGCGGCGCGCTCGTGCAGCGGCCGCTCGCCGTACCGGAGGATGGGCCGGATCATCTCAGGCCGGGCAGCTTCGCCCCGTCGGCCCCCCCTACACCTCTGTGGATCGCCGGGGATCCCTGCACCCCGGCTAGCTCGCTCCATTCTGCGGCCGGACACGGGCCGCTCCATTCCGCTCGCACGCTGGCGGGCGCCCTGCTTCGCTCCGCCTTGTCCGCCGAAGCCGCGAAGCGGCGAAGGCGGATCGCATGACTCACTCGCTGTCGCTCCTTCTTAATCGAGGGGCTTCGCCCCTCGACCTCCCCTACACCTCTGTGGATCGCCGGGGACCCCTGCACCCCGGCTAGCTCGCTCCATTCTGCGGCCGGACACGGGCCGCTCCATTCCGCTCGCACGCTCGCGGGCGCCCTGCTTCGCTCCGCCTTGTCCGCCGAAGCGGCGAAGCGGCGAAGGCGGATCGCGTGACTCACTCGCTGTCGCTCGTTCTTAATCGAGGGGCTTCGCCCCTCGACCTCCCCTACACGCTCGCTCGCGGGGGCCCCACGCCCCGCTCCGCTCGCGTGACTCACTCGCTGTCGCTCGTTCGTGTGCACGTTATCCGGCGGGTTGGGAGAAGCGCGCGCGGATCGCCGCATCGGATGCAGCCATGGCGCGGTCGAGTGCACTAATGGAGTCGCCGCCGAATCGTTCCAGGAGCGCGTCCGCGAGCACGAGAGAGACCATCGCCTCGCCGACCACCGCTGCGGCGGGCACCGCGCAGACATCGCTGCGTTCGATGGCGGCGGGGGAGGGCGTCATGGTCGCGAGGTCGACGGAGCGCAGAGGCTTCATCAACGTGGAGATCGGCTTCATGGAGGCGGTGACGCGCAGATCTTCGCCGTTGGTCACCCCTCCCTCGAGGCCCCCGGCGTTGTTCGTGGGACGCGCGAGGCGGGTAACGCGCGCGCCAGCGTCATCCGGCACGATCTCGTCGTGCACACGCGATCCCGGCAGCGTCGCGACGGCGGGTCCCGCGCCGATCCCAACGGCTTTGATGGCCGGGATCGACATCAGCGCCTGCGCCAGCCGCCCATCGAGCTTGCGATCCCACTGCACGTAACTCCCCAGGCCGATTGGCACGCCTGTCGCGATCACCTCGAACGCGCCGCCGAGCGTATCGCCGGCTTCCTTTGCGCGATCGATCTCTTCGATCATGCGCCGCTCGACGTCGGCGTCGACGCAGCGCAGCGGCGCATCTTCGGCGAGGGCGGCCGCGGACTCAAACGACACGCGCAGGTGATTGGAGAGTGCGACGCCGGCGATCCGGAAGACGTGGCTCGCGAGCCGGATTCCCGCGTGCGCCAGGAGCTGGCGCGCGAGCGCGCCGGCCGCGACGCGCGCGGCAGTTTCGCGAGCGCTGGCGCGCTCGAGAATATCGCGCAGGTCGGCACGGTCGTACTTCGCGCCACCGGCCAGGTCGGCGTGCCCAGGGCGCGGCCGCGTGACCGGTGCGCGGCGCGCTCCTCCTTCACCCTCCGGCGGTCCTGGTCCGCCGACGCGCATCGTGTACTGCCAGTTGGTCCAGTCGCGGTTCTCGATCATCATCGCAACGGGACTGCCGATGGTCTGGCCCGCGCGCACGCCGGAGAGGATCTCCGCCTGGTCCGATTCGATCGCCATGCGGCGGCCGCGCCCGTACCCGCCCTGGCGGCGGCGCAGTTCGCGGGTCACCTGGTCGACGTCAATGGCGAGACCGGCCGGGAGTCCTTCGAGGATCACGACGAGGGCGCGCCCGTGTGATTCACCGGCAGTGAGAAACCGCAGCATCAGCCGGAAATTGTATACGAACTTTCTGCGCGCTTCCGCGCGGTAACGCGATCGAACACGCCTGATTCGCGTCGCCTTGGGCACGGCGATTTTCTTGCAACGCGCGCGGCCGTTCACCATGCGGCTCTTCGGCGATCGGTTTCTCGTCGACGACGAGGATGCGCTCGATCTCGCAAGCGGCGAGCGCGTGCGCCTGACGATCGACGAGGCGCCGGCACGCGAGGTCATTCGCGATCGCGAGGCGGCGTGCAGCGAGCTCGCGGGCATAAGGCACCCACTGCTGGTTCCCATCGTGGACTTTGGACTCGCCGAAGGTCGCTGGTTCGAAGCGCACGTGCAGACGATGGCGCTGCGGTCGACGCGGGATGAATCGCGCAGCGCGGCGCTGCATCTCGTGCGATTCATGCGCGCCCGTGGCGTGATCTTCAGCGGAGAGATGGCGGCACGCCACGTCAGGCCGGCTGTCAATGCACCAACGCCAGGGTGGCGGCCGCTCGGGCTCAGGCTGGTGTGGCGGCGGGCGATCGACGCCGTTCGCGCCGCGATGGAGGCGCACGGGCCGCCAGGTGTCACGCGCATCACGGTCACCGGACCCTGCGGCAGCGGGCTGCGGACCGCACGGGTGGTCCTGTCGCGTGCCGCGAGGCTGGCGGGGTTTCTTCCAATCGACCGCCGCGTCGAGGACTGGATGCGAGGGGACCCCGCGCTGGCGGCCGGGCGGCACCTCTGCGTGATCGACTGGCTGTCGAGCGATCACAGCTTGCCATTGACGCTCTCGATCGCCGCGGCGGCGAGCAGTCGGCGTCACCTCTGGATGCGGTTCTGCCGCGAGCATGTAACGGGTGAGGGCTCCGCGCCGCTCGAGCCGCTCACCGTGCCGGAGATGAGAACGATGATTTACCACGACGCCGAGTTGGGGCCCGACAGCGAGGAAGTCGATGCCGCGATCGCCCATGCTGATGGTCTGCCCGGGCGCTTGATTCAGTCGCTCACATCAACGCACAACGCGCGGTCGGCGGCGGTCTGGGTGCATGAGGTCGCTCCGGACTACCTGGTGACGCGCCCGTCGCCGGCGGCGACTTCGATCCGCCACGCGCGCGCTGACGCGGGGGTCCCGCGGCTCGAACGGGTAGTGGAGGCTGCGCGCGCGCTCGTCCGACGCGGCCGTCACGCGCGGGCGGAGCGGTTGCTCAGGCGCGCATCCGAAGCCCTGGCCGCTCGCGGCGCGTCCGATCGAGCTGCGAGCGCCGCGTGCGATCTAGGGGAGCTCCGGCTTACACGTGGACGTCCGGGTCCCGCGCGGGAGGCGTTCGCACGGGCCCGGGCCTGGGCCGCGGACCCCCGCGTCATGCGCCGCATGCTGATCGGTACCGCGTGCGCGATGCGGGACGAGGGAGCTCTCGTCGACGCGGAAGCGCCGCTCCGCAGCGTCATCGCCGCCGAGTCGCACGATCGGCCCGACGTCCACGCCCGGTGCGTTCTCGCAGAGGTGTTGATGCTGCGTGATGAGATCGATGCGGCGTGGCAGGTCATGGAACCCGTAGCGAGGTCTGAGCATCGAGGTTCAACGTCCGACGGTCTGGACGTTCGCGCGATCGCGATGCTCGCCGAGATCCACCAGCGGAGAGGCGACCTGGCGAAGGCGGCCCGCCTGGCGGCGGAGGCCTGCCGTCTCGCGGACCCTCGAGATCATCGCTCGACGTGCGAGGCGCAGCTGGCGATCCTTGCGATCCATGCGGCGCTCGGAAACGCCGCCGAGGTCCGTCGCTGTGCGGACCTGGCGATGCGGGCGGCGCGAGCGGCGCGGAGTCCGGTGCTGCGCATGTTCGCGGCCGCAAGGGTGTGCGCTGCCCTGGCGGACTGCGGGACGGCCGCGCCTTCACAGGTCGATCGGTTGCTCAAGGCTGCGTCGAAGCTGCCGCCGCTGCAGGCGTCACGGATAAAAACGATATTGTGTCGGCCATCACCTGTCGACGCGCCGACGACCAGACGCTCCGCCATCGACCTGCTCGAATCGTTCACCGAGTTGCTGCACGAGGCGGGCACTGACACCGCGGCGCTCGCGGCGGTCGCAAGTCGTCTGGCAGAAATCCTGTGTGCCGCTTCCGTCCGCATTCATTCGGGCTCGCCGCGTCAAACGATCGCATCTGCCGGGCGTGACTGGACCGACGAGCGCCTCGTGAACCGGGTCCTCGACGGCGGCGCGGCGGAATTTCGCGACGGTGCGGCGCCGGAGGCCGTTGTGGCAGTGCGTGCCGGCGGCGCGACGATCGGCTGCCTGGCCGTCCGCTGGGTCACCGGCAGCCCGCCGTCACGCGAGCGCGCGCACGAAATTCTCCGTCTCGCCGCGGCGGCATGCGCCCCGCTCGTCAGAGAGATCGAGCCTCGACGCGCGCGGCCGGGTCCCGGGCCGCATCCAGATGATCTCCTCGGCGATGGAGCGAGCGCCGACAAGCTGCGAGACGAAATCCGCCGCGCCTCGCTCGCGCCGTACCCGGTCCTGATTGAAGGAGGAATCGATCCACAGCCGCACCCCAGTTTTATTGAGGTTTGAGTTGCGGTTACCCGCCAATGGGATGACGGGGAGGTGGAGGGAGCGGAGGAGAACGCGTTGCTAACACAACCGGGGAACAGGATCATTGCGATCACGCCAGCCCGGCTTCGCCATTCTGTCGCCTCGCGTCGCGCGTGCGGACGCTCGCGGTACTGTGGCGATTGCTGACTGAGCCCCGCATTGCGGCTAATTCGTGCGCCGCCTGTTGGCGCCCGACGGTGGCCCCGGCTACGAGCTCGAGGCCGCGATCGCGCAGATTGAATCGCTCTCCCTCGCCGGAGCCATCTCACCGGCAGAACTGCAAGCGGTAGTCCTGCTACTGCAGAATGTCGCCACACGCCGGCAGGACACGCGCCGAGGAACACCGCCAAATGCGCCGACGTGATCGCCGGGCTGGTTCCTATCTCGCGCTCAGAAACAGGTAGCGCGCGACGCGACCGTCTGCGATAGGCGATGGACACTCGGGAATGACGAGGATGTCAGGAGCCGTGCGCGGCGCTGGGAGACGCGGCTACTGCGGTCTTAAGTCGCTCGGAAAACAACGCAAGGACACGAACGACGTCGATGGCACGGGCCCGTCCGCGCTGCTGAAGGCCGCCTCGAGGAACTCTTCCGCTGGCGGAGGGACGTTCTGCCGCGCGCGCATCGCGCGCATCTGTGCGGCCGCCGTCGTTAGGCAGGCCTCTCGACTGTCCAGCGCGTCCAGCGTCGTCCACTTCTTTGGCTTGATATCAATACCAATCGCCGTCACGGTGGACATCCAGAGCACCCAGCCACACGCGGATGGTTGAGGTGTTGCTCTTAGGTAGGTAGTGGCAGTACCGAGACCGAACGCGACGGCGAGACCGAGCACACCGCGACTGATGCGTCGAACACGGACCATATCGGAACCTCTGTTTGCTAGGAGAGATGCCGAGAGTATGCGCATCGATTCGAGTGGATGCAACACCAGATATTGTGATGTGCGGAAGGCGCACACGCCTAATCGCACACGAACGCAGGGTACAATCCGCGTCGCCTCCCTAAGGATCGAACCCATGAAACGTGGTGTGTTCCCCGGTGTGCTCGTGTGTCTTGCCTCGTTTGCCCTGTTTGCGCCGATCGTCCATGGGCAGGTGCCCGCGACGAGGCAAGCTCCGGCGGCGAGTCACGGTCCAAAGCCTCAAGTTACGGACGTTGGAACGAAGTACGAATCATACGAAGAATTCATCGAAGCACTCGCGTCGTGGATTGCTGACGACAAGTTGATCGCAAAAGGAAAAACTCCAGCGTACCTCGGCGCGCCATCGCCGCAGCAGCGCTACGTCATGATGACCCCGCCGACCGGCGCGACGGGCGGAGATAGCTATACCAATTTCATATGGGTGCTCGACACGCAGACCGGTGAGCTGAATGGATACCGTTTCGTGAGCGTCAAGGATCCGAAGACGAAAGAACATATCGGCTGGGCGATCGAACGAGTCACCTCTCCGACAGAACTCGCGTTCTACAACCAAAAGACCAAGGACGGCGGAGAGCGATAGAACATTGCCAGATCGTCAGATAGAACGCGCCGGCCGCACCGAGAAAGAGCGCAACGTGCGCCGACGTGACTGCTTGTCCGCGGTTTGTCGGTTCACCACTACCGGACAACTGTTTTTCTATTGTCCCTACGGGGATGTCCCATCGCCCGTTGAAAATCAGCGGCGGCTCAGTGAAGTCATTTTCAGCGATCGGACGTTCCTCAACACTCTTTGAATCTGCGACCGTTTTAACGCGCTCTATCGTGCGTCATCCTCATTCGCCTGCCGGGCGCTCGATGTGCTCCACAGTGTATACGGGCACTGTGGCTTCTTGCTGTTTCAGTTCGAGACCGAGTTTGCGCAGCACGGTGAAGATTGTGGGGAGGTCATCGAAGCGCGCGGCCGGCGGGTTGCCTGGCGGAGGAGGCGGCAGCCGCATGGGAGTCCAGCCTTCCGTCTCAATGGCGAACAGCCCGCTGACTGCCGTGCGGTTCACCACCGGCAAATCTGTCCAGTTCTCGATGTACTGGGCAAGGTCGTCCATGTTGATAGCTCTTGCATTCAGGGGGTGGCCCCTACCCACGATAAAGTTATGGCAACTTTCCGGGGTTCCTGTGTCAAAAACGCAGTCCTTCTCCGCGATGGTGGACTTCTGGAGATTCGGACCTCCGCTTGCGACGCTGAGAGCGTAGACGGGCATCGTTTTCTGCTCAACCCGCATCACGAGCTTGAAACGATCGGCGAGCAACGCGCGAATCATTCCCTGCATCCGGCCTCGCTTTTCGCTCTCTGGAAGACCGGGGGGAACTGCGTTGGCGGGCGCTTTCGCCTCGATATCGTACGTCTCGCGCCAGCCAGGAAGACCGGAAAGACGCGGCGAGGGGTTGACCGGCACGTCGTACGCGTGACGCAAAAGCAAGAGCACAGGCACCGCGCTCGCACTGAGGTCACCGTTTGGCAGCACTCGCATGCGCATGTTGCGCGGGCCGCCTGAGCGAGCGGACTTTATTGAGATCACTTCAAACACCTGCGACTGGGCGACGGCAGGCAAAGCTAAGAGCAGATATACGACCGCTTTGCACAACACGGACATGGTCCACGCCCTCCCTTAACTTAAAGGTGCAATAAGCTACGGTCTCCTCGTTGGGCAGCGTCTATTATTCTATCCCCCTACGCGACTCGTTCCGCGGTCTCTCGAGTCGAAAGCCCGAACTGCTGATCGCGCGCACGCAGGGCCGCGACCAGTTTCGGCATTTCCTTGTGACCTTTCAGGCGACGGAAGCCTTTGACGGCTTCGAGGACGCCGGCGGCGACCCAACGTACCACCATCTGCCCGTTGCGCCAGCGTTTGACGTTCCGCTTCAACGAACGGGTGCGACTGATGAGACTCTCTGCAGCATTGGTCGTGCTCAGCGATCGACGCAGCGTCGGCGACAGACCAAGACCGACGATCGTCAGCGTTTCATCGAGTCCTTCACGCAGACTTTCGGCGGCGCTGGGATGATCGGTCTCGAGCTGGCGCGCCAGGCCCTGCAATTGCCGTTTGGCGAGCGCGACATCGTCGCAGTTATAGGCGCGCTGCAGCTTCGTCTTCATCCACGGGCGCTGGCGCTCCGGTAGATGATCGAGCACGTTTCGCAGCTTGTGGATTTGACAGCGCTGGAGGAGCGCCGCCGGGCCGAAGGTGTCTGTCACCGCTTTCCGCAGCGCCTTCGAGCCATCGAGAACGACGAGCACGCTGCGATCGGTCCGGAGGCCACGGCTGGTCAGATTCGCCGGCAAGCTTCGACAGATGGTGCTGTTTTCCGACGGTCCTTCCCACGGGCCCAGCGCGTGTTTGGTGCCGTCTTCCGTGATACCGAACGCGACGATCAGGCAGTGATCGCCCAGGTGGACGCCATCGAGCGGCAAGACGGTCAACACGAGATCGTCGAGCGGCCGACTGCGCCAAGTGTCCAGCTGCTGCTGCGTCCGGGCGATAAAGCGCCGGCTCACCGTGCTTTTGCTCGTACTGCGGCTCTCGATCGCCGGCTCAAGCGGCTCCAAGCTCCGCGCGTACTGCCGCGTGGCCACACCCACGACCATCTGCTCGACAATGCGGCGATCGAGCGGGTCGGTCGCGGCCATCGTTTGAAACGTCGGCAGCGCGACCTCGCCGGCCGCGGTCCGCACCCGCGGCCGCTGGATGGGTGACCTTCCGCCCGCCCAACACCACTTCGCTCGGCGTCGTACCCCGCCCGGCTCGCCGGCCGATCGGGCTCGTGCGCGTACCGCGGCCCGCAGAGCGCGGTCCGATCCTCCTCGAGCATCGTGGTGAACACCCGTAGTCCGGATCGCAGCGCCAATTCCAACAGCTCCGTCCTCGTGTCGACGAGCAGATCGACGAGCGGCAGATGGCGCAAAGGTGATTCGGCTTGGGGAACAGGTGGGCCTATGCGAGACTTCGTCTTCATGGCGGCTCCTTCTCTGTGAGGCTTTGGCCTCGGGCTTAGTCACCACTCGTGTATCACGAGCAGTGAGGAGCCGCCGCTTTCAAATTTCAACAGCTACTGGGACATTCCCCGCGATGTCCTGCGGGTGTGCTTTCCCAGAGCGGACTGGGAGGAACCACCGCCCAGAGCAGCCAGCATAGCGATATCGCCTGGATCGTGACTTCTATGGTCGCCTACGTGCTCAAACACTATTGTGGGGGACTCGGTGGCTGCAGCTGTCTGGGCAACCAGTGTGGCGGAGCAAGCGGATCGGGCGGAAGTGTGAGCGTGCCTTGCGCGTTCCAGACTAACGACACATAGGTTGAAACGGGTTTCCAAAACGTATCCAAGAGAGCACCGCTAACGATTACTGCACCGGTACCAAGGAGAGCGATCAAACCAAGCCGATAGAAATATTCTAGTCGATGCTTACTCGTCTTCGTGCCGCCCCTCAAAATGTACCAGTCTTTTCCTTTGGGCCAACGCGGGAGCTTGACCGATTGACTCGCATTTGAAATGGCCCAGGACAGTCTAATGATGCCGCCGAAGTCATTCTGAAGAATCGTCTCCACGTCTTTGCCGTGCTCTACTGCGGCGCGAAGAAACTCGTGGTACCAGAAACGGTCCATCAGAAAGAAGCCACCCCATGCGAGCACGCCACCAGCCACGACCGCCAGCGCCAATAGCGCATGACCTTGAAGAAAGGCGTATCCCGCACCTCCAATCGAGCCAACCAATACAGGGATCGCCACGCTTCGTAGCGTGAGGCTGACGTCATTAAAGTGCTGCTGAACGTCGATGATCTTCTTCCAGATTTCGAGCTTGAGTTGCAGCAGATCGGTCTTGCCCAACACGTCGATGGACACCGTTTTTGTCGCTGTGTTGTATTTCGTCGCGTCGGTTGGTGTGAATGTCACACACAGCTGACGTGTACCGGTCTCCAGCACGGTGCCCGCTGCCGGGATATAGATAAAGGCGCCCCCCACGGAGGCCGTGGCGTTGAGCTGCGTGGCACTGAGCGGCGTCCCGTTAACGACGTCCGCTGGCGTTGGCCACGTGATCGTCGGCGTCGCCTTGCCGTTTTCGTTGCTCATGGAACTACGGCACCCGAGGAAATGGCGCTGCGTAAGAGAAAAGCGTTAGTAGCTCGTAAAAGCCATGGTTGAGAACATACGTCGGAACAATCCGAGATCCATTCTGCTCTCGCTCCCGCTGCTTGATCGACTCCTCCTTGGCTACGTCTTCAGGCGGCCAGTGCGTAACGCGCTTCAATAGCGCGTACTCAGCCCGATCGTGCGGGACGCCATACTTCGCCCAAACATCAGTAATGCCGGCATCCTGCGCCATGGCGATGTCCTTCATAAGGCTGTCACCGATGTATAGCGTGGTCTCGGGTGTTCCGCCGGTGTCACGCACGATATCGAGAAGCAGCTGTGGGTTCGGCTTCTTCTCGCCACGCGGCGTGTGACGAAGCTCTGTGTGTCTTGGCCTGTACTTATCCTGTGGGTACCGTTCTAGGTCCTCAATAGCCAAACCAATCGGCAATTCTGCGTCTTCAGGCGAATAAAGGTAGTCGAGAAGTTTGTCCAACCCGAGAGCGCGCATTCTGTACGACGTGTAAAAGCGCATCGATTCGGTATAGCCCACTATAGTTGCGCCAGTTGCACGAATCGCTGCTAGCGTTTCGGCGACTCGTGGATAAAGGTGAAGGGTCCGATCGCGCGCGGCGCGATATGCGCCTATGGCCGCCTCGTACTTAGCTTTCACCTGATGTCTGGAAAGGCCCGCGGAAGATCGCAGCTCTTGCAGAGCGAATGCATACTCGCTGGTGCCTCGTCGCTGATGAACCTCGTAGAATTCCTTTTCAAGATCCGAGACAGGAATTCCGCTGATCTCCGCTACCTTGTTGAGCATTGCGCTGAAGGATTCGTACCAGATCTCTAGCCAATCGAACAAGGTGTTGTCGAGGTCTGTCACAAGGAGGGAGACCTTCTTGCTCGCGGCATTCCAATGCCGCACGTGGGGCGCATCCTGGCCCTTAGAAGTCGATCCGTTCATGCCGACATATTCCTCTAATAGCCCAGCGGATCGGAGGCGATCCGCGTGGTGGGGCTGGTCACCGACAGAGCATAACGCAATCTGCGAGCGGTCGGCGTTGGGCCTGATCGCGTCGAGCGCATGCCATCTGCCATTCGGCAAGATCATCTTGCACGGAGGCGACGCCGCGCAAGCAGATCTCAAGTACGTGGCGTACATCACCGTACCGCGCGATCAGCTTATCGCATGTGGTCCCTCTGCTCCGCACGGCTCGTCCGGCTTGGACATCGTGCGGACCGCGTTCCAGGGGTGACAGGTTCTGCGCCGCGAGGCCCGGCGCGACTGGATGGGAACCATATCATTCAGAAGGTCCGCCTGATCCTGCAGGGGCAGCCCTCGAGGGTGACGGTGCAGGTTACGACGTGGCCTCCTTCGAAGTGGAGGGCTCTGAACGTTTCATCGAGGTAAAGACAACTCGGGAAAGACCGGATACAGATTGTTTTGTTTCCGCGAACGAGGTGGCGTTCTCAGCGAAGCATCCTGAAACGTACCTGCTGTATCGCCTCTATGCCTTGATCCAGATACAGGCGCTGGTAATGTTCATGTGCGATGCGTGCTGACCGAAGACGTGGCACTGCAGCTGGAGCCAGTCCAGTTCCGGGTCCGCATCGTTAGATCTGTTTAGGATTGTTCGGGTGATAAATGTGATTGATGACACGCCAGGAATTGCGAGCCTCACAATCGGAGTGCCAATTCGAATCGTCCAGCGTGGAGACGAGTACGATTACGCGATTCTCTTCGTGCAATCCGAAGACGGAAGTGCCTCCGTATCGGAGCACTGGACATTTATTTGCGTCTACTATCGATACCGTGTCGGGTCCGCAGCCGAGCCCACCTGAGGTGGCCGGCGGATCCGGATATTGCTCCGAAGGTTGCCTTGCGAGTCTCTCGCGCAGGCGGTCGAGACCTGGATACGGT
The DNA here is from genome assembly GCA_003222675.1 of Acidobacteriota bacterium. GTDB lineage: Bacteria > Acidobacteriota > Vicinamibacteria > Vicinamibacterales > 2-12-FULL-66-21 > QHWT01. Next base: position 9,467 of record QHWT01000094.1, on the reverse strand, counting down.
CGTTCAGTCCATCCGCGGAACTGTCAGCATGACTGCGCACTCGAGCCGACGAAGCGAAAGGTCGACAGAAGGAGGGGCACCCATGCGTCGCGTCCTAACTGTTGCTGCATTGGCGATTGTTGCTGGCTTCGTGACCCTGGCGCTCAGCTTGGCTGCCGCCCGTGCTAGGCAGGCTCACATTTATCGCGCGAACGTTGGCAAGACAGCGTTCAATGCGACTAGCGGAGTCGCGATCGAAAGATTGTCGATGTGGCGCAAGTCAACGGCGTTTGGGTGTACAAGGTCAATCGCGAGGGTCGCATCATCAACTCGCCCGTTGATAACGTCGTTGTGAAGGACACGCCATCGAGGGTTGCTCGCGAAGCTCCAGCACCGAGCGGCAAAGTCGACACTTCAATGCAGGCGACAGCGAAGGAGTTCAGTGCGCGGCTCGTTCGCACCGGCGGGCGGCTGATCGATCTCACCTCCACTGGCCAGAAGATCTCTGCGCGTTGGACGTCGGCCAAGTGTGACAACTTTGAGCCGGATGTCATCGATCTGCTGCTTAGCGTAAGTCGCACAGGTTAACATCTCGCCATCAATTACCGGCGAACGAGTGTGCGGCGGCAAGACTCGGGCCTTTACGATCAGCGGCAACCGATTCCGACAGTACCGCACGGGCAAGGTCAGTGCCGCGCAGATAATTTCTGATCTCAAATGATCGCCGCCACCCCACTCGCGTCCGTGAGCTGTTCGCTCATCAGACGGCCGCAAAGATCTCACTCGATCACTCTCTTCGGAAGTCTCTGTCCAATGGGTGTGGCGTCCGCAACGGGCATTGATACCTCTTGGAGCGTGAATTCCCGAAGGATTCTGAAGGCCGCGTGAATCGCGGCACTCACGCGATCTCGATCCAGTCGGTCCGGTGCGGCGGCTGGATGCGCACAACGAAGTGCGCAACTTCCGGTGATTTCAGCAGCGCATGGTCGAGTGGCACGGCGGCGTGCCGGTTGTGAAACACCTGTAGGAGCATCCTGTCGGGACCGGGCACACACAGCAGCGCAACCGCGCTGATCGACGTGTTCGCCGTATCGGTTATCCTCCGGCGGCCGCCATGCTTCAAGCCGACGACTGACGGTGATTCGCCGGATCCGATCGGCGGCACCGTCAAGACCATCTGCTCGAAACCTTCCATCGCCACGCCGATGTGATACGGCTCGGTGTGAAGGCCGGCACACCGGCCGCGTTCCCACAGCACCAGCAGGCCCGGATGTTCTCCTTGCGTTCGCGTTCGGAGTTGCGGACCGCAGTCAGCAATCTTCTTCCGCACCTGCTTTCCGGCAGTTCTGGAAATGGCCTTGCCGTAGCCGCGTTCGGCGACGAGCCTTTCCGATTCGAGTTCGTCCGGCGTCGGTTGCACTTCCTTGACTTCCACGACGATCAACGTGTCACCCACCGTCAGCGTGTAGTCGGGCGTCTTGTCCGCACCAACGGGCACCGGCAGCAGCGCAAACCCGTTACGCTGGCAGAACGCTTCAAAATACGCTTCAGAGTCGGTCTTGTTCGGGTTCATTGACGTTCCGCCAACGACATTGCCAGCAAGCCGGCAGCGATCACATCGTGTAGGAGCTGAATGCGGCCTGCCAGCTTTTCGCGTGTGGCTGGCTTCTCATCCTCATCGAGTCCGCGCAAGCGGACCAAGTCCGCGAAACGAACGATGTCTGACGGCGTGAACACCGGATTATGCAGGAGTTCTTCGTGGCACTCGTAGCAGAACAGTGCGCTCTTGCCCTCGACTCCCCAGGGACAGATCGCAAACAGCCGCTCACGCTGCTCGCCGCGTCGATTCGCCGAACGCCCAAAAAACCGTTCAGCGACGAAATGGTGTTTCGTCGCGCCTGAGCGACCTTCGACACTCGCACGCGCATAATTCGTGCTTCGACGAAGTCGGCATCCGCACAAAGCGCATCGTTCCTCCGACGATCTGCGCTTCTTTGGTAATGGTGGCAAAGGCTGCATCGTGCCCTCGGTGGCGGCCCGACTATCGCTCAACCGGGAGCGGGCTCCGCCTCGTGCGAAGTCTCAAGCGAGGACGGAAATATTTCGAAACGCCAGAGCGGAACATCTTCGCCGTGGTAGTCGCGCGGAATGTCAAATCGGAGCGCGTCAGGGTCGAACCGCGGCTTCAGCAGTCGAATCTCGCCAATGTCCGTCACCGTGTAGCGTGTGAAGGTCGACGAAATCAGTCCGCTCATGAAATCGATCATCTCGAATCCCTGTCCCGGCGTGGGTTGTTCTGGTTCGGCAACGTGATCGATCCACATCAGGCGTCCATCTTGTATTTCCACCGGCGCACGTTGGGGCCATCCCCCGTACAGCATGAAGTACATGACGACCTTCTTCTCGAATTTGTCCTCCACCTTGCGGCCGCCGCAGTACATCTCGACGGCGCGCGTACGCACAATCACGCGATTCTGGCCGGCAGCCATCGTCACAGGATCCACAAACAGACGGAGGATGAGTGGCGGCGTCGTCGCGATCATATGATCGCCGATCGATCGCATCTCATTCATCAACATCGCTTCCTGCATAGTGAATCCGAAATGATTGCCGCGAACGGGAACCTTAGCGAGCGGCACTAAGCTCCATTTGCTCCAGCGTGACCAGAACGTCGCGACGTAGACGGGCCGTCGAAATGTCGCTTCGTAATTGCGGAGCTTCTGAATGTACTGCGGCGAAAAGGTGAGCGGAGCGGTCAGACGGCGCTTGTGACAATTCTTTACTTCAACGAGGATTTCGGTCTCATCATTCAGGATGAGACGGTAGTCGGGGGCTTGGAGGTCGGTTGATGACGCGTAGAGGTCGCCGGCATCTTCTTCTTTGATTGCGATGCATTTGCCAAGTGCTGCTGCGACGTACGCGAACATCGCCTCGACTCGGCGGCCATGCAGCAGCGTCGGTGTGCCCTGAGCTGAGGTGAACGCGTCGGATACCGAGTTCAGAAACGTCTGCAGCACGCCTGAGTCATTGAGCTTCAGATCGGCGGATGGGCCGATTACGTCGAACAAATCCATGACACCGAGTGCTGATGATTGACGCGGGATTCGTTTCATGGCGTTCATTCTCCCAGCGCCCGAATCGGCGCGCCTGGCTACCAGAGATCGTCGAGGGTCTGCGCCGCCTCCAGCCGTTTCAACGTCGTATATCGAAGATTCTGGAAGCTCTTTACTCGGCCGCCCTTCACGAAAGTGATCGGCCTGGGCAGCGGTCGTGCGGGTTCCGCGAAATTTAACACGAATTCCCGCTGTCCTTCCAAGGCTCGATGCTTCGTACTGGCGCGACGTGAGTGATTGCTGAAGTCGGTGCGAGCCGGTACGCGGCCGCATACTTGATCTGCGGACGCATCGTGCCGTGTAGTCGCACCTCGTGCCAGCGGTTCTCCTTCACGAATACTTCGTTAAACCCTTCATCGCGAGCAGGGACCACAACAGTGTCGACCTCGGCGGCGTCAAGCGTGACGCCGTGTTCAGGCTCGCGGTCCGGAACGCCAGACACGTCGCGGCGCAACTCGGCGAGGAAAGGCTCGAACACGTACATCTGCTCGCTGGTCTCACTTCCGAATGTCCGGATTTCGAGCACTTCGACTCCAAAGCGAAACGTTGCCGCCAGCACCGTTTCGAGATTTGCTGGAAGTTCGTCCATGATTACGAGAGCGGCGAATGGACTCTCGAATACGAGGTATTCCAGCATCACATCGAGGTTTCTGAAGCCGTGAGTGATCGCGTACGTTTCGGAGAAGCTCATGCCTGTCGCGTGGCTCCGGAGCGCCTCGTACAGTACCTGTTTCACGGGTCCCTCCGGAATCTCCGTGGGTCACAGTGATTCGGGTAATTCGTGAGGCCGCCAAGAATTAATCAAATACAATTTGTAGCGTAGTGGAGTGTGGTGGACTCGAAGTTCTCGTTGTGCCGATCACACAGATTCACAAAAAGGAACTAGAAATGGATCTACATGTCAATAAGGTTTGGTTGCCTGGTGCGGCGTCCTGCCTGTTGTTTTTTGGATTATATTTTAGATTATATTTTATGTTCAGCTTATTGCCTGTTTATACGAATGTCGATTCGTCCCAACATAGATTCCTGTTCATTAGCGTCCCATATCTGGCGATCATGCCATTCGTGGGCGCCCTCGGTGCATATTTGTCCCGCCGAATGAAGGGTTCGGTCGTTGAGCGCATCTTGTCCGCATTGTTTCCCGTATTCACATTTGCTGCGCTATTTGCCGTGAGAATTGTTTATGGACTGTTCTTCGAGCGCGAACCTTATACTTTGCCCCATTTCCTGACCGGACTTTCTTTGACTCTGATTGTCATCATCGTAGGTGGCCTGTTCCTGGTACTCGGCGCATGGCCGTTCTGCCGTAATGGTAAATTCAAACCAAGCGATTCATCACATTTGTAGTCCTGATACGCTGAACGGACCAATGCTGATATTTACATCTGTCCTGACTAGTCATATCCAAATGATGGTTTTAATTCGCTATGCCTATTGCACCGCCAAATTAAGATCGCGAGACGCGGTTCCGCCTCGAACGAGAGGGAGAATTGCAAAATCTGGACTGCAATATGCCGCAGGTAATCGTGCGACGCCAGTTCAATTTCGACGACGAATAGACGAGGCTTGGCGCCCGTGAGGTCGCTCAGGTATCCGTCAGGAATGTTCCGCAGGCCCCCTTGTGCTCCAATTTTGCGCTTTACGTCTAAGTACACGCGACCAGGGCCGAACAGTTCTCCCCGTACGCGCTTGATGATCTCTTCAAGGCCCGCTTCAAGTTCGAGCAGGACTTGTCGGTAGGCGCCGGCCACAGTCCAGATCAATCCCATCCGAATCAGCTCCCTGCCGCTCGCCAGCCCTTCTCTACGAACCGCTCGTGCCAATTGGTGATGTCGTCGAGCATGTCTCGCTCTCTCGGTGCGCCTGCGATTTCAGTGACTCTCCGTCCACCGTTAGTCGCAATTCCCAACCGAGCGGATGCGATCAAATGGAGTGGTCATGGTCCGAGCATCCCTTTCAACTTCGCCTTCCGCAACATGTCCGCAGGGCTCGCAGTGACGCTGTTGATCCACTTCTGCAACTGCGGCACCGACAGGACGTGACTCGTTGCCGGCTCCCGAACTTGGATCTCGAGCTTCGTGGCTGGCCCGGTTCAGTCCGGACACATGGGTAACAGATTAGTCCGGAGAGATGGGTAACACTTTCTGCCAGCATTCGAGGCCTCTTCACAATTGAGGTATCTCAATGGCCTGCCGCGAGAGCGGGCCCATGGACCAACGACCGCAACTTGCTCAGGAGTATCGTAGCGGGCTGTTTACGATGACGGAGCTGGCCGAGCAGTACGGGATCAGTCGTAAAACAGGCTCGGAGTTGCCGCAAACGTGCTGAAAAAGCCCACCCACAACTCAGGCGTGGGCGCGCCAGAGGGTCGCGCAGATGACCCGGAACTCGCAATGCAGCAGTTCACCGACGGCCTGCGGCGCGTGATGGCTGCGCTCAAACAGACGAAAAACCCAAGAACGCAGACGCATCACATAATCCTGTAAGGCGGATACGTTTCCATCTTGGCGCGGTCAAAGACCCAGTGGTCTGCGCTGGTAGGATGACAGAGCAGCCCTGCCGGACCATAGAATCTGTCCCCGGGTCTTCGTGTGTCGATCCGAGTTCGCGCCCATGCAAACAGGTCCGCGACCTGAATTCCGGGCGTTGTCTTCATATCGACGGGTGCTATGGTGCGGACCAACTCCCAGACCAAATGACGTTTGCGGAATTCAGGCGATTTCCAGTCGGCGTCTAAGTGCTGCATAAACGCCTCGTCACGGTCGAAGTAGAAATCCATCACGTCAAGGATCGGGTCGGGGAAAGCGCGGTACCAGTCAATCACCTTCGACATGATTCCTCGCGCGCACATACGCGCGGGGACTGGTAGTCCAGGTATGCGGGCCGAGATCTCCCGATGCGCCTCTAGATCAACCGATGACGTGAACGCTTTCAGCCGACCGTATTCGGCCTGATGCATCTTGAAGAAAGTGATTAGCCCATTCACGAACCAATCGCGCTTCGCCTTGTTCCAGCCCTGAAACGGACCCTTTCGCGCGATGGCCTCCTTCATGTGGCTGTACGACACACCCACATGGGCAAGAAAGTCCGTCCAGTCCTTGTCTAGGCGCACCCACACGGATTCATCGCCAGCAACAGCCGCTAGCGTAAGCCGACGACCATGCTTCTCGCTACCGTCGAGATAGCATTTCAGAGCCACATAGACAGTCCCGTCTGTGACCCGCGATGGGATAGTTGGGCCAATACACTGCGGTGCCAAGGGCAGGAACATGCACCCATTGCTTGGTCAGGCGAGTATATTGTTGCCGCCGCCGTTTCACACAGCGATTCTGCCTGGACCTCACGCTGTGAGCGACACCTGCGGGGCTTCAAAAACTCACGGCGCACGTCCGGAGCGCCACGGGAAGAAAGGGTAGCACATTCGCCTTCCATTCGCCTAGCGGCCGGAGAACCGCGGCCGTCGTTTGTTCGCGGTCATGCCTACCAGCATGAATTAAAAAACCCCCGAAAAGGGACCGTATTTGACACGTGCAGACCTGAGCCTCCAATCTGCTTGTGGTTCATTGGTGAACGCCAATCGGAAGTTCGCTTCTGAAAGGACCCGACCAATGAGCGACCGTTTGTCCCACTGGAAAGCCGCGATTCTCGCCGTCGTCATCTTCCTGTCGTTCCTCGGGGACATCATCGAATTCCTGACCTGGAACTTCCGACACGCTCTCGAACCGCTGCTTCGACCGTGAGGACCGACTACGGCACGCCGAAGGACGGCCACATGAACTTGTCGGTTGACCAACGTATCAACCCCTCAGCCGAGGGTGCAATCCGTATTGTCCGCACCAGATTCCGGCGGAGAATTGAATGTTGCGCGGAGATCGACTTGTCCGGACTGTCTGAAAAATATTTTGCAAGTTCACAAAATGTTGTCTGAGGGGCCTTGACATCGCCCCATTTGGCTGGGACATTCTTTTTGGCACTTCGGTTCGCTCTTGAATGGAGTGCCCTGTGAACGACCCCCTTCTACTTTGGGAAGCCCGGATTATCAACTGCGGGCTGTTCCTCATCTTCATTTTCAAATTCGGCAACTACGTCGCCCAGGAAATCTGGCACGTCCTCAAGCCGCTGATACGGAAGCGTCGATGATCCGTTCTGCCGAACTAGCGTACCCCGGGTTCGAATCCCTCTCGCTTGGGATATCGAGGAAGCGCAAGCCCCGATATCGCGTCAAGGTTCGTGCCGCCGGGTCGATATCGGCGACGGTCTCACGAATATCTCCGACAGACACCCGAGATATCCGAGTGAAGAAAAATTCTCGAAATCAGATGATTTTGTCCACGTGTGTCCACTCACCCTCTTAACAGAGGCACCTTCGGTATCGGACATTCTTTATGGCACTTCCGTTCGGTAATTTGAATGGAGTGCTCTGTGAACGAACGCCTGACCACTTGGAAAGCGCGCATCATCGAAATCGGTCTGTTCATCTTGTTCGTCGTGGGCTTCACGACTTTCGTGATCTACGAAGTCAAAGCACTCATCGGTCCGCTCTTCAACAAGTGATTCTCTGCTGCGTCGTCGAGCCGGCACTTCAGACTGACCAATCATCGTATGGCGGCCAACCTACGAGTCCCTTGCAGCGCCAGGATTGGCTCATCCACGCTGCGGTACTGCGGGTAATGGTGCTATGCGGCTGAGGACTCAATAATGACTCGTCGCGACCACCAGTTTGGCCAAACCCATTTGACGATCGAAACACGAGCAGAAGTATTCGGCGAGACCATTGGCTACACTGCCACCGCATTTGCGGAAGGTGAGGTTGTGAAGGATGAGCGAGGCAGGCCCATCGAGCTAATTTCCGGTTCCGAAGATGGAGCAGTCGGCAGGATGTGGAAGGTCCTCGAGCAGCGGTTCGGCCCTCCAGAATAGGCGCGCGTCGGAATCGTTCAGTTTCCCATAGCGCAAGCTGGAAGGGCGGTCAGACCTCAAAGACCCTCACCTGAAACGGCGCCAAAGGCACCTTCGCTTGGCTGCCGGCGATGAAGGGCATTGCCTGGCCGATGCCACCTCTCTCGCGAAGTGTCGGTCGGAATCCCCAGGGCCAATCCATCCAGACATCGGGGTAATCCTGGCGGCGGCAATTTGCGACAACGATCACCTGCCCGCCTGACCCAAGCGGCTGGCCGCCGGTTCGACAAAACGCAAAAAGTCGTTCCTCGTCGTTCTGGTCGAAGTTTGGATGGAAGCCGCCAACGAAGGCGAAGAACTGCACCTCATTCCGCTGCAACGCGGAATGGTGCCTGCGGAGCCAAATCAAATCGCGAATCCGGCCTAAAAGATCCCGCCGACCCGGTTCATCTGCTCGCTCCCAATCGACAGGGTCCGACATCTTCCGTCGCCAGTCGCGATGATCGGTGTCGTGGAGATCGGCGAACTCTTCACCAGCGAGAAACATGGGGATTCCCGCCGCTGTAAGTGTGAGCGCGAAAGCGGCGTGAACCTGATCGAGCCCCAAGAGCGACGGGTCGCCGCCAAGTGGCTTCAGCTTCTCGACGAAAAACGAGAACAGGCGCTGCTCGTTGTCGGCTTCGACATCGTGGGATGTGCAGTACGCTACGTGGCTGGCCATGTCTGGATAGGGTCCGGTCGAGACGAGGGTCCTCACGTGATCGCTGCGTGAGGGTTGGCCGAAGATCGTGTCGAGGCTGTCTGAAGCGAGCCGTCGCACGTCCTCGCGGAACTTAAAGTCCCAGATGTCAGATCGGGTCCAGGAATCCTCCGCGATAACGATGAACGGTCGCCCAGGAAAAGCGGCCTGATACTTCGCCCATGCGTTCTCGGTGAAATCCTGAACGAATTCGTAATTGTCGATCCCCTTGAACTCGTCAAGGCGAAACCCGTCGATGTGGTACTCGTTAAGCAGGAACTCCGCCACATCACAATGGAACGTCTTGGCGGCACCAACGGAGCGATACCGAAAGATATCGCCGCCCCACCCTAATCGCGGCCCATCCGGCCCCGGTTCCTCATTGCCGTCGCGAAGAAAGAACGAATCAAATGCGAGATCACGAAGGGGACATTTCTTCGCGTGGTTCATCACCAGATCCATGATCACGCGAATCCCGCGTTGGTGGCATCTGAGCACGAACAGCTTCAGATCAAATGCTTCTCCCATGTCGATATCCGGGGCAAAGAAGAAGCGCGTGCCGTAGCCCCAGTTGAGGGTATCGGGAGAGTCCTGAACGGGGAGAAGCTCGATGCAGTTGACGCCGAGTGGCACAATCGTCTGATCCAGGCGTTCAAAAATTGCCTTGTCAAAGGTGCCGAGCCCGACTTGGCGATTCAGTCCGTCCTCGCCCGCATCGATCCAGCGCATCGGGAGTT
>QHWT01000143.1:2998-4905 GCA_003222675.1 Acidobacteriota bacterium | reverse complement strand
AGAATCACGTCGACCGAATCGACGTCGCCTTGCTCATAGACCTCGACCAGCCGGGCATTCAGGCGCGCAAGCGCGAGCGAATACTCGCGTCGGAGGAAGACGTACCGTTGCGTCTCGATCCCGAAAAGGGTTGTCAACCGATCGAGCTTGCGCCGGTGTAGCGCCAGGTCGCTCTCGAGCGTCACGAGGCGCGCCGAGACATCACCGACCCGGCCTGCCAGGGCCTGGATCCGCGAGCTGACCGAGTCGATCTCGGCCGAGAGCTGCTGCGCCCGCTCCTGCGCCGCGGCGATGCGAGCCTGTAGCGCCGAAAGCCGGGCGTCGACGGAATGCTTGCGGTTGTAGACATCGCCGGCCGCCGGCGCGGCGACGACAGCCGCGACGACGAACGCGGCCAGAGCTACTCGCCTCATCTGCGGGACTTTCGCGAAGCCGCCGACCGTCCCTGCCTTTCCTTGGCTTTAGGTCGGCTGTTCCGGCTGCGGGGGCGAAGGCTCCGGCGTCGGCTCGGGCGAGGGGACCGGCATTGGCGGTTCCGACGGCACCGGCGACGGCTCCGGGACGGTCACTGGCTGCGGCGGCTCCGAAGGTGCCGGCATCGGCTCGGGGACCTGCGGCGGCTCGACCACCGCCGTGGGCTGGACTTGGAGCTGTGCGCGCTGGATTCGTTCGGTTGCGGCTTCGGTCACGGTCTTCATCTCCCTCTCGTTGTCGGCGAGCGCCCGCTCGAGCTCGCGCATCTGCTTCCGGGCGTCCTCGGCCTCCTCTTCGGCGCCACCGTACACGGCCTCGCCGAGCGCGCGGGCAGCCTCGGAACGGCGGGCGACGAGCTCCGCAAACTCCCGGCGAAGCCGGAAGAGCTCGACGCGGGCAGTCGAGTGAACGCTGACCGCCTCGACCGCGAACCCCGTCCGGTCGCGCACCGTCCGAAGGACGCCGCGGCCGACTCGCGCGACGGCGTTGTCCGGGAGGCGCTTGGACGCGGCGACGAAGAGCATCGAGAAGAGACCCGCGGCCGCGAGCAGGAGCGCGCCCGCAATCGTGTTGCCGCCCATGAAGACGACGATCGCAGCCACGACCAATGCTACGGTGAGCGTGAAGAGCGCCAGCGGCGGCGCGATGCCGAAGTAGCGCGGCGCCGCGGCGACCTTGTGCACGGGAACGTGGCCGGTCTCATCGGGCGGAAGCTCTTCGACCGCAGTGCCAGTCTTCGCGACCGACGTGCGGACGCCGCACTCGGGACAGAAACGGCTCTCTTTCGGCAGCCGCGCCCCGCAGTTGGTGCAGTTAGCGGCGGGCATGAGCTCTTTCGTCGTCCGGGGGAACCTCCCTGTTCCCCCGAACCCCGTCCCCCGGCCCGCTGACGCGGACAGGCGGCTTCGCCGCCGGCTCTAGCGCTCGCAGAGCATCTGCGACTCGCCTGCGCAGCGGCCCAAGCAGCGCCCGGTAGTCCTCGTCGGAGACCTTGCCCGTACGGTGGTCGAACTCGAGCTCCTTCAGAGCCGCGAGCGCGCGGTCGCGCTCCTCCGCGAGCTCGAGCCTGCGCCGCTCGAGCTCGTCCGGCTCGCCAAGCCGGTCTTCTGCCGCCGGAATCCCGGGCCGCCGGAGAAACGGCAGCGCGACGACGACGACAGAGGCGATGGCAAGCAGGACACCGAGCAAGAGCCAGACGCTCACAGGCCGAATGCTAGTGGGCGCAGGTCAGGCTTCGGGTGTCGCCGTGGCCCGCCGCGCGGGCACCCGGTAGCCGTGCTCTTCGCAAAGGCTGCCGGGCGAATCTTCCGTCAGCGCGTCGCAGTAGCCCTTCCCGTAGGCGGCGCGCATGAAGGCCGCGACGACTTCGATGTTCCAGTCATCGATCTCGCCGGCCTCACGCCAGAGATCGGCGAGACGCAGGTCGATAGCGA
>QHWT01000143.1:0-2991 GCA_003222675.1 Acidobacteriota bacterium | reverse complement strand
CGGGCGTTTCGGCATGGAAAGAGCGTAAGAAAAGGGTCGGACGACACATGGGGGAAACCATGTTTCCCCCATGAGCCCCCTTCTTCTCGCCGAGGCAACGCGCGCGTCGCCTCGGCTCCCGCCGGGCGAAGCCCGGCTCCGCCGGCGATACGCTGCCTTTCCATGGGCGAGCTTCGTTTTGGGCCGGCTCGAGTTCCCTCACGCGAGAGTCCTGAGCAGGCGATCGAGTTGCTCCAGGAGCGCGGGTACACGGCCTGCGAGATCGATTTCGAGGGCAAGTTCTGGATGGACTACCCGTGGGCGGAGCGGTTCGGGCAGCGTGCAGGCAAGGCCGGAATCGTGCTCTCGGTCCACGCGCCGATCGCGGGCTTCATGGGTCATGTCGAACTGGACAAGAAGCAGCGAATGGCCGTTGGGATGCTCGACCACTCCGCCGGGATCGCCAAGGCAGCAGGGGCCGAGCTCGTCGTCTTCCACCCGGGCTTCTTGCTCGGCCGCGAGCGCGCGGATGCGATCGACTCGGTCGTCGAGCAGCTGGGCGAGCTCCGCCAGCGCCTCGAGGGCAAAAACCGGGCAGTGCCGTTCGGAGTGGAGATCATGGGCCGTGTCCGCGAGCTCGGGACGGCCGAGGATGTTCTCACGATCGCCGCGCGTACGGGTTGGGTTCGGCCGGTCGTCGACTTCGCCCACCTGCACGCCGTCACGGACGGCGGCTTCACCGAGACCGAGGCGTTCGCCGAGATCCTCGAAAGCGCCGACGCCGTGCTCGAGCCCGGCTCCCCGTTCCACGTCCACTTCTCCGACATCGCGTATGCAAACCGCAACGAGACCAAGCACCTGCCCTACGGCAAGGGAACGCTACGGGCCGAGCCGCTCGGCGAGGCGCTCGCGCGGTTCGAACGCCCGGCAACCGTGATCAGCGAGTCGCCGGACGAGGCGTCACATCAAGCGATTCGGGCAGCGCTGGAGGCGACTCTCGTATCCTCGAGCCGCCGCTCGAAGACTCCGGCCTCGTCCTCTCGGCCGCGGTCTCGCAGCAGCTGAGCGAGGGCCTCGAGAGAGGCCGCGCCGAAGGCGCAGTACTCGGTCTGCTCGATGATGTCCGCCGCCTCGCGGAGAAGCTTCTCGGCGTCGTCGAACCGCCCCTGAGCGCTCCGTACGCGGGCGAGGGTGGACCGGGTCGATGCCCTCGAGCTCATGTCCTGGGGGCCGACCGTATCGAGTGCCGCCTCCGCGTAACGCTCGGATTCGTCGAGCTTCCCCTTATCGAGCAGGACCTCGGCAAGTCGCCGCTGCGCCTCGCAGAGCGTGCCCCGGTCTTCTAGCGGAGCGAGCGTCCGGATCGACTCGCGGCTCAAGCGTTCGGCTCGATCGAGGTCTCCCTGGTGCCAGGCGACCACCCCGAGGCGGTAGAGCACGCGCCCGAGCAACGAGGCGACTCCTGCTTCTTCGTAGAGAGCCCGGGCGTCCTCGAGCTGACGCCAAGCGTCGTCGAGCCGCTTTGCTCGGCGAGTTCCAGGGCGCGGGCGTAGAGCGGCGCCGCAAGGTCGTAGTCCTTGCGCGCCGTATGCACACCGGCCAGATCGACAGCCGCGCGGGCTTCGAGATCTTCGCGCCCAGCCTCCTGGGCGAGCGCAAGCTGATCGCGGGCATAGCGTTCGGAATCGGTGAGCCGCCCGCGCCACCAGGCGCCCGTGTTGAGGACGTGAAGCGCGTCGAAGCGCGGCTCGTAGTCGTTGCCGTCCGCGACGTCGAGGGCGAGTGCCGCGAGGCGGTTGGCCTCGTCGACGTCGGCGTCCCGGTTGAGCGCGACCTCGGAGAGCGCCGAGAGCGCGCGGGCTTCGCACCAGCGGTCGCCCTGCTCGGCGGCCTCGGCGCGGACGCGTTCCATCTCCTTCGAGACGACCGGCATGTCACCGAGTCGCCAGGCTGCCCGGGCGGCTTGGTAGCGGCGCTCCAGTGTCGGCTCCAGCTCGAGCGCACGCAGCAGCTGTTTTCGCGCGGATCGGTTCGCTTCTCGCGCGAGCGACCGCCGTCCGGCCGCCTCGAGCGCCTCGGCGGCCTCATGCGCCAGCTCGGTCGGCGGCGCCCCCTCGAGCTCGGCGATCAGGGCCGCGGCCTGGTCCAGGTGATAGGCGCGGATCTCGAGCAGCTCTTCGCCCGTCCGCTCGCGCAGCCAGTGAGCGAAGCGCGCATGCAGATCGGCTCGGGCGGACTTCGAAAGACCCGAGTACGCCACCTCGCGGATCAGAACGTGCTTGAAGCGGTACGCGGTCTCGCCCGAGATCGACGATCGCAACTCGGGGACGAGGAATTCCCGCAGCAGCAGCGTCTCGAGCACGGACTCGAGCTCTTCGAACTCCGCTGTCAGCTCCTTGATCGCCCCGCCCCAGAACGTACGGCCGATCACCGAGGCGTGCTGGAGCACCGTCTTCTCTTCCGGCGGCAACCGGTCGATGCGGGCCGCGATCAGCGCCTGGAGCGTGTCGGGGATCCGCTGGGCGAACTCGGAGAGCGGTCGCCCCTCGCATTCAGCGAGCATGCGTACCGTCTCCTCGACGAAGAGCGGGTTGCCCTCGGTTTTGTCCAGCAGAGCCTCGCGGGCCTCACCCCCGATCACCCCGTTTGACGCGAGCGCGTCGATCAGTTCCTCGCTCTCTTCTCGACCCAGAGGCTCGAGCTCGATCGCGGTCGCACGAACGCGCCCCCCGCCCCAGCCAGGACGGACGTCGAGCAGCTCGGCGCGGGCAAGGCTGATGATCAAGAGCGGCGCATCCCGCACCCACTCGGCGAGATGCTCGATCAGGTCGAGGAGCGCGTCCTCGGCCCAGTGGATGTCCTCGAAAGCGAGTACGAGCGGCTGGTCGTGGGCCATCCGCTCGACCCATTCGCGCGCAGCCCAGGCGATCTCCTGCTGGCTCCGCTCACCCTTGACTGCCTCGAGCACCCCGGACGCGAGGCCGAGCAGGTCGGCGATCGCCTCGTTCTCGC
>QHWT01000144.1:3412-4217 GCA_003222675.1 Acidobacteriota bacterium | reverse complement strand
TCCGAGGGTCGCGCGGGTCGAGGCGGTGAGCCTCCTCGAGGGCTACGCGCGCCTTCGAACGCTTTCCCGCCCGAACGTAGGCCTGCCCCAGATCGAAGCGCAGCTCGACCACGCGCGGCTCCTTCCGCACCGCCTCCTCGAGTGCCGCCACCGAGCCCTGGGAGACGTAAGGGTCGACGGAGAGCGGGTCGAGCCGCTCCGCCCAGTGGAAGTTGCGGTGGTCCGTGAGCCTCGCCGAGAGCCAGGGCGGCACGAACGCGATCACCGCGATGACGACGGTGACAGCTGCCGCGGGCAGGGCGGCTCGCGACCCGAGCTGCCGCCGCTCGCCTCCGGAGCAGCCGACTCCGACCAGCAGCCAGAACGGCAGTCCGCAGGCAGGGACGGTCCAGATCCAATCCACCGAGGCGTGGACGAGCCAGTAGACGGCTCCCGCGAACGCCGCGGTCGCCACGGCGTCGCGCCCGCGCAGCCGCCGGGCGAGTGTGACCAGCGGCACTACGAGCGCGCAGGCGAGGAGCGCAAAGCCGACGACGCCCAGCTCGCTCAGCGCGTCGAGCTCGACCGAGTGCGCGCGCGCCGGGGTGTCGGGGCTGTGCCGTTCCTGGAGGTAGGCCGGCCCGAAGCCCCGCGAGCCGATTCCGGCCAGGGGATGGTGCTCGAACTCGTGCATCGCGACGCGCCAGATGTCGTAGCGGTACGAGCCGAGCTGGAGAAGGTGGCTCGACGCCGTCGTGCTCTGGTAGCGCTTGAACGCCTGCCACTGGTCCCCGAACCAGCCCTGGTGATAGACACTTGTGAAGAA
>QHWT01000144.1:2868-3402 GCA_003222675.1 Acidobacteriota bacterium | reverse complement strand
CACGAAGACCCCGACCCCTGCCTGTCGCACGGCACGCGGATCGAGCTCGAGATGCCGGTCGGCGAGTGCGTACAGGAGCCCGGCAACGGCGCCTAACGCTGCCAGGAGGAGGATGGCCGAACCGGCGCGCTTCACGTCAGGGACGCTCTCGGAGCGAAAAGGGGCCGTCAGCGGGCTGTAGGCGGCCGCCGTCAGGCCCGCCGCGATCAGTGTCGGCGGCAGCAGGCGCAGGCGCAGCGGCGAGAGCGCGAAGACGACTGCTGCCGAGGCCGCGAGGGCGGCGATCCCACCTTTGCTCTGCGCAGTAAGCCAGCCCGAGGCGATCGCGGTGGCCGCGGCCATGGCTAGCGCTCGAACGAGGAGCCCGCGTCCCCGTTGCGCCGCGAGCACGAGCGCGGGCCAGAAGCCGATCAGGAACACCGCGGCCTGGGCGTTCGGGTACGAGATCGGAAAGGAGAGCCTGCCCGAGTAGAAGTGGTCGGCCTGGTCCGAGCCGAAGCGGAGCACGATTCCGGCTCCGACGGCCAGGACCGC
>QHWT01000144.1:0-2744 GCA_003222675.1 Acidobacteriota bacterium | reverse complement strand
AGCGCCTCCCACCCCGCAAGGGCGACGAGCGCTCCGACCACAGCGAGCTCCCGCCGGCGTGGCCGGAGAGCCGTCCCGCCGATGAGCGCGGCCGCGAGGACCAGGGCCGTGAGGAACGCATATGGAAGCCAGTCCGGCGCCGCCGTGCTGCCTGTGGCGAGCCAGGCCAGCCCCCAGGAAACCGCCGCGAGCACGACGGTTTGCAGAACGCGTGCCGCGTTTCCAGCATTGAAAACCATGCCGTTAGGACTTAATCACGAGAAAGGCGAATCCAATCTGATGCAATCTCCGTTCTAACTCCAAATGGCCTTGCGCCAGGACGGAATCACAATTACGTTGCGCATGCGGGCAGGTGGGTTGAAATCCCAAGTTTTGGGGAGTGTGTGGGTGAACAGCCAATCTGCGCGGCTCGCTCGGGGCGGCTACGAGGAGGAAGGGAGAAAGTGATGCGTCGTCAGTTCTTGGTCTGGGGGCTGAGCGCCTGCGCGGCTGCTGCGCTGTGTGGGGCGCCAGCGGCACTCGGTGCGACCCCGCAGCAGATCTACAGGGATTACCAGCAGCACGGTCGGCTCACGCAGAGCTACTCGAGCGCCGACCTGCAGCGTGCCCAGCGAGATGTGGCACTCCAGGGCTACCCGCACGTCGGCGTGCAAGGCGCGGTTCAGCAGGCGCTCGGCGCGCGAGCCGTCAAGAGCGGCGGCCTGCCGTTCACGGGGCTCGATCTCGCGCTGATGACTGTCGGCGGCTTCTCGCTGCTCCTGCTGGGCGCGGGGCTACGGCGGTTCGCAGGCTCTAGGGGCGGCATGGCCACGCGACCGTTGACGAACGTCGAGGTTCCGGCGCTCGAGCCGATCAGCCTCGAGGCGGAACCTCTTGCGCTGCGGCGGCTTCGCGCTGCGGGTTCCTGGGCGCGCGGGGCCCTGGCGCTCGACGCGGCGATGCTCCTCGCGGCCGTCCTCGCCGCCGAGCTCGGCGCTCCCGGCGCCGGCATTGTCGAGATCGCGCCCGTTTGGCTGGTCGCCTACGCCGCATTGGTCCTGCTTCTGCTCCGGGTGCGGGGCCTGTACTCATGGCACGTCCGGCTCCAGGCGCTCGACGACGTGAGGGCGGTCGTGACCGCGTCAGGCCTTGCCGCGATGGGCATTCTGACCCTGCGGCTCTTCGTGCCGGGCGACGTCGACGACCTCGCCGCCCAGTCCATCCGTCTCGCGGCCTTCAGTGCTGTCTACCTCAGCGCAGGCCGGATCGCCTTCGACTGGGCGCAAGTCAAGGCGCGACGGCAGGGCGACACTGCGAAGCCGACCTTGATCGTCGGTGCCGGCCGCATCGGCCGCCTCACGGCCCGGCGCCTCCTCGAACACCCGGAGTTCGGGCTGCAGCCGGTCGGCTTCCTCGATAAAGAGCCGCTCGAGGAGCCAGGCCTGCCGGTCCCGGTGCTTGGCGCCAGCTGGGACCTCGAGCGCATCGTGGAGCAGCACGGGATCGAGCACGTGGTCGTCACCTTCTCCCGGGCGCCGAGCGAAGTCCTGCTGCGCGAGGTCAAGCACTGCGAGGAGCTCGGCATCGGCGTCTCGCTCATCCCGCGGCTCTTCGAGAGCGTCACCGAGCGGCTCTCCGTCGAACACATCGGTGGGCTGCCGCTCCTCTCCATACGCCGCCCCGATCCGAAGGGCTGGCACTTTGCCCTCAAGTACTCCGTCGACCGAGTGGTCGCCATGCTCATCCTCTTCGCGGCGGCGCCGGTCCTGGTCCTGCTCGCGCTCGGGACCCGCATCTCCGTCGGCCGCCCGATCTTCTTCCGCCAGCCGCGCGTCGGCCTGGACGGCCGCCGCTTCGAGATGCTCAAGTTCCGCTCGATGCGGGCGGCGGACGAGCCGGTCGTCCTGCCCGACCTTCCGGCCGATACGGCTCCCGGCGGCGTCGAGGGCGACGATCGGCGAACGGGCTTCGGCACCTTCCTCCGCCGCACCTCGCTGGACGAGCTGCCCCAGCTACTGAACGTGCTCAAGGGCGACATGAGCCTGATCGGGCCGCGCCCCGAGCGGCCGGACTTCGTCGAACTCTTCGAGCGCAACGTGCACCGCTACGGCGACCGCCACCGCGTCAAGTCGGGCATCACCGGCTGGGCCCAGGTGAACGGACTCCGCGGCAAGACGTCCCTCAGCGACCGCGTGGAGTGGGACAACTACTACATCGAGAACTGGTCGCTCTGGCTGGACTTCAAGATCCTGCTGATGACGATCTGGGCCGTCCGCCGCTACTTCGCGCTCGCGGAGTAGCGACCTAGGCACCAACACGCCCTAATAGACATCCCTCGATTGTGGTGGCTCCGGGGAGGGAGTTTCCGCAAGGTCGGTGCGATTGCGGCCGATGAACTCGGCGAGCAGGAGTGCGGTTGCCGTCCGACCGTTCGCCGTACGCAAGAAACCGATCCGTCGAGCCGGCCCGGGCAGAGACAGACGTCTTCCCGGCCGGCTCGGTGATCGAAAAGGAGGCAAACCGCAATGAAGAAGTTTCTGCTGCTCGCTTCTGCAGCGATCGCCGCGCTCGCATTTGCGCTTCCGGCCATGGCCGGGACGGCGACGTTTCGAGGCGTCGTAGTCGCCAAGGATTCCGCTCGCAAGTCGATCGTCACGGTCTCGCGCAACGGGGTCGTCCGGACTGTCCGCGCGCGTGGCGCGCTGAGGCGGGTCCGGATCGGCCGGGTCGTCGCGGTCCAGGCCGCATCGCTTCCGGACGGGACG
>QHWT01000142.1:1724-2923 GCA_003222675.1 Acidobacteriota bacterium | reverse complement strand
ATCATCACGCCGGTCTTTGCAAATGGGTGGGTGTTGGTCTCGCTGGCGACACGCGCCGAGACGTAGCCGTCGCGGATGGGCTGATACACGTAACGAAAGCTGTCTGCGCTTCCCCAGATGTCGGCGCCGGCGCCGGCAACGATCAAATCGCCGTTAGCCCCCTGATATGCCGTGCCGGCCGCACCCACATCGCCGACGTCGGTAGTCTGCCAGGGCGGCGGCAAAGGACTCTGCGCGCAGGCGAGCCTCGGATGTGAGAACAGCAGAGCGGTTACAAACCACAGTACCGCAACGGATTTCCCGATTCGCACCGGCCACCTCCAATCGCACGTTGAACCGCAGTCCGCGATGCAGTGCAAATGCCATCGCGCTCCGCGCCATCGGGTTGATGCCGGCCGAAAGCCGGAGCGAGACCGGTATGTCTGACGACGATCGTCGGTGGGGCAATCAGCAGGAGCCCGACGCGCGCCACTTCGAGCTGCGCTGCGTCGAGTTGGGCCGAGGGCCAACCGCCGATCAACCGTCGGATGATGATGTGCGCGCCGTGGGGATTCGGAACCATTGGCGCGGCGTGAAACGCTGCGCCATGCTTCCCGGCGAGCGTTGGGAACGAACGACCGAGCGCGAGCGACGGAGCTCGTCCCTGATGCCGCCCAGCGCTGCGCCGTCTGGACAGTCGCGACTCCGAGCTGCGCGAGATCGTCACCGAGTTGCGACTGCAACGGCAGACCACAGGCCGTGGCGTGATCACTGAGATGGCCGCGGCGTTACGGTGCCGTAGCTGGCCAAGCGTCGCACCCGGCATGGGTGTCGGTTGGCGGTGGTCGGTGATCGGACGTTGCCTGGCTGAACCAGTTTCGCCGTCTCCGCGCCTCGCCGCCGTCCGCGTCGGATTCCTGCGTCGCCAAAACCGTCGACCGGTGTTGTTCCTGCAGGACTAATGAGGTTGGGAAACGAAAGGCGCCCGATTCTGCTTGCGACGTCGTGTCCTGACCACAATGCCGAATAGACCGGTGCCCAGCAGCAGCATCGATGTTGGTTCTGGCGTTGGGCTGGTTGCCAGGGGTTCAGTCTCGACGACCAGAGATGCTGGAACGAGGCCAGCCAGGAAAAAGAGCTCATCGGCACCAACAACGGCATTGCTGCCCGTCGAGGCGGCGCTGAGCAGCGTCCCGCCGATTGAGAAGAACGACCTTTCG
>QHWT01000142.1:0-1620 GCA_003222675.1 Acidobacteriota bacterium | reverse complement strand
TGGGGCGCTCACGCTGAACAAGCCGAGCGTCTCGACGGCCTCGTTACCGAGGTACTCGCCTCCGTTGACGACTAACGATGCTCCAGTGACGCGCTGGGTACTGAAGTCTATTGGTTGTAAATTGAATGTGAAAAAACTACGAAATTCGGCGAATCTGCCGACGGTGCTGAGTTCGCGAACCGTCCCGGCTCTCTCCGTCTGATGAACGCATTGAAGCCGCGCGCACCGTTCCAAGCGCTCGTGATGTCGGAGGAGTCGCGGCTCGGTCGCGAGGCGATCGAGACGGCTTACGCTTTAAACAGCTCGTCACCGCAGGCGTGCGCGTCTTCTTTTATCTCGAGGATCGCAAGCGCACACTCGATTCGCCGACCGACAAAATCATGGTGTCGCTGACGGCCTTTGCCGACGAACTCGAGCGTGAGAAGGCACGGCAGCGCACATACGACGCGACGCTGCGGAAGCCGCGCGCCGGTCACGTCACCGGTGGCCTCCTGTTCGGGTACGACCAGGTCGACGTCGTCGGCACCGATGGCCGACGATCACATGTCAATGCTTCGGGACAACATCGTCGGCGAATGGCCTCGCGACCCTCATCACGATAGACGACTGGACGTGATCGTGAATCTGAGCCGGAAGTACAGTGTTCACCCGCACCGGCTACTGCGCTCGTCGAGAGCATCGAGCACCCTTGGGCCGCCAGGTAAACTTCGCATCTTCGCTACAAGGCGCTGGGCCCGATCGAGAGGATGAGCAAGGACGTTTCTTGCTCCCCCTCGAATCGCTCGATTCGTCCGCGTTCGCGTCAGCAACTCCCCGATCGCCGCCGTCCCTGCGGTGCCCACGTCCAGCCAGATGACTTTCGGTGGAAAACCCTCGACGTAGCTTCGCTCGCGGAAATCACTGTCTTTGGACACAATCGCGAAGCCGTGCGCCCGGGCGTGGGTCCAGATCCGCGCGTCCTCCATGCCGCGGAGGCCGATGTCTGTGACATGCGTGCTGTCGCGGAACTCCTCGGCGAGGATCCCAACGAGCCGCTGGCTCAAGTTCGTCGAAGAGCAGCTTCACGCCACGGAGTTGCCGACGCGCCGCTCACGGGCAGCGGCAAACGCAAAGGTGGCGCGAATGTCCTCGCGGGTGAGGTCCGGGAAATCGCGGAGAATTTCGCCTTCCGTCATTCCCCCGGCGAGGTACTCAAGGACGTCGTACACCGTGATGCGGGTGCCCTTGATGCACGGCTTGCCACTGCGAACGGCCGGACTCACCGAGATCCGGTCTTGCCAGGTCATGCGCCAATTTTAATCCCTTGTTGTCTGTTTCGGGCGCTCGGTGCCCGCGCGGGCCGGCAACACACGAATGCCGTCATGCCTGCGGAAAATCGGTCGGCACATTCCCGTACTGCAGAACCGCGTTCACGATTGCCTCGTGCACTCTGCCAGGTATACGCGTCGTCATGGGCATAGTGCTTCGGTGGATCCGGTTCTCCGGGCGGCCCGCACTGGTGACGGATGTTCGTGAAGAACACAGGTCAAACGGTCCCGGGCCTCCGCCCTCCTCCTTCACGACGGCGCACACGGTCTTGTCGACTTCGCCAACCTAGCGGTCTCGTGTATCAGAAAAGTC
>QHWT01000137.1:505-3944 GCA_003222675.1 Acidobacteriota bacterium | reverse complement strand
CCCAACCCCGCTGCGCAGCGAGTTCGAAACCGCGCGCTCCGTCAAATCCGTCAGCAACACCAGGTAAGCGCGCCGCCGCAGCCGCATCCGAATTTCGCGCAAGAGCACTTCGTAATCCGCGGTCGTCGGCAAAGGTTCGAGACTGAGCAGGCGATCGCGAAATCGGCGAAACTGAGATTGCCCGCTTCCCGCGCGCAACCAAGACTTCGGCTCGTCCGCGTAGGTGACGAGCCCAAATTCATCACCCAGTTCCAGCGCGACGGTCGCGCCCACCAGCGCCGTTTCCACAGCGAGATCCAGCAACCGCCGCGGCGCGCGTGCTTGTGGGATATCGCTCTGGGGGGCAGCGGCCGAATCGAGCGCAAGCGCGGACACCCGCGATTGATCCACGACGAAATACACCTCCTGCTTCTGCTCCCATTGGAAAAGCCGAGTAACCGGAGCGCTCCGCCGCGCCGTGGATTTCCACGCGATCTCCGAGTAGGTATCGCCAGGTTGATATTCGCGCAGGCGTTCGAAATCGCGCCCGTGCCCGGTCCACGGCGTCTGCCGCGAGGCCACAAGAGCGCGGTAAACTGGGCTGTGCAGAACCTCCCGCCGCCCAGACCGCAAATCCGCTTCGATTCGCAGAGGCTTCGGCGAATCGAACCATTGCCGCAAGCGCCAGATTCCGAAGCGCGAGCGCCGTTCGATGCCAACGCGCGGTCCAGGCCAAAGACCGCGCCGTAGCAAAGCGATCTCTGGCGTCCAGGACCAGAGCAGGATCGGCGCGCGGTTGACCGGCACCGATCCGCCGTCTAGACTCGGCAGCTCGAGTTTCAGCCGTTGAGGTCCGCCCCGAACCCGCATAGCGGTTTCGCTCTCTTCTGTAGCCGGCATGATCGCCGCACGGACTTCGCTGTGCGGTCCGCGCCGCCCGGAGCCAGTGAGCGCGAGCGGAACCTGGATGGTCTGGCCTTCGCGTCCACCAAGGCCCTTTTCTGCCGGCAGTAGGACTGGCGCAAATTCTCCGCGGGAGCGCCACAGCGCCATAGCGTCATAACACGCCAGCAGCCCCATGGCAGCGGCGATCAGCTCGAGCCACAGCCATCCGCGCGCAAGCCATGGCGCAATGCATGCCCCCACGGCCAGCAGCCCTAGCACCCACGCGAGCGATTCCGCTGGACTGAACAGCGTTACTGCCGGACTAAGCACAATCGGCTGCAGGGACTTGTCGGGCGATTGCAGGTTGCACGCCTCCGTCTTGGCTGTGATCTCGGCAACCGTAGCCGCCGAGCCCGAAGCACCCACGCCTCTGGATTTCTCATCCCGGGCAGTCATGCTTTTGCCTGCTTCTATGTGTCATTTGACTCAAGCGCTCCGCGCGCGGTCACCGAGGCACTTGTACTGCCTCTAGCACCGCGTTGATTACTTCCCGAAGCCCGCAGCAGCATGCGGTGCTCGAGAACGGGAGCAGCCAACATCTTTACGTCTTCGGGCAGCACGAAATCGCGCTCTTCAAGCCCCGCAAGGGCGCGCGATGCTGACAGGAGTGCGAGTGTTGCCCGTGGCCCAGCGCCAACCCAGACGGCCGCGTGCTGCCGCGTCTGCCGAACCAAATTGACGATGTAGCTGCTTATGGCTTCGCTGACGCGCACGCGTTCCGTCGCCGCGCGCCACTGCGCGAGTTCGCCAGGCTGCAAAACCGGCGCGCGCAGTTCCTCCAGCAGCCTCCGCTCCGGCGCTTCACCTTCCGCCACGAGCCTCGCCAGTTCGTTTTCTTCTTCCAGCGCCGGATAGCCCATGCGAATTTTTAAGAGGAAACGGTCTTTCTGCGCCTCCGGAAGCGGATACGTGCCCTGATGCTCGATAGGGTTTTGCGTTGCAAAAACGACGAAGACTGGCGGTAGCGCGCACGTCTCACGATCAATCGTTACTTGCCGTTCTTGCATACCTTCCAGCAGCGCCGCCTGCGTTTTTGCGGGCGCGCGATTGATCTCATCCGCCAGTAAAAAATTCGTAAAAATCGGGCCGCGCACCAGGCGGAATTGCTGCGTCTTCAAATCGAAGACACTCGTCCCGGTGATATCCGCGGGCATCAGATCCGGAGTGAACTGAATTCGCTGGAATTCGCCGGCCACTGCGCGCGCCAACGCCTTCACTAGCAAGGTTTTGCCAACGCCGGGAACGCCTTCGATGAGTGCATGCCCGCCGGCGAGCAGTGTCACTAGCGCGAGATCAATCGCTTCGTTTTGACCGACAATCACGCGGCCCAGAACTTCTCTGACGCGCCGCGCACTGAGCGTAATCGTCGCGAGCGCCACCTGCCCTTGCGCTTCAGCGCCTGCGGACCGCGTCTGGCCGTCCGCGTCGGGTACCAGTTTGTCATTCATGCGATTCATGCCTCCTCGGGAGTCGTCTTCGGTGAAGGGAGAGAGCTATTGGGAGCCTCGGGACCGGCATGAGCTAAGCCTTTGGCGAATGCACGGCGTTCGGCGATCAAATGCTTCAGCTCCGTATACCCCGCAAGAGGGGATTGCGCGAGGGCGGCGCGCAGCCGCGGACCCCAACGCGGATCGCCTGAAATGGCTTGCGCATCCTGCGGCGAGCGGCGGCGGAACTGTTCCCAGCATTCGGCCACAACCCGCTCTGCAGCAACACTCCGCTGAAAGAGGCGTTGCCCGGCCAAGCCGGCAGCTTCGCCATGGCGGATGATCTCCCCGCTAGGGTCGGACGCGGGGCGTTGCACCAAATCGCCGCTCATGCTCCAAAGCAGCGCCAGCAGAGTCGCCCAGAACAAAAGCAGCGCCGCTTGCAGCCGATAGCGCTTCAAGAGCCAGAGCACGCCCTCATCCTGATGCAATCCGTGCAAGGTTTCATCCAGCCAAATCACGGGCCGTCCGCCCGCGAGAAAATCCAGCACGACTGGATTCGGATGCGTCTTGATGGCCTCGTTCAACAAGAACGATTGTTGGCTCGCCGCGAGCAATTCGCCATTTCCGACCCGGCGCATGGCCATATAGACATGCGTCGGGGGCCCACCGTCGGCCTTCAGTGCAACCGAGCATCCATCTATCACGTTCGCCGGTCCTGCATAGAGCGTAGTCCACTCTGCATCTGTTATGAGCCAGGGAGCATTGGCGGCGAGATACATCAACTCGCTTCCCGCCGGCATCGCGGGGAACCTGGGATCGGCCCAAGCGGGCCCGGACTCAGCTTTTCCTGGAGAGTCGTATCCTTTCTCAAGCCCCCAGCTTTTCTCTTTTTGCCACTTCAGGCCGCCAGACTTTGGATTGCCTTCAAGCTCAGAAATTGAAGCGACACTGACGCCGGGCTCGCGTTGCAGCAGGACTGCACGGCCGCCACGGCCGAGAAAGTCCTCCAACAAGCCATGGAATTTGCCGCCTCTAACGATCTTCCCGTCCCGGGTTTCTACATCGCCGTAGTCGTAGCCGCCGAT
>QHWT01000137.1:0-491 GCA_003222675.1 Acidobacteriota bacterium | reverse complement strand
ATGCCGTGGTACGAGTGGCATCCTGATCCGCGAGCGAATTCTCATCCTGGCTGCGCTTCACTTTATACCCGGCGCGCTCATAGGAGTCGAACAGCAAGCTGGTGCCGTAAGGGTCCTGGCGAAAGCTGGACCCCTCATCGCTTGTTTTTGACTGATTCAGATGTGCCATCAGCAGCAAAATGCCAAAGACGCTCGCGAAAACGGCGGCGGCCAGCAGAGGACCGCGCCAGTTCAGCACGGCCCGTTGGTCTGAGCGATTGTCAGACATGGTTGAGCAGCTCCCTCTGACCCTGGCGGTACGCCGTGACCGCCGCTGGCGTCACTACGTGAAACCCATACCAAACGCGCTCGAACAGCCGCAGGCTGCTGCGCAAATTCTCGGGAACCTCGGCGCGCGCCTCGACCGCCGCTTGCGGGCGCCGTCGCCAGCGGCGAGTGAACTCATCGAGATATTCGCGATTCGTGCGATCGCGGCGAATCGTCAACCATTC
>QHWT01000093.1:73132-73403 GCA_003222675.1 Acidobacteriota bacterium | reverse complement strand
GGAGTACGTCGGTGTGTATTACGACGCGCGCAACATCAAATCGCGAGTGCACGATCCGTACGGTGAACCGACGCGGCTCGGAAAGCGAATCAAGTAGGTCCACATCAAGAACGGCGAGAAGTTGATGCGGGATGCCGACATCCTCGACTGGCCTCGCCTCGCGCGGGAGTACTACGACATTGGATACCGGGGATGGTACGTGCTGGAGACCGACGCGCCGTCCAAGGATCTGGTTGCCGATACGCGTGCCAACGTCGAGTACGTTCGGCAG
>QHWT01000093.1:68645-73015 GCA_003222675.1 Acidobacteriota bacterium | reverse complement strand
CGCATCTCACTTGTCTACACCCAGCGTTTGAGCCACTCCCAGGCTTCAGCCTGCATGTCGAGATTGAACTCGTGCGGCGCATCGTACAGCCGGCACCGTTGCCGATCCGGCGCGCCCGCCTTGGCGTACACTCGCGCGATCTTGTCGAATGCGGCCTTCATTCCGTCGAGCGGGAACAGCTGATCCTGCGATCCGTTGATGACCATCAGCGCGCGCGGCGCAACGAGCGCCGAGAAATCCGGGAAGTCCATGTAGCGATACATCCCGGTGATGTGAGTCGAGAAGCCGACAGTGTTCACCACGTGCTGTTTGATCTGCAACCCGAACGACGTCATCCAGCCCACGTCCACGGCCGCCTTGATTCGCGGATCGAGCGACGCGAGAAGGTAACTTCGATAGCCGCCCATCGATAGTCCAACACAGCCAATCCGATTGGGATCGACCTCCGGCCGCGTCGCGAGATAGTCCAGCGTCCGGATGTCGTCCCACAGCAGGACGCCCGGCCAGGTAATCCCGGCAGTGAACAGGCTTCGCGCGATCAGGGATTCGTCCTGCGACGCGCGCTGGTTGAATGCGCGAATGTCCTGCTCGGTCATGCTGAGTGGCCGCTCGCGATAGGCAGGCGGATCATCGTCGAGCACCATGCGCCGCTCGCCCCAATAGAACGCGTCGATCGCAATCACGACGTAGCCTCGCCGGGCCAGTTCGGCGGCAATGCTTCTGCCCCCGTACGCCCCTTTCTTGAAGGCCGTCAACCATGGATGCTCCTGCCCGTTCTCGACAATCTTCTCCTTGCCCCACAGGTACACGCCGTCGTGACTGTGCAGCGCCACGATGCCCGGCGCGGGCAGGGGAACATTCTTCGGCACCAGCACGTACGCGGGCACGCGCAGCTCGGGAGCCGTCTGAAACGTCAGGTACTCCTCTACGTAGTCGCCTTTGTCGGTGCGTCGCACCAATTGCGCCTCGGGAGAGACAGGCGCCGGCGCGTAGTAGAGGTGATCGAAGACTATGGCTCTCGCTTTGGGTTGCCATTCGGGAAGGCTCTTGAACTCCTGCTGGAGAAAGGAGAGTTCGAGCTTCGAGTGGTCGGCTTGTCCCTGCACGAAGGGATACAGGTTGCCGATGTGCGAGCCGGTAGGCGGCGCAGCCTGTCCGCGGTTCTGCGCCCACACATATTTGTCCGCGTGGCTGGGCGCCGCGGCCAGCAGTAATCCACCGGGGATCAGATTCTCGCAGAACTCTCGTCGTGAAATCGGCATCTTTACATCTCGTTAGTCGTGGATGGCGAAAGCGATGATGTTAGAGCCCGCCGCGATCGCAATCATCTGGCGGCCGTCGAACGTGTAGGTCATCGGCGACGCCTTCCACGTCTGGTTCGTCTGAAACGTCCACAGCGGCTTCCCCGTCGTCGCATCCGCCGCCATCAGCGCGCCATCGTCTGATCCGAAGATTACCAGTCCGGTCGCGGTGCTCAGCGTGCCGCCCCACGATTGCGCGGGGCCGGGCTGGGCAAGCGTCCACGCGATCGCGCCCGTCTGAATATCGATCGCCTTCAGAATCCGCTCCGGCTTGGGATCGTCCGCGGTCCGTTGCGATCCGCCGAGGTACGACTTGCCGGATTCCCATTCGCCCGAGTCGCTCTTCGTATAGATGCTGCACTTCTCGAACGTCTGAATGTAATAGAGGCCGGTCGCGGGATTGAACGATGGCGAGAACCAGTTGGTTGCGCCATCCTGCGAGGGACACACTTTGGTGCCTTTTGCGGTGGGCTCCTGGTTCGGAAGTTTGACTGGGCGGCCATCGTACCCAATCTGGTGCGCCCAGGTCAGGTTCTTGACGAATGGCTTCGCCATCAGCAGCGTGCCGTCACGGCGATCGAAGACGTAGAAGAATCCGTTGCGGTTGGCGTGCAGCATCAGCTTCCGGGTTTCGACAGGCTCGAGGCGTCCGACGGGCGCGGCTGTTCCTGCCACGGCGCATCTACCAGCACGGACGTTTCCGTCGCATCCCAATCCCACAGATCGTGCGGCGTGAACTGGTAGTACCACTTCAGCCGGCCTGTCTTGCGGTCCAGCGCCAGGATGCTGTCGGAGTAGAGATTGTCTCCCTGCCGATGATCGCCATTGTACTCCTTGCTCGGATTCCCGGTGGGCCAGTAGACCATGTCGAGCTCGGGGTCATAGCTGCCGGTGAACCACGTTGGCGCGCCGCCGTGCTCGATGTCCTTGCCTTGCCAGGTCTCCGATCCCGGTTCTCCGGCCTTTGGCACTGTGGCGAAACGCCAGACCTCTTTTCCGGTTTCCTGATCGTGAGCCGCGACGAATCCATTCGCGCCGTGCTCGCCGCCGCCGACGCCCGAGATGATCAGGTTGCCGGCGGGAAGGGGCGCCGAGGACGCCGAGTAGTTCTTGCGCCAGTCATCGAGCTCGGCGTCCCACAGCAGTTCGCCGGTGAAGCGATTCAGCGCAATGGTGTGCGCATTGTCCGTCTGCATGAACACGCGATCACCGGCCACTGCCACGCCGCGGTTGGCATTGCCGCCGGTCGACAGGCCGGGCGTCCGCGCGCGCCGATAGTGCCAGATCTGGCGGCCGCTTCCGGCGTCGAGCGCGTAGCACTCGTTCACGCCAGCCACATACATGACGCCCTGGACGACGACCGGAGTGACCTGGAGCTCGCCGGTGCCTGACAGCGTGAAGATCCAGCGCATCGCGAGACGCGTGACGGTGTCCTTGTTGATGTCGGTCAGCGTGGTGTAGCGGTTGCCGCGAGGATCGCCGTTGTACGTCGGCCAGTCGGTCTCCGACGTCACTTCGCGGAAGCGGTCTCCGGCGCGGCGCAGCAGGTGCAGGCGCTGGTCGCCTGTCCGCAGCTGCACTTCGTCGAAACCCTCGCCGAGCACCTGCCCGTCGAGCGTCGATCCGCCGGTCGTCTGGACCCGCAGCGTCCGGCGCGCCACGGGATCGGTTGCGCCGCGGCGCTGAATCGTTCGAAGAAATTTCACCAGGTCGGGTAATTCCTGGACGGTCACCATGCTTGGCGGCATGCCTCGATCGGGCAGGCCATCGTGGACCAATTTTGCCAGCTGCTCGTCGTCGCGCGCCGCCAGGCGCAGCGCGATCGGCGGGCCCATTTCGCCGCCGTTGCCGTCTGCGCCGTGGCATCGTGCGCAGTACGTCTCGAATGCTTTGCGTCCGGGATCGACGGTCTGCGCGGAGCTGAGCGCGAGCCCGAGAAGCGTCACGAACAAGGACGTCAGCATAGGTCGTACGCTATTTGCCTGCGACGACACGGAAAATGTCGGTCTGATGATCGGTAAAGCCCTCCATCCAGGGACACGAGCTCAAACCGTACTCCGTGTCCTCGAACCGAATCCGACATGAGCCCTCCGAGCCTTTCCTGATCATTACAAATCTCTGTGCTTGGCGAAGCCGGAATGGTTTCGCATTCCGATCGTCAAGATAGAGCTTGCCGCGAGACAGGTGAACCGGGGACTCCTGCGTGACCTCGACATCTTGCAGAAGCTCAATGGTGACGGAAGAGTGTTGAGCGAAGCGTGGCACGTCATAGAACTCGTAGCGAATACGCCAGCTCGATTCGTTGCCTGGCTCGATGCGCAGATCGATGAAGGCTTCGGGGCAGACAGTCGTGCGAATCGACCACAGGTGCAGCTTCGACATCGGCCGATCGCCGGTCTGCCGCACGCCCGCGCCCGTGCGACGATTCTCGACGCGGATGTCGTAATCCTTCGCGCCGGCGCCGAAGCCCTCGAGGTCGGTTTGCACCGTCTCTCGCGGCTGCAGTTCCTGCAAATACACGAGCGTCTTGCCTCGCACGTCAGCAAGACCATTGAGAGCACCGGTCGCGTGTGGCTCGAACGCGAATCGCACGATGAGGTCGGGACCTGTGGGCTTCCCATCCAGCATGAAGAAGTTGTGCTCGTACACGCTCGTCGCGATCGTCTTCCTGCCAGTGTTCTTCAACTGATGCTCCAGCACCAGCGTGTTCCCGACCAGTCGAAGCTTCTTGCGGTAGACGTACGCGTACCCCGCCGTGTCGTGCAGCTCGTGGACGAATTGAACCCAGTCCGAGCTTTTGGTGACCGTCCACTTGCCCGGATCGACGATCTCGTAGGTGCTGAACTGCCGGTACTTGGGTTCGTCCGGTTTACGAACGGCGCCCACGCCTATTCTGACGAAGCTGCCGCCCGCCTTCGCCTCGTCGTACCCGAGTCCGGCGCCGTCGGTGAGGAACTCTTCTACCGGCCCTGTGATGGCGTCATGGATCGTCGGATCGTGACGATCGAACCACTGCCCGAAGAAATTGTGCCCATGCCATTCCAGGCTGGCAATGACGCCGGACCAGTC
>QHWT01000093.1:45011-68638 GCA_003222675.1 Acidobacteriota bacterium | reverse complement strand
GAGGCGCGTATCGCCGAGTCCGAGATCGCCGACTGCGGAAATTGCGCGCCCGCAGCCTGAGTAAACGGGCTCAGCGTCAGACAGATGATCAGCCACGTCAGCATGAAGTCAGATCCTTCCGAACTGCTTGACGGCTTCCTTGATCGAACGGTACTTCTCGATGAAGGGAATCATGCGGTGCTCGATGTCGTCGAGCTCCTGCGATTTCTTGAGCACCTCCGCCGCTTTGGCCTGAGGCACCACTGCGATGCCGTCTTCATCGGCCGCGATGATGTCACCCGGCTGGACGCGCACACCCGCGCACGTCACCGGCACGTTCACGCCGGTCACCCGGTAATGATTGATAGTGGTGGAGGGCGCCACCCCGCGGCTGAACACCGGAAACTGCAGCTTGCGAATCTGCGGCGTATCGCGGACCGAGGCGTCGATCACCGCGCCCGCGAAGCCGCGGTATTTCATGGCGGTGGCCATGAGGCCGCCAATGCCGGCATAGTCGGCGCCGTTCTCCACAACCATCACGTAGACGGATCCGGCCGGCGATGAATCGATCGCGTCGAGCATTCCCTGCGACGCGGCGGAACCGTCCTTGTGTTCCACTTTCGTCAGTTGCACGGTGACGGCGGGTCCAGCGAATTTCGTCGGCGACAGCGGGCGCATGTCGTGCGACATGTATCCGCGCTGACCGTACAACTGTTCCATCGCATCGGACACCGACGCGACTTCAACGGTCCGAAATCCGTCGACCGCGGAGATTTCAGCCGGCTGCGCCATGACCCACACCGTGGTGGCGCACGCCGCCGCGACGACAAGAATCACTGTTCGCTTCATCATGGTGTACCCGTCGGCATCGACGCCGGGTCTAGACTACAGACCCGGCCTTCCTTTCCTGATCTCATCGAGGCGCTTCTTGAGATACTCCTCGTATTCCTTCTTCAGCGCGGGATCCTTCGGCGTGCCGTAAATCTCCTCAGACTTGTATTTGCCTTCTTCGAACTTCATGCGCGTCCATTCGTCGTGAATGTGGATCACGTCGGCGTTGTCCACGACCTGCTGCACGAGCGCGGGCGGAATGAAGTAGACACCCTCGGAGTCTCCGACCACGAGATCGCCCGGCATGACCGTCGCCTTGCCAATCCGCACCGGAATGTTGATGCCACTGATGATCACGTTGGTGAGATAGCTGGGATGCGCGCGCCGAAAGTACGCCGGCATATCCATTCCTGAAATACCATCCAGATCCCTGACGGCGCCGTCCACCACGAGTCCCGCTCCCTTCGCGGCCTTCATGATGTAGTAAAAGAGGTTGTCGCCAACAATCGTGCCCCCCTCGGCCTGCCCGAACAGATCCACCACCAGCACGTCGCCGGGCTGCAGCATGTCGATCGGTACCTGGTTGTACATCCGGTCCACTCCAGCCGCTTTCGCTTTCGCGTTGATCGCCCCGTCGAGATCCGGCCGGAGCGGCATGAACTGCACGGTGAATGCGCGGCCGACCAGCTTCTTGTCGGGATGAAGAATCTGGAAGCCGTCCTCGTATTGGTTACGAAAACCTTTGCCGGGCAGGACCGCGTACACTTCTTCAGACGACAAGCCGCGCGCGCGCTCGATCAACGCGTCGGGAACTTTCGGGCGGCCATCGGAGAACCGCTCGAACGGGTTCTGCGCCGTGTACTCGATCATCTGATCTTTCGTCAGCGTGAAGAGCTGCGCATCGGAGAGAACAGGCGTCAGCAGCGCCGCGACACAGATGACAATTGCTGCGCTCGACGGTTTGCCGGGTCTGAAGACCCGGCCTACAGTGCCCGGCATCTTTGTTATCTCCTTCAACATTCGGCATTGAGCATTGGTGCGTCAGCACCCGGTGAGAGCCGCCTGCATCATCGCGCGGGTGTAGCCCACGTTGAATGCGAAACCCGCGTAGCCGCCCCCGCCCGGGTACTGTGAGCGGAAATTCGGCTGCTCACGGTCGTAATCGATGCCACGGGGATGCTCCGGATAGATCAGCCGTGAGTACTTCTGTTTCACCAGCTCCTTCATCACGGCGAACATGTCGTTCTCTCCCTCGTCGATGAAGACCTCGGTGTAACGCTCGTACGGCTTCTGCACCTTCACGTTGCGGAAGTGCACGTGATTGATGCGATCGCGGGAGGCGAACCAGCGGCACACCTCCACGGGATCGCCGCCCATCTCGCGCGTCACGCCGCAGTCGAACGTAATCCCGTTCGACGGGCTGTTCACGATGCCGATCAGTGTCTTCCAGCCCTCGATTGTCGCCATGATCTGCTGTGATCCGCGGCTGACGGGGGCAGGAGGATCGTTCGGGTGGAGCGCCAGGCGCACGCCCGCCTTCTCAGCCTCAGGGATCACGGCCTTGAGAAAGTACCTGACGTTCGTCCACATCTCGTCGAGCGTGTGTGCTCCCTCGTCGGGCAGCGGTGGGAGATCTTTCATGCGTTCGTAATCGAATCCGGTCCATCCTGCACCCGCCCGCCCGGTCTCCTCGAAATAGCCCTCCATGGCGCGGTGTGCGTACCAGTTGTATTCGACGACAGGCAATCCCACTTTGCCGGCCGCGCGAACCGACTGAATCACTTTCTCGATGTCCGCATCCTTGTCCGCACGGTTGTAGATGGCGTTGGGGAAGCCCGCGATCATCAGGTTTGCCAGCGTGAGGCCGTTGCTCTTCAGGCGGTCCATCATCCCTCGCAGGCGGCTCTCTTCCCACGGAATCCGCCCGCCGCCGGAAATCACGTACTCGACGCCGAGCTGCCGGATCCGTCGCGCCGCGGTTGCCGCTTCTCCATCCGACCCGCCCGCCGCCGCTCCCGCCTCGAGGCAGATCTTCGGCGTGTTGGTGCCCTCGAAGCACGAAGCAGCGCCCGGAACTGCGGAGGCTCTCGCAACCGGCGCAGCGGCAGGCGCCGCGATGCCGAGAGCAGCGAGGCTTGCAGTCTTCAGCAGTGTTCTTCGCGACGGTTTGCTGGTCACGGACAATCCTCCTTCGCTGATCTCAGGCAGGACGCGATCGCGGGCAGGCCTACTCTACTACTCGACACGCGCTCACGGCTCAGGGCTCATGGCTCAAGGCTCAGGTGAGCCATGAGCGAATCTTGACATCAGCCCGTTTCGGGTGGCAGGCTCCCGCAGCCGCGACCGTACCGCATCGCGTATTCGCGCGGCGATGCAGGGCGCGAGCGGAACGGAGCGAGCAGCGAAGTGCGAGCGTAGCGAAGCGAGCTTAAGCGAGGCGCCGGAGGGGACCCGCCGCGAAGCGGCGGGCGCCGAGCGCCCAGGAAGTAGTGAAGCGCGCTTGGCGGGGTGCAGGGGTCCCCGCCACCTCACAAGAGAGGATAAGCGATGACGAAGCGAGCAATCTTCGTGGCGGCTCTGAGTTCTTTGATCGCCCTGGCGGGCGCCGTCCAGTCTGCCGCACAGGTCACCACCGGCACGATTGTCGGTACCGTCAGCGATCCGAGCGGCGTCGTGCCCGGAGCCAATGTCACCATCCGCGAGGTCAACAAGGGCACGTCGGAAACCCACGAAACGGATTCCACGGGTACTTACACCGCGCCGTTTCTGGTTCCTGGCACCTACACGGTCGAAGTCAACGTGCAGGGCTTCAGGAAGTGGATCCGTGACGGAGTGATCCTGCAGGTCAACCAGCGGGCCCGCGTGGATGTCACGCTCGAAGTGGGCGGGATCGAGGAAACGACGTCGGTGGTCGCGTCAGCCCCTCTGCTGCGCACGGATTCGTCGGAGGTCGGCACGGTCATCGAAGAACGCGCCATCAAGGAGTTGCCGCTCAACGGACGGAATTTCGCGACGCTCGTGTACCTGACGCCCGGGATTACACCCGGCCAGGCGAACGAGAATCTCTCCGGCGCCAGCACGTTCAATCCGCGAGGCGCGTCGAATTTCAATGCGCTCGGACATCAGGCCAACGCCAACGCCTGGCTGATTGACGGTATCGATAACAACGAGTACACGTTCAACACCGTCATCGTCGCGCCGTCGGTCGAGCAGGTGCGCGAGTTCAAGGTGCTCTCCGGTGTCTTCTCGGCCGAGTTCGGACGCGGCGCCGGAGTTGTCTCGGTCTCGACAAAGTCGGGCAGCAACACGCTCCATGGCACCGCCTTCGAGTACCTGCGCAATGAGGCCTTCGATGCGCTCAACTTCTTCGTACGCAAAGTGCGGCTGCCCGACGGCCGCCTGCAGATCGATCCCAAGCCACCTCTCGATCGGCACCAGTTCGGCGGCGCCGTCGGCGGCGCTGTCGTGATTCCCGGACTCTACGACGGCCACCGCCGGACGTTTTTCTTCGCAGACTACGCAGGCTTGAAAGAGAAGCGCGGCCAGGTGTTCGTCAATACTGTGCCGACGGCCCTGACCCGCAATGGTGACTTCCGCGACTTCCAGGATGGCGATGGAAGTCTCATCCTCATTTATGATCCGCTGACCACACGATTGAATCCTGCTTTCGACCCAGCTCGCCCGGTCAGCACGTCGAACCCGCAGTTCCTGCGGGACCCGTTTCCCGGCAACGTCATCCCGCAGGACCGAATCAACGCAGTCGGACGAAACGTCGCGAGCATCTACCCGATGCCGAACGGACCGGGGAACTTCAACAACTACACGTCGACGGTGAACCGGAACGTCACAGACCACGTGTTGTCCGGGCGGGTGGACCACCAGCTCTCGGGCAAGCAGTCGTTCTTCGTCCGGTTCAATTGGGGCAGGTTCAAGCTCGACGCTCCACAGGGACAGGCTGCCTGCTGCCTGCCCACGCCGGCGGACGCGGCGTCCCGCTTCGACCTCGGCCCATTCGTCGCCGGCATTCAGAACACGCGGCTCACCACGCACGGCGCCGCGTTCAACTACTCGCGGATTCTGTCGCCGCGTTTCGTCAACGAGCTGCGCGCCGGCTACGCCAAGACAGTGCCGTTCACGTTTCAGTCCGACTTCGGCACGCACGCAGCGGACTCGCTCGGCATTCGCGGCATCAACGTCACGGAATTCACGACGGGCCTGCCGAACCTCAATATTCCGGACCTGACGGGCATTTCCGGTGGACCGGCGTTCCTGCCGGTCAACCCGAAGCAGTTCCACTGGCAGATCGAGGACGCGCTGGTCTGGTTGAGGGGCCGCCATCAGCTGAAGTTCGGATACCGGCTCGTCGATCGCTATCCGTCGCCCTTCACCAACACGGATACGCGCGGCACGATCAACTTCGGCCGGAATTACACGAACAATCCAGTGACCAACGCCGGTGGCTCGGGCATCGCGTCGCTGCTCACGGGGTACATCAACAGCGCGGCACGCGGTTTCCTGCTCGCGCCGTACACGCTGCGCACGCAGGAGCACGCGTTATTCGTGCAGGACGACATCAAGGTCAACCCGCGGTTCACCATCAACGCCGGCCTGCGGTACGAGATCTTTGGCGCCGAAACCGAAGTGGACAACAAAATCGTGAACTTCGATCCGGTGAACCTCCGGTTGATCTATGCCGGTGAGGACGGCGCGAGCCGCTCGGTGAACAAGAAGACGCGCTATGGCAACTTGGCGCCGCGATTGGGCCTGACCTACGACCTGCTCGGCGACGCGACGACGATCCTCCGAACGGGCTTCGCGATCACGTATTACCCCGAGCAGCCCTCGGCATCGAACATGATCGGGCAGCAGGTGCCGTACACGATTTCCCAGAACGTCAGCTTTGCGACCAATCCGACGAACTTTGGTGCGGTGCGGACGATCGATGATCCGTTTCCACCGATCGCGCAGGTGAAACCGCGCACGACCGAAGAGCTCCAGGCCGCGAACCCGCGCGTACTCGGCCATTCATTCGAAAACGAGACGTCGTATGCCGAACAGTGGCACCTCGGCGTCGAACGGCGGTTGTTCCGCGCAACGGCGGTGGAACTGACGTATGCAGGGAGCGCCGGGAAGCACATCGTGTTCTGTTACAACCCGAACGAAGTGCAGCCGGGCATCGGGTCGCAGGAGTCGCGCCGGCTGATTCAACCGCTGAACCGGTTGAACAACATGCTGCAGTGCGATCCGCGCAACAGTTCGACGTACCACAGCGGACAGCTGAAGGTCACGCAGCGCTTCAGCGGCGGCCTGCAATTCCTCGTCAGCTACACCTACGCCAAGGCGCTCGATTACGGCGGCTCGGCCGCCAGCGGTGGTGGCGCAGTTGGCAATCCGCAGACCGTTACAGATTTGAAGGCGGGCCACGGCCCATCGGGATTCGACGTGCGGCATCGTGCCGTGACGAGTTGGGTCTGGGAGCTGCCGTGGGGACCGAACCGGCGATGGTTAAGGAACGGTGGGCTGATCGGCTCTGTGCTGGATGGATGGCAGCTCGCAGGAATCGCGACGATCACGACGGGACGTCCGTTCACGGTCTTCATGCAGAATGGCGTCAACAACGGCGCGCCGAGCTGGCCGAACCGGATCGGATCCGGAACACTGGACCACCCGTCAGTCGATCTCTGGTACAACTCTCGCGACTTCGTTGCCCCTCCGGCAAACACTTACGGCAACAGCGGCCGCGGCATCCTCTACGGTCCGGGCCATGTGAATTTCGATACGTCGCTGTCGAAGCGATTCGCGGCGGCGGGCCGGACGAACGTCGAGTTTCGGTGGGATGCGTTCAATCTGTTCAACAATCCGGGCTTCGGCTTCCCGAACCAGAACTTCGATTCGCCGACCGCGGGCCGCATCACGACGACGGTTGTGGACAACCGGTCGATGCAGTTCTCTCTGAAGTTCAACTTCTAAAAATTGAGAGGAAGCGATGAAACGGGCTGTTCGCACGCTGTTGGAAGCGTCGCCGCGCGGAGTCGACCGACGCTCGTTCTTCAAGACGGTCGGCCTCGGCGCTGCCGGCGCGATGGCGTTGACGGGAGAGGCCGCCGCGGATGCCGCGGCGAATCTCGTGCAGGCCAACGTGAAGCGCGCGTCGGAGCCATCCGCGCTCAAGATCACCGACCTGCGCTTTGCGGTCGTCGTCAACGCGCCGATGACGTGCCCCATCATCCGCATCGATACCAATCAGGGACTCGTGGGGTGGGGCGAGGTCCGCGACGGGTCGAGCGAAACCTACGCGCTGTTCCTCAAGAGCCGCATCCTCGGCGAGAACCCGTGCAACGTCGACAAGATCTTTCGGAAGCTCAAACAGTTCGGCGCCCCCGCGCGACAGGCTGGAGGCGTGTGCGGGATTGAGATGGCGACGATGGATCTCGCGGGCAAGGCCTGGGGCGTGCCGTGCTGGCAGATGCTCGGCGGCAAGTTCCGGGATCGCGTCCGGCTCTACGCGGACACGACCGAGCGCGACACGCCGAAGGAACAGGGGGAGATGCTCAAGGCGCGAATGGATCGAGGCATCACGTTTTTGAAACAGGACTTCGGGATCGGGCTGCTGCGCAATATCCCTGGCACGCTCTCGATGCCGCTCGGAACCGATATCGGTGGCGGCCAGAGGATCATGCATCCGTTCACCGGCATCCAGATCGCGGACAAGGGCATCGAATGGCTATCGGACTGGGTCGGTCAGATTCGCCAAACGATCGGCATGGAGATCCCTCTCGCCTCGGATCATTACGGTCACATCGGCGTCAACAGCTGCATCAAGCTCGCGCGCGCGATGGAGAAATGGAATCTCGCGTGGATGGAGGACATGGTGCCGTGGGAATTCGGGGAGCTCCTGAAACAGATTCGAGATTCGACGACCACACCCATCCTGACGGGCGAGGACATCTATCTGAAGGAGGACTTCATCAAGCTGATCGACATGGGCGCCCTGGACATGATTCATCCCGACCTTGCGAGTGCGGGCGGACTGATCGAGACGAAGAAGATTGGCGACTACGCGATGGAGCACGGCGTCGCGATGGCCATGCATTTCGCCGGCACGCCCATCTCGTTCATGGCGAACGTCCACTGCGCGGCAGCCACCGAGAACTTCATCGCGCTCGAACATCACTCATTGGACGTGCCGTGGTGGGAGCAACTGGTGCGCACGACCGGCGGTCAGCCGCTGGTCGAGAAGGGGTTCGCAATCGTCCCGGATACGCCGGGCCTCGGCGTCGATCTCAACGAAGATGCCGTCAAGCAGCATCTCCGCCCCGACTCCGGCTATTTCCGGCCGACGCCGGAGTGGGACAAGGAACGGAGCAACGACCGGCACTGGAGCTGATCCACGGATCAGACCCGGGAGCCACGGATCACACGGATCAGACTCGGAAGCCACGGATCACACGGATCACACGGATCAGACTCGGGAGCCACGGATCAGACTGGGGAGGCACGGATCACACGGATCACACGGATCAGACGTCATGCTGAAGTCTGGCGCCATCATCGCATTCGCTGTCAGCGCGTTCTGCACGTTTCAGGCGCCGCAGGCCGTGCTCGTCCCGGCGCAGGCCGGCACTCTTCGGGCCGGCGCATTCGAGGTCGATATCACGCCGGCTCCCGACGCGGCGTTGCCTTTGAGCGGCTACGGCAGCCGCACCGAAGGATTCAAGGGCATTCACGACGACCTGCACGTGCGTGCGATTGTGCTCGAAGACGGTGCGACCCAGGCTGCTGTGATCGGATGCGAAGTCATCGGCATCTCTGCCGCGCTGTGGGAAAAAATCGCCGGCCGCGTGACGGCGGAGACGAAGATTCCCCGCGACAACATCATGCTCGCGTCGGTCCACACGCACGCGGCGCCGGCGATCGGAACCTACAACGAACCGGCTGAAGGGGAAGCGGCAAGAAAACGCGCCGAGTACGTCCAGAGACTGGAAGACGCCGTGCTGACGGCCGTCCGTCGCGCCCAGGCAAGCCTCGAGCCGGCGAGAGTGGGGCTTTGGCACGGGCAAGGCGAACGTGAACACAAATCGCCGTGCCCGAGATGGCAGCGGCGGGTGGATGCTCGGCAACAATCCCGATGATGTCTCCGACAAGACGGTTGCGGTGATCAAGTTCGAGACGCTGTCCGGACAACCGCTCGCCATCTTGAGCAACTACGCCGTCCACGGAACCGTCTTGGGTGCGGGTAACCTGCAGATCAGCGCTGATCTTCCTGGCGCGACGTCTCGTCTCGTGGAGACGCATTACAGCGACAGGGTCGTGTCTCCGTGGACGAGCGGCGCCGCCGGAGATCAGGATCCGATCTATCGCGTCGGCACGGACTTCAAGAACGTGGCGGCGCTCGGCCAACTGCTCGGAGAAGAAGTGATCCGGGTCGCCGACAGCATCAGAACGTCGACGCGCGCACGGATCCGCGGAATGCAGAAGGTCGTCACATGCCCCGGAAAGCGGACAGTGCAGAGCCCGGCGCCGCACCAGGAGTACAAGGCGGAGGATGCGGAGCCGGTGCCGATTCGTCTATCGTTGCTGGTGATCAACGACATCGCGATCGCCGGTGTCTCAGGGGAGGTGCTCACCAACATCGGCCTCAGATTGAAAGCAGAATCCCCGTTCAACCGTACGATGCTGGTGACCCACTGCAACGGATCGAGCGGGTATCTGCCCGACGATGCGGCGTACGATCGGATCAGCTATGAGATTGTCACGACACACGTGAAACGCGGCTGCGCCGAGAATGCGATCGTCAATGGGCTCGTCGAGATGATGAACACGTTCTTCTGATGTTGGGCGTCCTGCGTGTCCCGCTCGTCTGCGTGGGGCTCGCCGCGGCGTCGTGGCACGCCGCGGGCGTCGGCCCGCCACACCTCTATCATCACGAAGCCAGCCGCATGTCGATGGCGTGCCTCTATGCGATTGACGCGTACGGGCAGGATCGGGAAGCCTTGCCGCACATCGTGAACGACGCGTTCGATGAAGTCGACCGGATTGACCGGTTGATGAGCAACTACAAGGCCGACAGCGCACTGTCGCGCGTCAACCGTGAGGCCGCACGGCACCCGGTGGCCGTCGATCGAGAGCTGTTCGAGTTCATCGTCTTGGCGACCGCCTACACTCAGGAGTCCGACGGCGCGTTCGACATCACGGTCGGTCCGCTGATGAAGGCGTGGGGATTCTTCCGTGGCGAAGGCCGACTGCCTGATCGCGGCGACCTCGCCGTCGCGCGGCGTCACGTCGGCAGCAGCCACGTGATCCTGAACCGGCGCGACAGGACGATCGCCTTCGACGAGCCCGGCGTCGAACTGGATCTCGGAGGCATCGCCAAAGGCTACGACGTCGATCGCGTCGTCACCATCCTCAAGGAGCGGAAGGTCTCCGCTGCGCTCATCAGCGCCGGTGGCAGCACGATCTATGGCCTCCGCGCACCCCCGGCGCGCGAGGGATGGGACGTTCAGATTCAGGATCCGATCGACGCTCGAAGAACCGCGCTGACCGTTACCCTGAAGGACCGTGCGGTCTCTGTCGCCGGCACCTCCGAAAAGTCGTTCGAAGCCGCAGGTATGAAGTATTCGCACATCATGGACCCGCGCACCGGCAGCCCCGTCCAGGGTGTCTTGAGCGTCGTGGTCTTGACGAGCAGCGGAACGGCCGGCGATGCGCTCGACGACGCGTTCTTCGTGCTGGGTCCGGAGCGCAGCTGGAGCTATATGAATCGATTGCGCGACACGGAAGCGTATTTTTTTCTCCCGGATCCAGTGCACGGCTGGACGATGCTCCACAAGTAACGAAGGGGCGACGAAGGCAACGGATCCTAAAACGAAGCAACGGAGCCAACGGAGCCAACGGAGTCAGCGGAGAAATGCGTATTACTCACGGTGGTAAAAACGGTTGAGCGTCGCGGCGGACGCACTAATACTCGGGATGTACCCTCAGCGCCTGAGCGCCTCGGCGTGAGATCCTCTTCGTTCGTGTTCGTTGCTTCGTTTCTGAAATCCGTTTCCTCCGCTTTCCTTCGTTGACCGATCAGGAGGAACTAGCCGTGAACCGACGAACCTTTGTCAAGGCGCTCACGGCCGCGCCAGCCGTCGGCTTGCTTCGTTCGCACCCCGCAGAGGCGGATTTGCCAGAGGCGAAGATCACGCGCGTGCGCATCTACCGGCCGCCGAACCTGAATCCGCTGTTCAATCAGAGCGACATGGTGGTGACCGTCGAGACCGACGCTGGAGTCACCGGCATCGGCGAAGGCGGCGCCAAGGATACCCTCGAGCAATGCGCGGGAACGTTGATCGGCAAGAATCCCTTCCACAGCGCGGCGATCTGGCAGGAAGCGTATATCGCCTGGTTCTACCCGCCGGGCCGTGAGAAGGCCCACGCGCTGGGAGCGCTGGACCTCGCGTTATGGGACATCAAAGGCAAAGCGCTTGGCGTTCCGATCCACGAGTTACTCGGAGGCACGGCGCGCGACTACTGCGAGTGTTACGCGACGAGTGGCGCGCGTCCGCCTGGCGTCGCGCCGGACGCCAGATTGAGCCTGAAAGACCGCGCTCGAGCGACGATGGACGCGGGCTATCGGGCGTTTCGAATGGCGCCGGCGGATATCGCGATCGGTGCTGTATACGACACGCGTGCCGTGGTGCGGCTGGTCGCGCAGGACTGCAGAGACGTGCGAGAAGCGGTGGGACCGAACGGCAACTGGTGCATCGATTTCCACCAGCGGTTCGACCTGAACGACGCGCTCCGTCTCTGCAAGGCGATTGAGGAGTACGACCCGTTCTTCGTCGAAGATCCAGTACGCGACGAGAACGCGCTGCAGGACATCCCGAAGCTGCGACAGATGACCTCGGTCCCGCTGACGCATGGCGAAGAGTGGGGCCTGAAATGGGATTTCAACAGGCTCGTGGAGAACCACGATGTCGACTTCGTTCGCTCGACGCTGCCGAACGTCGGCGGCATCACGGAGATGATGAAGGTCGCGGCCATCTGCGAGACGCACGCGGTCGGCATCATCCCGCATTTCACCGGACCCATTGCCACCGCGGCGCTCGTCAACTGCCTGTCGACGTTCTCGGGTCCCGTGCTGATGGAGTACAACTACGGCGGACGTCCGATCGATTACCTGCCGGAGTGCCTGGATTTCAAGAATGGCAAGGCGTACACCAATCAGCGGCCTGGCCTCGGTGTAACGGCGGACATGAACCGGCTGACGCAGATCGGAGAGGTGACCGAGCCGGGCCGCCGGAACGTCTACAAGCGTCCCGACGGATCGTTGACGCACTGGTAGTCGTCGCCGGGTCTAACGACCCGGCCTACAGTCGTAGGGTGGACCTTCAGGTCCGCCGGGCGAGGAGGCTGAAATGAATCGTCGTGACGCAATCGGAACGCTCTCGCTCGGCGGCGCTTCGCTGCTGGCCGCCGGAGAGTCACTGGCAGGCGCGATCGCGCCGATCGGGCATCCGGGCTACGCGCAGGCAACGGCAGGAACCGCGCCCGTCAAAATCCGCGACGTCAAGACGATCCTGACCGCACCGAATCGTATCCGGCTGGTCGTTGTGAAGATCGAAACGACCGAGCCGGGGCTCGTCGGTTGGGGCTGCGCGACCTTCACGCAGCGCGCGCTGGTCGTCCAGACCGCGCTCGAGCAATATCTGAAACCATTTCTGATCGGCCGCAATGTCGACGAGATCGAAGACATCTGGCAGTCGAGCTATGTGAGCTCGTACTGGCGCAACGGCCCGGTGCTGTTCAACGCGATGAGCGGCGTGGATATCGCGTTGTGGGACATCAAAGCGAAGCGCGCGGGGATGCCGCTCTATCAATTGCTCGGCGGGAAAGTGCGGCACGGCGCGGACTGCTACTTTCACGCGAGCGGCGGCAGCTTCGCCGAAGTCGAAGACAGTGCGCGGCGCGGGATGGAGCAAGGCTTCCGCCACGTGCGCGTGCAGGTGTCGACGCCAGGTTATGCGGGTTACGGCGCACGCAGCACCGCGCCCGCACCCGGCGGTCCCAACGACGTCGTCGGTCCAACGAACCCCAAGGCGATCTGGGAACCGGCGCCTTACGTGCGAATCGTACCGAAGCTCTTTGAGCATCTGCGCGGCAAACTCGGTGACGAGGTGGAACTGCTGCACGACGTCCACGAACGCGTGACGCTGAATCAAGCGATCAACCTCTGTAAGTCGCTCGAACCCTATCGCCTCTTCTTCCTCGAGGATCCGTTCCCGCCGGAAGAGAACGATCATTTCCGGCTGCTGCGTCAGCAGACCAGCATCCCGATCGCGATGGGGGAACTGTTCAACACCCAGCACGAATACGTGCCGCTCATCAGGGAGCGGCTGATTGATTTCATCCGCATCCACATTTCGCAGATTGGCGGATTGAGTCCGGCGCGCAAGGTTACTGCGCTCAGCGAATTCTTCGGCGTGCGGACAGCATGGCACGGCCCGGGAGACGCGTCGCCGATCGCGCATGCGGCACAACTTGCCCTGGAGCTTTCGAGCTACAACTTCGGCGTGCACGAAGGCAGCGGCTTCCCGAAGGAGACGCAGGAGGTGTTCGTCGGCTGTCCTGAAGTGAAGAACGGCTACATGCTCGCGCAGGAGAAACCGGGCCACGGAATCGAGGTGGACGAGAAGCTCGCGGCGAAGTACCCGGTTCCGGACAATCCGCCGAACTTCGATTATTCGTGGGGCACGACGCGGCGCAGCGACGGGACGGTGATCAGACCGTAGCGCGCGGGGATGCCGCTCTATCAATTGCTCGCGGCTGCGCCGCAACCAAACCCGTGGCGCATCCGCGCTAGCGGCAGGACCCGTGGGCCCGCCGATCTAGTAGAACAAACGCATTCTTGTCAGGAAAACACGTTTTCGCGCGTTTGTTCTACAGAGTTTGATTTTCAAGTGTTCTTCTCCGTGGGCTCCGTGGCCTCTGAGTTGCCTTCCATCAGTGCACGCCCGTCAAGTCAATCACTGCGTACGTCGTCAGCCTCGGAATCGAAAACTCCGTCGCTCCGTTCGCGACGACCTGGTCCTCGAGTGCGACGCGACCCGCGCCGGCGATGTACGCCTCGCCGCCGCGATACGCACCGCGCAGACGGATGCGGAGTCCGTCGATCTCTGCGCCGCC
This sequence comes from Acidobacteriota bacterium, assembly GCA_003222675.1. Classification (GTDB taxonomy): domain Bacteria; phylum Acidobacteriota; class Vicinamibacteria; order Vicinamibacterales; family 2-12-FULL-66-21; genus QHWT01. The sequence goes on along the minus strand of QHWT01000093.1, from coordinate 54,658 downwards.
ATAGTTGATGAGATGCAACCGGACGCGCTGGCGATCGCCGGTGAGCCGGCAGATGACGATCTCGCTGCCATAGACGCGCACACTTCGCTGTTGGTCGGTGAGCTGACGGCGGATCTTCTGCGCGAAGGCGCTCGGATCGGCGGCCTCCTGGAGTGGATAGTCAGGCGTGCCCAGGGCGATGTTGATGCGGAACTCGGGCGAGGGCGCCTTGACCACCTTGAACAGCAGGTTGCGGCGCGCGAGCAGGTTCATCACCTCGCCCGTGACGGCCGCCCCGTCGTCGACAACGGCGAGATCCGCGATCGCCGGAAGATCGGCGGCGGGAACTCCGTTGAGAAACGTCATCATGGCTCCGACGGCCTGCAGATCGGCCGGATCGATCTTCAGAATCGCATCCGCATCGTAGGCAAAGGCTTCTGCAGCGGCGAGCGCCGCTGTGCCTGGCGCGACGTCGTACACATATTTCGCGCCCGCATTTCTCGAGAAGCGCCAGCCATTAGCGACGATCCATGGTGCGCGCGTCGGAGACGCGAGCCCCGCGCGGGCGGTAACGCCGGGGCCGGGCAGCACTTCCCGCGACGCAAGTTCCGCCGCGGTGATTGGACTCACGGAGAAGCCGGCGGCGCGCCAGGCGTCGACCTGCTCGGGCGCCACGCAAATCCGCTTGATCGACGCCGCTTCCAGCCTCGCTTTGCTCTCCACGCCCTCGGTCCAGTACACGCATGGCAGCGCAACCAGCGCGAGCACCAGCGGCGTCATACCGTGACGCCCTCGATTGTGATCTTCGAGCGATCGTACACGCCGAGGCCAAACGTCGAGGCGTACTCCACGTGGCCCGGCTCACGAATGAGGATGTTGACGTTCGGATCCTCGTCCCGCGCCTGGCTATCGTCCATCTTCAGCGACGCAGGCGATCGATCCCAGATCGATATCGCACCGTGCGCGCGCCGCTCGTGCTCGATGATGTCGAGGAGCAGCCGATCGATCGCGACCGGATCGGTGCCGAACATGATTTGCCGCGGGTAGAACACGTATTTCGCCGTTCGCGCGAAGGGACCACCGTGCCACACGCCGCGAAGACCGTCCATGATCTGCAGCACGGTCCTGGACCGCAGCGGCTCGATCGAGGCCAGCGTGCCGATGACCGAATAAGTATGGGACTTGCCTCGCTGGTGTGTCCTCGCCACGTTGGAGAAGCTGCCGTACGCGATGTTCTTCAGGCATCCGGTGACGCCGGCCGCGCCATGATCCTTCATGTTCGGGATGTTGATGATCTTCGTCAGTCGCGTCGACACGAGCCGCATCATGCTGGAGCGGGTGTCATCCTCCCCGAACAGGTCCGCCTCGAGGTAGACGGCCGGATCGTAGCCGCTGTTGTCGACGTTCCGGTTGGCGCGTTCCGCGGCCACGATCTGCACGCCTTCCGGCAGATGTGGCGCATAGTTCACCTCGTCCATCTGGTTTTGAAAGCGCTCGTACACATAGATCTGCGAGGCGCGCACGCCGATGCCGGTGAGCTGGCGGACGACCTCCGCAACGATCTCATACGCGGAGATGCAGTACGGATAACCGCCGCAGTTGACTTTGATGCCCACCTGGTCGGATGGCTGGAAGAAGCGCCGCCAGGCATCAGGAGTCGTACGCGCGCCCGTGAGCGTGCGCATGCCCCGCGCCATCATCTCGCGCACGACCTCGTCGTTTGCCGTACCCGTTGCGGTATCGACGCATTTCTCGGACTTGACCGACACGACGCGGCCTGGATACGGGCCCGGCATGCCGGGCATCGGCGCCGGCGCATAACTGGAGACCACGCGAAGTACTGGCAACCCGGAGGGAATTTGGGATGACTGAGCCTTCGCGCGAAGCGGCGTGGCGAGGCGTCGACGGGACGTGACGAGCGAAGTCGGGGCGGCGGCCGCCGCGAGCAGTCGGAAGAACGTGCGGCGATGCATGCGCACACCTTAGCACTGTCATGTCGATTAGGCGTCGAATCCATCAGTCCTTCTTGACTCAGCCCTTACGCTGGTCCATCGTAGGCGGCATTTGTCGACGAAACACGGATTCGCATGCGGCGCGTATGGTCAGCCTCCAGACAAAGTCCTCGAGATTGTGCGACGCGCGAGGGCTGAGGTGCCTGCAGGATGGAACGGAGACTTTCCCTGCTTCATTCGCCTCGGGATGGGCATTCCTCGCAGCGCCGAACAGCTTCGAGCCATCGTCAGCGCCGTGAAATCGGGTGGTTCGACGGGACCTGTCTTTTACAACTACTCCGAGTCGCCGCCGCGGATGCTGTCCTGGGTCAAAGGCGCGCTACAGGGAATGTGACAAGGTTGAAAAAGATCGAGTCAATGCCGCATGCCGAATGCGGAAATGCCGAGAGTGGTAGAGGAGACAAAAGTGGCCACACGATCACTGCAGCTTCAATGCTGTGCGCTCCTTGGCATTCTGGTCGTGGCGGCGCTCGTCGCGCCTGCCTCGAACACGCCTGGCGAAGTCGAGCCCGTTCAAAACCCTGAATTCGATCTGCTGATCAAGAACGGACATGTGATCGATCCCAGGAACGGCGTGGACGCGGTCGTCGATGTGGCGGTCGGCGCCGGAAAGATCGCGATGATCGGCGCCAACATCGCCCCGTCACGCGCGCGCGAAGTCGCGGACGCCAACGGCTTCTACGTCACGCCCGGGCTCATCGACATCCACGCGCATGTGTTCTGGGGCTCCGAAGTGAATGCCGCGTACAGCAACGGTTACAGCGCCGTTCAGCCCGACGACCATTCGTTCCGGAGCGGACAAACCACGCTGGTCGACGCGGGCGGATCAGGATGGAGGAACTTTCCGCAGTTCAAGGATCAAGTCATCGACCGATCCAAGACGCGCGTGCTCGCGTTTCTCAACATCGTCGGATCCGGCATGAAAGGCGGACCCGTCGAGCAGGACCTGGCCGACATGAATACGAAGCTGACCGCGATGCGGATCCGGCAGTATCGAGACGTGATTGTCGGAATCAAAGTCGCGCACTACAGCGGTCCCGAGTGGGATCCGGTCACGCGCGCTGTGGCGGCGGGCGCTGAGGTGGGCGTGCCTGTCATGGTGGATTTCGGCGGCCAGACGCCGCCGACGCCACCGCTGTCGCTCGAGGACCTGCTGCTGAAGTACCTGCGGCCCGGCGACATCCTGACGCATACTTACGCGCAGGTGAGCGGCAGGATTGCAATCGTGGACGAGAACGGGAAAGTCCGGCCGTACGTCCTCGCGGCGCGCAAGAGGGGCATCATTTTCGACGCCGGCCATGGCGGCGGCAGCTTTGTGTTCCGGCAGGCGGTTCCAGCAACGAAGCAGGGGTTCTTTCCGGACGTGATCAGCACCGACCTGCATATCGGCAGCATGAACAGCGGCATGAAGGACATCCTGAACACGATGTCGAAGTTCCTGAACCTGGGAATGCCGCTTCAGGACGTCATCAAGGCGAACACGTCGAAAGCCGCCGAGGTCATCAAACATCCCGAGCTCGGGCATCTGAGCGTCGGCGCCGCCGCCGATATCGCGGTGCTGAACCTCCGGCGCGGCAAGTTCGGCTTCATCGACGTGTCCGGCGCGAAGATGCTCGGCGATCAGAAACTGGAATGCGAGCTGACGGTCAGGGGCGGACAGGTTGTGTGGGATCTCAACGGCATTTCACGTCCGCTGTGGACGGACGTCAAGGAGCCTGGCGGCGAGCAGGGTCGAATACGTCGGCATTAACAGGAATGCGAGGAGCGGGTCGCCAACGCTGAGTGCTGGCGCGTGGCGGCTTTGATCCTTACGAGGGGGAGGCCTGACATGCGTCGAGTATCGTTGTCCCTGAGTTTCGTTCTGCTTCTATCGACCAGCGCCTGGGCACAGCTGGCGAATCAGACGGCATTGATCGGTACCGTCACCGACAGCGCCGGCCTCGTGGTGCCTGGTGCACAGGTCGTCGCCGTCAACCTCGGCACACAGAGTACCTACGAGACTATGACGAACGCGGAGGGGTCCTACACCATTCCGTTCGTCGGCATCGGCAAGTACGAGATCACCATCACGCTCTCAGGCTTTCAAACGTTCAGGGCGACCGGCGTCGAAGTGGCGACGAACCAGGTCGTTCGCACGAACGCCGTCATGCGGGTCGGCGCCGTGGTCGAATCGGTGAAGGTCGAAGCGTCCGCACAGGTGCTGGACACCGACCGTGCCACCATCTCGGAGACCATTGGCGAACGGAAGGTGGTGGACCTGCCGATCATCGGGCGGAACGTCTGGAGTCTGGCGAGTACGACGCCGGGTGTGCTCGGCGGCCTCAACAGCGATATCGGCCTCAGTTTCAGAGGCGCAGGCCAACGCGAGATCCAGAACAGTCTCTCGCTCGACGGCATCAACTCATCGTCGAACCTTCTGGCGGCAACGAGCATGCGGCCGATCGCGGACGCCGTGGAGGAGATCCAGGTCCAGACCGGCAGCACGTCAGCCGAGTACGGATCCTACCTGGGTGTCCATATCAACGTCGTCACGAAGAGCGGTACCAACGACCTGCACGGCTCGGTGTTCGAGTTCTTCCAGGACGATGCCCTCGACGCTCGCGGGTATTTCGAGAACAGGGCGAACCCGAAGAATCCGCGGCGGCGCAATCAGTTCGGAGGACAATCGGGCGGGCCCGTGGTGATCCCCGGACTCTATGACGGGCACAACAGGACGTTTTTCATGGGCGCATATGAAGGTGTCCGGGGGCAGGCGCTGACCAGTCCGTTTGCGTCAGTGCCAACGGCGCTCATGCGACAGGGGAATTTTTCTCAAGTCACGACTCGGATCCGAAATCCTTTCACCGGCGAGCCATTCCCCGGCAATGTCATTCCGCAAGCGTTGTTGTCTCCGGTTTCTCTGAAGCTGCTGGATTACTATCCACAGGCGAACCAGCCAGGGACAGCCAGTAACTTTCAGGGACCAAGCGCCAACACCGACAACGTCGATCAGGTCCTGACCCGCGTCGATCAAAATCTCGGAAACAAGGTTCGGCTGAGCGTTCGCTACAACTGGCACGACAGCTTCAGCAGCAACGTGTTCAACGCGGCGATTCCGGTGACGGCGGTCACCCAGCCGCGTGTGAACAAGAACTGGCTGTTCTCGTACACCCACACGCTCAAACCAAACCTGCACAACGATTTTCGAATTGGCTACCATCGCATCGATTTCGATACGTTGAATCCCTTCGCGGTGTCGGGCGGGTCGAGTGCCGGCGCGGATCTCGGCATTCCCGGGTTCGACGGCGACGTCAGATTCGATAATCCCGGCATTCCGAGCGTGAACGTCAGCAACTTCGCGAGCCTCGCCGCCGGGAGCACGAACTGGTTCCAGTTCGACACCACCTTTCAGATGTCCAACGTGCTGGCGTACACCCGCGGCTCGCACAACGTTCGCAGCGGGTTCGATCTGCGCCGGATGACCACCGGACGGCGCGCGGCAAACGATCCTCGCGGCCTCTTCTCGTTTACCGGCGACATCACCGGGTATTCGATGGCGGACTTCATGCTCGGACTGCCACGAACGGTGATCCCCCCGACAGATCAGATCCAGGGTCACGTAGGCGGATGGCGTAATGGATTCTTTATCAATGACGCATGGGAGGTCTCGCGTAACGTCACGCTCAGCCTCGGCCTGCGCTACGAATTGAATAGCCCCGTCCAGACCTACGCTGGATTGGCCTCCATGCTGGCCGAAGATTTCGAGACCATTATCCCGAGCAGTTTTCCTGCGAAAGGCTTCGAGTTCACAAAGGCGAATTACAAGGACATTGCCCCGCGGCTGGGCGCCACCTACCGTCTTGGCGAGAAGACCGTCCTGCGCGCCGGGTTCGGGATCTACTACAACCCGAACCAGATGAACTCGTTCACGTTCCTGACGAACAATCCGCCACTCGCGGCCGTTACGACATTCACGTCCGACCCTGCCAATCCCACGTTATCGTTCGAGCACCCGACGGGTGCGGTGGGTCCTGCTGGACGACCGGACATGATCTCGCCGACGCGGAAACTGCCCAGCGCTCGCAAGGATCAATGGAGCTTCGATGTTCAGCGTGAGCTCTGGCGGACAACGGCGCTCGATCTGCAGTATGTCGGGTCGAATACGAGCCACCTCGATCGCAGTTTCTTCAATAACACTCCGCAGCCGGGGCCGGGTGCGGTGGATGCACGCAGACCCAGTCAGAACTTCCGCAGCCGCCGGATCATCCAGAACGATCTGATAGCCGACTACGATGCGATCAGCGTGATCCTGCGCCAGCATATGAGGCATGGCTTCCAGGCCGACGCGAGCTATACATGGTCGCGCACACGCGATATGGCCACGCACTCCAACGGCGGCGGCGCGACGATGGACAATTACGATATCGAGAGAGACTACGGTCCCGCGAACTGGGACGTCCCGCATCGGTTCGTGGCGAGCTACATCTACGATCTTCCGTTCTTGAAGAACGCGTCGCACCCAGTTGTGAGGTACGCCCTTGCCGGATGGCAGATAAGCGGCGTGACCACGATTCAGAGCGGGTCTCCGGCGAACGTGACGATCAGTCAAGACCGGGCGAATATCGGCCTCACGGGGCTCCAGCGTCCGGATCTCGTCGGATCCATTCCGTCACTGAATTGCCAGCCGAATACGACGACGCGGGAACTGATCAATTGTTTCGATCTCTCGGCGTTCGCGTTACCGGCGCAGTTTACGTTCGGCAATGCGCCGCGCAACGTGTTGAGGGGCCCCAAATTCGCCACGACCGACTTGTCGATGATGAAGAACATTCCGCTTGGCGGCACGGTGCAGTTCCAGATCCGGGCGGAGATCTTCAATGCGTTCAACACGGTCAACTACAACAACCCGAATTCGACGTTCGATTCGCCATCGTTCGGCCGCATCAGTTCCGCCCAGAACATGCGGCAGGTTCAGTTGGGCGGGAAGTTGATGTTCTGACGCACATAGAAGTCAGGAGCTGGGAGTCAGGAGCTGGGAGTCAGAAGCTAGAGCGTCAGTACCCAATCGCTCTGGCTCCTAGCTTCTAGCTCCTGGATTCTTGGGAGCCAACCATGTCCACGGTCACTCGACGCGAACTGTTGCGGATGGCGGGGCTGTTCGGCGCCGGCAGCGTGGTGCCGGCCTCGAGCGTATCCGCCGCTCAGGCCCGCCCCGCAGCGCCGGCTTCGCCGCAGGCGTCGAACGTCTACGAGGCGATCGGCGTCCGGCCGCTCATCAACTGTCGCGGCACATTCACGATCATCGGCGGCTCGATCGAGCTTCCGGAAGTGCGCGCGGCAAAGAGCGCGGCCAACCAGCAGTTCGTTCAACTCGATGAATTGATGGACGCCGTCGGCAAGCGCCTCGCAGAGCTGACAGGGGCGGAGTGGGGCATGGTCAGCGCCGGATGTGCGGCGGCGATGTCGCACGCGACGGCGGCCTGCGTGGCCGGCGGAAACCCGGACCTGCACGTGCGCATTCCCAATCTGGCGGGCTTCGCGAAAGACGAGGTGATCGTCCCCGGCAACTCCCGCAACGTGTACGACGCGGCGATCCGGGCCGTCGGCGTGAAGATCATCGAGGCCGACACACCCGATGCGCTGCAGCTCGCGATTGGTCCGAGGACGGCGATGATCTACATCTTCGCGGGGCCGCAGAACGACACGGGACCGATGTCGACCGAAGCGATCTGCACGATCGCGAAGCAGCACGCCGTTCCGGTGCTGGTCGACGCCGCGGCGGAGATTCTCACCATCCCCAACGTCCACCTGCAGCGCGGCGCGACGCTCGTCGCCTACAGCGGCGGCAAGTACATTCGCGGACCGCAGAGCGCAGGTCTTCTGCTCGGCCGGAAGGAACTCGTCCAGGCCGCGTGGATTCACAGCGCGCCGCACCACGGATATGCCAGGAGCATGAAGGTCGGCCGCGAAGAAATGGTCGCGATGCTGACCGCCGTCGAGAGCTGGGTGAAGCGCGACCACGCCGCCGAGTGGAAGGAGTGGGTCGGCCGCTGCCAGTACATTGCCGATCGCGCATCGAAGATTGCGGGCGTGACGTCGTCGGTGAAGCAGGAACCGGACGAGGGCCTGAGCAACCGGAGCCCGAGCGTGAGCATCCGGTGGGAGTCGGCCGGATTCGGCATCACCGGGCAGCAGGTCGCGGACACTCTATACAACAGCGAACCGCGCATCACGTTGAATGGAAGCCGCGCTGGAACGGGGGCACAGGATGGGACGGGGGACACGGGCATCTCGATCGTCGTGTCCATGATGGCGGCGGGCGAAGAGAAGATCGTTGCCCAGCGAATCGCCGACGTGCTCTCGGCGAAACACACCGTCAAGCCCGAGGAAGCTCTCGCGTCTCCGATTGCAGACGTGTCCGGACGCTGGGAGATCGCGATTCGGTACGCTGCCAGCACCACGAGCCATGGTCTGCACCTGCGGCAGATCGGAAACCGTCTCGAAGGAGTCCATCAGGGAAATTTTCTCAGCCGCGATATCTCGGGAACGATCAGCGGCGACACCGTATTGCTGGCGAGCAACGTGACCGAACGGCACGGCGACGCCTTGTCGTATCGATTCAAAGGGACAGTCACGGGCGAGTCGATGTCCGGCTCTCTCGATCTCGGCGAGTACCGGGCAGCCACGTGGACCGCGCGGCGTGCTCAAGCGAGGGGATGATCGATGCGGAGGAACACTCGCCGCAGATTTCCGACCGCGCTCGCCGAGGCCGTGGTGGATGCCGCAGAGCGCCTGTCGGCCGATCTCGGATACGAGCCGGCGCAGAAGAGATCTCGAGCGCGGCGCGCTGGTTGAAGATGAACTCTGCTGCGACCTTCATCGCCGCCGCCGCGCTCGCGGCCGTCAGCTATGGCGCCGGGCTCGCGCAGGAGCCGAAAAGAGACGTGCCCGCCAAAGGGGCGCCGGAGCTCGCACTGCGGATCGCTGACTATGCCAGCGCGCCGATCACTGGAATGCCGGACGGCCTCGGCAATAACGCGGGATCGCTGGCGCGCATCAACTTCCTGCGGGAGGAGCCGGCGCCGGCGGCGCGGTTTTTTGTGAACGATCTGAACGGCCCGCTGTACATCGTCGACACAGCCACGAAAAAGTTCACGCGGTATCTGGATTTCAACGGTCACGGGATGCACACGGGATTGTTCGAGCGGCTGCCGATGGAGAACGGGCTCGCGAGCGGGTTCATCAGCTTTGAGTTCGATCCCGACTACGCCAGCAACGGCAGGTTCTACACGATCCACCTCGAGGATCTCGAGATCGAGGGCTCACTTCTTCCGCACAACACGACGGCGCCTGGTCTCCTCACCGCGGGCTACACGCCCACGGCGCCGATCCTGACGCCGGGAGCCGCCGATCATGAGGCAGTACTGATCGAGTGGACGGATTCGAACATCTCCAATACGACGTTCGAGGGCACGGCGCGAGAGCTGCTGCGTATCCGTCTCTATAGCCGGATTCACCCGGTGGGTGATCTGATCTTCAATCCCGCCGCGCGTCGCGGCGATCCGGGTTGGCGTGTCTTGTATGTGGCGTGCGGCGACGGCGGATCGGGTGAGCAACGGACCGCCGAGCGGCTGAACCCGCAGCGTCTCGATACGATGGCGGGAAAGATCTTGCGGA
>QHWT01000093.1:0-44872 GCA_003222675.1 Acidobacteriota bacterium | reverse complement strand
CCTGGGATGTCGATCCCGCCGATCCCGCGAACAATCATCTGATCGCCGCGGTCATCGGCTTGCGCACCTGGGAGACGGTCGTCATCATCCACAAAGCGGCTAACTACGGCTATTCGCAACGCGAAGGCACTGAAGTGCTGCTGCCTGACAACACCAGGCAAACCTTGTCCGGCAGCGACGAGTTACCCGTGTACGTGACCGACACCGCTACACACGGCACCGTCATTCCGAACTATCCGGTTCTCCAATACGGCCACACGGCATCGGGCGGTGACGCGATTGCCGGTGGCTTCGTGTACCGCGGTAAAACCGTGCCGCAGCTTCAGGGAAAATATGTGTTCGGCGACATCTCCACCGGCCGCGTGTGGTACGCCGACTTTAAAGAGATGCTGGCGGCCGACGATGGCGATCCGCGCACGTTGGCGGAATCGCACGAGGCGGGCATCTGGTGGGATGACCCGGCGGATGCGCCGGATCGGGGCAGTCAGCTCTATCCATCGATGGCGCCAATTGTGAAGGCTGCGTACCACGTCCGCGGCGGCCGCCACCCGGAGCTGCCTGGCAGATCGACGCTTGCCAGTTCAGGACGAGTGGACCTCCGCTTCGCCGTGGATCGCTCGGGCGAGTTGTATGTCCTCAGCAAGAGCGACGGGATGATCCGCATCGTGACCGGCGTCGGTCCGCCGCTCACGGCGTCACGAGATCACCAACATGCAAGGTGATGAAATTCGGCGCTAGCCGCTAGAACATGTACTTCGCGGCGAGTTGGAGCTTTCGCTCTCCGTTCTTGCTCGTGATCAGTCCGAACGATCCGCTGGTCGGGTTGCTGTTGGCGCCGCTCCAGTTTGGATGATTCAGCACGTTGAACGCCTCGAGCCGCAGCTGCAGCTTGTGCTGCCCCTGCAGCGGGATCATCTTTCGCAACCCGAAATCCGTCGTCCAGAACGGCGGATTGCGCAGGCCGTTGCGCGGCTGCACGCCGAATGTGCCGGGCGCCGGACGAGCGAAGGCGTCATTGTTGAACCACAGCACTGAGTCGGTGAAGTCGCCGTGCGCGACGCTCGGATCGGCAACCTGGTTCCAGAACTGCGCGCCGCTGCCGGATCCGGCGCCGGCGAAGTCGTCGTTGCTGCGGACGGAGAACGGCGAGCCGGACTGATACTGGTAGATTCCGGAAACGTCCCAGTTCCCCAGCAGCTTCGCGAGCACGCCGGAGCCGCGCCCGAACGGCAGTTCGTAGATGTAGTTGACGATCAGCACATGCGGCCGGTCGTTGTCCGAGATCCCCCAGTACGCGCTGTCGTCGTATGCGTTGGGGAGCGTATCGGTGAGATTGGAGGAGTCGTCCAGCGTCCGCGAGTAGGTGTATGCGAGTCCCGCATGCAGTCCGTTCGCGACCCGCCGCTCCACGCTCAATTGCAGGCCGTTGTAGCGCGAGCGGCCTGAGTTCTCCGCCAGTCCGATGACGGCGTAGCCGAGATACGGGCGCAGCGCATTGGGATTGATTCCCGGGTTCGCCTGGATCGTCCCCGCCTGCAGCTGATTGATGTTGCGCTTGCGCTGGTTGTTCACGCCGAGACGTCCGACATACGCGACCTCGAGGGTTGTTGACCATGGCAGCTCGCGCTCGAACGTGAGATTCCAGTTCCACGCCTGCGGCACCTTGAATTCGAGATCCTGCATGGTCATGACGAACGGGAAGTCGCGGCGAGTGGAGCCGGCGCCGCCTGGCGCATCGATGTTGCCGTTGACCACGCTCTGCTGCGGCTGAAATGGCGGATTGCCGCCCAGCGCGGTGTCGCGGTTGATCATGGTGCGGTTGTAGAAGAGACCGAGACCGCTCCGCACCGCGGTCTTGGCATTGACGGCGTACGCGAGTCCCACGCGCGGCTGGAACATGTTCTTGTGCGTCTTCGAAAACCCTGACGGGAGGCCGTGGTAGAGGCGATCGAATTCTCCGCTCGTCAGTTCCGGCACACGACCCGCCGCCGATGAAGGTGCGCGGTTGCCTGGCAGCACGATGCCGTTGAAGCGATCGCCGCTGACGATGAATCCGCCGCGAGGATCCACGACCGCCGCGTTGCGGGGATTGTAGAAGTCCAGGTCGAACATCGCGATGTTGCCAACCTTGCTGTGCCAGGGAGGCCAGAACGAATACCGGACGCCGGCTTCGACGGTCAGCTTTGACGAGGCCTTCCAGTTGTCCTGCACATACCAGTCGAACGCAGTCGCTGCCCACGGCGTCAGCGCCTTGCGGCCCATCTCGGTGTAATCGTTGAAGTTTCCAAGGACCGCGTTGGCGAGCGCCAGCCCCGTGGACTGGGGATGCCCGGTGTCGAGGAATCGGACCTCACCGTTCTGATTGTTGGTCGTGCCCTGGCTCGCGGTCGTGAACTGGATGTAGTCGTCCTGCCCGGAGTACTCGATGAAGACGCCGGCCTTCGTCGTGTGGCGCCCGATTACTTTTGTGAGGTTGTTTGCCCACGCGAACACGTAGCCGGACCAATAGCCCGGGTACGGACCGCCATCCATCGTCGTAATGCCGCTGACGCGGATCGTCGGAATCTTCTGCTCGTACTCCTTCGTGCCGGGAAAGAGGTACGGGAAGGTCAGCCCGTAGGTGCTGCGATCGCACTGGGCCCCGCACTCCGGCAGGATCCGGATATCGCCTTTGCCGTCCGAATTCATCGAGAGAGACTGATCGCTCCCGTACGGTTCGGACGCGACCACCACCACTGCGCGCGGTCGAATTGACCGACGAATGGCTCGTTGAAGTGCCAGGGGATGTGCGTGCCGCGAACGGTGAGCCGTTGGTTCGGCGTGATGAGGTAGTCGAGCTTCACTGTGTCCTTGCGCAAGTACGACCAGCTCGACTGCGTCCCGATCCAGTTGGCAGTGCCCTGCTGAAATCCGGCCGTGGGCAATGGATAGGCGTTCAGCAGCGCCTGTCCGTTCGCACTGATGCGATTCTGCGGAATGACGTTTCCCGGAAATGGCTGGCCCGTGGCGGGATCGACGATCGTGCGGACGCGGCCGAAGAATCGGTTCGACGGATTGAGCAGCTCGCTGAAGTCGCCGTTGCGCATCGCGGCCGTGGGCACCGTTCCGACATTCGTCAGCGTGTCGCGCCGCCGGATCCATTCCTCGCCCCAGAAGAAAAACATCTTGCTGCGGTCCGTGTTGAACTTGTGCGGAATGATCACGGGCCCGCCGAGGTGGAACCCGAACTGATGGAAGGTGAACGGGTCCGGCCCATTCGAGAGCCTCAGGTCGCCGCTGCTGTTTCGGGTCCAGCTGTTGGCGTCGAGGGAGGCGTTGCGGTAGTTCTCGAGCGCATCGCCGTGGAAGTCGCGCGTGCCGCTCTTAGTGACGAAGCGGATCTGACCCGCAGACGACCTGCCGTATTCTGCACGATAGTTAGCGGTGAGGATTTGCACTTCCTCGACCGTCTCGACGTCCTGCGCACCGAGCATGGAACCCGACGAGCGCGTCCGGGTGGCGATGGCGCCGTCAACCATCACGACATACTCATCGTCGCGCGCGCCATTGATGCTGAAGCTGCCGTTCGTGACGCTGTCGGGCGAGAAGCTGCTCATCAAGCCGCCGCGGACGCCGGGTTTCAGAAGTGCGAGGAAGATCGGATTACGTCCATTCAGCGTGAGGTCCTGGATCTGACGGGAATCGACCGTTCGCGCGACCTGAGCGGTCGCTGTCTGCACCGTGGCGGTGGAGGCTCGTACTTCGACGGTTTCCTCCATGCTGCCGACCTCGAGCTGCGCGTCCACGCTCACCTGCGCCGCGGCGCTGAGTTTGAGAGCGGTTTTGACGAACCGTTTGAATCCCTGCAATTCGATGCTCACGGTATAGCTGCCGACCGGCAGATCGGGAACCGCGTAGAAGCCGGTGGCATCGGTGATCGCCACGCGGCGGTCCCGGTTCCCTTCGTTCTCTACCGTGACCGTCGCACCGGGCACGGCTGCGTTGAACGAGTCACGAACGAACCCAGCCACGTGGCCGGTATCGAATTGCGCCTCTCCAACTGAAGCGCAGCAGCAGCTGATGACTACGATCGCCAGAGGTACGCGAACGTACATGCTCACCTCCACCACAGGCGTGTACGCTTCTTTCGTTACGCCCGCGGCTGCACGGTTGTCAAGAACTATGAAAGCGGGTTTCACATCGTGAGACGACCTGAATCGTGGCTTGACACGCGGCGCGGACAGCGTTTGAATCCGTCGCAATGCGATGCGGGCGACGGGACCCCGTCAGGGAATTCACCATCGATCGCACGCGCTGATCGATTGGCAAAGGACATCGGCATGTCTGCGGTGACAGGCGGTATGACTCGCCGCAGCTTCCTGCGTAACAGCCTGGCGAGCGCAGTGTTGGTCGGCGCCGGCCGACGCGCGGACGGTCAGTCTTCCGCGCCTCCGCCGCACACGCCGTGGTACCGGCGCGCATACCTCTGGGGTCAGACCAACATCACGGAGAAGGATCCTGTTCGTTACGACATCGCGTGGTGGCGTGAGTACTGGAAGCGGACCCAGACACAGGCGGTCATCATCAACGCCGGCGGGATCGTGGCCTATTATCCCAGCAAGTTCCCGCTACACCATCGCGCGGAGTTTCTCGGCGGGCGCGATCTGTTCGGCGAGCTCACGAAAGCCGCGCACGATGACGGATTGTTCGTGATGGCGCGCATGGATTCCAACCGCGCCGCCGAGGACTTCTTCAAGGCGCATCCCGACTGGTTCGCCCGCGACAGCGAAGGCAACCCGTACCGGGCGGCCGACAAGTACATCGCGTGCATCAACAGCGCCTACTACGACGAATACCTCCCTGGCGTGCTGCGCGAGATCATCGAGCGCTCCCATCCCGACGGATTCACCGACAACAGCTGGGCAGGCCTCGGCCGCGAGAGCATCTGCTTCTGTGCAAACTGCGACCGCACGTTCCGCGCGAAGACGGCAAAGGCACTGCCTCGTACGGCCGCGTGGGACGATCCCGTATATCGCCAATGGATCATGTGGAGCTACGCGCGGCGGATCGAGGTGTGGGAGGTGAACAACCGCATCACGCGCGAGGCCGGCGGGCCCGACTGCATCTGGTCGGGCATGAACAGCGGATCGATCACGGCCGAGGCGCGGTCGTTTCGCGATCTGAAAGAGATCTGCCGGCGCGCCGACATCATGATGCTCGATCATCAGCGGCGCGATGACGACACCGGGTTTCAACAGAATGGCGACACCGGCAAGCGTGTACACGGCGTGCTGGGCTGGGACAAGCTTGCGCCCGAATCGATGGCGATGTACCAGTCCGGCCCGGGGTACTACCGCGTCGCCAGCAAGCCGGCAGCCGAAGCGCGCATGTGGATGATCGCCGGTGTCGCTGGCGGCATCCAGCCGTGGTGGCATCACGTGGGTGCCTATCACGAAGACCGCCGGATGTACCACACCGCCGAGCCAGTCATGCGGTGGTGGAAGGCCAACGAGCAGTACTTGATCAATCGGCAGCCGGTCGCGACCGTGGGTGTCGTGTGGTCGCAGCGGAATACGGATTTCTTCGGCCGCGACGACGCAGCGGATCGCGTGGATGCGCCATACACCGGCTTCATGCACGCGCTGGTCCGCGCGCGGATTCCGTACTTGCCGGTTCACATCGACGACATCGAGCAGCAGCGGGGCGCGCTGTCCGTGCTGATCCTCCCCAACGTCGGCGCGCTCTCGAATGCCCAGGCGGCGTCGATCGGACGCTTCGTCGAGCACGGAGGGTCACTCGTCGCAACCGGTCACACCGGTCTGTACGACGAATGGGGCGACCCGCGATCCGGCTTCGCGCTTGCTGATCTGTTCGCCTGTCATCGAATCGGCGAAACGCCGCGCCTGCAGGACGCCAGCTCGCGGCGAGGATCAGGTGAGGAGCGCGGCGCGTTTGCGCCAGGTCCGAGCGGTCATACATATCTGAGGCTCCGTCCCGAGCTGCGCGCACGCGTCGACGGTCCGAAGGCAGGAGACGAGCCCGCACCAACCGGCGAACGTCATGCGGTGCTGCAAGGTTTCGACGAGACGGACATTCTGCCGTTCGGGGGAACGCTCTCGCCGCTGAAGGTGGACGCCGCCGCGACGGTGCCGCTCACGTTCGTGCCCGCGTTCCCGACTTATCCGCCCGAAACATCGTGGATGCGTCAGCCGACGAGCGACATTCCCGGCTTGATCCTCTCGCAACATGGCAGCGCGCGCGTGGCGTACATCCCGGCAGATATCGATCGCCGGTACGCGCGGGAGCATCTGCCGGATCACTTCGTGCTCCTGGCGAACATCGTTCGCTGGGCCGCCGATCGCAGTCTGACACTCCGCGTCGAGGGGCCGGGCCTTGTCGATTGCCATTTGTACGAGCAATCAGCGCGGATGATTCTCCACATCGTGAATCTGACGAGCGAGGCGACCTGGCGCGCGCCCGTCGATGAATTGATCAAGGTTGGCCCGTTCAAGGTCGCGCTGCGTCTGCCGCAGCGTGTGACGGGCCGCACCGCCCGGCTCCTGGTATCCGCAATCGATCGGCCGGTCGCGATCGACGGCGGAATTGCGGTCATCGAGATCGAGTCCATCCTCGACCACGAGGTACTCGTCATCGGATGACGATCGGTCAGTGCGTGGGGAATCTGAAAGGGGCCCGGAATCTGAAGGGGTCCCACGCGAGCGTAGTTCTAAATGAGGTGACCTATGACCCGTACCACCGTTCAAGGTCTGCTCCTCGCGATCACCACTCTGCTTTCAGTCACACCGGCGGTCGCGCAGGTCACCACCGCAACGCTCTATGGTCTCGTTCGCGACCCGAGCGGATCGATGCTGCCTGGCGCCACCGTCACGATGACCCACGAGGAGACTGGCGCGGTCAGGACCACGACCACGAACGGTTCGGGGGAGTTCGCCCTCTCGGCCCTGCCTGTCGGGAGGTACGAGGTCAAGATCGAACTTCCCGGGTTCAAAGCACACGTTCGTCGGGGACTTCAGCTCACCTCGGGCCAGACCGAGCGCGAGAGCTTCGAGCTGGAGCTCGGCGCTGTCTCGGAAAACGTGACAGTTGAAGGCGTCGCAGCCCTGGTGAAGACCGCCTCCTCGGAGCAGATGGAAACACTGAACAAGATGCAGGCGTCCGAGCTGCCGTTGAGCCGCCGGAACATCACGGGCCTGTTGCAGCTCGCGCCCGGCGTCGACCCCACCGGCGGCAACCGCGGTGTGCGCTTCAACGGCGTCGGTAAGCACGGCGCGGGCATCACGGTCGACGGCACGGATGCGAACTCCAACCCGGAAGGGCGCGGCGTTTCGCAGTATGGCGGCGAGAACTACATCGACATCATGAGCGTCGAGGCGATCCAGGAAGTGCAGCTCGTCAAGGGCGTCATGCCGGCGGAGTACGGCGGTGTGGTCGGCGGACAAGTCAATCTGATCAGCAAGTCGGGCTCGAACACGTTTCACGGATCGCTCTTGGAGAACTATCAGGGAGACGCGCTGAACGCGCGCGACATTTTCCTGCCGTCGACGACAGCGAAGCCGCACGTTGTGTTCAACCAGTTCGGCGGTTCTCTCGGCGGCCCCATCATCCGACGGAAAGCCTTCTTCTTCGGAACCTACGAGGGCTATCGAGAGGAAGCGTTCACTCGTGTTCAGGGGACCGTGCCGACCGAGGCGCTCCGCAGTCAGATTCTGGCCGCGCTTCCATTCCCCGAAACGAAGATCGTGCTCGACACGATGCCCCTGCCGACCGAGCCTCGCAACGAGGACGTGGGCTTCTTCGTCGGCGCGCGCAATCGCGACCGACGCGAGAACCACGTCGTGGCGAAGACCGACATTGGGATCCTCCGCGGCGGCAATCTGTCGGTCACCTACACGCGCATGCGTCCCTTTTCGCTGATCCCGAGAATCAACGTTGATGGCTCCAACGATCGGGAGTTCAGACACAAACAGGATCGCGTCGCCACCAATTTCGTGCTGACGCGCGGGCGCTGGGTGTCGGAAAGCCGCGTCGGGTGGAACAAGAGCGAGATGGAGCGGGTGGATCGGTTCTTCGAAATCATGGATCCGCACCACGCGGAAGCGAACATCTGGGGACGCCGCATGGGACAGATCTCCGTGTCCGGTCTGTTCAGCACGCCAGGCACGGAAGTGTGGGACATGGACGGGACGGCGTACACGGTCGATCAGAAGATCAGCCGTCCTGCAGGCAATCACCTCCTGAAGGCTGGCGTTCGCTGGGCCCGCCAGACCGGCAGCCGCAGCAATCCGGAAAATCCCGTATTCCAGTTCCAGAACAAGACCGATCTGTTCGCCAACATTCCAAGCCTCGTCCGGCCCACGTTCGGCGCGCCACCGCACGAGTCGCACATGGACGAGTTCGGCGGATTCCTTCAGGACGACTGGCGCGTCAGCAGCAGTCTCGTGCTGAACCTCGGTGTCCGCTACGACTATTACGGAACCGTCAAGCTCGTGCCGACGACCGACGTCCCGGTGCAGATCGTCAACCTCGCGGCGCCATCCGATCTGCGGAAGATGGACTTCGGCGCGCCGCTGGATCCGCTGAAGCCGTACGAGCCGGATGGATGGGTGAACATCGGACCTCGCGCCGGCTTCGCACTGACGCTCGATTCGCAGCGTGAGACGGTGGTGCGCGGCGGCGTTGGCGTGATGTATAGCCCACAGATGCCGGCCGTCGTGCGTCAAGGGGCCGCGCATCCGCTCGTCCCGTTCAGGGTCTCGTGGAATCGGACCGAGGCACTGGCGCGCGGCCTCCAGTGGCCAAGCTACAACGACAATCTCCGCGTCATCGTCGAACGCGAAGCGGCGGCCAGCGGACATCCCTTCTTCTTCTCCCTGCTCGATCCAAACCTGCAGAATCCGTACTCGGTGCAGACGATGATCAACTTCCAGCGTGGGCTGGGACGGACACTGATGGCGGAAATTGGCTACATCCGCGTCGACGGCCGAAAGTTCATCCAGCAGCGCCTCTTCAGTCTGGCGATCGATCGCGAGACAGGCGCCCGGCCGAATCCATCGCTGGGCGCACCGGGCGGTTACTACGTCGACAACAGTCAGACATCGGAATACAACGCGCTGCAGACGTCGATTCGGAAGCGCTTCGCGGATCATTTCTCATTCGACGTCCACTACACGTTGAGCAAGGGCACGGCCACGCAGGGCGGAGATGTCGGCGCGTATTACCAGGGTGACTTCGAGGACTTCACGCAGGACTTCTTCGATCCGGAAGCGGATCGCGGTCCGACAGTGTCGGACGCGCGGCACCGGGTGACCGCCGACGCCATTTACGAGCTGCCCGAATTCCGGGACCGGCATCCGCTGCTCCGCTACACGGTTGGGGGCTGGGAGGTGTCGGGGATCTTCTCGTCGCGCTCGGGCGAGCGGCTGCTCATCACGCAGCCGTCTGGTATTCCGAACAGCCGCCCGGACTTCGTCGGTGGCAACCCGGTGCTGCCCGACTGGCGGTCGACGCGCCTGTATCTCAATCGCGACGCATTCGCCCTCGTGCCGACCAGCAGCGTCACGCGCGCAACGTTGCGTCCGGGTATCGTCAAGCCCGATCAGGTCCGAGGACCTGCTTCGCGGGTCGTCGATCTTTCGCTCGCCAAGAACGTCCCGATGCCGCAGCGCGCACGGCTGCAGGTGAGAGCCGACATGTTCAACGTGCTCAATCATGTGAACTACGGCGGGCCCGAGACGAATATCCTGTCCGCGTTCTTCGGCCAGATTCGCAGCGCCGGATCGCCGCGTACGATCCAGCTGGGCGCGCGGCTCACGTTCTGATATGGGCTCGGAACTGAGGAGGATCTGATGGATCGACGAGACTTCCTGAAGAGTGCCGGCGTTGTCATGGGCGTGTCGGCCGTCCGCAGACTGGCAGGCGCGGCCGAGGAGGTGTCGATCGTGATCGATCCCGCAGATCCCATCGCATCCGCGGCGCCGGTGGCCTGGGCCGTCGACGAACTGCGAAGGGCGCTCGATCGGCGGGGGAGCGCCGTGACCATGGTCCCGCGGATCGATGCCGCGCGCGCCGGGAGCCGAACTGTGGTCGTTGCGGCTGCGGGCAGCATGGCGGCACAGGGGATCTTCAAGGCCGCTAACGTGACGCTGGCGTCAGCAGGCGAATCGCTCTGTCTCGTCCCCGGTGCCATCGACGGTCGGCCGGCACTGCTCGCGTCGGGGAGCGATGTGCGCGGGGTCGTCTACGCCGTGCTCGAATTGGCGGACCGCGCCGCGTATGCAGATTCCACTGTGGATCCGCTGATGGTGCCGACGGCGATCGTGGAGCAGCCGGCGAACACGATCCGGAGCTGCGCGCGGTGCTTCGAAAGCGACATCGAGGACAAGGCGTGGTTCTACGATCGTGGGCATTGGACCGAGTATCTTTCGATGCTGGCGGCGCACCGTTACAACCGCTTCAATCTGACGTTTGGTCTCGGCTACAACAGCGCGCGGAACGTGCCCGACGCGTATTTCTATTTCGCGTATCCGTTTCTGCTCGCGGTGGCCGGCTACGATGTGAAGGCCGTTGGTCTCCCCGACGCCGAGCGCGATCGCAACCTGGACACGCTGCGGTTCATCAGCGACGAAACCGTCAAGCGCGGCCTGCAGTTCAATCTCGCGCTCTGGTCGCACGCCTATGAATGGCCCAATCCTGACACGAACTACAGAATCTCCGGTCTGACGGCGGAAACCCACGCGCCGTACTGCCGCGACGCGCTCGCCGCGCTGCTGAAAGCGTGTCCGAACATTACGGGCCTGAGCTTTCGCATGCACGGCGAGAGTGGCATTCCCGACGGCAAGTACGAGTTCTGGGAGACCCTGTTTGCCGGGATCAAGAGTGCGGGCCGGAAGATCGATATCGATCAACACGCCAAGTCGACCGATCAGCGTCACATCGATATCGGGCTATCCACCGGCAACCCGGTCAGCATGGTGCCGAAGTTCTGGGCCGAGCATCTCGGCATGCCGTATCACCAGGCGGCGATTCGGGAGCTCGAGCGCCAGGGGGCGCGGCCCGGCGAGCCGCTGAACGCGGCGACGACCCGGAGATTCCTGCGTTACGGCTACGGCGATTATCTGAAGGACGACCGGAACTTCGGCATCCTTCATCGCGTCTGGCCCGGCACGCAGCGTCATGTGCTGTGGGGCGATGCCCTCATGGGCGCCGCGTACGGACGTGCATTCAGCTTCGCCGGCAGCGCCGGCGTGGAGCTCTTCGAGCCGCTCTCGTTCAAGGGGCGCATGGGCAGCGGGAAGCCTGGCGGGCGAAATGCGTACGCCGACAAGGCCCTCGATCCGAAGTACGACTGGCAGAAATTCGAGTATCAGTATCGCGTGTGGGGACGGCTGGTCTACAACCCCGCCACGGATGCGGACGGCTGGAGAAGATACCTGCGGCAGCAGCTCGGACCGGCGGCGGAGCCCGCGGAGAAGGCGCTCGCCAGCGCCAGCCGCATCCTGCCGATCATCACGACCGCGCACGATCCGTCCGCCTCGAACAACAGCTACTGGCCGGAGCTCTACACGAACATGCCAATCGTGGATTCAAAGCGCGCGCAGCCATACAGCGACACGCCGGAGCCCAGGAAGTTCGGCACCGTCAGCGCGCTGGACCCGCAGTTGTTCGCGTCGGTGGAGGAATGCGCCGACGCGCTCGTCAGCGGCACGGCGTCGGCGAAGTACACGCCGCTCGACGTCGCGCAGTGGCTCGAGGATCTGGCGCGCGCCGCTTCTGAACAGCACGCTCGCGCGCTGGCGAGTGCGCGTGACAAGCAGGCGCCGCAACTCCGCCGGGTCCTCGCGGACGTCGCGATTCAGGCGGGGACCGGCACCTTCTTTGCGCACAAGCTTCGCAGCGCGGTGCTGTGGTCGCTGCACGAACAGAGCGCTGATCGTGCGGCGTTGACCGAGGCTGTGAAGGCGTATCGCGCCGCGCGTCAGGCGTGGGCGGCGATGGCGGAACAGGCAAAAGCCATTTACGTCGCCGACATCACGTACGGCCCGAATGCGAACATGCGCGGCCACTGGATCGACCGGCTGCCCGGCATCGACGCCGATCTGGCCGACATGGAGAAACGCCTGATGGAGCCAGCCGGCACTGCCGGAGCAGCACTCGATCCGGCAATCGTCCAGCGCGCAATCAAAACGGTGCTGGCGCCGCCGCAGCGACCGTCGCTTACCGCACGCCATACGCCGGCGAGACGCTTCGACCCTGGCAAGCCGCTCGACATCGCGCTGGCGCTTGACCGCGACGAGCGACGCACCGTCAAGCTGCGCTATCGGCAGGCCGATCAGTCACAGAGCTGGCGGAGCGCGGACATGACGTGGGGCAATGAGGCGTATCGCGGTGCAATCCCGGCCGAGTACACCTCGTCGCCCTATCCTCTTTTGTATTACTTCGAAGTGTACCAGCCCGGCGGGACTGGCATCTATCCCGGATTCGGTCCGGATCTGTCGGGCCAGCCCTACTTCCTCGTTCGCAGCACGCGCGCCGATTCCACGACCGCGTGAAAGTGACGCGGCGCGGTCGCGCTCCGGGCCGAGTGGCCGCTCGACTCGTCAGCGGCGTTCCGCTATAATTGCAAGTTCCAGCCGGTCGTTGTTCTCCCTTCGTGCGGAAGTGGCGGAACTGGCAGACGCGCAAGCCTCAGGAGCTTGTGGCCGCAAGGTCGTGGAGGTTCAAATCCTCTCTTCCGCACCATGATCAGATAAGGCCCGTACTCACGGGCCGTTTTTGTTGTGTGCCGCAACTTTGCTAATGGCCTGCTAATCACCCGCAAGATCAGCCCCGATGGCGCGCCCGCCGCACCTCTGCGGCCTCGATGAGACCCGAGGGCGGCAGCTCGTCGCCGTCGTCCGTGAACTCTCCCTCAAGCTCTCTTCTCGCGGCCGCAGGAGATACCAGCGCGAGCCGCCCCTTCAGGAACCGCTCTGAACAATCTCGGATACGCACTCTTTCAGGCCGGCCAGGCGCAGGAGGCATTCGACCTGTATCAGCGCGCGCTCAAGGTTCGGCCGGACTTCCCCGAGGCGCTGAACAACCTGGGCATCTTCTTCGGCCAGCAGCGCGATCTCGAACATGCCGAGACCTACTTCAGACAGGCCGTCGAGAAACGCCCTGACTATGGCGAGGCTGCGAACAATCTGGCGCTCGTCCTCAACGCGCGCGGCGATGGTGCGTCAGCGATCGCGCTCCTCGAGAAGCTGTTGAAAGAGAATCCGGCCTTCGCGCCTGCATACCTCACACTCTGCCGTCTCTATCTGGCGGCCGGTCAGCAGCGGCAAGCCGTGCGCGCGCTCGAGCAGCTGCTGCAGCGCAATCCCACGCATCCCCAGGGCCTTCAGCTCTTGAAGCAGCTCCGGAGCGGCAGACTTCCATGAATCTCGTGGCGTTCGCTCGAGCTCGCATCTGGCGCACCCGCGAAAAACGACGGTCGTAAGTCCGGATTACGACGAGAGTAAGTCGCGATACAAGTGTCGCGGTTTTCCGCAGCAGCACCGCTGGTGTCACCATTGCACCCCGATCGTGAATCGGAGGCGGCGCGGATCCTGCGAACCAGCCGAACGTAGCTTCTCACCAACGCCCAGGACACTTTCTGGGACTTCCCCAAACAGCTCAATAAAACGGCTCAGTTCATTGGAGGGATACCGTGAAATGCAAATGCCTCGCGGCATCAGGTATTGGCCTGCTGCTGTTATTGTTCGCGCCGCGAGCGGCGCACGGACAAACATTGCTCACACAGACCACGTGGGGCGGCACTGGGAGCGACGCCGCGGAAGCCGTCGCGACCGCGTCCGATGGAAGCTCGTACGTCGTCGGCATCACCTTCAGCTTCACCACGGATCAATTCCCCAGAATCTTCATCGTGAAGTTCGCGCCGGATGGATCGCTGGCCTGGCAGCGGATCTGGAATGGGCCGACGATCAGCGGACTCGGGCGACCTGACGTCGCGATCGACTCGGGTGGTTCGGTGTACGTGACGGGCGTGAGCGCCGGTAACGGCGGTGACGCAGTTCTCTTGAAATTCGATCCCGGCGGGATGCTGCTGTGGGAAAGGACCTGGGGCGGCGCCGCGTCAGATGTAGGCAAGGCCGTGGCAACGGCGCCTGACGGGTCGGTGTACATCGCCGGCACCGAAACGAGCTTCGGATCGAGTTCGTTGGGGCTGTTCGTCGTCAAGTTTGATGCGGATGGGAACGTCGTCCGGCAGACGATCGCTGACGGAGCAGAGGGCAGTGGCATCGCCGTCGCATCCGATGGCAGCGTTTACGCTGCGGGAACCATGGCCCGGGATCTGATCGGCAACTTCGACATGCTCGTGCTGAAGATCTCGGCCACGGGTGACCAGGTGTGGCGCCGGACCTACACCGCTGGCGACGTCGCCGATGCGCGCGGCAGAATAGCCATCGCACCCGATGGATCGATCGTCGTTGCGGGCGCCATCCAGTCGATCAAGGCATCGACGGGCGATATCACCGCGCTGATTGTCAAGATTAGTCCGGATGGCAACCTGGTCTTCGACAAGCAATTTGACGGCCGCGGGGGTGAAACCGGCAAGGGCGTCGCGGTCGCACCCGACGATGGTACGATCTATATTGCCGGGGCGACCACCAGCTTCGGCGCGGGATCTCAGGACGCGTTCGTACTCCACGTACAGTCAACGGGCAAGAAGGTGATAGAGGCCGTCACGTGGGGAGGAACGGGCTTCGAGACCGGCGCGGGTGTCGCCGTAAGCGGAGCGACCATCGCACTCGCCGCGACGACTCTGGCGGCGCCACCGTACTCGTTGCTCAACGCCGCAGCGAGATTGTCGGCGCCCAGGAGTACTTTTGCCGCCGCTGCCGGCGTGCTCAACGGCGTAGCAGGCGTCGTTGCGAATCCCGGTGCGGGCGCGTCAGAGCCGAACGGAAGCACGACGTTCAGTGGAAACGCCGAGGCGGCACTCGTGAGAATACGGCGGTAGGTTCGCGTCGTCACAGCTCAATCGGGTCGCAGCGCACGTAGCACAGTCGCCTCGACGAATGTCAGTAGTTCGTCTGGGCCGGCGCGCGCGCTGCGATGCCGCGGGGACGGGACGTTCTTACCGGGCCGATTGATAAACGTGGGGTTCGACGCGGCTGCGGCCGCCGATATGGATCGCGATGGTTTGCTCGACGTGGGCTCACCAGCTCCAATCTCGACTACGCCGCCATGGTGTTGTTCAACCGGAAGGCGCGCGGGCCCAACCTGGCGCCCGTCGCCGACCGCTTCCGAGACATCAGCATCAGCTACTCGGACCAGTTCATCCAGGACGAGTTGGAGTTGACGCCGACTCGCTCGTACGATCCGAATCTCGATCCCGTGACGTATCGCTGGCTCGATGCGAGCGGCGCCGATGTGGTGGCAGGCTCGCCATTTGCTGCCGCGCACCGGGCACGTACCACTTCACGCTCGTGGTGCGCGACGATCGCGGCGCCGAAAGCAGGAGCACGGCAACGGTGACGATCGTTCCGACGCAGGAGATCGTGTTGCACGCGAGCCAGGCGGGGCTCGCGGGCGCGTGGCAGCCGCGCCTCGACTCGACGGCGGCCGGCGAGGTCGCCTTGTGGCATCCGAACGCGAACGCCCCGAAGCTGGCGGCACCGCTGGCAAACCCAACGCACTTCTTCGCCCTTGACCTTGTTCCGGATCCAACGCAGCAGTACAAGCTCTGGATTCGCCTGAAAGCCGAAGGCAACTACTGGGCGAACGACTCGGTGTTCGTGCAATTCGATGGCGCGGTGGACGCCGCGGGCAACTCCATTTACCAGGTCGGCACGACGTCGGCGCTCGCGGTGAACCTCGAGGAGTGCATCGGCTGCGGCGAGTCGGGCTGGGGGTGGCGCGACGATGCCTGGGGCGCGAAAGGGATCGTGAGTCGCGTCATGCTTCGGTTCTCGAATGTCAACGGAGCCCGCGCGGGTATCTGGATCCAGACGCGCGAGGACGGCGTAATGATCGATCAGGTCGTGCTGTCGTCGAACAAATATAAAACGACGCGGCCGGGAGCACCGAAGAACGACGCGGTGATTCTGGAACGGACGCCTTTCTGACCGAGCGAGTGCTGCGCGGCCGCTGGGAAACCGATGCAGGACACATGCGATCACTGACGGCCAGTTAAAGCGCTGGACACATGCCAAGAAGGAAGCACTCATTGCGGGCGACCGAGCTGCCCTCAAGCGCCGCAGCAAGACTCGACAGACGCGTCGCCCTCAGAACAATCCACCCTGACTTCACCCCACCCGGGTTACTCAACTCGCAGCGCAACAATCGGATCCACGCGCAAGGCCCGCCGGCCGGGGCGGCGGTGATCGGGATCGCGTGACCAGCGACGAGGGACATTATCCCGGTATACGATGACTCGCGCGCTGCGGCGCCCCACCAGCAACGGAATTGCGCTCGGTCGACAACTACAAGTAATGGAATTGCGTCGGCACAGGAATGGCCCTTCGGTCAACTGCGAGACGAATTGAAAAGGAGAGTCACATGAGCGTCGCCAAGGTATCGGAAATCAGTGCCACGTCGAAGACCAGCTTCGAAGATGCCATCCAGCAAGGGCTCGCGCGTGCGAACAAGACGATCCGCAACATTCGCAGCTTGTGGATCAAGGAGCAGCAGGTGCGCGTCACTGGCGGAAAGATCAGTGAGTACCAGGTGAATATGCTCGTGACGTTCGAGCTCGACGCCTGAAGTGGGCTGGACCGCCGGGTCCGGGCACCGCGCTTGTGCCGTGCCCCGGACCTCGACAGCCGATTCGGTAGGGGAAGGACAGCGCTACTTTCCGCCGCTCCAGAGATCTATCTGCCGCAGATCGCCACGCTCGTCCTCACGCGTCGCTGCGAGGACCACCGTGACCGATGGCCCTACAAGCAATGACACGAGAAAGTACTTCAGCGGGCCGCGGCGGTCGATGTTCGCAATCGACTGAGACGGTCGAATGCACCCAGCGAGCGCAGCGAGTCTTCGGCCGCCAAGCCGACGAATCGAGTCACCCGGAAGCGCGGACATCAACTCAGTAAGTGAGCGGCCTCTGCCGCGAGGTCAGAGGCGGTGTGTCACAGAACGGTCTTCACGTAATCACTTCGACCACGGCGGCACGATGCCGTTCATACGCGCGTATGCGATCGACTGTCCCATGTGTTCGTTGTTGTGCAGCAGGAGGCGGAGGAACACCCCTTCGGCGACAGCGTCCTTGCCGAAGAACTCCACGTGCTTCTGTCTGTCCGCCGTCTGATACGCGCTTTTCACGGCGTCCTGCGACGTGCGCAGCCACTGGATCACGTCGCCCTTTGCGGTGACGGCCTTCTCGGGATCCTTGGGGAGCTTCGCAAACTCCGGCGACTTCACACCCGCCTGCTCGAGCAGCCACAGGTTGCCCGTTGCGATGTGCATGTACACCTCGCTGATCGAGCGCACGCCCGGACCAGGGCGCCAGCCGAACTTATCCGGAGGAGTCGCTTCGGCCAGCTGTAGCAGCTGCCGTGATGTAAGAGTGAACTCCGGCAGCCAGCCCTGACCCAACTCCGGCGGGATCGTCTGGGCCGCAACCGTGTGCCACACGAGCGCGAGCCCCCACGCGACGACGAACACAACCTGCAATACGGCGCGTCTCTTCACGGCTGTTACCCTCCATCGCGATTGTGGTGACACTTGTGGTGAAACGCAAGCGTTTGACTACACCGGTGGCACCTCAATGCCATGGTTGTGCGCGATCGCGACGATTCTCTCGAGTTCCGACAACGGTGGCGGTGCGGGCCAGTTCGTCGGATCTGCGGCAGACGCACCAGCTTCCTCGATGAATCGTTCCACTCCAGCCGGTGACTGAATGACAAGCGCTCGCGCCGGCGCGCCGCCGCTGGCGCGATGCGTGTGAACCACGCCTCTTGGAAGATGAACGAAGGCGCCCGCGCCGGCCGTGAATGCCTGGCCAGCCAACGAGAACTCGAACGTGCCTTCGAGGATGTAGAAGCTCTCGTCGTTGTTGCGGTGGATGTGAGGAGGCGGACCCAGCTCGGGTCCGGCTGTGAGTTCTGCGCCCGTAAACGCCCCGTTTATGTCGTCGCCGACGACTCTGAATGTGTGCAGATCGGTCAGGAGCCGGAAGACTTCCCTTCGCCGCTGGCGAGGTGAATACCACGTTGAGCCGGTATGTGTTGCGACCCGCTCATCCCTCCTTGAAGCCGGTGTGCGCTGAAGGACCGGACGGCAAGGCGCTACCGGAACAGCGGGTCGAGCATACTCCGATATGGACGTTCGCCGCCGCACCTCACCTGCCGAGCAGAATCAACACGCCCGCAATGAGCGCCAGCCCCGCCATCAACACGCCGGGAATCGGGATGGCGACGAGCCCCGCCAGGCCGCTGACGATCAACCAAATTGCCAGCACGAGCATCCCCTGATTGCGTGTGACCCGAACTGCCATCGCTGTGCCTCCAGACTGTTATCGTGACGGCCGTGCCATGGTCCATTTCAGGTCTGCGACGATGCGAGTTGCGCGAGACCCATCCGTCGTAGAAGCGATTTGAACCTGGGATCCTCGCGTACAGGATCGAACTCGACTGCCGCCGTGATCAGAATCAATGAACCGTCGCGTTCCTCGAACGCGCGCTCCAGCCACTGAAAGACGCTCTCGAGATCCGAGAGGCCCAGGTAAACCAGCGCCATCCACATCGCCGACACATAGCCTTCCGCGGCGCGCGCGGTGAGTTCCTCGAGATGCTCCTTGGCCCGCCTGATGTTTCCTGAACGCGCATACGCATAGCCGAGGACGCCGATGTGATTCACCGACCGGCCGCCGAGCGCAATGGCTTGCTCGAATTCTGCGAACGCCCGGTCGTACTGACCTTTCTGAGTGCACGCATCGCCGAGCGCATAGTGCGCAAAAGCAAATGACGGTTCCAGGACCACGACCTTTTCGAACTGCTGAATTGCCCGATCGATGTCGTGATGGAAATGATGAACGTAGCCGATCTGCGTCTTCAGCTGGAGGTCCAGCGGGTCCAGTCGCTCAGCTTGTTCCAACTCGATGAGCGCCAGATCGTGACGCCTTTCGAGGAGCGCGAGGCGCCATGCATTCCAGAGGTGCACCGACGCCGACCCGGGCGCGAGCTGACGGGCACGGGCGAGCGCCTCCTCCGCGCCCTTTCGATCCCAGTCGTGATTCATCGCGATGAGAGCACGAACCTTCTGGGCATCGGCCAGAGTCGGGTCGAGCTCGAGTGCTTTCTCGACGGCCCATCGAGCGTCCGGCACGGTATCGCTGGCTGGCAGGATCCCCAGCCCGGAGTACAGCCAGATGTAACCCTCCGCAAGTGCGGCGTAAGCAGGAGCGAACCGGGGATCTTCAGCGATCGCTTCGCGGAAGTGCACGATCGCACGACGCATGGAGTCATCCGTCCATTTGTTCAGCGCGAACATTCCTCTGAGATATGCGTCGTGCGCCGTGACGTCCAACGACGTTCGCTTCCATGACGGCTCGGCGGCAAAGCCTATCCGGAACTCGTTCACGATGGTCGCGGCGATTTCGTCCTGAATGGCAAAGACGTCCGAGAGCTCGCGATCGAAACGCCTGGACCAGAGCTGATAGCCATCCTCGGTGTTGACGAGCTGTGCCGTCACGCGTACGCGGTTCCCGGCCTTTCGAACGCTGCCCTCGAGAGCCGTTCCGACCCGAAGTCTCCTGCCGATCTCAGTGATTTCCAGGTTCTTACCCTCGAACGCGAACGCCGACGTGCGCGAAATCACGTGCAGCCCCGGAACTCTCGTCAATGTATTGATGATTTCTTCAGTGATCCCGTGACAGAAGTACTCCTGATCCCGTTGCGGGCTCATATCGACGAAAGGGAGCACGACGATCGCCGACGGTCTCGTGCCCTCGGCCGGAAGTCTCATCGTCGCCGGCGGGCGAACATTTGAGGTGTCGATGGCTCGCAGATCGTCGAGAAATTCGTTCGCCGACCGGTAGCGCCTGTCCCGGTCTTTCTCGAGCGCCTTGTCGATAATCAATGCCAGCGACGTGGGCAGCGCCGGATTCAACATCAGAGGAGAGGGCGGACGCCGATTCAGAAGTTGATCGAAAACCGCCGCTGGTGTGTCACCCTCGAATGGAACTCTCCCCGTCGTCATCTCGAAGAGGATGATTCCCAGAGCGAAAAGATCTGTGCGCGCATCGAGCGTTTTACCGAGCGCCTGTTCTGGCGACATGTAGCCGACGGTGCCAACGGTCGTGCGGACGCTCGATATCTCTCCCCCCCTCGTCACGTCCTCCGGGTCCCACATCGAATCACGTTTGAAGAACTTCGCCACGCCGAAGTCGAGGATCTTGACTCGATCGTCGTCGGTAATCATGACGTTGGCGGGCTTCAAGTCGCGGTGGAGGACGCCGGCAGCATGGGCGCACGCAAGACCATCGGCGATCTGGGCGGCGAACGAGAGCGTTCTCGAAAGCGCAGGCGAGGCGCCTCCGTTCAAGAGATCGCGGAGGCTCCGGCCCTGAACCAGCTCCATCGTCATGAAGATCCGGCCTTCAGCTTCCTCCACTGAGTAGAGGTGCACGATGTTCGGGTGATTCAGAGCGGCCGCGGCCCTGGCTTCGCGCCGGAACAGCGCGAGACGATCGGCTGATGCGGAGATGTCCGAACGGGGAACCTTGAGCGCGACTCGACGGTCGAGCGTCGTGTCCTGGGCGACGTACACGTCTCCCATGCCGCCACTGCCGAGCCCTGTCAAAACCAAGTAGTGACCGAGTTGTTTACCAATCACGAGTTTCGGCGGCTCTCTCAGGTGCGAGCCGGCGGGAATGCACTCAGGCCGCACTTGCAGCGTGCGGCCTCGGGGGTACCGCGGTGCCAGACACGAGTCCTGCACTCCGGGCAGGACCACTTGTCGTCGAGCGTCGCAATACGTTCCAGCGCTGCCTCCACTTCACTCGTTCCAGGCCGGCCGCGGCTTCCGTGGACCGCAACGTTCAGCGTCGCCCCGACGTCCGCCTCGAGGTTCTTGAGGAGCGGCTCGATTGAGTCCAACAGCGGCTTCGCTCGCTCCTTCAGCGTACGCCGGACGCCTTTGAAAAGCTCGCCGATCTCCCGCTTGTCGTTCGCCTGACCGCGCCGGAAGGGGAGCGGCGCCCACAGCGCCTCGCACGTCTCCTGGAGCAGCTCCTCGAGCGCGCGACGTGCCTTGGTTGCCGCGCCCTGGACATCCCCGGACTCGAACCGCTCCCGCGCATTCAGAAGAATGTCCTTCGTTTCATACTGCGTCGTCCGCGGACCCGACGCGTAGCTCCAGGATGTGAACTCCAGCTTCCGCCACGACGGCGCGCGGCGGCTCAAATGTTCGAAGAACTGCTGGTCATGCGTGAGCACGATCAGCTGCCACCCCGAGAAACCGTCCGCCAGAAGCTCGGCGAGGCGGCCGCGGTGCTCGACGTCGAAGCTGTTGATCACGTCGTCGAGCAGGAGGAAACCGATCTGCTCGTTGAAGCTCTCGGCCATTGCCAGGAAGAGCGCGATCGCGAGTGAGTTCAGATGCGATTCGCTCAGCACGCCGTGCGGCGGGCGCTGCCGCGATCCATAGAACTCGATCGCCAGCTCGACACCCTTCGCCGTCCATGGCTCGACGCTCACGGCGTCGAGATCCTCTCCCGGGTGGAGCGCCGAGTAGATCTCGCCGACGCGGCGGCTGATACGCTTCAACAGTTCGGTCAGATCTTCCTTCTGCTTGGTCTGATACGCGTCGAACACGCGTTCGGCGAGATCCAGCGCGCGGCCAGCTCGCGCGGCTTTCTTCTCCGCAAACCGCCAGGCGTTCACCTGCTGACATAAGGCCGCCAGCATCACGAGCTGCGTGTCGCGCGTGCTCGGCTGCGAGGGCGAAGCCTTTCTCGCCAGTTTGCCAGCCTCGCGATCCCACTTGCGGACTTCGGACAGAGCGCTCGTGATCGCATCGATTTTCACGGGCGCGAGCGCGTCGACGTTCTCCCTCAATGCGGCGTGCGGAATGTCGGGAACGGGTGGCAGTTCGAGCCCCATGGCAAGCGCGCGATCGTGAATAGACCGCCGCTTGTCATGGATCGTCTCGAGATCGTCTGCCTGCTGGGCGACAGGGTCACGAAAGCGTTCGAGGTCTCGTGACGCTTCCATCACTTCTTCGAGGGCGTTTTCGATTCTCCGCGCAAGAGTTTTGTGATCCACCTTCTGGCCGCAAAGCGGGCAGTGTCCCTTGTCGATTGATCCAGTTTCGACCAGGCGTTTCGCCTCTCGCACTAATGAGGCGCGCGGGAGAAGCCGTGCCCGGTCCGACGACACGAGCTCGTTCCACGAGTCGACCGGACGCTGGTCGTAGGCTGGAGCGCTGAGTGCCTTGATCTCGGCGAGAAAACTCTCGCGGTCCGAAGCCTCTGATACAGAGGGACTGGCGCGAACCGCGGCCGTGAGCCACGACGGATCCTCCACCTGATCGAGAGACTGCGGTGGATCGACACCGAGCATCCGGCAGATCTCCTGCAGGCTTGCGAGAACCGTGTCCTGGCTGACGTCCTGGGATCCCGATGCAAGCGCGCGCTGATACGTCCGCGCCTCTTCCTCCGCGGCTTTGGCTTTCTTGCGAAGGTCGTTTCGCGCGCGCTGCAGATCCTCCCGAAGACTCTCGATGGCGTCCAGACCAAGGATGTCGACCAGCGCCTTCCACTTCTCCGTCTTGGTCTTGTTGATGAAGTCGGCAAGCGTGCGTCCGCGAAGGAGGAACGTTTCCCGCCGGATCGCGTGGAACGCCTCGGCGTTCCGCTCGTCGGGGAGGACAACCTTCCCGCCGAGCCCGCCGTTCGTAAAGACCTCGACCGAGGTGACGCCATTGTTCTCGCCACCGACGTAACGAACGGCGTGCTGGCGTCCTTCGTGGGAAAGAAAGCCAATTTCCCCTGTGAAATACCACTCCAGCGCATCGGCAATCGTGCTCTTGCCCGTGCCGTTGTCGCCGTAGACGACGATGCTGTCGCCCTTGCCGAAATCCACGGTCATCTCGCCCGGGATTCCGCGGAACGCGTGCATCACGAGGCGCTGGACCTTTTCATTCATATTTACGTGGGGCTCCGCCCCACACCCCGGCTCGGTCGCTTGCGGGGACTCCTGCGCCCCGCGCCGTTCCCTCGCAGGCGAAATCCTCAAAGAGCTGACGGATCGCCTGCGAGCGGTCCACGTCGTCTTTCTTCAGGACCTCCTCGAAACGTTGAGCGAACTCCGGCGGGAGATCATCCAGCGATTCGAACAACGCGTGAAGAAACTCCTGTGCGCTCGCACGGGACATCTGAGCTCTCCTCGGTCAGCAAACAGGTGAAATGCTCCTGAAGAATATGAACACTCGTAACGGCATCAACCATGGCAATGGTTTCGACGCGCGAGGGTTCACTTGGTTCGTACGTCCAGACGCGCCGGACTGACACCCTGCCGCGAACGATCTAACACGCGGGGCAGGTACAGATCGGCCCGGAGATCATCTGAATTTCAGCTCGGGTACGAGATCCTCGGGGATCGGAAGGTGACCGAACTTTTCGACTATGGTTCCGCGCACGTCGAACAGATGTGCTCCGACCGTCAATTCTCTCGCTCCGGTCTGACCCAAAAAACGCGCCGAGAGCGTCGCGGCTCCCTCGGCGACGGCGGTGACCCACGCCGCATCGTTCGAGACGTCGATCTGCGAGCTGTCGCTGTAGGTCGCGACGGCTCTGGCCTGTATCGGTGATGTCCCGACGCGTAAGGGTTCGCCGAGTAGAACGTCCAACCGGACGATAGACCGGGTCGGACTCGTCGGCGTACTCGTGAAACTTCTTTCTCCACCACAGGACGTCATAGCTACGAGCGCGCAAACGACGAGGGCTTGGCGCATGGGCCACTCCGGGAGGTGAGTATGCTGACGTCACGGCCGCTGAAGCCGTTGAACGCGCGGATTGTACCTCAAGAATTTCGGCAGCGGTTTCGGAGCCTGACAGAAGTGCTTGGACGTCTTTCCCCTACTCCGCCCTGAGCGCGCTCATCGGGGAAATCGCCGCGGCTCGCCCCGCCGGCAAAATCGCGGCGATGAAGGCAGCAATCGCGAGCGACCCGGCCGCCACGCCGAGGGCGAGCGGATCCCAGAACGAGACGCCATATAACTGCGCGGCGATCAGGCGGCCGGCGCCGACCGCGAGGGGCACGCCCGCGACGAGGCCAATCAGGACGCGCTGGAAGGCGCCGCGCAGGACCAGTTCCATCACCTTCGCGCGATCGGCGCCCAGCGCCATCCGGAGGCCGATCTCGTTGGTCCGCTGCGCCACCGTGTACGCGGTCACGCCGTACAGGCCGACCGCCGCCAGCAACAGGGCGACGCTCCCGAAGAGACCCGCGAGTCCCGCAACAGCCCGCTCCTGATCGAACGACCGATCGACCTGCTGCTGCATCGTCCTCACGCTGGTGATCGTCAGGTTCGGATCGATCTCGGACAGTGTCCTCGTCAGCACGGGCTCGAGCGCGCCGGGCGCAGCGTTCGTGACGAGCATCAGCCCACCGATGAAATGAGACTGCCGCTCGATCCGCTTCAGCATGTCGTCCTTGTAGTTCACGTTCTGTGCGAGCGGCACGTAGAACATCGGACGGGCCGGCCTGTTCAGTCCCCACCCGGCAAACTTCGCGTCACGCACGACCGCTTTTGAAAAAGCGCTTTACGAAAGCCTCATTGACGATGGCCACCGGCGCCGCGGTTTCGTTGTCCGCTGAGGTAAACACTCGCCCACGCAAAATCGGCATGCCAAAATTCTGAAGATACTTGGCGCTCACGCGGTCCCATGAAGAACCGGCCTCCTCATCCATCTTTTTGGCAGGATGCCCTGCCACCAGAACCATCTCGCCCCAGTTGTCCGTGAGCGGGTTGTACAGCGCCAGGCCCGAGCCCTGCACGCCGGGCAAGCGATTGAGTCGTTCCTCGATCTCGCGATAGAGCGCTGACAGCTTCGGCTGCGTGTATGTTGCCGGCAGCCGGTTCAGCGACACGACGACGCGATCATCGACGCGGTACCCGAAATCCTGGCGCTCGAGCTTGTTGAGGCTGCGTCCGAGCATCGCCGCACCCGCGACGAGGACGACGGACAACGTAGCCTGCACGATCAGCAGCGCCTGACGCGCGAGCGACGAGTGGTCGCCGGTGCTGCGGCCGGCGCCGCGCAGCGCATCCACCGGATCCGTACGCGTCGCAAACCACGCAGGAGCCGCGCCGAAGATGATGCCGGTCAGCAGCGCGATGCCGAATGCGAACGCGAGCACCATGAGCGATGGCGTCGTGCTGATCGGCAGAAAGTGTGCGCCCCGGAACGCCATCGCCAGCAGCAGACGCGCGGCCGCCACCGCCACCAGCAAACCCGCGATGCCGCCGGCAATCGCCAGCAGCACGCTTTCCACGAGCGCCTGCCGGACAATGCGCCCGCGCGTGGCGCCAACCGCGAGGCGCACGGCCGTCTGCGCGCGACGCGCGACCGCGCGCGCCAGCAGCAGGTTCGCGACGTTCGCGCACGCAATCAGCAGCACGAGACCGCACACGGCGAGCAGAATCTGCAGGCTCCGTCCGTATTCCTCTTTCATCTCACCGACGCCTGCACCGGCCGGAACGATCGCGATCACCTGCTTGGGCAGGAGACGCACCACGTCGGCCATCCAGTTGGACGGATAGCCCGAATCGTGCACCATCCATTGCCGCAGCACCTCCGTCAGACGCGGTGCCATGCCGTCGACCGACGCGCCTGGACGAAGACGGCCGATCGCGCGCAGCCATGCCCCGACCGACTGCCGCAGGAGCGCGCCGTCGCCGTCGATCAGAGGCTCCTGCTGCAGAGGGATCCACAGGTCTGGCGGATCGCCGCGCAGTGTCTCGCCGAAGAATCCGGGCGGTGCAACACCAATGATCGTGAGCGGATGTCCCTGGACGATGAAGGAGGAGCCGACGACGGCCGGGTCACCGGCATACACGCTTTGCCACGCGTGATGGCTCAGGACGGCAACCGGAGAAGACGAGGGCGTGTCATCGGCGGCCGTCATCACGCGCCCGCCGAAGGCGTTCACACCGAGGGTTGAAAAATAGTTGCCCGTGACGAATTCGGATCTGAGCGGCCTTGCCGCGGTCTCCACACCTTCTCGGCGCACGCTGAGGCGCGCACCGCCTGCCTGGAACGCCGCGACCTCTTCGAATTCCGGCGCCGCCGCCTTCAACCGCTCGTAGAGCGGATACGAATACATGCCCCATCGGTCTTGGGGCCCACCCTCCACGCAGCAGTCGTCGCCGTCACCGATACGGTACAGGCGCGCGGGATCCGCGACAGGGAGCGAACGCAGCATCACCGCGTGAATCAGCGTGAAGATAGCCGTGGTGCCCCCGATGCCGAGAGCGAGGGTGAGTACAGCAGCAATCGTAAATACAGGTGCCCGCCTGAACTGACGCAGGGCATATCGGATATCGCCGAACGAATTCATCATGGTGTCTTTTGACGAATGCCGGGGTGGAAACGTTGGCGTCGTACTGAAAACCGCCCACCAGGCACTCGTGGTACCCGCCCGGGTCACCTGGACCGAAAGCGTCTGATCCGTCGGCGCACGCCCGCCCAGTACGTCACATAGTACCCGAGCACCACCGCGCCGGCTGCCAGTGAGCCCGACACACCGGACACCACGATCAACGAGGTGTGTTCGTATGCGGCGCGCCACGCGTGCCATGTGCGCCAGAATCCGTAACCCACGCGA
This sequence comes from Acidobacteriota bacterium, assembly GCA_003222675.1. Lineage (GTDB taxonomy): Bacteria > Acidobacteriota > Vicinamibacteria > Vicinamibacterales > 2-12-FULL-66-21 > QHWT01. The sequence goes on along the minus strand of QHWT01000093.1, from coordinate 18,059 downwards.
GCGGTGACCACGAGCGTGATGCCGAGCACGAGCCAGCGGTTAGGAGTGTAGTACAGCGCGCGCGATCCGGGTTCCCATCGCGTCAGGAGGAGACCAAGGGTGCCGAGGACGCACCCGACACCGAATCCCGTCAGCGCATACCGGAACGCGCCCGGTACCCACCGAGTCGTGAATGCTGCTGTCAGAAGGAACAGCACCGAGGAGAGGCTGAGACCAACGAGATTCAGCGTCACCATCCAGCCGCGCGCCGGCCGGCGCGCGGTTCCCGCGCGATATCGCAGCACGAACGAGAACGGGAGGAGCGCTATCGAGAGCAGAACCAGCAGAATCAACGCTGCCGCGAGCAGGAGCAACGGCACGACGTCAGAGTCGCGCGTTCATTCCGACGGCGTTGCCTCTGAGCCATCCGCCGAACGCGGCGGACCTTCGTCACCGTGTTTGGCGTTGAAAAGACCATCGAGAACGGAGTTCGCTTCCTCTTCAAGGCGCGATCGGAATGCGTTGAGGCTCTTGTTCATGTGGCGCTTGATGCGGACGGCGTTGATGGTGAAGCAGGCGGTCAGGCCGACGATGAGAACGATGACGAGGACGGCAATAACCCAAGGCATCGGCGGGCGGCCTCCAATAGTTGAGTATAGGTCGGGAATTCAATCACCCCGTTATTGCAATTTGACGCCACAGGGCGGCAATCGCGTTCCCGAATGCCCCGCGAGGCCGAGGTTGACGATGGTAACGCGACAGCGCCCGGCTGGTGTACTATCCTCCGCCGAGAGCGCCGGCGCCGTCCGCCTTCGCGCAAGGCGCTTCGGCGGGACAGCCTTCGGCTGGAGATGATCGCGAGCAGCGGCCTGCCGCGCCGTAGCTCGGTGGGAACGCGCGAGCGAAGGCGGGAGCCGGGGGTGGGGCCCCGGCGAGCATCAGGAAGGTGCACCATGCAGGATTCAGAAGACAAGAAGCTGGACCGGCGGTCGTTCATCGGCAAGACGGCTGGAGTTGTGGCGGGCTCAGCCTTTGCCTCGAGCGCACTGTCCTACGACCGCATTCTCGGCGCGAATGATCGCATCGCGTTGGGCCACATCGGCGTGGGCAACCGCGGCAGCGGGCTGCACATGATCGCGTCGCGGCTGAAGGGTAAGTACAACGTCGAGACCGTTGCCGTCTGCGATCTGTGGAAGAACAACCGCGAGCGGGCCGCGACCAACAGCGAAAAGTACTTCGGGCGCGCGCCGCGCGCCTTTCAATATCTGGACGACCTGCTCGCTCAGAAGGATGTCGACGCGGTGCTGATCGCGACGCCGGAGCATTCGCATTCACCCGTGTTGAAGGCGACCGTCGAAGCGGGGAAGCACGCCTATTGCGAAAAGCCGATGGGCAACGTGCTCGAGGAGGTCAAAGCGGCGCGCGACGCCGTTAAGAAGAGCAACCTCGTCGTTCAGGTGGGCACACAACACCGGAGTGAACCGTATCAACTCGCCGCGCGCGAGGTCGTGCGCAGCGGCGCTCTCGGAGACGTCAGCAAGTACGAGATCGTGTGGAACTACAACGGGCCTCGCTGGCGCGGCCGGCCCGAAGTGAAGCAAATCCGCGAACAGGATACGGACTGGAAGAAGTGGCTGATGACGAAGCCGTATCGGCCGTTCGATCCGCAGCTGTACTTCGAGTTCCGCCTCTACAAAGATTTCTCGAGCGGCATCCCCGATCAGTGGATGAGCCACGGCATCGATCTCGTGCACTTCTTCATGAACGAACAGCCGCCACGCTCCATCATGGCGCACGGTGGCGTGTTCGCCTGGCACGATGGCCGCGAAAACCCCGACACGTTCGAGGCGCTCGTCGAGTACCCGTCATTCCTGGTGAGTTACTCCACGAGCTTCGGCAACGACTGCGACAGCTTCTCGCGGGTCATGGGCAAGAAAGCGACGCTGATAAACATCGGCGGCGAGGGCAGTCCTCGCTGGAAGCTGGTCGAAGAGAAGGGCAATCACGAGGACGATCCGACCGTCGCGCGCGGAGAGCGGTGGGTCACGCTTCCCGGCGATGACAAGCCCGGCCCGATCAACATCGGCGACGAGGACCTGTCGCACATGTCGAACTGGTTCGAGTGCCTTCGCAGCCGCAACACGCGGACGAACGCGACGGTCGACAACGGCTTCCTTCACGCCGTGGCGGTCATCATGGCGGCGCAGTCGTACTGGCAGGGAAAGCGGCTGTACTACGATTCCAAGTCCGAGCAGATCAAAGACAGCGCGCCGCCGATCAACGAATCGGTCCGGCGCGAGTGACCGTCCGATCCAACGCGACGCCGGGTCAAAGACCCGGCCGACCGACGATAGTGGAGGTGAGTTCTTAGCCGACGCATCATCAATCCGATCCTTTGTTCCTGGTCGTCACTACGACTGGAGGGTTCAATGTCTGGAGGAGTACGGAGGTCGACCGTCTCGCTGGGGTGCCTGCTGCTGGTTGCCCTGGTTCTGATGTTTCCTCAGCGAGGCACGGCACAGGTTCTCTATGGATCGATCCTGGGCGAAGTGAAAGACGCGTCAGGCGCCGTCATGCCTGGCACCACGGTGGTCGCCACCAATAAGAGCACTGGTCTCGTTCGCGAGGCAGTGACCGACGAAGGGGGCCGATACAACCTCGCCAATCTGCCGGCCGGCGTCTACAGCTTCAAAGCCACTCAGCAAGGCTTCAAGTCGTTCGAGCAAACCGAAGTTCCGGTCAGCATCAACACCGTCACCCGCGTCGATGTCACGCTCGAGATCGGCGCCATGGGCGACAACGTCACGGTCAGCGCTGAAGCGCCGGTCTTGCAGACAGACACCGCCGAGGTCCACCAGAGCCTCGAGGCGAAGGATTTGGCCAACCTGCCGGTGCCGCTCGGCCGGAACTATCAGCAGGTCTACCGGATGCTGCCCGGGTTCGCGCCTCCGGTCAATTCGCACTCCATCCCGACCAACCCCGCGCGCTCGCTCGAGTTCAGCGTCAACGGGACCAGCGACGATCAGAACAACACGAGGATCGACGGCGTCAGCACCACGCACGTCCAGCTGCCGCACGTCGTCTCCTATATCCCGACGCTCGAATCGATCCAGGAAGTGAACGTCGTGACCAACAGCATGGACGCCGAGCAGGGCCTCGCCGGCGGCGCCGCGGTCAACGTGTCGACCAAGAGCGGAACCAATGCCCTTCACGGATCGGGCTTCGAGTATTTCACCAACCAGAACCTGAAAGCCTGGCCGATGCGGTTCGACGATGCTGCGCTGAACACCGGCAACAAGCCGAAGATGAGTTACGACGAGTTCGGCGGCACCGTCGGAGGCCCGATTAAAAAGAACAAGATCTTTTACTTCGTCAGCTACGAGTCGATCCGCGACCACAAAAACGTGGACAGGACGGTCACGGTTCCGCTGCCGGCAATGCTGAGGGGGGATCTGCAACGGTCGCCGAATCCGATCTACGATCCGCTCTCCGGTAACGCGGATGGCACGGGCCGCACGCAATTCCAGGTATTCCCCGGCGACCCGAACTACGCGCTCTGCAACACCGCGACGAACCCGAACTGCCTCAACATCATTCCTGCGGCGCGGATGGATCCGATTGCCAGGAAGATCGCGAGCTTCATCCCCGCCAACAACCTTGACCGGGAGCGAAGCAATTATTTCGTGTCCGCCCCGTTCACGTTCGACCGTCACCAGGTGGATTCGAAGGTCGATTTCAACGTCAATTCCAAGTTGAACATGGCCGGGACCTTCGGCCTTCTGCACTATCGCACCAACGTGCCAACGGTCTTCGGCGACACCGGGGTCGGGAGGCCCATCGGTGGAAGCAGCAACCCTGGGCACGGGCACGGCAACACTTACCGGTTTACGGTGATGGGCACCTACATCTTCAGTCCCACGTTCCTGATGGACGCGCACTATGGATACGCGAAGCAGGGAACGAACTCGGAGCAACCCGGGCTCGGCACGAACATCGGAGCGGACGTGCTGGGAATTCCCGGAACGAATGGCCCGCGCAATTTCGAGAGCGGCTGGCCGGAGTTCGACTTCAACGGCACGGACGACTTTGCAACCGTCGGGGTCAACTCGAACTTCATGCCCTATTACCGCCACGACCCGCAGTCGCAGTACGTGGTGAACTTCAATTTGATCAAGAAGACGCACAACGTCCGGTTTGGCGGCGACATCTATCACATGGGGCTGAACCAGACGCAGGCGGAGTTCATCACTGGCGGCTTCGGCGCCCAGGGAGGGTTCGACTTCGCTCGCGGCATCACCGAGCAATGCATCGCGGTCGATTCCGCAACGGGCAATTGTCAGAAGACCTCCCCAAGCTCCAGATACAACAGCATTGCGGCATTCCTGATCGGGCAGGCGAGCAGCGCCGGCAGAACGCTGCAGGTGCCGGACGTCTATCACGTGCAGTCGTGGCTCTATAGCGGCTATATCCGCGACCGCTGGTCCGTGTCGGACAAGCTCACGATCGATTACGGCACCCGGTGGGAATACTTCCCGATGCCGACGCGGCCCGATCGCGGCATCGAACGCTACGACATCACCACAGGAAAGGTGCTGCTGTGCGGCGTGGGGTCGGTCCCGACCGACTGCGGAATCAGCACCAGCAAGCGGCGCTTCGGTCCGCGCGTCGGCATGGCCTACCGCCCCAGCGACAAGTGGGTCGTCCGCGCCGGCTACGGCCTTACGAACGATCCCTACGAAGCCCTGGAATTGATTCGAGCCAGTTACCCGCTCCTTATCCAGGTGAGGCGTGAGTCGCCCGACGGCCTGACTCCTGCGACAACCCTGTCGCAGGGTATACCGGCGGTGCAGGTGCCGGCCGAGGGCAACGGCGTCCTCGACATCCCGAGCGACTACGCATTCGGCGGATACCCGCAGAACCTGAATCGCGGATACATCCAGTCCTGGAACTTCACGGTGCAGCGCGAACTGCCGTGGAAGTTCACAGGGCAGGCCGGTTATGTCGCAACGCGATCGATCCGTCAGCTGGGACTGGTGGACCAGAACGCCGGGCAGGTGATCGGCGCGGGGGACGAAGGAAAACCGTTGCTGCAACGATTCGGAAGGACCGCGTCGACCGTGTTCCTTCAACCGCTCGGCAACGGCCACTACGATTCGCTGCAGGCGCAACTGTCGCGTCGCTTCTCGGCGGGCCTGAGCCTGAACGTGAATTACACGTGGGGCAAGGCAATCAATGTGATTACGAACAGCTCCAATACGCCGAACGTTCAAGCCGCGCCCTACTTCAGCCGGAATCGGGCGCTCACGGATGTCGATCGCACCCACAACGTTGGCATCACGAACGTCTGGGAGATCCCGATGGGCCCGGGGCGACGCTGGCTGAACGACAAAGGGATCGCCTCGCAGATTCTTGGCGGGTGGCAGATCAACAACATGATCAGCATCATGAGCGGCACCCCCTTCAGCGTTCTTGCGGACGACACGTCGCTGAACCTGCCGGGAAGCACGCAGACCGCAGACCAGGTGAAGACCAACGTGGCGAAGCTCGGCGGCGTCGGGAGGGGAACGCCGTACTACGATCCGACAGCATTTGCCGATGTCACGGAGGCGCGGTTCGGCAACACGGGGTACAACATCCTCCGCGCGCCGGGTGTCTTCAACTGGGACTTCGGGTTGACGCGCGAGTTCTCCTTCTCAGACCGGCTCCGGCTGCAGTTCCGGGCGGAGGCGTTCAATTTCACGAACACGCCTCATCTCGCGGCACCGGATAACTTCGTCGGAGATGGAGCGGACTTCATGACGATCACCAGCGTCCAGGATCTCGGCCGCGAGGGGATCGACGAACGTCAGTTCCGGCTGGGTCTTCGTTTGATTTTCTAGCTGACGATCGCGACGCGGATTTCGCACGCACGCCCTCGCCGCAACCGGACATACGCCGGAGCGGCGAGGGCGTTCGTGTCTTTGTACTCGCACTGCTGTATGACGGGCTAGGCGCGCACGGCGCGCCTGCCAGGGAGCGGAGCGGGGTGTCGGGGTCCCCGCGAGCCACCGAGCCGGGGTGGGGCGGAGCCCCACGTTAGATCAGACGGCGGATCGGCACGTACGCCCGAGCCCACGCTCCAGCTCGGCGCCGAGGTGTGACGGGATGCACGGCTTCAACAGGATGGCCTGCATCTTCACGTCGGCTGCGCGCGATCGCACCTGCGGCGTCCAATGGGCGGTCAGGCCGATGACGGGCACGTGCTTCGTGCGTTCGTCCGCTCGCAGCGCCGCGGCGAGCTCGAACCCGCTCATGCCCGGCAGCGTGATGTCCGTGACGACGACGTCCGGCGGATTGCGGAGGGCAATCGGCAGCGCGCTGGTTGCATCAGGAACGCCCGTCGGATTGAATCCGGCGCTCGCCAGGAACTCCATATAACCCGTCAGCGTGTTTCCATCGTCCTCGACCACGAGGATCGGTGTGGGGACAGCGGCAGTCATTGGTTCGAGCCGTCGACAGCAAGCCGGACGCCAGTGCATTTCCCGCCAGAATCTGCGAATCCACCCAGATGAGCCCCGCGCGTGTGATCACAACCTCGACACTCGATTTCAGGATCGTATTCGTCTGCGGGGTGCGGGATGCGGGGTGCGGTCCACGTTTCCACTCGGCGCGGAAGCCACGAGAGGGCTGAAATCCGACTTACACTAGTAAGTCACTCGTCTTTGGAAAGGCACAGCTGTGGCTCTCAGGCGCGGCGTCTGGCTCGTCATCGTGCTCATCGTCCTGGCTGTCTTCGCATCCGGAGCCGGCCTGCTCCTCTTATATAGCGCGGTAGGACGGGAGCCCCAGGTGGCGAACCACTCGACGCTCGTCCTGCACCTCGGCGGAAACCTCGAGGAAATGGAGCCGGGCGGCGTGCTGGGACAGTTCATCGAATCTCCCCCCACGGTCAGATCGATCGTCGAAACGCTGCGGAAGGCGAAGGTCGACAGCCGGATCTCGAGCGTGATCATCAAGCCCACGAGCGCGGCCGCGCTCTGGGCGAAGGTGCAGGAAGTGCGCGACGCGATCGTCGACTTCCGCCGGTCGGGTAAGCCCGTCATCGCGTACATGGAGTACGGCGGCGAGCAGGAGTTCTACCTGTCGTCCGCGTGCGACAAGGTGTTCCTCATGCCCGCGGCCTCGCTCGATCTCACGGGCATGGCCAGCTACGAGCTGTTTCTCCGCGGCACGCTGGACAAGATTGGCGCGTATCCCGACGCACTGCACATCGGCGAGTACAAGACGGCGTCGAACACCTTCACCGAGCACACCTTCACGCCCGCGCATCGCGAGATGGCGGAATCGCTGAACACCGATCTTTACGAACAGCTCGTGCGCGGGATTGCCGACGGGCGGCACAAGAGCGAGGCGGCGGTGAAGTCGCTCATCGATCACGGGCCGTTCCTGCCGGAAGACGCGCTGCGCGCCGGACTCATCGACGATCTCGCTTATGAAGACGAGATCGACGACAAGGTGAAGCTCGCGCCGGGCGCGCCAAAGTACGTCGAGCTCAATGATTATCGGCAGGTGGGCTCGTCGAGCCTGGGACTCGGGCGCGGGCCGCGCATCGCGATCATCTACGCGGCCGGGATCATCGTTTCGGGCAAGAGCAGCTACGACTCACCGCAGGGCGTGGTCGGCTCCGACACGATCATCGAGTACCTGCGGAAGGCGCGCGCGGACAGTTCGGTGAAGGCGATCGTGCTCCGCGTTGACAGCCCGGGCGGATCCGCCATCGCATCGGATGTGATCTGGCGCGAGGTGATGCTCACGAAGAACCAGAAGCCCGTGATCGCCTCGATGTCCGATGTCGCCGCCTCGGGCGGCTACTACATCGCGATGCCGGCCCACGCGATTGTGGCCGAGCCATCCACGTTGACGGGTTCGATCGGCGTCGTGATCACCAAGTTCGTCATCGACGGCACGCTGAAGAAGCTCGGGATGAACATGGAAGGGGTCTCGCAGGGCAAGTACGCGGGCATGTATTCACCCGTGCGGCCGTTCTCGCCCGAGGAGCGCGCCCGCATGGCGGAAAGCATGCAGGCAACCTACGACACGTTCGTCGAGAAAGCCGCACAGGGACGCAACACGACGCCCGAGCGGATTGACGCGATTGGGCAGGGCCGCGTGTGGACGGGTCGCCAGGCGAAGCAGATCGGCCTCGTCGACGAGCTCGGAGGGCTCGATCGCGCCGTCGCGCTCGCGAAGCAGCGCGCAAAGATTCCGCAGGATTCCGAGGTGGAATTGGTCGTCTATCCGCCGAAGAAAACCTTGTACGACGTGATCCGGAATCCGTTTGGAGGATCCGATCGCGCCACGACACTGGGGTCGCTCCTCGGCTTCACCAATCCAAAGGTCCTGCAGACGCTGGCCGCGCCGCTGCAGGTGTTTCGACGCGGAGAGCCGCTGGCATTGATGCCGAATGTGTTTCTCAGATAGCTGCCAGTGGCCACTGGCCAGTTGCCAGTGACCAGGACCCGTCACCAGTAGCCAGTTGCGACTCTCAACTGACAACCGGACACTGACAACCGGACACTGGCAACCGGAAACTGGAAACTGGTAACTGGAACTGGTAACTGGAACTGGTAACTGGAACTGGTAACTGGTAACTGTCACTATCGTTGCACTCTTCCTGAGGCATCGCCCTTTGCCAAGGCCTCGACCTCTGACACACTCACTCGGTTGAAGTCTCCAGGAATGGTTTGCTTGAGTGCGCTGGCCGCGACGGCGAAACGTAGCGCGGCATCATGCGGCCGGCCAGTCACGAGCCCGTAAATCAAGCCTGCGGCAAAGCTGTCGCCGCCGCCGATGCGATCGACGAGGCGCACCATGTAGCGCTGGCTCCGGTGCAGCGTCTTCGTCGCGCCATCCCACAGCACCGCACTCCAGCCGTTGTCGCTTGCCGAGAGGCTCTCGCGCAGCGTGATCGCCACCATCGACGGACCGAACTCGCGCGTGACGCGCTCGGCGGCGTCACGAAAGCCATTCACGTCGAGCGTGCCTGACGTGACGTCCGCCCCTTCCACGTGCACACCGAGCACCGATTGCAGGTCCTCCTCGTTCGCAATCACCACGTCGACATCGCGCATCAGCGGCCGCATCGTGGCCTGCGCCTGCGATTCCGTCCACAGCTTCTTGCGGTAGTTGAGATCGACGCTGACCCGCGCGCCGGCGCGTCTGGCCGCCGCGACCGCTGCCTTCGTTGCCGCGGTCGCCTTCTCACCCAGCGCAGGGGTGATACCGGTCACGTGGAACCAGGCGGCGCCGGCCATCACGCGGTCCCACGCGATCCCGTCAGCCGGCATCTCGCCGATCGCGGAGTGCGCGCGATCGTAGATGACGGTCGAAGCGCGCTGGCTCGCCCCCGCCTCGGCGAAGTAGATGCCGACCCGATCGCCGCCGCGCGCGATGAAATCCGTTCTCACGCCCTCCGTGCGCAGCGCCCGCACCGCGGCCTCGCCGATCGCGTGCGAAGGCAGACGCGTGACGTAGTGGCTGTCGAGGCCGAACTGCGCGAGGCTGACAGCGACGTTGGCTTCGCCGCCGCCGAACGTCGCCACCAGCATCGGCGATTGAAGCAGCCGTTCGAACCCTGGTGGGCTGAGTCGAAGCATCAGCTCGCCGAACGTCACAACTTTTGCGGTCACGTCGCCGGCCTCGCAGCGGCGACGTTCGCGACGATCCGGCGCGCGTTCTCCGCGATCACCTCGAACCGCCCGTTCTCGATCGCCGCAGTATCGAGGAGCGCCGATCCCACGCCGACCGCCACGGCGCCGGCGCGGATCCAGTCGCCGGCATTGTCCAGCGTCACGCCGCCGGTCGGCATCAGCTTCACCTGCGGCAACGGCGCGCGGATATCCTTTATGTATTGCGGGCCGAGCGCGGTGGCGGGGAATACCTTGATGATGTCCGCTCCCGCATCATGCGCGTCGAGGATTTCGGTCGGCGTGAAGCATCCGGGCGCGACGGCGACGCCGCGATCGTGGCACGCACGGATGACCTCGCGGCGGAACACCGGGCTGACGACGTAGCGCGCGCCGGCGTCGACGACCGCATCGACCGTGGCCGCATCGGTCACGGTGCCAGCGCCGAGGAGAAAGCCCTCCGGCATCGTGGGCGCGAGCTCGCGTATCAGCGCGACCGCATTGGGCACCGTCATCGTCACTTCGAGCGCGCGGACACCGCCGTCCGCGAGCGCGTCAACCACGGCGCGCAGCTTTGCGGGATCGCGCATGCGGATGACGGCCACGATACCGAAGCCCTGGATCGCGCGCACGACCGCTTCGCGGGAACCGAGACTGACGTTGGGTGTGGCCATATATCGATTGTGTAGGCCGGGTCTTTAGACCCGGCTCACCGGCGGGTCTGAAGACCCGCCCTACGTCGTTTCTAATCACGCCGACGGCGCATTATGAACCCACGTGTGATCCGGATCCTCGTGGAGCGCGAGCTTCCGCTGCGCCCCCGCCATCGCCCACAAGTAGTACAGCTTGTATCCCGGCGGCGAGACGACCGGATGGTAGCCGTATGGCAGCAGCACAGCATCCCCGTCCTTGACGACGTGCGCGACGCATTCGCCGCCGGCTGTATAGAGCATCTGCTGGCCGAAGCCCTGCGACGGCGCGATGCGGAAGTAGTAGACCTCCTCGAGCACCGGCTCGCCATCCTTGCCGTCGTGCTTGTGCGGCGGATAGCTGCTCCAGTGCCCGGGCGGATTGAATGTTTCCCCGACCATGATGCGCTTCGCGCGCGCGTCGTTGACGAAGATATCGTGAACTTCGCGCGCATAGATGTCGCGGCCGCGCGCGTTCACGCGCACCTCGTTTGGCGTGAGGAGCGCGGGCGACAGACCCTTCTCGGCAGGCGTCGACACGAGAATCGCTTCGAGCGGCGATTCGGCGCTGACCGTGAGCGGTGTGGCGGGCGGCAGATACAACGCGGTCGCGCGTTCGCTGAAGACGTCGGAACGGCTGACCGTCCAGTTCTGTCCTCCGGCCCGAAACGTGCCTTTGCCTTGCTGAAGCACGACGACCGTTTCCTCGTCAGAGGACTCGTACCGTGACTCGCTTCCGGCGGCGAGCACGAGGCGCGAGGTGGTGATTTCGCGCGCGCCCCCCGTACCACGCCGCTGGAGCACGTGCAGGCCGTCTTTGCGTGGCTGTCTGTAAAGTGTTTCGTTCAACATCGGTTCACCTGGAGGTGCAGTTCGCGAGGGTTGTCCTCAGACGAATCGCCGGCGGCAGCCAGCGATGTCTCGATGAAATCGATATCATGTACGAGGAAGCGCCGGAGCGTCCAGCGATCACGATGACGGCACATCTGTTCGATTTGCAGGGGAAGACGGCGGTGGTGATCGGCGGCACGAGCGGCATCGGGCGCGTGCTCGCGCTCGGCCTCGCCGATGCCGGCGCCGATGTCGTCGCGACCGCGCGGCGCGAGACGCTCGTCAACGAAGTTGCGGCGGAGATCGAGCGCCGCGGGCGGCGCACGATGCGCGTTCCGACGGATGTTTCGGACGAGGCGGCGCTCGGGCAGTTGCGCGACCTGGTTGTTCGCGAATTCGGGCAAATCGATGTCGTGCTCACGGCGGCGGGCATCACGCGGCGCGCCCCCACGCTCGAGATGGACACGGCGGAATGGCAGAACATCATTGACGTGAACCTGATGGGTACGCTGCGCGCGTTCAAGGCGTTCGCGCCGCCAATGATCGCGCGACGTTCCGGCCGATTGATTGGCGTCGCCTCGTTGTCGTCCTTCGTCGGACTCCACGAAGTGAGCGCCTACACCGCGTCCAAATCCGCAGTGGCCGGCCTTACGCGCGCGCTCGCGATCGAGTGGGCGCCTCACGGCCTGACCGTGAATGCGATCGCGCCGGGCGTGTTCCGCACCGATTTGAATGCGAAACTGCTGGAGGGGCCGCGCGGGCAGGAGCTGCTGCTGCGCACGCCGATGAAGCGCTTCGGCCGGCTCGAGGAGCTCGTCGGCGCCGCGGTCTATCTGGCGTCGGACGCCTCGACGTTCGTCACGGGACAGCTGATCGTCGTAGACGGCGGCTTTCTTGCGAGCGGAGTGAACCAGTGAAGCCTGCGATCGTCATCAGCGCGCGCGATAACGTGGCGACCGCGCTGGACGCGCTCGACGCGGGCCGCGTGCTCGAGGTGGAGACGGCGACCGTCACGGTTGCGGAGCCGATTCCTCGCGGACACAAGGTTGCCTTACGCGCGATTCGCGCGGGCGATGAGGTCATCAAGTACGGCAGCGCGATCGGGACGGCAATCGCGGACATCGCGCCCGGTGCGCATGTGCACACACATAACGTGGCGAGCGACCGCGGACGCGGCGATCGCGCCGAACACGCGGGCGCCGCGGCGCCGCGTCTGGCGGAGCCGCCGGAGGAAGACACGTGAGCGATCAGCAGTTTCTCGGGTACCGGCGTCCCGACGGCCGCGTCGGCGTCCGCAATCACCTGCTCGTCGTCCCAACCGTGATCTGCGCATCTGTCGTCGCAGAGCGCGTCGCGGCGGCGGTTCCGCCGCGTGGCGCCGCGCTGCCGCATCTCGCCGGGTGCGGTCAGCTCGGTCCCGATCTGCACATCACGCACGAGACACTGGCCGCTTACTGCGGGCATCCCAACGTCGGCGCGGTGCTCGTCATCGCGCTCGGCTGCGAGCAGGTGGTGGCGCAGTATCTCGCGGAATCGGCGCGGCGCGCGGGGAAGCCCGCGGAGATCGTCGCCATTCAAAGTGAAGGCGGAACCGTGCGCGCGACGGCGCGCGCTACCGAGATCGCGACGCGGCTCGTGACGGCGCTCGAGCGCGACGAGCGCGAAGCGTTCGACATCTCGTCGTTGATTCTGTGCGTGAAGTGCGGTGGGTCCGATTACACGTCCGGTCTGGCGGCCAACCCCGCGCTCGGTCGCGTCGCCGACCGTCTGGTGGACTCCGGCGGCACGGCGGTGCTGGGCGAGATCGCGGAAATCATGGGGGCCGAGCACCTGCTCGCGGCGCGCGCCACATCGCCGGACACGGGCGCGCAGCTGATCCAGATTATCTCGCGCGTTGAAGGGGAAGCTCGGGCGCTCGGGCTCGACATCCGCGGGACGCAGCCGTCGCCAGGGAATATCCGCGGCGGCCTCACGACAATCGAAGAGAAGTCGCTCGGCGCGACGCACAAAGGGGGCGAGCGCACGCCGCTCAGCGACGTGGTGCCCTACTCCGGACGCATCACGCGCCGCGGCCTGACGGTCATGGACACGCCCGGTCTGGACGTGGAGTCCGTCACGGGGATGGTGGGCGGCGGCGCGCAGGTGGTCGTATTTACGACCGGGCTTGGCACGCCGACGGGCAATCCCATCGCGCCCGTGATAAAAATCACCGGCAATGCGCGGACGGCGGTGTCGATGGCGGACAACCTCGACCTCGACGTCAGCGGCATTCTGGATGACCGCGAGACGTTGGCCGCGGCGGGCGACCGGCTTTTCGCGGAAGTGATCGACGTCTGTTCGGGTAAGCTGACGGCGACCGAGCGCCTCGGCCACAAGGAATTCGCGATTCACCGAAGGAATCCCACCATCTGAGGACCCGACATGGCGATGCCCATTTCACGCGACCGACCGGGAACGGCGCCCGTCTCGGCGCGCGCCGGGTACTTCCGCTGGACGATTTGCGGGCTGCTGTTTCTCGCGGCCACGATCAACTACGTCGATCGGCAGGTGATTGGCCTGCTGAAACCGACGCTGCAGCAGCAGTTCGGCTGGAGCGAGATCGACTATGCCGATATCGTCTTTGCGTTCCAGCTCGCGTATGCGATCGGCTTCGTGTTCGCGGGACGCATGATCGATCGAATCGGCACGAAGCTGGGCTTCGCGCTCGCGCTCCTGGTGTGGAGTTTCGCGGCGATCGCGCACGCGGAGGCGCCCACCTTCGGCCCCGGCGTTGCGGCGATGCTCGGCGTTTTCGGCCTGACGTATTCCGGATCGGTCGCGGGATTCATGGCCGCGCGGTTTGCGCTCGGGATCGGCGAGTCGGCAAATTTTCCGGCGTCAATCAAGACGGTCGCGGAGTGGTTCCCCAAACGTGAACGCGCGCTCGCGACAGGCATCTTCAATTCGGGCACGAACATCGGCGCGCTGCTCACGCCGATCATCGTGCCGTGGATCGCCTACACCTATGGATGGTACTGGGCGTTTGTCGCGACGGGTACGCTCGGCTTGCTCTGGCTCGCGCTGTGGTGGCCGCTCTATGGACCCCCGGCGACGCACCGCAGCGTGAACGGAGGGGAGCTCGCCTACATCCGAAGCGACCCTCCGGATCCACCCGTCGAGATCCCGTGGCTCTCGCTCATTCGTCACCGTCAGACGTGGGCGGTCGCGGCCGCGAAGTTCGGAACCGATCCGATCTGGTGGCTGTACCTGTTCTGGATTCCCGATTTCCTGCACCGGCGACACGGCATCGACCTCCAGTCGATGGCGCTGCCGCTCGTCGTGATTTATCTGATTGCAGACATTGGGAGCGTCGGCGGCGGCTGGTTGTCCTCGTCGCTGTTGAAGCGCGGCTGGACCACGAACGCCGCGCGCAAGACCGCCATGCTGGCGTGCGCGCTTGCGGTCACGCCGATCGCGTTTGCCGCGGGCGCGAACAGGGAATGGGTGGCCGTATTGCTCGTGGGCCTCGCGGCATCCGCGCACCAGGGATGGTCCGCGAACGTCTACACACTGGCGTCCGATATGTTCCCGCGCCAGGCGGTCGGATCGGTCATCGGCTTTGCCGGGATGTCGGGCGCGGTCGGCGGCATGCTGATCGCGAAGGTCACGGGGTACGTGCTGCAGGCGACCGGCAGCTACGTGCCGGTCTTTCTGATCGCCGCCTCTGCGTATCTGGTCACGCTCACCGTCGTGCACCTGCTGGTGCCGCGGCTCGAGCCGGCGCCGATCGAGAGCTCGCGGTGATTCCAACGCTGGCCGGCGCGGGATCGTCGTCAACGGTGCTGACGCCGGCGGACCTGCGCCGGATCGTGCGTGATGCAATCCGGAACGTTCCGCCGCGCGCCCGCGTGCTCGCCGTGATCCCCGATCGCACGCGCGACGACAACACCGACGTGTTGTTCCCGATCATTTCGCAGGAGCTGGCGGTGGTGGGCGCAAGCCGCTTCGACGCGCTCGTCGCGCAGGGCACTCATCCGCCGATGACCAACGCGGAAAAGCGCGCCAAGATCGGCGCGGGCCACTCCCCCATGCCGCTCGTCGGCGAGTTCTTCGATCATCACTGGGATCGCCCCTCGGAGCTGATCACGCTCGGGACGTTGTCGGGCGCGGACGTGTCGTCGCTGACCGGCGGCCTCATGAATCGCGAGGTGCCGGTCCAGTTGAACGCGCACCTCGCCCCGGGCCAGTACGACGTCGTGTTCGTCATCGGCGCGACGGTGCCGCACGAGGTCGCGGGCTTTGCCGGCGGTGCGAAGTACTTCTTTCCGGGCGTCGCGGGGCCGGAGCTGACGCATCTCACGCACTGGCTCGGCGCGCTTGCCACGATCGAGCGCGTCATCGGCCGGATCGAGACGCCCACGCGGCGCGTCATCGAGGCGGCTGCCGACCGTGTGCCGGCGCCGGTTCTCGCGTTCACCTCCGTCTCGACCCGCAACGATGCCGGGTTGCGCACGCATGCGCTGTTCGCCGGCGATCTGCGCGAGACCGTCCGCAGCGCCGCTGAAGTGAGCAGCCGCGTGCACGTCCGCTACACGGGCCGGCGGTACCGGCGGGTCGTTGCGCTGCTCGACGAGCACTACGATGAGCTGTGGGTCGGCGGCAAGGCGAGCTACAAGGTCGGAGGGATCATCGAGGATGGCGGGGAGCTGGTGATCTACGCGCCGCACCTGACCGGCATCTCGACAACGCATGGGCGGCTGATCGAGAAGTACGGCTACGCGCCGCTCGAGCAGGTCCGCGAGATGGTCGAGCAGTCGGACGAGCTGCAGGCGAACCTGTGCGTCGCGGCGCACCTCGCACACGTCAGCTATGCCGGTCGTATGAGTGAGGAAGGGCACATCGAGCCCCGCTATCGCATCACGCTCGCGTCAGCCGTCAGCGAGGATGTGTGCCGGCGAGTGAAGCTCGCCTTTCAGCGGTGCGAGTCGGTGGACATCGAAGCCGCGCGCCGCGATCCCGACACGCTCGTCGTCGATCACGCGGGGCGCGATCTGTATCTCGTTGAACCCGAACAGCCGTAGCGGACGCCGTTAACCCTCCGCGCGCTTTACGACCTCGGCGTGAAGTCGTACGTGAGACAAGTGACTCGGGTTTGACCGGGTGTCACGGACGTACGCACGCCGAGCTCGCAGAGCCCGCGGAGACTCTGACCTCCTTCAGCGCGCCGGGTGATCCGCTTGTCACGTACGACCTCACGCAGAGGCGCATGAGGCGCAGAGGAACAACACGCTGCCGACCGCAAAGCGATGATCTGGATCACGGCTGCACGCATGGGTGCGGAGAACACATTCAGGAAGCGGCTGCGGAGCGCATTCGCCGCCGCGCTTCGCGCGGCAGGAGGTCACGCGAGACTACGAATACAAGCGGCACGGCGAATGCGCTGACCGGCAGCCTTCTTCGCGTGCTCTGCGCCTCGGCGCCTCGGCGTGAGGCCGTCTGCTCCGCACGACCCGGACGTCCAATCGCACGCCAAAAACCACCGGGAGCCGAGTGTGACCTGCGACGCGGCGATTGAGTAATTCGACCAAAGAGCGGTCAGCGATCTCCGCGTGAAGTCTTCAAAGCATCAAGCCTAACTGCTTCGTGACGTACTCGCGATTGGCCTCCGCGCTCGCCTTTGGCGAGCCGCCCGGATCGACGACGCGATCGAACTCGACGATCGCCCAGCCGTCGAAGCCGACGTCCTTGAGGGCGGCCACCGAGCCCTTCACGTCCACGCGCCCCCGCCCGAGCTCGACCCACTGGTAACCGGGCGCGGCATCGATCTTCCGCACGTCCTTCAGGTGCACGGCCTTGATCGCCTTGCCATAGCGGCGAATCGCCTTGACGGGATCGCCACCTGCCTGCTGGTAGTGCGCGATGTCGAACAGAAGCCCCACGGAGCTCGCGGCGCTTTCGGCCATGATGGCTTCGATGGCGTCGGGCGCTTCTCCGGTGCTGTTCATGTGGTTGTGATAGACGAGTGGAACGCCGATAGCCTTCGTGCGCTCGCCGAGAGTGTTCAACATGTCGGCTAGCGCCTTATAGTCGTCGGGACCGACGGCGCGGCCCTTGGGCAGCTCGTCGATCACCTGGAGAAACTGCCCGCCCGCATCGCGCACGAACTTGGCGTGAGAGAGGTGCAGCGCGAGCATCGCCTCGCGATCCGCGGGCTGATACTTCAGATCGCCGCTCGAGAGGATGGCGAACGTGAGGCCGTGCTTCGCGAGCAGGTCCTTCAGAACGCCAGGACGCGTGCCGTACGCGTCGAACGCCGACGAGCGGAGCTGGATTGCCTTGAAGCCGACCGCCGAGATATCGGCGATGGCCTGTTCGTCTTTTCCGCCCCACGTAATCGCTGCGTAACCGAGACGAATGCGGCCGGTGGCCTCCAGGCGGAGACTACCGGACGCGCCAACGCCAAGAGCACCGATGGCCAGCAGGAACTCGCGTCGCGCGTAATCAGACATGCGATGTCCTCCATGCTGGGCGATGGTATCAGGCTCAAGACTCACGACTCAGGGCTCATGTCGGCTCATGACGCCGGGTCTGACGACCCGGCCTGCGGTATTGGGATGCGGCGCCGGGCGCGGCAGAAAGGCGATCGCGAGCGCGCCCATGACCGCGATGCCAATCAGGACGAGGAAGCCGTTGCGATAGCTGCCCGTGACGTCGCGGAGATACGCAACGAACATCGGCGTAGTCGCCTCGGCCACGCCGTCCGCGGTGAGCACCACACCCATGAGGCGGCCGAGCACGCGCACGCCAAACAGTTCCGCGGCCATCAGCGGGATGATCATGTACTCGCCGCCGAGACCGAGGCCGAAGACGCCTGCAAACACGTACATCGCGGTCGGCGATTCGGCAAGGAACAGCA
>QHWT01000092.1 GCA_003222675.1 Acidobacteriota bacterium | reverse complement strand
GCGCTCAAATTCCGCGACACCGATATCGCAGTACTGGCAGCATAATTCGTGTCAGAAAAACACGAACTCAGACGTTTGCAGTGCAGAGCAGTCACGGAAGGCCAGAGAAAAACACAGAAAGACAAAGAAAATGACAACAACGACGAACAGCACAGTGACGCGCGGACAATTGAGGAAGCGCCGCGCGCCGCGGCACGTCCGCCGTGCCGCGCTTCGCGCGGCCGAAGGCCGGGCAACGGCGGACGTGCTCAGGCGCGGCTGCTCCGCGGGCTCTGCGCCTCAAGACAAGAATCGGGCTCTGCGTGAGATTGTCCGCGCGACACGCGGCAATCATCGATAATGCGATCATTCAGGCTGCCGCCTGATAACACGCCCGGAGGCATCGATGCTCAAGGATCTGCGTCACGCGGTGCGCATGCTGTTGCGCGCGAGGGGATGGACGCTGGTGGTCGTCGTCTCGCTGGCGCTCGGCATTGGCGCCAACACGGCGCTCTTCAGCGCGATCAACGGGCTGCTGCTGACCAAGATCCCCGTGAAGGATCCCGACACGCTCGTGCGGTTCCGATATGCCGGCCGCAACGATATGGTGACCAGTTCGAGCGGCTATGGGTTCCTGAAAAAGACTGCGGACGGCCAGGACGTGCGCGCGTCGTTTTCGTACCCGATGTTCGAGCAGTTCCTGACCGACAACCAGACGATGACGGATCTCTTTGCGTGTGCGCCCTTCGGGCGCGTCAACGTGGTCGTGGACGGCGCGGCAGAGATCGCGAACGCATTCATCTCGACGGGCAACTACTACCAGATGCTCGGGGTCAAGGCGCGCATCGGGCGTACGATTCTGCCCGATGACGACCGCCCCGCGGCGCCACCAGTGGCGGTGATCAGCTCGAAATACTGGCACGCGCGATTCGGGACCGATCCCGCGGTCGTGGGAAAAACCGTCCGGATCAACAACGTCCTCGTCACGATCGTCGGCGTTATCTCGCCGGAGTTCACGGGCGTCCAGCAGCCGCTCGAGGAGGCACCGGATATTTCCGTGCCGCTTGCGCTCGATCAGCCGTTGAACACCAACAGGGGCCCGCGGGGTCTTCCAAGACTGACCCAACCCACCTATTGGTGGCTGCAGGTGATGGGGCGCCTCAAGCCGGGAGCGACGGCAGCGCAGGTGCAGGGCAACCTCGAAAGCGTGTTCCAGCATACGGCGCGCGCGGGCCTCGATTCCTATCTCAAGTCGTTGTCCGAGAAGGACCGCTCGCTCTCCTCCAACAGGACGCGCACCGAGGTTCCGCGGCTGCGCGTCGAGCGCGGCGACCGCGGCATCTACGACGTGAACACCAGCGACCTTCGATCGATGACCATCCTGAGCGTCGTCGTCGCGCTCGTCCTGTTGATCGTGTGCGCGAATGTCGCGAACCTGCTGCTGTCGCGCGCGACCGCGCGGCAGAAGGAGATCTCGGTGCGGCTCTCGCTCGGCGCGACGCGGCCACGACTGATCCGGCAGCTGCTGACGGAGAGCCTGCTCCTGGCGTCGATGGGTGGCGCCCTCGGCGTGCTCGTGGGCTACTGGGGCAAACAGCTCCTGCCCGGCTCAGCCCCGCAGATGACCGCGCTCGACTGGCGAATCCTGGGCTTCGTGCTGCTCATCACCGGCGCGACGGGCATCGTCTTCGGCATCGCCCCGGCGATTCGCGCGACGGGGATGAACGTCAGCGCGGCCCTCAAGGACACGAGCCGGAGTGTTGCCGGCTCGCGCAGCATCCTGGGGAAATCCCTGCTCATCGTGCAGGTTGCCATCTCGCTCGTACTGCTCGTCGGCGCCGGATTGTTCCTTCGAACGTTGAGCAATCTGCGTCGCGTGGACGTAGGGTTCAACCCACAGAACCTCGTGCTGTTTCGCGTGAACCCGCAGTTGAACCGATACGACGAGGCGCGCACGTTCACGCTGTATCGAGATCTCGTCGATCGGATCGGCACGGTCCCCGGCGTGCGCGCGGTCGCGATGTCGCAGCCGGCGCTGTTGTCCGGCAGCATGAGCTCGACCGGTATTTTCGTGCAGGGGCGCGTGTATGCGGCGGGCCGCGCCCAGGGCGCCGCGCTAGGGACGAACTTCGGCGAGGGCAACAGCATCCATTACCTTGTCATCTCGCCGAATTTCTTCGAGGTGATGGCGATCCCGGTGGTGATGGGTCGTGCATTCACGGAACGAGACAACCAGACGGCTCCAAAGGTCGTGGTCATCAACGAAGCGGCGGTCCGAAAGTACTTTCCCAATGAGAACCCAATCGGCCGGCACTTTGGCTCCAGTCCGGAAACCAGCAGCGAGCTCGAGGTGGTAGGCGTGCTGCGCGACGCGAAGTACGACAGCGTGCGTGATGCGCCACCTCCCACGATGTATGTCCCGTTGTTGCAGAACCCGGGGCGGTTCGGCGTATTCGAGGTGCGCACCGCTGGACCGACGGCAAGTGTCGTGAGTGGAATCCGCGAAGCCGTGAGGCAGGTCGACCCCACGCTGCCGATCATGGACGTCTCGACGCAGATCGAGCAGGTCGAAAAGCGGTTCGCGCAGGAGAAGGTGTTCGCGCAGGCGTACGCGTTGTTCGGCGCGCTTGCCCTGGTGCTGGCGTCGGTGGGCCTGTTCGGTCTGATGTCTTACAGCGTCTCGCGCCGCACCAACGAGATCGGCATCCGCATGGCGCTCGGCGCCCAGCGTGAGGACGTGCTGCGCCTCGTGATGCGCGAATCGATGGTGCTGGTCGTCATTGGCGTTGCGGCCGGCGTCGCGATAGCCGTCGCGGCGAGCCGGTTCGTAACCACCCTGCTGTTCGGTCTTGCGCCGGCGGACCCGCGAACGATGTTCGTCGCCATCGGCGTCATGGTGCTGGTGTCCGCCGTCGCGGGCTACCTTCCGGCACGCCGGGCCTCGAGAGTGGATCCCATGGTTGCGCTGAGATATGAGTAAGCAATCGCGCGCCGACGACGTGCATGTAGGCCGGGTCTTTAGACCCGGGGTCACCGAATCCCGGCGGGTCACCGAACCGGCGGGTCTGAAGACCCGCCCTACAAATGCTTAGCAACCACCGGCCCTTTCCCACCGTCAAACGAGCACTATGAATACCGTCCTGGGCGATCTGCGCCTCGCGTTCCGCGGCCTCCGCCGCAGCCCCTTGTTCTCGGTTGTGGCGATCCTGTCGCTGGCGCTGGGCATCGGCGCCAATACCGCGATCTTCACGCTGCTCGACCAGATCCTGCTCCGCAAGCTGCCGGTGACGAGGCCCGACGAGCTGGTGATGCTCTACCAGCGCGGTTCCCACAACGGCAGCAACATGGGATCGCGGATGCACTCGTATCCGATCTATCAGGACTATCAGAAACGCGCCGAGCCGCTCGCTGAAGTTCTGTGCCGCCGGCTCGTCTCCGCCTCGGTCAGCATAGACAACCGGACGGAGCGCGTCGGCGCCGAGATAGTGTCGGGGAACTACTTCTCCATGCTCGGCGTCAAGCCCGCGCTCGGCCGCGTGTTCAACTCCCGGGAAGACGACCAGACGTTTCGCGGACATCCGGTGGTGGTGCTCAGCTACGACTACTGGAACACGCGTTTCGCGCGCGACCCAGGCGTCCTTGGAAAGAAGGTCCTCGTCAACGATTACCCGATGGAGATCGTCGGCGTGTCGGCGCAGGGATTCGCCGGTCTCGACCCCGCTGAATCGCCGCAGATGCGTGTGCCGGTCCTGATGAAGGACATCATGGTGCCCAGCTGGGAGTGGCTGCACATGGACGATCGGCGCGCGCGCTGGGTGCAGGTGTTCGGCCGGCTGAAGCCAGGCTACACGGTGGAATCCGCAAGAGCGCCGCTGCAGGGACTTTTCACGCAGATTCGCACCTACGAAATGACGCTGCCCGCCGCGAAAGACTGGTCGCAGTATTCGCGAGAGCAGTTCATGAAGGGGCAACTCCTCGTCGAGAGTGCGGCGATGGGATATTCGAATATTCGCAACGACTTCTCCACCGCGCTGCTCGTGTTGATGTGCATGGTCGGACTCGTGCTGCTGATCGCCTGCGCCAACGTTGCGAACCTTCTCATCGCGCGAGGGTTCATGCGCCAGAAAGAGCTTGCCGTACGGCTCTCGCTCGGTGCGTCTCGCGGCCGGCTGGTGCGGCAGCTGCTCGTTGAAAGTCTGGTGCTGTCGTTCATCGGAGGCATCTTGGGGCTCGGCCTTGCCGTTTTCCTGACGCGCGGATTGCTCGCACTCGTCCCCGCCGACACTCAGCCGCTGCTCATCACTGCGAGTCCTGACTGGCGCATCCTGACGTTCACGCTGACGCTGACGTTCGCCACCGGGATCATCTTTGGATTGCTGCCGGCGCTCCGCGCGAGCCGGCCGGATCCGTGGACCACGCTGAAAGACACGGTGGGATCGATCGCCGGCACTGGCGGTTCGCTCTTCCTGCGCAAGGGCCTCGTGACCGCGCAGGTCGCCCTCAGCTTCCTGCTGCTCTTCGGCGCCGGCCTGTTCGTCCGCAGCCTGCAGAACCTGAAGACCACGGAAACCGGCGTCGCGCTCGACAACCTCGTCACCTTCCAGTTGTCGCCGGTGCTCAGCGGATACGACGCACCGCGCACCGTGCAGTTCTACAGCCAGCTGCTCGAACGTCTCCGCTCCGCGCCCGGCGTGAAGTCCGCGGCGCTCGCCAGCGTGCCGATCCTCGCGGGCAACGAGTGGGACAGCTCCGTGGCGGTCGAGGGGCATCGCTTCGCGGATGGCGAAGACATGCAGGCCTTCATGAACGCGTTCTCGCCCGGATACTTCGAGACGATGAAGATTCCCTTTCTGGAAGGGCGCGACTTCACCTTGATGGAGATCAAGAAAGACGCCAACGTCGCGATCGTCAATCGGCAGTTCGCGGAACACTTCTTCGCGGGGAGAAGCGCAATTGGAAAACACATCGGCTGGGGCGGCGGGCCAAAGTCCAAGCTGACGATCGAGATCATCGGAGTCGTCGCCAACTCGCTCTACGAAGGGCCGCGCGAAGGCGTCCATCGCCAGGTGTTCCTGGCGAACTGGGGCAATAACAGCGCGGCGTTCTACGTGCGCATGCTGACGGCATCGTCGGCCGCCTACAGCGTGATCCGCAATGAGGTGAAGCAACTCGACTCCTCGATGCCGGTGTACGAGATGAAGACGCTCGAGTCGCAGCTCGACGAAACGCTCCTCACCGATCGATTGATCGCGCTGTTGTCGGCCGGCTTCGGCCTGCTGGCGACCATGCTCGCCTCGATCGGTCTCTACGGCGTGATGGCGTTCGTGGTCGCGCGCCGCAGGAAGGAACTGGGAATCCGGCTCGCCCTGGGGGCGCAGCCAGGGTTCGTGATCTGGCTGGTGATGCGCGAGGTGCTGTTGCTGCTCGCGATCGGACTGGCGATTGGCATTCCTGCTGCTATGGCGCTCGGCCGCTACATTTCCGCGCAGCTTTACGGAATCCAGGGCAACGACGCGTGGATGGCGGGCTGGACTCTGCTGCTGCTGACCCTCGTGTCTGCGGCGGCCGGCTTGATCCCGGCGCATCGGGCGAGCCGGATCGATCCCATCCTCGCGCTCAGGTACGAGTAGACCGACACGTTGTCTGTTCGGCTTCTCCTTGCTAGGATGCGCGCACCGACAACTGGAGGAAGCCGAATGAAGAAGATGACGAGCATGCCCGCACTCCTCACGCTCCTGGTCGTGGCCTCGGTCGGATTTCAGGTCGTCGCCGCGGCCCAGGCGCCCCCACCGCAGACGCCCGGTCCCGAGCACAAGCGTCTCGGGTACTTCGTGGGAAAGTGGACCACCGAAGGTGAAATGAAGCCGAGTCCCATGGGTCCTGGCGGAAAAATATCGTCAACGGACGACTGCGCGTGGTTCGAGGGCGGCTTTGCGGTCGTCTGCCATTACAGCGGCACCACGCCGATGGGGCCCAGCAAGAGCATCGCGATCATGGGCTACAGCACGGAGGAAAAGGTCTACACGTACTACGGCGTCGACAACTCCAACATGTCGATGACGACTGTGCCTCACGGCACGGTGCAGGGAGACACGTGGACCTACGACGATGAAAGTCAGATGGGCGGCCACAAGATCAAGTCCCGCGTCACGCTCAAGGAACTCTCCCCCACTGCCTACACGTTCAAACTGGAGATTCAAGGTCCTGATGGCAAGTGGGCTCCGATCATGGAATCCAAGAGCACGAAGAAATGAATCGGCGTGTCCGTCGTAGTCGCGCTGCGGCGACGGCGGACTTGTCCCGTTGAAGCTTCACATGGATCTCGGCGGCAGCTGGCTGAACGATCTCGTGCAGGATCTGCGCTACGCGCGTCGCGGTCTCCGCGGTCACCGGATCATCGCCGCGGCGATCGTCGCATCGCTGGCGCTCGGGATCGGCGCCAACACGGCGGTGTTCACCGTCATCCACGCGGCGCTGCTCAGGCCGCTGCCGGTCGAGGACGCGGACGCGCTCGTCCAGTTCGTCTCCTCCAACGCCGAAGGTGATCAATCGAGTCATTTCTCGTATCGCCTCTTCACGGAATTGCGCGACGCGACGAGCCCGAACGTCGACGTGTTCGCGCTCGTTGATCAGAGGCTCGCCCGCCTGAGAATCGATGGCGGCGTACCCGAGCGCGGCGTCGTCGAGGCCGTTTCATCCACCTATTTCCGCGCGCTGCGCCTCGCTTCGTCCGCGGGACGCATGTTGGAAGAAGCTGATGACTCGCTGACCGGCGGCAACAGCGTCGCGGTCCTGAGCCACGCGTTCTGGATGCACCGGTTCGGACAAGACCCGGACATCATCGGCAAGTCGATCGAGCTCGATGCGAAATCCTTCGTCATCGTCGGTGTGGCGGCGAAAGGCTTCGACGGGACCGAGGCGCAGTCTCGCACCGACATCTGGGTGCCAATCACGACACGTCTCCAGAGATCCTGGTTATCCGCGCCGGGCACGATGATCATGCGGGTGATGGGGCGTCTCGGTCCCGCCGCGAACAGATCACAGCTCGAGGCCGCCGCGGATGTCGCGTATCAGCGCCATCTCGTTGCCCACTTCATCGGGACTTTGCCCGCGGACGTGAAGAGCGCGTTCCGCAATCGCCACCTTCGGTTGCGCGGCGCTGCGGCCGGCCTGTCCACGATCGGCCTGTCGTATCGGCGGCCGCTCCTCGTCCTGATGTCCGCGGTCGGCCTCATCCTGCTGTTGTCCTGCGCGAACGTCGCCAATCTGCTGCTCGCGCGGCAGCGTGCGCGCCAGCGGGAATTCGCCGTGCGGCTCTCGCTCGGTGCGAGTCGAGCGCGCCTCGCGCGTCAGCTGCTGGCGGAAACGTTCCTGCTTGGCGGAACGGGCGCGCTGGCGGGCGTGGCCCTTGCCTGGTGGGGCGCGCGGGCGTTGGTCGCGCTGCTGCCGGAAGAGCGGATACACGTCGCGTTCAATCTCTCACCGGATGCGACGACGCTTCTGTTTTCCGTCGGGCTGGCATTGATCTCCGCGCTGGCCGTCGGAGCGATGCCTGCGTTCCGCGCGGCGAGAACGCCATCTGAATCGCTGACGCGAACATCGCGAACCGTGATGCACCTGAGATTCAGCCGAAGCCTCGTGATGGTGCAGATCGCCGGATCGCTCGCGCTGCTCGTCGTGGCGGGCCTCATGGTCAGGACGCTGCAGAACCTCGATGCGATCGACGTCGGGTTCGCGACACGTGGCGTGACGACGTTCGACTTCTCGTTTCCAAATGGCTTCGCCGCTGAGAAGAAGGCGCCGCTGTATGCCCGACTGGTCGATCGCTTTCAATCGCTGCCGGGCGTCTCGGGCGTCACATACACACAGGAGACCGTCTACGACGCCGGCGGATGGGCAGGTGAGGTGATCGGGCCGGCGGCGGCGGCCGTGCCAGCGGATCAACGCCAGGTCGCATTGCTGCGCGTCGGACCGGACTTCTTCGACGTGCTCGGCCTTCACCGGGTCGATGGCCGCGCCTTTTCCGCCGCTGACCACGTTGCCGGCAGCCGCGTCATTGTCGTCAACGAGAGTTTCAGTCGCCGCTTCTTCGGGAATGAATCGCCCGTCGGACGCTCGATCGATCTGAGCGCGGCTGGACGAGCGCGTTATCAGATCGTGGGCGTGGTGAGAGACGCGCTGCACTACGGCGCACGCGAACAACCGTGCGGCGGCCGCGTTGTCTACTTCCCCATCGATCGCGCAGCGCCTGGCGGCGCGTTTTTCGTTCGCGGTTCCGTTCCGATCGCCGAGGTGGCACGGATCGCGGCCGAGGAAGCTCGCACGACCGACGCCGAAATCTTCGTGGAACGCGTGCGGCTCCTGCAGGCGGATGTCAACACGATGATCGCGCGCGAACGGCTCGTGGGATTTCTCGCGAGCGCTCTCGCGCTGCTGGCGCTGATCCTCTCCGCGGTCGGGCTCTACGGCGTCATGTCCTATGGTGTGACTCAGCGCACCGCGGAGATTGGGCTCCGCGCGGCGCTCGGCGCGTCACCGGGCCTCCTCGCGCGGATGGTGCTCGGCGACGCGGGCCGCCTCGTCGCCGCCGGCCTGGCGGCGGGAGCGGCTGCGGCGTCGTTCGGTACGCGCCTCGTCACGACGCTCTTGTTCGGCGTCTCCCCTTCGGACCCTGCGATGCTGGTGACCGCTGCGCTGACGCTTGGTCTCGTGGCAACATGCGCGGTCTATCTGCCTGCGCGCCGCGCGTCACGCATCGATCCGGCGGTCGCGCTTCGCCTCGAGTGAACCCGGGCTTCGTCGGCCGGCTGAAGGTCCACGATGGCACCTCGCCGTAGCGAGTTCCCGGCACGCAGCACGTCGCACCTTGCACCAGGCACCTCCATATGGTTTCGCGTCGCGAGTTTCTGAAGTCTTCCGTCATTCTCCCGGCATCTGCGGCCGTTGCGGCACGACGCCGAGGCCCGGCGCCAATCCGTGTGGCCGTTATTGGCGCAGGCGCCTTCGGGGGCTGGACGGCTTTGCACCTGCGCCGGGCTGGCGCGGAGGTGACGCTCGTCGATGCGTGGGGTCCGGGAAACGCCCGTGCGAGCTCCGGCGGAGAAACGCGGGTCATCCGAACGATCTACGGTCCTACACGGAAATACGTCGAGATGGCGGCGAGAGCGCTCACGCTGTGGCGCGAGTGGGATCGGAACGGCAGCGAGCAGTTCTACAGACGCACCGGCGTACTCTGGATGATGACGAGCGCAGATGACAGCTACGCGCGGCAGTCGCTGCCCTTCCTCCGCGATCTCAAACTGGAGTACGAGGAGATGGATGCCGCCGCTGGCGCGAAGCGTTGGCCGCAAATCAGCTTCGACTCGGTCACGAAAGTCTATCTGGAACACGAAGGTGGGTATCTGCTGGCGAGGCACGCGTGCGACGCGGTCGCACGCGAGCTGGTGCGAATTGGTGGAACCTACCGCCAGGTTGCGGTGACATCGGTGAGGTCCGACGGGCAGCGGCCGGAGATCGGCCTCAGCGACGGCACCAGCCTGCGCGCGGATCGCTACGTGTTCGCGTGTGGCCCATGGCTTGGGCGCATCTTCCCGGACGTCATTGGCTCGCGCGTACAGTCCACGCGTCAAGAGGTCATCTATTTCGGCACGCCCGCAGGCGACGATCGATTCATCGAGCCGCGCCTGCCGGTGTGGGTCGAGGCAGGCGACCGGTTCATCTACGGCATCCCCGGCAACCTGCACCGCGGGTTCAAGGTTGCCGACGATGGACGAGGGCCGGCGTTCGATCCAACGGACGGCGACCGCACCCCATCGCCCGATCTCGAGCGCGCGCTCCGCGCGTTTCTGACCCGCCGCTTCCCCGCGTTGACGGAGGCACCGGTGCTCGGGGCGGAAGTCTGTCAATACGAGAACAGTCCGGACGGCCACTTCATCATCGATCGTCATCCCGCGATGCCTGACGTCTGGATCGCCGGCGGCGGCAGCGGCCACGGCTACAAGATGGGTCCCGCCCTCGGCGAGCTGCTCGCACGGCAGGTTCGCGAGGACGGATCACCGGATCCCTTCTTCGCGCTCGCACGGTTTGTCGCGCGAGGTTGACATCGATGGCGACGCACACTGATCACCACACGCCGTCGCTTGAAGCCTCACGGCCGCGCGCCCGCCATCGGGCGTGATGCGAAGCGCGGGTACAATGGAGTCACGCGCCCGTAGCTCAGTTGGATAGAGCACCGGCCTTCTAAGTCGGAAGTCGCAGGTTCGAGTCCTGCCGGGCGCGCCAGTTCGCCAGGTCCAGCGACTCTCGGATTGGCGCAATCCGTTTTCGATGCGCCTCGAACTTGTAAGTCGGAGGTGGCTGGCTTCAGTTCGGCGGCATCACTCAGACGTAAGAGGCGCTTCGCGATCAAGACATGTCGCGCATGCTTGACAGGGTTTTGCCAGATCTCCGTTTCGCTGTTCGCTCGTTGCGCCGGACGCCAATCTTTGCGCTGACGACCGCTCTTGTCCTCGGGTTGGGCATCGGCGCCAACACGACCGTCTTCACCATTGTAAACACGTTGCTGCTTCGGCCCTTGCCTTTCGACCGGGCCGACGACGTCGTCCAGGTCAGGCGACGAACACCACTTGGGAGCAGCGGCAGCTTCCCGATGCACGATTACCTTGCCCTCACGACGCAGCGGGGCGCGCTCTCAGCGCTTGCGATCCTCGACGTCATCAGTGCCGGTCGTTATACCCTGATCACCGCCAACGCGGCGGAGCCAATCACCGCGTGCCGCGTCAGCGCCGGCTTTTTCTCCGTGTTCGGCGTCTCGCCCGCCGGGTCGGACGCTCACGGCCGTGATCACGCGCGCGTTTTGGAGTCGACGCTTTGCCAACGACCCTGCGATTATCGGCACAGCCTTAACGGTTGGAGGCAAGCGGTACATCGTCATCGGCGTGGTGCCGGATACCGTGCGTGCGTTTAGTCCCGCGGAGGTGTATCTAAGTCTTCCGATACCTGAGGCGAGTACAGACCGGACGAACTCGTTTCAAGTGCTTGGCCGTGTCCCACCCGGCGTCGGCCGTGCGCAAGCCGAGGCCCAGATCGACACCATTGCTCGTCGGCATGCCCAAGAGAGTCCGTCACTCACGAACATGCCGCAAGGGATCGTGCTGCACTCGCTGCAGGATGACTTCGTTGCACCGGTTCGGCCGGCGCTTCAGGCTCTCTTGCTGGCAGTCGGCCTGGTTCTCCTGATCGCGTGCTCGAATGTGGCGAACCTTGTGCTCGCCCGTGCGCTGGCGCGGCGGCGAGAGATCGCGGTCATGGCCGCGCTTGGAGCGTCGCGCTGGCGTATCGCCCAGCGCGTCCTCGCAGAGAACATGCTTGTCGCGGTTGCCGGAGGTGGCGCCGGACTTTTACTGGCACACGCGGGAGTGCGAGCGCTTCCTGCGCTGTCAGGCGCCAACCTTCCGCAGGCGGACAGGATTCACATCGATGGGTACGTAGTGCTCTATGTGGCGGCGATGGCGGCGCTAACCGGCCTCGTAGCCGGTCTGCCGCCCGCGTTGCAACTCGCCAACAGTGACTTTCTGCGCTGGATGAAGGAAGGCAGCGCGCAGGGCGGCTCCGGTGCGGCTGGTCACCGCGTTCGCGTAGCCCTGACGTTGTCTCAGATCGCGCTCTCGACGATCCTGCTCGCAGGCGCAGGATTACTCACCCGAAGCTTCTGGAATCTCGCCGCCGTCGATCCGGGTTTTCGGGTTGATGGGCTGCTGACGATGTCGGTCAGCGTGACGCCCGCGAAGTACCCCGACTCGGCGCGGCTCGCGGCATACACGGACGCGGTCGCGCAGCGCTTGGAGCGCGTACCGGGTGTCGTCGCAGCCAGTTCGACGACTGCGCTCCCGTCCCAGTTTCCGATCGACTTTCCAGTATCCGCAGTGGGCCGTTCGGGCCGATCGGCCAACGCAGGGAGGTCGGACCAGCTCGATGCCTGGTACCGCGCCATCAATCCTCACTACTTTTCGGCGATGGACCTGCCACTCATGAGGGGCCGCGTGTTGACCGACAGCGATTCCGCGAGTGCGGCTCCAGTGATCGTCATCAATCAGGCGCTGGCTCACGCGGCATACCCAAACGGCGATGCCCTCGGTCAGGCGCTCTTCATCGGCGGCGGATATCTGACGGACCCGCGAGACCTGAGACCGCGGACAATCGTCGGCATCGTCGGTGATACGCGCGAGCAAGGATTGCGGTTTTCGCCGACTCTCACCATGTATGTACCGGTGGCCCAATCGCCCGAACTGATCACGCGCCTGGTTCTCGAGAAGATTCCGTTGCAGTGGGTCGTGCGCGCAGATCGCAAGCCAATGGATCTCGTGCCAGCGGTGCGGCAAGCCGTTTTGGCCATCGACCCGACACAGCCGCCCGCTGACTTCGCGACGATGTCGGAGGTCTTGGGACGATCGATTTCATCAAACCGCTTCAACATGTTGATGCTGATCCTATTCAGCGCTCTCGCCGTGGCGCTGGCGGCGATTGGCGTATACGGTTTGACGGCCTATGCCGTCGCGCAACGCACACGAGAAATCGGCATTCGCGTGTCGCTCGGGGCGAGGCCGACACAGGTGGTGCGCGGGATCCTGGCGCAGGGACTGCGACTGTGTCTTGCCGGTACTGCGCTTGGTCTCGTGGGCGCGCTCTTCCTTGCCCGTTTTCTTCGCAGTCTCTTGTTCGGAATCTCCGCGTCAGATGGCCTGACCATCTTCATCGTGATAGCCACCATGACGGCGGTCGTCGTGGTGGCCATCTATGTACCAGCATCTCGCGCTTCCAGAATCGATCCGATGCTTGCGTTGCGTCAGGAGTAGTAGTGATCAAGCGGGCGTCACGCAAATCGAGTCCCCTTCGAGATGAGCGCGGCGTGTGCAACTCCTCGATCTTTTTGCGGAGGATAGTTGGACATCAATGTTTATGCGGGTCAACTCGAAGTGCGCCCACCAGGTGCGCCCACCAACCGGGCACTGGTGGCCCGTCATAGACCGGTGCGAGTGCGGTGGCCGAGGGTCATCGCCACCCCGCCAGGGGCAAGAAGGGAACGTAGACCGTCTACACAACTTATAGTAGACTGTCTACGGAATGAGCCCAAAGGCACCTTCTCGCGTAGGGCTACTTCAAGGCACGCTTGATCTCCTAATCCTCCGAACGCTCTTGCCTGGGCCGATGCACGGACACGCGATCGCGAAGCACATCCAGCGGACCTCCGAAAACCTTCTCCAGGTCGAAACCGGGTCGTTGTATCCGTGCGTTCATCGGCTCGAGGCGAAAGGCTGGATCGCGGCCACCTGGGAGCGTTCCGACAAAGGTAAGCGGGCCAAGTACTATCGCCTGACGGCGCTCGGCCGAAGACAGCTCTTTGCTGAACAATCCAAATGGCAGGCATTCTCCCGCGCGATGGGATTGCTGCTGAATCCGGTCGAGGAGAAGGGATGACCTCCTTTTTTCAGAAGTTGAGGTGGTGGACTCAGCGCCGTCGCAAAGAGGACGAACTTCGGGAGGAGCTTCAGTTCCACCTCAATGAAGAAACTGAACAGCGTCGAGCCGAGGGACTGGGGAACGACGAGGCGAGATGGGCTGCCCGCCGCGACTTGGGAAACGTCACGTTGTTGCACGAGAACACCCGCGTCCTGTGGACCTGGACACTCCTTGAACAGCTTGTGCAGGATCTTCGCTACGCGCTGCGCGTGATGATCAAGAACCCAGCGTTCACCTCACTGGCTGCACTGTCGTTGGCGCTGGGCATCGGAGCCAACTGCGCGATCTACAGCATCATGGACTCGATTCTGCTGCGCGCGCTCCCGGTGTCGGATCCTGCATCGCTGGTCGTTCTGAACTGGCACAGCAAGGACTATCGTGGACCAAACGGCCAGCGGAGCGCTTTCGTGATGCATTCGGTGAACGGCCGCTCGTATAACGATCCGAAGACCGGATTGACCAGTGGCATTTTTACCTTTCCCGCATTTGAGCTTGTCGGAAAGGCCGACGCAGTCTTCTCCAGTGTCTTCGCCTATTACCCCGCTGAACGTTTGAATGTCATAGCGCGGGGACAAGCCGACGTTGCTAGCGGAGAGTACGTCTCGGCCGACTACTTCCGGGGACTCGGGGTTCCCCCCATTGCTGGCCGACTGCTAGTTGCCGATGACGATCGCGCGGGGGCGTCGGCGGTCGCTGTCGTGAGTTTTGCTCTCAGTCGACGATACTTTGGAGGCGCGGCCAACGCGGCGGGGCAATCCATTTCGATCAACAACGTGCCGTTCACGGTCGTCGGCGTCACGCCGCCAGAATTCTTTGGTGTCGATCCTGGCGCTGCACCGGATCTGTACCTCCCCATGCACAGCAATCTGCTAGTCAATGCGGCTGGTTTAGGTCGCGTCACGCCCCAGACATACATCGATCAGAACTACTACTGGATCGAGATGATGGGACGGCTGCGTCCGGACGTCACCCTCACTCAAGCCCAGACTGTTCTCGCGCCGATCTTTCAGCAATGGGTGGCGAGCACCGCAGCTAACGACGAGGAGCGAGCAAACCTTCCCGGCCTGCTGGTCAAGGAAGGCGCCGGCGGACTCGACAGCCTCCGTCGCCAGTATTCCAAGCCTCTGGCAGTGTTGCTGGCTATGGTCGTGCTGATCCTGGCGATTGCGTGTGCCAATATCGCCAATCTCTTGCTGGCACGGGCCAGTGCGCGGAGGCGCGAAATGGCCGTGCGCTTGAGCATGGGAGCCGGGCGCCTGCGAGTGATCCGTCAACTCCTGACCGAAAGCATTTTCTTGGCCTCTCTCGGCGGCGCACTCGGAGTCGCATTCGCCGTCTGGGGGCTGCGCTTTCTCACCCTTCTCCTGGCAAACTGACAGGAGAACTTCACTCTGCATGCGGAGTTGAACTGGCACGTCCTCGGTACGACGCTTGCGGTCTCGCTGTTGTGCGGCACCTTGTTCGGCTTGGTTCCCGCCATTCAATCAACTCGCGCCGACGTCATTCCGGCGCTGAAGGAAACCGGGCGAGCAAATGTCGGGCGCGCACGCTCTCGCTTTCTTGGAATGAGCCTGAGTCATGCTTTGGTGATTTCGCAGATTGCCATCTCATTGCTATTGCTAGTGGCAGCGGGCCTCTTCGTGCGGACGCTTTCAAATCTGCAGTCCATCCAACTGGGTTTCAATCGTGAGAATGTGCTGCTGTTTGAACTGAACGCCCTCCAGTCCGGACATCGCGATCCGGAAATTGCAACGTTCTACGCTGATCTGCAGAGACGGTTCGAAGCGATTCCTGGGGTACGCCACGCAACCCTCGCGCATTCGTCTCTGATCGGAGCTGGTAGGCGCTTGCCGATCAGCGTGTGCGGTACTCCAGCCGAGGGCACACGCATTCTGAACACTGGACCGGCGTTTTTTACGACCATGCAGATTCCAATCCTGCGTGGCCGCGAAATCGAGCAACGTGATCGACGGGGTTCGCCGGCCGTCGCCGTGGTGAACGAACTGTTCGCCAAGAAGTACTTCGGTGATGACAGTGCGGTGGGTCGGCGCATCACGCTCGGGGGGCCAGAGACGCGCGACATGGAAATCGTCGGAGTGTCCGCGAACGCGCGATATGGCGGACTCAAGGGGGAGATTCCTCCGGTAGTGTATATCCCATACAACCAGGGGACGTTCCCGCCCATCCAGCAGATGACCTACGCCTTGCGCACGACTGGGGACCCTCTGCGTTACGTCAACAGCGTGCGCGACACCGTGCATCAGGCGGACGACCGTATCCCCCTCGCGAAGGTGAAGACACAAGCAGCGGAAATCGACCAGACGATCAACCAGGAGATCGTTTTTGCGAAGCTCTGCACTGTCTTTGCGATTCTGGCACTGGTCATCGCGTGCGTCGGCTTGTACGGCACAATGACCTATACCGTCGCGCGGCGCACGGCTGAAATCGGCATTCGGATGGCACTCGGTGCGCACCCGGTCTCCGTTGTCTGGATGGTGCTCCGTGAAGTCCTCATGCTGGCCGCGGTCGGGCTCGCGATCAGCGTGCCCACGGCATTGGGCACTTCCAAATTTGTCGAATCCTTCCTTTTTGGTATGAAGCCTAATGATCCGTCGGCCCTCATCTTGGCCATGACAACTCTGCTCGGTGCCGCGCTTTTGGCCGGTTACATACCTGCGTGGAAAGCATCTCGAATCGATCCGATGATCGCGTTGCGGCAGGACTGACTACACGGGTGCGCAATGCGCCCAACATTGGGCGGTAGGCGTGTAGAAGAGCTTCGGCGCGGCTCGAGAACGCGACTTCCGGCGGACACCATGACGTCTATTGCGGATCGACGATGCTCTGTCTCGTCGCGGGATGTTTAACTGTCATTCGCGCCGACGCGCGTCGCCTCGCGCAAATCCTCGATCTTTTTGGGGAGGATAGTTGGCGTCTCTCTAACGACGTCGGCGAAGTCAAGACACACCTTCTCCGTGTAGGCCGCCGGAACCGGCTCTCATAAGCCAGAGTCGGTGGAGGCGGCCGTACCCCGGTGGTCGCGAAACGTGTCGGTGTCCACGCTCTGCGCTCGATCCGTGTCACTGCGTCACGACGGTGTCACCCATCAAACATCTCTTCGGTCACCTGCGGACCATGATGACGCGTGCGAACTCCCTCCACGTGAGGGAGGCGGGTCGCCCAATCAATGTTCCGGTCACTCGCCAGCGAGGACCAACGCCAACACGGGCACTCCCGCACGGACGCCGCCCTTACGACTGCCGCGCCAGACCACGACGGCAGAACTCCGCGCAGTTGAACCGGTGTCGCGATCCAGCATCGCAATCGATTGCTGGCTCGCATGCAAGTCGCACCCGATCAATCTCATCTCGGCCTCCTTCAACCCGAGCGCGGCGAGCGTGGACGCCGCACACTTTACGCGGATCGATCGAGGTCGACGTCGTTATGACATCACTGTTTATGCGGGTGAAGTCGAGGTGCGTGCACCACGCGCGCCCACCACTGAGGCGGATAAAGCCGCGCTCAGCAGCGCACCCCCACGTCTAATTCGCGCCAGCTTCTTTGAGCACAGGCTTCACGTACGACCAATGGGAGTGGACGATCTTCCAACCTCCGTTGAGGCGTTGATAGACCTCGGTCGAGTTCCACCTCGCGGTGGTCTTCGGGCCGTCGCCCACCTGCGCTCCGTAGTCGACGAGGTTGAACGTGAGCACCGCGAGATCGCCGCTGCGCTGGACCTTTGGGTCGATCATCTCAGCCTTCTCGATCTTGATCTTGCCGTTAAAGGGCGCGAAGTATTTCTTGAGCGCGTCCTGGCCATCGATGCGCTTGGCTGTCATCGGATCGAAATAGGTCTGATCCGACGCCATGACGTCAAAGAACCCCTGCGGATCGCCCTTGCCCCACCGATCAAGGGCACCGCGTTCGAGAGCGACGATGGTTTCTGGCTGAAAGTCGTCCGTCGAGCGGCTGCACGAGATCCCGCACACCGAGGCAATCAGAAGAATCGCGAGTATTCGCATCACTCCAACTCCAGCGTTGACTTAAAAGCCGTTCCGTTGATGAGCGTCCTCAACGAGGTTACGAAGTCCGCCGGCTCTTGAAACGGATGATCGCGGTGAAGCTCCGCGTACGCTTCGTCGAGGGCGTCGAGGTCCTCGCACTTCTTCTCGGCCACGTCCCGCACGCGCGTCACATGCTCCCGGGCAAACAGGAGGTTCTGCGGATCCACGAAACCGGCTTTCATGAAGCCCTGGGTCTTCTTCGCGCACCGGCAAGGATTCGCTTCGTTGACCAGACCGCACTTGTCGTGCAAGAAGTTGTGGAGATCGTGCCGGGCCCGCGCGAGCTTCTGCCGGAAGTTCTCGCGACTGATCTCCAGGAGCTCGGCACCAACGAGATCGGTCACGCCGAAAATATCGCCGAGGATGTAAATCAGCCGTTGCTCGCGATCGAGGCACAGCAGCATACCCGAGGTGCAACCGATTGTGGCTTCCTCCACGCTCCGGCGCGACGGCATCAACTTCGAGCAGCGCGCGGAGGATTTTGCGCGCGGAATCCTCGTCCTCGACTTCATCGTCCCAATTGAGAACGACGCGCCGATCGCACTCGTTGCGGCGTTTCCCCTACGTTCGACCTGAGGTCTATGCACCGGCATTGGACCTCGCGCGCCATCAAAACCCGTTCGGCAAGAATTTGTGTCTACTAGGTCGGCGGTCGGATGCCTGGTTGCCCGAGATGACGCTGGCCGACCTGATTCGGGAGCAGCTTGCGAAGGTGCCTCCAACTCGAAATCGAGACGCCCCGTCCGGGGGTCCGGGCGGGTTCGGCGGACCCGGCGGCTTCGGTGGATGTGGAGGGTGCGGCGGATGGGGCGGTTTGTCCTTCTCGTCAGCCATCTGTTGTCTCCTCGTCGCTGCACCGGCAATGACTTTGAGCCCAAACACTCCGGGGACGAAGCCGCACGCATGGTCTCCCGACGTCGGGCGATGCCCGACGACGATTCGATGACACGGTGCAGGTCGTTCAATCGATCATGCGACGGGCGCCGGCGATCCGCGACCCAAAACACAGGGTCGAGTCCTGAGCGGCGCACTCCGATCCTCCTGGTTGCTCAGACGACCGGTCGCATCACACGTGAGCTCGCGAAGTCCGGACGACGTCGCGGCCGGCAGTCGCGGCGGGCACACTATGTGTTGACGCGCGCCACGAATACTGGAACCACGCCCGACCACTCTCCGCGCATGTCGTCACAATTCGATCACCATCGGTGTTGACCGGAAACGGGATGATTGGCCTTGCTGCGTGTTCATGTCACCGTCGTCCAGCGAAGCCATAGCACTACAACACTCGCGACCGCGATCGCCAAACCACTCGAGACCGCGAGCAGCACGGCACGAGACACGTCTCCAGCGGTTTCCAGTGGAGGATCACAGGCGTCGCCAACCCATACATCGGTCACCAGCACACCCTCGTACCAAATCGGGCCAACGATCTGTCGCTGCAGCGCGCCGGCGGTCGCGGCTTCGCTCCAACCCGAATTCGGACCGAGCAGCACTCCGTGTTGTCTCAGGCCGACGCGCCAAGCCTTCCGGCCCGAGAAGGCCGGCAGCACTGCGGCAATTGCCGCGATGACCAGCCAGGTGACGCGCGCCGGCACGTAGTTCATCACGTCGTCCAGCCGGGCGCCGCACCAGCCGAAGCCCAGGTAGCGCGGCGTCTTGTAGCCGACCATCGAGTCCATCGTGCTCACGACTTTGAACACGACGATTCCGGGGAGGCCGGCGATCACATACCAGAACAAGGGACTCACGAAACCGTCCGTGAGGTTTTCGCTGAGGCTCTCGACCGCCGCACGGCGGCACGCAGGCCCGTCCATGGCAGCGGTGTCCCGTCCGACGAGCTCGCTCAGGCTGCGGCGTGCGCGGGGCAGGTCGTCCTCGCGGACCGCGGTCTCGATCCGGCGGACGTAGCGAACAAGCTCCCCGAGCGCGAGCAGGCTGTAGAGAAAGAATCCGTGGACCATCCAGAGCAGAAACTCGGACGCCGCACTCGCCGCGGCGAGCATGGCCACGATTACGACGACCGATACCGTCGCAAGCGCGGCGAAGAGCAGGATGCCCCCGCCGCAGCTGTCACAACCGGCGGCGCGCAGTCGGCCTTCCGTCCACGTCAACGCCGCGCCGACGAGCCGGATCGGGTGCCAGCAGTAGGCAGGATCCCCGAGAGCAAGATCGGCGGTGACCGCTACGATCAGCAATACCGCGTCGGGCGCCAGCAGCCGAGCGAGCGCGATTACCGCACCCTCCACTTTTCCGACCAACCGAGCGCCAGCGCTCTGAGTACGAGCGCCTTCACGTCGGAATTCGCATACGGCCGCAGCTGCGAGCGGAACTCCGGCCAGCGATGAACCTGGGCGGCCAGGTTCGCCGCGAGCGCCGCCGCCTGCTGCGCGGTCGCGTCGGCGGCAACGGTTTCCGGAATCGTGCCGTAGCGGACACGATCGCAGACCGTCGCCAGCGCGTGCGCCGCCGCGCCAACGAGCGGCTCGTAGAGTGCCGCCTTCGCGTTCTTTTTCAACAGCTCGAGATCCGCCTCGCCGAGCAGCGGCGCGATGTCGTCGAACAACGTCGCTTCCTTGACGCCGTATCGCCCGAGCGCGTGAAACACCCCCCGCGTGTAGCTGGCTTCGAGACCGTTCTGCCAGCGCAGCGCCTCGATCGTCGCATTGCGGGTCGCGAGCCCGACAAGCTCGCCGAGCTTCATGTGCGGACTCGCCGAAGTGAGCGGACGTGGACCTGACAACGGGGCCGCGATGCAGTACTGATCAGTGCCGGTCCCCGTGGCGAGATCGATATGCCGCTTGCTCGGCACCGCCAGCCGGTGCAGCGCCGCGCTCTTCCCTTCGGTCATCGTCACGACCACGCGCGCCAGCGCTGCAGACGTCACGGGCTGGTTGATCAACAGCATCGTGTTGATCGTGCCAGCATAGGCGGGCACCTTCTGCATGCCTAAGTGGCTCTCGCGCCACGTCGCCGGCTCGCCCGCCGTCGTCGCGTTCCCTTCAACGCCGGCGGTCACCACCGCCGTCACCGACAATTCGTCGTCGACTTGGGTGACCAGTGCGATGTAGTTCATGTTCGCCGCCGTCCCCATCACCGCCGTGCACTCCGGCGGCACCGCCACTTCCGCGCAGACCCTGTCGTGATAGGCGTCTAACCCTTTCTCGGTCATCACGCGATGCCGTTCGAGATGAGCGGTTCCTTCGCAGCTTTGGTGATTCAGTAGATGACGCACGTGATCGGCCTGACCGCCGTTGCGAACCGACGTACTAAGCACGGCGTGCGGCTCATTCAAGTCGGCTACGACGAAGCGGCCGGATCGTCGAACGTCGAGCAACGATTGCTGCAGAAGAAGTTCCCAGTGCATGTGGTGCTCCACGACACGTCAATCGTCTAGGCCAAGCCGAGTCGGTCGAGATGACGAACATGCCTCTCGAACCAGCAGGCCAGACGCTGATACTGAACCGCCTTCGAACTCGCCGACGGCGCGTCGATGCCGAAGACTTCGGCACAGACGTCCGGATGCTCGAACGCGCCGTGCAGATACGTGCCGATCACGCCGGCACGACGCACGCCGTCGGTGCGCCCGTCACTCAATCGCGCGAATGGCGGGGATTCGTCGTCCGGATCGAGCGTGGTGACGCCAAGGTGGATCTCGTAGCCGGGAAATTCAACGCCACCGGTCGTCGTCGCTATTACCGTGCGCGTTTGCTTTTCGGGACTGAGACACGTCGCGGTCGGCAGCAGGCCAAGCCCTTCGGCTTGTCCCATCGACGATTCCATCCAGTGGGGATCGTGAATGGCTCGGCCCAGCATCTGATAGCCACCGCAGATCCCGATGATCGTCGTGCCGGAACGGGCCTGCCCGAGAACCCAGTCCGCCAGGCCTCGTTCGCGCAGCCACGAGAGATCCGCCAGCGTGTTCTTGCTGCCCGGCAGGATGATGAAGTCGTACGGCTGGGCGCGTGGTGCGTCGATCCAGTCGGCCCACGTCAGCAGACGAAAGTCGGTCGCGTTCGACACGTGCGGGAAGTGGACGATCGCGATCGTTCCGCCGGCTGGCGGCGGAGTCGTCGGTCGAGTCTGCAGCGCGAGGCTGTCTTCCACGTCGAGGTGCAGATCGGAGGCGTACGGAAACACGCCGAAGCAGGTTGAGTCCGTCCGTTCTTCGAGGATCCGCACGCCGTCATCGAAGAGCGACGTATCCCCGCGGAACTTGTTGATCGCAAAGCCGCGAAACAGCGAGCGCTCCTCGGCGCTCAACAGATGAACCGAGCCCACGACAGACGCGAAGACACCGCCGCGCTCGATGTCGGCGACGAGCAGCCAGGGGGCGCGAATCCGCGTGACGAGCCCCAGATTGACGAGATCGTGGTCGCGAAGATTCAACTCGGTCACGCTCCCGGCGCCTTCGATGACGATCACGTCGAAGCGGCGCGACAAGCTCTCATACGCCGCCAGCACTTTGATCCGGAGCTCGTCGGCATGCGCGTAGTAGTCGCGTGCGGACAGCGTCTTCCACACCCGTCCATCGACGACGACCTGGCTTGCGCCATTGCCGTTCGGTTTCAGCAGGATCGGATTCATCGCCGGCTCTGGTTCAAGCCCACAAGCTTCTGCCTGGGCCACTTGCGCCCGGCCAATTTCCCCGCCCGATCGGCACGGATAGGAGTTGTTGGACATGTTCTGCGCCTTGAAGGGCGCAACGGACACACCCTTGCGTCGGAGGTGTGCGCAGATCGCCGTCGCCATCCAGCTCTTGCCGGCGTTCGACGACGTGCCGCCGATGAAGAGCGGACGTGCCTTCACGGCTTCGCTTGATCTCGCAGAACGAGCCACGGTGCCGCAGGATGCACGAGTCGGCGCGTCACCAAGCACGCGAGAAGCGGTTGCCGGCCTTACCGGTCATTTCACGCAGAGAGCCGCTGACGCCCGCGTCGAGCTCCAGTTTGCGACCGAACAGCCACAACAAGTCGGACAAGCGATTGACGTACGCAAGGATCGCGGGCTGCACGACGGCGCCGGCTTCCTGCAGCCGCACCAGCGCGCGCTCGGCCCGCCGGCAGATGGTCCGCGCGACGTCGAACGCCGCCGCGGCGCGGTGCTCGCCGGCAATCGACCAGTCCGCCAGGATGCCCTCGACGGCTTCGAGGCGATGGACCTCGGCGGTCAGACGATCGGCCATCGCGGCGTCGATCGGAATCTGCGGCTTCGGGCTCTCCGTTGGCGTCGCGAGCGACGATCCAATCTTGAAGAGATCCTGCTGGATGCTCTTCGCGAATGCGGCGATCTCGACGTGCTCGCAGATCGATCGCGCAAATCCGAGGCTCGCGTTCAGCTCGTCGATCGTCCCGTAGGTCTCAACGCGCACGGAGCCCTTCGACACGCGCACCCCGCCCGCAAGGCTGGTTTCCCCACTGTCTCCCCGCTTCGTGCTGATACTCATGACGCTGTTCTCCTTCCGCGCAGGAACGCGGCGAG
Organism: Acidobacteriota bacterium; assembly: GCA_003222675.1. Lineage (GTDB taxonomy): Bacteria > Acidobacteriota > Vicinamibacteria > Vicinamibacterales > 2-12-FULL-66-21 > QHWT01. The sequence goes on along the minus strand of QHWT01000092.1, from coordinate 27,364 downwards.
CGAGGCGAAGTCCGCGCCGCTGCGCTCCGTGTGATCGTTCGTGACTCGCCATCCAGTCTCACGCGCGTGAACCACGAGCCCATCGGCAGCTGTGGCGTTCGTCACGGCGTAGCCCTCGCGCTCGAGCACGGCCGCGGCCAACCTCGCACGCAGGCCGGCGCCGTGAACCACCGCCTCGCCGCGATCGCCGGTGACCAGCCTGAAGCTGCGCTCTTCCGGATGAAAGCGAATCTGCCGGCCCTCGAAGGCGCGAGCGAGGTTGCCGGCCAGGACGACGTCTTCCGGAGCACCGGTCACCAGCTCGCCGCCGGGCATGAAGAGCCAGACGACATCAGCGGTTCGCAGCGCCAGCTCGAGATCGTGCGTGGAGACGACAACCGCCAGGGGACGTTCCCGTGTCAGCCGGCGCAGCAGACCGATCAACTCGACGCGCGACGGCACGTCGAGAAACGCGGTCGGTTCGTCCAGGATCAGCAGCACCGGTTCCTGCGCGAGGGCGCGACCGATCATGACGCGCTGCCGCTCTCCGTCGGAGAGGCGGCTGAAGTCGCGCTCGGCGAGATGGCGCGCGCCGACGGCATCAATCGCCCACTCGACTGCAGTCCGATCGCTATCGGTAATACGGCGGAACCATCCCGAGTGCGGATAACGCCCCAGCTCGACGAGGCGGCGAACGGACAGGGCCTCGACGGCGACGCGTTCGGTGAGGACGACGCCCAGACACCGCGCGAGTTCGATGTTCGTGATCGAGCGAAGATCCGAGCCGCCCAGGTGAACGCTGCCCCACAACGCCGGCTGCATCCTCGCGAGCGTCCGCAGCAGCGTCGACTTCCCGATGCCGTTCGGACCGAGAAGGCACACGAGCTCACCGGGATGCACGGCAAGATTCACGTGCTCGAGGACCGCGCGCCGGGTCCGGCGCGTGCGATACCCGACAGCCAGATCACGCGTGCGCAGCGCGGCCGTCATCCGACAACCACTCCACGCCGGCTGCGGAGCAGCACGGCCACCACGACGGGTGCGCCCATGAGTGAGGTCACGGCATTGAGCGGCAGCACGCCCGCGCTGCCCGGTAGGAGCGACACGATCTCGGCGAACAGGGCGCCCGCGCTTCCCATCAGCACGACGGCCGGCACCAGAACGCGATGATCCGAGGTGCTCAAAAGGCCGCGGCACACGTGCGGGACGGCAATGCCGAGAAACGAAATCGGGCCGCAAAACGCGGTCACGACGGCACCAAGCACGGACGCAGAGAGCATGGTCAGGAGCCGGGCGCGTCTCACCGCGAGCCCCATCGATCGCGCGTAACTCTCGCCGAGCAGCAGCGCGTTGAGTTGCTTGGTCGTCGCGGCCGCGATCAGCACACCGAAGAAGGTCAGCGGACCAAACAGTTGCAACCGCTGCCACGTCACGCCGGAGAACGATCCGAATCCCCATTGCGCCCATTGCGCCAGCCGCTCCGGCTGGCTTGCACCAACGAGAACCGTTACGACCGCCGACACCGCGTAGCCAAACATCAGGCCGAGGATCAGCACCGTTGTCGGGTTGACGATACGGCTCGATACGATGAGGACCAATCCGAGCACCAGCGCGGCGCCGACGATGGCCGCCGCCGTGATGAGCGCGTCGCCGCGGATGCCGGTGGCAGAGCCGAACGCCGCCGCTGCGCCGTAGCCCGAGCTGAGCACGACGAGAGCTACGCCGAGGCTCGCTCCCGAAGAAATGCCGAGCGCGAACGGATCCGCGAGCGGATTCCTGAACAGCGTCTGCATCTGGAGGCCGGCAATGCCGAGCGACGCGCCAGCCAGCATGGCTGTGACAGAACGTGGCAGGCGAATCGTCCTCACCACGATCGCCGAAGTTCCGTCTGATGGCGTGCCCAGCAGCGCCATAAGAACGCGGTGCAGCGATATCGCCGTGGAACCCAGCACCAGCGACAGCAGGAACACGACACACAGCAGCGTCACCAGACCAACGAGCGTCATCGCTTCGCGTTTCGTCATGCCGCTCAGCGCGCCGGGACGCGCATGTACCACTCGAACGCGCGTTCGGGCGTCAGTGCTGGATGAAAGATCTTGACGAGATCCGCGAGCACCAGATCGGGCCGGGTCACGCTGCGCGACCAGTAGTCATTTGCTCCGGTCGGCGTCTGACGCCGCTCGTACACCCAGACCTGGCCTTGTCGAAACGCCTTGAACGCGGCATACCGCGGCTCGTCTTCCGCCATCGCTGCAAGGTTCTTCCACCCTCCGCCGTTGATCCAGACGTCGGCGTCGGCCGCCCGATGAATCTGCGCTTCCAGATCCACCGACGCGAATCCGACCGAGGGGTTGTCGGCCCACACGTACCGGCCGCCCGCATCCTTGATCAGTGCCGCGACGTACGAACGACCGCCGGCAATGGTGAAGAGGCCACGGGTGCTGCGACCGGTCATCACCAGCGGCCGCTCGGCCACGGACCGCGTGGTGGCCCGCGCGCTCAGCCCCCGGTATCGATGCTTCATGTCGCCATAGACCGCCTGCGCCTTTCGTTCTTCGTTGAGAAAGAGCGCCATGTACTTCAGCCACTCAGCGCGGCCAAGGGCTGTCGGCTCGCGCCATTCACTGTTCGCGACCACGGGGACGCCGGCCTGTCGGATCACGGATAGCGTCGCGTTGGACGTTCCGGTCGCCATCAGCAGCGACGGCTTCGCGGCGACGACGCGCTCGACGTCGATTACGAGGCCGACCCTGGCGAACTCGACGACGTGTCCTGCCTTGATCCGCGCCTTGGCCTTGGGATCCATCACCGCATCGTGTTGCGCGACGCCGGTGAGCACGTCCATCCGGTCGAGATCGGCCAGGAGCGGAAGATGCGTGGTCGAAAACGCGAAGAACGACGAGAGCGGCACGGTGACGAGCTGCGCGCCGGCGAGCCCTCCCGTGAGAGGAGGCGCCGGCGTCCCGCACTGCGCGAGGACATATCGTTCGGGTAATCCACCCTCGGTTGCATCTCTGACCGTGACCACCTTGTAGGACCGCCGGTACTCGACGCTGAAGTCGAGGGCGTCTTCGATCGCGAGCTTGTCGGGAAAGTAGTCAGCCATCGGATCGAAGCGATCGACACACCCCGTCGTAACGTTCGCGGCGCGGCGGTCTGAGGTGTGTGCGCTCGTGGCGACTGCGCATAGCAATGCGACACCGGCGAGTGCGCGAAACATGCCGCGCCTACCGTCCGCCGACGGCGATCGTCACGCCGGTTCGCAGGTTGATCGGCAGCGCGGGGAATCCGAACGTTGGCGCGTAATGCTGATTCAGCAGGTTCTCAACGGTCGCGTACCACTTGATTCTCCGATGAACCCGGTACGCTCCGCTCAGGTCCGCCTTCTGGTATCCGGAATTCAGATCGTGGTTGGGCAGAAGGAGGCTGTTGCCGAAGTTGATGTCCGAGCCGACGATGAACGTGCTGTCGTCGGACTTGCCCGCGAAATAGCCGGTCAGCGCCACGTCGACCCGTCGATGTGTGTATGCAATTAGCAAGTTGCCGGTATTTCCCGGTCGCCGGAATGGACGCTGGCCGACCAGCGCCGTAAAGCCGCCGATCGGAATGCCTGGGAACAGCGGATTGAATTGGGGTGTGACGGAGCTGCTGAGGGACCTCGTCACGACGGCATCGAGGTATATGTACGAGCCGGCGAAGCGCACACCGCCGAACATCGCATCAACTGATACCTCGGCACCCTGCGCCTTGAACGACTGCGAATTGACGTAGGCGCCCGTCCCCACGGCCGCCGCGATTTCTGGCGCGACGCCGAACTGCGGCAGCAGGTTCCTGCTGACGAATTCGACGAGGTCGACGAACTCGTTGTGGAAGTAGGCGACTCGCGCCCGGGCGCGGCCACCCCACAGGCCCTGTTCGATGCCAATGTCCAAATTCCGGCCGCGCTCTGGTCCGATCGGCCCGATGCCCTCACTCGCGGCCAGCGCCGCACCCGCCACGGTCTTCCGCAGAAGGTTGTAGAGCGATCGGTCGACCGTCGTCGCGCTCGTCGCTTTGATTCCCCGGCCGCCGTTGAAGGTGAGCCGCGTGTCACTCCAGACGGCATGAGGAGCCGGCTTGCGCCCGGCGATGGCGACGGAGAGCCGCGGCGAGTACCGGGATGCGTACCCTTCGATGCGCGCGTAGCCGAGGCCTGCCGTGATGCTGATGCGATCGACGAACGAGCCGCGTCCTTCCATCCACACCGCTCCGTTGTGCCGCGTCGTCGTTGGATCTGCATCGGGATCGGTGAACGCGTGTTCCCCCTCGTAGTCACCGCCGCCGGAAAGGCTCACGCCCTGGGTCAGCTGGTACGTCGTCTGCCCGTAGACACCCTGCCGCGCCGACCGGCTCTGCGAGTCGTACGTGCCGAAATCCAAGACGCCGCGCCCGGTCGTCGAATAGCCGTTCGCGCCGGTGATCGTGACCGTATCCCCAAAGCCCGCACCTGAGATGTTCTGCCCGCTGAGTGTCGGGTTCATGAAGTGCGCACGCTGATCGCTCAACCCGATGCGGACCGAACCTTGCCACTTATCGGCGAACTGCATCTGGCTGCCCAGTCCAAGAAGATGCGTTCGGTTGGTTTGAAATGCATCATCCGGCATGCCGTAGAGGCTGACGCCGTTCGGCGCTCCGTAGTACTTGTCGATCCACCGCACCGTGCCGCTCACGTCAGTGTTGTGGCCTACCGCGAGACCGAACCGGCCTGCATACGTGTTGTTGCGGTACTGGTTGTTCGGTAAATCGTTGTCGGTGACCAACCGAGAGAACTCGCTGAAGTAGTCGAAGCGCTTCGCGACGCCGCCAAGCGAGGCTGACTCGTGGTTCGTGCCCAGGTTGCCGGCGTCGAGCGACAGCGATGCGTTCGGGATGCGCGTCTGCCCGCGGCGCGACGTGATGCTGATGACGCCCGCGAGGGCGTCGGTGCCGGCGATCACGCTGTTGGCTTCGCGAAGCACCTCGATCCGCTCGATACCGATCGTCGCAAACGGCGAGAGATCGATGCCGCCCCCGATGTCGTTGGCGGGAATGCCGTCGATCAGCATCTTGTTGAAATTGGAGTTCCCGCCCCTGATGAAGACCGACGTCGTGCCGCCGCGGCCGCCGGTCTGGACCAGCGAGCTTCCAGGCACCAGTCGCAACGCCTCGAGCACGTCGGTCTTGCCGATGACGTTCAACGTATGGGCGTCGAGTACCGTGACCGGTGCGCCGATCTGTGAAGGCAGGACGTCATTCGCGGCTGCCGTTACCGTCACGTCGGTTTCGAGCGGGCCAAGCGGCAGCGATACGTCAACGCTCCTTCTAGCTCCGGCCGGCAGGAACATCTGCGTCGTCCTGCGGAGCTGAAATCCATCGGCGCTCGCCTGAATCCTGTAGCGGCCTTCAGGCAACGCTTCGAATGAGAAGTCGCCTTGCGTATCGGTCGTGGTTCCTCTCGCAACCTCGCGGTCTCGGAGCAGTGTGACGACGGCGCCAGCGACTCGAGCTCCGAGCGGATCTACGACGCTGCCGGCGATCGACGCTGACGCGTCCTGGGCCGAAACGCGTGGCGCGCTGCAAAGCAGAGTGGCGAGCAGGGTAAGGAATGGACGGAGACGGGCAGTGCGACGAGAGGACGTACGCAGCATGACGAGAGCCTCCGCGGGCGAAGCGGTGGACTCACGTCGACAACAACCGTGTGCGCGGAAGAGACGGCCGGAGGCCGGACGTTCCAGTGCATACCTTCTGTCGTCGCAGAAAGTCGACCGCAGAACGTTTGGGTAGGTCTCCTGGCTCGGAGGTGCAGAGCGTGCTCTGCGGCTGCTTCACCTTCCCCGGCCGATGGCCGAGTGGTCGATCGAAGCAGCGCCCTCACTCACAGTGGCGGGACCGCGCCGGATTCGCACCGGACTTCCCTGTTATACCCGTCGTGGGCACCCAAACAAGGAGTGCGTTATATCACGACCGCGTTGATGCGGCAAATCCGTGGAACGCGATCGAGTCGCTCCATCTGGCCTGCGGTCCGATGTCCGTCGGTTGCTGCGTGCCGACGTGACACATCGGCCGAGCGAAGGACCCTCCTGTCTTTCGCCCCCTTACAGCGAACCAACGTCCTTCGGCCAACCTTGATGGACTTGGACGCGGTGGGCATCCGCTTTTACATCGGCGCGCGTGATCGCGGACGACGTGACTGGTCCAGCAGCCGGAGGCGCACGTCTCGGTGCTCGCAATCGGCGGCGAATCCGCGGGGCACGCCGACGGCGATTCATGCGGCAACGCGGCGAGCGAATCGAACGCTCGTTCGCGCATCTCTACGAAACCGGCGGCATGCGACGGACAGCGCCCACACGTTTGGCCTAATCTCTAGATACCCTCGAATATTCCAGGCTGAGCGGGCAGGATCTCAGGAGATAGCTGCCGGCACATCAGGAAGCCGCAGCGCCGCGTGCCGTTGTTCGCGCGAAGATGTGATGGGCACTGAATAAACCGACGCGTCAGTGCGTTTGCACCTTCGTCGGCGAACAAAGGACCTATCCGCGCCGTGGCGATTTCAGGAAATCTTGGGCGGCATCCTCCAACAATGCGCTAGTCGGAGGCCTCGCACGTCTCGGTCCGGACGCGGTGGAAGTGTCCATCTACCGCGAGGTCGAGACGCTTCACTCTTCAATCCGGATATCGGCGGCGACACGCACCAGAGGCAGTCACGAAACTTCGAGTCAGGCTGCAGGCGTGCGATGCGGCCCCGATATCGAGTGCGGAGTACGCCCGGGGAGTACCGGGGTCCTGAAGAACGCGCCGGACTGGCTGGTCGCATCGGTGAGCTGGTCGACGAGCCCTTCGCCTTGATCAACACATCCGCGCGCGCGACACACACACGGGCATCGTTGGCGGAGACATTGTCGGGCGTGTTGGCGTGCGTGGTACTCGACGCGTCGATTACCGTTCGTTTGGCGGCAGGACGCTGAAACGGACGGCATCGTTGCGGACGCCGCGATTGCAACCGTGCTGAGGTCTGCAATTTACAGACTGGCTTGTGATGGCGCTACGGGCGCGCCTCTAAGTGCGTGCGCGCTCTCCCAAGACACGGTTAATGTCCTTCATCAACGAATCGATAGACGTACTCCGTCCTGCCGCATATGCCTGCGTCCATCGATCCGGTCCAAGGCGCGCGCGCGCGTCGCGTTCGGCCCGTTCTTGCAGATCGTCCACGGACGTGTCGACAACTGTCGCGCCCGTGCGATCGGTGACGGCGTCCCGGAGGCCCAGAATCCGGGCTGCCCACGCGTCGTCACCCTTGAGTGCCGCTGCGGCGGCAAGCGGGACTAGCGCGTACACAAACGCGAACTTGTCCTGGAGATCCCGGATGCGTGCGAGGCTCTCACGCACCGACGCGATAGCCTCATCTGGGCTGCCGCGCCGCACTGCCAGGATGCCTCGGACGTACAGCGTCAGGGCCAGGAACCACGGACCGGCGTGCTGAAGCACTGATGTGGCCTCATCCAGCAGCCGCTCAGCGTGGGCAGCGTCACCGGTGGCAAGGGTGACCTCTGCCATCCCGCTCAGCGCATTCCCGATACCCCACCGGATCCCGAGCGCTTTGAACACTTCGACGCTGCGGGTAAACCGTTCGCGGGCTGCGTCCACATTCCCAACGCCGTGTTCAATGTGTCCCAAGAGGTTCTCAGCCTGCGCGACCATACCTATGTCGCCCGCGCTCCGTGCGAGCGCGAGGGCACGTGTGGCGGCGGTGCGCGCAAGGACGGATTTTCCCTGTGTGTAGTACATCACCGCCGCGCCGGACAGCCCTTTCAACTCGGAGGCCGGCGCAAGCGACGGCAGCCTCAGAATCTGTTCGTACCATCGGAGGCCTTCGGCCGCGTGTCCGCGGATTAGCCAGAAGAACATCAGCTGCCACGCGATCTCGGACGCTTCCGCGGGACGGTCGCGCTCGATGAGCCAAGTCAGGCCGGCGCGGTAGCTCTCAAGATCTTCACGTACGCGATCCAACCATTCGACCTGCGCCGGTCCAACCAGCCCCTCCCCGGCGAGGACGGCTTCCGCCGTGCAATAGCGGACCAGCCCCTCCAGCGCCTCGTCACGCTCGCCCGCAGCGACGAGCTCGAGCGCCCCGTACGCACGCACGGTCTCGAGCATGTAGTACAGCGGACACGTCGCAACTACCGAGGTGTCGGCTCGCAGCAGAAGACTCTTGTCGATCAGACTCGCCGCTGCACGGAGCGCTTGATCGGTCCCCGGCGAACCACTCTCACGACCGGCAAGGACCGCCGCGGCCGCGTCAATCGGAAACAGACCGGGCAGAGCGCCGAAGCGGCGGAAGGCGCGCTGCTCCTCCGAGTCGAGCAGCTGATAACTCCAGGCGACCGTTGCGTTCATCGTCTGTTGGCGTTCGGGAAGGTCGCGCGGGTGGCCGACAGTCGAGAGCAACACGTCATGCTCGAGTCGCTGGAGCAGATTCTCAGCTGTCAGAACCTTGATCCACGGAGCCGCCAACTCTAGGGCGAGCGGCAGTGCATCGAGCCGTCGACAAATCTCCGTCACAGTGCGGCCGTTCGCCGACGTGAGACGAAAGTCGGGTCGGACGTCTCGAACCCGCTCTAGGAATAGTCGAATCGCGGGAGAGCGCGCCAGATCTGCGGCCGACACCGCAGCGGAATCCAGCTCCAACGCGAGGGGTGCGAGGGTGTACTCCCGCTCTCCCCGCACTCGGATCGGCGCGCGACTGGTGACCAGCAGCCGGAGGGCTGTGACCGACGTTAGGAGATCGGCGACCAACGGCGCCGCGTCCAACACGTGTTCGAAATTGTCCAGCATCAATAATGTAGGGTGATCCTCGCAGGCGGCGCGAGCGCGCCTCGGCAGGTCGAGCGCGCTGACGTCTACCAGTCCGAGAGCCTCGGCGATCGCCGACGCGACGAACGCAGGATCTTGAATGGGCGCCAACGATACGAAAATCACGCGGGTTGAGCCTTCTTCCGCGATCGCGCGTGCGAGCTCCAGCGCCAGCCGGGTCTTTCCGACTCCTCCTGGTCCGGTGAGCGTGATGAGCCGTGCCGCGGGATCGGCCAGCCAGTGGCGCAGCGTCTCCACGTCAGCATCCCGGCCGACAAGAACCGTCAGAGCCAGCGGCAGCGAGATGCCGCTCAGTTCATCGACAGCGGGGTGGTGAGCAGGTGTGCGCGCGCTCCCAACGAGCGCGTCACGGGCCGCGCCAGTCAGGTCCAGTGCCGCGGACAGCGCGCGCACGGTCTCGACATGCGGCCGCCGTCGTTCCCCCCGCTCGAGCGCGCTCACGGCATGCACCGAAAGGCCTGCTATCGTCGCGAGCTCTTCCTGCGTGAAACCGGCGACCTCGCGGAGCGCCTTTAGTTGCGCGCCGAATGACGCCGCAGGGCCAGGCTTCATGGCCCTTTCATCTTACTGCGGCGGCTGTACGGGCATCGTACGAATCCTGTGCGGGTGCTGTCGGTGGTCACCAGCTCGCTCGCGCTCCACACTGGCCCGATGGCAACCGACCGACAGGCCACGTTTGTTACGGGCGCCGACGGGTTCGTCGGCACTGAGTTGATCAAGGTCTTCGTGGCCCGGGGCCATCAGGTGTTCGGTCTCACACCGTCCGCGGAGGCAGCCTACCGCCTGCGTCGGGCCGGAGCAGTACCCGTCATGGGCGACCTGCTCGAGCCCGGTCAGTGGCAGGACGAAGCGGCGGCTGACTGGATCTTCCATCTTCCGCCGCACGCAGCATGCGTATCGCGCGTGACTCGGAGACGCGCCAGATCCATTGCACGGAGGCTCGTGTTGATGGATGCGCACCTGGTGGACGCGGTGGCGGACGGCGCGACGAAGCGGATTGTACACGTCGCGGACACGGGCTGCTACGGCGCGACGGGGCCTCATCCAATCACAGAAGACGCACCGCCTCGGTCGTCCGCCTGGGGACGCTGTTTCACGCCCGTGCTCGATCGTCTCGATGGCTATGTGATCGCGGGACTGCCGATCGTGACCGCGTTCTCCGGGTGGGTCTACGGCAACGGCTCATGGCTTCGCGAACGCGTCATCGAGCCGGTCATCGCCGCGGGAACGTTTGCACGTCTCGCGAACCGTCCTCTGCGCGTGTGGCGAGTGCCCGCGGCGACGGCTCGATTCGTCGTTGGTCCGGTCCTGGCCGACTCCCTCCAGACGGACGCCGTGTTCTCGAACCTCCGACTGCGTGGGATCGGGTTCCGGTATCGCTATCCCACGCTCGAGCAGGGACTCCAACAAGTCCTCGGAGCACTCAATGAATAACCGACCTTTCCGACTCGCCACGATACATGCGACCGGTGAGAGTTTTGACGAACTCGTCCTTCCCCATCTCGCCGCAGCCTCGCGGCTGGCGCGCTGGCTGATGCGGAATGAGCACGACGCGGACGATGTTGTGCAGGAGGCGTCGCTGCGGGCCCTTCGATACTTTCGGACATTTACAGGCGGAAATAGTCGCGCCTGGTTCCTCAGAATCGTTCGCAACACCTGTTGGAGCTGGCGCGCCAACCGCTTCGAAGCATTGACCGACCCGTTCGATGAACAGCAACACAGCGGCGCTCGACCAGCGTCCGATCCTGAAACCTTATTGCTTCGAACCGATGACGTCACGTTGATCCAGCAAGCGATCAGCCACGTGCCGGAGCGCTTTCGCGAACTGCTCGTGCTCCGGGAGCTGGACGGCTTGTCGTACCGAGAGCTGGCCGGCGTGATGGACGTTCCCATTGGAACGGTCATGTCCAGCCTATCGCGCGGCCGTCAGGCATTCCGCGATGCCTTGGACAACCAGCTGAAACAGTCCGGCATTCAAAAGAGGACACATCCTCGAGAACAGGAGGCAGACGCGGTCCCGTGAACCGCGTGGACCATATGAACGCAAGGCATGTAGGCGATAGCAGCGTCGAGACATTCCAGTCGCAGATATGAAAGGGATGCGTGTACGTCCGCGTCGACATTGGTTCATGAAGCCAGAGAACGTGACGTTTGAGCAAGCGGCCGCCGTGAATGTGGCGGCAATGACTGCATGGCAAGGTCTTCGCGATAAGGGACACCTCCAAGCAGGCCGGACGGTGTTGATTAACGGTGCGGCGGGAGGCGTGGGTACGTTCGCAGTGCAGATCGCCAAATCCTTCCGCGCTGACGTGACCGTGGTGTGCAGTACAAGGAATGTGGACATGGGTCCGATCGATCAGCGCAGATCACGTCATTGATTACACACAAGAGGATTTCACTAAGAGCGGACGGTGTTACGACGTGATTCTCGATTGTGTTGGGAACCATTCGTTGTCAGCATTCAGGCGCGTCTTAAATCCGAGGGGGCATACGTTATCGTCGGAGGACCGAGCGGTCGGTGGATGATCGGTGTGGTGGCCCGTGTGATCCACGGCACTTGTTTGATCGAGTTTCGTGAGCCAACAGCTGGGTTTGTTGATGCCGAGACGGAGTAAGGGGGGTTGACGATCATTCCCGAGCTAGTGGCGACTGGAACCGTCGCACCCGTTATCGACAACGGCTCTCGGATGAGCGACGTGCCTGAGGCTGTCCGGTATCTTGAGCAAGGACACGCGCGAGGTAAAGTCGTCATTGCCGTTTGAAGGCGAATAACGGAGCCACCCGCTCGAATGCGTGCAATCGTCGAGTCGCGCCCGATCGCATGCGATTAAGCCGATGGTGATGCAACTGAGGGCTGTACTCAAATCGCCGAAGAGCCCTTCTTTCAACCGCACGACGATGCGCCGCCAAGTCCCCGTCGCGCGAGGGCGCTGCAGCACCTCATGCGGGAAGCCGCACGACTTCATTCCTCAATTGCCCCGTGCGGCTCCCCGGCAACATCGTACGCCTCGCTGTCGCGCCGTGCTTTGACGCGGCGAGGCAACGCACGTTTCTAGTTGTCTCCGAGCTTCGGAATTCCGGCCGCGAACCACACGCCGCCGCCGTTGCGAATCAGCAGCACCGGGCTGGGGCAGCCCGATGGCACGGGATTCAGCGTGTCATCGATACGAAAATCGCCGTTGGGTTCCAGGGGAACTTTGAAGGCGGTGTTGTGCTCGACGAAAGGAGCCGCGGTTTCACAGATCAAAGTCGCGAAGACGCTTTGATTTGCGTTCTGGCCGATGCTGTTGCTGCTGGCCAGGAGCAAGCCGCGCCCTCTGACCTTGATATGGCCGGTGGTGTCGATCTCGGCTCGGAGATCGGCGATTCTCCACGGCCCGGCGCCAGGGAAGACGCCCCTGACGATGTTGAGCTTTGCGTTCGGGAATGATCCATCCGGGTTCACTGGCCCGGAGACGGTCGACACCGGAATCACGCCAATACCGCCTGCGAATCTCGCGAGAGAGTCGTTCCCCTGGGCGCTGACGTGACCGACAATCCCCAGGGCGAATAGAACCACTGCTGCTTTCTTTATCATCGTCTTGTACCGTTGCCTTTCAGAATGTGATTTGATGCCCGATCGGTGCGGCCTTGCGTGTGAGTGGCGGCGCGAATGATGCTCATGAACTCACGGCCGCCACCCTCGCGTCTGTCGCGCAGATGGCCTCATTCGAGGCGCACTGCTTCAACGGTTGTTACTGCTTCTTGAAGAAGAAGTAATCAGCCGTGTAGGGCACGAACCTCTCATGCCCGATGTCCGTCGGCAGGTCACAGCCGGTCGCAGGTGCCAGGCCTCCGACGGTGTTCAACCGCTGGATGAATGTCGTTCCGGAGAGCGAGTTGCCGCCCGTTGGTCCGTCCTGGGCTCCAACCACCTGCAAGAGAACCCAGGCAATCGCGTTCGGCGACACCGAGGCGGTGCCGATCGCCCGCGCCCGGACCGTGCTCGTATCCCCGGAGTCCTCCCACGTCGCACGTACGATGCCCCCCTCGTCAGGGTTGGGGCTGAAGAAGTGGGTGGTGAGTTGCTCTCTCTGATCGCTGAACAACGTGGCCTGCGGCGTGAACAATGTCCAGTTGCCGTGTCCGATCGACGGTGAAGGGACGCAGACGTAGTTCTGTGTGCCGACGCCCCGACCGAGAAGGAAGGCTTCGTTTCCCGCCGGCACTTCGAGGTTCGCGGGCACCGGTGGCGGGGTGATGCTCTGAGGGTAAGCCGCCTGCGGCAGCGCGAACATGAACGCCATGCCAAGCGCGGTAACGCCCGCGATGAGCGGGATTTTCCTGGTGATCTGTCGGTCGTTTGCGTTGCAGTTCTTCATATGATTGCCTTCCTGCATGTGAAATGGGAGCCTGACGGCTACGCTGCGGAAATCGCAGACGCTTCTACCGTTTACTTTCAGACCTCTCGTCTCGTCCACGCGGTTGAGACCAGTACCGCGTCTGCCTCCTGTTCTCGAAGGTGCGTCCTCGCTAAATGCGGACGGCTTCAGATCGCTGTCTAGCGCACCGCGCAGACATGAGGACCCAAAGCTCTGCTAATGAACCGATCGGCGCCCGTGATCAACGCGGTTCTGGCTGCATCACTTGCCATGCGGCCAGTGTGCAGCGGGGGCGAACTGGCGACCACCCACAGCAGTCGCACAGAACTCGTACGACGCCCGTACGTCCGCAGCGGTAAGTTGGAAACAACCATGAAAGCGGGCGCTCCACGGTCATTTGGCGCGCCTTAAGGCACTCTGAAGCCGCAGGCTTCACGCAGGAGGAGCTCGCGACGATTGCCGGCCTGTCGGTCCATGCTGTCAGCGCGCTCGAGCGCGGGGAACGACGGCGGCCGCACGTCGAGACCGCGCGGGCACTCTCCGCGGCAGTTGATTTGACCGGTCCGACCCGTGACGTGCTCCGTGCGTGCGCGGGGCCGCCGGCGCAGAACACGCCGGTCGATGAACTGAGCGGCGTCCCGCTGCCCCTGGTCCTTACTGTCCTTCTCGGCCGCGATGCTGACGTGCAGACGCTGCGCCTCTGGCTCGCTGATCCTGAGGCGGACGCTGAACGGGCGGGTGGCGGTCAGTCGCCCGGTCGTGGTCGCATGCGAACAACCAGTACGCGAGTGACCGTCTGGACAGTGTCGACGGTTGTCTCCGTGACGGCCACCGACAAAATGAGCACCTCCTTCGGCCGCAAGCGCGAACATGTATCGCCGGCTCCGCGCGCGTTCACGAACTCCGGTGCCGGTCCCATCCGCGCGATCTCGCGGCCGCTGTCCTGTGTGTGAAACGAAATGCACATCAGGTCGCTTGTCGGCCGCGAGGCGCGGGCCGCTGCTAGTGCATCGCGGACGCACGTCGGAAGATCCTTTTCGCACACTGGTTCGCGATCGCCACACGGACTCTCGAAGCAGGAGGCGACACATCGCATGTGCACTCACTGACCGCCGGCAATGCTGCCAACCATCGGAGGATGAATCGAGCAGTGGTACGGGCCCGGCGCAACCAGCGTCATCGCCGCACTGAACGCTCCTGGCGCGATGTTGCCGGTATCGAGTTCGCCGTCGTTGAGTACCACCCGGTGTGTGGTTGTGTCGATGTTATGCCACACCACGGTCTGGCCAGCCGATACCGTCGCTGGATTCGGAGAGAAGGACTGGGCACCATTGATGCCGATGACGTTTATCGCGATTGCGCGGGGCGGTGGCGCCGACGGGCCGCTCGGCGTCCGCGACGAGCTCCCGTAGCCGCCGCAGGCGGCGACACTGAGGCCGATGGCCGCCAGAGCGGCGGCAGTCAGAAACCTGGACATGGCATTGATCCTTTCGTGGTCAGCAGTGCCTCAACCCACCACGACCTGACCGGTCATTTTTGGGTGAATCGAGCAGAAGTACTTGTAGGTTCCGGGCGCGTCGAATCGATGCGCGAACTGCCCGTCGGTATCGAGCACCGGCGACTTGAACTTCTGCTCAGTGCTGACAATGGTGTGCGGCACGTCGTCGCGGTTCGTCCAAGTAATCACCGTGCCGACCGGCACCGAGGCCATTGCCGGCGCGAAGCTGAAATTGTCGACGACGACGTCGTGCGCGCCGGCGGTTGGCATCTCAGCTTCGAGCGGCAGGTCAGTGATCGCGATCGGATGATTCACGTCGTGAAACGACATGCGGGAGAGCCCGAGCACTTTGCGCAGCCGGTCGTCGGCGAGTTTCATCGGACCGGGCGACGGCGCGGTACCAGGCGCCGGCTGCGGAAACGCGGTCGACATGGCCGTGTGAAACGTGACGTGGCCTTCGACCTTCTGCATCACTTGATGAATGTGACCGTTGAGCACCGACACGGAACCAAACCGCTTCAGATACGACAAGGCCTGTTCGCTGTCGTCGGTGCCCCATCCCCAGTCGGGATAGATGGACCACAGCGGAATGTGGGCGAAGACGACGATGGGCGTGCTGCTCGTGAGCCGCTTCACGTCTTTTTCCAGCCATTCGAGCTGTTCGTTGCCGAGGGTACCGAGCCCGCCCGCTTTGAGGTTCACGACGTTGACGAGCCCGATGAAGTGCACGGCGCCGCGATCGAAGCTCTGCCACCCCGCGCCGAGCGTCCCTTTGCCGAATCGCTGCAAGTAACTCTGTCCATCGTCTTCGAGCACATCGTGCTCGCCCGGAACGTAGAAGACCGGTACCGACAGCTCCGATAGCACCTGTTGAAGCGTGTCGAATTCCGCCGGCCTTGAGAGATGCGTCAGATCGCCGGTATGCAGAACGAACGCCGGCGGTTCGGGTTCAGCCTTGATCTTCGCGATCGCGGCCCGCAGGGTCGCCGTGACGTCGGAATTCGCCGGCTTGTCGAATCCGATGTGGCTGTCGCTGATCTGGACGAAGCGGAGCGCGCCATCTCCGTGCGACATCATCGAGGCGGGTGACAACTGGCCGAGCGGAGATCCCTTCAGGATGCCGCTCGACAGCGTCCAGACCGCCCCGGTCCCCACCCACGCCATGCATTTCAGGAAGTGTCGTCGACCAAAATCTTTGTCGTCATTTGTTCGTGCCACAGGTGCCTCCCTCACGGGCGCAAGAAGCCCGCGCCCTAAACCAGCGGTCGTCGTCTGGCACGATCGGCGGGTGCAGCCGCTCTATGAGTGCCAGCTGCCCATACAGACCGCGGGCACGAGCGGTCTATTCCTGGGAATAAAACAGCCGCACGGTATGTCTTAAGGAGAGTGATGCCTCCGCGGTTGTTTGAAGAGACTGTCCTCCCGCACTTGGACGCAGCCTTCAACTACGCGCGGTGGCTCACGAGAAATGACGCCGATGCGGAAGACGTCGTCCAGGATGCCTGCGTGCGGGCGATGCGCTTCTTTTCGTCACTTCGAGACGACGACGCGCGCCCCTGGCTCTTCGCGATCGTGCGAAACACGTGGTACAGCCGGGTCTCGCGTCGCCCGAGCCTGACGGAGGCGACACCGTTGGACAGTGCACGAGATCAACGACCCGATGACGCGCTCGATCCGGAAGAACGGCTGCTGCAGCGGCACACCGTGGCGCGCGTGCGCGCGGCGCTCGAGCAGCTGCCGGTCGATTTTCGCGAAGTGATCGTGCTGCGCGAGATCGAAGGCTTGTCGTACAAGGAGATCGCCGCGGTCGTGCGCGTGCCGATCGGCACCGTGATGTCGCGGCTGGCGCGCGCACGTGAACGGTTGCTGGCGGTGCTGAAGCCGGCAACGCGGATGGAGACGCTGCCGTGAGCTGCGAAAACGTCGAGCGCGACCTGGATGCCTACGTCGATCACGAGCTCGATCCCGATGGCGCGACAGCCGTCCGCGATCACCTCAGCGGATGCGCGGCCTGCCGCCGGCGGGTCGCCGAGCGCGAAGCGCTGGGCCGGCTCGTCCGATCAGCTCCGTACTATCCGGCCCCGGATCGTCTGCGCGCGCGCGTGTCAGCGCGGACGACCCGCTCGACGTCGGTCCGTCGTCTCGTCACGTGGGCGGCCGCGGCGGTGCTCGTCGTGTCGGTCGGCGGCGGGATCGCACTCATGCGATCGACGGCGACGCGCGGTGATGCGATGGTCAATGAAGTGGTCAACGGCCATGTGCGCTCGCTGATGGCCGATCATTTGTTCGATGTCCGCTCCACAGATCAACACACGGTGAAACCGTGGTTTCTGGGCAAGCTCGATTTCTCGCCGCCGGTCGTCGACCTCGCCTCGATCGGCTTTCCGCTCGTTGGTGGCCGCTTGGATTACCTCGGCGGACGGCCGGTGGCCGCGCTCGTCTATCAGCGACAGCAGCACACGATCAACGTATTCGTGTCCCCCGAACGCGACGGGGCCTTCGCGGCGATCGACGTTCGATTGGTTCGAGGATTCCACATTCATCACTGGATCCGCGACGGCATGTCGTTCTGGGCGGTCTCCGACTTGAACGATGCCGAGCTGACCGAGTTCGCCCGCGCGCTCCAGGCATCATAGTCAAACGAGACACCGCCTCAATGATTCCCGTCCAGGACCTCTTCGAAACACACCTGACCGTGACCGATCTCGACAGCGCCCTCGAGTTCTACCGAGACGTCGTCGGCCTTCGGTTGGCCTACGTCACGTCCGCCCGGGAGGCCGCATTCTTCTGGATCGGTCCTGCCGGAAACGCGATGCTCGGATTGTGGGCTTCCGGCGCGGGCCCCCAAAGAATGACGCTGCACACGGCGTTCCGCGTGAGCCTCGCAGATGGCTCGACTTCGACGGGCAACCGACAGACGAACCCGTGGTCCTCGCCTGGATGCCGGCCGCGTCCGTCTTCTTCCGCGACCCCGATGGCCACCTACTGGAGTACATCGCCATGCTCCCACACGCGCCGCGCCCTGAACAGGGTATCGTTCGGTGGGGAGTTTGGGAACTCACGCATCGCGCCGCTCCGGCGCTCGAGTCTTCGCAAACGCTACGATGAGGCCGTGGGCATCCAATTGCGACGGCGAATCCGTTTTGAGGAGGTCGACGGCTGCGCGACTGAATCGGTGGCGTGCGCGCGATAACGTCGACATGACGCTGCCCATCGGCATGCCCATGATCTCCGCGATCTCCTTGTAGGCAAGGCCCTCCAGTTCGCGCAGGACCAGAATTTCCCGGAACCGAACGGGAAGCTCGTTCAGCGCCTTCTCGAGGAGCTGCTTGTCGGCCTTCTGAAGCAGCAGCACTTCAGGATTCGATGTCTCGCTGTCGCTTGTATGTCTGTTTTCGTCGAATTGCGTGACAGGCTCGTACGCACGCGTTTTCCGGACCCACCGATAGGAGGTATTGCGCACAATCGTGAGCAGCCAGGCGCGCGCATCGCCGCCGCGGAACCCGCCAGAATATTGGAACGCTCGGAGGTACGCCTCCTGCACCACGTCCTCAGCGTCTTCGCCGTTTCGCACCAGCCAGCGCGCGAGGTTGTAAGCGGAATCGAGATGCGAAAGGAGCAGTTCAGCAAGCCCGCCACCCTGAGGGTGGACGGGTGTTTTGTCGCTCATTGGCACGTTCTCCTGAGAATTCCGGGCACATCGATCGAGACTTTGTCTTCGAGTGTCGAATGTGCGCGCCGCGAGCGGCGAGGGCAATGGAATCGCAATCCTGAACCGCTGGATTACAGGTCCCCGGACAAGTAGCTCACGACGAAGGGGTTGCGCGAGATCCTCCCCTGCGGCGCTTTGCAACCGAGTGGTAGACTCGCGTCGGTCGGCCACTCATGTCAGAGGCCAGCAGTCCCGTCCGCCTCCGTTTCGGCGTATTCGAGGTCAATCTTCGAGCCGGCGAGCTGAGAAAGCACGGTATGAAGCTCAGACTTCCGGAACAGCCGTTTCAGGTTCTCGCGATGCTGCTCGAGCGGCCGGGTGAGATCGTGACTCGGGAAGAGCTTCGCAACCGGCTGTGGACTGCCGAGACCTTCGTCGATTTCGACCACGGGGTGAACAAAGCCGTTAACAGGATTCGGGACGCGCTGGGTGATTCGGCGACGAGCCCTCGATTCGTGGAAACCGTCGCTCGGCGCGGCTACCGCTTCATCGCCGACGTTGGGGTCGCCGAAGGCGCTCCCATTGTCGGACGTGACGCAACCGCTGCCGATCTCGTTCGGGTAGACGACGAGTCGCGTGCGACCGTTGCCGCGCCGACATCGCCCGCGGGTTTCCGCAGGTGGTATCCGTGGACGATCACGGGCGTCGCGCTGGCACTTGCGTCAATCGTCATCGTGTGGGCTCTTCAGTCGAGAGCTTCGCAGCCGGGTCCGATCCGCTCGCTTGCCGTATTGCCGCTCGAGAATTTATCCGGCGATGGCTCGCAGGAATATTTCGCGGACGGGATGACCGACGAGCTGATTGCGACGCTCGGTCAGATCAGTGCCTTACGTGTGATTTCGCGGACGTCGGTGATGCCGTACAAACGTGCGCGCAAGCCCCTGCCCCAGATCGCGCGCGAGCTGAATGTGGACGCCGTGATCGAAGGCACCGTCCTCCGCGCCGGCGGCCAGGTTCGCATCACGGCGCAGTTGATCGAAGCGCGCGACGACAAGCACTTGTGGTCCGATTCCTACGACGGCGATCTGCGTGACACGCTGACGCTGCAGAACACGGTTGCGCGGGCGATCGCCGAGCAGATCCGGATCAACCTCAACCCGCAGGAACAGGCCACGCTGAAGCGAAGAAAGGTGGTCGACCCCGAGGCGTACGAGGCGTATCTCAAGGGGCGATACTTCTGGAACAAGCGAACGGGTGATGACCTTGAAAAGGCGGTCGACTATTTCAACCGGGCGATTGAGCGCGACCCGACGTACGCGCAACCGTACAGTGGCCTGGCCGACACGTATGCCTTGTTGGGCGACTGGGAATATGGAGTGCTGGCTCCCAGGGATGCGCTTCCTCGAGCGAAGGCCGCGGCCGTCAAAGCGCTGCAACTCGATAACATGCTCGGCGAGGCTCACACGTCGCTGGCATTTTGCCTTGATGCGTTCGATTGGGATCTGAAGTCTGCCGAGACGGAATTCCGCCGCGGCATGGAGCTGAACCCGGGCTACGCGACGGCCCATCATTGGTATGCGTGGCACTTGAGCGTATTGGGGAAAAATAGCGAGGCGATCGCCGAACTGAAGAAGGCGCAGACCCTCGATCCTCTCTCGCTGATCATCAACGCTGATCTGGCGGAGCTTCTCCTCATTGCGCATCTCACCGACGAATCGATTCAACAGAGCCGCAAGACGATCGAAATGGACGTCAATTTCCCTCTTGCACACAACCAATTGGCTGTCGCGTATCTCCAAGGTCAGCGGCACGATGAAGCGATCGCGGAACTCCAGAAGGCGGTACGGCTTTCCGCAGGCAGCCCGACATGCGTCGCGAATCTCGCCCGTGCGTTCGCCGTATCGGGCAGGAGAAACGAAGCGCTGCAACTGCTGGGCGATCTGAAGACGCGCGCGCGTGCCAGCTATTCGAATGCCGCGGAGATTGCCGTGGTCTATGCGGCGCTTGGCGACAACGATCAAGCGATGACGTGGCTCGAGACCGGCTACGAAGAGCGATTCAACCCCAGCGTCCTCCTGCGGCCGGGGTTCGATTCGCTCCGCGCCGACCGGCGATTCCAGGATCTTGAACGCCGGATTGGGCTCAGTCCATGAGCCCTCGGTTCGCGTGCCTGCGATAGATGAACTCCTCGCCACTGAGATCGCCAGGGTTAAAACCACGTCTGGATCCGGCGCTCGAATCGAGCCCCACTCACTGAACAAGACTGAACGCGCCAGTCCGTTATTCCGCCACGTGGGCGCCGCGAGACCGGCGGAATATCCAACGCGTGCGGCCGGTCTACACAGCGAAGGAGTGAACCCTTGGTTGTGTCCGCGGGAGGCGCGCGATGGATCACGCCGCTTCAGTGGTTCGCTGCAGCGTGCGTGCTTCACACCTGCGCACTCAGCGTCGCGTGGTGGCACATCTCCGGCCCCCTCATATCGAGCGGCGTGCCGGGTAATCGCCTTGTGGCGCTCGGCAGGTTGGTCGGCTTGCTCGTCGGGTCGGCTGTACTGCTTCAACTGGCCCTCGTCAGCCGTCTCCCCTGGATCGAGCCTTCCGTGGGATGCGACCGACTGTACTGTCTGCATCGGTACATCGGCGTTGTCATCGCACCGTTGTTCGTGAGTCATCCGGTATTGCTGACGGTCGGATACGCGCGGCGGCATCGCGTCTCGCTCAGCGAACAATTCGTCAAGATCGCGTCGGGCTGGCCGCATGCCTGGTTGGCAATCGTGGCGCTCGTGATCATCGCGCTTGTCGTCACGTCGTCGCTGCCACCGATCAGGCGCCATCTGACGTACGACGCATGGCATGCCAGTCATATTGCGATGTACTTGGCGATCGGCCTCGCCTCGATCCATCAGGCGAGCGGAGCAGAAATGCTCGAGCAACCGTGGTGGTGGTGGTATTGGGTGACGTTGCACGTCGCGGTCATCGGCGCCTTGCTGGCGTTTCGCGCCGGCCGACCGGTGTTCAACCTTGCGCGACACAGATTCCGGATCGATAGAATCGTGTCGGAGAGCGACGACGTCACGTCAGTGTATTTGAAGGGGCGACGGCTCGAGCGATTCTCATTCCGTGCCGGGCAGTACGCGAACGTGGCCTTTCTCACAAGAGGCCACTGGGCCCCACATCCGTTTTCGTTCTCCGCCGCGCCGAATGGACGATTCCTCAGGATCTCGATCAAAGCCGTTGGTGACTTCACCCGTCGAATCCGTCATCTCACGCCGGGCACCCTCGTGCTGCTCGAGGGTCCACTCGGAGCGTTCACCGCCGGGCCATCGAACGGTTGCAAGTTCCTGATGATCGCGGGAGGCATTGGTATCACGCCGATTCGGGCGCTCATCGAGTCGCTCGCCGGCAAGTGTGATGTTGTGCTGGTGTACGGGGCAAGGGCCGCCAACGATCTGGTCTTCGCTGCTGAACTGCGCGCGCTGACGCCGCGCTGCCATTTCATCCTGTCTCAAACGGCTAAAGCCGATGACGGCTATCTACAAGGCCGGATTGACGGGGCAATGCTCGAGAAGCTCGTCCCCGACATTCAGGGGCGTGAAACGTTCCTGTGTGGACCGCCGGCGATGATGGAGAGCGTAATCGGCGCGCTTCGCGCGTTGCGAGTGGACGGATGGCGAGTTCATTACGAGCGATTCGCGTAACCCGCGGATCGGAATGTCGGCTCGTCTTGCAGCCGAAGCGCCTCGCGCAGTTGACCGGCCGGCTCAGGACGTCACTCCGCCCGATCGCGAAGCCCTCGCATGATTTCCCGGCGCGATGCCATCGTTGGAGCATGAACATCTGATGAGTGCCTCAACTTGCTATCGCGCGGCGCGGATCCCCAGATTCACCCGCGACGCGGGCATTTGCAGCGAGCATCCGAGTGTTGGCGCCACAAGAGAAACAACCCACATGAAATGGGCTTGCAAAAGGGCAATGAAGAGCGTCTATTTCAGTCGGTTGTTCGTGGCGATCGAGCGGCTGAACGGCAGCCTGCGGACATCGAGACGTCGCGGTACTGTCGGGCCGGTACGGCCAGACGAGCCGACAAGATGTCCAGGCACCCGCCAGCCGCTCGCCTGCTTTTCGAACGAGGGCTACTACCCCGATGAGTCCGGCTCGCAGGCTCGGTACAGCACGTACTCCCTCACTGCGGCATCGGACACAGTTTCGTTAACGGCGCGACAACTCGACTGAATCCGGTGAGATTGAACGTCCCCTCGGTCGCGCTCGCAGATTCCGCGAGTGACAGGCGGTACACCATTCGCGCGCTGCTCTGAATTTCCTTCACCAATTCCGCGCCGGTTTTGGCTGTTTCCTCGGCGCTGAACTGGCCTGCAACGCCCGTCGCGGGATCGGAGGTCATAAATCCGTAATTCGCGTCGGTTTTCGATCCGCCCATCGCAGTGACGAGGAAATCGTGACTGATCGCGGAAATGGTGTACCCGACAGGCTCCTTTTTGGCGAAACGCACTTCGACGAGCGTCGGATCCGTCAGGCTGATTGTTTTTGGAAACGTGAGGAAGACCACGTACGAGTGCTGATCGTTGCAGTGAACGCGCAACGACGAGTGGCCTTCCACAGAACGGAGGACCAGCGCCAGCCGCTCGGCATCGCTCATCTTGCCCACCTACCGGAGGACCGTCCACCGCTGCGCGCGCGAGGCTTCTGTCCGCCGGACGATTTCGTCTGAGCGTGTGCAAGCGCCCCGGCAATGATCAGAGCGCCTGTAATACCTGCAATGAGAATCGAACGCATCGGTCGCTCCTTTCACTCGCTTGCGGCTGCGTCCGATGCCGGATGCTCAGTGCGTTTCTCCGGATTTGACAGCTTTCCGAACCTGACCTCGCGACCGCGTTCGCCACGTTTGGCGGCAGACGGATCACCGTCGCGATTTCGCGGATAGCCCGCGCTTTGTCGATCATCATCGACACGAACAGCGGCTTCGTGGTCTCCAGCGGGAGCAACGTATGCAGCCGCGCCAATTGGTCGCGTCCGTCGGCGGCGCGATGGTATTCGTACGAGTTGAGCCACAGACGAACGACGCGCTCGCAGTTCACAAGCTGACCGTTGGTCGTCAACTGCATCTGCGACTCGAACGTCTTGCCGGAGAATTCGTCACGTTGACGACGCAACAGCGCGTGGATCGCTCGATGCCGTACCCGACGCCCGATGATGGCGCACACGCGCAGAAAGTACGTCGGCTCGTTCTCCAGCACGAACGGACGCAGTCGATGAAGGAAGGCAGCGAGATCGTCCGCTGCTGGTAATTCGCCGTCGCACGAAAACGTCCCGTCCGCATTGAACACAATCCGCGCCCGGATCTGCACGCCCGCACCGAGCTGTGTTGCCGCAAGATCGTCGAAGTAATCCAGGTAATTGAGCAGCACGCGCCACTCGTCGGGCGGGATCTGCCCCTCGATCACTTCGCGCGATTCGTTGTTAACGCGGACGGCGATCCGGAACTCGTACTGTGCCTCACTGAGCCGACCTGAAAGTGGTGCCATTGAGGACAGATCGTAGCAGTTTTGTGGATAACGCTGCTTAGGACGCTTTCGCCGCTAGGATCCTACGCGACGAAAATTTCGGCGAAATCGCGAAGTGCGGCGGAGGCGCCGCTCGTTCTGCAAACACCTCCATCCCCGCTTCGAATCGGGCGGCGCCTGCATTCTTGAATCGGCGAGGCTTCTGTACCCCGCCTGGCGGCCTCCACTCCGCTGGCGCTGCGGCACCAGCTCAGTTTCGGCCGTTTATGCTGGGCGCATTCGCCCCATCGCTGCGCGGACTCAGGATTGGAGAGCTGTCGACACTTCGCTGGTCGGCCGCATTGCACGTACACGCGCCGGTCGGTCCCGAGGATCTGTCCGCACGAAAGGAAACGTCGGCGCATCATTTATGAGCGTGAATCTGGTGGACTCGGTTGTTCGCTACGTGCGCGCGACGCGTTAATCGTAGCGGTGTCGGGGACTCATTGCCTACTCGCGACTCACTCGACGGCTCCTCGCTGTGAAAGGAACGCTATTGTTCTGCCTTCGGAATGAGACTCGTTCTGAAACTCGACGCGCGCAACCTTCGTGATCCAATCAACGCACCTGCCCCTGACAGCCAATAAGGACTCCGTTGGTACGCCTGGAATATTTCTTCGCCGGCCAGCGCCAGACGACAAATGTTCCACATGCGCGTCGGAGAGCAGATACGGCGCAAGATGACTAAGCTGGGGCCGTACAAGGCGAAGGGCTTCACCACTGTGTTGCTCTTGGTGCCACGGTCGGGTCTGTCGAGGGTGCACCACATCGACGCGGCGAAGATCGCCGGCGCAGGTGCGCGCTGACTCATCGGCGCGCGTACACCTTGGCTTCCCATGGGAAGAGCGGCTCCCTCCCGATGCACGCCGTCGGCACATCGCGTTTCTGGGAGACCTCGCGCCACAGGAAGTCGCCCCGATGCGGCCAATTGGGAACCACGTACTCGGATGAAGCGTCGAACGGATGGTCGGTCTCGAAATCCGAGAAGTTCGCAACGACGATGACCGGATCATTGTCATCACCACGCTGCCACACGAGAATCCGCCGTCCCGCTGTGAAGTCCACGTGCAGAAATTTCGTCTCGTTCAAGGCGAGCGCCGGATGGGTCGTCCGCAACTCGATCAGCCGCTTTACGTGCGTTAGGACGTTGCGACGCCACTGGTTTTCGCCGCCTTCCAGACGGCTGAAGTTGACTGGATCCACCTGCTTCCCGTTCTGGTTCGAGACGCTGCCGTGAATGTTGAACAGGTCGTGCTCGTCCGCGAACTCGTCTCCGGCGAGAATCATGGGAATCCCCACGGCCGTCAGAAGGCACACAAACCCGAGCTTCATCCGGCGCTCGATGGCTTGGTTCTGTCGGTCTTTCTGTGCGTCGCTCATCGAATCATCGATCGGAAACAGGTATCGGAACATGGTCGCGAGGCGCTCTTTGTGGAACCCTTCCACATCGTGCGTGCCGAGGTAGATCACCGCTTCGGCGAGGTCTTTGTACTGAAACTCGCGGCAGTCGACCGCCTTTCGTACCGTCGATTCGAGAGACTCGCCGTCGGCGTTCTGCCCGAGCAGTGCGGCACGAATGTATTCGCGGAACTTCTCGCGCCACAAGGCATTGATCCGACCCTGTCGGATGATGTCGAGCGGCTCCTGCAGTTCCTCGCCGACAACGAGGTAGCGTGCATCGGCTTCGGCCTGCGACATCCCTTGCGCCGCGCACAACGCGCGGAAGTCGCTGCGGCCGTTCTCCATGAAGGTCTGGATGAAGTCCCAGTTGGCCACGGTTTCCACACTGTCGATGCGATATCCATCCACATGAAAGTCACGCATCCAGCGCGCGAGCGACACCAGCTGGAGATGCCGCGCCGGAGTGAAGGTCGCGTTCTGTCCTCCGATCGGATCGTACGTAGTAATGCGCTTGACGTACCGGAAGAGGCGACTGCCGAAGTCCTGACGCGCCTCGCCGGGCCGAGAGGTAAACGCGTCTGGATCGTTCGGTGGACGTTTGGGGTCGAATGCGATGTGGAAGTCGTCGAAGTCAATGTGCTGGTACGGACCGTTGCGGGAGAATCCCATCACGACGTCGACGATGATTCGGATGCCTTTGGCGTGGGCGGTCTCGACGAGACGACAAAGGTCGGCATTCGCGGTCGGCCAGGAATTCCCCTCGGGGAACCCGAGCTCGTAGTCAGGCGCATTCAGATGCGACGTGCCGTATCCCCATTCGCGGTCGAACAGGCTGTCGGCCGGCGGCAGCAATTCGATCGCGTTGATGCCGAGTTCGAGGATGTGGGCGCGGCCGCGCTGGCTTGCTTCGAGTTCAGCGAAATTGGCGCCCTGCGCTACCACGTCTAACATCGCCACGATGTCTCGAAAGGTACCGACGCCGCGCTCGACTCCGCCCCCACGCGGTCGTCGCGCCCAAGCCGTCGGCAGTTCGTAGATAACCATCTGATTGTTCTGCGGAAGGCGCCGCGCATCTGGAAGCGCGGCGGCAGCTACCACCGTACCGTCCGGATCGCATGGGACGAGTTTCGCGTTCTCGAACTTGGTGACGGCCGCCGGCTGGTCACCTTCAGTGAGACGCCAATCTGTCGTCAAGGCCGACGGATCGCAGACGGCGATTCGACTTCCGGGTTGATGTCCGACGTGGGTGTCGTCGACCTCGAACCAGTAGTGATAGACGGTGCCGTTCTGCAGACCGCAGGTCGCAGGCGAAATCTCGAATAGGCCGGAAACTCCCGCGGCCGCCGAGAGCTTGAATGTTCCTTTGTCCTTAAGAATTGGAGGCGCACCTGGCTGGAATGTGCCAATGATCAGCTGGGGGGCGTCCTGCGCCGGTGCCCACAGCACAAAGTTTGACGATTGCCGATTCAGCAGGTCGATGGTCATGGCACTTCTCCAAGTGTTCAGGTATGGACGCGTTCACTCCGCGGCGACAAAACGGTGATGCTGGCTAAACGAATGACCCACCGGAGATCGAACCCACCGCATCGTGACCATGGTTCAAATGGCGAGTTCTGAAAGCGGAACTGACGACGCACTTATGGATGGAACATATCCATTGGGCGGTTCCACCTGTGAGATTCTTCGCGACACCTTTCGTCGTGCGGCACGAGGATTTTCGGCGGTCTTCGATGACCGGCGGCCTCATGCTGGATCGCCCTCGGCTGACTGAACTCTCCCGGAAGAGCGACGTCACCGAGGCGACGCGGACGAAGGTGAGCGACTACGTCGCCGGGCTGCACAACTAGACTAGACACTTTCTAAGCATGAGATCTTACGGGTTGAAGCAAGTTTTTCAGGCAGCAAGCGCGGCCTCCTGGTGGAGTTTCTGGATTTCGGCGTCGAGTTGATCGAGGACGATGCGAAGGGAGCGCGGCAACGAATCGGCGGCGGGGAGCAGTGCGGACCAGTTCGGCCGGAGGAC
>QHWT01000040.1:309874-316711 GCA_003222675.1 Acidobacteriota bacterium | reverse complement strand
ATGGCCTTTATGTCTGGGGCTACACACGTGCTACAATGGCCGATACAAACCGTCGCGATACCGCAAGGTGGAGCTAATCGGAGAAAGTCGGTCTCAGTTCGGATTGCAGGCTGCAACTCGCCTGCATGAAGTTGGAATCGCTAGTAATCGCGGATCAGCACGCCGCGGTGAATACGTTCCCGGGCCTTGTACACACCGCCCGTCACATCACGAAAGCTGGCTGTACTAGAAGTCACCGCGCTAACCCGCAAGGGAGGCAAGTGCCTAAGGTATGGTCAGTGATTGGGGTGAAGTCGTAACAAGGTAGCTGTAGGAGAACCTGTGGCTGGATCACCTCCTTTCTAGAGTTTTTTCGCTTCGCGAAAAAACTAGTTCGCCGCCGCGATGCGGCGGCGCTAGTTTGTCGCGCAGCGACAAACTTGAAAAGATCGATCTGGTATTCACGGGATGTGCACGCACGTTCTATCTAGTTTTGAGAGAATCCGCCTCCGCACTCCGTGCTACGGCGAGACAAGCCCACCAAGGCTTGCCGCGACGAAGCCGCCAGGCGAAGTCGGGATCTTTGAACGGGGCTCGAGTAGAGATCGAGGGGCCTGTAGCTCAGCTGGTTAGAGCACACGCTTGATAAGCGTGGGGTCAGTAGTTCAAATCTACTCAGGCCCACCAACCTCCGCTCGCCGGAACTGACGCAGAGGCGAGCTACGGTTGGCGAGCCAATCTTCGCAGGAAGGTTGGCAATTGCAACAGGCGGCTTGTCCACCCGTAGCGCGCAGCGCGAAGGCGGACCACAGAGTCGGTGGTTTATCAAGGAGCCAGTATTGCGTAATGCCTAGCGCGCGGTGACTCGGTCGTAAACCCTCAGTCGGTTTCTTCCTTCTCACCCGCACGACATCAAGCGACGCAACACAATTTTCGGGGAATTAGCTCAGCTGGGAGAGCGCCTGGTTTGCAACCAGGAGGTCACCGGTTCGAGCCCGGTATTCTCCACTTTGTTCAGTTTGCGAATGCCTCCGGCATTCGCGCTCGGCGGGGGCCCCTCGGGCGCCGCCTCGCCGATGGTTCGGAACGTCCGTGTAGTGAGAAGCAACACCACGGAACGGAAATCGGCAGAGAGTTTTTCGCCCGGCTTGAAAGATCGAATCAGCCGAGGGTAGAATTAAAAGTTCCGGCGAGCGGAACGGAGCGAGCCGGCGAAGCGGCGAGCGAGTGAAGCGAGCCAGGGGGTCCGGGGGAAGCGCCCCGCGATCACCGAAAGAATTCCGCGGGGCGATATTCCCCCGGACAAGATTTGAGAGAAGCTGGCCGCGAAGCGGCCCTCAAGGTAGCTGGCAGCTGAAGGCTGGCAGCTGATAGCTTCAACGCTCTTTTACAATTGAATATCCTGCAAACGGTAGTTTTTTCCGACCACATTTATCCGCCGTAGCTCGCAAGAGCGAAGGCGGACACACATTGCAGTGTGCCGAGAAGAGCTATCGCAGGTAGCTTCCAGTTTCCAGCTACCAGCTTCCAGCAAAAGACCGCTGAGAGCTGAGAGCTGGAAGCTGGCGGCTGTCAGCGTTAGTTCTCAATATCAATGGTCAAGCTACTAAGGGCGTACGGTGAATGCCTTGGCGCCAGGTGTCGATGAAGGACGTGGTAAGCTGCGAAAAGCTCCGGTGAGCCGCAAACAGGCTTTGACCCGGGGATCTCCGAATGGGGCAACCCACTTGCGTTAATGCGCGAGTATCCTGACCTGAATCCATAGGGTCAGCGAAGGCAACCTAGGGAAGTGAACCATCTCAGTACCTAGAGGAACAGAAAACAACAGTGATTCCGCTAGTAGCGGCGAGCGAACGCGGACATAGCCCAAACCGGTGTGCTTGCACATCGGGGTTGTAGGGCCCGACTGCCTTCAATGGCAGCGAGTTACCAAGCAGGTGATTAGTTGAACGATCTGGAACGATCGGCCAGAGACGGTGAGAGCCCGGTAAACGACAATCAACTGCCTCGCGTTGGGTTCCTGAGTACCGCGGGACACGTGAAATCCCGTGGGAATCTACGAGGACCATCTCGTAAGGCTAAATACTCCCTGGCGACCGATAGTGAACCAGTACCGTGAGGGAAAGGTGAAAAGAACCCCTGCGAGGGGAGTGAAAGAGTACCTGAAACCGTATGCCTACAAGCAGTGGGAGGGCTATGCCACGGCCTCGGCCGAGGAATGCCTGACCGCGTGCCTTTTGCATAATGAGCCGGCTAGTTAATCTCAGTGGCAAGGTTAAGCGAAAGCGAGCCGAAGCGAAAGCGAGTCCGAAATGGGCGCGAAGTCGCTGGGATTAGACGCGAAGCGAGGTGATCTACCCTTGGCCAGGGTGAAGTACGGGTAACACCGTATGGAGGCCCGAACCAGTGTTGGTTGAAAACAGCTTGGATGAGCTGAGGGTAGGGGTGAAAGGCTAATCAAACCTCGTGATTGCCCGTTCTCCTCGAAATATCTTTAGGGATAGCCTCGAGAGGTCGGCGTTGGTGGTAGAGAACTGGATGGACTAGGGGGCTTACCAGCTTACTGAATCCAACCAAACTGCGAATGCCAACGACACGTATCTCGGGAGTCAGACAGTGGGGGCTAAGCTTCATTGTCGAGAGGGAAACAGCCCAGACTACCGGCTAAGGTCCCTAACTCTGTGCTAAGTGGTAAAGGATCTGGAGACGCTCAGACAACCAGGAGGTTGGCTTAGAAGCAGCCATCCTTTAAAGAAAGCGTAATAGCTCACTGGTCAAGCGGCTCTGGGCCGACAATATAACGGGGCTCAAGCACAGGACCGAAGCCGTAGATGTGTTCCGCCTGCGGGCGGAATATTTGGTAGAGGAGCGTTCTGTAGGAGATGAAGTCAGATCGAAAGAACTGGTGGATTCTACAGAAGTGACCCTGCCGGCATAAGTAGCGAGAAGAAAGGTGAGAATCCTTTCCGCCGTAAACCTAAGGTTTCCTGAGGAAGGTTCGTCCGCTCAGGGTCAGTCGGGTCCTAACGCGAGGCCGAAAGGCGTAGCGGATGGATATCCGGTCAACATTCCGGAACTACCTACTCTTCGTTATCACGATGGGGGGACGCAGGAGGCTAACCGGGCCCACGATTGGACGTGTGGGTTCAGGCATGTAGGGGGATCTTTCAGGCAAATCCGGAAGGTCACATTCCCTGAGGTGCCATGGCGAGGGCTTGCAGCCCGCAAAGCCGGTGACGCCACGCTGCCGAGAAAAGCCTCTAAGGAGAAGAGTGGGTACCCGTACCGCAAACCGACACAGGTAGGTGGGGAGAAAATCCTCAGGCGCGAGTGAGAACCCTCGTTTAGGAACTCGGCAAACTGGCCCCGTAACTTCGGAATAAGGGGTGCTCGATTAACGTGCACGATCCTCGCGGTCGTGTGCGTGAACGAGTTGCAGTAAAGAGGCTCAGGCGACTGTTTACTAAAAACACAGGACTCTGCGAAGTCGAACACGACGTATAGGGTCTGACGCCTGCCCGGTGCCGGAAGGTTAAAGGGAGAGGTTAGCCGCAAGGCGAAGCTTCGAGCTGAAGCCCCGGTAAACGGCGGCCGTAACTATAACGGTCCTAAGGTAGCGAAATTCCTTGTCGGGTAAGTTCCGACCTGCACGAATGGCGTAACGATCTGAGCGCTGTCTCAACGAGGGGCACTGCGAATTTGTGGTACCGGTGAAGACGCCGGTTGCCCGTGACTAGACGAAAAGACCCCGTGCACCTTTACTACATCTTAGTAGTGAATGCTGGCGTGTTATGCGCAGGATAGGTGGGAGACTTTGAACTCGGGCTTTCGGGCTCGGGGGAGTCGACGGTGAGATACCACCCTTAACACTCCGGCGTTCTAACCTCGATCTGTCATCCAGGTCAGGGACACTGCTAGGTGGGTAGTTTGACTGGGGCGGTCGCCTCCTAAACTGTAACGGAGGCGCGCGAAGGTTCGCTCAGGCTGTTTGGAAATCAGCCGGAGAGTGCAAAAGCATAAGCGAGCTTGACTGCGACACCTACAAGTGGAGCAGGTGGGAAACCAGGCTTTAGTGATCCGGTGGTCCCGCGTGGAAGGGCCATCGCTCAACGGATAAAAGGTACGCCGGGGATAACAGGCTGATCTGAGCCAAGAGTTCACATCGACGCTCAGGTTTGGCACCTCGATGTCGGCTCATCGCATCCTGGAGCTGTAGCAGGTTCCAAGGGTCCGGCTGTTCGCCGGTTAAAGCGGTACGTGAGCTGGGTTTAGAACGTCGCGAGACAGTTCGGTCTCTATCTGTCATGGGCGGAGGAAATTTGAGGGGTCTTGACCTTAGTACGAGAGGACCGGGTTGAACGAACCTCTAGTGTACCGGTTGTCGTGCCAACGGCAGCGCCGGGTAGCTACGTTCGGACGTGAGAAACGCTGAAGGCATCTAAGCGTGAAACACTCCCCAAGATGAGATTTCCCAGGCCGCAAGGCCTCTGAAGGCTCCTGGAAGATGACCAGGTGATAGGCTGGATGTGGAAGCGTAGCGATACGTGGAGCTAACCAGTACTAATCAGCCGTGAGGCTTGACCATTAATTCTCTAATGCCGCACAAGGCGTGTGGCGTCCGCCGTCGCTCGCTTCGCGAGCTTCGGCGCGACAAGTGGAACGAGGAAACTACCGTTTGCAGGATATTCGGTTGGAAGCTGCCAGCTTCCAGCCCCCAGCGAAAACCGAGCGGCCGCAGACGCGGCACGCTTGCGCTGAGAGCTGGCAGCTGAGGGCTCGTAGCTGCTCTTTGACATAGTCTGGGACGATCCACCTTCGCGCCTACCGCGCTTCGGTGGACAGGCTTCTAAACGGGCTTGTCCGCCGTAGCTCCCGCAAGGGAGCGAAGGCGGAACCCCAGGCAACGGATTGCCGAGTGGCGTCTGCAATCGCCACTCGATGTTTCCCGGTGGTCATAGGAGCAGGGTCACACCCGTTCCCATTCCGAACACGGAAGTTAAGCCTGCTACCGCCGATGGTACTGCGTGGGAAACTGCGTGGGAGAGTAGGTCACTGCCGGGATTATTCGTCAGCCCGCTGCTTGAAAAGCAGCGGGCTTTTTCATTTGGTGATTGCGTGATTTGGTGATCTGGGGATTGGTGGTTCTGGAGAGCCCGATCATCGAATCACCAAATTACCGAATTCACAAATCACCAAGTCATCAATCGCCAAATCGTCCGCGATCGATCACAAAATCACCAAGTCCGTTACAGCCCTCAGGACTCGGTGACTTCTCGCTTTCGAGACAACACGCGCGCCGCCGTGTCCACGTACGACCTCACGCCGAGAGCGCAGAGCCCGGGGAGAATCCTGAAAATCTGACCCAGCGTCGCCCGAGGGATCCCAGATACACGGTTCTCTGCGATCTCGGCGAACTCGACCGTGAGCACGTCCGTGTCAGCGGATCACCACCAGATCACCAGCTCGCTCGATCACAAAATCCCGAAGTCTCTTACAGCCCTCGCACCAGACCGCCGGCCCGCCGGGCGTTTTCAGGCCATTTTTCGCCGACATGCCGCGGCACGGTCGTTGCCCCTAACCCGCCGCACCCCCATAGGAGCACGCCGATGTCGATGCTGTGCGCGGCGCTCTTCCTGCTGCTCGGCCCGTTGCCGAGCGACAACGTCATGCAGGTGGACTGGTCCACTGCGGCCGGCATGGACAGCGCGATTGCCGATGTGCGACGCGCCTACGTGACGGCCATCAACGCGCGCGACGCACGCGCCGACGCGTTTTACGCGTCCGACGCCGTCGCGGCCCTGAGCTCGGGATCGATCGTGAACGGCGCGCCCGCGCTCGCCGAGCGGCTGCGCACCGCGCTCGACGCCGGTCAACACGGCGTCACCATCACGCTGACGCCTCAACGATTCGTCATCGATGGCGCGACTGGATCGGAGACCGGAACGTTCGTCGAAACCATTGCCGACTCCGCACAGCCGCGCGCCGTCGAAGGCGTGTACGTGACGATCTACTCGCGCGGCGCCGACGGGCAGTGGCGCATCGCGATGGAAGTGCGCACGACCGGCTCGAGAGCGCCGCTCGCCGTCTGGTGATCCGAGTCGTAGGCAGTTCGCGGTAAGCGGTGAGCAACTGCAGACTGCGGACTGTAGCCCGCTGACTGCGGCCGCAGACCACCGACTGTTTGGTGTCCCCGTTCACACTTCCGCACGTACGCTGACGTAACCGTCATCGTGCGCGCCGGCGCATTCTCGCGATCGGCGCGAATCGGCGCGTGCCGCGTGGTACGTGCCTTGCCTCGCAGACTGCGACCACAGTCACTATCACAGGGTAAGGAGCTCTCCATGCAGCACGGTGCGCACATCGGTCCGTCGGTTGTCGTCAAGGGCGACGTCTCCGCGCGGGAACCCATCACGATCGCGGGACGAGTGGAAGGCACGATCGACGTGTCGGGCCAGATCGTCACCATTGAATCCGGAAGCCAGGTCCATGCAGACATCACGGCCGCGGGCATTGTCGTGGGCGGCACCATCAAGGGCACGCTCGTCGCGGAAGATCGCATCGAGCTGCGCGGCAGCGCCGAAATCGACGGCGACCTGACGGCGCCGCGCGTTGCGGTGGCGGACGGCGCGATCCTTCGCGGCCGCGTCGACATCGCGGGCTCGCGGAAGGCGGATCTCGCGCGCGCGTCCTGACCCGTCAGGACTATCCCAAAAGTTCCCGGCGTGTCGCGTCTCGCGACGCGAGCATCGAGGTGAACCCGCGGTCTGCCGAGGCATTTCGCGGCGTTCACCTTGCATGACTCACGGCATTCCGACCAAGGGGGTGCCGTGTTCCAGCTCAGTGTCGTCGACCACATCC
>QHWT01000040.1:241484-309760 GCA_003222675.1 Acidobacteriota bacterium | reverse complement strand
CGGTGTTCAGATCGCCGCCGCCGCGGCGTCGACGGCGGCGTTGGCGGCGTGCTCCGGTTACGTCGCCTTCGATCCGCAGCCGCGCATTTACGGCCATCGCGCCAGCGCCGCGCGCCTGTGGCTGCTATGCGAGAACTACCGCGCGCTGCTTGCCGAGGTGCACGACGAGCTCCTCGACCTCGCGGCGCTCAAGGAGCGCCGCGCCGAGCTGCTGCGCGACGCGTCTGCGGTGCTGGAACACACGTCGCCCGACGATCGCTACTCCTACGAAATCGCGCGGAAGGCCCTCAAGGGACTCGGCGGCGCCGGCTATTCGGACGCCGATCTCGATCGCTACCTGCCGTCTTCGCTCCGGAAGCAGACGAGCGCCGCCTAGAGGGGCTCGCTCGCCCTGCGACCGCGATCGCACGTTCGGCCCACCGAACGAGTTCCGGCGCGCTCTCGAGAACGGCCAATGGCACCGCGTAGTATTGCCTGGTGACGGGACGGTCCGCGTACGGCTTGAACGGCCTCGAGTCCTCGGCTTCGAACGCGCCGCGCGTCGCATCATCGACCTTCAGGTAGAGTTCATCGCGCGCGATCAGCCCGAAGAACACACCATCGCAATACAGTCCGACGCCGCCGAACATCCGGCGCGCGAAGATCCGACCGGCGCCCGAGAGCTGATCGGTCACGAACGTCTCGAACGCACGGCTGCTGGCCAGCGACTTCTTCTTCATGCGATCCACCGATTCACGCCGAGCGTACTCCGATCGCCCGCGACTTGCACCCGGCTGGCGCGCGGGCCTAGACTGCGCGAAGGTGCGCGACGAAGCGGATCAGAAGAGGTGCATCATGGCGTACACGTACGACGAGCTGCGAGGAAAGACGGTCGCAGAGCTCCGGGAGATTGCGAAAGACTTGCCGAACGAGGAGGTGCAGGGATACTCGCAGATGAACAAGGAGCACCTGCTCCCCTCGCTGTGCCACGCGCTCGGCGTGGAGACGCGCGAACATCACACGGCAACCGGCATCGACAAATTGGGTATCAAGGCGAAGATCCGCACGCTCAAGGCCGACCGCGACCGAGCGCTCGCCGCCCACGACCACGGGTCGCTCAAGAGCATCCGGCGGCACATGCACCACCTCAATCGGGAGATCCGGTCGCATCTGGCGTGACGAAGTTCACGGTTCGAGGTTCAACGTTCAGAGCTGGTTCGTGGGTCAGGGCTGCTTCGTGGTTCCGAACGACTCTGAACGCTGAACGGATCGTCAACGTCCAATCCGATCCTGAACTGCCGAACCTCGAACGCCGCACGACATGTGTGGTCCGAATCCCATCACGAGCCCGAGCCTCGGCCCGATGGCCTCGATATCGGGATTCCTTCCGGGTCCCCGCAAGCTATTGTTCGAGATGTGGATCAACTGGAGCGCCGCGAGCAGGTGGATGCGTGGCTTGACGCGGACGAGCACGCCTCCTGATCCGAAGGCAAGGTAGTTGAACCTCGTGCCGCGCGGCGGCGCCGCGATGGCGGCGTCGGAGATACCGACGTTCCCCTCGAGAAACGCGCTCGTGCGGCCGCGGCGATATACGCGGCCGCGGATGCCGAACGTCACGCCCAGCACCCACGTGTCGTTCGCGCGCTGCGACAGGTAGTAGACGCGCTGGTTCAGCGTCAGCACCAGCCCCTCGCGTACGCCATACGTGAGCCCCTCGCTGATCCCGTACAACTCTTCGTGGGAGCCGTTGTAGTTCCATGCTTCTGATGCCGCGTGCACCGCGCCCTCGACGTGCCAGCGGTGCGCCGCGAAGGGATCCTCTGCCGCAGGCGGTGCCGTCTGCGCGCGCGCGCGCGCCGCAATGAGCAGGACTACGCAGAGGGCCAGTGCTCGCTGGGATATCGTATGCAGCATGCGGGATCTCGGAAGGCGGTCGGTCGCGCTCGTCGCATGTGCCGCGACGCTCGGTGGTGCCGCGGTCGCACAGGAGCACGTGACGCCTCGAGCGGATGTCCTCTTGTACGGTGACAACACTGAATTCCGCAACCCTTTTCGCGAGGGCGAGACGATCCTCGGGGCCGCGGCTCGCATCGGCGCGGACCTCGAGGTCAGCCCGCGCGTCACGCTGTCGCTGGGTGTGTTCGGCAACCAGCGGTTCGGCTCCGAGAAGGCGTTCGAACAGGTGCGCCCCGTCATCTCGCTGCGCGTCCACGGACGCCGCTCGGACTTCGTGTTTGGCACTCTGCCGGCGCAACGCGTCGACATCCCGCCGGGGCCCGACCGCATGGGTCCGCACGCGCTCCTGCCGCCGCTGCAGCGTGAGACGCTGACGTTCGACCGTCCGTACGAGGCGGGCCTGCAATGGGATGTCGCCGGCGGCCTGCTGCGGCATTCCGTCTGGCTCGAATGGCAGCGTGTGAACACGCCCGAACACCGGGAGCGATTCGATGGTGGCCTGAACCTGGAGGTCCGCGCGAAGAGCGCGCTGTCTTTCCCAGCCCAGGTCCATGTCGTTCACGAAGGTGGGCAGTTGTTCTCGAAGGGCGCGGTCGCTGATAGTCCCGGCGCGGCTGCCGGCGTGGCGCTGTCGAAATCGATCGGACCGACGCGTACATCGGTTGACGTGTACGGTCTTCTCTCGCGCTACGTGCCGGATCGCAGCCGCCCCGCGTTGAGCCGCGACGGAGTCGCCTTCTTCGGCCGGGCTGCCGCGGAGCGGAACGGATGGCGTGGGCACGTGATCTTCTGGCGCGGCCGCAACTTCATCAAGGACGAAGGGGACCCCAACTACCTCTCGATCAGGCGCGACGGGTCGCGGTATCGTGGCACGCGCGACTACGCCGAAGCCGGTGTGTCGCGCCGGTTTTTCCTCGCGCCTGCGGCATCGCTCGATGTGTCGGGGCGAGTGCATCGCGTCGAGAATCACTACGAATACTCGTATCGGGTCGTGAGCGTCATCGGCGTCCGCTGGCGCGTGCGATGATGCGATGGCCGCGGTGATGAGATGGCCGCGCTTCGAGAGGAGTCCCATGACGGTGAGATCGTTCTTCCTCTTGTTCATCGCCGTGATCGGCGCGGCGGCGCCGGTTTCTGTGCAGGATCGCGCGCAGCCCTCGCAACAGGTGCGTCCGCAGCCGCCGATGGATTCGGAGCGTGCGCGACGCCTCTACGTCAGCGTCGACCCCAGGGACCACTCCACCGGTTACAACTTCCAGCGCGACCTCGATGCGAAAGCGGAGGCCGATCGCCGCTACGCGGAGATCACCAAAGGCGTGGTCGACTACCAGAAGGTCAAGTACCGCAGCAGCGTTGGCGATCTCGATATTCCGGCGTACCTCTTCCAGCCGGTGAACAAGCGCGGCCCGAAAGGGCATGCTGCGCTCGTATGGGTGCACGGCGGCGTCCATGGCAACTGGGATCTTCGACTCTGGCCCTTCGTCAAGGAAGCAGTGGACCGCGGCTACGTGGTGATCTGTCCCGACTACCGCGGCAGCACCGGCTACGGCGAGACGTTTCACAACGAAATCGATTACGGCGGCTACGAAGTCGACGATGTGATGAGCGCCGTGGAGTACTTGAAGACGCTGCCGCACGTGGACACGGATCGCCTCGGCATCATGGGCTGGAGCCACGGCGGCTACATCACGTTGTTCACTGTGTTTCGCGATCGCACGCCGTTCAGGGCGGCGGCGGCGATCGTGCCGGTCACCAACCTGGTGTTCAGGCTTTCGTACAAAGGACCATCGTACCAGCACAGCTTTGCGACGCAGAAGCGCATCGGAGGACTGCCATTCGAAAAGCCTGCTCTCTACATCCAGCGGTCTCCGCTTTACAGCGTCGACAAGCTGCAGGTTCCGCTGCTGGTCCACGCCGCGACGAACGACACAGACGTCGATTTCGTCGAGGACCAGCAGATGATTGATGCGTTGCGATCGCGCAAGCCGGATCTCGCCGAGACGAAGGTCTACGTGGACCCGCCCGTCGGCTACGGGGGCGGCGGTCACACGTTCAGCCGCCGGGTGAACATCGAGACGCTCCAGCGCGAAGACACGCCGGAGCAGATTGATTCGTGGAATCGGACGTGGGCCTTCTTTGAGTGGAATCTCAGAAAGCTTCCGCAGTAGGCCGGGGTTCGGGGTTCACGCCTAGTTCAAAATTCCAGCTGCCACTCAGCAGCGTAGTCCTCAGCGAGGCTGAGGCCCTGTGCACAAGGATGCGCTGCTACTTGATGGTGCCACCCTCGGCCGACTTGACGCCATTGACGATGAGGTCCACGAGCGCGGCAGGTGGCGTCGCATCGAGGACCGTCTGATCCGCGGTGCTCAGGCGGTGGCTGCGTATGATATTGACGAGGTGCCATCCGGAAAGCGCTGACAACTGCTTCCGGAGCATCACCTCACCTCGCCGATACACAGCGAAGGGATTCAGGATACTTTCCGCATTCGGATCGACCTCGGTGATGTTCGGTGTGGGCCCCTCAAAGAGCGGCGGCCCTATCTCGCGCGCGATTGGACGCACGAGCGGCTTCAACGCGCGTCGAAGCGCCCCCTCGAGGTAGATGGGCGTAAGGCCTGTCGCCCAATACAAAGTGTCGACCCGATTCGGCTGGGTCGTCTCGCGTCCGGAGCGGATCGGTTCGCCGATGCCGAGCGGCAGGAACTCGATCCACCCCTGCCATCCACTGTCCGGCATCTCAGCGCCGCACGCCCGCGCGGTGTAATTGTTTCCCTCGGGCGAGGCCACCGGGTCCATGAATTCGATTAAAACCTCCGCCACGACGACCTCCGCAGCATCCCTGTGCAAAAAGATTTCCATTCACGCGGCGGCCGACGCATAGAGCCGCGTGAGCGCCTCAACCGTCCGCCGGGATTCCGCGAGGGTCACGCGTGGAGCGCGGCCATCGAGCGCCGCAGCCGTCATGTCCTGGATCTCGCCGACGTAGGGTCCCTCATGGTCGAAACGGAGGGTTTCCGTGACGTCTCCGTTCGTGAGCAGCAGGCGACTGTCAGCACCGGCTTTGAAGGCGCGGTCCACCCGAAGCACGCCGGTTGTGCCGACGATCTCCATCTCGGCGCGAAACGCCGCGCGGAAACCGCAGTCGAACTGGGCCATGACGCCGCCCGGAAATCGAAGCATGCCGGAGAACGCGATATCAATGCCGGATTCGCTCTTCTCCTGCCAACCGAACACGTCCGACGGTCCATCGCCCGCGAGCAGACACGCGTAGCTCACCGGGTAGCAGCCGACATCCCACAACGATCCGCCGCCGAGAGCGGGATCGAAGCGGACGTCGGCCGGATGCGTCAGCGGAAACGTGAATGCACCGCGAATCAACCGGAGCTGTCCAATGGTCCCATCGAGGATCATCTTCTGGACCGCGTGGGTGAGCGGATGATGCCGATACATGAACGCCTCTGCCGCGACACGTCCCGCACGCCGCGCGGATCGTGCGATCTCGTCCACCTGCTCGACCGAGAGCGCGAGCGGTTTCTCGCAGAGGACGTGCTTGCCCGCGTCGAGCGCACGGATCGTCCATTCGGCGTGCAGGCTGTTCGGAATTGCGATGTAGATGGCGTCGATCGTGGAATCGTCGAGCAGCGCCTCATAGGATCCGATCGCCCTCGGAATGTTCCACTCCGAGGCATATTCGCGCGCACGATCGATCGTGCGACTCGCAACCGCCTCGAGCGTGCTGCGCGAAGACTCGCGTATTACGGGAATCACCGCCCGGTTGATCCGCGCAGTGCCGAGCAGTCCCCAGCGAAGGATGTGATTGGCTGCCATGTCAGCGGATTGCGACCTGACCGTCTCCGGTCGAGGGAAAGCGCGTGAACACAGCCGGATCGTGCCCGGGTACGATCAACCGCGGATCGGACGCGAGTGCCTTGATGCGATCCTGCGCCTTGAGGTTGCTCTCGGCATCGAGCGTCTGCGCAATCGGGACGTGCTTCTCCAGATTCTCGTACAGATAGACGTTGTCGGACGCGAAGATCGCCGTGCCCGCGGTCAGTTTTACAGAGACGTACTGCGACGCCCACGTGTGCTTGCCGCCCGTATAGCAGCGGATGCCGGGAATGATCTCCTGGTCGTCGCCATCGACGAAGCGCACACGCCCCTGCATGTTGATCTTCAGCAGCGCCTGCATGTCCTCTTCATCGACGCCTCCATGCGTGTTGCGCGCGTGCCACGCCTCGCCGGTGTAATAGCGATACTCGTCGCGCTGAATCCAGACGGTTGCGTTCGGGAAAAGATCGACGCCGTCGACGTGATCCCAATGCACGTGCGAAATGATGACGTCGGTGACGGCGTCCGGCTTCACGCCCGCGGCTTCTGACGCGGCGGCCGGCGTGCGGAACTCGCGCACCTTCCACCGGTCGACGAATTTCTGCCGGTAGAATCCCGAGTCGATCAGGACGCGGCGGCCGTTGCTGCCCTTCAGCAGCCACACCATCACCGGCACATCGATGGTCCGCGACTGGTCGGCGCCCGCGACAAGGCCGGAAACCGGGAAGGCAGGTAGTATGCCGAAGCGCAGCGCAAAGGCCTCGTACGTGACGGGAACCGGCTGTGGAGCCACGTCTGGCCGCGCCGCGAGCGCGCCCGCCAGGAGAAACAGCAGGAGACGCACCATGCGCGAGAGTATAGCGGTATGCCGGATTTCGTGATTCGGTCGACACGCGTGGTTCTGCCCGGAGGCATGTCGCCGGCCGCCATTCATTGCGAAGGCGGACGCATTCGACGGGTAGCCGCGTATGACGAACCGCTGCCGGCTTCGGCGCTCACCCGCGACAAGGGCGATTTCATCGTGATGCCGGGGCTCGTCGACACGCACGTGCACGTCAACGAGCCTGGCCGAACCGAATGGGAAGGATTCTCGACCGCAACGGCAGCGGCGGCCGCTGGCGGCATCACGACCCTCATCGACATGCCGCTGAACAGCATTCCCGCGACGACGACCGCCGCGGCGCTGGAAATCAAGCGCGCCTCCGCGCGGGGACGTGTGAGGGTCGACGTGGGATTCTGGGGCGGGGTAGTCCCGGGCAACACGCGTGAGCTCGACGCGTTATGCGACGCGGGCGTCTGCGGCTTCAAATGTTTCCTTGTGCCTTCGGGCGTGGACGAATTCCAGGCCGTCGATGAACAGGATCTGCGCGCCGCGATGGCAATCCTCGCATCGCGCGGGGTTCCACTTCTCGTGCACGCGGAATCGCCAGCGGCGCTCGCTCGGGTCACAAGTGCATCGCATCCTGAACGATACCGATCGTGGCTCGATTCGCGACCGCCTGCGGCCGAAGTCGATGCGATCGCGATGGTCATCGGCCTTTGCCTCGAATTCGGCACGCGCGTTCACATCGTGCATCTTTCGGCAGCCGAGGCACTGCCGATGCTCGAGGCCGCGCGCGCCCGCGGACTGCCGCTGACCGTCGAGACCTGCCCGCATTACCTGTCGTTCTCCGCCGAGGAGATCCGGGATGGTCAGACGATGTTCAAGTGCGCGCCGCCGATTCGCGGCCGCGCGAACGGCGAAGCGCTCTGGCGCGCCCTGAGGGCAGGCACGATCGATTCGATTGCGACCGATCATTCACCGTGCCCGCCGTCGATGAAGCCGGACGGTGATTTCTTCGCGGCGTGGGGAGGGATTGCGTCGCTCGAGCTCTCCCTTGCCGCCGTGTGGACGGGCGCTGCCGCACACGGACACGCGGTCACCGACGTCGTGCGATGGCTCTCGGCCGCGCCCGCGGCGCTGGCTGGTCTGGCGCACCGGAAGGGAGCGATCGCGGAGGAATTCGATGCCGACTTCGTCGTATGGAATCCGGATGCGACATTCATCGTTGACCCCTTGCGACTGCGGCAGCGGCACAAGCGAACGCCTTATGCGGGTCTATTGCTGAAGGGTGCGGTGTACGAAACATACGTTCGCGGCCGTCTCGTGTATGGTGAAGGCGCCGCGGGACCGGCGACTCCGCCAGCCGGCGAGTTGTTGGCGCGAACCTGACTGATGCAGCACTTTACACATCTCATCGATCTGGCATCTGTACGGCTTGGCGCGGAGGTCGTTGCCGCGAACGATGAGTTCTTCGCTCCGAAGGAGAACCT
Source organism: Acidobacteriota bacterium (assembly GCA_003222675.1). Lineage (GTDB taxonomy): Bacteria > Acidobacteriota > Vicinamibacteria > Vicinamibacterales > 2-12-FULL-66-21 > QHWT01. The sequence goes on along the minus strand of QHWT01000040.1, from coordinate 301,684 downwards.
GATCAAGCCGGAGCCCGCGATTTTCATCCCTGACAAGTACACGGATCGCGGCAAATGGATGGACGGCTGGGAAACGCGCCGGCGCCGCACGCCGGGCCACGACTGGTGCATTCTGAAGCTTGGTCAGCCTGGCATCATTCGATCTCTCGTCGTCGACACCGCCTTTTTCCGCGGCAACTATCCATCACATTGTTCCCTTGATGCGTGTGGAATACCGGAGGGGACCGACCTGACGGCGCTGACCGACGGCAGCATCCGGTGGCATTCCGTCCTGCCCCAGTCGGAACTGCGCGGCGACGCGGAAAACCCGCTGACCATCGGTGATCCGCGACGGTTTACGCACGTCCGCCTCAACATCTTTCCCGACGGCGGCGTCGCGCGCCTGCGCGTGCTCGGCGAGGCGATGCCCGACTGGACGCGCGTGCTCGCGGACGCTGCGGAGATCGACCTCGCCGCCATCCTCAATGGCGCGCACCTCGTCGATACGAGCGACCGTTTCTTCGGCGAGCCCGCCAATATGTTGATGCCATACCCCCCGGCGAACATGGGCGAGGGATGGGAGACGAAGCGCCGGCGCGGTCCGGGTCACGACTGGTCCGTCGTGCACCTCGGGATCGAGGGGACCATCCGTCGCGTATCCGGAGAGCTGCTCGCTCGAAGCGGCGATCATGAAGGACGATCGCGGCGGCGTGTCCGCCGACTCGACGACGGTGAGGGCACATTGGAACACGGTGCTCGCGCGAACGCAGCTCGGGCCGGACGCTCACCACACCTTCGATACCGTGCTGACGCCTGGCGTGACGGCCACGCACGTGAAATTGAACATCTTTCCCGATGGCGGCATCAGCCGCATGCGCATCCGCGGTGTGCCGACGTCGACGGCTCGTCAGGGGGCGGTGTTGGGCCTGCTCAACGTCATGGACGAACCGGAATTGCGCGCCGCGCTGGCGAATTACCTCTCGGCGCCCGCATGGATCGATCGAATGATGGCATCGCGGCCGTTCGCCACACCAGCGGCGCTGTTCGCCGCGAGCGACGCCGCAGCGGATGCCTTGCGCGATGAACAGTGGCTCGAAGCGTTCCGCCATCATCCGCGAATCGGAGAACGGACGGCCGAGCGCGCGCAGTCAGACGTGTCGAGCGGTTGGTCGGCGCGGGAGCAATCGGCCGTTCACGGTGCCACGGCTGCCGATGTCGCGGCACTGGCGGAAGCGAATCGCGAGTACGAGCGCCGCTTCGGACACGTGTTCATTGTCTGCGCGTCAGGCAGGAGCGCGCGCGATATGCTGGCCGCTTTGCGCGCCAGGCTCGGGAATCATCCCTCGATGGAACTGAAGACAGCAGCAGCCGAACAACGCACGATCACGCGGCTGCGTTTCGAGAAGGTGCTCGGGTGACGCTTTCCACGCACGTACTCGATACGTCGATCGGGCGTCCGGCAAAGGGGATGAAAGTGCGCCTCGGTTACCGCAAGCCGGGTGATTCCTGGACCGAGCTCGGGACGTTCACGACCGATGCTGATGGCCGGGTTCAGGGACTTATCGCGCCTGGCGGAGCGGCTGGACCGGGCACATATCGCCTCACGTTCTCCGTTGACGCCTATTTCAACGCGCTCAGCATAGGGACGTTTTTCACGGACGTGACGATTGAGTTCGTTGTCCGCGACGACACGCACCATCACGTGCCGCTGCTCGTGAGTCCCTACAGCTACTCTACCTATCGCGGGAGCTGATGTTGGTCTTCAACGCTTCGGAATGGATCAATCTCATCGTGCGCTGGACGCATGTCTTCTCCGCGATTCTGTGGGTTGGGACCACCTACTATTTTACGTGGCTCGACGCGCAGCTCCGCCGCTCGCAGCGAACCGGAGGCGATGTATGGATGGTTCACAGCGGCGGTTTCTACACAGTTGTGAAGCAGAAGACGCTCGGCGTGCCGCCGTCCGACGTCCACTGGTTCCGCTGGGAAGCGATGGTCACGTGGGTCAGCGGCGTCACGTTGCTGCTCGTCGTCTACTATGCGGGAGGGCTGATCGTTGACGCGAGCAATCCGACCGTCTCGGAGCACGTTGCAAAGGCGATCGGCCTGAGCGCTCTCGTCGTGGGATGGATCGTCTACGATCTTCTTGTGCGGACGCCGCTGGTGCGGACGGGATGGGCGTTTGCCATCGTCGCGCTGGTGCTGATTGTCGCGCTCGCGTGGGGGCTTCGACAGGTGATGAGCGCACGCGCAGCCTACATCCATGTAGGGGCGCTGTTCGGCACGATTATGGCGTCAAACGTGTGGATGCGCATTTTGCCGCCGCAGCGGCGCATGATTGCCGCGGCGGCGCGTGGTGAGCCGATCGATCCCGCGCTCGGCGCCGGCGCGAAGGAACGCTCGATACACAACACGTTCATCGTGGTGCCGACGGTGTTCCTGATGATCAGCAATCACTTCCCGACGGCGACGTACGGCAATCGCTATGGACTGGCGACGATGGCGGTGCTGATCGTCGCGGGCTGGTCCGCGGCGGCGGTTCTGCGGCGCGCCTGAACGGGGACACTCACAGTTTTTCCCATAACCGACCACTCGTCACCCAGAAACGGTGACAGTCACACTTCCTGAAACCGGAAACAGTGACTGTCACCGTTTCCGGCGCCTCGGAACTGTGACTGTCACCGTTTCGGAGCCGCAGCTGTCCGACTATGGGACGAAGTGTGAGTGTCCCCGTTTCAAGTCCGGCCCTTGAGGATCGTCACGAACGATCCGGAGCCCAGCTCTTCGACCGTGAGGCCCGTGAGCGCTTCGATGTCCGGTTCGCGCACGGCGCCGCAGTTCAGCGCCTTCAGGAAAAAAGTCAGGAGTCCCTGGCCCGTCGCCGCATCGTCGAACACCTCACCCACCAGCGTGGCCTGCGCCGCCTTCGCGATGAAGTTGCGCAGCCGCTCCGACGCCGCCTCGAGGCTCTCGAGGAAGAATCCGTAGACCGCGGCGTAACGTGTGACGAGTTGTGCCGGATGAAGATCCCACCCCTGGTAATAACCGTTCATCAGCGAATGACGGATGTCGTCGTAGTGGTGCTTCCACGCGCGATGCACGGCGGCGCGATTCTCCGCCTGCTGAGCCGAGGAGAGCGTCGCGCCGGCCTCAGCACGATGCACCGGCACAGGCAAAACGTTTGTCGCGCCATCCGACAGCCACACGCCCGTGCCGGACAACGAAACCTGCATCACATGACGCGCGAAATCGCAGACCGGGTGTCGCATGTGCTGGTGCGCCGCGGTAATGCCCAGCGCCGCAGTGTAATCGTACGTGCCGAAGTGCGCGGCTACGATCCTGCCGTCACCGGCGCGGACGAAGGCCGGCAGCGCCGCCGCGCCGTGCTCGTCGAGGATCGACTGCGGCGTCTCGACCATCAGTTCCATGCGAAGCGAGCCCGCCTGGAGACGGCGTTCCGATTCGATCGTGGCGAACAGCCTTACCAGTGAGGTGACCTGCGCCTGCGATGTGATCTTCGGGAGCGTCACGACGAAGTTGGCGGGCAGCCTTCCGCCAGTCTCGTCCAGCAGCGTTTCGACGAACAGCTGCGCGGTCCTCAACGCGCGCTCGCGCAGTTCCTCGCTGAGAGACTTGATTCGGATGCCGATGAATGGCGGCAGTGTGTTTCCACGCAAACCTGCAGCGACCTCGCGCGCCGCTGAAGCCGCATGGCCGTCCTCTTCAGCGTCGGGTCGATTGCCATAGCCATCTTCGAAATCGAGTCGGAGGTCTTCCACGGCTTCGCGCTGAAGCTTCTCGACGATGCGGGGGTAGATCATCGCAGAGGAGGCTCGCCCGATTCCCACGGCTGCTCCGAGAGCGTCCGAGTCTCCGCCATACTCCTGCAGCACACGAAGCGCCGTCGCGCCGAGACGCGCCGCCGTGTCCGCCCGGAACAGATGCGCGCCGCCATAGACTGTGTGGATGGGCTGTCGACGATGGGGCAGCGGTTGCACGCGAGGGAGCGTACAAGACTAGAATCACCCTTTCAATGGAGGCACCCCAGATCGGCCGTTCCGTCCATCGCAAGGAGGGACGCGCGAAGGTCACCGGGCAGGCGCTGTACGTGGACGATGTTGCGCCGGCAGGCCTGCTGCACGGCGTCACCGTGCGCAGTCCAACTGCCCGCGGCATCATCAAGGGCATTCACTTTCATCCGACAGTTGACTGGGACGAGTTCACGATCGTCACCGCGGCAGACATTCCCGGTGTCAATCGTGTCAAGTTGATCCTCGACGATCAGCCGTATCTCGCGTCCGACGTCGTCAATCACCCGGAAGAACCGGTGCTGCTCATCGCGCACCGGGACCGCGCGCGCGCCGAAGACGCGCGCCGCAGGGTCACGATTGACATCGAGCCGCTGCCCGCCGTGTTCACGATTGACGACGCGCTCGCGCGGCGCGAGATCATCTGGGGCGAAGACAACACGTTCAAGCGGTACCGCGTCAACAAGGGAGATGTCGACGCCGCGCTCGCGGCGGCGGAGATCGTCGTCGAGGGTGAATACGAGACGGGCGCGCAGGAGCAGCTGTACATCGAGCCAAACGGCATGCTCGCCATCGCCGATCGGGCGCACGGCGTGACCGTCTGGGGCTCGATGCAGTGCCCGTACTACATTCACACGGCACTGGCTGCGCTCTTCGGCATTCCGGCGCAACGGATTCGTGTCGTGCAGATGGAGACAGGCGGCGGCTTCGGGGGAAAGGAAGAGTATCCGTCGATCATTGCCGGGCACACGGCGCTTCTCGCGTGGAAGTCGGGCCGACCCGTGAAGATGATCTACGGGCGTGTAGAGGACATGGCGTCCACGACAAAGCGTCACCCGTCCCGCACGCGGCATCGCACCGCGGTGGATCGCGATGGGCGGCTGCGCGCAATGGACATCGACTTCATCATCGACGGTGGCGCGTACTGCACGCTGTCGCCCGTGGTGCTGTCGCGCGGCACGATCCACGCTGCGGGACCGTACTCCTGCCCCAACGTTCGCGTGACCGGACGCGCGGTCGCGACCAGCGCCCCGCCGCACGGCGCCTTCCGGGGCTTCGGCGCGCCGCAGAGCATCTTCGCGCTCGAGCGTCACATGGATCGCGTCGCGGCGGCCGCCGGGCTTTCTCCAGAGGAGTTCCGCCGGCGCAACTTCATCTCTTCCGGCGAGACGCTTGCCGTCGGGCAAACGATTCGCGAGCCGGTCAATATGCCGGCATTGCTGGATCGCGCGCTTGCGCTCTCGCACTATCGCGAGAAACGGGAACGGTTCGCCCGCGAGAACGCGCGCGGCGGCAAATCGCGGAAGGGCATAGGGCTCGCGTCGTTCATGCACGGCGCAGGCTTCACCGGCTCGGGCGAAGTGCACCTGCGATCGCTCATCACCGTCGAAGTCTCGCGCGAAGGCGCCGTCCGCGTGCTCGCGGCGAGCACCGAGATCGGCCAGGGGACGAACACGATCTTCTCGCAGATTGCGGCGGACGCGCTCGGTATCGACTGCGACGACATCGAGGTGGCGCGCCCCGACACACTCGACGTGCCCAACAGCGGGCCCACCGTCGCGTCGCGCACCTGCATGGTCGTCGGGAAGCTGGTCGAGACAGCCGCACGTGGCATCCGTCACACGCTGGTCGACTCAGGGTACTTATCCGTCCTGTACGATCGCGAGCATTTTCGCGCCGCCTGCGAACGGTATGTCGACGCCTTCGGCGCGCTGCGGGCGACGAGCCAGTATCAGCCGCCGTCGGGCGTCACATGGGACGATGAGCAGTATGTGGGCGACGCGTACGGGACGTACGCGTGGGCTGTTTACGTCGCGGAAGTGACGGTCGATCTCACCACGTGGGAGACGCGCGTCGATGATTTCGTTGCCGTGCAGGAAGTCGGCAAAGTGATCAATCCGACGCTCGCAACGGGGCAAATCGAGGGCGGTGTCGCGCAGGGGATCGGATGGGCGCTGTACGAGGATGTCGTCTGGCGCGAAGGGCGCATGGCGAATGCGCAGATGACGAATTACATCATGCCCACCTCGATGGACCTGCCATCGATTCGCGTTTACTTCGAGGAGGTGCCGTATCCGAACGGACCCGCGGGCGCGAAGGGCATCGGCGAACTGCCGATGGACGGCGCGGCGCCAGCCATCTTCAACGCCGTCGCGGACGCAACCGGCGCACATCCCACCCACCTGCCGCTGACGCCCGAGCGCTTGATGTCGGCGATGGAGACGATCGGTGCCTGACCGGCGGTCCGTGCGCCTGACCTGCACGCTGAACGGCCGCCGGCTCTCGCTCGACGCGCACCCGATGGCGCGCCTGCTCGACGTGCTGCGCCAGCAGGCGGGGCTGACCGGCACGAAGGAGGGATGCGGAGAGGGGGAGTGCGGCGCGTGCTCCGTGCTGCTGAACGGCCGACTGGCCAACAGCTGTCTCACGCCTTTCGCGCACGCCGACAGGGCGACCATCGTCACGATTGAAGGGATCGCGAGTGGCGACGACCTGCACGCCGTCCAGGAAGCATTTCTCGAATGCGGGGGTGCGCAGTGCGGCATCTGCACGCCCGGCATCGTGCTCGCGGCCGTCGATCTCCTCGAGCGCACGCCGCATCCGACTGAACATGACGTGCGCGCGGCGCTGGCAGGTAACCTGTGCCGGTGCACGGGTTACATGCGGATCTTCGACTCCGTGCTCGAGGCGTGCCGCAGGCTTTCCGCTTCGCGCGCATGAGCACGTCGCTGGACGGATTCGATCTCGTCACGCCAGCGTCGCTGGAGGAGGCGCTCGGGCTGCTTGCGTCCGATCCTGCGGCGCGGCCATTTGCCGGTGGGACCGATCTCATGGTGCAGCTCGAAGCCGGCCGCCTTCGCGCCGGCCGTTACGTCAACCTCTGGGATCTCGCCGAGCTGCGCGGCATCACGGAATCACCCGAGAGCGTCGCGGTTGGCGCGTTGACGACCTATACCGACATCCGCAATGCAGACGTGCTCGCGCGGGAGTACCCGTTGCTCGTTCGCGCAGCGGAAGAGACGGGCGGAACCGCGACGCAGAATCGGGGCACGATCGGCGGCAATATCGCGAATGCGTCCCCCGCGGCAGACACGCCTCCCGCGCTTCTCGTCTACGACGCGGAGCTCGAGCTTCGTTCGACCGCTGGTACGCGCCGCGTGCCCTACACGGCATTCCACACCGCCTACAAACAGATGATTCTCGCGCCCGGCGAAATCATTTCGCGTATCCGCCTGCCGCGACGGACCGGATGGCTGGATTACTACCGCAAAGTCGGTCCACGCCGCGCGCAGGCGATTTCAAAGGTGTGCTTCGCGGGCTCGATCGCGATGAGCGGCGACACCGTGGCGGACGTGCGGATCGCGCTTGGCAGCGTTGCCCCGTTTGTCGTCCGCGCGGTGCAGGCGGAGAGCGTCCTGCGCGGAAAGAGCATCAACGATGAGGCGATCGCCGCGGCCGAGCGCGCGCTGAGGTCGGAGGTCGCGCCGATCGACGATCTGCGATCGACGGCCGAATATCGGCTGCGTGTCGCTTCAAATCTGTTGCGGGAGTTTCTCAGCCACTCGCAATAATCGTGTGGCTTCCGCCTTTAGCCGGAAGATTCATGACTCGCACACCGGCAAGTGACTTCCACCTGAAGGTGGAAGCCACAAGAATCAATGAATCACGTTCCGCAGGATCAGATCGCGCACCGCGAGATCGACCTCGCGCGTGCCGGGGCGCGCGTGATCCTTTGACGCCGTCACGTCCGTGTTGAAGGCAATGAGCCACGCCGTGCGGCTGGGTCGATGGATGTAGAGGTGCGAGAGGAAGCCGTTCTGATCCCCGCTGTGACCGACCAGCTCGACGTCGCCGTAGCGCTCGATGAAAAACGACAGCGCCGCGTGCGAGTCGGAGCCATTGGTCCCCTCGCCAGTCGTCGCAGGCACTTGCGGCGTCCACATGTCTTCGAGCGACGATCGCTTGAGGACGACATCGTATTCGCCGCGGCGCTCTTCGTCTCCCATCAGAAATGACAGATACCGCGCCATGTCGCCGAACGGCGCGTTCAAGCCTCCATTCGATACGGTAATTCCGGTGTCGAAATCGAACCGCCCCTCCCGGATCCCGCTGTCGTCCCGAAAGTAGCTGTGCGACCGGTGTGAGACGAGCGAGTAAGGCGAGCGATCGAAGAACGTCTCGTGCATGCCGAGCGGCATCAGAATATTCTTCGTGACGTACATCTCGTAGTCGTCGCCGGACAGCAGCTCCACAATCCGGCCGAGAAAGATCACGCCCGGATTCGAGTAGCTGTACCTGGTTCCCGGCGCGAACTGTACATCGGTGTATGGCAGCATCGCGACCAGTTGCTCCCATCTGGTCGGCTCGAACGGGTGCCACGGCTTGTCGCCGCCCCAGGGCCACGTGGATGCGCGGAACCCCGCGCTGTGGGACATGAGGTGGCGGATCTCGATATCCGACACATCGCCGAACGGATCATGAACGGCGCGCAGTTCCGGCACGTACTTGACGACGGGATCGTCGAGCGACAGCAATCCGCGATCGCGGAGCTGCATGATCGCGATGCCGGTGAACGTCTTCGTGATCGACGCCCAGTGATAAATGGTGTGATCGTCGACGGGAATCTTGCGATCGAGGTCCTGGTATCCCTCGTTCTGCCGGACGAGAATGCGCCCATCGCGCATCAGCATCAGACTGCTGCCCGCAATGCCGGCCCGCTCCACCAGCCGGCGATATCCGTCAGCCACGGCAGGCCAGCCGGCGGGCGCCTGGACCGAGAGGCCCAGGATCGCCGCGCAGGCCAGGAGCGGCAAACTCCAGCGCATCGCGTAATGCTACAACGCTTATGATGGATTCATGGCGGACCCGATCGATCCCCGAGTGACTATCGGCCACGTGCACCTCAAGGTCGCGGACCTCGATCGCGCGCTCGCGTTCTACGTCGGCGTGCTCGGCTTCGATGTCACCAGCCGCATGGGAGACTCCGCCGTGTTCCTCAGTGCGGGCGGCTATCACCACCATATCGGGCTGAATACGTGGGAGAGCCGGAACGGCCCGCCGCCGCCGCCGAACGCGACTGGCCTCTATCACGTCGCGATCCGTTACCCGGACCGCGCGACGCTGGGCGACGCACTGCGACGCCTGGTCGATGCACGCGTTCCGCTGGACGGCGCCGCGGATCACGGCGTCAGCGAAGCGATCTATCTTCGCGATCCGGACGGCAACGGCATCGAACTCTACTTCGATCGACCCCGCGAGCAGTGGCCGCGTGCGTCGGATGGCACCGTCCGAATGGGGACCGATCCCCTCGACGTCAACGCGCTCCTCGCCGAGGCGAAACAGGGCGCGCGTCACGCCGACACGCCGCGCGGAACGCCGGCCGCCTCACCTGGCGCCGCGGCACTCTCGAGCGCTACCCGCGATCGACTCGCGCAATTGCGAACGCGCCTGCTCGCGCTCCACCAGAGCCTGCTCGACGACGCGCGCGTCGCGTACGAGATGGATCGCGGCAGCGTCAGCTCCAAGAGTCACCTGCTGCAGCTCGTGATCAACGATCCATTCTTCGCCTGGCTGCATCAGATCTCAGAGATGGTCGTCAGGATCGACGAAGCGACCGCTTCCGAGGCGGCCGCGACCGAAACAGACGCCCGGGCGATCTTCGACCAGGTTGACAGGCTGCTGCTGCCGTCCGAGAACGGCGATGTGTTCGCCAGGAAATACTACGAGGCACTGCAGCGTCAGCCGGCGGTCGTGCTGGCGCACGGCGCCGTCAAGAAAGTGCTGAAACAACCGTAAACAACCCGCTGGCACGGCCCCTGCTAATCTTTGCACGCGGAGGAAGCACATGCGCTGGAGCTCAAGCGGACGCGGCAACATCGACGACGAGCGTGCGACGTCGGGCGGCGGCTTTCCCGCGGTCCCTTTGGGTATCGGCGGATTCATCGTCGTGGCGCTGCTCAGCATGTACACCGGTATCGATTTCTTTTCACTGCTCGGCGGCGGCCAGGCGAATGCCCCGTCTTCGACCGTTGGCACGTCCGGTCACGTGACGGCGTCCCCGACCGAGGAGAAGATGGTCGACTTCGTCAACGCTGTCGCTGAAGACGTGCAGAGCACGTGGGAAAACGTCTTTGGCGGTCGTTATCAACGCACGCGCGTGACGCTCTTCCGCGATCAGATCCAGTCGGCGTGCGGCTTCGCGCAGTCCGCCACTGGTCCCTTCTATTGTCCCGGCGATCACAAGGTGTATCTGGATCTCGGCTTCTTCGACGAGCTGCAGCGCCGCTTTGGCGCGCCCGGAGATTTCGCGCAGGCGTACGTGCTGGCGCACGAGTTCGGCCATCACATCCAGGCGCTGACGGGGACCGAATCGCAGCTGCGCCAGGCCCAGCGCGACAATCCATCCTCCACGAATGCGCTATCGGTGAGACTCGAACTGCAGGCGGATTGTTATGCAGGCGTGTGGGGACATGCCGCCTCGCAATCGGGCCGCGCGGCACAAGGCAAAGTGGAGCTCGACCCTGGCGACGTCGACGAAGGACTCCGCGCGGCCGCCGCCATTGGCGACGATCGCCTGCAGAAGATGGCGACGGGGCGCGTCATGCCCGAGCGGTTCACGCACGGGTCTTCCGAGCAGCGCGTCACGTGGTTCAAGCGCGGCCTCGAGCGCGGCGACCCGCGCGCCTGCGATACGTTCTCAACGACACGCTGATAGAATCGCTGGTATTCAGCCGAACCCGACTGCCTCAGCGTCTGCGACAGCGGCCGCCGAAGTTCCCGCAAACGCGGCGCCGCCCGCCGAAGCGGCACCCGTTCGCTCCAAATTCGATCGATCGATAATCGAGGGGCCGATTCCCCGCGCGGTCTGGCGTCTCGCGTGGCCGACCGTCGTGCAGAACATGATCGGCGGGCTGCAGGGCATCGTCGATCACGTGATGGTCGGCCACTACGTTGGTTTCACCGGGAACGCCGCGATCGGCGTGGGCTGGCAGATCTTCCTCGTCGTGGTCGTCTTCATCAGCTCGCTGTTCACCGGCATGGGCGTGCTCGTCGCGCGCTTCGCCGGAGCAAACGATCACGAGAAGGTGGATCGTGTCGTGTACCAGGCTTTTCTGACCGCGGTCGTCCTCGCGCTCTTCGTGCTCGCACCACTCGGCTACGTGCTCTCGCCCAGACTCCTGCAGCTGGTTCACGCGTCGCCGGAAGTGCGTGCGGCGGCGCTCCCGTACTTGCGGACGATGTTCGTGTGCAGCATCGGGCAGCTGCTCTACTTCATGCTCGCCGGGGCGCTCAGATCCGCGGGCGACTCGCGCACGCCGCTGCGGATCGGGCTGTGGATCGTTGGCCTGAACATCGCGCTGAACATGGTTCTCATCCGCGGCGCCGGGCCGATTCCGGGGTTTGGCGCGCAAGGGGCGGCGCTCGGCACGTCGATCGCCGCGACGCTGGCGTCCGTGGCCGGCATCTGGATGATGATGACCGGGCGCGTCGCGGTGCATTTCTCGCGATCGATGCCGAAGAGGCCGGACTGGGCGATCATCCGATCGCTCTTCCGCTTCGGATTGCCAGCGGGCGTGCAGGGCGTTGCGATGAACGTCGCCGGCGTGCTGCTGCTGCGATTCATCGGGTCGCTCGAATTCAGCGCCGAAGCACAAGCTGCATATGCGGTCTGCTACACCGAGCTGTTCTCGTTCATCACGTGGACGTCCGTAGGGCTGATGGGCGCAGCGGCCGCCATCGCGGGACAGAACCTCGGCGCACAGCGTCCGGATCGCAGCGTCAAGGCCGTACAGACCGCCGCGGCGTACGGATTGATGATTGCCGGCAGCATCGGCATCATCTTTCTCGTCGCATCGGACCAGTTGCTGAAGTTCTTCGGTCTGCACGATGCGACGGTGCTGATGCTCGGCCGTCAGTTACTGCGGTACCTGAGCGTCTCGGGCCTGTTCATCACCCTTGCCCTGACCTACACAGGCGGGCTGCAAGGCACGGGAGATACGCGCAGTCCGCTCGTCATCACGCTGGTGGCGCAGATCGGCGTGCCGCTCGGGATCTGCACCTATCTGCAGGCGACGGGACAGCTCCAGGCGCACTGGATCTGGCTGGCGATCGTGCTTGGCCATTTCACACGCGGCGCGTTGTCGGCCGCGCGCTTCCACCAGGAACGCTGGCGGACCATTGAAGTCAGAGTGTCGTAGACCCTACTGATTCTTCAGGGGCTTCAGCATCAGATCCTGGAAATCAAAGCTGAAGTCGGTCTCGGGCGAGACCGCGCGCATCAGGACACGGTCGATCGTGCCGTCGGGGTTCAGCGAAAACGCGACGAACGCATCGGCGCGCAACTCGCGATCTTTCCACCGCGCGACAAACGTGTCGTGCTGCCAGTGCTCGAGCGTGCCGCCGAGCGATGGCGTCTTCTCGAACTGGATCGCGAGTCCGTTGCCGGCTGACGAAATGGTCACGTCGCCATACCATGCGTCGCGATACGTCCCCGCGTACTTCGACAGCGGCAATGAAGGCTTCGACGCCGGGTCACGCGCGGTGGCTGTCTGCTTCTCGACGTTCTCGCTCGACTGTCCGGCACGGCGTGCGATTGCCTCGTAGGCCGCGATCCAATCCGTCTGCGGCGCCTGCAGGTACGAATCGAATACGTGGTTGACGATCGAGTCGTACACCGCACCCGATTCCTGGTTCGTCAGCACCGAGACCCCGAGCTTCAGTTCCGGCAGCATCGCGACCTTCGATACGTAACCAGGCAGCCCGCCCGTGTGACTCACGAGTTTCTTGCCGCGGTAGTCGCGCAGACCGAAACCGAGGCCGTAGCCATTGAAATTGGGGCGCACGTCCCTGAGTTCTGCCGGACCTTCAGCAAGAGGAATCGGCGTCACGATCGTCATGAGTTGTCGCGACGTGGCGGGCGAGAACAGTCGTGACCCGCCGGGCAGCTGTCCTTCCGCGAGCTGGACGATGAGCCATCGAGCCATGTCCTCGGCGCAGGAGTTGATTCCACCGGCAGGGTTCGTGTTGTCGCTGTCGAAGGGGGCAATCGGCCGCAGTCGGCCATCGACGGACGCGTGTGGCGTGGCGATATTTCCTCCCTGCCTGGCCGCTGAATGGCGAACGTTGCTCGATCGCATCCCCACTTTTGCCAGGATGCGCGACGAGACGAAGTCCTCCCATGATTGGCCGCTCACGGCTTCGATGACCTCGCCGGCCACGAGGTACAGCACGTTGTCGTAGGCATACGCGCTGCGAAAGCTGGTGGCGAGTGGAATGTAGCGGAGCCGCCGCGCGATCTCGTGTCGATCGTAGGTCGACGCCGGCCACCAGAGCAGATCGCCTGCGCCCAGGCCGAGACCGCTGCGATGCACGAGCAGGTCCCGCACCGTCATCTCGCGCGTGACGTAGGGGTCGTACATCTGAAACCACGGCAGATAATCGATCACGCGCCCGTCCCATCGAATCTTGCCTTCCTCCACCAGCATGCCCAGCGCGGTCGCTGTGAAGGCTTTGGTATTCGACGCGATGCCGAACAACGTGCGCGCGTCCACCGGCGCCCCATCGCCGAGCTTCCGGACGCCGTAGCCCTTCGCGAGGAGGACCTGGCCGTCCTCGACGATCGTCAGCGCGAGGCCCGGCACCCCGAATGTCTTCATCGCACGGAGGATCCACTCATCAATGTCAGCCGGCGCCCGGTGTGTAATCGAACGTCCGGGGTCTGACCCCTGCGCTGACCTGTGTGTAAACGACCGTCCGGGGTCTGACCCCAGAACGACGGCGGCGGGCGCGGTGACGAGCCCCGCCAGGACGCCAGTGACGAGGCGGAGGCGCCAGGAATGGTTCAGCATGCCGCGTATCCTAGATCAGCGGGGCTCAGCGGGGGTATGAGCACGCGGGTTGCAAAAGCGTAACGGAGTGATGAAGGTCGCGCGTTGGCTGATCGGGATCGCGGGCGGCGTCCTGCTCGCGATGTGGCTTTTTGTCGTGTTCGGCTCCAGGACGCCGGTGCTTCGCGAGGCGCTCCTCGCGGCACTCCGCGACAAGCTCGACGCCGACGTCGAGCTGCAGAGCTTCGAAGCCGACATCTTCCCTGTAGTGCGCATCACCGGGGACGGGCTGCGCCTCCGCTTGCGCGACCAGCGCGAGCGGAGGCCGTTGATCGAGATCGCGCACTTCGAAGTGCAGAGCGGAATCCGGGGACTGCTGCAACGGCCCCGCCGCTTCAAGTCCGTCACGCTCGATGGATTGAAGATCACGATCCCTCCACGCTCGGGACACGATCGCGAATCCGGAAACGCCGCGGCCGCCGAAACGACCGACGGTCCCATCGTCATCGATCAGGTGATCGCCCACAACGCCGAATTGCTGCTGATACCGAAGCGGGTCGACAAGGAGCCCAAGCGCTTCGATATCTATGATCTGCGGCTCGAATCAGTCGGCTTCAACCGCTCCATGCCGTACAACGCGACGCTCACGAATCCGGTGCCGAAGGGTTTAATCGTCGCCTCGGGATCGTTTGGTCCGTGGCGCGCGACCGAGCCGGGGGACACGCCGTTGAAGGGCCGCTACGCGTTCAAGAATGCGGATCTGAATACGATCAAGGGGATCGCAGGCACGCTGTCGTCGGAAGGGGAGTTCTCCGGGAAGCTCGCGGAAATTGACGTCCGCGGAAAGACCTCGACGCCCAACTTCAGCATCGACGTCGGCGGCCGTCCCGTTCCGCTTCAGACCGAATTCCACGCCGTCGTCGACGGAACCGACGGTGATACGTATCTCAAACGCGTTGACGCGAAGTTCCTCGACACCCCGCTGACGGCAACCGGCGCAATCACCGGTCAGCCTGGCGTCAAGGGACGCACGATCAAGGTCGACGTGCGCATGGAAAACGGAAAGATCGACGATGTGCTGCGCATGGCCGTGAAATCACCAAATCCTGTGATGAACGGCGCGCTCGCGCTCGAAACGTCATTGCTCATTCCACCCGGGCCGTCGAAGGTCGCCGACCGTCTTCAGCTGAATGGGCGTTTCGCGATCCAGGAGGGGCGGTTCACGGATCCCGCGGTTCATACGAAGCTCGTCACCCTGAGCCGCCTTAGCCAGGGCAAGGACGCCGATGATGCCTCGGGCCGCATGCTCACGGGCATGCGCGGCGAGTTCTCGCTCGAGAACGGGCTGGTCACGTTCAAGGCGCTGACATTCGAAGTGCCAGGCGCCGACGTGGATCTGGCAGGGGACTACGGCCTGCGATCGGAGCAGCTCAATTTTGCCGGCACGCTCTCGATGCAGGCGACGATCTCGGAGGCCGCGGGCGGCGGCGTCAAAGGCGTGCTGCTGAAGGCCGTCGATCCGCTGTTCAAGAAACCCGGTCACGGCGCCGTCGTTCCGATCAAGATCCACGGCACCCGCGCGAAGCCGGAGTTCGGGCTGGACGCCCGCAGGATTTGGTGATTTAGTGATTTGGTGATTTAGTGATTTGGCTTTGCACGCGCTGCCGCGCGTGCTCTTGAAGCGTGGCCGTAGGCGGCTCGATGCGAAATCACCAAATCATCAATCACCAAATCACCAGATTCCATGCCTGATTTCCCAGCGCAGAAAACCGACGACGAGTGGCGCAAGCTGCTGACGCCGGAGCAATACCAGGTCTTGCGGCAGCACGCGACCGAGCGCGCCGGAAGCTGCGCGCTGAACACCGAGAAGCGTGCCGGGACGTTCTATTGCGCCGGCTGCGGCCAGGAGCTCTTCACCAACGACACGAAGTTCAATTCGGGCACCGGCTGGCCAAGCTTCTTTGCGCCGAAAGCCGGGTCCATCGGCACCACGACGGACCGCAGCCATGGTATGACGCGCACGGAAGTTCACTGCGCGCAGTGCGGCGGTCATCTCGGTCACGTATTCCCGGATGGTCCGCCGCCCACGGGCCAACGGTACTGCATCAATGGGGTGGCATTGAATTTTGTGCCGAAAGGGTGATCCTCCAGGCGGGTCTAAAGACCCGCCCTACAGAACGTAGCTGCATTTCGCTGTAGGCCGGGTCTTCAGACCCGGCGTTGCCATTCTCTACGATCGTCTGAGACTCTTCAGCAATTCCAGCAGATCGAGGCTGTTCCATTGCGGCATCTCATTGCCGAGGGCGACGTCGCGTATTCCCTGCCCCTGCTGCGCGGCGCGAAGGCGCTGCTCCTGGTCCTTCAGCTCCTCGATCTGACGCTGGCGCGCGCGATCGAGGCCGCCACCCTGGATGAAGCTGACGATCTGATGCAGTTCCCCCGCGTCGAGGAACGTTCCGTGCCCCTTGCACACGTCGACGATGGTGCCTGAGAGCCGGCCGAAATTCAGACGATTCATCATCTTTCCGCACGCCAGGCACGGACGGTAATGGATGACGGCCGCGCGCGCGGGCGCCGCCACCGGCCACTGGTGCAGCACCGCGGCCTGCGCTTCGCGATCCGCGCAGACGTGTTCGAACGTGTCCGCATCGATCCACATCCCGCCGCATTTCCCGCACTCCAGGATCGCGGTGCTGCCGATCTCGACCTCCTGCATCGCGCCCTGGCACCCCGGACATTTGGCGACGGCCGTCCCTTTGGTCGTGCGAGCGCGTCTGGCGCCGCAATGAGGACAGTAAATCGACCCGGCGAACATCACCGCGAAGCATTTCGGGCAGCTCACGGTCGCCAGCTGCGCGTGACAGTACTTACACGTCGCGTCGCCTGCCGCCGCCGGCCCCCCGCAGTTCGGACAGTGAAGAGCGCCTGCGTCCTGGGTCATTCGTCGGCTAGAATAGCCGACGTTCCGGTCTTCCTGCTTCCTTCTTTACTGGAGCTTGGCCATGGGCCTGATGGATTTCATCAAGGGCGAGCTGATCGACGTCATCGAATGGACCGATGATTCGCGCGATACGTTGTCGTTCCGTTTTCCCGACGACGACAAGGCGATTAAGAACGGCGCGCAGCTGATCGTACGCGAGTCGCAGCAGGTGCAGTTCGTCTATCTCGGCGAGTTCGGTGACACGTTCGCGCCGGGCAGGCACACGCTGACGACGGACAACATCCCCGTCCTCACAAAGCTGAAGTCGTGGAAGTACGGGTTCAACTCACCGTTCAAGGCTGACGTCTACTACCTCAACACTCGCCTGTTCACGGGGAACAAGTGGGGGACCGCCAATCCCATCATGATGCGCGACGAGGACCTCGGGATCGTGCGGGTGCGTGCCTTCGGCACCTACGACTTCCACATCGTCAACCCCAAGCTGTTTCTCAAGGAAGTCGCCGGCTCCGATCAGAACTTCCGGGTCGACGAGTTCGCCGACACGATGCGGTCGCGGATCGTGAGCATCTTCGCTGATGCGCTCGCGACCGCGAAGATTCCCGTGTTCGACGTGGCGAGCCGCTACACGGAGCTGGGGGAGGCGCTGCTGCCGCTCATCAACCCGGTGATCGCCGCGAAGTACGGACTCGAGATGCCGAGCTTCATCCTCGAGAACGTATCGGTTCCCCCGGAAGTCGAGCAGGCGATCGATAAACGATCCAGCATGGCGGCGGTCGGCAATCTGAACGACTACGTGAAGTTCCAGATGGCGCAAGGCATGGAGAAGGGTGGCGGCGCGGGAGGCATGGCCACGGAGATGGCTGTTGGCCTGTCGATCGCGCAGCAGATTATCCAGCAGCAGGGGGGCGTGCCCGGCGCGACGGCGACCGCGATGAAGGGCGCCACAGGCACGGCGGTGCTGCCAGAACTGCTCGCGCCGGCTGACGTCGCGAAGGCGCTCGGCGTCGCCGAAGCTGACGTGATGTCGATTCTCGAGTCAGGCGAGCTCGCCGGCAAGAAGATTGGAACGTCGTGGCGCATCAAACGGTCCGCGCTCGACGAATACCTTGCCAAATGATTTGGTGATTTTACGGATGTCGTGATTTGGTGATCGAGCTTTTCTTGATGGCAGGCGGTGCCTGCGCAGCCAAATCACCAATCACCGAACACCAAATCAGCAAATCGACTGATGCCCAGCCTCGTCGCCCTCGAAAAGCATCCGTGTCCTGCGTGCGGCGCGCAGGCGGAGTGGAATCCAGGCAAGCAGAAGCTCGTGTGCCCGTTCTGCGGGACTGAAGCGCCGTACGACATCACGCCGACCGGAGAGATCGTCGAGATCGATCTCGTGCGCGCCCTGCGCGAGATGCCGGACGAACTGCGGGGGTGGCAGACCGAGCGACGGACGGTGCAGTGCCGCAGCTGCAAGGCGGTATCCGTTTTCGATCCGCAGCGCGTGGGGCAGCGATGCGAGTTCTGCGGTTCGCCGGAGCTGGTGGACTACGAAGAGATCAAAGCGCCGATCCGTCCGCAGAGCCTCCTGCCGTTCAAGGTCATCGAATCCGCAGTCCGCGAGCAGATCCGCCGGTGGTATGCGAGCAAGTGGCTGGCGCCTGGCAGCCTGAGATCGCGTGCGCTGGTCGATACCGTTCGCGGTATCTACATTCCGTACTGGACGTTCGACGCGCAGGTCGTCAGCCCCTGGGAAGCGGACGCCGGACACTACTACTACACGACCGAATCGTATCGCGACAACCAGGGACGATCCGAGACGCGACAGGTGCAGCACGTGCGATGGGAGCCTGCGTCAGGGGTCGTCGAACATTTCTTCGACGACGAGCCCGTGCCGGGGACGCATGGGATCTCCCACGCGCTACTCGCGCAGATCGAGCCGTTCATGACGCACGAGCTCGTGCCCTACGATCGCTCGTACCTCGCCGGGTTCGTCGTCGAGCACTATCAGGTGGTGCTGCTCGACGCGGCGAAGGCCTCGGAAGAGGCGATGACCGGGAAGGTGCGCGACCTGTGCGCCGCACAGATTCCGGGCGATACCTACAGAAACCTCGTGATCCATCCGACGTTTTCGAACCGCACCTTCAAGCACGTGCTGGTGCCGGTCTGGCTGCTCACGTATACGTACGGTGCGAAGGTGTTCCAGGTGCTCATCAACGGCTACACGGGGCGCATGGCGGGGCAATACCCGAAAAGCCCGTGGAAGGTCGCGTTGGTCGTGATCGGCGTTATCATTTTCCTGTTGCTGATCCTGATGTCGAACCACTGAAGCCACGGATCGCAGCCACGGATTGCAGCCACGGATTGCAGCCACGGATCACAGCCACGGATCACACGGATCACACGGATCAATCATCATGTTCGAAAAGAAGCTGAAGCTGCCGACGCCGCAGGCGCTCGAGGGACGCGTCGATCGCATGCCGGTGCCCCCGCGCCACGACGTGCTCGATGCGCCGCTGAGCGGACCGTTCCCCGCCGGCCTCGAGACCGCGATGTTCGCGCTGGGATGTTTCTGGGGCGCCGAAAAGAGGTTCTGGCAGGTGCCCGCCGTTTACACGACCGCGGTGGGATATGCGGCGGGAGTGACGCCGAACCCCACGTATCGAGAGGTCTGCAGCGGCATGACGGGTCATGCGGAAGTCGTCCTGGTCGTGTTCGATCCGAAGCGCGTCAGCTACGACGAGCTGTTGAAGGTGTTTTGGGAGAGTCACGATCCAACCCAGGGAATGCGTCAGGGGAACGACGTCGGAACGCAGTATCGATCCGGCATCTATTACTACAACGACGAGCAGCGCGCGGCAGCTGAACGCGCGCGCGATGAGTACCAGCGCGCGCTGTCGCAGGCCCGCTTCGGCCCGATCACGACCGAGATTGTTCGCGCGCCCGAGTTCTATTACGCCGAGGACTATCACCAGCAGTACCTCTCGAAGAACCCGAACGGCTACTGCGGTCTCGGCGGCACCGGTGTGTCGTGCCCGACCGGCCTGGGCGCCTTCGCCAAGGCTCCGGCGGCCCCGCCGAAGTTTTAGTGCAGGCGGGCGTGAGCGAGCACCCGCTCGGCGCTACGTTCGCAGGCGTGCTGCTGTTCGTGATCGGGCTTGGGATTGCCGGCGGAGTCTACCAGATCGACGTGAAGGAGCGGCGGCTCCGGCGAGGGTGGGTTCGCGCCGAAGGCACCGTCGTCCAGGTGGTCAAGCGTCAGACCGCTGATGGTCCAGTGTTCGCGCCGCTGATCGTCTTCCAGGCGGACTCGGGCGCCCGTGTGAGCTTCACCGCGCGCGTGAGCAAGGAGTCGCAGCAGCATGCGATCGGCGAAAAGATCGCCGTGCTGTATCCGCCGCAGGAGCCGGAACATGCGGAAATCGATTACGCGCACCGGCGTCTGATCCGCAACCTGCTGGCGGCCGCTGGCGCGCTGGTGCTGCTGGCTCTCGGCGGCACGGTCGCGTGGCAGGCGAGCCGGTTGCAGCGCGGCCGCATGGCGTCACAATCGTCGCACCGGTGACTTCGTCGACGGAGGATCGACGACATGATCGAGCGACATCCCCTGGCACGATCCCCGCACATCCGGATGATCGCCGGAGCGTGTGCCGTCATCACGAAGACCTGGTGCCTGGCCGCGATCTCTGCGCTGACGCTTGCAGCCGCTTCGTCCTGCGGACCGCCCGATGCGCGGCGATCGCCGGGCGGCAACACCGGAGACGGCGGTAATCCGCCGCCGGCGCCTGTCCGGAGCGAAACCTACATACGCACGATCGCGGCAAGCGGCAACGCCGCGGTCAACGATCTCGTCGTGGACGCCGCGGGCAGTGTGTACCTGACCGGCGAGACCACCGCATTCGATTTTCCGGTGACGGAGGGTGCCTACGATGTGCAGTGCGGCACCGATGGAGTGTGCAATGGCAACCCCGGACAGTTTGAACCGCCGCATGCCGACGCATTTGTGATGAAGCTTGGCTCCGACGGACGCATCATCTACTCGAGCTACGTTGGGGGCAGCAGCGATGACATTGGAAGAGGCATTGCCGTCGATGCCGAAGGAAATGCCTACGTCGTCGGCGAGACTCATTCGATCGACTTCCCGGCTTCCACCGAATCGCAACGGTGCAGTGGGTTTGAAGCGTTCGCGATCAAGCTGAATCCATCGGGCTCGAGACTGAGCGCAAGCCGCTGCTTCGGTGGCGAGGCCGCGGAGGTTGCACGGGACGTCGCGCTCGACAATCATGGGCACGTCTACATGACCGGCTACACGGCCTCCCGCAATTTTCCTGTGCTCAACGCCGTGCAGCCGGTCTTCCGCGGCAGTCTCGACGTCTTCATTCTGAAGCTCGAGGACTCGCGGCTGGCGCCCCTTTATGCGACGTACCTCGGGGGAAGCGGCCAGGATACGCCGACCAAGTTGACGGTGGACCCGGAGGGAAATGTCCTGGTTACCGGTTCATCCGCGTCAGCGGACTTTCCAGCCGTACGCGGACTGCAGCAGCTCGCGGGTTCAGTCGATGCGTTTGTTACCAAGCTGGATTCCTCCGGATCGACTCTGGTGTTCTCGACGCTCATCGGAGGCAAAGAGGGGGCCGGGATCGACATCGGCAATGCCGTGAGCGTTGATGCGGACGGCAATTGTTACGTAGCCGGCTGGACGGACTCGGGAGACTTTCCGGCCACTCGCGGAGCGATCGATACCGTCTGCGGCACAGATGGCACGTGCAACCACCCGCTCAGTGACGGCTTCGTTCTGAGCCTGGATCGGTTCGGTGGACTGCGCCACGCGTCTTTCATCGGCGGAAGCCGCGATGATATCGCGCACGCGATCGCGGTCCGACCGGATGGCCGGACTTACGTCACTGGCAACACGCAGTCGGCGGACTTCCCGTCGGTCCTGCCGTTCGCCACGTCCTGGGTACCGGCGACGCTGAATGATGTGATGTTCCTGTGGCAGCAGGATGCGAACGGTATGGCACTGCGCCGGGCGACCCTGGTGCCGTTCAGCGAAACCAGGCCACGCGACGCGAGAGCCATCGCTGTCGGCGGTCAGTTCGTCTACATCGCCGGGCTGGCTGGTCGCGGATTCTTCGTGCAGAAGCTGAACGACGCCGGGTGGGAGTAGCGCGTCCGAACGTTGCCGAACGCTCTGGCTAGAGCGTCCGCAAGCGCTCGGCGGCGCGCTCCAGCGTTTCGTCTTTCTTCCCGAAGCAGAATCGCAGGACGCTGGGCGCTTTCTGCTTGTACAGGAACGCGGAAGTGGGGATGGATGCGACGCCGTGTTCCTTCGTGAGCCGCAGCGCGAACGCCATATCCTCCTCATCAGTGATCGCTGAGTAGTCCAGCAGCTGGAAATACGTCCCACGCGAGGGCACCGGCCTGAAGCGCGAACCCTCGATCAGGCGCAGGAACAAATCACGCTTGCGCTGATAGAACGCCGACAGCTCGGGGTAGCCCTTGCGAGCCGAGAGAAATTCCGCGAGCGCGTGCTGGGTCGGCGTATTCGTCGCAAAGGTGACGAACTGGTGCACCTTGCGGAATTCTGTCGTCAGCGCCGCCGGAGCGACGGCGTAGCCCACTTTCCATCCCGTCACGTGATACGTCTTGCCGAAGGATCCGACGATCACGCTCCGCGCGCGGAGCGCGTCGTCGCGCGCCATGCTTTCGTGCCGCACGCTGTCGAAGATGATGTGCTCGTAAACCTCGTCGCTGAGAATGATGATGTCGGTGCCGGCGACGACGCGCGCGAGCTCGGTGAGGTCCGATGCGGACAGCACGGTCGCTGTCGGATTGTGCGGCGAGTTGAGCAGGATCATGCGCGTGCGCGCGGTGATCGCGGCGCGCACCTCGTCCCAGGGGACGCGATACTCGGGGTAGCGTAACGGGATCACGATCGCACGGCCGCCGTTGACCTCGATCGCCGGCACATACGAGTCGTAGCAGGGCTCGAAGACGATCGCCTCGTCGCCTGGATGTATCACCATGGCGACCGCATTGAAGATGGCTTCGGTTCCGCCGGACGTCACGGTGACCTCGGTGTCCGGATCGTATGTCGCGCCGTACAGTTCCTTGTAGGCCGCGGCGATGGCCTCTCGCAACGCAGGCACGCCCTGCATCGGCGCGTACTGGTTCCGTCCCTCGCGCATGTGACGCGCGACCGCTTCGACCAATGCCGGATCGCAGTCGAAATCCGGAAACCCCTGCGACAAATTGATCGCGCCGACATCCGCGGCGAGCTTCGACATCACGGTGAAGATGGTCGTGCCGACGCTCGGCAGCTTCGAGGCGAAGTGATTCAGAACTGGCTCATGACTCATGGCTCGAGACTCAGGGCGGCTTATGACTTATGGCTCATGGCTCAAGGCGGATCAAGCCTCAAAAGTCGGCCGAAGGCCGGGCTGAGCATGAGCCTTCGAGTCAAGAGCCGCGAGCCTATTTCCTCACGATTGCTCAGGACTCATCGTACGTTCAAACACGCCTGTCTGGCGATTCTTCCGGCACGCGTCCCACGGAAAATAGTGGCCGTTCATCGCGATGTAGACGCCTGGCGGCAGCACCTGGACGAACGACAGCGCGCTCCCGAGATTGAACAGACCGTCGGAGCTGCCGAAGGCATACGGCACCATCGCGCCGGTCAGGACGATCGCCTTGTTCGTCAGCTGCGCGCGCGCGAGCGCGGCTCCTGTTTCGACCATCGTGTCGGTGCCGTGCGTCACGACCAGCGCGCGCTCCGCCGCATCGCGACAGCGCTGAACGATGCGCGCGCGTCCCTCATCGGTCATCTCGAGGCTGTCGATCATCATGACCGTCTCGATCTCGAGATCGAGCCGCGCGCGTCCGCGGCGCAGCATCTCGGGCACGTGCGTTTCGAGAAAAAACAGCCGCCCTGTGAGCTCATCGTACTCTTTGTCGAACGTTCCGCCGGTGACCAGAATGCGGATACGCATGCGCGTCGCGCCCTCACCATTCTGCAAGCCGATGACGAATTTCGTGCGCCAGATCGCGCCCCGGCCTGTCGGTAGGTTCACGCGGGACCCGTGGCCGGTCTGCTAAATCCCGGGTGCGCAGGCAGTTAGACGAATTCTTCCGCAGTCGGCGTTCCTCGGCATTGTGATTGCCCTTCGAAGGCGCCCGGGAGGTACTCATGTTCCTGTTTGCCCTCGCCGCCATCATGGGCGGTCTGAGCTTCGTGTACGTGAAGAAGCGCCGCCAGCGCAAATCGTCGTAACGGGCGGCGTTACCGCGCGATTCGGCTCGCACGGAACAGGTCGTCCGCCGACGACAGGATGATGCGCCGCAGCCGCTCCGGGTATCCGGGGGGCAGACGTTCAACGAACGTGCGGACCATTTCTGCCGCGGCGGGCGACTGATATCCGCCGAGGGTCGCGTCCATCCAGCGCTTCGGGAAGAAGATGTCCCCCGTTCGCTGGATCTCGGGCAGCATCTCGAGGCTTGGTTGAATGTGCTTCTGCGACGCCTCCGTCCGCAGCGGATGGTGCAGGTAGCGCAGGCCCTCGAGGACCCACGGTTCGCGCCGGCGGTTCGACACGTCAGTCAGCGAGGCGAACCACGCGTCGCGTTGGGCGGCGTTGGCCGACAGCGCCTGACGCACGAATGCGAACTGCGCCTTGCGATCCGGATTCTTCGTGCGGTCGAACTGTTGATCCAGGATCGCGCCAGCATCCGTGACGTCGCGGACGGCGAGCTCCTCAGCGAGCCGGATGTAGTCGGTCTCCGCGAGAGTCAGTCCCGGCACCACCGTTTTCTGCTTCCACACGTCTGCCAGCCACGCGAGCGTCGCCGGCGTCTGCGCCGTGTCGCGCAGCGCGGAGAACCACGCCGACTTGAGGCTCTGTGACTGTGCTGCCGCGAGCCCGTCGCCGAGCACGCGTTCCACTTGCGGCGACGCGGCCCATCGGGCGGCCGGTCTGATGTAATGCCAGTAAGTCTCGGAGAGATACCCGAGCTCGCGCTGCACGTTCAACTCGTCCTGCTCCACGGCAAGCGATCGCATCGCGAGCGCCAGCACGCCTTCGGGGCGCGCTTCGCCGTTCAGCATCGCATCCCACAGCGTGACCCACGCAGCGCCGCGCGTGAGCGCGTCTGGAACGGCGGGCAGGTTCCCCATCAGCCAGCCAAGCGACCCAGTGTCGAGGTGAAATTCACCATAGGCGATCCCGCCGCCGGTGGGGAGAACGAATTGGGGCGCCGGCAAGCCGCGTGCCCCGGGCACTTCGGTGCGCGCGGTCTTGAGCTGCACCGGCAGATGCGTGATTCCCTCCGCGGTCGATATCACGACGTCGATCCGCTGGTTCCATGCGAGGCCGCGGCGTGCAACCGGATCGCGTTCGGTAAACGCCAGCCCGCGGATGCGGCCGTTCGCGACGCTGAGCTCTGTCGTGATGATCGGCCGTCCACGTTCCTCGACCCAGGCCCGGCTCCACGCGGCCAGGTCCTCCGGCGTCCGGCGGTCGAGAACCGCAATGAGATCGGACCATGAGGCATTCGCGAACGCGTGCGCCTTCAAGTACTCACGGAGGCCATCCTGGAACGCGTCGGCGCCCACGAGCGATTCGAGCTGGCGCATGACGATCGGCGCCTTCTGATAAATGATCGCGCCGTAGAGCGTGCCCGCCTCGTCGAGATTCGCGAGCGGCTGGCGAATCTCGTTCGTGCCCGCTGTGCGATCGACGTCGTAGGCAGCCGGGTAGTGCGCCAGCAGGAACCGCAACTCGTGATTGATCGATGGGAACGACGGGTTGACGATTTTCGCGGCCATGAAATTTGCGAACACCTCTTTCATCCAGACGTCGCTGAACCACTGCATGGTGACGAGATCGCCGAACCACATGTGCGCAGTTTCGTGCGCGATGACGCTGGCGCGCCCGAGCTGCTGATCGCGCGTCGCGGTCTCGTCGAGCATGAGGCCGTTCGCGTTGTAGAAGACGGCGCCCGGATGCTCCATGCCGCCGAACTGGAAGGCGGGCACGAGCAGGAAATCGAACTTGCCGAACTGATAGGGGATTCCGGTGTAGCGCTCGAGCCATTGAAGCGCCGTCGCATGGAGGTCGAAGATCGCGTCACGGTTGCGCGCGACCTTCGCGGTGTCGGTTTCGCGGTGCAGCATGCGGAACGCCCGGCCGTTGCGCTCCGCCTTCTCCACGCTGAACTTTCCCGCGGCGAACGCGAACAGGTAGGTCGAGATGGGCTCCGTCGCGGCAAACTGCAGCCTCGTACGTCCATGTTCTGAGACGCGCGATCGCTCTTCACCGTTGGCCAGGGTCTCCCACCCGTCGGGCACGTCGAGCGCCAGCGTCCATCGCGCCTTGAGATCCGGCTGATCGAAGCACGGGAACGCAAGGTGCGCCCGCGCCGGCACGAAGATCGTGTAAAGGAAATCGTCCCCGCGATTGAGCGGCACGTCGCCCGCATTGAAGTCGAGCGCCACGCGATTATCGCCGGCCCGGAGCGCGGCTGCGGGCACGATGACGTGGCCGTTCACCTGCCGCACCTCGATTCGCGCATCGTCGACCTCGACGCTTCGGAGCGCACCAGCACGATCGGGACGGAAGTCGATCACGAGCGGCGCCGACACATCGGTGAGCGTGAAGGTGATCACGGCTCGGCCCGTCAGCGGCTGCTGACGGGCGGCAGGGACCATGAACGACACGTCGTAGCGGAGATTGGAGATGCGCCGGACCCGCTCGCGCGCAAGCGCCTCGCTGACGCCGGAGTCGGGGTCCGGCTTCACGCGTTGCGACGCGCCGACGAGTGCCAGCGCGATCGCCAGAACGCAGACACGCATCGTCGCATGATGCCACACTGTCTTTTCAATCGAAGGAGCCCATCTGGGTGAAACCTCGAAGGAGCAGAGGACCCTATTTTGTCTGAAGATCCTTCGACTCCTTCGCTCCGCTTCGATTCCTTCGATTGAAAGGCTCCTACGCTACCCGCCGGAAGCGCAACGTGATGAGCGCGGCGACCTCGACGAGAAAGCAAATCGTGATCGCCGATATCGCCATGAAGGTCCCGTAGGCCTCGCGGCCCATCAGGTCGTAGATGCTCAGCCCGACGATGGAAATCGACGCGATCGTCGCGATCCGAAGGTCGCGCGGCAACGATGACAGCTCGTTGATCAGCAGCATGACGGCAGGCGTTGAAATCAGGAACACGTAATCCCAACCCTGCGGCGAGAGCAGCGGAATCAACATCAGGAGCAGCGACGCCTCCAGCGCATCCGGCTCGCGGATGCCGCGCCGGCCCGCGACGACGACAGCCGTCAGCGCGAGCAGGGCGAATCCGAACACCAGGGCCAGGGTCGACGCGCCCGGCTGCGGGCCCAGCCACTTCGTGAACATCGCCGCGAGCGAAACGTTGTCCTGGTTCGTCAGATTGGGTGCCGTTGACGAGGTGACGGTATGCCACCAGCCGTTCAACAGTCGCAGGTTTCCGGTCCACCCATACATCACAGCGGGCAAGAGCAGCGCCGCGACAAGACCAACAGCCATGGCGACAAACGCCGTGCGGTTCGGACGCAGCGCGAGCCATGGAATGAACACTGCCGCATACGGCTTGACGACGATCGCGACCGCGATGAGGAGCCCGGCCGTCCACTCGCGGCCGCGCCGCATTTCGACGAGGGCGAAGACGACCAGCACCGCGAACAGCAGATTGACCTGCCCCAGCACGAGCTCGTGCGCGTAGAACTTCGCCATCGCGAGAAAGGTCAGCACGAGAAGCAGCACGATCGGCCGTTTTGGTTCCGGCAGCGCCCTCGCGCTCAGACCGAGCAGCACGAGCATCAGCAGCGCAGACGCCGCGAACCAGAACGCCTTCGCCGCGCTCATTGGAACGAGCGCGAGCGGCGCTGCGATCATGGCAAACGCCGGCAGATATTTGAACTGGAAGTGGCCGTCTTCCGCGCGATAGAGCGGCTCGGCGGCAATCGCGCGCGACCCGGCGGTCCAGTAGACTTCGAAGTCGGGCATCTTGTGCGAGACGCGCGTCGTGAAGAGCGCCACCAGCGAGACTGCGGCGAGCACCGCGAGCAGCAGGCGCGTGCGCACGCTGCTCGCGGGGTAGCGGGGCATCGCGAACAAGTATATCGGGGCTATTCGCCGCGAAGCGCGAGCGCGGAATCAATCCGCGCCGCGCCGAGGGCAGACACGTACAATGCCGCCAACGCACTCAAACACCTCGAGGAGCGATTCTCGTCATGCCAGCGCGACTCAAAGATGCGATCCCGATTCTGGACGTCCGCAATCTCGAAACGGCTCTTCGCTATTACGTCGAGCGACTGGGCTTTCAGATCGATTTCCGCTTCGGAGAGGATCCCGGCAACTACGCCGGTGTCCGCCGCGACGATGTCTGTCTGCATATGCAGTGGCAGCATGAAGACGAATTCAGGAAGGGAACGGCAGGACGGTTGAGATTCCGCATCGTGGTCGACGACCCGGATGCGCTCTTCGAGGAGTACCGCCGCCGGCATATCTTCGACGAGGGCGTGCAGGTGCGCGATACGGAGTGGGGTACCCGCGAGTTCGGGTTCCGCGATCCGGACGGAAACGGGCTGATATTCTTCCGCGATCGCTGACCGATCGATCGTTCCTCCCACTCGTTGTCCTCATGCGGCACCGCGAGCTGTAGGGCGCCTCTTCAGAGGCGCCGAAGGTGATCGCCGGGTCTGACACCGGGTCTGCTGATCGCCGGGTCTGAAGACCCGGCCTACAAATGACAGCATAGAATGTTGTCCTCTGTGCGCCATGAACCATTGTGGGTTCCGATTGTGCGCGCGATTGTCAGTCGCGTGCCACGCGGCAAATACGCGATCGTGTCGCATTGGCGCCCGCGGACGGGGGAGTTCGTCGCGAGGCTTGCCGGCGATCTCGGCGGCGCGATGTTCGAGTGCGACCTGACGGACGTCATCGCCCGCGAAGTGTGTCTCACCGGCTATTACGAGCCGCCCGTCACACGAGTTGTGCAGCGCCTGGCAACCCGCGGCGGCACGGTTCTCGACGCCGGCGCGAACTGGGGATACTTCACGCTGCTTGCAGCCTCGGCCGTTGGTGATCAAGGGCACGTGATCGCCCTCGAGCCGGATCCCCGCCATTTCGCGAGCCTCACACGCAACATCGCGATGAACCCCTTCGCGCAGATCACGCCCTTGCAGATCGCCGCTGGTTCGCGTGACGGCATCGTCACGCTCGCCGGCTATGCCGATGATGCGGAGAACCGCGGAGTATCCAGAATCGCAGATACCGGCAGTGTCGGGCATCGTTTTGATGTTCCCTGCACGACGATCGATCGGTTGACGGCATCCTCCGCTCGAATGGACGTGGTGAAGATCGATGTCGAAGGCGCCGAGATGGACGCGCTTGCGGGCATGCGCGACGGACTGGCCGCGGCGCGCTATGCCGCCGTCGTGCTGGAGCTGCACCCCGGGTTGCTGAGAGAGCACGGTGTCGATCCTGAAGCGTGCATCGGGGTGCTGCTGGCGCATGGTTATCGCGGATGGTCGATCGATCTCGCGCCGAGGGCCTATCGGTCGGCGGCGGCTCCTGATACTCCCACCCAGGCGCTCCTCCGGCCCGTCGACGAATGGAGAGCGTCGGCCTGGCCGCACCTGTTGTGGTTGGCACCGGGCGAATCGCTTGTGTCATGCTAAGGCTTTCCTCGAGGTCCCTTGCTGCCGCGATCGATCCTGCCTCCATCCTACGAACAGGTTCACGGCCACGCCCGGCGCATCGAGCTTGCCTCGGATCGCTTGATCCGCGAGCGCAACAAGGTCCGCTATCGGCTCGCTCACTGGCCCATCTGGATTTTTGTCTTCTTCATCGCGCCGGGGCCGATGACGTTCAGCCTCTTCGCGCACGGATTCACATGGAAGAGGGCGGCGTGGCTCGGAGTCGTGCTTGTCGGCACGGGCATCGCCGGGTTGTGCGGGAAGCTGCCTGGCGTCGAGCCGCGACCTTACATCATCAGGTTCACTGAAGATCGGCCGAACCCGCTGTATCGCCGCATCTGCTACACGCTGGCGTGGAGCGAGGCGGTTACGTTCGCGCTGCTGAACATTGCCGGGCTCGCCACCGCGATCGTGACGGGTCACTGGCGGCTGCGGCAGATGTACGAGGCCGCGTACTTCCCGATAGCGGCCTCGATCTGGGTGCTTGGCGCAAGTGGCCAGCTCCCTCGCGTCAAGCGATCGACGAAGGGTGAAGGACACGAGCGCCGCTACTTTTATGGGTCGGTCTGGGCCGTGAGCGTCGCCCAGCCGGTGCTCTGGATATTGTGGAAGGTGCTGCCGGAGACACGATCGACCGACGGCTTCAAGCTCGCGGTCTTCATCGGCATTCTGGCATGGGTCGGCAATCGTGCACGGCTCGGACTGCTGCCGCGCACGCGCCCGATCGTACCGGGGGAGCTCGCGGTATCGGATTAGTCGTGTAACGATCAGCTTCCGAGGTGTCCCGATGAGTGGAGCGACACTTGATACGGTCGGCGTCGTCGTGGTGTGTCAGGACTGCGGCCAACGAAACCGGCTGCAGTACGGGCGCGTGACCGCGGAGACGCGCTGCGGCAAGTGCAAGGCCGCGCTCGGGCCTCCGGCGGAACCGATCGAGGTGCCCGACGCTTCGACATTCGACGCGCTCGTCGCAAGCGCCCAGATCCCCGTCGTCGTCGATTTCTGGGCGCCGTGGTGCGGACCCTGCCGCATGGTTGCGCCGGAGATCGCGCGCGTCGCCGCCTCGAATGCGGGACGATTGCTCGTCGTGAAGGTGAACACCGACGCGGTATCGGAACTCGGTGACCGCTTCGGCATTCGAACCATTCCGACCATGGCCGTGTTCGCGGGAGGCAAGGAGCGCGGGCGGACGGCGGGCGCGCGGCCCGCGGCGGATATCGAAGCGTTCGTACGATCGGTCGTCGAGGGTCGATGAACGGGGCGCTGCTCGGCGCCTTCGTGCTCGAGCGACACCCGTTCGCGCACGCGCCGGCGCTGTCTGCGTTCGAGGCTGTCAACGGGCCGGACGCGGAGTCTTCCGACGGCATCGACGCGCTGCGCGTGCCGTTTTCAAAAGCGCTGCGCAGCCGCCTCCAGCATCCGCCCGATCTGCCGGAGCCGACCCCCAGAGTCCCTGCGGCGTCGCGCTGGTGTGCCGCCGTCGAAGAACTGCTCGACGCGTGCGACGGCTTCCTCCGCCGCGCGGCTCTCCAGGCATCGCTGACCGCGGCTGAACGACGCGAGATTCTTCGCGGCATGGTGCTGACGCGCGCCACCGACAACCGCCTGAAGATGTTGTTCACGGGCAGCGACGTGCGGTACGGCGAGGCGACGTTTCAAGGCAAAGGGTTTCGCTCGCTTGGCCAGGAAGCGATTTATGCGGCGGCCGTGCGATTGCGGCGCGGCCCGACCTACAGGACCGAGGCCGAGGGCTGGCGCGGTGACGTCGTCGCGCCGCTGATTCGCGATCTTGGCGTCGTGCTGGCGATGCGGCCGGATCCCGCGTCCGTGCGGCTCGCGCTGACGGCGCAGACGGGGAAGGCGGGTCCGCCGATGAACGGCAGGGATCTGCACCTCGGCGATTTCGACTGGGGGATCCTGCCGCCCGCCGCGCCGCTGGCGATCGGCGCGTTGACGATCGCGGGCCTCGCGATGGCGTTTGCGCAGCAAGGTGACGGCCGCGTCGCCCTGTCGTTCATCGGCGAGGGAGGATCGTCGCTGGGCGAGTGGCACGAGGCGATCAACCTGTCGGCCGCGCGACGGCTGCCCGCGATCTTTTGCGTTCAGAACAATCAGACCGCGCTCTCGACACCCCTGCGCGATCAATCGGCAGTGCGGGTGTTCGCCGACAAGGCGGCCGGCTACGGCGTGCCCGGTATCACGATCGACGGCACCGATCCCGACGTGATTGCGGCGGCGTTCGCATGGGCCGTCGAGCGCGCACGAGCGGGAAAGGGCCCGACGCTCGTCGAGCTCGTCTGCATGCGCATGTGCGGGCATGCCCATCACGACGACATGCTGTATCTCGGGAAGGATCCGCAACCTTCCTGGGACTATCCCTCGATGACTGAGCATGGATACGCGAACCGCGAGTTGTACGAGTACTGGTCACGGCGCGATCCCTTACCCGCGTACGCGGGACGCCTCGAAGCGGACGGCGTGATCGCTGCCGGGGATTTCGATCGGTTCAAGCGCGCGGCCGACGCCCTCGTCGAGGAGCAGGCACGCGCCGTGATCGATGCGCCATGGCCCGAGGCGGACAGCGTTGGGGAGAGAGTATTCGCCGGCGACGAACGCCGCGCGCACATCGAGGTCCTCGATCCGGTCGTGCGTCGCGGCGTGGACTACGATCCGCCGCTGCCGCCGCTCGAGCCAAATGCGCCACGCGACCCGAAGGGCGGCACCTTCCTCGACGGCGTCATGATGGGCGTCGGCGACGCCCTGCGCGCGGATCCGCGCGTGTTCGTCTACGGCGAGGACGTGGGCGGCGAATACGGCAATGCGTTCCTGCTCCTGCGTCCGCTCTTGAAAGAGTTCGGCGATCGGATCCTCAACTCACCGCTGGCCGAGGGGGCCGTCATCGGCGTGTGTGTCGGGGCCGCACTCGGCGGCCAGCGGCCGATCGGCGAGATGCAGTTCAACGATTTCGTCGCGACCGGATTCAATCAGCTCGTGAACAACGCCGCAAAGATTCGCTACCGGTGGGGCGGGTCGGTTCCGATGGTGCTTCGCATGCCGTGGGGAGGTCTGCGTCATGCGGGTCCCTATCACAGTCAGAATACCGAGCCGTGGTTCTATCGCACGCCGGGTCTGAAGATCGTCGTCCCCTCGACGCCGGCGGATGCGCGCGCGTTGATGGCCAGCGCGGTGGCTGATCCCGATCCGGTCCTCTACTACGAGCACATCGCGCTGTACCGCGATCCACGCGTGAAGCAGGCGCTCGATGAGCGCGTGCCATCGCCGTTGCCAATCGGAAGAGCCGCGTTGCGACGCGCGGGAGATGACCTCGCAATCATTTCGTATGGCGCGTACGTGCATACCGCGCTCGCGGTGGCCGACGCGCTCGCGTCCGAAGGCGTGCAGGCGAGCGTGCTCGACCTGCGATCGCTTGCGCCGCTCGACAAGGGCGCGGTGCTGGCCGTCGCTCGTCATTGCACCCGGGTCCTCATCGTTCACGAAGACTCGCGCACCGGCGGCATCGGCGAGAGCCTTGCGGCGATTGTTCAGGAAGAGGCATTCGAGTCGCTCGACGCGCCGGTGCGCGTCATCGGGGCGCTGGACACGCCGGTGCCGTACTCGCCGCCACTCGAGGCGCGATTTCTGCCCGGCGACGCAGAGATTCTGCACGCCGCCCGACTGCTCGTCGCCTATTGACGTGCGCCCATTTTGCGCACGAACGCCGGGTAGAGCGCCATGAAAGCGCGGCGTCTGCACCGCGAACGGCAACAAACGGCTTGCCGCGACGACAAGCATCCCGGCGAGCCGCAGGAACCGATCGCGGCTGTGGCAACGGCTTATTCTAAGTACACATGTATCCGATGAGGACATGGCACGGGTGAGCCGCGATGCCGCGTTGATCGCCGCGGCCGTCTTTATCGCGACCGCAGCGCGCCTGTACTTTGGCGTGATCACCAGCGACGACGCGTATATCACCTACAGGTACGCGCGAAACATCGCCACCGTGCACGAGTTCGTCTACGACCCTGGCGAACGCGTTCTCGGCACGTCGACACCTCTATACGCATTTGTACTGGCAGGTACAGCGGCGCTCGGGCTGCCACTCGAGAAGACCAGCAACCTGATCGGCGTCGCATGCGACGGGCTCATGATCGCGGTCCTTTATCGCATGATCGCGCGCGCCGGCTTCCGCGATGCGGCTGCGCTCGGCGCGGCCATGACGGGCGCCGTCTCGATGGGAATCGCCACGGCGTCAGCGGGGATGGAAACACCACTCTACAATCTCCTCCTGCTCCTGACGTTCGGCGCGGGCGCGGCGGCAGCGGAGACCGGTTCATCGATCAGGCCGGCACTGCTCGCAGTGATGCTCGGCATGTGCCGGCCCGAGGCGGTGCTGGCGGTCGGAGTGATCGTCGTCGGCCTCGCGATCTCGCGACCGGGCATTGCGCTTCGCGTGGCGATCATCGGTCTGGCGTTCGCGCTTCCGCTCCTCGCGGCGGCATATTGGTATTACGGCAGCCTGGTCCCGCAGTCTGTGGTTGCGAAGGCCAGCTTCATCGAGCGTTCCTGGGCGGGCGTGTCGCTGTTCGCCCAGTTCCTCTTCAGCCGATCGCATGTCATTCCGACCCTGCTGGCGATCGTCGGCGCCCTCGGTCTGGCTGGCGCCGGTCGCGTCTGGCGCTGGATGATCATCTGGTGGATCGCGTATGCGGCGGCATTCGCCATCACCGGCGCCTTTCCGCACGCGTCCTGGTATTTCGTGCCACTGCTTCCGCTGTACTGGGCTTCTGTTGCCGTCGGCCTGGCTACGGTCGTTGCGCGATATTCTCCACCTCGTCTTTCGCCGGTGGTCTTCACTGGTGCAGCCATCGTCCTGCTCGCCACGACAATCGCGCACTGGCCTGGATATCGTGCTGCGCTCAGACAGGTGTACGCGATCCGCGAGCGGCCGTACCTGGAAATCGCCTCGTCGATCGCGACATCCGATCGTCCGTGCAAGGTCGCGGCAACGGAGATTGGCGCGGTTGGGTGGGCCTTCCCGGGACGGATCATTGATCTCGGAGGGCTCGTGACGCCCGAAGCGGTCCGACGTCCTCCCGCCGACGTCCTGCGGGATACAGGCGCGCAATGGCTGGTCACGCAGAACATTTACCTGCCGCAGGCGCTGGCGCAGGATTCCTCGTTCCGTCACGCGTTTGCACTGGTGGAATCCGTGCCGCTCGAGCCGGGCCGCACCATGGACGTCTACAAGCGCATCGCCGGATCGTGCGGCGGCGGGTGAGGGCTAATGCTACGATCGCGGTTCATCGCTCATGCCGGAACTGCCTGATATCGAGCTCTATCTCGGCGCGCTCCGCCCGCGTGTCCTGCAGCAGCCGCTCGCGCGTCTGCGCCTCGCGAGCGCGTTCTTCCTGCGCAGCGTGGCGGTTGCGCCCGCGGCGCTCGAGGGCCATCACGTCATCGGCCTGCGCCGCATGGGCAAGCGCATCGTGCTTGCGTTCGAGGGCGATCTGTTTGCGGTGCTGCACTTGATGATCGCTGGACGTCTTCGATGGCTGAAGGCTGGTGCGCCGATACCGGGACGCATCGGTCTCGCCGCTTTCGACTTTCCCAACGGCTCGCTCATCGTGACCGAATCCGGATCGCGCAAACGGGCATCGCTCCATATCGTCCATGGGGTAGAGGCGCTGGCGGCGCTCGACCCCGGCGGCCTCGAAGTCCTCGACACGCCGTTCGAATCGTTCGTCGATGCGATCCGTCGCGAGAACCACACGATCAAGCGCGCCTTGACCGATCCGCACCTGCTGAGCGGCATTGGCAACGCGTACTCCGACGAGATTCTGCACACCGCACGGCTCTCGCCGATGGCGCTGACGCACGCACTCACCGACGAACAGCTGCGCGCGCTGCACGACGCATGTGTGGCGGTGCTCAGCGGATGGTCCGATCGCCTGCGCGAGGAAACAGGTGATGCGTTTCCCGAAACAGTGACGGCGTTCCGGAAGGGGATGTCCGTCCACGGCCGTCATGGTCAGCCGTGTCCCCGCTGCGGCGCGCCGGTGCAGCGCATCGTCTACGCGAGCAACGAGGCGAACTACTGCGCCCCGTGCCAGACAGGAGGCCGTCTGCTGGCGGATCGCGCGTTGTCGCGACTGCTGCGCAACGACTGGCCAAAAACGCTCGACGAGCTGGAGCGCCGGAAGGCCGAATATCCCGGCGGCCGATCGCGATGAAATCCTGGTTGAATCAGACGGCCGACGTCTGGCGTCTCCTGACGCAGCTCCGGCCGTACCTCGGTGCGGGGCGGGGCCTGCTGTTTGCGGCGCTGGCCAGCTCGCTCGTCATGGTGCTGTTCGAAGGGGTCGGCGTGGGCCTTCTCGTTCCGCTGCTCTCGCTGCTGCTCGGCGGTTCCAATGCCGTGCCGATGCGTCCTCTGCAGTGGCTGGAGCGGGAGATCCCCAATCACTCGCCGGCGTTCTACGTCGGCGTGTGCTGCGTCGCGATCGTCGCGGCGATTGGCGCAAAGAACGTCGCGAGTTACGTGGCGCAGCTCTTCGCCGCCAGGTTGAAGCAGCGCGTGTCGATTGGATTGCGTCAGGCGCTCTTCAATCGCCTGCAGCGCGCGGCGCTCGACGTGTTCGATCAGCGGCCGGGCGGCGAGATCGCAAACATGTTCCTCGTCGAGACGTATCGCACGACCGTCGCGATCGACGCATCGGTCGGACTCGTGCAGCGCTTCAGCATCGCGCTCTTCTACATCGCCGCGCTGTTCTACATTTCCTGGCCGCTGACGACCCTCGTCGTGGGTCTCGGTCTCGCGATCGGCGGCACGCTGGGTTTCGTGTATCGCCGGCTCGGACATGCCGGCACGCGCCTCACCGATCTCAATCACCAGCTCTCCGCGGCGCTCGAGCAATCGTTCGCGGGCGTGCGCGTCGTGCGCGCGACCAACTCGCAGCAGCGCGAGATCGAGCGGTTCGCCGCGCTCAATGCCGCTCAGTCGCACGCCGAAGAGGTGACGGCGCGCGCGCAGGCGCTGCTGTTCCCGTTGACGGAGACGCTCGCCGTGATCGGCGCGATGGCCATCGTCGCGTGCGCGTACATTTTCCTGGTCCGCCCGGGACACATGTTGAGCAGCTACCTGCTGTGGTACGGCTTCGTGCTGCTGCGGCTGCTGCCGCTGCTGAATCAGCTCTACACGATGCAGGGACACCTCTTCTATCTCGCAGGCGGCATTCGCGAAGTCGATAAGTGGCTCAGCACGCCGCTCTATCCCGATCGTCCGTTCGGGACGCTGGAGTTCCACGGCCTTCGGCGCGATCTTCGATTCGAGCGCGTCAGCTACCGATATTCGACAGGGACCGAAGCGCTGCGTGATGCGGATTTTGTCGTCCCCGCCGGACAGACCGTCGCCGTTGTCGGCACGTCGGGTTCCGGCAAGTCCACGATGGCCGCGCTGTTGCTCCGATTGCGCGCGCCGTCAGCCGGGCGGATCACCGTCGACGGCATCGATTACTGGGATTTCACGCCCGAAAGCTGGCACCGCGCGATCGCGCTCGTCGAGCAGGACGCCTTTCTGTTTCACGGAACGCTCAAGGAAAACGTGGTGTATGGGTGGCAGCAGGCGTCGGACGAATCGCTCAAGCGGGCGATCGCGGCGGCCAATCTTGAAGACATGGTGATGTCGCTCCCTGACGGGGTCGACACGCTCGTCGGCGAGCGCGGTGCGATGGTGTCGGGCGGCCAGCGTCAGCGGATCGCCATCGCGCGCGCGATCGTGCGCGATCCGAGCGTCCTGATTCTGGACGAAGCGACGTCGCATCTCGATTCCGTATCGGAGCAGCTCGTGCAGCAGGCGCTGACGAACGCGTCGCGCGGGCGCACGACGATCGTCATCGCGCACCGGCTGTCGACCATTCGCGAAGCGGACTGGATCGTCGTCCTCGAGCGCGGCGAGATCGTCGAGCAGGGGACGTGGGACTCGCTGCAGGCGGCGCAGGGAGCATTCGACCGGCTCGTGCGCGGACTGACGGCGTGATCGATGTCCGGGGGACGCGCGCCCTCTTTGTGCTCGACTCCGGCCCGCCGTTCAGCGGCCGCGACTATCGCACGTCGGGCGTCGGAGGCACGGAATCATGCGTGGTCCTGCTCGGCGAGGCCCTTGCCGCACGCGGCGCCACGGTCGTTGTCGCGAACCGCGTGGCCGCGCCGGTGATCGATGCGGGCGTCCGATACGTGCCGCTCTCCGCAATTGGCGCCGACGAATTCGATCTCATCGTGCTCTGGAAGCACTGGTCGGATGCGGTGGCGAATCGCGGCACAACGCGCCTCTTCATCTGGACAGACGTCCACATTCCCGATCCCGCGAACCTCGCGCGGTGCCGCGCCTGGGCGCACCTGTCGCTGACCTTGTCGGAGTTCCAGCGCAATCGCCTCGCCGCCGCGACGGGCGCGATCGGCATCGAGACGCTCGGCGCGCCGATTGAAGTCGCCGATTACGCCGATGCGCCGTCACCAAAAGAGCAGATTCTCCTGTACTGCTCCGTTCCCGATCGCGGGCTCTATTATCTGAAGGATCTGTTTCCCGCGATTCGACAACGCGTGCCGGACGCAAAGCTGGTGATCACGTCGGACTTCACGCTGTGGGGCGCCCGTCCGGCGAGGGACGCGTTCCTGACCTACTTCGCGGGCCAGGCTGGCGTCGAGTACGCGGGGCACCTGTCGCGCCCCGAGCTCGTCGAGTGGCAGCGCCGCGCGCGCGTGATGGCGTATCCGTGCACCTTCGAAGAGGGGTTCTGTCTCTCCGCGGCTGAATGCATGGCCGCCGGCGCGGTTCCCGTCACGACCGGCGCGTACGCGCTCGTCACGACGGTGGCGGACGGCGGCGTGCTCGTGAAGGGACGGCCGCGCAGCTGGTTCTACCGTCGCCGCTTCGTGCGGGCCTGCGTCGACCTGCTGACCGATGACGACCGCTGGCGCGATCTGGCGTCGCGCGGACGTGCTCGCGCGCTGGGCGAGTATGCGCCGGCGCGCATCGCCGACAAGCTGATCGATGCCGCTCACCGCGCCCGCCGGCTACCGACACATTAGACGTGGCTTCGGGGTCGCGAACTCTCTCGTTGCTCCGATGGATGCTGGCGAGTTCGGCGTTCGCCCTGCTGGCCATCGCCGGCGCTCAGATCGTCAGTCCCGCTCCCGCGGTGTTCACGTGGCTGATCAGCGACGATGGGTACTATGCGCTGACGATTGCGCGCAGGCTGGGCACGACGCTCCGTCCCACGGTTGATGGTGTGCACCTGACGAGCGGTTTCCAGCCGCTGTGGGTTGCCCTGCTGGCCCCCTTCGCAGCCCTGACCGGCGGCAGCCGCGAGGCGCTGGTGCGCATCACTCTGGCGCTGCACTGGATCTGCTTTGCTACAGCAGCTCTCGGCGTCGCCATGCTGGCGCGGCGCGCGGCCGCGTTCCTGAAAGCACCGCCGGTCGACGCGATGGTCCTCGCCGCGTTCCTGTATCTGTCGAACGGTACGTTGCTCGCGCTGCATTTCAACGGTCTCGAGACCGGCCTGCTGCTTGCTCTGTACGCCCTGATCGTCTTGTGGCTGCTCCGTGTCGACTGGACGGCGCACCGGACACCAGTGCTCGCCGGGATCGCGTGCGGAATTCTGCTGCTGGCGCGCGTCGACGCGCTGTTCTTTGTTGCGGCGCTGGTGCCGGCAGCGTGCTATCGACGGCCGAACATCAGCCTCCCTCGTTTCTCGACGATCCTGTTGACCGTGGCGAGCGTCGCCCTCGCCGTGTCGTCGGTGTGGTGGCTGTACAATCTCACCGCGTTCGGCAAACTGATGCCGCAGAGCGGCGCCGCGCAGGCGGATTACCTGTTTCCACCGGGACGTGTGTACAGGTTCCTGCGCGAATCGATCCCGCTTGCGCTGCCGCTGCCGTTTGCCTGGCGGCTGCCAGGTGCGCTGACGTCGATCGCGGCAGGTCTCATGGTTGCCGCCGATCTCGCCGCGGGCGCGGCGCTCGTTCAGCGGATCGGCCGCGCGCCCGACGATTCACGGCCACGTCTCGCGCTCGCACTTGTCGTCACGGCGGCGCTGCTGGCTTGTTGGTACGGACTGACGAGCTACGCGTACTGGATGTATCTCCGTTACAGCGCACCGTTTGTCGTGTTGACGCTGCCGATCGCGGCCGCGGTGATATCGAAGCCGCGCCGCTCCCGCGCGATCGTGATGGCGCTGGTGCTCCTCGGGGGGTGGGCCGAGGCCTGGACGGTACACAATGGGCCGCGCCGGGACTGCCTGGAGCTTAGACAATTCCGGCTGGTCGACCTGGCTGCCGAGCGCGTGCCGCCCCAGGCGCGCATCGGCGCCTTGCAGTCAGGGGCGCTGGGATTCTTTCGCGACGAGGTGGTCAACCTCGATGGCAAAGTAAACGTCGCAGCCCTCGAACGCCGAAACGATCTCGAGGCGTACGTGAATGAGCAGCGCATCGACTGGCTCGTCGACTGGGAGGTGCTGCTCGAGCGCGACCTCTTTCGCTCCGCTTCGGTGCCGCCCGGCTGGCGGCGCGTGAAAGCAGAAGAAATTACCGCGTGCGACGGCGGGACCATCGCGGTGTACAGGCGTCAATGAAGGGCGTGCAGGTGCTCGACGTTCCCGTGCTATTCATCGTGTATCGCCGTCCTGCGCTGACGGCTCGTGTCTTTGATGCGATTGCCGCCGCACGCCCGCCGCGTCTCTTCATTGCCGCCGACGGTCCTGCACATGCTGGCGAGGTCGCATCCTGCGAGGCGGCGCGGCAGGCTGCGGCAGCCGTGACGTGGCCGTGCCAGGTGACGACCGACTTCGCGGCGGAGAACCTCGGATGTCGCCGGCGCGTGAGCTCCGCGCTCGACTGGTTCTTCGACGCCTGCGAGGCCGGCATCATCCTCGAGGACGATTGTCTGCCCTCGCCCGATTTTTTCCGCTTCTCAGCCGCCATGCTCGAACGCTACCGGCACGACGAGCGCATCGTGCATGTGAGCGGCGAAACATATCGACGGCGCCGCGGCTCCGCCTGCTCGTACTACTTCTCCAAGTACGCGTTGATCTGGGGATGGGCGACGTGGCGACGGGCGTGGCGATCGTTCGATCTCGACATGCGCAACTGGCCCGCGTTCCGCGGCCAGCCGGAAGCGGATGCGCTCTTCGATACGCGGGACGAGCGCGACTACTGGCTCGGCACGTTTCAACAGATGTACGAACATCGCCTGGCGACGTGGGACTACGCGTGGCAATACGCCTGCATGACACAGGGCTTGTCGATCCACCCGGCGATCAATCTGGTCACGAATATCGGTTCGGGCGGCGACGCGACGCACACGCACGCGCATCCCACGCTGCACCGACCGGCGGATGCGCTCGAAACGGACCTGCGCCATCCGGACTGGGTGGTGCGCGATCGCCAGGCGGATCTCGATACGTTTGACCTTCGATTCCCCGGCGCGATTCTGAAACAC
Source organism: Acidobacteriota bacterium (assembly GCA_003222675.1). Taxonomy (GTDB): domain Bacteria; phylum Acidobacteriota; class Vicinamibacteria; order Vicinamibacterales; family 2-12-FULL-66-21; genus QHWT01. The sequence continues at coordinate 260,700 of QHWT01000040.1, read as the reverse complement.
CAGCGCACGTGGCGGCATCAGGCAGGCCGCCCGGGACGCTGGGCGACCCGCCTGTTTCGCCGCGCGCTCCTGCGGCGACGCTGACGCGCCAACGTCAGCAGTCGGCAGCCGCCGGATGTGTCTCTTTTGATGCACTCCGCGTGTCGCAGTTGACACAATCAGTTATTAGCGCGACAATTCGACCTGATTCATCCGTAAAACCCCAGGACGGAGTCCCTCGGCCAGTACCGGGCCTGTGACCGACGGGGCGAAGCTGCGGCTCGACAACCTTAAGAGGGTTCCTTGTTCCAGGGTTCCAGGGTTCCGGAGTTCTTGTTCCCTGGTTCTAATGGTTCTGGGTTCTAGAGGATCTAGGTTCTAGGTTCTAGGTTTGCGCAGCAAAGAGCACCGACTGAGCACCGAGACCGAGCACTGCGAACCGCGAACCGCGAACCGAGAACCAAGAACCAAGAACCGAGAACCGAGAACCGAGAACTGAGAACTGAGAACTGAGAACCGGGGAACCTCTGGAACCAGAACCCGGGAACCTGGGAACTCGTGGAACCGGGGAACCTCCTCAAATATCATGCGCCCCCCCCTCACTCGTAACCCGCTGCCGGCGGAATCGCCGCGGACGGGTCCGGCTGCCGACTGGCCGCTGCCCCTCGCAGGTCCGTCGGCGGCAGCCGAACGCGCGCGCGCGGCGTTCGCCGAGGCGCTCCAGATCGCCGCACCCGTGCTCATTGCGGCGGACGCCGGACTCGACCCCGATGCCGTCGCCCGCGCGATTCACGAACGCACCCGGCCGGGCACCCCATTCGTCGTGCTCGACTGCGGCGCGACCGATGCGGCCGCACTCGAACTCGACCTGTTCGGCGCCGCCCCACGCGGCGGTGCGCAGGTCGACGTGGATCACGTGGCGGCCTCTTCCGCGATGCTGCGCGCGCGAAGCGGCACGCTGTACCTCAAAAACATCGTTGAACTGCCGGCGGCCGCGCAACGCCGGCTCGCGCGCATCGTACGCGATCGTGAGGTCGCTGCCGGCCGACGACGCGTGGCGATTCGCAGCCGGGTGATCGCGCACGCGCCCGCCTCGATCAGCGCAGAGGTTCGCGAAGGACACTTCCGCTCCGATCTTTTTCGCAGGCTGTCGCAGGTCTCGATTGCGATCGCAGGGCTGCGCGATCGCGCCGAGGATATTCCGGAGCTCGCCGCGCGCGTCACCTCGGAGCTGACTGGCGGTCAAGGCCCGACGTTCACCCAGGCGGCGTTGACGGTCCTGGCTGCGCCGCGGTGGACCGGCAATCTCGACGAGCTGCGCCGCGTGCTCGACAAGGTGTTGCGGGCCGTCCCGAGCGGCGCCGTGCGGCAGGAAGACGTGCTCGCGCAGCTGCCGATCGACGGCGCGTTCTCGCGGATCGCGCCCGACGTCAGCCTGCGCGAGGCGAGGCGCCAGTTCGAGCGCGAATACATCGCATCGGTGCTCGAGCGCCACCGCTGGCGCATGAGCGATGCGGCCCGGACGCTGGGGATCGAGCGCGCGAATCTCTATCGCAAGACGCGGCAACTGGGGATCACTCGGCGGGCCGGGGCGCCCGTCGCGTCATGACGCGCCGTGTCTGGCGCCAGCGCATGGCGCTGGTGCTTCTGAGCTTCGCGATCGCGCCCGCCGTGGTCTCGGCGCAGCAGGGAGAGCCGGAACAACTGCCGCCCGGCGCCATCGTCTATGGACCGCTGACGCTCGCGCCCAGCCTGGTCATCAAGGACATCGGCGTTGACGACAACGTCTTCAATGAAGCGGTCGACCCGAAATCGGACTTCACGCTTACGCTGACGCCGCGGACGAGCGTCGGATTTCGTGCGCGCCGCCTCCGCCTGACGTATGTCACGGCGGTCGATTACGTGTACTACGAGACGTATGCGAGCGAACGCGGCACGAACGTCACGTCGGAGGTTCGCGTCGACGTCGATCTCGGGCGCCTGCGCCCCTACGCGTCGCTCGCAGGGGCGAACACGCGAAACCGCCTCAATACCGAAGTGGATGCGCGCGCGCGACATCACGACCAGAGCTATACCGCCGGATTGACGCTCCGAGTGGCATCGCGCACCAATGTGCTGCTGAACGCGCGGCGCGGCAGGATTGAGTACCAGCCGGACGCGACCTTTCGCGGGATCTCCCTCCAGGACAGCTTCAATGGCCGGATGGAGCGGATCGAAGGCGGGCTGGGGATCGACGTGACGCCGATCACGACGTTCAGCGTGGTCGCTCAGCGCGAGCAGCAGCGGTTCGACCTGTCGCCGTCGCGCAACTCGAACAGCTGGCGGGTGTCGCCGACGCTGACGTTCAGTCCGACCGGCTTGCTGACGGGCACGGCGTCGTTCGGATACCGCCATTTCGACGCCGTCGATCCGCTGCCGGACTACAGCGGCTTTGTCGCATCGGCCACGATCGGCGCCACGATCTACGGTCGTCACCAGGTGCAGGCGACATACTTGCGCGACGTCCAGTACTCCTACGACCCGTCAACGCCCTACTTCGTGGCGAACGGCGGCGGCGTCACCTGGACGACGATCGTCGCCGGACCGTTCGACGTGCGCGGTACGGTGGGGCGGAATCTCATGCAGTATCGCGGCGAGGTCGGCGGCGCAGGCACCGACACATCGACGACCTACGGCGGTGGGATTGGGTATCGGTTTTCCGAGCACGCCCGGCTCGGCGTCAACGCGGAGTGGGTGGAGCGAAACTCGGCTCGATCGCCGGACCGCGAATATCGAAACCGCAGGATCTTCGCGTCCTTGACGTGGGGGAGCACGTGATCACGACGTTTGCGCTTCTCTTGCTGCTGACCCAAGGCGCGCCGGCCGCGGGTGCTCCCGCTCAGGCCGACTACATCATCGGTGTCCAGGATGTCCTCAACGTGACGGTGTTCGGCGAACCGGACGCGTCGCGCCCCGGCGTCGCCGTCGACAACGACGGCACGATCGACTGTCCTTACATCGGCCGCGTGAAGGCGTCCGGTCAGACGACCCGCGCGCTGGAACAGGAAATCAAGCAGCGTCTCTCGAAGGGACTGTTCGTGAACCCTTCCGTCACGATCGAGATCGTGAAATACCGCAGTAAGACGGTGACGGTCCAGGGCATGGTGCGTTTGCCCGGCGAGTTCAAGCTCGAGGGCAACGTCTCGATCATGTCGGTGCTGGCGCAGGCGGGATCCATGACGTCGGATGCCGGGTCTTACGTGGTGATCACGCGCTACGAGTCCCCCCGGGCGGGTGCGGCGCCCGGCGCCGAGCCGGTGGCGCAGCAGATTCGCGTGCCGCGACGCGATCTCGAATCCGGCCGCGCGCAATCGATCACGCTGCAGGATCGCGACACGATCTTCGTGCCCAAGGCGGAAACGATCTTCGTGCTTGGGTACGTGCGGCAGACCGGTCCGATCGTGTACGAAGACCGCCTGACAGTCGAACGCGCGTTGGCGCTCGCCGGTGGCGCGACTGAACGCGCGGCCACGGGGCGTATCACGATCGAGCGCACGGTGAACGGCAAGCTCCTGAAGATCAAGGCCAAGATGAGCGATCTCGTTCAGCCGAACGACACCATCAAGGTCCCGCAGCGGATCCTGTAACAGCCTTGTTCAGAGAGCTGACGTCAATGACAAGTACTGAATGCCAGATGCCAAAGCTGATTGAAGTTCGGCCGCCCGGCATGTGCATTCGGCATTCAGGCTGCGTTTTTGAGCAGCGTGCTGTGAGCCTGGTGTGAAGCAGCCCACCCGTCACGGCCTGCGCGTGCTCCACGTGGCCGCCGGCAATCTGTTCGGCGGCATCGAGCGGATGCTGCTCGCCATTGCCGAGGCGCAGCGGCCCGACGAGTGTGCGCACGATTTCGCGCTGTGCTTCGATGGCCGCGTGGCACGCGAGCTTCGCGAGCGGGGCGGCGATCCGGGCATGCTCGGCGCGGTGCGATTCAGCCGTCCCGACACGGTCTGGCGCGCACGACGCGCGCTGCGGCGGATGCTCGCGTCAGCGCGCTACAGTGCCGTCATCTGTCACGCGCCCTGGCCTTGCGTTCTCGCCGCACCGGTCGTCCGGCGCGCGCGCCGGCCGCTGCTGATGTGGGTGCACGACATCCCGCAGGCCGACGCGTGGCCGGAGCGAAAGGTCCGGCGCTATCCACCCGATCGGTTCATCTGTAACAGCCGCTTCACGGCAGACGCCGTGTCGCGATGGATATCGGCGGTCCCGCGCGACGTGATTTATCCCCCGGTCCTGCCCAATCCACCTCTGCACGCCGACGAACGCCGCCGCGTCCGCGGCGCTGTCGGCGCCGGCGATCGCACCACGGTGATCGTCCTCGCGAGCCGGCTCGAACGTTACAAGGGCCATCACGTGCTGCTGCGGGCGGCGGTCAGGCTGCGCGGCGACTTCGCGATCTGGATTGCCGGCGCCCCTCAGCGCGCTCACGAGGCGGACTACCTCGAAGAGCTGCACCAGCTTGCCGCCGACCCGGCGTTGCGCGGGCGCGTGCGCTTCCTCGGCGATCGTCCGGACGTGCGCCGCCTGATCGCCGCGGCCGACATTCACTGCCAGCCGAACACCTCACCGGAGCCGTTCGGCATCGCGTTTGTCGAAGCGCTGTACGCCGGAGTACCGGTCGTGACCACGGCGACCGGTGGCGCGATGGAGATTGTCGACGCGCAGTCGGGCGTGTTGCTGCGCGAAGCGTCGGAGGCTGCGCTCGCCGAGGCGTTGCAGCAGTTGATGGACAACAGGGCAGGGCGGTTGACGCTGGGATTGGCGGGTCCGTCACGCGCGCGCCGCGTCGCCGACCCCGAGCTTCGGCTGCTGGAGATGTGCGAGATCGTCGGCGCGCAGGTGTCGCCCGTTCCGGTCGCATGATACCTGCCGCGACCGATGTCGAGCGGCGTGCGCGCCAGAGCCTTGGACGGAGCGATGACGCGATCTACGGGACCGTCGCACGGCTCCTCGCCGACCGCGGCGCTGCCGGTACGCTGGCCGACGTGGGATGCGGCAGCGGTGATCTGTGGCGCGCGGTCGGCCGCGCCTTCACGCGTTGCATCGGCGTTGATGCGGTGCGCTACGACGGCCTCCCGGCGGACGTCGACCTTCGCGTGGCCGATCTCGACGCGACGGCACTGCCGATTGCGGACGCCAGCATCGATGTCGCCGCCGCGGTTGAGGTCATCGAGCATCTCGACAATCCGCGCGCGCTCGTCCGCGAGCTGGTACGGGTCGTCCGGCCGGGGGGATGGATTGTCGTCACGACGCCGAATCAGCTCAGCGTGCTGAGCCTGTTGACGCTGGTCGTGAAAGGACGCTTTTCCGCGTTCCAGGACTCCGCGTATCCCGCGCATCGCACGGCGCTCCTCGAAGTCGATCTTCATCGGATCGCACGCGACTGCCGGCTGCGCGACGAGACAATCGCGTACACACACCGTGGTCGCGTGCCCTTGACGGCGTGGCACTACCCGTCAGCCGTCGCGCGCGTCGCGCCGCGCCGCCTGTCCGACAACGTGGTGTTGATCGCGCGCCGGGAGATTCACTGACGCTCGTGCCTTCCGCCTCGTTCTGATTGCCTCTGGTGGCTTCCGCCTTCAGGCGGAAGTTCTTTTCAGCGGAAGGTCAAGTGGATCGTTACGGCTGCAAATTCACCTTCCGGCTGAAGCCGGAAGCCACAAGTGAGTAAATGCGCGTCAGCTTCCTCAGTGTCTCTGCGGAGATGGGGGGCTCGGAAGTCAGCCTTCTCGAGCTGCTCGGCGGACTCGGTCGTCTCGAGCCGGGCTGGGCGCTCGATTTGATCGTGCCGCGTGAGGGTGCATTGGCGGTGCGCGCGAGGGACGCGGGTGTCGCGGTCCGCGTGCTGCCGCTTCCCGAGCGGCTTGCCCGTCTCGGTGAAGACGTCGGCGCCGGCGCTGCGGCGATTGCGGACCGTGGCGCGTCGATGCTGCTGGCGGCCGGCGGAGTGGCACTCTACTCCCGCCGTCTCAGAAAGCTTCTCGAGGAGCTTCGGCCCGATGTCGTCCACACGAACGGCTTCAAAGTCCACGTGCTGGGCGCACGGGCGGCGCCGCGCGGAACACCGGTCGTCTGGCACCTGCACGAGTACGTCGGCGCGCGGCCGATCAGCCGTGCGTTGTTGCGCCGTTACGTGTCCCGCTGCGCCGCGATTGTGGCGAACTCGCGCAGCGTCGCCGCGGACGTCACTGCGGCGATCGAACCCGCCGCGCCGGTCACGACAATCCACAACGCCGTCGATCCGAACGTCTTCACGCCCGACGGGCCCGCTGTCGATCTCGATCGGTTGTCGTCGCTGCCGCTCGCGCCTTCGGGTACGGTTCGCGTCGGCCTGGTGGCGACGTTCGGGCGCTGGAAGGGGCATGACACGTTTCTTCAGGCGCTGCGCGCGCTGCCGCATGACGCGCCCGTCCGGGCCTACATCATCGGCGACGCGCTGTACGACACCGCGGGCAGTCAGCACACGCGCGCCGATTTCGAGGAGCGAATCGCCGCGCTCGGCCTGGCAGATCGTGTCGGTCTGACGGGGTTCATCGATAACGCCGCCGGCGCGATGCGCGCACTCGACGTGATCGTCCATGCGAGCACGCAGCCGGAGCCATTCGGACTGGTCATCGCCGAGGGGATGGCATCCGGACGCGCCGTAATCGTGAGCGCCGCGGGTGGCGCCGGGGAACTCGTCACCGACGGTGTCGACGCGCTCACGCATCGCCCTGGAGACGTGCGCGGCCTCAGCCGCTGCATCGCATCGCTCGCAACCGACGGCGCGCTCCGTCGCCGTCTTGGCGCCGCCGCGCGCGAAACCGCACGACGGCGTTTCGATCCAACTGCGTTTATTCGTGCCTTCATCAATGTCTATCAGGCCTGCAGAGACCGCGCCCTGGGCCACCTCGCTGGGCGTTAGCCCTGTCGCGGTGTCCACGGCGGCGCCCGTGGCCGCTGCAGGAATCCCGTGGGGATTCGCCGAGATCTTTGTCATCAGCCAGACGGCGCTGCCCGCGCTGTTGTATCTGCCGGGCAGCCAGGCGTTCCGACTGCCGATCCGCTTCAGCGCATTCGCGATCAGCCTGATCGCGTTTGCCTGGTATCAACTGGCCGCTCCATCGATGCCGCGGCCGCGGATGCACCCCTGGGTCCTCGCGGTCCTGTCGCTGCTCGGGCTGATGCTGCTTCATCCGCAGACGGTCACGCTGACGGCGGGGATGGCGCAGATCGGCGTCTATCTTGCCGTCATCGCGCCGCTCTTCTGGGCGCCGCACTTCGTCAAGTCGCCAGAGCAGATGGCGCGGCTGTTCTGGATCCTGCTGCTGTGCTCCGGTGCCAACGCCGTGGTGGGCGTGCTGCAGGTCTACGATCCTGCGCGATGGCTTCCCCAGGAGTTCTCGCGCGTCGTCACGCAATCGACGATCGGGCTCGGCGCCGTCACCTACGTCGGCGCAAACGGACAGCAGATCGTGCGGCCGCCCGGATTGTTCGATACGCCGGGCGCGGTCGCCGGGCCCGCTATGTTCGCGGCGTTACTCGGGCTGATCTTCACCGTCAGCCCGATCCCTTTCTGGAAACGCGCGCTCTCGCTCGTGCTCGCGGGCTGCGGGTTCGGGGCGATCTATCTGAGCCAGGTGCGTATCAGCCTGGTCGTCGCCGTACTGATGCTCGCGGTGTACGGCATGGTGTTATTTCGTCAGGGCCGGTCGGCGCGCTCATCGAAGTTCGGATTGCTCGCGGTCGGCGTGCTGATCATCAGCTTTTCACTCGCGCTCACCGTGGGCGGCGCCAGCGTCGCTGAACGGTTCAAGACGCTCTTCGCTGACGATCCGCTCGCGGTGTATCAGCAGGCGCGCGGCGCACAGCTCAAATACACGTTCGCGGAACTCCTGTATCAGTACCCGTTCGGCGCCGGTCTCGGACGATGGGGCATGGCCGCGGGGTATTTCGGATCGAGCGATCCGAACATTCCACCGATCTGGGCGGAGATCCAGTTCACGGGCTGGATGATTGACGGCGGCGTCCTCCTGATCGGGTTATACCTGGGCGCGCTGATCACGACTGCGCGATCGCAGTTCAATCTTGCACGCCTGGCGCACTATCCGCGGCTCGGCACGTGTGCCGCCGTCGTCCTCGCGTCGGGGCTCGGGCCTGCCATCATGATCATCAGCTTCACGCCGTTCGTCGCGCAAATCGGCATCCAGTATTGGTTTCTTGCGGGCGCCCTGCACGGCGTCGCGTGCCGGGACGGCGTGCAGGACGCATGACGCGCTGGGTGCTGGCGGCCGGCGACTTCACGCCGCTCGGCGGCATGGATCGCGCGAACCATGCACTGGCGGAGCATCTGGCCGGCGCCGGACGTGAAGTGCACCTCGTCGCGCATCGCGTGTGGCCGTCGCTTGCCGCTGCTCCGGGGGTTGTCGTCCACGGGGTACCGCGTCCGCTCGGATCTCATCTGCTCGGGGCGCCGCTTCTCTCACGCGCCGCATCCAGCGTTGCGGGACGCCTCGGGCGCGACGCGCGACTGCTCTCGAACGGGGGAAACACGCGCTGGCAGGCGCCGACGTGGATCCATTACCTGCATGCGGCGCACGTTCCGCACGTGCCCGCGGGCGTGCGCGCGCGCGCCGTCGCCGCCACCGGCCGGCGCCTGTTCCTCGCGCGCGAGCGGGAGGCGCTGATGCGCGCGCCCGCCGTCATCTGCAACAGCGAACGCACCGCGGCGGATGTGCGGCGGCACTACGGCATTCCCGAGGACCGCGTGCGCGTCGTGTACTACGGCACCGACGCGCACACGTTCGGTCCGGTCGCGAGCGCCGAACGCGCCGAGGCACGCCGGGCGCTCGGTCTCGACCCCGCACGATCAACGGCGGTGTTCGTCGGCGCGCTCAGCGATCGGCGAAAGGGTTTCGACCTGCTGTTCGACGCCTGGCGGGAGTTGTCCGCGATCAGCGGATGGAACGTGGACCTCGTCGTCGCTGGCGCGGGAGCGGAAGCCGGTATCTGGGAGCGCCGCAGTCGCGAGGCGGGTCTCTCGGAGCGAATCCGATTTTTGCGCTTTCGCACCGACATTCCGCGTGTGCTCGCGGCGTGCGATCTGCTGGTGCACCCGGCGCGGTATGAAGCCTATGGCCTCGGCGTGCACGAAGCCCTGTCGCGCGCCCTCCCCGTCATCGTGAGTGCCGGCGCGGGCGTCGCGGAAAAGATTGCCGACGACTTCGGTCCGCTGATGCTGCCTGATCCGGTCTGCGTCGAGGATCTCGTGGCGCGGATTCGGCTGTGGCACGACGATCCGCTCTGCTGGCAGGCGCGTGCGGAGCGGGCGGGCGCGGCGTTGCGGGCCCGCACCTGGGATCAGATGGCGCGCGAGATCGTCCGAATCGTGGAGGGCGCGTGACGACGACCGCTCCGTTTGTGGCTGTCGATGCGTGCTGGGTCTGCGGCGGGCGGTCCTTCTCTGGTGTGCACGAGGCGACGTTCGATCTGTCGGAATACGTTCGTCAGGATCCCGAGCTCGCGGCGTATTCCGGCAGCAGCGTGATCATTCAGCGCTGCACCGCGTGCGACTTCACACAGCCGGCGGCGCTGCCGGCGCTGCCGCGCTTCTTCGATCGCATGTACGACCAGCGTTGGGCCGACGACTGGATCGCACACGAGCACGAGGCTGGCTATAAGGACCTGATTTTTACCGACATCCTCCGTGGCCTCGGCCAGCGGTCGGCACACCGTGGCAGGCTGCTCGATATCGGCGCGCACGCCGGGCGTTTCCTGCGGCTCGCGCGCCGAGCGGGATGGGAGGGTGAAGGGCTCGAGCTCAATCCGAAGACCGCCGCGTTCGCCGCGCGCGCATCGGGCTCGGTTGTTCACCACGGCAACGTGCACACGTTCAACCCCGATCGTTGTTACGACGCGGTCACGCTGACCGACGTGCTCGAACACGTCCCCCGTCCGCTCGAAGCGCTGTCGCGTGTGCGCGCGTTTCTGTGCGGCGGCGGCTGGCTCGCGATCAAGGTGCCCAACGGGCCCGCGCAGCGCCTGAAGGAGAGTCTCCGCGCGCGTCTCAGCCGCGGGTATCGCGCGACCATCGCCGACAATCTGGTTCACGTGAGTCACTTTTCCGCGACGTCGCTCGCCTGCGCGCTCGAGCGCGCCGGCTTTCAGGAAGTCACGGTCGTGGCGGCCGCGCCTGAACTGCCGGATGGATCCGGCAGCCGCCGGCCACGTCTCGCCGCATTTCGCCTCGCCCGCGCGTTGCCGGGCGGCGCTCGGTCTCCGCTGGCATTCAATCTCCAGGCATACGGACAACGGAACTGACGTGATCACGCGATGACGAGCCTCAGCGTCGTGATCCCGACCTTCAACAACGAGAAGGTTTTGCGCGAGTGCCTGGACGCCTGGCGGCATTTCGGTGGCAACGAGCTCGAGATCATCGTGATTGAAGATGGCTGCAAGGACGGCACGCCGGCCCTCCTGGCCGACATCGGCTCCACACCGTGGGGACAGCGGCACCTCCGGTGGATTCACGAGGACGATGGGCATGAGCTGCGATCTACGAATGCGGGGATCGCTGCTGCCGGCGGTGAGCTGGTGATGGCATGGCAGGACGATATGTTCCTGCGCGCGCCGTGGCTCGTGCCGGAGTTACGTGCAACGTTCGATGCGTATCCGGACCTCGGCATGCTCAGCCTGAGCCGCGGTTTGAATTGCGTGCCGCTCGACGAGCCGATCGACCGATGGGAGGATCTGATCGACGGGCGGCGTCTCCAGAGCACGATCGGTCCGGCACCCCGCAACTGGTTTCGACTCCAGGAAGTGGATATTGTGATCCGCCCGTGGATCGTCCGCCGCGCGTGTCTCGATCGCGTGGGGCCGCTCGACGAGGCGTTCCGGCCGACCGAGTGGGACGAAGCGGATCTCGCGTGCCGGATTCGCGAGGCGGGGTGGAGGGTGGCGACGTGCGGCTACGAACGGCTCCGCGCGTACGCACATCTTGGCAGCACGACCATCGGCGCGCGACCACCGCAGTCGTATCTCGAGAAAGTCCTGCGCAACGGGCGGCTCTTTCATCAGCGGTGGGGCGGCGTGATCGCGCAGGAGCACCCGCGTCCGAGGCGTAGCTGGCGGCGGCGCCCGACGCTGTCGGGATGGGCCGCGACCGCGCGCCGGATGACGCACGCGGCCGCGCGTGTCGTGTGGCCGACGCGCGGATGACGGCCATGCACACCGGCGTGGGCCGTCACTACCGTGAACGGAGCTGGCTCGAACGCCTGACGGATTCGATGCGCCTGACGCGCGCCCCCGGCTGGGTTCGGGTGCCGCTCAAGCGTGCGTATGAGAGTGCGTTGAGAGCGCTGCCCGGCGATCATCTTACATGCCGCCTTCCCGGCGGTGAAACATTCCTCGTCGATCCGGCGCACCGGCATCTCGCATGGAACGCCGACGAGTACGACGCGCTGAAAGCATGTTCGCATCGCGGCGCGACCGTGCTCGATGTCGGCGCCAACGTTGGCGCCTATACGCTGCTGTTTGCGAAATGGGTTGCTACGGGTGGTCGCGTGTACGCGTTCGAACCGGCGGCGGCAAGCCGCGCCGGACTTGCGCGTCACCTCGCGATCAACGGCCTTGCCGACCGCGTCACGATCAGGCGCGAAGCCGTGTCGAATACGTCTGGCACACGCCGGTTTGTCGAACTCGGGACAGACGGCGGCAACAGGATCGCGCGTCCATCGGATGCCGACACCGTCGAAGTGCCTGCCGTCAGCATCGATGAATTCTGCAGCGCGTCTCGAGTGATCCCTGATGTCATCAAGATCGATGTCGAAGGCGCGGAGCTCGACGCGCTGCGCGGCGCGCGGCAGACGATTGCGCTGTGCGGATCGTCACTCGCGCTGTTTGTCGAGCTGCACCCGTCCGTCTGGCCCGCGATTGGTATTTCGCGCGCGGACATCGAAGCCGAACTCGGCGCGCAGCGGCTCGCGATCGAGCCGCTCGACGGCGCCGGGGATCCCTGGTCAATTGAAGGTATCTCGGTGCGGGTTCGGAACATCAGTTGATGCGTATTCTGCTGGTAAACGACGAGATCGGCGGCGCCGGGGGAGTCGAGAGCTACCTTGCGGCCCTCGTCCCCGAACTGCAGGCCCGGGGCCACGACGTCGGTCTGTTGTATGAAAGCGCCGTGACCTCGACGGATTCCGCGTTCATGCCTGCCGCCGATCTCTGGCGCGTGGGGGTTCGCGACGAAGGCCTGGGCGCGGCGCTCGCACGGGTTGGTCGATTCGAGCCTGACGTCTGTTTCTCGCACAACATGCGCGCGCTCGATGTGGACGAGGGCCTGCTCCGCGAGTGGCCGGTCGTCAAGATGATGCACGGCCACTTCGGTACGTGCATCAGCGGTCACAAGGCGTTCGCATTTCCTCAGGCGTGTGCGTGCCCGCGCGACTTGGGTCCCGGCTGCCTCGCGTATTACCTGCCGCGGCGTTGTGGACAGGCGAGCCCGCTCGCGATGTTGAAGCAGTTCGACTGGTCGAGACGTCAGCGTGCGCTGCTCGGACGCTATTCAGCGGTCGTCGTCGCGAGCAGGTTCATGCGCGATGAGTACATGCGCGCAGGTGTCAGCGCGGATCGCGTCGCAGCCATTCCGTTGTTTACAAGCCTGATGGCCCCGCGCTCGATTGTGCAGCGAAGCGCGCGTGCGATCGACGTGCTGTTTCTGGGTCGCATGACGCGGCTGAAAGGCCCTGAGGTCCTGTTGCGGGCCATCACCACGTACGCACCGGACGCGTGCGCGACCTTTGCGGGCGATGGCCCCGAGCGTCCGCGCCTTCAGCAGCTCGCGGCATCGCTCGGCATTCGCGCCCGCTTCCCGGGATGGGTGTCCGGCGCGAATCGCGAGGCGCTCCTCGGCGACGCGGCAGTCCTCGCGGTGCCGAGCGTGTGGCCCGAACCGTTCGGCCTCGTGGGTCTCGAAGCAGCGACATTCGGGACGCCTGCGGTCGCCTTCGATACCGGCGGCATCTCAGACTGGCTGACCGACGGCATCAACGGCCGGCTCGTCGCACCGGCTCTCGGAGCCGGCGGCCTGGGAGAAGCCCTCGCCGCGCTGCTGAAGGACGTCGACAGCTGGCGTCAGCTTTCTGCGGGGGCTGGAGACGTCGCGGAGCGCTTCTCGATCGCCGCGCACGTGTGCGCGCTGGAAGGCGTGCTCGCGGGGGCGGCTCAAGGCTCAGGAACGGCGGACCTGAAGGTCCGCCCTACCAACACAGTGCACCTGTAGGCGGGGTCCTTAGACCGGGCATGATGAGCCGACATGAGCCCTGAACCGTGAGCCCTGCACCAATTATGGTCTGGCACCTCCTTACGCCGGAGTATCCGCCCGATTGCGGTGGCGTCGGAGACTACACGGCGATTCTCGCAGCGGCGGTCGCCGGAGCGGGTGACGTGGTGCACGTGTGGCATCCATGCGCGTCTGGCGCTGAGTCGACCGCGCCGGCATCGGCCGGCGTGACCCGTCATGAACTTCCTGATCGGTTCGGACGTCGCTCGCGCAGCGTGCTCGCTCGCGCGTTGAGCGAGACGCCAGGCACGATCCTCGTTCAGTACGTGCCGAATGCGTATGGCCTGCGCGGCGGCAACGTGCCGTTCTGCCGCTGGCTGTTCCGAACGCGCCGAGCCGGTGGAGACGTGCGGGTGATGTTTCACGAGCCGTTCTTCTACTTCGGTCTCGAGCGGCCGTGGAGGAACGCGCTTGCGGTGACACAGCGGCTCATGGCCACGCTGCTGATCCGCGCGAGCAGCACGGTGTACTTGTCGACGGAAACGTGGTTCCAGTATCTCGCGCCATTCGGCCCTGTAGCCGGTGCGTCGGTGCTCCCGATTCCGGCGACGCTCACGATCGATCCTCCGGCGCTCATCGTTGCGAGCTGGCGCGACCGCGTCCGAGGAAACGGGCAGGTGGTCGTGGGACATTTCGGCACCTACGGCGATCAAGTCGGCGCAGAGTTGCGGCAGGTGCTGCCGGCGATCTGGCGCACCCTCCCTGATGCGCGTGTGCTGCTGATCGGTGACGGCAGCCGCGCATTCGCGGATCGCCTGAGCCCGTCCGCACCGTGCGACGCGAGCCTTGCCGCAACGGGACGCCTGTCTGCCGTCGACGCAGCCGCCGCCCTGCGCGCGTGCGACGTGCTGATCGCGCCGTTTCCCGACGGGGTGACGACGAGGCGGACCTCGCTGATGGCGGCGCTGACGAGCGGTCGCGCCGTCGTCACGACCGACGGCCCGTTGACCGAGCGCGTGTGGCGAGAAACGGACGCCGTCGCGCTCGTGCCAGTTGGCGACGCCGCCTCGTTCGCACGTGAAGTGAAGCGCCTGGCCGACGCGCCGGCGCTGCGAGCGGCGCTTGGCGCGCGCGGTCGTCGCGTCTACGACGAGCGATTCGATCTCGCGCACACCGTCAGCGCGCTGCGTCATGCCGGCGTCGCGGTGCCGGTCCAGTGAGGTCTGCGCACCGCCTCTCGATCCTGCTCGCCGGAGACTATCCGGACGATCCGAGACTCGGTTCCTCGAAGGTCCTTCACAAGCTGCGCGATGAGTTCACCGCGCTCGGCCACGACTGCGACGTAATCTGGTCGCACGAAATCGGCCGCTGGCCTGCCATTCGTCACCTTCGTCAGCTCGCATCGCCGTGGATGGCCGCGAGAGCCCTCTCTGCCCGGATGGACCGCAAGAAGTACGACGTCGTGGATGCCGCCAGCGCGGAAGGATTGTTCCTGGGTCTTTCGAACATGATCGGGGGACCTGACGGCTGCGTGTTCATCTGTCGCTCGAACGGGATCGAACACCGCAACTACGCGCGCATGATCGATGATCACGTGCACGGCCTGATGCACAAGCCGTGGACGCGGCGTCTGTGGTATCCGGCAACACGCCTGTCGCAGGTGGCGGCCGCGGCGCGACTCGCCGATCGACTGATCGTGACGAACGATGCCGATCGGACGTTCGCGCTCGATCGCGGGTGGCAGCCGCCGGACCGTGTCGCGCTGGTCCCGCATGGCATCTCCGATACTTTCCTGGCGGACGCGCCAGCGCCGGACGCGCCGCGCGGCGCCGGCCTCCTGTTCTGCGGGACGTGGGACCACGTCAAAGGCATTGCGTACCTGACAGCGGCCATCAACCAACTGCACGCCGCGGGACATCGCGTGCCACTCACCGTGCTCGGACCGGGGGTGCCGGCAGACGTTGTCCTCGCCAGCTTCGATGTGGACACGCGGCCGTTCGTCAGCGTGATCGATCGCGCGCCCGAAGAGCGGGTCATGGCCGAGTACAGACGCCACGACATGTTGTTGTGGACTTCGAGCTACGAGGGCTTCGGTCTCGTGGTGATTGAAGCCATGAGTCAACGCCTGCCCGTGATCGCAACGCCTTCCGGATTCGCCGGCACGATCATCCAGCACGATGAGACCGGGATGCTGGTGCCGTTTCGCGACGCCAGTGCCGTCGTCGCCGCGGTCAGCGAACTCTGGTCGAACCCTGCTCGACGCCAGCGGCTTGGCAATGCGGGACACGACGCGGTCAGGGGCATGAGCTGGCGAGCCACGGCGACGCGGACGCTCGACGAGTACGAAACCGCACGCGCGGATCGCGCGAGACGATGACGCCCAGGTTGACCGTCGGCATCACGACACGGGATCGACCCGCGTCGCTCGACACGTGCCTGCGCTCGCTCGACGCGATTCGGAGCCTGTGTCCGGAGATCCTCGTCTTCGACGACGGATCCCATCCGCCGGCAATCGGCGGGATCTCGCAAGGCATCGTCGCGCCGCGACTATTGCGAGACCACCGCAGCCCGGGCTACATCGTCGGCCGCAATCGACTGGTGCGGGAAGCTGCCGCACCGGCGGTCCTGCTGCTCGACGATGACACACGGATCGTTTCGCGTGAAAGCATCGAGCAGGCGCTCGCCGTGCTGAACGGCGACGGCCGGGTCGCGGCGGTCGCCTTCTCGCAGGCTGAAGCGGACGGCCGGCCGTGGCCGGTGCGAATGCAGCCATCGCCGGTGACGAGGCCGTCGATCGTCGCGAGCTTCATCGGGTTCGCGCATCTCCTGCGGCGCGACGTGTTCCTTGCGCTTGGCGGCTATCGCGAGGACTTTGTGTATTTCGGCGAGGAGAAAGACTTCTGTGTGCGGCTTCTCGACGCGGGGTACGTGACGGTCTACCTTCCGGATGCGGCCGTTGCTCACGTGCCGGATGCGGCGAGCCGGAACCGGACGCGATACCTGCGCTTCACCGCCCGCAACGATTGCCTGAACGCGCTCTACAACGATCCGTTTCCGCGTGTCATGTGGACAGTGCCGGCGCGCTACGCGCTCTACTTCCGAATGCGGCGCGCCTGGGCGATCGGCGATCCCTGGGGATGGGTCTGGATCGGACGCGAGTTGCTGCGATCCTCAAAGGCGATCGCATCCAGGCGACGCCCGGTGTCCCGCGCAACACTCGAGACGTGGCGCAAGCTCAGAGCCTCGCCAATTCCATACCCGCTGCCCCTCATTTCCACTGTTGGAGACGACGCGGCGTGACGAAGCGGCTGCTGACGATCGGGCACTCGTACGTCGTCGCGGCCAACCGCCGCCTGGCGCACGAGATGGCGCTCGCAGGATCGGATACGTGGCACGTGACGGCCGTCGCACCGAGGCAGTATCGCGGCGACCTGCGCCGGATCACGGTGGAACCGATTGCAGGAGAAGCCGATGATCTGCGCACCGCGCCCGTTCGACTGGATCGCGTGCCGCATCTGATGTGGTACGGCCAGCTCAAGACCGTGCTCGATCGTCAGTGGGATGTCGTGCACTGCTGGGAAGAGCCGTACGTCGTCGCCGGCGCGCAAATTGCGCGCGCGACGCCGCGCGGCGCGCGTCTGGTCGTCGCCACCTTTCAGAACATCGACAAGCGGTATCCATGGCCGCTCAGCGCATTCGAGCGCCAGACGATGAAGCGCGCCGACGGCTGGATTGCTTTCGGCCGGACCGTGCACGACACGCTGTCGTGCCGCGAGCCTTATGCGGGGAAACCTTCGCGTGTGCTGTCACCCGGCGTCGATGTCGAACGATTTCATCCTGACGCGGCGGCGCGCCGCGCGATGCTCGATCGACTCGGATGGTCCGCGTCCGACCGCGTGGTGGGGTTTCTCGGACGGTTCGTGCCACAAAAAGGCATCGCGCTGCTGCTCTCCGCGCTTGGTTCGACGAACACGCCATGGCGCGCGGCCTTCGTTGGCGGTGGTCCGATGGAAGGCGAGCTCAGGGCATTTGCCGAGAAGCATCGGGGCCGCGTTCACATCGAAACGACGGCGCGTCATGACGAGGTGCCCGGCTGGCTGAATGCGATGACCATTCTCTGCGCGCCGAGCCAGGCCAGCCCACGATGGCGCGAGCAGTTCGGCCGCATGTTGATCGAGGCGATGGCCTGTGGCGTGCCGATCCTTGCGAGCGACACGGGGGAGATTCCACACGTCATCGGCGATGCGGGAGTGGTTGTACCCGAGCGGGACGTTCAGCGATGGACCGCGGAGATCGACCGTTTGCTCTCCGATGACGCGTTGCGGCGAGATCTCTCGGAGCGAGGGCTCGAGCGGGCACGGTCACGATTTGCGTGGCCCGTCGTCGCGCGCGAGCATCTCGCCTTCTTCGAAGCGATTGCCGCAGGAGACGCGACGTGATGGTGCCGCTCTCCTCTCGAATGGTTGGTACCGGATGTGAAAGCCCGGATCAACCAGGTGATGCCGCCGGCGCGTTCGGCGCAGACTTCAACTCGACCGCGCGCTGCGGTCCGATGTGCCAGGCGCGACGGCGGGCTAACGGTTCAGCATGAGCATGCAACGGTTACGCGTCGCTGTCATCGCGGACTACGCCGAGGAAGGCTGGCCGAGCATGGATCTCGTGGCCGAGATGCTCATGACGCACCTCGCGCGCGAGCACGCGGAGACGATCGACGCGCACCTCGTGCGTCCGCCCATGCGGCGCCGGCTCACGCGCGTTCGCGCGCTCGCCGGCAGACGCCGCATCAAGGGGCTCGACCGGGTGGCCGCGCGGCTCTGGGACTATCCTCGCGCGCTCGCGCGGCTCGCAAGCCGCTTCGACGTCTACCACATCGTCGATCACAGCTACGCACACCTGGTCCACGCGCTGCCGCACGCGCGCACGATCGTCACCTGCCACGACGTGGATACATTCAGATCCGTGCTGCAGCCGCGCGACGAGCGGCGCTCGGCCGCGTATCGCTGGATGACGCGGAGGATTCTCACGGGGCTCGGACGTGCGGCCCGTGTGGCGTGCGACAGCGATGCGACGCGACGGGCGCTCATTACTCTCGCACATCTTCCCGAGGATCGACTGGCGGTCATTCCCAACGGCACGGATACCGGTGGGCAGCCGGACGCCGACGCGGCAGCGGACTTCGAGGCGGCGCGTCTGCTCGGGCCGCGGCGCGTGCCGGAGCTGCTGCACGTGGGCAGCACGATCGAACGGAAGCGCATCGACCTGCTGCTCGACGTATTTGCCGCCGTACGGCGCGCGCGTCCGGATGCGCGGCTGATTCGCGTGGGCGGTCCCTTCACCGCGGAGCAGCGCGTGCGCGCACGCGAGCTCGGCGTACTCGACGCGGTCGTCGTCCTGCCATTCGTGGATCGCGCAACGCTCGCCGCCGTCTACCGGCGAAGCGCCCTGGCCTTATTGCCGTCGGAGCGAGAGGGGTTCGGGCTGCCGATCATCGAAGCGCTCGCGTGCGGCACGCCCGTGGTCGCCAGCGACATTCCCGTGCTGAAAGAGGTGGGCGGCCCGGCGGTGACGTACTGCGCGGTCGGCGATCGGGAGACATGGGCCCAGACGATCGTTCGGCTGCTGATCGAGCGCGAAAGCGACCCGGTCGCCTGGCGCCAACGACGAGAGGCGGGTATCGTTCGCGCCGAGGCCTTCAGCTGGTCACGATACACCTCGAGCGTGTACGAGCTGTATCGCGCGGTCGCAGGACGTCCCGCCGGACAGTCGAGCCGCGAAACCGTGACGTTATGAGACGCGTGCTGCACGTCGGCAAGTTTTATCCGCCAAGCGCGGGAGGCATGGAGCGCGTGCTCGAGACGCTCTGCCGCTCCAGCCATGGCCTCGTCGAGAACCACGTCCTCGTCGCGAACACCACGAGGGCCACGGTGCGAGAAACAATCGACG
>QHWT01000040.1:156509-241474 GCA_003222675.1 Acidobacteriota bacterium | reverse complement strand
CGTGGTCGCGATTGGCGCCGTCGGCTCCGTCCACCTCGCGCCGGCGTTCGCCTCGTGGCTGCGACGCATCCCGGCGGACCTGATCGTGCTGCACGAGCCCAATCCGTGGGCGCTGCTGTCGTGCGCGATCGCGCGCCCCGCCGCGCCGCTCTTCATCTGGTATCACAGCGACGTCGTTCGTCCCGCGCTCCAGTACGCGCTGTTCTATGCGCCATTGGCGCGCTTCGTGTACGGCCGCGCGCACCGGATCATCGTCTCATCGCCGCCGCTTGCCGAACACGCGACTGTGCTGACGCCGTATCGCGATCGCATCCGCGTAATCCCCTTCGGGATCGAGCCCTCCGCGTGGGCATCTGATGGCACATCAACACACGAAGTCCGAGAGCCGTTCCTGCTGTTTGCCGGGCGGCACGTCGCCTACAAGGGCGTCGATGTTCTGCTGCAGGCGTTGTCGCAGAGTACGGCACGCGCGGTGATCGCAGGCGACGGCCCGGAGCGCCGGAACTGGGAAGCGATGGCGCGTGAGCTCAGGCTCAATGGACGGGTCACGTTTACCGGTGAAGTGCCGGATGGCGAGTTGCGCCGCCTGATGCACACATGCGCCGCGCTCGTGCTGCCATCGGTGACGAGAGCCGAAGCCTTCGGCTACGTGCAGCTCGAAGCGATGGCGGCGGGGAAACCCGTGATCAGCACGGACGTCGCGAGCGGCGTGTCGTGGGTGAATCAGCACTTGCGAACCGGACTCGTGGTCCGCGCCGGCGACGCGGACGCACTCCGCGTCGCGATCGATCGCCTCTCCACCGACCGATCGCTCGGTCAACAACTGGGATCAGCGGGTCGCGCGCGCGTCGAACAGGAGTTCACGCTCGAGCGGCTGCGCGAGCGGCTCCGCATGCTGTACGAAGAGGCGGCCGTCGTGCCGCAGTGGCCTGCCGCGTGCTGAAGCGGGCCTTCGACGTGGCGTTGGCCGGCGCGGGCCTGATCGGATCGGCGCCGCTCTGGGCGTTGTTCGCGGTCGCGATCAAGCTGGAGGATCGCGGGCCCGTGTTCTTCCGCCAGGAGCGCGTCGGCTTGCGCGGACGCGGCTTCATCGCGCTCAAGTTCCGATCGATGCGGCCGGATGCAGAGGCAGGCGTCGGCGCGGTGCAGGCGGTGGAGCACGACCCGCGCGTGACGCGCGTCGGCCGCGTCATGCGCGCGACGGCGATGGACGAGCTCCCGCAACTCTGGAACATCTTCCGCGGCGACATGAGCTTCGTTGGCCCGCGAGCGCTGCGGCGCGGCGAGATCGAGACGAAAAGCGACGGTGTGATGGAGCGTCTCGAAGAGGTGCCAGGCTTCGCCGCGCGCATCACCGTGCGGCCGGGGCTCACGGGCATCGCGCAGGTCTACGCACCACGCGATCTGCCGCGGCGCCAGAAGTTCCGCTACGACCGACTCTACGTGCGGCGCCGCTCGTGGTGGCTCGACGCGCGATTGATTCTGCTGTCATTTTGGATTAGCGTGCTCGGCACATGGGAAGCCCGAGGCCGAAAATATTGACGACCTCAGGGACGAAGCCTGACGTATTGTTCGATGTTGCGTGACGTCGTCGTCGTTGGAGCAGGGCCCGCCGGGCTGATCGCGGCGCGCCAGCTCGCCGAGCGCGGTCACGACGTGGTGGTCCTCGAAGAGCATCCGCGCATCGGCGTTCCCACTCACTGCACGGGCCTGCTCGGCCTCGAGGCCTTCACCGAGCTCGACATCCCACGTCAGACGATCCTCGACACCACCCAGGCGGCGCGCTTCGTGGCGCCGGACGGCAGTTCTGTCACCGTGGAGAGCGATCGCGTGCACGCCGCGATCGTCGATCGCGCCCGGTTCGATCAGGCGCTTGCCGATCGCAGCCGCGCCGCCGGCGCCGAGCTTCGCAGTTCGGCGCGCGTGCGATCGATTGCCGTGTCGGACGGGTGCGTCCGCGTCAGCGCCGACAGCCATGATGGACCGATCGCGGCACGTGCCTGTGTGCTGGCATGCGGCGCGAGCTACCGGTTCAACCGTCAACTCGGATTGGGCGTCCCGCGCGCGTTCGTTCAGAGCGCGCAGCTCGAGTGCGCATTCGCCGGGCCGGAGCAGGTCGAAGTGCATCTCGGCAGGTCCATTGCGCCGCGCGGCTTCGCGTGGATCGTGCCCTTTCGGCGCGACGGCCAGCCTTTTCAGCGCCTCGGGCTGATGGCCGATGCCCGCGCGGGTGCGCTGTTCCGCGCGTTCGCGGGCGGCGTGCGCTCGCGATTCGAGATCGCCGACGATGGATGGCCTGACCCTCGACTCAAGATCCTGCCGCTCGGCCCCGTCGCCAAAACCTTCGGCCCGAGGCTGCTCGCCGTCGGCGACGCCGCGGGCCTGGTGAAGCCGACGACCGGCGGCGGCATCTACTACAGCCTGATCAGCGGGCAGTTCGCCGCCGAGACGCTCGACGCCGCGCTGCGCGCCGACGATCTGCGCGAGGCGCGCCTTCGCGAGTACGAAACGCGCTGGCGCGATCGGCTCGGCGCCGAGATCCGGATCGGACTCGCCTTCCGGCTGCTGGCGTCGCGCCTGAACGATCACGGCATCGACGCGCTCATCGAGCTCGCCCGCATCGACGGCATCGTCCCGATGCTGTACCAGACCGCGGACTTCAACTGGCATCGCCAGTCGGCGCTCGCGCTGCTCCGTCACGCGCAGTTCCGCCGCATTCTCCTCTCCTCGCTGTGGAGCTGACGGTCGCCCATCGGAAATCCCGTAGCTTCCGCCTTCAGGGGAGTCAACAGACCTCAGGCTTTCCATGACTGATCCTGCTCCAGATCCACTTCAGCATGTCGCGGCCGCGCTAGCTGGCGGGCCGGTGCCGAGCAAGGACCCCGTCTTTACCGATCACCTCGTAGACATTGCGATAGGAGAAGGCGTAGGGCCCCTGCTGGCACGCGCGACGGCGAGTCGTGGCTTTTCAGCGAGCGCTGCGAACAGGTTGAAGGCATACACGAGCGGGCGGCAAGTGTTGACGGCGATCATGGACGAGGAGGTCGCGCGCGTGCTCGACGCGCTTGCGACCGCCGGCGTCCGCGCGCTCGTGATCAAGGGAGCCCACCTCTCGCACGCGATCTATCCGTCGCCCGCGCTGCGTATTCGCGCGGATACCGACCTGCTCGTACCGGAGGAAGATCGTGACCTTGTGCCGGCCGCACTCGCCCGGATTGGATACGAACGGTTTCCGCACGCGCGGGGAACCGTGATCCTCGGCCAGTTTCACTTCACCAGGACGGATCGTGCCGGAATCGTGCACGCGCTCGACGTGCACTGGCGGATTGCCGCGCCGCTCGTGTTTGCGAACGTGCTGCCGTTCGGAATGCTGCGGTCGACCGCTGTGCCCATACCCGCGCTCGGCGCCCACGCGTTCGGCCCCTCGCTGCCGAACGCCCTCATCCTCGCGTGCATCCACCTGGAGGCACATCACCGGCGCGGCGCCATCCTGCTGTGGCTGTACGATCTTCGCCTGCTCGTCCAGACGCTCGACGAGATGCAGGAGTCCGCATTCGTCGACGCCGCCGCCTCGACCGGCGTGACCGCGATATGCGCGCAAGCACTGGCAGACGCGAGGGAGTACTTCGATGATCCGTCGCTCGCGAGCCTGGCGGCTCGGGTTGCGGCACGAGGAGCGGGACGATCGGAGCCGAGCGCGCGGCTGCTGACAATCGCGCGCCCGGTCGACCAGCTTCTCCTGGATTTGAAGACGCCCGCGAGCTGGCGTACGCGCCTGACGCTCCTCCGCGAGCATCTCTGGCCGGATGCCGATTACATGCGCGCGAGCGGCGCGCACGGCTGGCTGCCGCTCGCGTATGCGCGCCGGGCGATCTCCGGCGCGCGCAAATGGCTGCAGCGCGTCCCCCAGAGGCGCGAATGCTGAATGTTCAATGTCCAATGTTCGATGAAATGCCAGCAACCTACGACCTCGTGAACCTCATTGAGCATTGACCGTTCAGCATTGAACATCGACTACCGTCTCGGATCCTCGAACGGCGGGATCGGCCTGACGGTGCGCGGATTCTGCGGCAGCGTCTGCACCTCGGTCGTCCCCGAAAACCATTCGCTGAGCCGCACCATGCGCCCGCGCTTCTGGGGCAGCACGTCGTGCAGCCGTTCGATCATGCTGACGGCTTCTGCAAGCGTGGAGACCACGCCGATGCCGCGGTTGATGGCGTGCTCGCGCGCCGCGTTGTCGGGCGTCCGCTGCATCAGCAGCGCCTTCGTCGGCGTTGCGCTCACCACCTCCACACAATTGATCATCTGATCGTCGAGTATCAGATCCAGGCGCAGGCCGTTCGCGATGTCGCCGCGCGAACCGGGCACGGTGAGGACGGCCGGCAGATAGAAGCCGAGGCGCTCGATCCACCACTGCGTTTGAAACTGTACGGAATCGCCCGAGGTCGGCGGGCGCTTCGTCAGGAAGAACACCTCCGAGCCGGCCGCCCTGGTCAGGCTGTAGAGCCGCGCGATCTGCTCCGGCTCGTAGGCCTCCACTTCCATCCACCAGTTCTGCGTCTTGCCGATGTAATCCCACACGCGGCGCACGTCCTGCGGCGCGAGCGCGCCGGGGTTCTGCGGGGAGTCGTTCGTGGTGTCGACGTCGCGACGGAGCACGCGGATCGCCGCGGCGTGAAACGACGATCGAAAGTCCGCCAGCACGCCGTCGACGTCCACCCCTATGCGCAGCGCCATCTCATTTGCCGGCGCGGTGCAGCACGATCGCGGCCGCGATAGCGGCGAGCACGCCGTTTGCCGGCGTCGTGAGCCCCGTTTCCCACACGCTTTGCACGGCCACCCCCGCCAGGCCGCTCATCGCGCCAGCCTTCACCCAATACATACCGGACTCGTCCTCGGCGAGACGCGCGATTCCTGCGCGAGCGAACAGGACGATCGCTGCGAGGACGGGCACTCCAAGCAGGAGGCCGCCCTCCGCTGCGACCTGAAGGTAATGGTTGTGCGCGGCATTGATCCTGAACGGCGCCGCGCTGCGCTGATACGCGAGCATCGCCGTCTCGAACGTTCCCGCGCCCGTGCCCGCCAGCCAGAAGTCCTTCACCACCGGCAGCGTCTCGCGCCAGATGGCCAGACGGTCCTGCGCGGCCCCGGCCGCCGCGGTGAAGCGCTGCACGATTGTCGACGGATTGACTCTGATCGCGGCGGCGCCCAGCGCGAGGCCGAGCGCCACCGTGATCCAGCGTGCCGCCGCAGACGTGCCCGGCCGTGCCGATCGCATGGCTGATGCGGCGACGAGCGCAACTGCCATCCCCACGAGACCCGAGCGCGAGAGTGATGCCGCCAGCGCCACCAGCATCAGGCACACCGATGCGGCGAGCCAGATCGCGCGCGCATCGAGGACGTGCAGCACCCCACGGTGCCAGGTTGCCCCGTGCACATCATGCCGCTGGTGCGCCGAGACATGCGCGACCAGATAACCGAGACACAGCGGGATGGCGAGAATCACCCATGTCGCAAAATGATTGCGATCGACGAAGGGTCCGAATGGCGGCGCTCCTTCCTCGATCGGCTTCCATCGCCAGTACATCAGGCCGTGCGCCGTCGCGTCTTGTGCCAGCGCGATCGCGGCAAGCGCGAGCCCGACCGCGCTGATGCCGCGAACGACGATCCGCACGCCGCCCGTTTCGAAAATGCGGCGGCTCACCAGGAACACGACGACGACCCCGGCCGCGACACCCAGCGCCCATGCGCCTGCCGCGACATCGATGCTGAGCGGCATGGCCCGGGGAGGCGTCGCAAGGCTGATGCGTTGTGAAAGATCCAGCGCCATTGGGGAAAGGCGCTCGACGAGCCTCGCCGGCAGCGGCAGCAACTGCAGCGCCATCACGACAACGATCGCAACAAGGCAGAAGTCGAGCGTCCGCTCGAATCTTCCGCCTGAAGGCGGCCACACGTTGGGGAAGGACCTCGCGCCCGGCCTCTCTGTGCTCCCGTGGCTTCGCCCCTCAGGCGGAGACATCCCGAAGGGACGATAAGCCACGGCGAGAGCAACGCACAGCAGCGCCGGTACGATCAAAGATGAAAGATACACGCCGGCGAACGCGAACGTCGTCAATGCGAGCAGCACGACGAGCAGCCGGGCCCCTGCTTCCAAATCAGGAGGACTATGCCGCGCCCTGGTTCTGACCGTAGTAGCTCTTGTACTGGTAGCCGTAATAGCGAGAGTAGTAGTACTTGTTGCGATCGAAGTCAACGCGATTGAGCACGACGCCGATGCTCCGGGGACGGCCCGACTGCAGCGTCTCCAGCGCCCGCTCCGCGTGCACGCGCCGGGTCATTTCCGATCCGATGACGAAGACGACGCCCGAGACCTTCGGCGCGATGATGACCGCGTCGGTGACGGCGAGAACCGGCGGCGTGTCGATGATCACCCAGTCGAATGGACCGGTGGCGAGGTTCGCGAGGAAGTTGCTCATCCGCTCCGACGACAGCAGCTCCGATGGATTCGGCGGCGTGCGGCCGGCGGTGATCACGACGAGGTTGGG
The DNA here is from genome assembly GCA_003222675.1 of Acidobacteriota bacterium. GTDB lineage: Bacteria > Acidobacteriota > Vicinamibacteria > Vicinamibacterales > 2-12-FULL-66-21 > QHWT01. The sequence goes on along the minus strand of QHWT01000040.1, from coordinate 234,929 downwards.
CTCGCTGGTGCGCTGCACGGCCTCGCGCACGCGCGCCTGCCCGACGAGCAGGTGGGAGAGGCCGGTCTCGTTGCGGAGGCCGACCGTTTTGTGCAGCCCCGGCCGTCGCATGTCGGCATCAATCAGCAGCACACGCGACCCGCCGAACGCGAGCGCCATCGCGAGATTGCACGCGGTCGTCGTCTTGCCCTCGAGCGGCTGGCTGCTCGTCACGGCGATGATGCGGGTCGATTGTGCGCCGCTGGTGAACACGAGCGACGTCCGCAGCGAGCGGAAGGCCTCGCCGAAATCGTGCGGGACGGTCTCGGTCAACACCGGGACGCGCTCGCCGCGGACCGCGGGCACGAGGCCGAGCAGCGGCAGCCGCAATCGCTTCGTGATGTCTTCGGGCGTCTTGACGCTGTCGTCGAGATACTCCATCCCGAACGCGAGACCGAGCGCGATGCTCAGTCCCGCCAGGATGGCGGTCATCCAGTCGCGGCGCGGATTGGGCGACACCGGGAACGGCGGCACGTCGGCGCGATCGAGCACCTGCACGTTGTTCGCCCGGCTGTTCGCCACGACGGCGAGTTCCTTCTGCTGCGAGAGCAGCGACTGATAGACCTGCCGATCGCTGTCGGCTTTGCGCTGCAGCAGCTTGTAATCGCCGCTCTTGCGATCGAGGTCCATCGACGCACCCTTCTGCTCCTCGAGCTGCGACGAGAAGCTGCGCTCCTGTGCGAAGGCGGCGTTGTAGTCGTTCTTGAGCGACTCGAGAACCTTCGTCCGCTCGGCGACGAGCCGTCGCTTCGCGTTCTCGATCTGATCTTTGACCTCCATCATGCGCGGATGCTCGGGGCCGTAGCGACCTGCGTAGTTCGCCTTCTGCGCGGTGAGCGTCGCGAGCGCGTTCTTCGCGTCGACGACCGCGCTGTTGGTGCCCACGATCGGAAAGTTGTCGATCGCGTCGCTCGACGGATCGGCGCGCCGGAGCTGGTTGTAAATCGCTTCCTTGCTCAGGCGCTCGTTACGCGACGTGGTGACCTTGTCGTTCAACTGATTCAGGCGCGAGACGACGATGTTCTGGCGATCCTCGAGCGACAGCGCGTTGTTGCGCTCGCGGTACTCCGTCAGCGCCCCTTCGCTCGCCGCAAGCTGCTGTTCCTGCCGCTTGAGCTCTTCGCCGAGCCACTGCAGCGTCTTCTCGGTGTTCTGCAGGCGCAGATCGATGTTCTGCTGCGTGTATTCGTCCGCGACGGTGTTGGCGGCCAGCGCGGCAAACTTCGGATCGCTGTGCGAGTACACGATCTTGACCAGGCGGCTGTTCGGCTCGGGACGAATCGAAAGGCCGCCGAGGAACGCGCTGATAAGGCCCGCTTCGTGCGCGGGCTCGTCAGGCGCGGGCGGAGCGGCGGCGGCCGGCGGCGGCTTGACGATCAGCCCGCGCAGCCACGCGCTGGCGGCGGCGCGTCCCTGGCGTGCGAGCGACAGCGGATCGCGCGGGGGCGGCGCGCTTCCGTTGAACAGCGGGCTGTTCTGCAGATCGAGCTTGCGTACCACGCGGCGTCCGAGCCCGCGGCTCTGCAGAATGCTGTACTGCGTCTGGTAATAAGGGCCCGACTCCTGCCAGAACGCCGGGTCGCTCGCGTTCAGCGTCCCTACCTGCGTGGTTCGTTCGTCCTGGATCTGCACCCGCGACCACGCCTCGTACACCGGGATGGTGGAGTAGGTCTGCACCATCATCGCCGTCACGACGAGGACGAATGCCGTACCCGAAAGACGACGATGTTTGAAGACGGCGTTGAGCCGATCGAGTACGTGCGTTGACTGAGACGTGGAGCTTGGAAGCGCGATCAGGGCGGAGGGTGACACCTCGGCCGGTAGCTGCGCGCGGACTTCCTGGGTGTCGAACATCAGACGGTTTATCGCTTCGCGCTCACTGGAGGCGCGACGGGAGCCAGCGCGGTCACGCCAAGGCTCGCCGCGCTCGACGTGGCCGCGGCCGCTGCGTTCTCGAAGAACCCTGCGAACCACGGCACGCGCGCGCCCAGCCGGACGAACGTGGCAATGGTCTCGCCGGGCGCCACCATGAACGCGTGGCCGACCGTCAGCACTCTGCCGCTGTCGTTGACCAGCTCGACGAGGTAGGTGCCGCCTTCAATGTTCAAGAACGTGAAATGCCCGGACGTGTCGGCAATCGTTGTCGCCTCGATGCGCCCGGTGATCGCATTCCGCAGGCGCAGCTTCGCCTCGGGTATCGGTGAGTTATCCGCATTCCAGGCGGCGCCCATAATCGACGTCGATCGCGCCGAGGTCGTCGCAGGCGCTCGTGGAAGTTCCGGCAACCCCATCGCCGCGCGAGGCTCCGCCCACGGCGCGGCCGCAAGGCACACGGCCAGCACGGTCAATCGCGCGAGGCGACGCAGCACGGGATCGTTGGACTTCACGCGTGTCCACCTTTATCGGCGCCTGTCCCGTCGAATTTCAGTCGTTGTGTCGGGCCGGAAATGTGTGACGTATCACGAAGCGTACCAGCTTCCAAGTTACGCAGACAAGAGAAACTGCTCCAAAATGGTGCTTTCGTGTTACGGTCCGGGGCATCGTGATTGCGATTTTGTAATCGGGCTTCGGGTTGGGGCTTCAGGCTTCAAGGTTCAGGCAGGCCCTCAGGATTCTGGCCTTCGGGCCTGGAATCCCAATTTCGGATTGCTGATTCTCGGCATATGTCACACGCCCCCGAAGCCCGCAGCCCGAAGCCTGAGGCCTGTAGCCCGAAGTCCGAAGCCAACGATCACGCTGAAGGCTGGCTGGGGTGGGACGAGTACGCGCCGTTCTATGATTGGGAGAACGCGCGGACGGTTGCGCGGCGGGACGTCGACTTCTGGAAGACGCTGGCGGGCCAGCAGTCCGGTCTGGCGCTCGAACTGGGCTGCGGGACCGGCCGCGTGGCGCTGCCCCTGCTGAAATCAGGCGCCGAGCTGGTCGGCATCGACCGCTCGGAGGCGATGCTCGCGCGCGCGCGCCGCAAGGCGCGGCGCGCAGGGCTGGCTGGTCGAGCGCGGTTCGTGCGCGGCGACATCCGCAGCCTGCCGTTCTGCACGCAGCCGGGGTTCGGCCTCGTGCTGGCACCCTACGGCATGCTGCAATCGCTGACGCGCGAACGCGATCTCGTCGGAACGCTCGAATCCGTTGCACGCGTTCTGCAGCGCGACGGCATGTTCGGGATCGATCTCGTTCCGGACCTCCCGCGATGGTCCGAATACAACCGGAAGATTACGTTGACGGGATCGCGCGGCGCGCGGACGCATCTCACGCTGCGCGAGACCGTCCGCCAGGACCGGAAGCGCCGCCTGACGCTTTTCGACCAGGAGTACGTGGAGCGGCGCGGACGGGAGGAGCGGGTGCATCGGTTTGCGCTGACCTTTCGAACCTTGTCGGTGCCGCAGATGCGTCGCCGTCTCGAAGCGGCGGGCTTCGAGGTGCGCGCTGTGCTGGGCGATTACCACGGCGGGCCGTGGCATCCGCGCGCGGATGTGTGGGTGATGCTCGCGTCACGCGCGTGAAAACGGAGGAGAGGCGACAGAGGACGGTTCTCGGAGGACGGATCGTTCTCTGAGTCCGTTGTCGGAGATCTCCTCCTGGGCCGTCCTCCGACAACCGTCCTCTCAACGAACACACATATGCGACTCAGCCCGGATGTCGTCTTCCGCGATCTCGAGGGAGAAGCAGTCATTCTGGACCTCGCGAGCGGACGTTACTTCGGATTGAACGCTGTGGGCACGCGCATCTGGACGCTGCTCGATGCGGGCATGCCGATCGAACGGATCGTTCAGACCCTCGCGGAGGAATACGATGCCGACGCCGCGCAGATCGATCGTGACGTGAAGGCCCTCATCGAGAATCTCTCGTCGCGCGGGCTGATCGTTCGGTCTGACGAGCTGCCGCGCGGGCCGGCATGAGCGCGATTGCGGCCGTGTTCGCCGCGGACGCGCGCGATCATCTCGAGCGTGTGCCGGCCATGCTGGACGCGGCGGCGCATCGCGCGCCCGGTCCGCCGCACACGTGGCACGCCGGCCCGGTCGTCATCGGATCTCGCCCCCGGCGATCATCAGATCCGCGATCCCTCGTCCATTCAAACGGCCACGCCATCGCGTTCGACGGGCGCCTCGATAATCGCGACGAGTTGATTGCGGCGCTCGGGTCGCCGCCCGGCGCGAGCGACGCCACGCTCGTCCTTGCCGCATACGAACGGTGGCACGAGGATGCGCCGGCAACATTGCTCGGTGATTTCGCGTTCGCGATCTGGGACGCGGACGGCCAGCGCCTCTTCTGCGCGCGAGACGTCTTCGGGCAGCGTCCGCTGTTTTACGCGCACGGCGGGAATATCGTCGCGGTGGCATCGGAACCGCAACAGATCCTCAGGCATCCGGACATTCCGCAGACGATCAACGAAGGGATCGTGGCCGAGCACCTCGCCGCCGCGCCCGCGACGATCGACGAAACGCTGTGGCTGAGCGTGAAGCGTCTGCCGGCCGCGCACGTGCTGCTCGTATCGAGCGCAGGCACTCGCGTCTGCCGTTACTGGGACTTCGATCCCGAGGCCCGCGTCGAGCACGCGCGCGCCGAGGATTACGCCGACGAGTTCGCGCATCTCTTCGAAGCGGCCGTGAGATGTCGCGTGCGGAATGCCACGAGGGGTGTCGGCGTATTTCTCAGTGGAGGCGTCGACTCGTCGGCAATTGCCGGAGTCGCCGCGCGTCTGCACCGCGCGGGGGAGTCCGCAGCGGTGCACGCATTCTCGCTGACGTACCCGCAGGCGTCGTGCGACGAGACGCTGTATATCGACGCGGTCGTGCGCCACTGGTCAATGACGTCGACGCGGCTCGATGCCGTCGCACCCAGCCGTCGGCAGATTGAAGCAGAGGTCGCGCGCTACCGGGACCTGCCGGCGTTTCCGAATGGATCGTCGCTGGATCCATTGCGCCTCCGCGCGGCTGCGGACGTTGACATCGTGTTGACGGGATACGGCGGCGACGACTGGTTCAGCGGCAGCCGTCCGTCGCAGATTGCGGATCTCGTGTGTGAGGGACGCATGCTCGCCGCGGCCGGGCGGTGGTGGGCCGACCACGATCGGTCGGGCGGCCGTTCGCGACTGGCGCTCGCGCGCGCGGTGATCGCGCCGCTGATTCCGGGCGCCATCAAACCGGTCGCGCGTGCGATCGCCGGAACGCCGCCGCCCGCGTTCGAGTGGATCCGTCCGGAGTTCGCGGCACGCGCCGGGCTCCGCGATCGCCTGCGCCGGCCGGAGCGGGGAGCATTCCGCTCGCACGTCCAGCGCGAGATGTACGCCATCACGAGCAGCGCCGTCCAGGCAATCGGCGACGAGCTCGAGGATCGCGCCGCCGCATTCGCGGGGATCGAACAACGCCAGCCGTTCAACGATCGACGCGTGGCGGAGTTCGGGTTCGCGCTCCCGGAGTCCGAGCGATGGGCCGACGGCGAGACGAAGGTCGTCATCCGACGCGCGCTCGGCAACGATCTGCCGGATGTGGTGAGGCGGCGTCGCGACAAGGCGGAGTTCTCCTCGACGTTCGTCGACACGTTGGAGTGTCTTGGCGGCCGTCGGTTGTTCGACGATCTCTGCACGGCGCGCGCCGGCTGGGTCGACGCCGCCGCCGCGCGGTCCCAGTACGATCGGCTCATCGAGCTTTACAGGCATGGAGATGCGGCGTACATTGCGTTGACCGGACCGGTCTGGGCCGTCGCGGCCGTCGAGCTCTGGTTGCGGCACATCGAAGGAGTCACGTCGTGACGGAACGACACACGCCAACGCGCCGAACCGAACGCGAGGATCGTCGCCGATCGGCAGGCGCGCGGAAGCCTTACGAAGCGCCGCGGCTGATCGATTACGGCCGCATCAGCAAGCTGACCGAGACCGGCGGCATTACGACCAAGGATCAGGGGAACATGTTCCGCCAGGGTCCATGAGTTGGTGCGAGACCGCGAGACCACGTTGTGAGAAAGCCGTTGGCAATGACGATGGCTAAATGCCCAATGCTCAGCTGATTCACATTCGGCACTCGGGATTCGGCATTTTACCAATCAGGCTGTGGTCTTCAGCAGCCTGTTTCGTTCATGCGAGCTGACAGGCGCGCCTACCGCTTCTGCGGAGAGACGATCGTCAGCACGATCGATCTTCCGCTCCTCGAGCCGGGCGATGCGTTCGATCCTGCGTGCACGATCGAACGAGAGCCGCCGGGCGATCGCGAGGCAATCAGCCACAACTGGTTTCACCACTGGCGGATCGGACGGCAGGCGCCGTGGCTCTCGTTCGCACGGACCGACGATGGCTACCTGCTCCGATTTCGCGACCTGGCCGATTTCCTGGTCAGCCGCGACGGCGCGCAGATCCGCGCGTGTCCATCGCGCGCGCCGGACGACACCCTGCGGCATCTGCTGCTCGACCAGGTGCTCCCGCTCGCGCTGAGCCGTCGCGGGCGGTTGCTGCTGCACGCCAGCGCCGTGCGCATCGCCGGCATCGGGGCGCTCGCATTTGCGGGGCCGACGGGCCGCGGCAAGTCCACGCTCGCCGCCGCCGTCGCCTCGGGTGGCGGCCGGATCCTTTCCGACGATTGCCTTGCACTCGAATCACGCGCGGGAGGGTTGAATGTGCTGCCCGCGTACCCGGGTCTCCGGCTATGGCCCGACGGTCCGTCGCGCGCCTTGCGACGCGGGACCACCGGCGGCCCCGTCGCGCACTACACACGCAAGCGCCGCGTGAACGGCGGCGCGCTGCGATTCCATCGTCAGCCGAGCCCGCTGCGCGCGCTGTTCCTGTTGTCCGAGCGTGGCGCCTCCGATCCGACAGTGAGGATTCGGCGCTGCCGCGCCTCGGCGAGATTGATGGGCCTCGTAAAGTACGCGTACCTCCTCGACATCGAGGATCGCGAACAGCTTGAACGCACGTTCGATCGCCTCGCCTCGATCGCGACATCCGTGCCGATCCTGCGGCTGCGACTGCGCCACGGCCACAGCCGGCTTGCCGGGGCAGCGGAAGAGATCTGTACGTATGCGAAGTCTCTTCCGCCTGAAGGCGGAAGCCACCCGCCTTCGCCGCTTCGCGGCTTCGGCGCGGCAGGCACGTGTCGCAGCGCCGTAGTTGCACCTCGGCCCTCGGACCTCGGACCTCGCCCCTCGGACCTCGGACCTCGCCCCTCGGACCTCGGACCCCGGACCCCGTGATGTACGACCTCATCGCCTACGCGAAGATGCTCGCCGATACCGTGCGCGTCCGCGCGTACGCGGACGCCGTACGTGAGACCGTTCGCGAGGGGTCGGTCGTGCTCGACATTGGCACCGGACCGGGAATCTTCGCGCTTCTGGCATGTCGTGCGGGTGCCGCGCGCGTATATGCGGTCGAACCGGAGCCGATCATCGGCCTCGCGCGCACGCTCGCGCAGGCCAATGGCTGCGGCGATCGCATTACGTTCATCGAAGGGTCGTCGCGGACGATCGATCTGCCCGAGCGTGTCGACGTCATGGTTGCCGATATCCGCGGGCAGCTGCCGCTTCGTGCCGACGCTCTCCCCGTGCTCATCGATGCGCGAGACCGGCACCTGCGGGCGGGCGGGACGATGATCCCGCTCAGCGACACCATCTCGGGCGCGGTCGTCGAGGCGCCTCGGACGTACGACGCCGCCGTCGCCGGGTGGGACGCCGCATCCGACGGGCTGGACTTTGCCGCCGCGCGCGAGGTGGCGACCGACGCGCTCTGGCGCATGGCAGCCGACGATGGGCGGCTCTTGAGCGCGCCGCGGCGCTGGGCGGAGATCGATTACCGCGTGACCCGCGCGTGCAGCTTTCGGGCGCCGCTCGAATGGGAGATCTGCGAGACGGGAACCGGCCACGGCGTCATGTTGTGGTTCGACGCCCGTTTGTCTCCCGGTGTGTCGCTGTCCACCGGTCCCACCGGTCCGACTCTCGTCTATGGACGCGCGTTGCTGCCGTGGTCAACGCCCGTGCGATGCGAGCGTGGGACGAGGATCGACGTGGCGCTGCGTGCGGATTTCGTCAACGACGATTACATCTGGACGTGGGAGAGCACGATCGCGCCGCGTGACGGCGCGTCGATCCGTTTCCGCCAGTCGACGCTGAGGTCCGCGCTGCTCTCCAAGGCGCAGTTGATGCGCACGGAGTGACACTTGCAGTCTTGTGGCTTCCGGCTTTAGCCGGAAGAAATCGGGCGCGCTGATTCTTCCGCCCGACCAGCCTCCGCCGGAGCCTTCGGCGAAGGCGGAAGCGCTACGCGCGAAGACGGAAGGCGGAAGCCGCCCGATTGAGCGAACGTGAGGCGCATGGTAGGATAGACGGTCATTTTTCTTCGCAATTCACGAAGATTCCCTGGAGTATTGCCATGTCCGGCCATTCCAAATGGCACACCATCAAGCACAAGAAGGGCGCGGCCGACGCCAAGCGCGGCAAGATCTTCACGCGCATCATCAAGGAACTGACGGTCGCGGCGCGCAACGGCGGCGGCGACATCGACACCAACCCGCGCCTGCGCACCATTGTCGCGGAAGCGAAGTCGGCCAACATGCCCGCCGACAACATCAAGCGCGCGATCCAGCGCGGCACGGGCGAGCTGCCCGGCGTCTCGTACGAGGAAATCATGTACGAGGCTTACGGGCCCGGCGGCGTCGCGATCATGATCGAGGTGCTCACCGACAACAAGAACCGCACCGTCGGCGAGATGCGCCACACACTCTCGAAGCACGGCGGAAATCTGGGCGAAGCAAACAGCGTCGCCTGGATGTTCGACAAGAAGGGCTACATCGTCGTCGAGAAGAGCAAGGCCGACGAGGAGAAGCTGCTCGCCGCGGCAATCGACGCCGGCGCCGACGACATGAAAGACGATGAGGATAATTGGGAGATCGTCTCGTCGCCGGAGGTGTTTCCCTCCGTGCACGAGGCGGTGAAGGGGCTCGGCATCGAGCCTGCGGCCGCGGAGATCGCGATGCTGCCGCAGAACTATATCAAGCTGGAGGGGAAGGCCGCCCAGCAGATGGTCAAGCTGATGGAACTGCTCGAGGAGCACGAAGACACCAAGAAGGTGTGGACGAACGCCGACATCGCGGAGAAGGAGATCGAGGCCTCGTTGGCGTGACCGTGAGATCTGCGCTGCCCGCGAGCACGCGCAGCGTGCGAGCCACACGAGCCGCCTCCGCCGCAACGCGGCTACGGCGGGCCAAGGCGGAGCGGGAGTGTGCGAACGGAGCGGCGCGAGCTGCGAAGAGCGAGCGCAGCGGAGTGAGCCTGGCGGGGTGCAGGGGTCCCCGCCACCCAAGAGAAGCCCCCCGCGAGCGAGTGTGTAGGGAGGTCCGGCGGCGCGAAGCCCCCCGCAACTTATCGCCCGCGAGCACGCGCAGGGTGCGAGCCACACGAGCCGCCTCCGCCGCAACGCGGCTACGGCGGGCCAAGGCGGAGCGGGAGTGTGCGAACGGAGCGGCGCGAGCTGCGAAGAGCGAGCGTAGCGGAGTGAGCCTGGCGGGGTGCAGGGGTCCCCGCCACCCAAGAGAAGCCCCCCGCGAGCGAGTGTGTAGGGGGGTCCGGCGGGGCGAAGCCCCCCGGAACTTATGAAGATCTTCGGGATCGATCCCGGTTCCGAGCGCACGGGTTACGGCTGCATCGACACCGATGGCAGCCGTCATCGTCTCGTCATTTGCGGCGCGCTCACCGCGCCCGCCCACACATTATTCCCAGACAGGCTGCTCCTGATTCACGCGGGGCTCACCGCGCTGCTCGCGGAACACCGGCCGGATTGCGTCGCGATTGAGAACGTCTTCCACGCCAAGAACGTCCGCAGCGCACTGAAGCTCGGGCACGCGCGCGGGGTCGCGCTGCTGGCAGCGTCACAGGCAGGTGTGGCTGTGATCGAGTACGCCCCGGCCGAAATCAAGCGGGCTGTCGTGGGATTCGGCCGCGCCGAGAAGCACCAGATCGGCCAGATGATCAAGCTGCTGCTCGGGCTCGAGTCGGTGCCCACGCCCCACGACGCGGCGGACGCGCTGGCCGTGGCCGTGTGCCACGTGCATTCGTCGCACGGCGCCGTGGCGAACGCGATTCGAAGCGATGCACAGCTCCGCGGCCGATCGCCGGCCATGCCGCGAAGCTGGCGAGCATACCGGCCGTGATTGCCCGATTGAAGGGGACGCTCGTCGAAAAAGCGCCGACCCGCCTCATAATCGATGTCGCGGGTGTCGGCTACGACGTGCTCGTGCCGCTCTCCACTTTCTACGGCATTGGCGACGCGGGAGCGGACGTGACGCTGCGCGTGCACACGCACGTGCGCGAAGACGTCATCGCACTGTACGGATTCGGCTCGGCCATCGAGCAGGATCTCTTCGAGCGCTTGATCACCATCAGCGGCATCGGGCCGAAGCTGGCGCTGGCCGTGTTGTCGGGGATCGACGCCGGCGAACTCGTGCGCGCGATCCGATCGCAGGATGTCGCGCGTTTGACGAAGATCCCCGGCGTTGGCAAGAAGACCGCCGAACGCATCGGCCTCGAGCTGAAGGATCGTCTCCCGTCGGCGCTCCAGCCCGCGGGCGCGACGGCTGTCCAAGCAAGTCCCGACGACCAGCTGCGAGACGATCTGCTCTCCGCGTTGACGAACCTCGGCTACCAGCGCGTCGCCGCGGAGAAAGCCATCGACGCGGTGTTGAAGAGAACTCCCGACGCACCATTCGAACAGCTCGTGCGAGACATTCTCCGTGCAATGATGAGGGTATGAGGACTGGCGGCGGAGTGACGCGGATCACGACCGTGATCTCACGCCGAGGCGCCGAGGCGCAGAGAATACGCGAGACGTCCGCCGGACCGCGCTTCGCGCGGGGGAGATCGCCCGCGAATACAGAAACGAACGCCCCAGTGTTCACGGGCGCTCGTTTCTGTCGTTCGCGGACGATCTCCGTCATGCCGGCCGCAGGCCGGCACCGGCGGACGTCGTCACGCGCTCCGCGCGTATTCGCGTGACCCGCGGCGTGCCTTTGACGCTCTGCGCCTTTGCGCCTCTGCGTGAGACCCGCTTCCGCCGCTTCGCGACTTCGCCGCGGCAGGCCGGACCTCGAACCTCGGCCCCCGGTCCTCGGCTGTCGCACCTCGCGCCTCGGCTCCTGTATGTCTGACGATCGCCTGGTCAAGGCGTCGCGCGAAGAGGAAGACGTCCAGTACGAGGCGGGGCTTCGACCGCGCACGCTCAACGAATACATCGGACAGGACAAGGTTCGCGAGAACCTGCACGTCTCGATCGAGGCCGCGAAGCAACGCGGCGAGGCGCTCGATCACGTGCTGTTGTACGGGCCGCCCGGCCTCGGCAAGACGACGCTGGCAACGGTGATTGCGAACGAGCTCGGCGTCGCGATCCGGCCCACCGCGGGCCCGGTGATCGAAAAGCCCGGCGATCTGGCGGCGATGCTCACGAACCTGCAGGCGCGTGAGGTGCTGTTCATCGACGAGATCCATCGCATGAGCCCGGCGATAGAGGAGATTCTCTACCCGGCGATGGAGGATTACGAGCTCGATATCGTCATCGGCCAGGGGCCCAGCGCGCGATCCGTGAAGGTGCCGCTGCAGCGCTTCACGCTCGTCGGCGCGACGACGAGAACGGGACTGCTCACGTCACCCCTGCGCGCGCGCTTCGGCATCGTCCATCGCCTGGATTTCTACACCGAGCACGACATCCTCGAGATCGTCATCCGCTCCGCGCGCATCCTGGAGGTGGGGATTGACGCCGATGCCGCGCGGGAGATCGCGCGGCGATCCCGTGGCACACCGCGCGTTGCCAACCGGCTCCTGCGCCGTGTGCGCGATTACGCGCAGGTGCGCGCCGACGGGCGCATCACTGCGGACGTGGCCGCGCGTGCGCTCGCGATGCTCGAAGTGGACGAGCACGGCTTCGACGAGATCGATCGGCGCCTGCTCCGCACGATCATCGATAAATTCAACGGGGGACCTGTTGGCGTGGGCAGCCTTGCCGCGGCGATGAGCGAGGAGCGGGACGCGCTCGAGGATATCTACGAGCCGTTCCTGATCCAGATCGGGTTCCTCGACCGGACGCCGCGCGGCCGCGTGGCCACGGCAAAGGCCTACGAGTACTTCGGGCTGCCGCCCGTCGAGCGCGACACGCGTCTCTGGTAAGGCGTTCAGCCATTGAACATTCAGCAATGAACATTGATTTATGCGTGATTGCCGTCTTCGTCCTGTAAAGATCGCCGGCCTTGCTACGTTCGTTCCCCCGCGGGTGCTCACGAATGCCGATCTCGAGAAGATGGTCGAGACCAGCAACGAGTGGATCCTGCAGCGCACCGGCATCCGCGAGCGGCACATTGCGGAGCCGGGCGTGGCCACGTCCGATCTCGCCGTGCACGCCGTCGAGTCCGCGTTGAAAGAAGCACGCATCACTCCCGCCCAGGTCGGGTTCATCGTCGTCGGCACCACGACTCCCGATACGATTTTTCCGAGCACGGCCTGCATGGTGCAGGCGAAGATCGGTGCGCGGAATGCGTGGGGGTTCGATCTCGGCGCGGCGTGCTCCGGCTTCACGTACTCGCTGACCACGGCCATGCAGATGGTGGCGACCGGCGCGCACGACTACGCGGTCGCGGTCGGGGCCGACGTGATGTCGAGCATCATCGATTACACCGATCGCACGACGTGCGTGCTGTTCGGAGACGGGGCGGGAGCGGTCGTGCTCGCGCCGGCCGAGGAAGGGGAGCCGCACATCATCGACTTCGCGCACGAGATCGACGGCAGCGGCGGCGCCGCGCTGATGATGCCGGCCGGCGGCAGCCGCATGCCCGCATCGCACGAGACGGTCGACAACCGGATGCACTACGTCAAGCAGGACGGGGCCGTCGTGTTCAAGTTCGCCGTCAAGAAGACGGAAGAAATCTCGCGCCGCCTGCTCGATCGCCACGGGATGGATCCCTCGCAGATCGACCTGTTCGTGTCGCACCAGGCCAACCGCCGGATTATCGAGGCATCGACCGGACGCCTCGGCCTCGATCCGAAGAAGGTCGTGATCAACCTCGAAAACTACGGCAACACGACGGCCGGCACGATTCCGCTGGCCCTCGCCGACGCCCGTCGCGAGGGACGGCTGAAAAAAGGGGATCTCGTACTTCTCGCCTCCGTGGGCGCGGGATTCACGGTTGGCGCCGTGCTGTTGCGCTGGAGCTTGTAGTCGCGAGGCGCGAGGTCCGAGGTTCGGGGTGCGGGGTGCGGGGTGCGGGGTGCCCGCTCTCGCCGCTTTGCGGCTTCGGCGAGGCAGGCCGAGGTGCGCTGGCACTCACACGTGTGGCTTCCGCCTTCAGGCGGAAGGCAGGCACGATATAAAATTCCCTCTGGAACCTCAGAGGATCCTTATTGGCCAAACCAAGGGGCAGCGCTCCCTATAAAAAGGCAGGCGGCGGCGCGGGCAAGGTTGCCGAGCGGTACACCCATCCGGAGCAGACCAGCCCGTTGCGGCCCGACGTCGGGACGCAGCCGCAGTTCCGCAAGAAGAAACCGCCGGCAACCTACCGCTACGATTCATCGGTCTCGCCTTCGCTCGAGTGGGATGGTCAGAACGGCACACGCGAGATCGGCGAATGGCTACTTACGCTGATCGAACGCGCCGCGTCCTCTCCAGACACGTTCGCCGCGCCGCAGGAGCTCACATTCGCGGACGGAGCCGTCGCGCTTCGCGTGGCGTCTCTCGCGGAGGCAGTGCGGCACCTGAAGCGCCTGTCGAAGCCGTTCCTCAACTGGGCCGGAAAGGCGGAGCGCCTCTCGTTCGACGTCCCCACCTTGCCGCTGTTCGTCCACGAGCGCCTCTCGACGAAAGCCATCGTCGATACGCTCGTCGCGCACAGGAGCGACAAGCAGATCGATCTCTACGATCTCTTCGGCGACCCCAGGCACTCCATCATCGATCAGACGCTGCGCGCGTACGAGTACCAGGACAAGTGGGTCAACCGGATGGTTCTCGGCGACTCGCTCGTCGTGATGAACTCGCTGCTGCAATACGAGGGGCTCGGCGGGCAGGTGCAGATGATCTACATCGACCCGCCGTACGGCGTGAAGTTCGGGAGCAACTTCCAGCCGTTCGTCCGCCGGCGCGACGTGTCGCACGGCGACGACGAGGACCTGACGCGCGAGCCGGAGATGGTGAAGGCGTACCGCGACACGTGGGAGCTGGGGCTGCACTCGTACCTGACCTACATGCGCGACCGCCTGCTCCTCGCGCGCGATCTGCTCACGGCGTCAGGGTCGGTGTTCGTGCAGATCAGCGACGAGAACCTGCACCACGTGCGGGAGCTGATGGACGAGGTGTTCGGGGCGGAGAATTTTGCAGGCATCATTGCCTTCAAGAAGGCAAGCTCACAGACCTCGGAGCTGCTGACAAGTACGTCTGATTTCCTTCTTTGGTATGGGCGGGATCGCAGTCGTGTCAAATATCGACAGCTCTATTTGGATAAGGCACTTGGTGAAGAAACCGCTATCGAATACACATTCCTGCTCGGGCCGAATGGCGAGCGTCGGCCGATGACGAAGGATGAACGCGAGAAACCTGAACTGATTCCAATAGGATGGCGAGTCTTCCGACCGAGTCCCTTGACCTCTCAAGGATATCGCGTCAACACGACTGTTCCATTTGAGTTTGAGGGCAAGACGTACCACCCCGGTGCAGAATCAAACTGGAAGACAACAGTGGAGGGATTGCAACGGCTCGCTGCCTCTGGCAGGTTGATGCCACGTGCCACGTCGTTGTCATACATTCGGCTCATTGACGATTTCCCCGTCGCAGCTGTAGGCAATATCTGGGAAGACACAAAGTGGGGCTTTGATGCCGGCGACAAGGCGTACGTCATTCAAACTAATACAAAGGTTGTCCAGCGCTGCATCCTCATGACCACCGACCCAGGCGACCTCGTGCTCGACCCGACGTGCGGGAGCGGGACGACGGCGTATGTGGCGGAGCAGTGGGGGCGCCGCTGGATCACGATCGACACGAGCCGCGTGCCGCTCGCGCTCGCGCGCCAACGACTGCTGACGGCCACGTATTCGTACTACCAGCTCAAAGACGAGAAGCGCGGTCCCGCCGGCGGCTTCGTCTACGTCCGCAAGCAGAACAAAAAAGGCGAGGAGGTCGGCGGCATCGTCCCGCACGTCACGCTGAAGAGCATCGCGAACAACGAGCCGCCCGATGAAGAAGTCCTCGTCGATCGGCCGGAGGTCGACAACAAGATCGTCCGCGTGACGGGCCCGTTCGCCGTCGAGGCCACGATCCCGACGCCGGTGGACTGGGAAGGCGACGGCGTCGAGGACGGCGGGGCTGAGAACCCGCCCTACAGACCGTCGGAGGAATCCTACGGCTCGTTCGTCGATCGCATGATCGAAGTGCTGCGGCGATCGCCGGTGCTGCACGTGGGCGGCGGTAAGACCGTCCAGGTCGCGAACGTGCGCCAGCCGGCGAAGGCGCTGTCGTTGTCGGCGGAGGCCATTGTGCCCGAACTCGACAACTCGAAGCCCGGAGCCCGAAGCCCCGAACCCGAAGCCCGAAGCCCGAAGCCGGTCGCCTTCGTCTTCGGACCCGAGAACGGTGCGATCAGCGAGCAACTCGTGCACGCAGCGCTGAAAGAAGCCAACCTCAAAGGCTACACACATCTTTATGTGATCGGGTTCGCGATCCAGCCGCACGCGCGCGACCTGATCGAGAACGCGTCCGCGGTTGGCCTGTTGCCCGCGACGTATGTGCAGGCGACCCCGGATCTGATGATGGGCGACCTGCTGAAGAACATGCGTTCGAGCCAGATCTTCAGCGTCTGCGGACTGCCCGAGGTCAAAATCCACAAGATCAAGCCTCAGAAGAAAGACGACCCCACGAAGTACCAGGTGGAGCTGATTGGCCTGGACACGTTCGATCCCTCGACGATGGAGGTCGATCACCGGAATGGCGACGACGTGCCGGCCTGGTTCGTGGATACGGACTACAACAATCTGTGCTTTCACGTGACGCAGGCGTTCTTTCCGCGCACCGGCGCCTGGAACGACCTCCGCAAGGCGCTGAAGGGAGACTACGACGACAGCGTCTGGGACCACCTGGCCGGCAGGATGAGCGCGCCGTTCGATGCGGGCGAGCACCGGCACATCGCCGTGAAGGTGATCGACGACCGCGGCAACGAGCTTCTCGTCATTCGGAGCCTCCCTTGACGAATGTTCGCAAAATGCGGACAATTGTCCGCAAAATGCGGACGACATCCGACGTCGGCTCGTTGCTCTTCGGCCGCGCGCGCCGGCTGATTCTCGGCTGGTTGCTGGGACATGCCGACGAGGCATTCTTCCTGCGTCAGCTCGTCCGTCAGACCGGCCTGTCGACCGGCTCGGTTCAGCGCGAACTCGACGCGCTGGTCGCAGCCGGCTTGGTCACCCGGCGCAAGGACGGCCGGCAGGTGTACTTCCAGCCCGACCGGACGTCCCCGGTGTTCCCGGAGCTGCAGTCGCTGTTCGTGAAGACGTCCGGCCTCGCCGATGTGCTGCGCCGGACGCTTGCGCCGCTCGCCGATCGCATTACCGCGGCGCTCGTCTACGGCTCTGCGGCGCGGGGCGAGCTGCGGAACGAGAGCGACGTCGATCTCCTCGTGATCGGCGAGGTCACATTCGGCGAAGTCGTGGACGTGCTCGGCGAGCCGCAGCGCATCCTCGGCCGGGAGATCAACCCGGTCGTCTACACGCCGGCCGATTTTCGCGCGCGCGCCGCAGCGGGCCGGCACTTCGTGAGCTCGGTTTTGAAGACGGACCTGATATTCATCATCGGCGGACGCGATGACCTTGAAGCAATGGGAGCAGATCAACAAGTGGCTGATCGCATATCGACACATCGAAGGAGGAGATCGCGAATCTGCTGAACGTCGGCGATCGAAATCTCCGCGACAGCGCCGTCGACGGACTCAGTCCTGATGCCCGCCTCGCGCTTGCGTACGGCGCGGCCCTGGAATTCGCCAGGACGGCGTTGTCCGCGGCCGGTTACCGTACCGCGAGAGGCGCGGACCACCACGTGCGTGTCATCCAGTCGCTCGAGCACACGATCGGCTGGGACACGAAGCGGATCGCCCGCCTGGATGCGTACCGCAAGGCTCGCAACGTGTCGTCCTACGAACGGTCAGGCGATGTCACCGACGCCCAGGCGAAAGAAACGCAGGCGTTCGCGCGCGACCTTCGACGGGACGTGGTGGCGTGCCTGAAGGAGAAGCACCCCGACCTGGTGTGACATGGCCGAATTCGAAGTCCCGCAGCCGATCATCTGTTCGCCCTTCGTGGTACCGTCGCGGCACTGGCTGCTTCAGGAAGGCGCCGAGCCCGCGCTCGTCGAAGGACGCCGGCCCGCGCATTATTTCTATCGTGCGCCTGGCCAGGAGGCCGGCGCGACTGAAGGGGCGCCGGTCGGCGACAAGGTCGATCTCGCGCTCGTGAACCTGGTGCGACAGCGCGTCGGCCAGTGGCGGAGCGAGGGCTATCCGGGTGTGACAGGCACGACGCTGGAGTTGCTGGCGTACTGGCGGCGCTCCGGACGAGAGAAGCGGCTGTTCTTCGCGCAGCTCGAAGCAGCCGAGACGATCATCTTTCTGATCGAGGCCCGTCGCGACTTCTTACAGGGGCTCGACGTGCCGCTCGACGAGGTCAGCGACGATCGCAAGGCGGAAGGTTTTCGGACCTTCCGGCGTTATGCCTGCAAGATGGCCACGGGCAGCGGCAAGACGACCGTCATGAGCATGCTCGCAGCCTGGAGCATCCTCAACAAGATTCATCGTCATGCGAATGCGGACTACTCGGACGTCGTGCTGGTGGTCTGCCCGAATGTCACGATCCGCAACCGGCTGGCGGAGCTCGACCCGCGGCACGGCGACGCGAGCCTGTACCGCACGCGCGATCTGGTGCCCAAGCACCTGATGCCGGATCTCGCCAGGGGGCGCGTGCTCGTCACCAACTGGCACGTCTTCGAACCACAATCCATGCAGGCCGGCGGCGTGAGCGCGAAAGTGCTCAAGGCTGGCGTGCGGAAGCGCGTGCGCGAGTTCATCACGATCGGTCCGAAGACGACGACGGCGCGCGGGAAGCGCTACCTCGCCCAGGAAGAGTTCGAGCGCCAGCGCGCGGCGGGGCTGCTCGACATCATCGACGAGGAGTACGACGCCACCGGACATCTGAAGCGCGTCTTCGTCGAGTCAGAGAAGTACGTCGAGAGCGACACCGCGCTGATCAACCGCGTGCTGGGACAGGACATCGGCGGCAAGCAGAACATTCTCGTCTTCAACGACGAGGCGCATCACGCGTACCGGATTCGCAAGCCGGAGCCGGATGCGGACGAAGAGGATGTGTTCGGCGAAGAACCCGAGGTCGAGGAGTTCTACAAGGAAGCGACCGTCTGGGTCGACGGCCTGGATCGCGTGCACAAGCTGCGCGGAATCAACTTCTGTGTGGATCTCTCCGCGACGCCGTACTACCTCGGGCGCGTCGGGCAGGACGCGAACCGTCCGTTCCCCTGGGTAGTCAGCGACTTCAGCCTGACAGACGCGATCGAATCCGGGCTCGTGAAGATTCCGCAGCTCGCTGTCCGTGATGGCAGCGGTCACGACATCCCCGGCTATTTCAACATCTGGCGCTGGATCATGCCGAAGCTGACGTCCAAAGAGAAGGGCGGCAGCAGGGGATCCGTGAAACCCGAGGCAATCCTCAAGTGGGCCAACACGCCCATCGCGATGCTCGCCGGACTGTGGGAACAGCTGCGCGGAGAGTGGGAGGAGGACAGACAGGATCCTCGTCCTCCGGTCTTCATCATCGTCTGCAAGAACACGGCGATCGCGAAGGTGGTCTACGAGTGGCTCGCGGAGAACGCTCCGCCGATGGGAATTCCTCCGGCGAACATCAAAGGGTTTCTGAATCTTCCGCCTGACCGCCTTCGCCAGGGCTACGGCGAGTCCGCCAAAGCTTCAGCGACGGCGGGCGGTCACGGGAATTCCTTTCGGACGATCCGCGTCGATTCGAAGGTCGTGCACGAGACGGACTCCGGCCATCCGAAGTCTGACGACGCGCAGTGGATGCGGTTCACGCTCGACACCGTAGGGAAGACGGAGTGGCCGAAGGATCAGCAGGGCCGGCCGATTTACCCGGAAGAATTCGAAGCGCTCGCCGCAAGGCGTCCCGGACAGCCGATGCACCCGCCGGGCAGGGACGTTCGCTGCATTGTCAGCGTCGGCATGCTGACCGAAGGATGGGACTGCAACACCGTCACGCACATCGTGGGCCTCAGGCCGTTCATGTCGCAGCTGCTGTGCGAGCAGGTGGTCGGCCGCGGGCTTCGCCGGCGCACGTACGAAGTCGGGGACGGCGATTTGATGACGGAGGAAGTTGCGAAGGTTTTCGGCGTGCCGTTCCAGGTCGTGCCGTTCAAGGCGGACCCGAAGGGCGGGACGAAAGCCGCCGCGAAACGGCATCACGTTTACGCCATTCCCGCTCGCGCGCGATTCGCGATCAGGTTCCCCAGAGTCGAAGGGTATCAACAGGCGATCAGAAACCGCGTCACCCTCAACTGGGCCGGGGTGCCGCCGTTGTGGCTCGATCCGATGAACATCCCGCCAGAGGTCCAGGTGAAGGCGGCGCTGACCACCAACAGCGGGCGGATGTCTCTGGTCGGCCCGGGCCGCCTGGAGAACGTCGATCTGAACCCGTACCGCGCCGGACGACGCGAGCAGGAGCTCGTGTTCGAGCTCGCACGCGATCTCACCAGGGAGTACGTCGCGAGCGCCGCGTGCGAAGCCCCCGCACACGTCCTCTTTCCACAGATCGTCCAGATCGTTCAGCGATTCATGCGAGAGGTCGTACACCCGATAGCGCCGGCGCACAGGTTGGACGTGTTTCTCTCGCCTTACTACGGTTGGGCGATCGAGCGACTGGTCGCGGCCATTCGTCCCGACAGCGCGGGCGGCGAGACACCGGAGGTCCCGCGATACGAAAAATCGCGTGAGCCCGGATCGACCGCGGACGTGGACTACTGGACCAGCAAGGATGTTCGTGATGTCGTCAACAGCCACTTGAACTACGTCGTCGCGGACACGAAGCGGTGGGAACAGTCGGCTGCCTATATCCTTGATACTCACAAGGCGGTTGACGCGTTCGTGAAGAACGCGGGACTCGGTTTCGCCATCCCGTACGTCCACAACGGCCGCGGCCACGACTACCAGCCGGACTTCATCGTCCGGTTGAAGGACGGACGACATCTGATAGTGGAGACGAAAGGGTTCGACGAGCTCGCGGACGTCAAGGCGGCTGCCGCGGAACGGTGGGTGGAGGCCGTCAATGCCGACAAGCAATTCGGCCGATGGGAATACGTCATGGCGCGGTCAGTACCGGCGGTACGCGAGGCGCTGGATGCGCTGGCCGCTGCGGAGCGCACGACCCAATAGCAATCGTCAACCCGTCAATCGGCCGTCGGCAATTGACATTCACGAATCGGCAATCGCCAATCTACAATCGCCAATGTGGTGAGAAGGCGCAAGAAAGACCCGGGCCGTATCTTCCTGCTCTCCCCCGCGAATTGCGGCGGACCTCGCGCGAACATGGTGCTCTCCGATCGCGCCACGTTCGATCTCGCGCAGCGGCTCCGCGGTCGGGAGGGCGCCGCGATCGGCGAGGTGTTCGCGTTCGTCAGCGGACTCTACTTCAAGGGAAAGCTCGCCTACGCGCTGAGATTCGCGCGTCCGCCGGATCCCGGCGCGCCGCTGACGGGGAGCGGCGTGCTCGTCATCACGCCCAGTGCGGGACTTCGTCCCGCAGAGACGCGCGTGACGGCGGACGCCATCCGGGCCTTTGCAGCCGTCGACATCGCCGCGAACGATGCGCGCTATCGCGTGCCGCTGCTCTCGAGCGCCCGCGCGCTCGATGAGGAAATCGGTCCCGACTGCGACGTCATTCTGCTCGGCAGCATCGCGTCGGCGAAATACGTCGACGTGCTGACCGGAGTCTTTGGTGCGCGCCTGCGATTTCCGATCGCGTTCGTCGGCCGCGGCGACATGAGCCGCGGCGGGCTGCTCCTGCGCTGCATGCGTGCCGGCGAAGAGCTCGAGTACGTGCCGGTCGAAGGCGCCATCCGCCACGGCCCCCGGCCGCCGAAGCTCGCGCCCATTCGCGGAATCTCGAAGACCATCGAGTAATTGGGGAATTGGGGAATTGGGGAATTGGGTGATTTGGTGATTGTCAAGATCCCGCGCGCGGGTTCCCACACTTTGAAGATCCAGGGCAAAGAGGTCCGCCTCACGAACCTCGACAAGCTGTTCTGGCCGGAAAGACAAATCACGAAAGGGGATCTGATCCAGTACTACGCGGACGTCGCGCCGCTGGTGCTGCCTCACATCAAGGACCGCGCGATGGTGATGAAGCGCTACCCGCACGGCGCGGCGGGGGAGTTCTTCTTCATGAAGCGCGCGCCGGAGCCGCGGCCCGACTGGATCCGCACATGCCGCATCCCGCACGACTCCGGCAACGTCATCGATTTTCCCGTCATCGACGACGTGCCGTCGCTCTTGTGGGTGATCAATCTCGGGTGCATCGACCTGAACCAGTGGTATGCGAAGTGCGACGACGTGGATCGGCCCGATTACCTGCACTTCGATCTCGATCCCGGGTCCGCCACGTGGGATCAGGTGCTCGAGTCCGCCCGTATCGTGCACGATGCGCTGACCACGCTGAAGATGCCGGCCTATGCGAAGACGACGGGATCGAAGGGGATTCACGTCTACGTGCCGATCGTTCGTGGCCCGGTGCAGAAGCAGGTGTGGACGTTCGCGAAGGCGCTCGCGCAGGAGCTGGCCGGCCGGCATCCGCCGCTGATGACATCCGAGTACAAGGTGGCGAAGCGTCCGAAAGGTCGCGTGCTCGTCGACTACAACCAGAACGCATGGGGACGCACGCTCGCGTCCGTCTATTCGGTGAGACCCACTCCGTTTGCCGGCGTGTCGACGCCGCTCACGTGGAAAGAGATCGGGAAAGGGTGCCGCATCGAGGAGTTCCGCCTCGATAACGTGCGCTCCCGGTTCAAGAAGACGGGCGATCTGTTCAAGCCGCTCCTGCTCAAGACGCGCAGAGTGGAGCTGCGGAAGTACCTGGAATAGTCACACAGAACGCCTCAGGGCTCAGGCTTATGACCGCTGATGGCGCCGGGTCTAAAGACCCGGCCTACAGTGCGGCGCGCTGCAGGGCGGACCTTCAGGTCCGGCTTCATGAGCCCTTAGCCTGATCACGCGGCAGATTCGGTTCCGCGAGCAGTGTGGCGACTTCCGTGCGGAACGCGTCGAGCGCCTCGATCGCGTAGCCCTCATGTGTATAGCGGATCATGCCCGCGCGATCGATCAGGAACGCGGTCGGAATCTGGCGGACGCGGAACGCGTCCGCCGCGACCATCTTCGGGTCCACCATCACCTGCAGCGTGTGCGGCGTCCGCGCGAGAAAAGCATCTGCATCGCGCCGCTTTTCGTCCACGTTGATCGCCATCACCTCGACGCCCTTCGCCTGGAACTCTTCGTGGAGGCTGTTCAACGCGGGAAACACCGCCTTGCACGGGAGGCACCAGCTCGCCCAGAAATCGACGAGCAGCACCTTCCCGTTCAGCGCCTTCAATTCGACGGTGCTGCCGTCGATGGCGCGCAGCTTCAGCCGAGGCGCGGTGCGGCCGTTCGCCTGCAGCGAGGCCACGGCCAGCAGCGCGATCAAAGTCAGTGCGAGCGAATTCGATCCGACGCGCGCCATGGCGGGACCTTACTTCTGCGCCTGTGCGGCAACCGGCATCGCGATGTGCTTCGCCTTCCCGAACCGGTACGCGTAGGTTCCGAGAATCACCCAATCCGGGAACGTCGCGTCACCGGCCGCGCCCGTGTACGGATCCGGCGCGCGGAAGCGATAGTACGCGCGCGGAAGGTTCATCTGCAACGTCGACTTGCCCGTGACGAACGAAAGGCCGGGCTCGATGAACATCTCCCTGCCGGGGCGGCGGAATCCCTCGCTCTTGCCGATGACGTCGTAACGAGGCACCCCTTCGACTCGCCACGCGAGCGACGCGCTGATTCTGTGCCACACCGGGACGCCAACGCCCGTCCGCACCAGGTACTGATCGGGAACAGAGTTGACGTTGCGTAGCGGTGTCGTGGTGCTCGGGCGGCCGATGCCGACGAGAATCGACGGCGTGTCGTTCATGTTGCGCGGGTTGGCGAGGTAGTTGGCGGAACCGAACACGAACATCCGGCCGAACCGGCTGAATCCCTGCACCTCGAACTGTCCGCCCCAGCCCCCATCGCCCGGCTGCACCGACTGATCGACGGCCTTTTCAGACGGAGACGCGCCGCTAATGTCGGGGAATACGTCCGTACCGCGCGCGGTTCCCGTCGGCATCTTGAGCCCGGCGCCAAGCGAGACGTTGTACTTCGCATGTGCCACCGGGTCGAACAGCCAGAAGCGCCCCATGGCGGAGATGTCGCCAAGCCCGTGCCCGTGCTGCGTGCCGCGCGCGCCGGGCGGAGCAATCGGACTCGGGATGGACCACGACGCGACCACGAACGGAACGCTCACCGCCGCGCTGAGCCGCGACGTGAAGGCATGATTGACATTGAACAGCAGCAGGCGCTGCTTGTTGATGACGTACGTCCCGAGCGCCGTGCGCTGCGCCTGGTAGACCTCGCCTGAGTAATGCCGATCGGCCGTGGAACCGCGAAGCGACGTGGTCACCTCCCACTCGCCGGGTTGCACGTACGAACCCGACAGTGGTCCGAAGAGCGGCGCGCTCTCGCGAAACAGAATGCACCCCTGCGCGGACGCCTCGCGCGCGGCCGCCGGAATCAGCAGGGCGGCGATGAGCACGCACATGCCGCGTCGTGCCTGACTACTGCTTAGCATGATGGCCTCCCGTCAATCGCAGGGGAGCATAGATCGTAGAACGAGGGTTGCCAGTACTGCGTTCCGGTTACCGCACTAATTCAAATGCACTACGCATGTGTGAATCGTGTATCCCCAGATCCCTGATCCGGGATCCCTCATCCTCGATCCTCAATCTCGTATCCTGAATCCCTTATCGCGTCCCGCATCCCGCGCCCCGCGCCCCGCATCCCGCGTCCCGCGCCCCGCATCCCGCGTCCCGCGCCCCGCATCCCACATCCCGCGCCCCGCATCCCGCATCCCGCGCCCCGCATCCCGCGCCCCGCGTCCCGCGTCCCGCATCCCGCGTCCCGCGTCCCGCGTCCCGCGCGGCATCAATCGTGCTGAGCTCGGCTGCATGGCAAATACACTCGAAGATTTACCCATATATTCAAGGGCGCAGGAGCTGTGGGGCGCAGTTTCTGCGATCTTGAAGAGTCCGCGACTGGTCAGAAACCAGAGACTCTGGAAGCAGATCGACGACGCGAACGACTCGATCATCTCGAACATGGAAGAAGGTTTCGAGCAGCCAACCGATGACGCGTTCGCCAACTATCTGTTCACGTCGAAGGCATCGCTCAAGGAAGTAATCGCACGGCTTCGCCAGGCTCGCTCTAAGGGCCACATTGCGGAAGCTGATCTCGAGCGCTGCGAGACAATGGCGGAGGATCTCGGTCGGATGCTTGGCGGCTTCATCCGGTATCTATATCGATCCGGCTTCAAAGACAGAGGACGGTACAAGCTCCGGCACGACACGCCTCAAAAATGTAAACCCACATCTGACCCGAAATCTGATCTGGCGGCGCGGCCCGACTCGGATTCGGTTTCTCATGAGCGATCCGACTCAGATGAACAGTCCGAGGGAGAGTCCGAGCGAGATTCCGATTCGGGCTTCTGATTCGAGATTCCGATTCGGGATTCCGATTCGGGATTCCGATTCGGGATTCCGATTCGGGATTCTGATTCGGGACTCTGATTCGGGATTGGAGATTTCTGATTGTGGATTGAGGATGAGGGATCCCGGATCAGGGATCAGGGATTGACGATTGTTGTCACTGTCGATGGAGCGGCTGATTGGCGGTGATTCCACGACCTTCCGTGATCGTGTAGAAGCGGCCCGCGGTGAGAGGACCTGTTTTCTCCTGCTTTCCGCTCGGCCACTCCACGATCATCTCCTCGGCACCGGATCGCTGTCCGAGGCCGAACGTGAGCGGCAACTCCGACTGGGACAGGTAGCTCGAGCCGGTGCGGACCAATCGCGTCAGCCATGACGAGCCCACGCGCACGCGGACGCGTGCGCCTATCGCGTCGCGGTTCGAACGGCTGCCGCGAAGGCTCAGGCGGACGGCGCGGTTCGGCGCCGAGAGCTGATTTCGATACAAGTGCGCCGGTCCGCCATTCGTGGTGACGAGCACGTCGAGGTCGCCATCGAGATCGATGTCCGCGAAGGCGGCGCCGCGCGCGACCTTCGGTGCCGCAAAGTCCGCGCCGATCTCCCGAGCGATATCGACGAACTGCCCGCCGCTGTTGTGAAACAGGTGCGGCGGTTCAGCGTAATTCACCCTGCCGCCCGCATTCCGCAAGCCGTCATCGATGTGGCCGTTCACGACGAGCAGATCGAGAAGGCCGTCGAGATCCGCGTCGAAGAAGAAGCAGCCGAACCCGAGCGTCAGGCGCGTCGCCCTGCCGAGATCCGAATGCGCCGCGCGATCCGCGTAGTGCCCCGCCGTCGTTGGCGTATACAGCCCGAGCATCTCGCCGGAGAAGTTCGTGACGACAACCGACGGCACGCCGCTGTTATCCAGATCGGCGGCATCGGTTCCCATACCCGCGCGCGCGCGCCCGTCCTCGCTGAACGCAAGTCCCGCCTCGAGCGCCGTCTCGACGAAACGGCCGGAGCCCGTGTTGCGATACAGCTTGTTCGGCTGCGTGTCGTTGGCGACGAACAGGTCCGGCCACCCGTCGCGGTCGTAATCGAGCATCGTCACGCCGAGCGCCTTCGACGTCGGATCGAGCAATCCGGCGGTAGCGGTGACGTCTTCGAACGTGCCGTTCCCTTTGTTGCGGAACAGCCACGATGTCGCCCCGGGATACGCTTCCGGCGTGCAGTACGACTTCCGGGTCCCGTCCGCGCTGCAGAAGATGTCGCTCTCGGGCGTCCACCGCACGTAGTTGCAGATGAAGAGATCCACGAGGCCGTCGCGATCGAAATCGATCCACACCGCCGACGTGCTGAATCCGGTGTGGCCGCCGAGCCCCGCGCGACTCGTCACGTCCACGAAGCGGCCTTTCCCCGTGTTGTGAAAAAGGCGGCTCTGCCCGACAGCGGTCACGAGCACATCGTCGTGCCCATCGTTGTCGTAGTCCGCCGCCGCGACGCCCATTCCGTACATCGGCACGTCCAGTCCGGAGCCGGCGGTGACGTCATCGAATCCGCCGCGGCCGTTGTTGCGAAAGAGCCGCGCCGTCGTGTTGTCGGGAGCGGTGCGGCCGGGCCATTCCGTGCCGTTCGCGATGATCACGTCCTGCCAGCCGTCGTTGTCGACATCGAGGAATGCCGCGCCCGCGCCGAGCGCTTCGGGCAGATACTTCCGGCCGGACGCGCCGTTGTAGTGGGTGAAGCGCAGTCCTGTGGCTGCCGTGACGTCGGTCAGCTCGAATCCCGGAGACGGCGGCGCCGTCCGTGGATGCGCGACGCCGATCAGCGTCATGAGGAGCATGGCGGCGACCAAGCGCGGTTTCACTTTGATTCCACCAGTCCCTTTTTCACGGCCAGCAGCACGAGCTCCGCTGTCTTGTGCACGCCCAGCGTATTCATCAGGTTCGTCCGGTGCACCGCGACAGTGTTCGCGCTCAAGCTGAGAATGGTCGCGATCTCCTTGTTCGATTTCCCGAGCGCGATGAGGCGGAGCACCTGGATCTCGCGCGCGCTCAACCGCGAGAACGCGTCATCCGGGTCAATGCCGTCGGCGCCGCGCAGGCTGCGAATCGCGAGCTCGGACAGCTCGGGACTGAGAAACTGTCCGCCGCCCGCCAGCACGCGCACCGCCCGCGTCAAATCGGTCTCGAGCGCGTTTTTGAGGATGTACCCTTTCACGCCCGCGTCGAGCGCATTGCGCACGTACTGCTGGTCGGCATGCATGCTCAACATCAGCACGCGGCACTCCGGCCGGCGCCGCAGCATCTCGATGGCGGCGTGCAGCCCGTTGATCTCCGGCATCGCGAGATCCATCACGACCACGTCAGGCGAGAGGCTGCGTTCGAGCTCGATGGCCTCGGCGCCGCCGCTCGCTTCGCCCGCGACAACGATGTCCGGCTCGTCTTCGAGAATCCTCCGGAATCCCTGCCGCACGAGCGCATGGTCGTCCGCCAGCAGCACCCGGATGCGTTTTGCGGTCATGTGACCACCGCCGTTCGCGGAGCATCGAAGGCGTGCGGCACATGCACGTCCACGACGAGCCCGCCCTCGGGTGAGCGGCGCAACCGGAGCCGTCCACCCATGAGTTCCGCGCGCTCGCGCATGCTGACCAGGCCAAGGCCGCTGTCGACGGTTCGCCCGCGAGCCGAGGGCAGACCGTGACCGGCATCCTCGATCTCCAGATGGAGCGCATTTCCTTCACAGGCGATGCGGACGCGCGCGCGATCCGAACCGGAATGGCGGCTGATATTGCTCAATGCTTCCTGGACGATGCGGTAGACGTGGATCGCGGAGTCGGGCGGAATGGTTGCGATCGGCCCGGTCGCGACGAGGGTTGTCCGTATCCCGGTTTGCCGCTCGAACTGCTCGACCGAGCGGCCCAGGGCCTTCTCCAGGCCGAAGTCGTCGAGCACTCCCGGGTGCAGCCACTGCGACTGCGCGCGGATGCGATCGAGCGTCGTCTGGGCGATCCCGCGCACGTTGTCGAGTTCTTCCGCGAGCGCGGTATCTCGCGGCACGTGACGGCGCGCGCGGCCGAGCAGCGTGCCAAGCGCCGTGAGGATCTGACCGAAGTCGTCGTGCAGCTCTCGCGAGACCGATCGCTGCAGGTCCTCCTGCGCCCGCATCGTGTGCCGGGAGAGCGTCCGGAGCTGCGCGGTGACGTCCCGCACGGCTTCGAAGGCGCGGCGGTTCGCGACGACGATCCACGCGCCCGCGACAGCCACGACGACGAGCAGGACGCCGACGAGCGCGAGAATCTCCATCGCGACGCGATCGTAGATGCCGCGGTTCGCAAGCGCTGCTTCCTCCTGTACCCGGTTGTTCGCGACGAGGAACTGCGACACCATGCCATCGAGCGCCCGCTGCTCGGCAATCAGGCTGCTGCGAATGAGCGCGACGGCCCCGGCATTGTCCCCCGTCCGCGCCATCCCGAACATCCTGTCGACGTCAGCCCAGTACGCTTCGTTCGTCTGCTCGAGCCGTGTCTGCTGTGCGGGCTCGCGCGCCGCGGGCGCGAGTGCGCGTTCCTGCACGATGGCGGCCGTCAAATCGCCGCGCAGCCGATCGAACGCGGGCTGCCACGCCGACAGCGGGTAGGGCTCGGCGCCATCCGCCATGTCGCGCATCGCCACGGCGAGCGATGCGAGATCGTTCTGGATGCGCAGCAGCTGCAACGAGCCTTTCCGGTTTCGATCGCTGATCCCCGTCTGCTGATCGCGAAGGTCGCGAATCTGCAGGAACGTATAGAGACCAACGGCAGCGATCGTGGCGAGCGCCAGCGTGAGCCCTGTGATCAGCAGGCGCGTGGGCGCGTGCCGCGGCGGTGCATCGGCGACGGGGAGATGGTCGGAACCGGCGGATTGCGCCATTGGCTGCCTTGCGGCGTTCGGCGCAATCGTAACGCAATCAGCCAGCTGTTGAAGACAACAGCCGGAATGCCAACTGCGAGTGTCAGATGTCAATGCCGAATGAATCTCAGCGTGTCTTCAGCATTTGGCATTCAGCATTGACAGTGAGACGCTCTTGGCGGCCCCACTCACATACTCACGAGGAGCGCGATTGGCAGCCTCTGGAACACCTCGCCGACAAACAGCCAGGAGTGTTCCGCCGAGGTGACGGGCTTCAGTTCGGCGCCGGTGAACCCGTCGCGCCACGTGAGCGCGCCGAGCGCCGGGGGGAGCAGCACGCGTGACGTCTTCCACCGTTCTCCCAGCGGCACCGGATGGTCGCGGTCCACGAGCGGCAGCGTCAGGTGCGGGACGACGGCGATCAGTGCGCGATTGTCGGCGTGCATCCGCGCAAATGCCAGCACCTGCGCCGCCACCGTCGATTCGACGTCCAGCGGCAAGTAGTCCCCTTCCAGGAAGAGATCGGGTGCGTCACGCCGAAGGCGGAGGCCCGCCGCCGTGACGAACATCTTGATTGTGCCGTCGCTCCAGCGGCCGACGATCCGATCGATTGCGGGTCCGCGCGCATCGGCCGGCATCTCCGCGATCTTCGAGCACTCGGCGAGCGCGGCTTCGCGCCGGGCGAAGTCCACGGGACGCCGATTGTCCGGATCCACGAGGCTGAAATCCCAGAGGTCCGTGCCCTGGTAGAAGTCCGGCACGCCCGGTGACGCGATTTTCACCACGACCTGCGCGAGCGAATTGATCATTCCGCTGCGCGCGATGCGCTGCTGGAATGGTAAGAAGGCCGTCAGGAACTTCGGTCCGGCATCCCCGGACAGCGTGCGCGCGATGAATGTGGAGACGGCTTCTTCGTAGGCCTCGTTCGGATTGATCCAGCTCGAATGCAGCTTGGCTTCCTTCACGGCCTTGTTCATATAGGCCTGAAGCCTCGGAACCATGTCGTCAGGCACCGCGCTCGCCTCTGAGATCTCCGGCGGCCACACACCGAGCAGAGCCTGGTAGAACCGGTATTCGTCGTTGCGATCGGGCGCCGGTTCACCATCGATGATCGGGCGCAACGCGCGGTTGACGCGCATCCAGCGCGCGACCTCGCGGCCCCATTCATCGGGCATCTCCGACAGCACGTCGATGCGCGTGCGCACGTCCTCGCCGACTTTCGTATCGTGCGTCGCGGTGGCGAGCATCTCGTATGGCCAGTCCTGCCGTCGCAGAAGGCTGAGCTCGTGGAAATCACGCCCGGTGTATCCGAAGCGGGACGGATCGCCGCCGACCTCATTGAGCGACAGCAGCAGGTTGTATCGATAGAACGCGGTGTCCTCGAGCCCTTTCGCCTGCAGCGGTCCGGTGTATTGCTGGAACTTCATCGCGAAGCGCAGGCGTGCGGCGGTTTCCGCTGCATCCGCCGCGGGATATCCGGAGCCGCGGCGATTGCGCGCGCCGGCGTTCCCCGCGTCCTCGGGATCGCGCGGCAGCACGACTTCACGGAAGAAGTCGAAGATCGTGGGATCCATCGCCGGATTCCGGCGCCCCGCGCGCACGATCGCCCGCTCGACGACCGCGCGATCTTCCGGCGACCAGCCCTGCTCGGTCACGTAGGTGCGGTAGGCGGGAAAGCACGCCACCACTTCGACAATCACGTCGCGCAGGCTGTTGAGCGTGAAGTCGCGCGACTTCCGGTTGCTCTCGCTGATCCGGTTGAGCATCTCGGCGAGCACGTTCAGTTCGCTCGCCATCGATGTATCCATGATTAATCGCTTCGTTTCATAGAGCACGTCGTCGAAGCTCTCGCTCCAGCCGGTCAGCTTCGCGTATACGCGGCGCATGCGGTGCGCGTTCGCGCCGTTGACGAACAGGCCGTTCACCTGGTTCAGAAAGTTGTAGCCGGTCGTCCCGTGCACGCCCCACCCGTGCGGCAGCCGTTCGCGCCCGGACAGAATCTTTTCTGCAACGACATACAGGGGATGCGAGCCGGATGTGCGCGGTGTCTGCCAGGCGCTGGCGGCGAGATCCTGGAGCATGTCGAAGTAGCGCGCCGGATCGAACAGGCCGTCCGGATGATCGATGCGGACGCCGGTGACGCGCCGCTCGCTCAGCAGCCGGGCGAGCAGTTCATGGATCGCGGCAAAGACGTCGCGATCCTCGACGCGCAGCCCCGCCAGGCCGTTGATATCGAAAAATCGGCGATAGTTGATCTCGTGCGACGCGGTGCGCCAGTAGGCGAGCCGATACGCCTGCTCCTCGAGCAGCTCGTGCAGTGCATCGAACGACTCCGGGCGTCCGGGAACGCCGTTGAACTCGCGGACGGCCTCTTCGATGTGCTCCCGAATCCGCGGCGCTTCGTCGGCGAGACGCTGCAGGCGGCCGCGCGCCACCTCGCTCTCGTGATCCCGCTCGTCGGTGCCGTCTTGCGAGCCTTCCGCGTACGGCGGCATCTTTTGCAGCGCCGTCGTGATGCTGAGGAACTCGAGCAGGTGCGGATTGGATGCGCCGAGATCCTGCGTCAGCCTCGTCAATCCGGTCCGGTACACACGCGGCGCCTGCCGCGGGTTGATTGGCAGCGAGTGATCGAAGTAGGTGAGCGCGAGCTGGCCCTCTCGAAACTCGAGCTGCAGCTCGCCACGCTCGAGCACCTGGCCGTACTGATCGCCGAGGATCGGCAGCAGGAGCTTTCGCTTCAGCTCGCGCTTCACAGGATTCCAGTCGATGTCGAAGAAGCGCGCCGCGCGCGCGCGCGGGCCGTTCTCCAGCACGTCGCGCCACCACGGGTTGGTCGCCGTGCTGATGCCCATGTGATTCGGGACGAAGTCGACGACGTGCTGAAGGCCTGCGTTGCAGACGGCATCGGTGAATGCCGTGTGCGCGTCCGCGCCGCCGAGCTCCGGGTTGATCTCGTTGTGATTGTGAACGTCGTAGCCGTGTCTGCTTCCCGGCTCCGCCGTGAAGTAGGGCGACGTGTAGACGGCGCCGATGCCGAGGCGCTGCAGGTAGGGGACGACGTCGCGCGCGGCCGTCAGCGGAAAGTCGCCGTGGACCTGCAGCCGATAGGTGCTGGATGGTACAAATCGGGGGCGCGCTGTCATTTTCAATCGAAGGAATCGAAGGATGAGCGAACGAGTCGAAGGAGCATCAACGGATGACGGAGGACGGAGGACGGTTGACGAAAAACCAGAACGCGAGTTTCGAAGATCGGGCTCTGAGAACTATCCGTCCTCCGACAACCGTCCTGCGACAACCATTTCCTATCGCACCTCGCACCTCGCACCTCGCATTCGATTCCTTCGCTCATCCCTTCGATTCCTTCGATTGTAAGATTACCGCTCCGGAACGAGCGAAATCGATCGCGCCCCTGGCGAGATCGATGCGCGCCGGCCGGGCGTCCGACGCAAACGGGACATCTTCGGTCGTCAGCCGCGTCTGCCACGCGGTTCCGTCCACCAACGCTTCACGCAGATCGACACGGCCCTCGCCAAGTCGCGCGCAGATCACGAACCGCGCACGGTCCCGCGATCGTCGAATGACGATGGTCGCCGCGTCCAGCGCGGTGGCGTCGCAGGTGTACGCGCTGCTGGCCTGCAGGGCGAGATGCTGTGCGCGAAGCGCGAGCAGCGTCCGGTGCAGCTCGAGGCTGTTGGCATGTCGAGGCGCACTGAGCTCGCTCCATCGAAGCCGGCTCGCCTCGAACGTCTGGTCTGCCTGCGGATCGGGAATGCGCTCGGCCGCGCCGGGCGAGCCGAATCCCGGAAAATCCCGGAACTCGCGTCGTCGTCCCTCGACGACCTTGCGTCCGAGATCCGGCTCGAAGTCGGTGAAGAACAGAAACGGCGTGCTGGCCGCCCATTCCTGGCCCATGAAAAGCAACGGCGTCATCGGCGCCACGAGCAGGATGACGACCGCGACGCGCCACGACGCATCGTCGATCGCGTGATGGAGGCGGTCCCCGAGCGCGCGGTTGCCGATCTGATCGTGGTTCTGCACGCAGATGACGGATCGTCGCATCTCGACTTCCGACGGATCGGTGCCGCGCGGCCCCTCTTCGTGCCGGGAGTGCTGCCCGACGAACAGCCAGCCACGTCGAAGCGTATCCGCCAGCTCGTGCGCCGTTCCCGCGTAATCCGCGTAGTAGCCGTGCGTGTCACCGGCAATGGCGCTGCGCAGGACGTGATGGAGGTCGTCGGCCCAGACGCCGTCCAGGTCCCAGCCGCCGTGCGCCGCATCCGTGACCATCTCAGCGAGGTTGCGAGAATCTTCGGCGAAGACGAGCGGCCGTGGCGTGCGCGCCTCGTGGACGCACCGCGTCAGCTCCGCCACGAATGGCCGATCGCTGGTGTCGATCAACGCGTGGGTCGCGTCGAGCCGCAGGCCGTCGGCGTGATACTCGTGGATCCAGTGCAGCGCGTTTTCGATGAGCAAGCGTCGCACCTGCTCGCATGCCGTGTCGTCGAGGTTCACGGCATCGCCCCACGGCGTGGCGTGCTTGGCGGTGAGAAATTCCGGGCTGAACTGCGAGAGGTAGGCGCCTTCCGGGCCGAGGTGATTGTAGACGACGTCGATGATGACGCCGAGGCCCGTGTGGTGTGCGCGATCGACGAGCGCGCGCAAGTCATCGGGCCGGCCGTACGCGCGCGACGGCGCGAAGAGCGCCACGCCGTCGTAGCCCCAGCTCCGACGTCCGGGAAAATCCGCAAGCGGCATCAGCTCGATGGCGGTGACGCCGATGCTGCGCAAATAATCGAGACGCGCCGCTACGTCGCCGAACGTGCCGCGGCCCGCGAACGTGCCCACGTGCAGCTCGTAGATCACGACCGTCGCAGGATCGAGGCCTTGCCATGCGCCATCGCTCCATTGAAACCGCCGCGGATCGATCACCTCCGACCACGCGTGCACGCCGTCAGGTTGAAACCGGCTCGCGGGATCCGGCCGCGGGTCGCCCTTGTCGAACGAATACGCATAATGCGCACCCGCTTCGACGCCAGGCACCTCTATTTCCCAGATGCCGCCAGGCGAGCAGACAGGTTGATGGATTTTCGTGCCGCTGCCGCAGGCAACGTGCAGACGCAGATCGCGCGCCGCCGTCGCCCAGATCCGGAACCGCGTCGCGCCGCCGATCGGGACGGCGCCGAAGAACGGATCCCAGGTCACACCAGCTCCAGGATCCCGTGAAGCGGAATGCGCACCCAGTCCGGACGATTGTTCAGCTCGTAGTTCAGCTCGTAGTACGCCTTGTCCAGCAGAAAGAGATCCAGCAGCGTCGCGCGCTGCACGGGATCGATCGGAAGAAACGACGCGCCCTCGGCGACTGCGAGATATCCCTTCAGGAATGCCGCGCTGTTCCAGATCTGCCACGCGCGTGCCCAGGACTCGAGCCGATCGAACGACGTATGGCGGTTGCGCGTGTGCGCGAACAACGCGGCGTACGCGGCATAGCTGAACGAGCGCAGCATGCCGGCGACATCCTTCAGCGGCGATTCCTTCTGCCGCCGTTGATCGAGGGGACGCGCGGGTTCTCCCTCGAAATCCAGCAGGTAGAAGTCCCCTTCGGCCCAGAGGATCTGACCGAGATGATAATCGCCGTGCACGCGGGTTCGCGCGGCAGTGAAGTCGAGCTCACGCTTCGCGTGAAGCGATGCAATCGCACGGTCGCTCCGGCCGAGCAGTTCCTTCGCGCTCGGCGCGATGTCGGCGGGAAGCAGATCGAGCCGTTCTTCGATCAGCGCACTTGCCCGGCGCGTCTGCGCGACGGCATCGGTGACCAGCCGGTCGACATCTTCGCGGGTGAAGGGCGCGGGGGCGAATGCGGCGGAGGTCGAGTCCGATGCGAGCGCCACGTGCAGTTCCGCCGTGCGCCTGCCGAGCGTCTGAGCGCTGTCGATGTATGCGCCGGCGAGCTCGCAGATGAGGGGCGGTGTCGGCACGGCCGCGAGGGCCAGCAGGTGCGCCGACGGCAGCAGGTCCTCTGGAACCGCGCCCTGTCCTTCGACGACCTCGAAGAATCGTCCCAGTTCGGCGAGCGCGTGAGTCCAGCCGTCTGCCTGGCTCGTGACGAATTCCTGCGCGACCGCGAGATGCGTGATCCCCTCGCCCGCTGGTTGATACTCGAGCGCAGCAGCGACGCGCGGCACGCGGCGGAACGACGTGTTCATCGTGAGCTGCTCGCCGATCTCCACGTCGGGATTGGGGCCCGCTTCTATCCGGCGGAACAGCTTCACAATCAGTCGTTCGTCAAAGCTGACCGACGTGTTGCTCTGCTCCGCCGTCAGCCGCCGGGCCGGCAGGGGCCCTTCGCCTCGTAATGCCGAAAACGCGGACGTCCGCAGTGCGCGGATGATGCCGCGCTTCGTGCTCGCGTCCGTACGATCGAGCAGCCGGAGCAGCGCGGCGCCGAACCTCTCGTCGCCGACCGCATCGGCCACCAGCCCCTTGCGCGCGCCGGTGACGCGTGCCATCGCCAGATGGCTCGCATTCGCGAGGAGCGCGTCCGCCGCGCCGTCGGTGATGATCGAGAGCGGCACGAAGTAGCGTTCCCGGCCGCCGTCGTGGTATTCGACTTCGACGATCGTCAGGAACAGCGGATGCGGACCGCGCTCGGCAAGGCCCCAGTCGATCACGCGCGCCGCGCGAATCGCGCGCGCCTTGCCGCCGAACCACCGCTGGCGCAGGAGGAATGGCACCAGCGCTTCGCGTTCGATCAGCGTGCGGACGTTCCCCTCGAGCAGCGTGTCCCACGCGACGCCCATGAAGAATGAGGGCAGGTGATCGGGCGGAGCGGTCGTCTCCGTCGCCAGGCGCCCGACCGTCGTCGGCGCCTGCTGCAGGCGGAACCAGTAGAACGAATACGGACCGAGCGTCAGGAAATACGGCAGCTCGCCGACGCGTGGAAACTCCGTCAGCCCGAGCATCTCCACCGGCGTCATCCCCTTGAACCCCGCGAGATCGAGCTCCACCGGCTGCACGGACCGCGCGAGATTGGCGACGCAGAGAATCAGCTCGTCGTCATAGCGGCGGACGTATGCGAGGATCTTGCGGTTCTGCGCCGGCAGGAACTCGAGCGTGCCGCGGCCGAACACCCGCGACTGCTTGCGCAGCCCGATCATCCGCTTCATCCAGTTCAACAGCGAGTACGGCGCGCGCTCCTGCGCTTCGACATTGATCGCCTGGTACCCGTGGACGGCGTCCATGATTGGGGGCGCGTAGAGCTGCGCCGGATCGGCACGGGAGAAGCCGCCGTTCCGATCGCCGGTCCATTGCATCGGCGTCCGGACGCCATTGCGGTCGCCGAGATAGATGTTGTCCCCCATTCCAATCTCGTCGCCGTAGTAAATGACGGGCGTGCCCGGCAGCGAGAACAGCAGCGCGTGCATCAGCTCGATCCGGCGGCGGCTGTTCTCCATCAGCGGCGCAAGGCGTCGCCTGATACCGACGTTGATCCGCATCTTCGTATCCGCCGCATACGCCTGGTACATGTAGTCGCGCTCCTCGTCGGTCACCATTTCGAGCGTCAGCTCGTCGTGGTTCCGGAGGAACAGGCCCCACTGGCAGTTCTCGGGGATGTCCGGCGTCTGCCGCAGGATCTCGGTGATTGGATGGCGATCTTCCTGCCGCAGGCCCATGAACATGCGCGGCATCAGCGGGAAGTGAAACGCCATGTGGCATTCGTCCCCTTCGCCGAAGTACGGGCGCACGTCGGCGGGCCACTGATTCGCTTCGGCAATCAGCATGCGGTCGGGATATCTCGCGTCGAGCGCGCTGCGGATCAGGCGCAGGATGGCGTGCGTCTCCGGCAGGTTCTCGCAGATCGTGCCTTCGCGTTCGATCAGGTAGGGCACCGCGTCGAGCCGCAGGCCGTCGACGCCGCGATCGAGCCAGAACTGCATCACCTTGATCACCGCATCGATCACCCGTGGATTGTCGAAATTCAGATCGGGCTGGTGATGGAAGAAGCGGTGCCAGTAGTAGGCCTTCGCCGTGTCGTCCCACGACCAGTTGGACGTTTCCGTGTCCGTGAAAATGATTCGGACCCCTTCGTACTTCCGGTTGGTGTCGCTCCACACATAGAATTCGCGCTCCGGCGATCCGGCTGGCGCGCGGCGCGCCGCCTGGAACCACGGGTGCTGGTCGGAGGTGTGGTTGATGACCAGCTCCGTGATGACGCGGATGTCGCGCTTGTGCGCTTCGTCCATGAAGCGCTCGAAGTCCTGCAGCGTGCCGTAGCTCGGATGGATGTTCTCGTAATCCGCGATGTCGTAGCCATCGTCGCGCAGCGGCGACGGGTAGAAGGGCAGGTGTTGCTGTCGAAAAACGCGCGGACGTGCGCCTCATAGATGACGGCTTCCTTGTACCACTGCACATCAGGCATGGTCTGGGCGTCGAACGCCAATCGCGAGGACGTGCGCAGTGCGGACGCCGGGGTCGAGGCGGACGTAGTTCCGTTCGCCGCGCCAGTAATAGGTTTCGTCGGTGAGGACATCATGTGCCTCGATGGTGTGCGACGGCCCGATGTGCCAGTCCTCGAGCGGCAGCTGGATCCAGCCGTGCTGCATGTGGAAGGGATCCAGGTTGACGATGACGAGGACGATATCGGAGGCGTCTTCGGTCCGCTTGCTGTAGCAAATCAGGAGCCGGTTGTCAGTCCGGTGGAAGGCGAGGCCGCGATCCGTCTGCAGCGCCGGGTGCGCGCGGCGCACGCGGTTGATGATGGCGATCATCTCGGCGAGACTGTCCGCCTGCTGAAAGTTGCGCGGCTTGATCTGGTACTTCTCGGAGTCGAGATATTCCTCGCTGCCGGGTTTCACCGGCGTGTTCTCGCAGAGCTCGAAGCCGCTGTAGATGCCGTAGCTGGCGCCGAGCGTCGCCGCGAGCACGAGACGCGCCTGAAACGCGGGGCGGCCGCCGTGCTGCAGGTACTCGTGGAGGATGTCGGGCGTATTCGCGAACAGATTCGGCCGCATGTATTCGCGAACATCCGTCTGTGTCAGCTCAGTGAAGTACTCCGTCAGTTCCTCTTTCGAGTTGCGCCACGTGAAGTACGAATACGACTGCGAGAACCCCACCTTCGCGAGATAGCGCATCACCTTGGGCCGCGTGAACGCCTCCGAGAGGAAGATCGTGTCCGGGTAAGTCTTCCTGATCTCCGCGAGCGCCCATTGCCAGAACCGGAACGATTTCGTGTGCGGATTGTCGACGCGGAAGATCTTGACGCCGTGCGACGCCCAGAACTCGATCACGCTCTCGAGCTCCTGCCACAGCCCGGACCAGTCTTCGGATTCGAAGTCGAAGGGATAGATGTCCTGATATTTCTTCGGCGGGTTCTCGGCGTATTTGATCGTGCCGTCGGGGCGATGGCGGAACCATGACGGATGCTCCTTGACGTAAGGGTGATCGGGCGACGCCTGGTAGGCGATGTCGAGCGCAACCTCCAGGCCGTGACGCTCGGCTGCCTTCACGAATCGATCGAAGTCTTCCAGCGTGCCAAGCCCCGGGTCGATGGCCTTGTGTCCGCCTTCGGCTGCGCCTATGGCCCACGGACTGCCGGGCTCGTCGGGCTCCGGCGTCAGCGAGTTGTTGCGTCCCTTGCGAAAGCTGCGGCCGATCGGATGGACGGGCGGCAGATACAGCACGTCGAAACCCATCGCTGCGACGTAGGGGAGCTGCGCCGCCGCTTCATCGAAGGTTGCGCTGCGTGAGGGATCCGTTCCGGCCGATCGGGGGAACATCTCGTACCACGCGCCGAAGCGCGCGCGCTCGCGCTCGACCATCACGGCGAACGCACGATCGCTCCGCGTCGCGCGGCTGCGATCTTCGTAGCGGGCCATCTGCGCCTTGAGATCTTCCGCGAGCGCCGTCGCAACGCGTGTCGCAGCGTCCGTGGATGTCTCCTCGAGTGCGCCGGCCTGTTCGGTGAGCTGCTTCTTGTCGTTGCCTCGCGCGCGTTTGGCCGCTTCCCGGATGAGCGCGGCCCCTTCGAGCAGCTCGTTCGAGACCTCTTGTCCGGCGCCGACCTTCTTCGAGAGCGCGAGCCGCCAGCTCTCGAACCGATCGATCCACCCTTCGACGGCATATTCGTATGCCGTCATCTCCGTGATTCGGAACCGCGCGCGCCAGCGATCGTTGCCGACCGCGTCCATCGAGGTCTCGTTCCAGCCGTCCTTGCCCTGCGGCCGCCACAGCAACGCCGCCGCCAGCGTGTCGTGGCCGTCGGCAAACACGTCTGCCTCGACGATCACGTCCTCGCCTGGCGTGCGCTTGATGGGAACCTGACCGCCGTCGACCTGTGGCGTGACGTTCTCGACAATGACGCGTCGGAGCAGTTGCGGATCGAGAGTGGGCACGTCAGGAGTGACGGTCGTCGACGTTTGCGTTCTTTTGGCCATTGTCAGCATTACTCAATGCGCGCGGGGCCCCACCCCCCCGCGCTGGCGCTCGCCGGTCCGGCTTCGCCGGACTTCACTCCGTCGGCTCGCGCCGGCCGCCGGCGCTACTCAATGCGCGTGGGGCCCCACCCCCACGCGGTGGCGCTCGCCGGTCCGGCTTCGCCGGACTTCACTCCGTCGGCTCGCGCCGGCCGCCGGCGCTACTCAATGCGCCGGAGCACCATCGTGTCACGTACGATTTCACGCCGAGGTCGCCGAGGACGCAGAGCGCTCATTATTGAACCAGTGATCGTTTCTCTGCGAGCTCTGCGAGCTCCGCGTGAGTACGTCCGTGACAGCGCACTGCAATCACGTGCTGCCGCCAGCTGTCACAGAACACCTTGAGGTCCCCAATCCGCTGCCCGTCGCAGGTCCTCCTTGCGGTTGTTCAACTTCAGGACGGCCATCGAGCGGGGATGCACGACGTAGCGATCGCTCGCGCGCAGCCGGCGCGGCGCCTCCCAGGGATCCGCCGTGTCGAGCAGTGTCTCCCACCGCTCGATCGGTGAGGTCGCGGGCAGCACGAACGCGATCGGTTCCGCCCCTGCGTTGAGCATCAGCAGCAGCGTGTCACCGGCAATCCGCTCGCCGCGCTCGTTGACTTCCTGGATCGCATCGCCATTGAGGCGCACGCCAAGGACGCGCACGTCGGGAGAGTTCCACATGTCGTCGGTCATCTCGGCCCCGGTCGGGTCGAGCCACGCGATGTCCTGAACTTCGGCGCCGCGGATGCGGCGGCCCTGGAAGAACTTGCGGCGGCGCAGCACCGGGTGATCCTTCCACAGCCGGATCACGCGGCGCGTGAAGCTGAGAAACTCCTCCCGCTCCGGGGACGCGGTCCAATCGGTCCAGCTGATCTCGTTGTCCTGACAGTACCCGTTGTTGTTGCCTCCCTGCGTGCGGCACAGCTCGTCGCCGCCGCTGATCATCGGCACACCGACCGAGAGCAGCAGCGTCGTCATCAGATTGCGCCGCTGCCGCGCGCGCAGTTCGAGCACCCGCCGATCGTCGGTCGGCCCCTCGACGCCGCAGTTCCAGCTCAGATTGTGATTCTCACCGTCGGAATTGAACTCGCCGTTCGCGTCGTTGTGCTTCTGGCTGTAGCTGACGAGATCGGCGAGCGTGAAGCCGTCGTGTGCGGTGATGAAGTTGATGCTCGCGTAGGGGCGCCTTCCGCTCTGCTCGTACAAATCGCTGCTGCCCGACAAGCGCGTGGCGAGCTCCGACACGCCGCCGCCATCGCCCCGCCAGAAGCGCCGCACCGCGTCGCGGTACTTGCCGTTCCACTCGGTCCACTTGGTGGGGAAGTTGCCCACCTGGTAGCCGCCTTCTCCGAGATCCCACGGCTCGGCGATCAACTTGACCTGCGAGAGCAGCGGATCCTGGTGAATGATGTCAAAGAACGCGCCGAGCTTGTCGACAGCATGCAACTCACGAGCCAGTGCACTCGCAAGATCGAAGCGGAACCCGTCGACGTGCATCTCCTTCACCCAGTAGCGCAGGCTGTCCATGATCAACTGCAGCACTCGCGGGCTCCGCATGTTGAGCGTGTTGCCGCATCCGGTGAAGTCCTCGTAGTAGCGCTGCGCGTGCGGCTGCAGCCGGTAGTACGACGAGTTGTCGATGCCGCGCAGCGAGACGGTCGGGCCGAGATGATTGCCTTCGGCGGTGTGGTTGTAGACCACGTCGAGAATGACCTCGAGACCGGCGGCGTGCAGCGCGCGCACCATCATCTTGAACTCGCGCACGCACTCGAGCGGCGACGCGCTCCTCGCGTAGCGGACGTCGGGTGCGAAGTACGAGAGTGTGTTGTAGCCCCAGTAGTTCCGCAGCCCGCGCCGCACGAGATGCCACTCGTCGGTGTGATGGTGCGTGGGCATCAGCTCGACGGCCGTGACGCCGAGTGACGCCAGGTGCTGGATTGCCGGTTCCGACGCGATGCCCAGATACGTGCCGCGCAGGTGGTCCGGAATCTCCGGATGGCACTGCGTGAAGCCTTTCACGTGCAGCTCGTAGATGAGCGTCTCGTGCCAGGGCGTGCGCGCCGGCCTGTCGTCTCCCCATGTGAACGCGGTGTCGACGACCGCCGCGAGCGGCGCGTGCGCCGCGCTGTCGCGCGTGTTGAATGTGGTGTCGTCTTCTGTGGCTCGAAAGCCGAACAGGGACTCGTGCCAGTTCATGGTCCGTCCCACGACCTTCGCGTACGGATCCATGACGACCTTGTTTGGATTGAAACGATGTCCGCGGTGCGGCTCGTACGGGCCGTGCACGCGATAACCGTAGAGCTGACCGGGCCGTACGTCTGGAAGATACCCGTGCCATACCATGTCGGTCTGTTCGGTCAGCGGAATCGTCAGCGACTCGCTGTCGGCATCGGGCGAATCGAAAAGGCACAGTTCCACCGCGGTCGCGTGCTCGGAAAAAATCGCGAAATTCACGCCGACGCCGTCCCACGTCGCGCCGAGCGGGTAAGGAGAACCAGGCCAGACTCTCATCAAACGGTTGTGCACAACAGATCTTGGTACCACGCTCGGCTCTGCCGGCGCAATCCGACCTCAGCACTCAGCGTGGCTCGTGGCTTGCTGCAACGAAGAGGGAAAGCCATCAAAGGAGCGTGAGAACGATGGACGCAAGCAAAGGTATTTCCACTTTGAACGACCTGATTGAGACCTGCCGCGACGGGGAGAAAGGGTTTCGAACCGCCGCCGATGGTGTGAAGGATCCGCATGTGAAGGCGCTGTTCGAGCGCTACGTCCGGCAGCGCGCCGAGATGGTGCGCGAGCTCCAGGAACAGGTGCGGAAGCTCGGCGGAAATCCGGACCAGAGCGGCAGCGTGTCGGCCTCGCTCCACCGCGGCTGGATGAACATCAAATCGCTCGTGACCGGTAATGACGATGGCGCGATCATCGCCGAAGCCGAGCGCGGCGAAGACGTGGCCAAGGCGGCCTATGCGAAAGCGCTGAAGGAGGATCTCCCGGCGGGCGCGCGAACGCTCATCCAGTCGCAGGCCGACATCGTGAAGCTCGCCCACGACGAAGTGCGCGCGCTCGAAAAGACACACACGCGATAAGCGTCGCGCATGCCGTCACGCGCCGATCGCAATCTCGACACGCTCCGCCGCTGGGCGGCGCTGCTCGACAACGCGTTCCGCGTGCCCGGCACTCAGATTCGCTTCGGCCTCGATCCGATCCTCGGGCTCATCCCGGGGATCGGAGACCTCGCGACGCCGGTGCTGTCCGTCCTGATCCTCGTGCACGGCGCGCGCGTGCGCGTGCCGAAGATCGTGCTCGCGCGCATGCTCCTCAACGCGCTCATCGATTTCGCCGTGGGTGCGATTCCCGTTGCCGGCGATCTCTTCGACTTCGCGTGGAAATCGAACGAGTGGAACATGGTGCTGCTCGAGCGGCACGCGCGTCCCGGCGCGCGCGCCACGCG
Source organism: Acidobacteriota bacterium (assembly GCA_003222675.1). Classification (GTDB taxonomy): domain Bacteria; phylum Acidobacteriota; class Vicinamibacteria; order Vicinamibacterales; family 2-12-FULL-66-21; genus QHWT01. The sequence goes on along the minus strand of QHWT01000040.1, from coordinate 192,282 downwards.
CGGCGACTGGATCTTCGTCAGCGCCTGCGTGACGATCATTCTCCTCGCCGCGCTCATCCCCTTCTTCGTGCTCGTGTGGCTGCTGCATCACGTGTCGCTGATCTAGCCACGTGTCGGGGCGCGGGGTGCGGGGTGCGGGGTGCGGGGTGCGGGGCGCGGGGCGCGGGGCGCGCGGCGCGGGGTGCGGGGCGCGGGGTGCGGGGCGCGGGGTGCGGGGCGCGGGGTCAACTCCCCCACGGACTGGAGTTCTTCAATGTGATCGCAGACCGCCTTCACCATCATCAGCATCGGCACCGCCAGGATCGCGCCCCACACGCCCCAGATCCAGCTCCAGAACAAGAGACCGACGAAGATCGCGATGGGGTTCATGCGCGCGGCGCGTCCCATCAACGCGGGTGTGAGCAGGAATCCTTCGAGGCTCGTAATCGCGAATGCGACGGCGCAGACCACAATCGTGCGCGGCACGCTGTCGAACTGCATGAACGCGACGATCCCGAGGCCAGCCGATACGAGGATCGGCCCGAGATACGGAATCGAGTTGAAAATCCCGGCGGCCAGACCCCAGACGACCCATTGATTCAGTCCGAAGTACCGCAGCGCCGCCATGGTCGCGACGGCGACGATGACGCTCGTCAGTACCTGGACGCGCATGAAGCTGGCGATCTGCAGGTTGATGTCGTCGAGGATCTGCACGGTCACTTTCTTTTGCCAGAGATGCGGCCCGGCGATCTTGACGATCTTGCGCTTGTAGAGATCGCCGGTGACGAGAAAGAAATAGACGAGGAACAGGATCATCGCGAATTGTCCAAGCGCGCCGATCAGTCCCATTCCGCCCCAATAGAGGTAGTCGCTCGCGTTGAAGGCGGGCTCCACGATTTGCACCTTGCTGATGCCGCGCGCCGGCTTGTCAGGCGGCGCCTGCTGCGAAGCCGCCTGCGCGGTCTGCTCGAGAGAGGTCGCCGCTCTCTGCACCTGCTGGAGCGCGCCGTTCCCATCGCTCTTGTGCAGCCGCACGCGCTCCTGGATGCGCCGCGCGGCCTGCGGCACCTGCGCGACGATCTGCATCACTTCATCCGTCAGGCTGTACACGGCGCTGCCGAGGCCCCCGACGAGCACGGCCAGTACGAGCGCCGCGGCGATCGATCGCGGCACCTTGATGCGCGCGAGCCAGGTCACAAACGGCTCCAGCGCATACGCGATCAGGATCCCGAGGACAATCGGAATCAGGATCGACTGCGCGTATTGGAGCATGAAGACGAGGCCAATCGTCGCCAGCACCGTCAACGTGACGGTGCGGACATCGGTCGGCACGTCGATCACGACCGGCGGTGCATCTTCAGGGCGGGTTTGGGGATGGGTATGTGTCTCGGCCATACAATCTGAGCCGTGAAGTGCAAGATTAACGCCGAGGTTCGAGTGCGCCATTCAATCGAAGACTCGAAGGCAAGACGAAGCGTCGAGGGAGCTTTCTAGGGCTTCGATTCCTTCGATTGCGAAAGACATGAAGGTCGCGGACTTCGAGTTTTCACTCCCGGCAGAGCTTGTGGCGCAGACCGCTGCACCGCGAGGAACATCACGCCTCCTCGTGCTCGATCGCGCGAATGGCGACGTCACACACGCGACCATTCGCGATCTGCCGTGCTTCGTGCGCACGGGCGATCTGCTCGTCGCAAACGACACGCGCGTCTTCCCCGCGCGGCTCCTCGGCCGCCGTGTTCCGAGCGGCGGCGCGGTCGAGTGCCTGCTGTTATCGCACGAGCCTTCGATGCTCGCTCGGGATCTTCCGTCTGACCAGCCTCAGCCGAAAGCTTCGCCGAAGGCGGAAGCGCAACGCGCGAAGGCGGAAGGCGGAAGCCACGCGAATGGAGTCGGACAGATCTGGACCGCGCTCATGCATCCCGGGCAGAAGTTGAAGCCGGGTGCGCTCGCGCGGTTTGAAGGCGCCGAGGGCGTACTGATGGCGGAGGTGCTCGCGCGGCAGTACTTCGGCCGGCGACGCATCCGCCTATGGGTGGAGCGTGGGCCGGGCATCGACGCGCTGGTCGATGCGATGGGTCATGTGCCGCTCCCTCCTTATATTCACCGCGAGGACACGCCGGAGGATCGTCAGCGGTACCAGACGGTGTTCGCCGAGCACCGCGGATCGATCGCGGCGCCGACCGCGGGCCTGCACTTCGACGAGCCATTGCTCGCGGCGATCGACGCCGCGCGCATCGAGCGCGCCTCGATCACGCTGCACGTCGGATATGGAACCTTCAAGCCGGTTCGCGTCGAGGACGTCGAGGCGCACGAGGTCGAGGCCGAGCGTTACGAGATCAGCGAGCGCGCGGCCCATGCAATCAATCGCGCGCTCGACCAACATCGTCGCATCGTGGCGGTCGGCACGACCACGACGCGGGCCCTCGAGGACGCGGTGCGCCGCGGCAACGGACGGATCGCCACCGGCGCCGCCGAGGCCGACATCTTCATCTACCCGGGATTCGACTTCCGCGTGATCTCAGGCCTTCTCACGAACTTCCACCTGCCACGGTCGTCGCTGCTGATGCTCGTGTCCGCTTTCGCCGGACGCGAGCGCGTGCTCGCCGCCTATCATGATGCTGTCGAACAGCGCTACCGCTTCTACAGTTACGGCGACGCGATGCTTGTGATTTGAGTCGCTGCCGAAGCGCCTGCGGCCGGCGCGAGGCGACGGAGTGAAGCGCGGCGCTAGGCCGCGCCGCCGAGCGCATCGAACGAGAACCGCGAAGGAGCTTTGGCATTTGGCATTTGGCATTTAGCATTGACACGTGAAATTCAACTACGAAGATTTTGATCTGTCTGGCGTTCATACGTACCCGCTGCAATCGCGGACGAGCCAGACGAAGGCAGCGGACTTCGCGAAGCCGTTCGTGCCGGGTACGGGCATCGCGGGGCTGATTCGCGCCATGCCCGCGATCCTCGGGGCTTCCGATTTCAAGGCGGTCGTCGATGCGATGCGCACCGCGCACGGCGCAGGGCGCGGCATCATCTGGGGCCTCGGCGCGCACGTGTTGAAAACGGGCCTATCGCCGCTGCTGATCGATCTCATGGAGCGCGGGTTCGTGTCGGCGGTCGCGACCAACGGCGCCGGCGTGATCCACGACTTCGAGATCGCGTTGTCGGGATCGACGTCCGAGGACGTTGATGAGGCGCTCGGGCCCGGCCGGTTCGGTATGGCCGAGGAGACCGGACGGTTGCTCAACGGCGCGATCAACGATGGAGTAAAGGACGGTCTCGGCCTGGGACAGGCTGTCGCGCGATATCTGCGGACCACGCGTCCATCGCACGCGCATCTCAGCGTCATCGCCGCCGCCGCGCGGCTGAACGTCCCCGTCACCGTCCACGTGGCACTCGGCACCGACATCATTCACATGCATCCCGCCGCGTCGGGCGCCGCGCTTGGCGAAGGCAGTCTTCGCGACTTCCGCTACTTTGTCTCCAACGTCGCAAGGCTCGAGCGTGGCGTGTATCTCAATTGCGGTTCGGCAGTCGTGCTGCCGGAAGTGTTCCTGAAGGCGGTGGCGCTGGCGCGCAACCAGGGACGCTCGCTGGAGGGCTTGACCACCGTGAATCTTGACTTCGTGCGCCTTTACCGTCCCCAGACCAACGTCGTGTCGCGTCCGGTCGCGGGATTCGGCAAGGGATATTCGCTGGTGGGACACCACGAGATCATGATCCCGTTGCTCGCGGCTGCGCTGATCGACACGTAGCATCCGCCGCCCGACCGAGGAATATCGAACAGGAGGTCAGGAGAGATTCTTTCGATGACATCTGGTCTCCTGATAGCACGGATTCTGCTTGCGCGCGTCGACAGCGTTCGGGCAAGATCTCGCCGCCCAATTCCGAGCAGCCGATTCAACAGAACATTCTCGGCAGACATGATGCGAGAAGCTCAGCCAAGAGACACGCGTTGCACACGTATCGCGCCGAGTGTCGGCCGTTTGTTCGCCCGTTTGCTTGGAAGGTGTCTCTCGGTCGCGATCTTGATCCCAGGATCTGCGGCCGCACAAACGCCTGCGCGCCAGGACACCGGGATCTGCAATCAGTTGTTCGGCGCACCGTCTGGTATGAAAGGAATATCAGGCATCACGCTGCCCGCGAGAACGCTCAGCGTGTTCGACGTCTGTTTCGACGGCGATACGTGGCAGGTGCAGTCCCCACCGAACGCTCGCATCACCAGCCGCGAGCCGGTCTGGATTCGCCTCCGCCACTTCAACTTCTTACGCTACGCTTTGTCGTACGACGTGAAGGAGGAACAGGCGCAATCGTATTCGTACCTGACGAGGCTCTGGTCGAGTGTTCTCAATCCTGAGCTCGGGAGTCTTCTCGTCGGCTTGTCGGACACGCAGAGGACTCCCGACACGCCGTTGATCGAGGCCTCGCGGGTCGTGTACCAGAACTCGCAGACGGTGCAGCGCAAGATCGAGGCGGCGCTCGCCCCGCACAAACGTCCGGGCCTGACGAGCACAGAATTGACGGCGCTTTCGACGGCGACGGCCGACGTGAAAACGGCTGTCAGCGCGCTTGAAACGTCTTACGCGGAATTGCAGAAGCTCGCTGAATCAGATATCGAGGGTTTCAAGGCCGCATTCGGAGGATCGACGAGCCGGTATTACAAGCTCGCCGTCGACAGCTACGGCACGGCGGCGACGCGCGCCGACTCGTTCGTGTCGCTTGCCGAGCGCTCGCTTGGCGACGATATCAAGAAGATCGGCACAAGAGATGCCGGTACGCGCGTGACGGTGATGATGTCGGCAACCGATCCAAGCGGCGAGAAGAAGGACTTCGAGACGATCCACTATTTCGTCCAATCAGCCATGCCGCTGGTCGCGCATGGCGGCGTCGCGGTGAGCGGTATCAAGGACGTGACATTTCAGAAAGTCAGCCGCGCCGTCCAGTTCTCGCAGGAAGATTTTTTTCAGCAGCAGGGGACGGGGGATTCGGTCACACGCTTTTCTGTGTTTCTCGCCTGGCAGTTCTTTACGCGCACCAAGTCGCTGGACGTTGATGCCAAGCAGCAGCCGATTTGCGTGCTGCTCAGCATGGGCACCGACCTGTCATCTCCAGGCAGCCGAGTGTTCGTCGGACCTTCGGCGATGTTGTTTGGCCGGTTCGTCGTGACCGGTGGTGCCGCACTCGGGACGCAATCCGAGGGTGCCGAGCCGCTCGAGCCGAGCGTGTTCCGTATTGTCCGCGATCGGGGAGCGACGTCGTGGTTCGCATCGGCCAGTATCCGCGTTTACTGATCTCAGGTCGTTCATGCCTGTCGACTTCCTGACGAATATCGGGCACATCGTCGTGCTCATGCTCGAGAACCGATCGTTGGCTCTGTTGCGGCCATGACGCCCGATCACGTCGCGGAGGATCTCGCGCGTGGCGATGCGTCAACCGCTCCACTTTCCCAATTCCAGGCGAGCCTCGTGCAGGCGGCAACGCCGTTCAGCCGCGCGGCACGCCGCGCACGGGGGTTCTCGCCGTCGCACGGCTCGTCGACAACGAGCACGAGGGCGCGGTTCATGTACGCGATGCAGCAGCGCGCGCGCTCGACAAGCAATAACCAGCAAGAGCATCACGCGCACTGCACAGGATTGACGATGGCAAAGAAGCGCGTAATTGCGAGTGCCGCGCGAAAATTCCGTGCATCGCGACGCGGCTCCCCCGCGCCGATTCCGGCGGAACAGTGGCGGCTGCCGGCCGGCTACCATCGCGACCGGAAGGGGTTCGCCACGTTGAGGCACGTCGTCGATCCCGACACGCCGACGGTTGACGGTTCCGACCTGAGCGACGAGCAACGGACCGAGCTGACGTCCGAACGGATCAAGCGACAGAAACGGTTCAACCTGGGCGTGCTGGGGACCGGCGTGATCGATAAGAAACGCGCCCTCGAAGAAGTACAGAAGCGGACGGCGATCGGGCGCGCGCTGATCGACGTCGAGCAGCGTGCCATCCGCCTGCTGCGCGAGTACCTCGCGCAGCACGCCGCAACGGCGGCTTCCCCGCGGTCAGGCTCGAGACGGCCGACCTCCACGACATCCCAGGCGCTCGGCACCGCATCGCGGCCACGACCGACACAACGGCGGCGTTCGGTCGCTCCGAAGCGGCGTTCGACCGCTTCGAAAAAGAAGCGGCGATGACAGTCATCGTCATCGATTCGGATTATGAAGAAGTAACCGAGGCGTGCCAGGAATATCGGCAGTCCGAAGTCTACCCGACTCTGAAGAAGGCCGGCTTCACGATTGACGCGTTCAGCGGCAACACGGCGCGGCGGGCGAGCATTGCGCCGCAGCTGACGGCGCCCGGCGTGCGATTCATCACCGGCTCGGGGCACGGCCTCGAGCGGCGGTTCACGGGATTCAACGGTGAGCCGATTCTGGAAATCGGGCGGTACGATCCGAATGAATCGCGGGACAAGATCATCCATTTGCTGGCGTGTCTGACCGCCGCGGAACTTGGCGGCGATCTCGTGAAGAACGGGTGTGTCGCGTTTTTCGGCTACGACGTCGTCTTTATGTTCCCCCTCGACGCGCCCGACCTCTTCCTCGACTGCGATGCCGAAATTGATTTCGCGCTCGCCCACGGCAGGACGGCTGGTGAGGCGTACTGGGGCGCGTACGACGCATTCACGAATCGAATGCAGCAACTGCTGGCCACCGGCCGTCCGTATCTGGCGGCGATGCTGGAATATAACCGTGACCACCTGTGCGCCCCCAGCACCGACGCGAAATGGGGCACTGTCGACGCGGCACTCTGATTGGACTACTCGAGAACGCTGTAGAGCACGCGGAGAACCCTGAAGCTGCTATAATTTCAGCTTCCTGCCGGTGTAGCTCAGTTGGTTAGAGCACGCGGCTCATATCCGCGTTGTCCGGGGTTCAAGTCCCTGCACCGGCACCACCTTTTTATCCATTTCGTGAATTGGTGATTCAGTGATTTGGTGAAGTCGTGTACTTCAATCACCAAATCCTCAGATCACCAAATCACCAGCTCTTATGGCGCTCTTAGAGCGCGTTCGCCGGACGATCCGTCAGCACGCGCTCGCGCGGCCCGACACGCGTGTGCTCGTTGCGGTGTCCGGCGGAGCTGATTCGGTGGCGCTGTTGAACCTGCTGCGCGAGATGGAGGCGCACGGCGATCTCGTTGTCGCCGGTGCGGCGCACTTGCATCACGGGTTGCGCGGCGCGGACGCGGACGCTGACGAAGCGTTCTGCCGCGCGCTCGCCGAACGGCTGAACGTGCCCTTCGTGTCGGCGCGGGCCGATGTCGCGGCGCTCGCGCGCGAGCAGAAGCGATCGATTGAAGATGCCGCACGCTCGGCGCGCTACGCTTTTCTCGAGCGTGCCGCGGACGAGCTCGGCGCCGACGCAATCGCAACCGCGCATACTCGCGACGATCAGGCGGAGACGTTTTTGCTGCGGCTGTTGCGCGGCGCCGGCACACGCGGCCTCGGCTCGATTCGGCCGCGCGTCGGGAGAGTGATTCGACCGGTGCTCGACGTCGCCCGCCAGGAGCTGCGAATCTTTCTCGACGCCCGCGGCGAGACGTTCCGCGAGGATGCGACGAACGCGGATGTCTCAATCCCCCGGAATCGGATTCGGCATGATCTGATTCCGTACATCCAATCACGTTTTTCGCAGGCCGCGCCCGAGCTCCTGGCTCGCCAGGCCGCGCTCGCGCGGGAGGATGAGGAGTTTCTTCAGCAGCTTGCAATCGAAACCGCGGCTCGTGTCGTCTTAAGAGAAAGCGGCTTCGGGCGTCAGCCGGCGGGGTTCAAAGACGTGGAACTTCGGGTTTCGGACCTCGGACTTCGGGCCTCGGACCTCGGACCTCGGGCCTCGGACCTCGGACCTCGGGCCTCGGACCTCGGGATCGATCTGGATGCCACGGCGCTGTCGGCGACGCCCCGCGCGCTGGCGTCACGGGTGGCACATCACGTGCTGACGTCCCTGGGCGGCGCGAGCGCCATCGGCAGCAAGCACGTGGACTGGCTGCTGGCGTTGGCCGAGACTGGGCGCGAGGGGGCCCGCGTCAGCCTGCCGGGCCAGTATGCCCAGCGGCTGGGTACTGTGATCGTTTTGCGGCCCGGACGAGGTCCGGACCGTTCCGAGAGTTCCCGGACTAGGCAACACTCGAACTCTTTCGCATTTTCGCTGTCTATTCCTGGAGAGGTCCGTTGGCAGCCCGACGGGTGGGCCATCGCGGCTGAAGCCGTCGCGGGCTCAGTGGTCCGATGGGCCGCGAAGGGTCTCGAGGTCGGGGTTTGCGCGTCGGCTGTCGCATTGCCCCTCACCATCCGCAGCCGGCGGCCGGGTGACCGATTCCACCCGCTCGGCGCGCCGGGAGCTCGAAAGCTGCAGGATTTCCTGGTGGACCGCAAGGTTCCCCGGGCTGAGCGGGACGCCCTCCCGCTGGTCGTCGACGGCCGGGACCGGATCGTCTGGGTCGTCGGGCACTCGGTTTCGGAGGACTTTCGCGTCGTCGACCCCGCGGCAGCCGTGTTACTCTTGAAAGTCAGGCGGTTAGGAGGCGTAGGTTGAACTCGACCCTCAAAAGCTTGCTGTTCTGGATGGTCCTGATCGTCGTCGGGGTCCTGATCTGGAACTTCTCGACGACCTTCCAGCGCAGCGAAGCGGCCATGCCGTTTTCGGTATTTCTGCAGCACGTGCAGGATAAAGAGGTTGCCGCCGTCACGATTACCGGCAATGAAATCACGGGCGTCCTGAAGACGTCGGTCGGCGGTGACGGCAGTACGAAATTCCGCACCTACGCGCCGACACAGTACGACGGGCTCGGCAATAAGCTGAGCGACAACGGCGTCCAGATCACCGCCAAGCCTGAAACGACGAGCCCCTGGGCCACGCTGTTGTATTCGTGGGCACCGATCCTCCTGATGATCGGCTTCTGGCTGTTCATCATGCGGCAGATGCAGAGCGGCGGAAACAAGGCGCTCTCGTTTGGCAAGAGTCGCGCGAAGCTTTCGTCGAGCTCGCAGAAGAAGGTCACATTTAAAGATGTTGCCGGCGTCGATGAAGCCAAAGAAGAGCTCCAGGAAATCATCGAGTTCCTGAAGGAGCCCCAGAAGTTCCAGAAGCTCGGCGGGCGCATTCCAAAAGGTGTGCTGCTGATGGGCCCGCCGGGAACGGGGAAGACCCTTATGGCGCGCGCGGTCGCGGGCGAAGCAAACGTGCCCTTCTTCTCGATCAGCGGATCCGACTTCGTCGAGATGTTCGTCGGCGTGGGTGCATCACGTGTCCGCGACCTGTTCGAGCAGGGTAAGAAGAACGCGCCGTGTATTGTTTTCATCGACGAGATCGACGCGGTCGGGCGTCATCGTGGCGCCGGTCTCGGCGGTGGCCACGACGAGCGCGAGCAGACGCTCAACCAGCTGCTCGTCGAGATGGACGGCTTCGAGTCGAACGAAGGCGTCATCCTCGTTGCCGCAACGAATCGTCCGGACGTGCTCGATCCCGCGCTGCTGCGCCCCGGCCGTTTCGACCGCCGCATTGTCGTCAACCGCCCGGACGTGAAGGGACGCGAGGGCATCCTCGCGGTCCACACGAAGAAGATTCCGCTCGCCGATGATGTGAATATCCACGTGCTGGCGCGCGGCTCGTCGGGCTTCTCGGGGGCGGATCTCGCGAACCTGGTGAACGAGGCGGCGCTGAACGCGGCGCGTTACAACCAGAAGGTCGTGCGCATGCACGATTTCGAGTTCGCGAAGGACAAGGTCCTCATGGGCACGGAACGCCGCTCGATGATCATCTCCGAGGAGGAGAAGAAGGTCACGGCGATCCACGAAGCGGGTCACGCGCTGCTTGCGGTCGTCTTGCCGCACGCCGATCCGATTCACAAGGTGACGATCATCCCGCGCGGCATGGCGCTCGGTGTCACGATGCAGCTGCCCGAAGGCGACAAGCACAATTACACCCGCGATTACCTGAACGATCAGATCGCGATCCTGATGGGCGGCCGTCTCGCCGAGGAACTGACCAACGGCGGCATGACGACAGGCGCGGGCAACGACCTCGAGCGCTCGACGGAGCTCGCCCGCAAGATGGTGTGCGAGTGGGGCATGAGCGACGCGATGGGGCCGCTCACCTTCGGCAAGAAGGAAGAGCAGATCTTCCTGGGCCGCGAGATCGCGCAGCACCAGGACTACAGCGAAGACACGGCGATCCGGATCGATCACGAGATCAAGCGTTTCGTGACGAGCAACTACGAGCGCGCGAAGGAACTGCTCGAGACGCACAAGCCCGCGCTGCTGCGCATCGCGGAGCAGTTGCTCTCGCGCGAAGTGCTCGACGCCGACCAGGTGCGCCGTATCATTGCGGGACATCCGCTCGAGGATCCGAAGCCGGCGGCCGCACCCGTGGCCGCGGCCGAAGACGGCGCGCGCAAGACGGCGAAGGAACGGCCGCCGATTGTGCAGCCCATCCCGCCATTGAACAAGCCGCTGCCGCAGGAATAGACAGATTTGGTGATTTGGTAATTTGGTGATTTGGTGATTGGGCTTGCGCGGGCTACCACCCGCGCTTCAATGCACGCGCGGTAGCGCGTGCGAAGCGAGATTCACCAAATCACTGAATCGGCACATCACCAAATCCGATGTTTCACCCGCGCGTCTCCTTCACCATTCCGCTGCCTCATCGCCCGGCGCTGCAGCTCGGCGCCCGCACGTTCGTGATGGGCATTCTCAACGTCACCCCTGACTCGTTCGCGGACGGCGGACGGCATTTCGACTTCGATCGCGCCGTCGCCGCTGGACTGCGCATGGTCGCGGAGGGAGCGGACATCATCGACATTGGCGGAGAATCCACGCGTCCGGGCGCAGATCCGCTGCCTGAAGACGAAGAGCTGCGCCGCGTGCTGCCCGTCGTGGAGCGGCTGGCGGTTGAGACCGATGCGCCGATCTCCATCGACACCTACAAGGCGAACGTTGCGCGCGCAGCCGTAGCGCGCGGCGCGGCGATCATCAACGACGTGAGCGGGCTTCAATACGAGCCCGCTCTCGGCGCGGTTGCCGCTGAGACGGGCGCGGCCTTGATCCTGATGCACACGCGCGGACGCTCGCGGGAGATGTACGAGCGAGCGGTGTACGGCGATGTCGTGCGCGAGGTGACGGCGGAGCTGGGGTCAGCGATCGAGCGCGCGAGGGCCGCGGGAGTATCGCGGGACCGCATCGTCATCGATCCCGGGTTCGGATTCGCGAAACGCGCGGAGCACAGCTATGGCGTGCTTGCGCACCTGGACGCGCTCGCCGCGCTCGATTGTCCGATCCTGTCGGGCCCGTCGCGAAAATCCTTCCTGAAGACTGTCCTCGGCGAGCGTGAGCCAGATCAGCGGGAGTGGGGAACGGCCGCGGCGGTCACGGCCAGCGTGCTCCTGGGCGCACATATCGTGCGCGTGCACGGCGTCGGCGCGATGGTCGATGTCGTGCGCGTTGCGGACCGGATCCGAGCCGCGGCGCGCGAATAACTGCGCCGCGGCGTCGGTGCTCCGTGCAAGGGTGCTAGCACTTTGCACCGAGCACCTTTCCCCGAGGTAAGCTAACCCGACCGATGCCGGATTACCTCACGAACCTGTTGAGGCGCCCGCCCGTTGGCTGGTGGGACGTCCTCGACATCGCGATCGTGTCGCTGCTGATCTACGAGTTCCTGAAATTGATCAGGGGGACGCGCGCCGTGCAGATGGCGCTCGGGTCGTTCCTGATCGTCACCTTGTTCTACGTCTCGCGGCTCGCGCCGCTGCAGACGCTGAACTGGCTGATCCGCAACGCGCTGGTCTACGTCGCCTTTGCGGCGATCGTGATTTTTCAATCCGACATCCGCCGCGCGCTGGCGCACTTCGGCCAGGCGCCCTTCTTCCGGTACCTGACGCGGCAACAGGCGGCCGATGAAACGATTGAAGAAGTTGTCGTCGCCGCGACCATGCTCGCGCAGCAGCGGACCGGCGCGATCTTCGCGATCGAGCGGGAAATCGGCCTGCGCAACTACATCGAGAGCGGCATCCCGCTCGATGCGATGCTCACCTACGATCTGCTGGTGACGATTTTCAATCCGGGCTCGCCGCTCCACGACGGCGCCGTGATTCTGCAGGAAGGCCGCGTCGCCGCGGCCGCCTGCTTTCTGCCGTTGACGGTGAATCCGCGCCTCAGCCGTGACCTTGGGACGCGCCACCGCGCGGCAATCGGTCTGACGGAAGAAAGCGATGCCGCGGCTGTCGTCATCTCGGAAGAGACCGGGCAAATTGCGATCGCGCTCGACGGGAACATCGAGCGCGCGCTCACACCCGATGAGCTGCGCGAGCGGCTGCGCAGCCTCGTGCTGCTCCGGCGCGGCCGCGCGCAGGCCAGCTACGAGGGGTGATGCGCTATCACCCGTTCCGTCATTTTGGGCTCAAGGTGCTGGCGATTGCGCTGGCGACGCTGCTCTGGGTCACCGTCGCGGGAGAGCACGTCGTTGAGCGGAGCCTGCGCGTGCCGCTCGAGTTCCGGAACATCCCGACGCAGCTCGAGATTGTCGGTAGTCCGCCTGACAACGTCGATGTACGCGTGCGCGGATCCTCTGCGCTGCTGAGCCGAGTTCAGCCGGGGGAGATCGTCGCGATGCTGGACCTGTCCGCCGCGCGCGCGGGATCGCGGCTGTTTCACATTCGGGCCGATGAGGTACGCGCGCCGTTCGGGATCGAAGTTGCGCAGGTGGTGCCGCCCACGATTTCGATTGAAGTCGAGAAATCGGCGCAGCGCAAAGTCCCCGTCGTACCGGCGACACAAGGGGAACCCGCGCCAGGGTTCGTCGCGGGCCGCGTGTCCGCCGAACCCGCAACGGTCGACATTGTCGGGCCCGATACGCGCGTGCGTCAGATCGCGGAAGCGACGACCGAACCGGTGTCCATCTCCGGCGCCAGGACACGCGTGCGCGACGTGGTAACGGTTGGCGTCGTTGATTCGTCCGTCCGCCTCCTGCAGCCGCAGAGCGCGACCGTGATCGTCGAAGTGTGGCCGGCGCCGATTGAGCGGTCAGTGGCCGACGTGCCGGTGCGGTGGCGCAACCTCGGCGCGGGACTGCGCGCGCAGATTACGCCCTCGCTCGTGCGCGTATCCGTGCGCGGCGGCCGGGACGCGCTCGCGTCCGTTCGCAACGACAGCATCCAGTCGTTCGTGGACCTTGCCGGCCTCGGAACCGGCCGGTACAATCTGCGGGTTCAAGTGGATCCGGCCGAGAGCTTCGGGGTCGCGGCGGTCGATCCTGCCGTGGTTTCCGTAACGATCAAGTGATGTCGCAGACCAGACTGTTTGGAACCGACGGCGTGCGCGGCACCGCCGGCGAGTACCCGCTGGATCACGAAACGGTCGCGCGCCTCGGGGCGGCGCTCGTGCGCGCCATGCGCGGCGCTGACGCGGCGGTCCATTCTCCGCGCGCGCTGCGGTTTCTCGTCGGCCGGGACACGCGCGAGTCGGGGGAATGGATCGAGCGCGAGCTCGGACGCGGGGTCCACTCGGAGGGCGCCGCGATTACGAGCGCGGGCGTGATTCCCACGCCCGCCATCGCCTACGTGACGCGCGCGATGGGGTTCGACGCGGGCCTCGTCATCTCCGCATCACACAATCCGTTCCAGGACAACGGCATCAAGGTGTTCTCGGGACGCGGGGAGAAGTTCACCGAGGAGCTCGAGCGTCGAGTCGAGACGATCATCGCGGATTCGTCGTGGCAGGTGCTCGCGGCCGGCCTGGCGCCGGTGGCTCGGACCGACGTGATCGACGCGTACCTCGCGCACACGGAGCTGGCGTTTCCGAATCCGGAACGCCTCGGGCGTTTCAAGCTTGCGATCGACACCGCCAATGGCGCGACCACCACCGTCGCGCCGCGGCTGTTTCAAGAGCTGGGCTACGACGTCACCGTTATCGGCAACTCACCCGATGGACGGAACATCAACCTGGATTGCGGGTCGACGCACCCCGAGCGTCTCGCGGCGGCCGTTCGCGACGGCCGCTGCCGCGTGGGCGTGGCCTTCGACGGCGACGGCGATCGTGCGATCTTCATCGATCACACGGGAGCCATTGTCGATGGCGACGCCGTGATGCTGCTCTCGGCGCGTCATATGAAGGCGCAGGATCGTTTGAAGGGCGATGCCGTGGTCGCGACCGTGATGAGCAACATCGGCCTCGAGATCGGCCTGCGCGAGAGCGGAATCGAGCTGGTGCGGTGTCCCGTGGGCGATAAGTACGTCACGGAGGAGATGCTCAAGCGAAACATCTCCATCGGGGGAGAACAATCGGGACACATCATTTTTTCAGAACACCTGTTCACGGGTGACGGTATCGCGACGGCGCTCAGCGTCATGCGCGTGATGGCCGACACGGGGCGCGAGCTCGCGGATCTGGCGGCCGAGCTCGTGAGGTATCCGCAGGTGCTCGTGAATGTGCGCGTGCGGGAGAAGAAGGAGTTGCGCGCCGTGCCTGCGATAGCGGACGCCATGGATCGGGTCGAGCAGCGGCTCGCGGGCCAGGGGCGGCTGCTCGTCCGCTACTCGGGCACCGAGCCGCTCCTGCGCGTGATGATTGAGGGCCGCGATCAGCAGGAGATTCAGGGCTGGGCGCGCGAGATCGCGGACAGCGTAAAGCAGCACCTGGGATGAGCATGGCCGACGGGCCTCGGCTGAGCGTCAACGTCAACAAGGTGGCGACGCTGCGCAACTCTCGCGGCGGCGCGCTGCCCTCCGTCGTCGACGCCGTGCGCGTGTGCGTGAATGCCGGCGCCCGCGGCATTACCGTGCACCCACGCGCCGATCAGCGGCACATCACGCCGTTCGACGTCACCGCCATTAACAGGTTCCTGGCGCCGCACCGGCGTGAGATCGAGTTCAACATCGAGGGGGATCCGCGCTCGGATCTGATCGAGATGGTCCGCGAAATGCGGCCGCACCAGTGCACGTTGGTCCCCGTGCGTCCCGGCGAAATCACAAGTCAGGCGGGGTGGCCACCCGACACGCCGGCCAAGGAACTGGGCGCGCTCGTCGCGGATCTCCAGCAGCGCGGCATCCGCGTCAGCATGTTCATCGATCCGGAGCCGGCAGCCGTGAAGTGGGCGGCCTCGCTTGGCGCTCAACGCATCGAGCTTTACACGGAGCCGTTCGCCCACGCGTTCAAGGAGAGCGAAGCGGCGGCCGACGAGAGCTTCCGCGGTTACGTCGAGGCCGCGAACCTGGCGCACGCGCTCGGGCTCGGCATCAATGCAGGGCACGATCTGGATCTCGACAACCTCGTGCTCTTCCGCACGTTGCCCCACCTCGACGAAGTATCCATCGGCCATGCGCTGATCAGCCACGCGCTCTACGTCGGTCTCGATCGCGCGGTGCGCGATTATCTCGCGGCATGCGCGGTGTGATCGTTCACCGCGCAATCGTCAATCCCTGAGCCGGGATCCCAGCGTCAATCGGAAATCATCAATCGGGTATCTTGAATCGAGTCCGAGGGTGGTGCGCTCGATGCTCGATTGAAGATCCAGGATGAAGGATTCGATGAGGGATCGAGGATCGGGGATTAGGGATTGACGATTCGGCGCCTGGTTCACCGGCCCACTATAATTGTTCACTGTGTCCAGGGACGCTATGGCCGTCGGCATTGCGGGCGTGTTCTTCGGCCTGCTGGTCGGGTGGATCATCGGCAGCCAGCACGGGGGCGGCGGTGCGCCGCCGGCGCCCGCCGCGCCGTCAACGAGCGGATCGTCGGCCGCGGGCCCACAGCCGCAGACGCCGCAGCCGCTCGATGAATCGCGCGCCGCGGCGATGAAGTCCGAAGCCGAGCGGAACCCGAACGACGCCGTCGTCCGCGTGCAGCTTGGGAACATGTATTTCGATGCGGAACGACTGCAGGACGCGGCCGAGTGGTATCAGGCGGCGCTCAAGATCAATCCGAAGGACGTCAGCGCGAGCACGGATCTCGGGATTGTCTACTACTACATGAATCAACCGGACCGCGCGCTCGCACAATTCGATCGTTCATTGGCCGTCGACCCCAGGCACGCCAAGACGCTGCTCAATCAGGGCATCGTGCGCGCGTTCGGCAAACAGGACCTGAACGGCGCGTCAGCGTCATGGGAAAAGGTTCTTCAGGTCGCGCCCGAATCCGAGGAGGCACGCGCCGCCAGGCAGGCGCTCGACGGCGTGCGCGCCGCGCACAAGAATGTCGGCGCCGGCAGCGGCACGGGACGGTGACATGGTTCGCGTCATCATCTTCCTGCTGCTCGTGTACTTCGTCGCGCGTGCGGTCTGGCGGCTGGTCTACGGCATCGCCGAAGGCCTGAGTGGGCGGCGCGATCCCCAATCTCCTTCTGCCGTGGCGCTCGCGCGGGATCCCGTCTGCGGCACCTACGTGGTCCCGTCGCGCGCGTTGACGTCCGGCTCCGGCAACGACCTGCATTTCTTCTGTTCCGAGCGCTGCCGCCAGGCGTGGTCGAAGCGATGATGCTGGCCGACGAAATCAAACTGCGTCAGGACATCGTCGAGGTCGGCCGGCGGATGTATGCGCGCGGGTACACGGCGTCGAACGACGGCAACATCAGCGTGCGCCTCGACGCCGCACGGCTGCTGATGACACCCGCGAACGTCTGCAAGGGATTCATGCACCCGCAGATGATGTGCATCACGGATCTCGAGGGAAAGAAACTCGAAGGCGACCGCAATCCTTCGTCCGAGATGCAGATGCACCTGGAGGTCTATCGGCAGCGGCCGGACGTGAATGCCGTGGTGCACGCGCACCCGCCGACCGCGACCGGGTTCGCCGTCGCGGGCATCGCGCTCGATCGCGCGGTGCTGGCCGAGGTGATCACGACGCTCGGGAGCGTGCCGATTGCCGACTATGCCACGCCATCGACCCAGGAACTGCCGGACGCCGTGCGACGCTACATCAAGGCGCACGACGGCATGCTGCTCGCGAATCACGGCGCGCTGACGGTGGGATCGGACCTGTTCTCCGCGTATTACAAGATGGAAACGATCGAGCATTTCGCGAAGATCAGTTTCGTCGCGCGGATGCTCGGCGGCGAACGGCTCCTCTCGCGCCAGGAAGTCGAGCGTCTGCAGGGGCTCCGCGGACGCTACGGCATCGCGGCCCCCGCGCCGATCTGTCCGGATCCCGGCGCGCCGGCATCGATCGATCCGGTCGCGTGTCAGACGGTCTTCGCACCAGAAGGTGACGGCGCGCGCCTCATTCCCGATTACCGGTCGACCGCCGGCGGAATAGGTCCGGATGGGGAAATTCGGCTAACATACCGCGAACTGACAGCGCTGATAGAGGCAGCGGTCAGAGAGCTGAAGTGACCGCTGCCGATGTAGCAGTCAGCTTCCAGCCGCCAGCTCCCAGCCGTCAGCCTGGGCCCGATCGAACTGAGGGCTGAAAACTGAAAGCTGGAAGCTGGTGGCTGGTAGCTGAAGGCTGGAGGCTGAAAGCTGGAGGCTGGCAGCTGGTAGCTGGCAGCTGGAAGGAGCATTTCAAATGGGTGAGGCGCTCGGGATGGTCGAGACCAAGGGACTGGTCGCGATGATTGAGGCGGCCGACGCGATGGTCAAGGCCGCCAAGGTGACGCTGGTGGGCTGGGAGAAGATCGGCGCGGGATACGTGACCGCGATTGTCCGCGGCGACGTCGCCGCTGTGAAGGCGGCCACCGATGCCGGCGCGGCCGCGGCGCGCCGAGTCGGAGAGCTCGTGTCGGTCCACGTGATCCCGCGTCCACACGCCAACCTCGAGGATGCGCTGCCGATCGGCAAAGCGTCCGCCACGACCAAATGACAAATGCCAAATGACAAATGCAGGAAATCAGTTTCGGCATTTAGCATTCGGCCCGCCTTCGCCGCGAAGCGGCTTCGGCGAGGTCACGCCGTAGCCCGCGCGCATCTCATGGCGGGCGGAGGCGGACATTCGGCATTGACATGATCCTCGCCAGAGTAGTCGGCACTGTCGTGGCGACTCGCAAGGACGAGCGGCTGGTGAGCAACAAGCTGCTCGTGGCGCGGCCGATCGATCCAAGCGGCAAGGCAGACGGCAACTATCTCGTCGCCGTCGATACCGTCGACGCCGGTTTCGGCGAAACCGTGCTCATCGTCAGTGGCAGCTCGGCCCGCATGGCGTTCGGCATGAAGGACTGCCCCGTCGATGCCGCCATCGTGGGCATCGTGGATTCCATCGAGGTGAAAGACTGACGTGCAGCTCGCGCGCGTGCTCGGCCAGGTCGTCGCGACGATGAAGGATGCGAATTTGACGGGACTCAAGCTGCTCGTTCTGCAGCCGCTGTCCGCGTCGGGTGAGCCGGCCGGCCGCACGCTCGTCGCGCTCGATTCGGTCGGCGCAGGCGTTGGCGAAACCGTCTTCTTCGTCCGCGGCCGCGAGGCCGCGTTCCCGTTCTATCCCGCCGAGCCTCCGACCGACGCCACGATCGTCGGTATCGTGGACCACTGGAGCGTCACGTAATCGTTAATCCCTGATCCCTGATCCGGAATCCCTTATCGTGAATCCAGTATCTCCGATCCACAATCGCGCCGGATGCGGCGCCCGACTGGCACGATACGGGATTGACGATTGACGAGTGACGATGGGGGATCCAGGATCAGGGATCAGGGATTAACGATGCAGATTGCACGTGTCATTGGCCCCGTCGTGTCGACGCAGAAGAATCGTAAGCTCGAAGGAGCAAAGCTGCTGCTGGTGCAGCCGCTGACGCTGGATGACCGGCCTCGAGGCGTCGCACTGCTGGCGATCGACTCGGTGGGCGCGGGGGTCGGCGAAAAGGTGCTCGTCGTTATCGAAGGGAAAGCGGCCGGCCAGGCTCTTGGCAGGACGGCCGCCGCGGTCGACGCGGCCATCATCGGGATCGTGGACGCGGTGGAGTACGAGGCATGAACGAAGAGGCGCTGCGAGCGCTCGTCCGGGAAACGATCGCGCGTCTCAATTCTGTCGACGAGCCGTCGACGGCCCCGTTCACACCGAGCCAGGCGCTGCCGCTCCGACGTCACGCGAGCCACTATCGCTACGCGCTGCCCGAGACCGACGGTCCGTGCCTCATCGAGCCTTCTGTGCAATGTACCCACTGCGGCTACTGCCAGAGTCACGGACACTGACGCTGCGCGGTGTCAATGTCCAATGTCCAATATTGAATGTTCAAGAGTTCACACCAGTCGGAACCCGACGACGTGGCATTGCATATTGAGCATTGATCATTGAACATTAGCACCCGTCAGCCATGTCCCGCATTCTGCTGACCCGCCGCATCCCCTCATCGGTCTTCTCGCAGCTCGAGTCGCAGCACACCGTCGATCTGAACGATCGTGATTCGCTCCCGCGCGAGGAATTGAAGCGGCGCGTCGCCGACAAGGACGCGCTCATCTGCGTGCTGACCGACAAGATTGACGCGGAGGTCATGGCTTCCGGACCGGCGCTCAAGGTGATTGCGACTATCGCGGTCGGATACGACAATATCGATGTCGCCGCGGCGCGCGAGCGCGGCATCATCGTCACGAACACGCCGGATGTGCTGACGCAGGCAGTGGCCGAGTTCACCTGGGCCCTGATTCTCGGCATTGCTCGTCGCGTCGGCGAGGGCGATCGGCTGATCCGCGCGGGCGCATGGAAACGCTGGGGCCTCGATTTCATGCTCGGCACCGAGCTGCACGGCAAGCAGCTCGGGATTATCGGTGCCGGACGGATCGGCCGGGCCGTCGCGGCGAAGGCCCCTGCGTTCGGGATGAAGGCTGTCTTCGCGCGGCGCTCGCCGGACGTGAAGGATCCCGCCTACATCTCGCTCGATCAGTTGCTGATTTCCTCGGACGTCGTCTCCATCCACACGCCCCAGACGCCGCAGACCTACCATCTGATCGACAAGAAGGCACTCGCGCGCATGAAGCGCAGCGCGCTGCTCGTCAACACCGCGCGGGGGCCGATCGTCGACGAAGAAGCGCTCGCGTGGGCTCTCGACGAGCGTCTGATCGCCGGCGCCGCGCTCGACGTATACGAGAAGGAGCCGGAGGTCCATCCGGATCTGCTCCGCCGGGAAAATGTTCTGCTCGCGCCCCACCTGGGCAGCGCCACTCGCGAAACGCGTACGGCCATGGCGGAACTGGCTGTACGCAATGTGCTGGCGGTGCTGGCCGGTGACGAACCGCTGGCGCCGGTGACATAGCGTGACGACGCGCAACATGCGGCCTGCCGCGCCGAAGCCGCGCAGCGGCGAAGGCGGAAAAGCCCCTGTCTCCATCGTGATGCGCCGACTGGCGAACGCGATCGACGGCCTCGATGAGCCGGCTCTCGAGAAGATCGCGAAGGATCAGCAGGAAGATCCTTTCCAGGTGTTGATCGCGACGCTGCTGTCGGCGCAGACGCGTGACGCGGTGACGCATGCAGCGTCGACGCGGCTGTTTCGCATCGCGCGCACGCCGCGCTCGATGGCCAAGCTGGCGGTCGCGCGCATCCAGGAGTTGATTTACCCCGTCAGCTTCTACCGTCACAAAGCGGTGCACGTGAAGCAGACGTGCGAGCACATCATGTCGCGCTTCGGCGGACGGGTGCCTTCGACGATGGAGGAGTTGCTGACGCTGCCGGGCGTCGGACGCAAGACCGCGAATCTCGTGCTGATCCTTGCGCACAGCAGCCAGGAGAACATCTGCGTCGACACGCACGTGCACAGGATTGCGAATCGCCTCGGATGGGTTCAGACCCGCACGCCAGAGGAGACCGAGCGTGCGCTCTACGAGTCGACGCAACGCCGATGGTGGCCGCTCATCAACTTGTATCTCGTCACCTGGGGACAGAACGTCTGCCGGCCCGTCTATCCTCTCTGCCCGCAGTGCGTGCTCAAGGATGTTTGTCCCAAGATCGGCGTGACAAAAGTAGGCAAGTTGGTGAAGGCATAGGCCGGACGCGCATTGAGAGAGCGCCTGCGGCCCGCGCGAGCCGACGGAGTGAAGTCGGCCGAAGGCGGACCGGCGAGCGCGAGCGCGTGGGGGTGGGGCCCCACGCGCATTGAGAAATGCCGACATGAAGCAACTAGTTACCGCTGTCCTGGTATTCGTAGGGTTGTCGGGGGCGTCTGCGACGACAAGTCAGGAGAAATCCCCGGGCGCCGGGCCCATCATCGTCCTCGAAACCGCGAGGGGGACGATCGAGTTCGAGACCTACCCGGAGGAAGCCCCAAAAACCGTCGCGCGCATCGTCGAGCTCGTGAACAAAGGCTTCTACAACGGGCTGCGATTTCATCGCGCGGAGGCGAACTTCCTGATCCAGATTGGCGACCCCGCGTCACGCGACGTGAGCCGCGAAGCCGACTGGGGCGGTGGCGGGACGGGGAAACCGATTGGCGCGTCAGAGGTGACGAAGAAGCGCCGGCATCTCCTCGGCGCCGTGTCGATGGCGTATCCGGGCACGCAGCGGAGGGCTGCGGACAGCCAGTTCTTCATCATGCGGCGCCCCGCGCCGGAGCTCGATGGCAAGTACACTGTGTTTGGGAGCGTGTTGAAAGGGCAGGAGGTCGTCGGCAGGATTCAAAAGGGGGACTTGCTCAAACGAGCGTATCTGAAGGACGAGGCGGCAAGATCCTGACGAGCCCTTTCAACTCCGGATACCGGTCGACGAATTCCTCCGGGTACTCGCCGTCGAGCGGCTGCCCGAGCTTCTGCTTGATCGTCGCGGCGTTGGCCACGGACTTCGCCGAGAAGTGATTGTTCGTGTAGAGATAGGCCTTCTTTACGTGACGTGACGCGGCGTCGGCAGCCTCGACGATCGGCTGCAGTTCGTCGGCAGTGTAGAGATAGTTGTAGCGGTCCTCGGACTTGTCGTGACGCCACCACTGCTCGGCGTTCCGGCCGTGCAGCCGCATGTAATAGAACGTCCGCACGTTGGGTAGCAGCGTCTGCCTGATCGACAGCCTGAACTTCGGTTCGTCGATCTGCGCGAGTGCCGCGCCGAACTCGCCGAGCAGCGCGAGCGTGCCCTGCGGGTCGTCGCTGAAGCTCCGGTGCCGCAATTCCACGGCCAGCGGGTATTGCTTGAACGCGCCGAGGAGCCACTCCAGGTAGCCGCGGTTGTTGCCCTCGTTTTTAAAGCTCGCGGGAAACTGCGCGAGCAGCGCGCCCAGCTTGCCTGCCCTGGCGAGCGGATCGATCGCGCGGCGGAATTCATCGACGTCTTTATCTCCGAGCGCAGACGGATCCGCACCGGTCGCTTTCGCGAACATCTCGGGGTGCGTGAACTTCCGGTACAGCTTCAGCGAGAACTCGAAACCGGCCGGCGTGCGCTCCGCCCATCGCTCGGTCGTCTGCGGCGTAGGCACGCCGTAGAAGCTCGAGTTCACCTCCACCGTATCGAAGTGCTCGGCGTAGAACGTGAGCTCGTCGAACGCGCCCTTCTTTTTCCGCGACGCGCCGGCGGGGACGGGATAAAAGATTCCGTTCCAGGCGCCTCGCCCCGTGGGGTAGCTCCAGCCGGATGTGCCGACGCGTACGCTCATTTTTTACCGGCGGGCTTCGCCCCGCCGGACCGCCCTGGACGCTCGCTTGCGCCCTTCGACCTTGGCTCAGGCCCCGAGCTCCGTCGAGAGGCGGGGGCCCCGTGCCCCGCGCCGCTCTTCGTTTGGTCGGCGGGCGCCCCTGCATCCCGCTTGGCTCTCTCCGTGACGCTCGCTCTTCGCAGCTCGCTCCGCTCCGTTCGCGGGCTCACTCGATCTCGCTCGTTCGCCGTGTAGGCCTCACGATCGAACCCGAATGTGACCTTCGACCCGCGAATCAGGATCGGCCGCTTGATCAAGTTGGCGTTCTCCATCATGAGGTCGATCGCTTCCTTCTTCGATTTCGGCAGGGGGCGCTCCTTGAACACCGGGCTGCGCGTGCTCACGAAGTCCAGGAAGCGGTGGGGATCGATATGCTTCTCGAGAAACGCGCGAGTGGGCGGCGTCTTGTTGATGTCAATCTGATCGACGGCGATCTTGCGCTCATCCAGGAAACTCCTGGCGCTCTTGCAGGTCGTTCAGGTGGGTTTCGTGTAGAAGGTGGGCTTCGACATCTCCGCATCCGCACCCCGCACCCCGCACCCCGCACCCCGCACCCCGGACCTTGCGCCTCGGCCTCGGTTAAAATGACTGTTTGGGACGCCAGTGCTGACCGTCAACGAGATCTTTCACTCGATCCAGGGGGAGTCGACCCACGCCGGGCGGCCCTGCGTGTTCGTGCGCCTCACCGCCTGCGACCTGCGCTGTTCGTGGTGCGATACGCCGTACGCGTTCCACGAAGGGAACAAGATGCTGGTTGATGAGGTCGTGGCGAAGGTTCGCGACTACGGTTGTGACGTGGTCGAGATTACGGGTGGCGAGCCGCTCCTTCAGAAGGACGTCTATCCGCTGATGGAGAAGCTCCTGTCGGAAGGCCATACCGTTCTACTCGAGACCGGCGGTCACCTCAGCGTCGAGCAGGTCCCGCCAGGCGTCTTCCGCGTCATCGACGTGAAGTGCCCGGGCAGCGGCGAGGCCGACAAGATGCACTGGCCGAACCTGGATCGCCTGCGCGTGACCGACGAAGTGAAGTTCGTGATCAAGGATCGCGCAGACTATGAATTCGCCACGCGCGTCGTGGAGGAGCGGCAGTTGGTCGGCCGATGCGCGGCGGTGCTCTTCTCGCCCGTGCATGGCGTTCTCGATCCAAAGCAGCTCGCCGAATGGATCCTGGCCGACAGGCTCGCCGTTCGCCTGCAGCTCCAGGCTCACAAGTACATCTGGGATCCTCAGACGCGCGGCGTCTAGCTTTTTGAATCGAAGCAGCAAGGACTTGGGAAGAAGTCGAAGCTCTTTGATTTTTATCGCTCGATTCCTTCGAGCATTCCTTCGAGTCTTCGATTGAAATCCTCATGATCCGAGCGGTTTTGTTATTGAGTGGCGGCCTCGACTCCTACACTGCCGGCGCGATTGCGAAGGCAGGAGGCTACGAGCTGTATGCACTGACCGTGCGCTACGGGCAGGTGCACGCGCGCGAGATCGAAGCGGCGCGCGATGTCGCGACGGCGCTGGGCGCCGTGCGGCATCTCGAGCTCGATGTGCCGCTATCGAAGATTGGCGGATCGGCCCTCGTTGGTGACGGTGTCATCCCGAAGGATCGTCCGCTCGACACGGCCGATATCCCATCCACCTACGTGCCGGCCCGCAATACGGTGTTCCTTTCACTCGCACTCGGCTGGGCGGAAGTGGTCAAGGCGGAGGCGATCGTCATCGGCGTGAATGCGCTGGATTACTCGGGCTATCCTGACTGCCGCCCGGAATACCTGCGCGCCTTCGAACGGCTCGCGTCGCTTGCCACCAAGGCCGGTATCGAAGGGCGGCCGCTGCGCATCCTGTCGCCTCTGATCGAGCTGTCGAAAGCGGAGATCATCCGCCGCGGCTTGGCGCTTGGCGTCGATTACGCGCTCACACACAGCTGCTACGATCCGGCGCCGGATGCGACACCATGCGGCCGCTGCGACAGCTGCGTGCTGCGTGCGCGCGGCTTTCGCGAAGCGGGCGTGGCCGATCCCGCTCTCGTGCGGCAACGGCAGTGACTGAACGGCTCTACTATCACGATCCGTATCTCCGCGAATTCGACGCCACGCTCCTCGATACCGTCTCGTACGACGGGCAGACCGCGCTGGTCCTGGATCGCACGGCCTTCTACCCGACATCGGGCGGCCAGCCTCATGACGTCGGCTCGTTCCACGACGTCCGCGTGCTCGACGTGATCGATATCGACGACGACCGGATCCTGCACGTCGTGGATCGCGCGCCGTCGACAACGGCCCTGCACGGCACGATTGATTGGACACGCCGATCACCTCTGCGGCGTGCCTACAGAAAGCTTCCATCTCGGCACCGAGTACTCGACGATCGATCTCGCGCGCGACGTGACGGCGGGCGAGATTGCGGGCGCGGAGGAGGAGGCGAACCGCATCGTATGGGAGAATCGTCCCGTCGCGATTCGATTCGCGTCCGCGGAGGACGCGGCGTCGCTCGGGCTGCGCAAGGAATCGAGACGAGAGGGAACGCTGCGCCTGATTGACGTCGAGGGGTTCGATCGGTCCGCGTGTGGTGGCACGCACGTGTCACGGACCGGGGCCATCGGGGTCATTGCCGTCTCTTCCACCGAGCGCTTCAAAGGAGGCTCGCGCATCACGTTCCTCTGTGGTGGCCGGGCGCTGCATGGGTTCCGCTCGCTGCGCGATGTCGTCGCTGCGAGCGTGCGTGTTCTGTCAGTTATGCCGTCTGAGCTGCCCGCGGCGATCGAGCGGCTGCAAAGCGACGCGAAAGAGCAGCGTCGCCAGTTGAAGGACTCTCAAGAGCGCCTGGCGGCGCACGAGGCGGACGCGCTCGCCGATGCGGCGGCGTCGTTCGGATCACTGAAACTGGTCACCGCCGGACTTCCCGGCTGGGACGTCGCTGGCATCAAGACCATCGCGTCACGCATCGTCGAGCGTCCCGCCCACGTCGCCGTGCTGCTATCTGAGCCGGCGCCGTCCTCGATCGTGATCGCGCGGTCGGCTGGCCTTGCGCTCGATTCCGGCGCCATCTTGAAAGCGCTGATAGCAAAGCATGGCGGCAAGGGAGGCGGCCGCGCGGAGCTCGCGCAGGGAGGCGGCATCACAGCGCCGGCGGCGGATGTGCTCCAATCGGCGCGCGAGCTGCTGAAGCCTGGAGCCTGAAGCCCGAAGCCCGAAGCCCGAACCCTGAAGCCCGAAGCCGATAGAATATCGCCCGTGTGGCGGTTCGTGGCGTTGTTCGTTGCGCTTGTCGCCGGCATCGGCATAGCGGTCTGGTACTACCGCACGCCGGAGGTTCGCAACGCCGTGCGCGTTGCACGCAACGACGATCGCTGGATCGACGATCTGCAGAGCCGCAGCCCGAAGGATGCGGCGGCTGCGACGACGGAGGTGGAGCAGCGCGGGACCGCCGCGCTTCCGCTCATTCGCAGGACGCTGCAGGATCCGGGCGCGGATCCGCTGCGCCGCAAGGCGGCGCTGAAGGCCTGCGGCATCCTCGGCGCGCGCGCGGCGGAGGCGATTCCCGATGTTGCCGCGCTCCTTCAGGACGCCGATTACACGCCTGAGGCTGCGCTCGCCTTGAGTTTCATGGGGTCTGCGGCTGTCGCTCCGTTGCGCGAGGCGTCAGCCGCGGAAGAGGCGAACGTGCGGCGAGAAGCGCTGCGCTCGCTCGGCAAGCTTCGCGAGCGCGCGTCGATCGATCCGCAACTCGTCATTCCGCAGTTGCTCCATGCGCTCGAGGATTCCGATCCGTCGGTCCGCCACGTCGCCGTCACATACCTCGGCATCGTCCGCGACAATCCCGGCGAAGAGGTCACGGGGTTGATCAAGGCGCTTGGCGACGAGGAAGCCGACGTGCGGGAGGCGGCGGCAGTCGCGCTCGGCCAATACGGCGCGCTCGCCGAGCCGGCAGTGCCGGCGTTGCGGAAGGCCGCGAGGGATCCGGACCAGGAGGTGCAGCGCGAGGCGGGACGCGCGCTGGTGACAATCGCAGAGAAGAAGAAGCCTTCCGCCTGAAAGGCGGCAACGTTCCGCCTTTAGGCGGAAGATTAGCGTCTCGTGAAATTCGCGAGCGTCTCGACCGCCAGATCCGCGATCCAGTTCACCGTCGCGGCAGGAATCGTGAAGCTGTTCGCGAGAATCGAGAACGCCAGCGTTTCCCCATCACGCGTGTGCACGTAGCCCGACAAGCTGCGCACGTTCGCGATGGATCCCGTCTTTGCGATCGCGTTGCCTTCGGCGCGCGTCTTCTTCATCCGTGACGCGATCGTCCCGTCCTTTCCCGCGACCGGCAATGTGGCGACGAATGCGTCCTTATGACGCGGGTCGCCGAACATGCGTGCGAGAATCGTGACGATCAGGTCCGCCGTCACGTAGTCGTAGCGCGACAAGCCCGAACCGTCGTATTGGACGTACGTGCTCTGCGGGATGCCCCACGACGACAGCAGCGCTCTGGTGGCGACGCGGCCGCCTTCGGTCGTACCCAGGCCGCCCTGCGCGGCGCCGGCGGCCTTCAGCAGCGTTTCGGCGTACAGGTTCTGGCTGACCTTCATCAGCACGGTGGCGATCTCGCGCAGCGCCGGCGACTGCGACTGTGCAAGCACACGGCGCGCGTCCGGGGCCGGCAGATCGCCGCGATCGTCGGCATCGACGGCGCCGCCCGTGACATCGATGCCGCGCGCGATGAGCGCGTCCTTCAACGACTGCGCAAAGTAAATCGTCGGATTCACGACCGCCACGTCGCGCGTGGCGGGCTGCGCGTCAATCGCGAGACTGCCCGTCACGATGAGGATTGGTTGGTCGACGCGCCGTTCGAAATCAATCGTGACCGCGGATTTCGCCGCGCCCGTGTAGGCGTGATTCACGGCCTGCAGGCCGGAGCCGGGAGCGAGCTCGAGGACGGCCGGGTCGCCTTCCGTTGCCCCGGGACGCACCGTCAACCGGGCGACGTTTTCGTTGACCTCCAATGCCCCCACAGGCGCGGCGTAGCCGTACTGGAGGTAATCCCACGACCACCCCGCGCCAAGACCCTGGTCGTCAAAGGCGTTGTCATCCCCGACGATTGCGCCATCGATGCGTGTAATCCCGGCGGCCTTCAACGCGCTGGCCCATTCGTCGAACACAGCGGCCGCGCGTTCGTTGCGACTGTTGATGGTGGGATCGCCCGTGCCCCTGACGATCAGGTCACCCTTCAACACGCCGCCTTCGACGGCCGCGCCGGTCTCCAGCGTCGTGGTGAAGCAGAAGTTCCACCCGAGCGTCTCGGCGGCGGTGGCCAGCGTCAGGATCTTCATGTTGGACGCCGGCATCACGAGCGTGCGCGCGTTATGCTCGAAGAGCACCCTGCCGGAATCGAGCGACTTCACTTCGACGCCCCACAGCCCCTGGCTCATGACGGGGGCGCCGAACACGCGCGTGAGGTCGGAGGCGAGCTCCCGCTCGGCACGCGGGTTGGACGTTGGCCCCTTGTGAGCGGCGCAGGCGGATCCAAAGAGGAGCAGCAGCAGCGCACCGGCCACGGTATTTCGCGTAGGGCGGCCCTTCACGTCCGCCAACGAGCCGGGTCTAAAGACCCGGCCTACACGGCGTGGCATGTTCGACCCGGCCTACTGCGCATGGCCTGCTGGTGACCTTGACCGGGGTTCATCGTTATTTCAATGCGTCCAACGCCTTGATGATTCCCTCAAGCGTGGCGGCATCGATCTTTGCGGCACCCACGTCGCCGTCGCGACGCGCGAAGGCGTCCGAGCCCTGACGACCGAACACGACGCGCTCCTGTTTCTTGCCATCCTCGTACTTCATCGTGACGGCCAGCTCCGGCTTGTCGAGCGCGGTCGTCTTGTCGACGAACCCGGACGCGCGGGCTCCCGTGAGCGCCGACAGCAGCGCATCGACCTTCGTCGCATCGGCGTCTTTCGCGGCGGGGGCGACCTGCTTCCACTTTTCGCCCGCCTTCTCGAACGCGACCGTCTGTCCGTTGCGGACCGCCTCGACACGCGTCGTGTTGAACGCCCGCGCATCGAAGATGTCCTTGACACGGAAGTCGTCGGCGGGCTTCTTCAACTCGTCGACGAGCGCGTTTTCGATGGTGAACACCATCGGACGCGACAGGTCCCTCGCGTAGGTCGTGCCCTCAGCCGCAGCCTTGCCGATCGCGAGCCCCGCCTGCGAGCTACCCGACCCCAGCGTCACCGTCAGTGACGGCTTGTCGAGCCCGTATTCCTTCAGGTCCGTCGGATTCGGCGCGGCAATCGCTTTCATCTGCGCCGTGTTGAGGCGCCCGATGATGCCGTCCACCGCGCCGAAGTCCGCGCGCGCATCGACCGGAGCCTTCACCCGCCAGTCCGACCCGCTCTTCGCGAGCTTCACCGCACGATCGGCTGACGTGATGTCAAGCGAGTCGATTTTGTCGTGATCGATCCTGATGACCGTTTTGTCGCGCAGATCGAAGGCGGTCTTGTTGAACGTCGACTCCAGGTACGACGAGATGAGGAACACGCGCGGCTTATCCGGAACCTTCGCGTACAGGTCGGTCCCCGACGGCGTCTTCTGGCCTATCAGCAGGCGACGATCCTGGCCGCCCGCCTTGAATGCCACCTCGATCCGCGCTGGATCGAGGCCGTACTGCTTGAAGTCGGTGGCCTGCTCGTCGACGACCCGCTGTACTTCGAGTGACGCCAGATTCGAGACGATGCCCGATAATTCCGCTCCGTCTGCCTCCACGGTGGCAGGCTGCGTCTGTTGCCACTTGTCCGACTTCTTCTCGACCGTGGTGGTCTCGCCCTTGTCGGATTTCACCGAGACGCGATCGATCTTGTCCGACTCGACGCCGGCAAAGACCTTCTCATTCTTCTTGGCATCCCCCGGCTCGCGCTTCGATTCGACGAAATACAGGTACGCACCGAGCCCGGCGGCGACAACGAGCAGCACGAGAAACGATCGGAGGCCGCGCATGACTAACGCCTCCGCCACCAGGTCTGCACGCCGGCCAGCAGGATCAGCCCGGGCACGATCAGTACCGTCAGGTAGAACACGCGGGTCGCCTGGTCCGCCGTCATCGTGACGCGGCGGTCCTCAGGATCGTGCGGGCGAATAGCGATCAGATTTTCCTGCTGCGCCAGCCAGTTCACCGCGTTGAGGAAGAGATCGCGGTTGCCCTGAACTCCGAGCGCGGCGTTGCTCGCGAAATCGGAGTCGCCGAACACGACAAGTCGCGTCTCCGGTTTACGCTCGTTCTGATCCGCGGGTTTCTGATCCGCTTTCGGCGTCGCCTGGGCGACCGGCGCCGACACGACGGCGGCCAGCGACACCGGTCCGGCTTTATCTCCATCATCCTGCTTCGCGGGTTGCCCGCTGGTCAGACTTTTGAGATTGGTTTCCGCCCAGCTCCGCGAGCTCGTTTCGACGATGGCCTGCGCCGTGTGACCGTTCACTCCACCCTCGACGGGAGACACCGATCGCGTCAATGGGTACGCTGTGAGCAGCCTGAAGTTGTCGGTGATGGGGTGGGCTGGATAACTCGCGGCGACCGGAACCGATTCGTCGGTGCCAATGAGCTGGCCCATCCCACTGACGTCGAGCACCACGTCGTTGCCGACGTTGATGCCCCAGTCTTTCGCGAGCCCCTGCAACAACGTTAGCTGCGGCTGATCGGCCTTGAGCACGGGGTCGAGCATCAGCATGACCTTGCCGCCACGCGCGAGATAGGCGCGGAGGAAATCGATCTCCGGCTGCAGGAAATCGGTTTTCGGTCCCGCGACGATAACAACGTCCGCATCGGCTGGCACCGCCCCCTGCTGCGCGAGCACCAGCTTGTCGGTGACGAAGTTCGAAGACGTCAGCGCGCCGTTGATGCCGTTGTAGCCGTTTCGCTCCGCGCCGCCGGTGTCTTTCTCGCCGTGTCCCTGAACGAAATACACCTTCGGCTGCCGGCCCTGGATGACCTTGATGAGCGCATTGGTCAACTCCTGCTCGCCGTCCGATGTCGCCTTTTCCGATCGTCCCTTGTACTCGAAGACAACAGTCCCGGACGCCGTGATGCCGTACTGCTGCGCGACGGCCGGCTTCTTCTCCGGATCGATGTACTCGACCGACACGTGTTTCCCCGCGTAGGTGTACTCGTCGAGGCGATCGCGGAAACGCGCGAACTCGTTGCTGAGAGCGAATACCTTGATGCGGACCGGATCCTTCAGGTCACCCAGGACCTTGCGTGTCTGGTCCGATAATGAAAACTGCTTCGCCGCCGTCAGATCCCAGCGCTTGTTGTGGCGCGTGCCGATGTAGTTGATCGCGGCCAGAATCGCGAGCACGACGACGATGCTGGCGGCGGCGAGCGTGCCGAACCGAGTCTGGCGCCCCGCGAAGGCATGTCCGATCTCGCGCCATTGGCTGAGGATGTAGAGCAATGTGCAGACGAGTCCGGCGATCGCGAGCGCGTTGTAGTACTGCTGCCATTCCGGTTTCATGAAGCGGATCGCCACCGCCGTGAACACGAGCACGACGCCGAGCCATCCGAGCAGTCCGAGAATGCGCTTCAACATGGCTACCCTCGCCACCTTTCGGAATCGACCGACTTCGCGGTCAGGAACAGGCCGAAGGTGATCAGGCTCACGTAGTACAGCACGTGCTTGGTATCGATTACGCCCTTCGAGAAATCTTCGAAGTGCTCGGTGATCGACAGATACGAGGTGATCGGTCCCACGGTCGCTCCCGCGCTGTCGGCGAACCATCCGACGATCCACAGCAGCAGGAACACTACGAACGAGACCATTCCTGCGACGATCTGGTTGTTGGTCGTGCTGGAGATGAACAGGCCGACCGAGAGGAACGCACCGCCCATCAGCAGCAGCCCGAGGTACGCCGCGACGAGTGGTCGCCACTCGGGGTGGCCGTAGACGAACAGGATTGCGACATACAGCAGCGTCACCAGCAGCATCGCGATGTAGAGGCCCAGCGCGCCCAGGAACTTGCCGACGATGATCTGGAAGTCCGTGACCGGAGACGTGAGCAGGAGCTCGATCGTGCCGGATCGTTTTTCTTCCGCATAGGTCCGCATCGTGATCATCGGCATCACGAAGAGGATGATGACCGACGCGTTCTGCAGCACCAGCCGGATCACCTGCTGGTTCACGTTCAGGTTGCCGCCGAACTGCGCCATCTGCATGCTCTGGCGCAGGAACGCTTCGAGATACAGGTAGAAAAAGACGCCGAAGGGCAGCGCGAAGAAGCCGATGATGATGTAAGCGATCGGCGAGGCGAAGTAGGAGCGCAGCTCCTTGTCGGCGATGGCAATGATGTTACGCACGGGGCGCCTCCTCTGCTGCGGGTTCCTCTGTCGTGACCTGGAGGAAGACTTCCTCGAGGCTCATGCGCATCGGCCGCAACTCCAGCAAGCCCCATCCGCGTGTGACGATGTCGCGGGCGAGCTCGCGGCGGACGTCGCGTCCGCGCTCGCTCTCCACCTCGAAGGCGCCGCTCCCCGGCCGGGTGTCGGCGGCAGCAACCCGCGTCACGCCCGGCACCGCCGTCAGTGCCGTTGGCACGTCTGCGCCGCCGGCGTCGACCTCCACGTACAGCGTCTCCGCGCCCTGCAATCGCGCCGTCAGGTTCTCCGGCGTGTCGACCGCGACGACGCGGCCTTTATTGATAATGACGACCCGCTGGCACGTCTGCGACACCTCGGGGAGGATGTGCGTGCTCAGGACGATGGTGTGGTCGCCGCCGAGACCGCGAATCAGATCCCGTGTCTCGATGATCTGCTTCGGGTCCAGCCCCGCGGTCGGCTCGTCGAGGATCAGGACCTCGGGGTTGTGCAGGATCGCCTGCGCGAGGCCGACGCGCTGTCGATAACCTTTCGACAACTTGCCGCAGTGTCGCGTCGCCATGTCATCGATGTGTGTGCGCTGGATCACCGCGTCCACGCGCGTGCGCCGCTCGGCGGCGGCCACGCCCTTTATGCGCGCGACGAAATCGAGATACTCGCGCACCGTCATGTCGGGATAAAGCGGCGGGGTTTCGGGCAGGTAGCCGGTCCGGCGCTTGGCTTCGATCGGTTGATCGAACACGTCGTAGCCAGCGACGGTCGCGCGCCCCTCTGACGCAGGGATGTACCCCGTCAGAATGCGCATCGTCGTGGTCTTGCCGGCGCCATTCGGGCCGAGGAAACCGAGGATTTCGCCGCGTTCAACGCGGAAGCTCACATCATCGACGGCCGTGACTCGGCCGTAACGCTTTGTGAGGTGTTGGACCTCAATCACGCGGAGTTCTCCGTAATCTATAGAAGGAAAAGCGTATTAGGGGGCCAATCTCGGATACTACCGGGACGCGGAAAAGAGTGTCAAGAGCAGTCCGGGGTCAGCCGCCTTCGCCGCGCGGGCTACGGCGGGCCAAGGACCCCGGCGGTCGCGGCGGACTGGGGTCAGACCCCGGACGCCCTTTTACACACTGGTCTGTGCTTGACGTAATATATGAGCGTGTGTTCATATATTCAGAGATCATGAGCCAACCTTCCAAGCTGACGCTCGCGTCGACCGAGCCGTGCGACGTCGAGCATCTTGACCCGAATGCGACTGAAGCGCGGCGCGGACGACTGATGCCGGCCCGGGCAGCCGAGGCGCTCGCCGAAACGTTCCGCGTGCTCGGCGATCCTACGCGCGTGCGCATCATCGAGGTGCTTTCGGCGGGCGAGCTGTGCGTCTGCGATCTCGCGTCGCTCGTCGCCATCAGCGAGTCGGCCGTGTCGCATCAGCTCCGGCTGCTCAGGAACATGCGCCTGGTGCGCGCGCGACGCGCCGGACGGCAGGTCTACTACACGCTCGACGATCAGCACATTCTCAGCTTGTTCCAGCAGGGCCTGCGGCACGTAACCGAGGAACGCCGGTAGTGGCCACCTGCGAAGTCTGCGAGATCCACGCCGAATCCGTCTTCAAGATCGAGGGGATGGACTGCCACGAAGAGGTCGCGATCCTCGAGCGGCGGCTCAAGAAGCTGACCGGTCTCGAAGCGCTCGACGCGGACGTCCTCGCCCAGCGCCTGAAGATCAAGTACGACGCCGCGAAGCTGAGCACGTCAACGATTGCAGAAGCCGTCGCGCAGACCGGCATGCGCGCCTGGCTCGAGCACGAGCAGCCTGTCGGACACGCACCAAATGCCGCGACCCGTCTGACGTTGGTCGTTATCTCCGGCATTGCCGTCGCGATCGGCATGGGTATCGAGCTCTCGGGCCTCGATCATCGCCTTGCCGTCGCCGTCTACGCGGCGGCAATCGCGTCGGGCGCGGTCTACAGCGTCCGTCGTGCGATCCACGCGGCGCGATCGCTCGCGCTCGATATCAACGTCCTCATGCTCGTGGCGGTCTGCGGCGCGATGGCGCTCGGCGAGTGGGGCGAAGGCGCCTCGGTCGTGTTCCTGTTCGCGCTCGCGCAGCTGCTCGAGGCGCGCGCGATGGAGCGCGCCCGCGGGGCAATTCGGGCGCTGATGGATCTGGCGCCGGTCGACGCGATTCGCATGCGCGGCGGCATTGAAGAGCGGGTCCCCGTTGACGATGTGCGCGTCGGGGATCGAGTGCTGGTGCGTCCGGGCGAGAAGATTCCGCTGGATGGGCGGATTGCCGATGGACGGAGCGCGGTGAACCAGGCGCCGGTCACGGGAGAGTCGTTGCCGGTCGACAAGAGACCGGGAGACGAGGTCTTCGCGGGAACGATCAACGGCCGTGGCGCGCTCGACGTGATCGTCGAGCGGCTGCGTGGCGACTCCACGATCGCGCGCATCATCCATCTCGTCGAGCACGCGCAGGCCGAGCGCGCGCCCAGCCAGACCTTCGTGGAGCGATTTGCGCGCGTGTACACGCCGGCGGTGCTCGTCCTCGCCGTGCTGATCGGGTTCGTGCCGCCCGCGTTCGGGACTGGCGCGTGGGCCGACTGGATCTACCGCGCACTCGTGCTGCTCGTCATCTCCTGCCCGTGCGCGCTCGTCATCTCCACGCCGGTATCGGTCGTCTCCGCGCTGGCGGCCGCGGCGCGCAAAGGCGTGCTGATCAAAGGTGGCGCGCACCTCGAGCGGCTTGCCGGCGTGCGCTGTGTGGCATTCGACAAGACCGGCACGCTCACGAGAGGAGAGCTCCACGTGGTGGGCGTCGCGCCCGTGAACGGGGCGTCCGCGCAGCGGATTCTTCAGCTCGCAGCGTCGATCGAGAGCCGGTCGGAGCATCCGATCGGGCGCGCGATTCTCGCGCACGCGCTGGACGAGCAGCTTGCGCTCGAACCGGTCCAGCGCTTCGAGGCGCTGCCCGGTCTCGGCGCCGAAGCGCTCGTGGGCGAATCAACCGTTCTCATCGGAAGTCATCGCTTGTTCGAGGAACGCGGGATCTGCTCGGCCGAAGTGCACGCGCGGGTCGAGGCGTTTGGCGCGGACGGTCGTTCCCTCGTGATGGTCGCTGCGTCGGGTGCGCCTGTCGGCGTGATTGGAGTCGCCGATCGCCCGCGCGAGGCCGCGCGCGACGCGGTGCAGATGCTGCGCGATCACGGTGTCGTGCACGTGGCGCTGCTGACCGGCGATCACGAACCGGCGGCACGGACGCTCGCGTCAGCGGTCGGCGTCGACGAAGTGCGATCGGGACTGCTGCCGCAGGACAAGGTTGCCGCGGTGCGGGCGCTGCGCGACCGGCACGGCACGACCGCGATGATTGGCGACGGCGTGAACGACGCCCCCGCGCTGGCGGCGGCAGACGTCGGGATCGCGATGGGCGCCGCGGGCAGCGATGCGGCGCTCGAGACCGCCGACGTCGCACTGATGGCGGACGAACTGCTGAAGATCCCCTACGCCCTGCGTCTGAGCCGCGCGACGCTCCGCAACATCCGCGCGAACATCGCGTTCTCGATCGCGCTCAAGGCGGTCTTCCTCGTCATGGCCGTTCTCGGCGTCGCGACGCTCTGGATGGCGGTCGTCGCCGACATGGGCGCATCGCTCATCGTGATCGCAAACGCGCTCCGCTTGCTGCGCGAATAGATCGGGGTGCGGGGTGCGGGATCCGGGGATGCGAACCCGGTGCCCCAACGTACCCCTCCCGCGCCCTGCACCCCGCACCCCGCACCCCGCGCCCCGCACCCCGCACCCCGCACCCCGCACCCCGCACCCCGCACCCCGTTACGCTTTCCTATTTGTAAAGAAGTGCTGGTCGACGAACTCGTCGACGGCCTGCTGGTCCGCGGACGCGACTTTCTC
>QHWT01000040.1:125609-156436 GCA_003222675.1 Acidobacteriota bacterium | reverse complement strand
CAGTCCCATACCGACACGGCGATCGCTCCACGCGACGCGCGATTCCGCCTCGATGTCCATTCTCGATCCGGGCATGCGGAAGCGCACGCGGACCTTTGCGTTCTGAGGCAGCGGGCTCATGGTCCGAATCGAGACGCCACCTTTGCTGAGATTCAACGTGAGCGCGGCGGCGATCGTGTTGCCGAAGCGATAGGCGACGGGAATGCCGAGCACCACGCGCGGGCTGCCGCGTCGGTTGAAGTTGTCGGGGAACAGGTGCGGCGCGAGCGAGGGCAGGATGTGTTGCACGGCGCTGTACTCATTGACGTATCCCGCGACGCCGAGCGCCGCCAGGTCCCGCACTTCCTCCGCGCTGGCAATCGTGCCGCTGAAGACCAGAATGGGTATGCGCCCCTCGTCGATCTTCCGGATCGCGCGCACCAACTCGATGCCTCCGGCATGCGGCAGCCGCAGATCGAGCACGAGCAGATCGATCAAGCTCAGATCGGCGCGGATGCGCGCGAGCAGCTCCGCGGCGCTCTTCACCGTGAGCGCCTTGTGGCCCGCGCCGAGCAGGGCAGTGGCGAATCGGTCCCGCACGAACGCGGTGTCGTCGGCGATGACGACGGTTTTGCTGCTCACGATGGGCGCCGGCACGCTCGAACGTATCGGATCGGCCTGGGAACTGCGGTAGGCTTAATTGCAGAATCTATCAGGTTCTCGCTTATAATTCGAAGTCTATTGCGGAGCGTGTATGGCCACCTGCCCTGAATGTGACGCAGAGATCGAGGTCGATGAATTCGACGTCGACAAGGGGGATTTGATCAGCTGCCCCGAATGCGGCTCGAATCTCGAAGTCACCAGCACGTCTCCCCTCGATCTCGAGCACGCCGACGACGACGACGACGACGACGACGACGAAGATGAAGACGAGGATGAGGACGCCGACGAGGAGGATTTGGAAGGCGACGAAGACGTCGACGATCTGGACGAAGACGAAGAGTCCGACAAGGAGGATTGGGACGAGTGAGCAACGCTCCGCTGGCGACCGCAGCGGTCGTTGAAGACGCTGATCTCAACGCAAAGGCAGCAGCGCTCGACGCCCGGCTTGCCGGTCTTGGTTCCGTTCTCGTGGCGTACAGCGGCGGCGTCGACAGCGCGTTCCTCGCAGTGACCGCCGCCCGCGTGCTGGGTTCCCGCAGCCTTTCAGTCACCGCCGACAGCGCCAGTTATCCCGAA
This sequence comes from Acidobacteriota bacterium, assembly GCA_003222675.1. Classification (GTDB taxonomy): domain Bacteria; phylum Acidobacteriota; class Vicinamibacteria; order Vicinamibacterales; family 2-12-FULL-66-21; genus QHWT01. Next base: position 155,218 of record QHWT01000040.1, on the reverse strand, counting down.
CGTCACCGCGATCTGGCGATCGAGATCGCCCGCGCCTTCAACCTGCGCCACGAGATCATCCACACGGACGAAATCGGGCGCCCCGACTACAGGGCGAATCCCGCGAACCGCTGCTACTACTGCAAACACGAGCTCTACACGCACTTATCCGCGATTGCGCGCGCGCGTGGGTTTGCCGCGATCGTCGACGGCAGTAACGCGGACGATCGCGGCGACTATCGTCCGGGCCGCCAGGCGGCGCGTGAGTTCGGCGTGCTGAGCCCGCTCGACGAATCGGGGCTGACCAAGGCGGACATCCGCTCGCTGGCGCGGCGCGCGGGCATGTCGAGCTGGGACGAACCCGCGTCCGCGTGTCTGTCCTCACGCATTCCCTATCACTCCGAGGTGACCGACGAGAAGCTGCGCACGATCGAAGCGGCGGAGCGCGTGCTGCGCGACCTCGGGTTCCGGATCTTCCGCGTGCGTCACCACGACGCGATCGCGCGTCTCGAGCTCGGGCGCGACGAGATTGCGCGCGCGCTCGACGCCGATGTCTCCGAAACCATCGATCGCGAGCTGCGTCGCCTGGGCTATCAGCACGTCACCATTGATCTGCGCGGATACCGGATGGGGAGTCTGAACGAGGCGCTGCGGCTGCGGCCGGTGTAGGTGCGCGCGTTGCGCCCTGCGGCCCTCGCGCTGCTTGTCCTTTATCTTCTCGCGCACCTCGCCCTTCTCCCACGCACCCTCGAAGACCTCGACTCGATCAACTTTGCACTGGGCGTGCGCGAGTTCGACGTCGCCCGGCACCAGCCGCATCCGCCGGGCTATCCCGTCTTCATCGCGCTTGCGAAGCTGACCACGTCCGCGTTTCGCGTCCTGGGCATTGGCGCGGTGGCGCCCAGGGGCCTCGCAGTGTGGAGCGCGATTGCCGGCGCCGCGGCGCTGCCGATGCTCTTCCTGTTCTTCCGCACGCTCGAACGGCGCGATCGACTCGCGTGGTGGTCCACGATCGTCACCGCGGCCGCACCGTTGTATTGGTTCACGGCGCTCCGCCCGCTCAGCGACATGACGGGCTTCGCGTGCGCGATTGCCTCCCAGGCGCTGATGGTCCAGCGACGGCCGCGGGCGCTCGTCGCCGGCGCCCTGATGGCCGGCCTGGCGATCGGCATCAGATCGCAGACGGCCGTGCTGACGCTTCCGCTGCTTGCGTTCGTGCTCGTGATGCGTGACGAGGCGCTGCCGCTTCGGACGCGCCTGGCGGCGCTCGGCGCGTCGGCAGTGGGCGTGATCGCCTGGGGCGTGCCGCTCCTCATCGTGAGCGGCGGCCTCGCCGCGTACCTTCAGGCGCTCGGAACGCAGGCAGGAGAGGACTTCGGCGGTGTCGTAATGTTGTGGACGCACCGCACACCGCGCGTCGCGGCATTCGCGCTTGTGAACTCGTTCGTCTGGCCATGGGACTGGTGGCCCGGCGTCGGCATGTGCGTGCTCGCCGCCGCCGGTGCGCTGCGGATTGCCTGGCGTGCCCCGCGCGCCATCCTCCTGATCCTCGTCGCGTTCGCGCCTTATGCGATTTTTCACCTGCTGTTTCACGAGACGGAGACCGTACGCTACGCGTTGCCGATGGTGCCGGTCGTCGCGTATGCAGCCATGGCGGCGCTCGAGACCCGCCGGCCGATGCCGATGGCCATCGCCGCGTGTCTCATCGCCGTGGTCTCGCTCGGCTTTGCAATTCCCGCCTCACGCAACTACGCGCGTGAGGGGGCGCCGGTGTTCAGGGTGTTTGATGACATGGCCGCAACCGCCCATGGCGGGGAGCCCGTCGACACGATCGCGATGCACGCCGGCGCCAGACGTGCGGCCGAGTGGGCCGCTCCGATCCTTCCTGCGCGCGTCGCAAAGGCGCCGCACGGGCGCGAGTGGCTGACGCTGGTGGCTCTGTGGCGCGCGAAACCGTCCGCGAACGTCTGGTTCGTCGCCGATCCCGCCCGAACCGACCTCGCCTTGTTCGACAGTCGCGCGCGACGGCTCGCGCGGCAGTACCGCTGGGGGTTCGTCGAGCCGCCGTTCGTCGGAGGCGCGCGTCCCGGTCCCGTCGACTGGTATCACATGCAGCCACCCGGGTGGATGCTCGATCGCGGCTGGTCCTTGACCGCGGAAGTGGGCGGCGTCACGGCGACGGATCACCCGGGGCCACACGTCGCAGCCGCTCTTGCATGGGCGAAGAGCCGCGCGGACGAGATGCTGCTGATGATCGGCGGCCGCCACCTCGGTGCACCCGGCACCGCGTCGACGACGCTGCTGTTGAGAGTGAATGGGAATCCGCTCGCATCGTGGCCGGTCTCACCAGGATTCTTCATGCGCGAAATGACGCTACCGGCGGGCACGCTTGCCAGCGGCAGCAGCTATGTGCCGATCGAACTTACCGCCCTCGTGGAACCGAAGGCGCCCGTCTCGCTCGAGCAGTTCGACCTGCAGGGCCCCGGCGTGCCGCTTTTCGCATACGACCAGGGATGGTACGAGCCTGAATACAATCGCTCGCTGGGTTTCGCCTGGCGCTGGACGAGCGAGCGCTCGAGCCTGTGGGTGCGCCCGATTGGCCGTTCCGTCAAAGTGACGATTCACGGCGAGTCTCCCATGCGCTACTACGACGCGCCGCCGCACGTCCGCGTGCTGATCGGGAATCGCGAGATTGCCGCGTTCGATCCGTCCTCGGACTTCGATGAGTCAATCGATGTGCCCGCGGATCTGCTCGCCGAGGCCAACGGCCGCGTGACTCTGGAGAGCTCACGCTTTTTCGTGCCTGGTGGAGCAAGTGGCGGAGATCAGCGGCACCTCGCATTGAGAATCTTTAGCGTGTCAGTTGACTGAAGGAAACGAAGAAAGACCGAAGGAAACGGATTTTACAAACGAAGCAACGAAGTCAACGGACTTCACCGGAGAAATGCGGTTCACGCGAGAGCTGCCAACGTAGAGCACGGAAAGCCGTGTGTGCCGCGCCGCGCTTCGCGCGGCAGTGGGCCGGCCTCCGGAACTTCACTGGCCGGCCGCGGCACACACGGCTGCCCGGCGCCGCCTGGCAGCTCAGCGCGTGCGCGGGAGTTCGTTCCCTCCGTTGCTTCGTTCTGAGGATCCGTTGCCTCCGTATTCCTCCGTCTTCCTGCGTCTTCCTCCGTTCTCCTCCGTATTCCTCCGTCGTCTCTGACAGCGCACGCCAGGATCGAGCTCCCAATCGGCATATTGACGACCCGCAGGGCGGCAGCCTCGAGACCGAGCACAGCCGAGAGCGCCAGATTGATCGGCGCGGGCGGAATTGCGATTTCCTTTTCCGATTCCACGTGGCCCGTGACGCGTTGCATGAGCCGGACGGCGACCACGAGCGGCAGGATCGTGAAATTCGTATAGGTAATCCGCTGCACGGAAAAACCGCCGCGCTCGAGGCGATTCTTCAGATCAGCCCTGCTGTAACGCCGCACTTCACCCGATAGAATTGAATGATTGCCGCGCAGCGCCTCGAGCGCCGCAACGTTGACCACCAGGCGGCCCCCAGGCCTGAGCACCCGGAACATCTCGGCGATCGCGTCGCGCTCCGCCTCCTCGTCCAGGGAATACAGGACGTCGAACGACGTGATGAGATCGAACGTCCCGGCGGAGAATGGCAGGCGTGCCGCCGTGGCGCGCGCGAGGCGGCGCTCGCCGCCGGCGTGGGCGTACCGCAGGCCGGCCCACGCGAGGTCGATCCCCGTCGTGCGGCCATAGCGCCCGAGCAGCGCCAGGTTATTGCCCGTGCCGCACCCGCAATCGAGGATCTCCATGCGGCCGCGGGCGGCATCCGCCGCATCAGCAATGATCGGCTCGACGAACTTTCGAAAGCCGCGGAACCAGAAATGATCGTGCTCGGCGCGCGCGGTGGCCTCGAGGAGACGGTCCATCGTGGTAAGCTCGGAAACGAAAAAATTCTACATTGTGCGGAGGAGCTTGCTGATGAGACGTTCCGTGCGCGTGTTCGCCGCGATCGCACTCACTGCCGCAGTCGGCGTGAGCGCGTGCGGGAAGAAGAAACCGGCGCCTGCACCGGCGCCTCCTCCCGCGGCCCCGGCGCCCGCGCCGACAACGCAGCCCGCGCCGCCGCCGCCCCCGCCGCCTCCGGCACCGGCGCCCGAGCGCACACCGACCGAGGACGAGATCTTCGCGAAGAAGACGCTCGAGCAGCTCAATACCGAAAAGCCCCTCGACGATGCGTTCTTCGAGGTGGATTCGAGCCAGATACGCGAGGACGCCAAGCCGGCGCTGCAGAAGGATGCGGACTGGATGAAGCGCTGGACCGGCACGAAGGTCATGATTGAAGGGCACTGCGACTCGCGCGGCACCGCGGAGTACAACCTTGCGCTCGGTGAGCGCCGCGCCGCGGCCGTCCGCGGCTACCTTGTGAACCTCGGCGTCCCAGCCGACCGTGTGACGACGGTCAGCAAAGGGAAGGAGCAGCCGTTCTGCGCGGAGGAGAGCGAGGGCTGCTGGTCACAGAACCGCCGGGGCCACTTCATAATCACCGCGAAGTAGGCTTCGGGCTTCGGGCTTCAGGCTTCGCGGGCTTCCGGCTCGCCAGGCTCTCAACGATCGCTCGCGCCGCGGCATTCGGGTCGGGCGCGGCGATAATCGGGCGTCCCACTACGAGGTAACTCGCGCCCGCCGCGACCGCTTCGGCCGCCGACATCGTGCGTTCCTGGTCGTCCTTCGCATCCGCCGCGGCGCCGCCGCGGATCCCCGGTGTCACGATCGCGAAGTCTGCGCCGCAGCGTGAGCGGATGCTTGCGGTTTCGCGCGGGGAGGCCACGACGCCGTCGAGTCCCGCTTCCTTCGTCAGTTCCGCCAGCCGAAGGACCTGGTCCATCAAATCGATCACGATACCCGTCTCGCGGAGCGACGCCGGGTTCATGCTCGTCAATACGGTCACGCCAACGACCAGCGGCGCGCTTCGTCCGTGTCTCGCGGCCCTTTCCTGGGCCGCCTCGCGCGCCGCGCGCATCATCGTGGTGCCGCCGCTCGCGTGCACGTTGAGCATCCACACGCCGAGGCCGCTGGCGGCCGCGACCGCCGTCGCGACCGTGTTCGGGATGTCGTGCCACTTGAGATCCAGAAAGACCCGATCCCCGCGGTCCACGAGCGCGCGCACCATGTCGGGGCCTTCGGAGGTGAACAGCCGGCTGCCGATCTTGAAACCGCCGACGGCGCCACGGAGCCGGTCGGCGAGCGCCAGCGCCTCGCCGCGCGACTCAACATCGAGCGCGACCAAAAGCTGGTCCGCGGCTAGGAGCTGATCCACGCTTTTTGCCCCGCCGTCGTGTCCACCGTGCCGACGATCTCCTGCAGGCGCGTCAGCCCGTGCCTCTCCATGTAGCATCGGATCCCCTCCATCAGCTTCGTCCAGATGAACGGATCGACGAAGTTCATCGTGCCGACCTGGACCGCGTTCGCGCCCGCGATCATGAACTCGAGCACATCGTCAGAGGTCGCGATGCCGCCCATGCCGATGATTGGAATCTTCACGACCCGACGGCACTCGTACACCATGCGTACCGCGATCGGCCGGATGGCGGGGCCGCTCAGGCCGCCGACGATGTTGGTCAGCTTCGGCCGGTGTGTATCGACGTCGATTGCCATGGCAAGGAAGGTGTTGACGAGCGAGATCGCATCGGCCCCCGCTTCCTCGGCGGCGCGCGCGAACGATGCCACGTCGGTCACGTTCGGCGTCAGTTTCGGGATCACCGGGAGCCTCGTGACCTTGCGCACCGCGCTCACGACCGCGTGCGTGCCTGGCAGGCTGCAGCCGAACGTGATTCCCCCTTCCTTGATGTTGGGGCACGAGATATTCAATTCGAGCGCAGCGACACCTTCCGCGTCGGACAGGATCCGCGCCACCTCGACGTACTCGTCAAGCGTCGTCCCGCAGATGTTGACGATGACCGTCGCGCGGCGCTCGCGGAGCTCCGGCAGCCGCTCGGCGATGAAGCGGTGCACCCCGATCCCCTGGAGGCCGATTGCGTTCAACATGCCCGACGGCGTTTCCACAATGCGCGGCGGCGCGTGCCCTTCACGCTCGGTGAGAAACAGTCCCTTGACGGCGACACCGCCAAGCGATGCGAGATCCACGACGTCGCTGTACTCGACGCCGTACCCGAAGCATCCGCTGGCCGCGATGAGCGGGTTGGCGAGCGTCAACTGAGCGATTTGAAGTGACAGGTCCACGATTTCTTCCAACTCCGCACGTTGTGCGCGGCGTTCGCTCGATCTTATACGACGGTCGCTATAATCACAGTATGGATGCAGCGCTGCCCGGCGAAGACCTGGTGCGGCAGGGACTGACGGACCTCGCCTCGGGAATGCAGACGGAAGCCGCTCTTTTGGTATCGATCGGCGCGCCACGCCTGCGACGGCTCGGTCTGCTTGTCCCCGTGGCGCTGCCGGATCCCGAGCATCGGCTGTACGCGCGACTCGTCGAACGCGGTCCCGAAGCGGCGCATTCACGCTATAACGCCCTGCTGCGTCGCCTGGTCAGCTTCGAACGCGCGCTGGCATGCGCGCGCTAGCGGACGCCGGTCGGATCCGGCGCTTCATGCGCGCGCTGAGCGAAGAGGCCCCGGCCGACACGCGCGTGTATCTCACCGGCGGTGCGACGGCCGTATTGGAGGGGTGGCGCGCCAGCACGATCGACATAGACATCCGGATTGTCCCCGAGCACGACGCGTTGTTTCGCGCGATCCCGCGGCTGAAGGAGCGGCTCCAGATCAACGTGGAGCTCGCCTCGCCTGATCATTTTATTCCCGTACGGCCAGACTGGCAGGACCGGAGTCCGTTCATCGCTCGCGAGGGCCGCATCTCCTTCCATCATTTCGATTTGTATGCGCAGGCGCTCTCGAAAATCGAACGCGGGCACGCGCAGGACGTGGCCGACGTGCAGGAAATGCTCCGTCGCGGATTGATCGACCGCGCGCCTCTCATGGAGTATTTCGAGGCAATCGAGCCCGCCATGTACCGATATCCGGCGCTCGATCCTGCGTCGTTTCGGCAGGCCGTCGTCGACGCGGTGCGGCCGACAGACTAGTGACTCGTCATGGCGTCCCACGCGACGCGCTGGGCCTCGAACACGGGACCATCAATGCACGTGCGTGTGTGATGCGGCGGGCCGCCCGTATCCGACCGCGCGGGGACGACGCAGCTGTAGCAGCCGCCCAGTCCGCAACCCATCACCTGCTCGAGCGACACGTCGCACGCGCGTCCATACGTGAGCGAGAGCCCGGCGCAGGCGCGCATCATTGGCGTCGGGCCGCAGACATAGAGTTTCACGGGCTCCCCGAGTGTGCGCTGCCGCAGCGCGGATTCGAGCGGGACCGTGACACGGCCGTGCACGCCGCGCGTGCCATCTTCAGTGGCGAGGACGATCCCAACGCCCAGTGACTCGAACAGCTCGATGCAGTAAAGGTCCTCGCCGCGACGCGCGCCGTAGAACAGCGTCGTGCGCGTGCCGCGCGCCGCTAACGCTTCCGCGAGCGTGACGAAGGGGGCGAGGCCGACGCCGCCCGCCACCATCCATGCTTCCGCGGGAGGATCGACGGGCTCGAACGGGCGGCCGAGCGGCCCGAGGATCAGCAGTCGCGCGCCCGGTTCGGCTTCCGCGAGCAGCGACGTGCCGGCGCCCACATGCTTGTTGAAGATCGAAACGCCCGTCGCGGCGCCGCTGTTGTTCCGCAGGATTTCGAAGATGGAGAACGGGCGCCGCAGCAGCGGATCGAGGCCGCGCGACGTCTTGATCATGACGAATTGCCCAGGTCGTGCGCTGCGCGCGATGGCCGCCGCGTCGAACGCGAGCACGTTGTAGTCATCCGACAGCCGCCGGTTCGCAATCACCGCGGCGTCGATATCTACCAGCATCATGCGAGTATACGTTACGAAACATGGTCGGGTCCCGTCCGATCTACACTTCGCGAATGCGCTTCCTGCGGATGCTCAGCAACTCGCTGCTCGCTGGCGCGCTCGGTGCGGCGTACCTGACGATCCTGCTGCTGCAGCTCAATCCACAGGTGCCCCTCGCGTCATCGACGGTGTGGCGCTGGTACGGAACGCTGGTCGCCTTCTACGGGATTCACCTCGCGGTGCTGTTCTACACGCTGATGCTGCTGCGAGAGTTCTTCAGTGTGGAGATCTTCTCCCCGGGCTGGATCAGCGTCCGACTTCTGGCGTGGTTGTCGTCGGCGGCAGCGGCCGTGGCGGCGACGCTGATGTGGCTCAACCTGCGCGGGTTCACCACGCTCTTCGACGAGCCGACGGCGCGCCGATTCGCCACGGGTGCGGGTGCCACGACGGCGTCCGCCGTGGTGCTGCTCGGGATTGCGATCGCCCACTATTCGTTCGGGCGGCGGGGCAGCCGGGTGGGCGCGGCACTGCTGGCGATCGCCATCGTCGGATCGCTCGCGCTGCCTCTCGCCGCGCGTGGTCCGGGCGGTGAGCTGCCGCTCGGCGCGCGCCGCGTGACCATCGAACCCACGCCCGACAAAGCCGGGGGGCCACGCGTGGTGCTGCTGCTGCTCGACGGCGCGTCGCTCGAATACGTCTGGCCACGAGCGGCGGAGGGGCGCCTGCCGAACTTCGGCCGGCTGCTCGACAGCGGCGCGTCGATCGACCTCGCGACGATCCGCCCCACGCAGCCCGATCCGGTCTGGGCCGCGGTCGCCACGGGGATGTATCCCATGAAGAACGGCGTGCGCTCGACCGCCTCGTATTTCGCGAGCGGAGACACGCGCGGGATCGACCTGCTGCCGGATCACTGCTTCTCGCACGCGCTTGTGCAGCTCGGGGTCGTCCGCGCCGAGCCGAACACGTCCGCGGCATGGCGCGCGCGTCCGATATGGACGCTCCTCGGCGACTATGGCATCACGACACTCGTGACCGACCGATTTCATCAGCTGCTCGGATCGATGTTCGAGCTCGATGGGCGCGCCGCGTACCCGCCCGAGTTGCAACCGGTGGCGCGCGATGCGTTCGTCGGCTCCGACAGCGCGTCGGCCGAGGTATTGCCGGCCGGTATCCCGATCGTGACGCCACCCGCGCCGGATGTGGGCGCGGCGCGGTGGGATCAGTTCTACAGCCGCGCCATGCGCGACCTGAACGTCGAGCGCCCCGTGCAGTTCAGCGCGCTGCGCTACGAAGGGCTGGACACGGTCGGCCATCAGTTCCTGCGTTACGCCCAGCCGCGATCGCTGGGCGCGGTGTCCGAGGAGGATCGTCAACGGCTCGGTCCGACGCTCGATCGCTATTACGGCTACATCGACGGCGAGATCGGCGCTGCGCTCGATCGCCTCGGGGCGGGCGATCTGCTGCTGGTCGTTTCCGGTTTCGGCATGCAGCCGATCGATCCGGTGAAGCACGCGATCTCTCGTTTGCTGCGCCAGCCGGATTTGAGCGGCACGCACGATCGCGCGCCTGACGGCTTCATGCTGGCCTTCGGCGCGTCGGTGGCGCCGGGCCGTCATCAGCGGGGATCGATCGTCGACGTCACGCCTACGATTCTGTATTTCCTCGGTCTCCCAATCGGCCGCGACATGGACGGCTACGCCCGCGCGGACCTCTTCAGGTTCAGTCCGGAACGACCGATCACCTTCATTCCGTCGCACGAACGGTGAAGAATCCTCGAGGTCCGAGGTCGGAGATCCGAGGTCCGGAGTGCGAGGTCCGAGGCGCGAGGTGCGGGGCGCGTGGTTCAGGAATAGTATCGACGGCATGATGCCGATCCGCACACCCGTCTTCGGGCTCGTCGTTATGTGCACCGCTGTGATCCGCGCGTTCGCTGGACCTCTGCCGGTCGATCAGGCATTCAAGGCGTCCGCGGCTGGCGAGGGCGTCGCCGTGATCCACGCGTCGTGCGATCCGTGCGACTGGGGGACAGAAGGACGCGAGGCGGCCGCGGTACGCGTGCTCGTCGACGGTAAATATTCGCAGCACGTGCTGCTGACGCGCGGCGCCGGGGACGCGGACTATCACGTGACGCTCGGCCGCATCGAGGCGGGCGAGCATCGGCTTCGCCTCGAAGCGGATCCGGCGCTCTCCGCGAAGCAGGCAGGACCGGCATCCGTGTCACACGTCGATGTCGTCGTCATCACACCGGCGGGCGACGACTTCGTCGCGCAGTCGATGGCGCCAACACTCTTCGCGCGGCCGAATACCGTCGGCAGATTCACGGACCTGCCGGTGTTCATGTGGTACGAAATCGTCGCCACGGCACAGGGACGACAGTTCCGATATTCAGTGATCTTCACGAACGAGGATGGCGGCACCGCGACGGATCGTCTGATGGCGACATGGGGCCGCACCACGGACGTGGAGTTTGTCTACGGGGTCACGCTCGATCGGGCGGGAAAGATCGTGGCGGAAGAGTTCCAGGGGCCGCGACACGAGGTGCCGCCGTTCCGTGGACGGCACGAAGGCGCGCATCCGTTGTTGTGGGTGTCGACCGACAACAACATGGTGAGCGAGTCGGGGCCGACCGAGATCCGCTATGCGCCGGCGCCGCAGCGTTTCGATCTGACGAACGCGTCACGCGAGATCGTGATGGACGCTCACCCGTGGATCTACACGGTTGCGGCAAAGGAGATGGCGCGCGAGAAGAAGCTGGTGGAGGATGCACCCGCCGGATCCGGCCACATTCCCGATCTGAAGCGGTTCGTGCACGTCGAAGCGTGCACGGAGCTGCAGAACGCCGCCGTCGCGTTTTCCGTCCACGCGACGGATCCCTCCGGCGTCGCACGATGGTTCGATTCGGATCGCGGTCTCCCGGAGTTCCGCATCGTCCGCACCGGCTGCTTTCGAGGCGCGGTGCCGCTGCCTGCCGGGACGAACCAGCCGGATGCCGTGCGGTTCAAGGCCTATCCCGCGCCGCCGCCGCGTCAAGGTGAGCCGGCACGCAAGGAGACTCCCTCCGTCACGCTGACGCGCGTGAACAGCGTGTTCACCGTCGCCGATAACTATCAGCCTCGCGCGTCGACGTTCACCTGGACGGGTTCCGAGCGGCTGGCGATCGACGGCGATTGGTACGAAGTGCGAATCACACGCTGAGGCGGCTGCGGATTCGAGATTCGAGATTGACGATACGCGATGAGGGATTCCGGATCAGGGATCAGGGATGAACGGATTGCCGTGATATGATCGAAGCGTCTCTTTAACTGCGTCCCTGAGAGGACGCGAAGAGGTGCCTGCATGCCGCAAGTCATGGACGCGGACCGGATGGGCCGCGCCCTCACACGTATCGCCCACGAAATCCTCGAACGCAACCGTGGCACCAGCGAGCTCGCGCTCGTCGGGATTCGCACGCGCGGCGTCCCGCTCGCGCGCCGTATCGCGCACAGCCTTCGCGATATCAACGGCGAGGAGGTTCCCACGGGCGCGCTCGACATCACGCTGTACCGCGACGACCTGATGCGTCAGCCTGTGGGGCCGCAGCCCGTCGTCCGCCGCACCGAAGTTCCGTTCTCGATCGACGACAAACGGATCCTGCTCGTTGATGATGTGCTCTACACCGGACGAACGATCCGCGCCGCGCTCGACGCGCTCATCGACTTCGGCCGTCCGCGCGCCATCCAGCTCATCGTCCTCGTCGATCGAGGACATCGCGAGCTGCCGATCAAGGCAGATTACGTCGGCAAGAACCTGCCGACCTCTCCGAAACAGAGCGTGCAGGTGCGGCTGCAGGAGATTGACGGCGCTGACGAGGTTGTCATCAATGATCCGGAGGGCGTGTGATGCTCCGATCGCGCCATCTGCTCGGCATCGCCGACCTTGATGCAGAAGAGATCCAGCGGATCCTCGATACCGCGGAAGCCATGAAGGAGATCGCCGCCCGGCCGATCAAGAAAGTGCCGACGCTGCGCGGCCGGACGGTCGTGAACCTGTTCTTCGAGCCGAGCACGCGGACGCGCATGTCGTTCGAAGTCGCCGAGAAGCGGCTCAGCGCCGACACGCTGAGTATCGCGGTCGCGACGTCGAGCGTCACGAAGGGCGAGACGCTGCTCGATACGGTCCGCAACCTCGAGGCGATGGCGCCCGACATGATCGTGATGCGCCACGCCTCATCCGGCGCGCCGCACCTTCTGGCGAGACTCTGCCGATCGGCAATCATCAACGCCGGGGACGGCATGCACGAGCACCCGACGCAGGCGCTCCTCGATGCCTTCACGATCCGTGCGCACAAGAAGCGCCTCGACGGCCTGAAGGTCTCGATCGTCGGCGACCTGATGCACAGCCGCGTGCTGCGTTCGAACATTCAGCTCCTGAACAAGATGGGGGCGGAGGTCTGGGCGTGCGGTCCGTCGACCCTGATGCCCACGGATCTCGCGAGGTTCGGCGTCCGGCCGACCACGTCGATCGATGAAGCGGTCGACCAGGCGGATGTCGTGATGATGCTGCGCATCCAGCACGAGCGGATGCACGGCCACTTCATACCGTCAACGCGCGAGTACTTCTCGCTGTTCGGCCTGACGCCGGAGCGGCTGCGGCGCGCGAAAGATGATGTGATCATCATGCATCCCGGACCGATGAACCGCGGTGTTGAAATCGATTCCGAGGTTGCTGACGGGCCGTACTCGGTGATTCTCGAGCAGGTCTCGAACGGCGTGGCCGTCCGGATGGCCGTGTTGTACCTGCTCGCCGGCCAGGAAGCCGAGGCAGATTGATGAAGACGTTGCTCAAGGGGGGGCGCGTTATCGATCCGGCGAACGGGCGCGACGGCGAGATGGACGTGCTGATCGAGAACGGCACGATCGCGCGCGTGGCGCGTACGCTTCCCGCCGACGGCGCCGAGGTGTTCGAGCTGCGCCGCGGCTGGATCGTGGCGCCGGGGCTCATCGACATGCACGTCCACCTTCGCGAGCCTGGTCAGGAGCACAAGGAGACCGTGGCAACGGGGACAGCGGCTGCCGTTGCCGGCGGGTTCACGGCCGTCGCGTGCATGCCGAATACGGACCCGATCAACGATCATCCGGGCATCACCGAGCTGATCCTGCGGAAGACTGCGCAAGCCAACCTTGCGCGCGTGTATCCGATCGGCGCGGTGTCACTCGGCTCGCGGGGCGAACAGCTCGCGGAGCTTGGCGCGCAGAAAGCCGCTGGCTGCGTCGGGTTCACGGATGACGGGCGGCCGGTGGCGACGGCCTTGTTGATGCGGCGGGCGCTCGAGTATGCGGGAATGCTCGGCGTGCCGATTATCGATCACTGTGAAGATCCGTCGCTGAAGGGGGACGGCGTGGCCCACGAAGGCTATCGTGCCGCGACGATGGGGCTGCGCGGGATCCCTGGCGTCGCGGAATCGATCATGGTCGAGCGTGACATCGCGCTCGCGGAGCTTACGGGTGGCGCGTTTCACGTCGCGCACATGAGCGCGCGCCAGTCCGTTCGCGCGGTGCGCGACGCGAAGATGCGCGGCGGCTCGCGGGTCACGTGCGAGGTTGCGCCGCACCACTTCATTCTCACGGATGAATCGCTCGAGCGGCCGACCCGTTACGACACGAACGTGAAGATGAATCCGCCGCTGCGCGAGCAGGCGGACCGCGATGCGATGCTCGACGGCATCGCGGACGGCACCGTCGACGTGATCGCCACCGACCACGCGCCGCATCATCTCGACGAAAAGCTCGTCGAGTTCGATCGCGCGCCATTCGGGATCGTCGGTCTCGAGACGGCGGTGCCGCTCGTCTTCGATCGGCTGGTGCACGCGGGGCGCATCGGCCTGCCGCGGATGATCGAGCTCCTGTCGGTGAATCCCGCGCGGGTCCTGGCGCTTCCAGGCGGATCGCTGGCGGAGGGACGTCCGGCAGACGTGACGATTCTCGCGCCCGACGCGCCGGTCAGCATCCGCGCGTCGGCGCTGCGCTCCAAGTCGAAGAACACGCCGTTCGACGGCTGGTCGCTCCGCGGCGGCGTGGCGGCCACGATTGTCGGAGGAAGAGTGGTGTACAGGAATGAGCAGGCGTGACGATCTGCGCCAGCAGGCGCTCAGGCAGCTGCAGGAATTCGAAGTGCTCATGCGGAACGGGCATTTCGACTACGGGAACGGCTATCACGGCCGCGTGTACCTCAATCCACACCGATTATTCCGGCACCCCTCGACGATCTGGCGCCTCTCGCAGGATTTTCTCGAGGTACTGCCCGGCGATCTCCTCGAGAAAACCGAAGTGGTCGCGGGTCCGGTGATGGGGGGCGCGCTGCTCGCGCACACGCTCGCGGGCCTGCTGGACGGCCGCCGGGCCCTTACGCATCCCCCGTGCAGCTTCGCGCCGTTCAGCAGCCGCGGCGATCACGACTTCTTCCTGCGCGAGTTCTACGCACGCGAGATGTCCGGCAAGCGCGTGCTGATCGCCGACGATGTGCGGAATACCGGGAAGACGTTCGAGCGCTGCGCCAACCTGGTGCGGAAGGCCGGCGGCACCGTGCTCGCGACCGTCGAGATCTGCGATCGTCTCGAGGCGGTCGCCGATGCCGGCGTGCCGAACTTCGCGCTCGCGGAATACAAGGCGCCGGAGAACTATCGGGCCGCCGAGTGTCCGATGTGCAAAGCCGGCGAGGCAATCACGAGCTTCTGACAATGGACCACGTCGGGGTGCGGAATGCGGGGCGCGGGGTGCGGAATGCGGGGCGCGGGGTGCGGGCTGCGGGGCGCGGGGTGCGGGGTGCGGGGCGCGGGGTGCGGGGTGCGGGGCGCGGGGTGCGTTTCCGTGCTGGTGGGGTCGACTGATGCGGCAGTCGCAGCAACAATCCCAGAATCCGCGTCCCGCGTCCCGCGTCCCGCGTCCCGCTACGCTGCGTGCCCGTCTCGAGCAGCTGTACGAGGCGTATAACCGCGAAGGCGCGGCGGCGGACCCCATCCAGATTGTCCGGCGGTACGCCAGGCCGCAGGATCAGGAGGTCGTGGGCTTTTGCGCGGCGGCGCTCGCATTCGGGCGCGTCGCCAGCGTCCTCAACACGATCGAGGCGCTGGCGAACATCCTCGGTCCGGAACCCGCGGCGTTCGTCCGTGGCTTCGATCCCGCGGCGTCGCACCCGGAGCTGCGCGCGATGGTGCACCGCTGGACGCGCGGGGTCGATATCGCCGCGCTGTTGTGGGTGCTCCGCCAGATGCTCGATCGTCACGGATCGATCGAGGCGTTCTTCCTCGAGGGCTACCGATCCGATGCCATCGACATCAGCGACAGCCTCGACAGCTTCTCGCGCAGGGCGCTTGCGCTGGATCTGCGCGCGGTATACGGGCGTGTGCCGAAACGCGCCGGTGTCTGCTACTTTTTTCCGCGGCCGTCCTCGGGCAGCGGCTGCAAGCGGCTGAACCTGTTCCTGCGGTGGATGGTGCGCCGCGATCAAGTGGATCTCGGCGTCTGGAGGTCGATTCCGCCGTCGAAGCTGATCGTGCCGCTCGATACGCACGTGATCCGCCTCGGGCGCTGCCTGCGGCTCACGCGCTACGCGTCACCCGGGTGGCGCATGGCGGCGGAGATCACGGCGTCCCTCCGGGCCATCGATCCGGTCGATCCCGTCCGCTTTGATTTTTCAATCTGCCACGTTGGCATGATGAATGCCTGCGGCTACGGCCGCCGGCAGGGAGACGCGCAATGTCCGCTCAAGGGAATCTGCCGCCCGCGCGGCGGGCGAGTCGCACCGGCGCCGCGATCGCCGCGGCGATCCTCGCGTTCGTCGTAGCGGCGGTGGCGTTCGCCGGCGGCTGGCTGCTCGGCAGCCGTCACGTCACACAGGTCGCCTCGTCGCCGTCCGGAGATCTCGTGGCGTACATCCTCGAGGCGCGCTGCGCGCTGGGACGCTGCCAGTCGCTGAAGATCGGCACCGCGACCAACGCGCGCGTGGTCGAGACGCTGAACGAGCAGTCGGAAGAATCGGACGAGATCGCATGGGCGCCTGACGGCGGTCGCGTGGGCTTCCTCGTCAACGGCTATCAGCTGCGTATCTTCGACGCGCACACGGGCGCGAATCTTGGCGCACTGGCCCTGATCGAGCCCGACAAGTCCCCCTCGTCACGCATCGCGCGCGGTGTCACGTTCTCGAACAACGGAGCGGCGGTGACATTCGACGACTGCCCGCGCAATCATTCGGGATGTCAGCCAGGTTTAATGGCGATCCGGCCACAGACTCGCTAATCCCTGATCCTGATCCAGGATCCCTGATCCTCGATGGTCGATCCCGGATCGTCGATCCGGGATCAGCGATTGCGGATTGCGGATGAGAGATTCCGGATCAGGGATAAGGGATTGACGATTGCGAGACGCGCTCGTATACCCCGAGCGTCTCGTGCACCATGCGCTCGGCGCTGAATCGTTCGCGGATCCGCAGGAGACCTTCCGCACCCATGACCTGTTGAGAGTGCTCGTCGCGCAGCAGTGCGACGAGGGCGCGTCCCATCGCCTCGTGATCGCGCGGTGGGACCAGGATGCCGGTCTGGCCGTCCACGACGACCTCGGGAATGCCGCCGGCGCTCGTCGCTACGATCGGTTTCGCGCACGCCATCGCATCGAGCAGCGACGTCCCCAGGCCTTCGCTGGTCGAGCTCATGGCAAAGATGTCGAACGCCTTGTGGACCGACAGCACGTCCGGCCTGAATCCCGCGAGCAGCACGTGCTTCTCGAGTCCGTGGTCCTTGATCTGGCGCTCGAGCGCCTCGCGGAGCTCTCCTGCGCCTGCGATGACGAACCTGGCGTCCGGCACTTTCTGGACGACGAGCGCCGCGGCATCGACCAGGTGACGCTGTCCTTTGTGGGGCACGAGCGCCGCGACGTTGCCCACGATCGGCGCGCCATGCGGAAGCCAGAATTCTCCGTGTAAATCGGCGGCGGGCGCCGCCTCGACGCGCCCGAGGTCGATCCCTTCGTGCACCGTGATCGCGCGTTCTTCTTCGATGCCGTCGCCGATCAGCATCCGGCGGATGAATTCGGACGCGCAGATGAAGCAGTCCACCTGCCGGTACTTCCACCGCGACAGCGCGTTGCCTTTCAGGTGGAAGTCGACCCGGCGCGCCGCGATCAGCGGCGGCTTCGTGGCTTGCGTGCTCATCGACAGGGCCAGCGCCGCCATCGCCACGCCGTGCGGATCGTGCGCGTGCACGACGTCCGGTTGTTCCTGCGTGATCACGCGGGCGAGACGCCAGGCGGCGCCAAGATCCATCTCGGTCTTCGGCGTGAGGGGAATCAGCTCGAGCCCTTCGCGCGCGCGCGACCGCAGCTCGCCGGCCGAGTGCGCGACGAGCATCGCGCGGTGTCCCAGCGCGCGCATCCCGAGCACGGTCAGCAGAACCTGGTTCTGACCGCCGCGCCACGTCCGGGCGGTATCGATGTGGAGGGAGAACATCAGCGGTGGCTTCGCGCGCCGGGATCCGGGATGCGGGGTGCGGGATCCGGAGTGCCGGGCAACGCCCCGTTCTGTGTTTTCCGCATCCCGCGTCCCGCACCCCGCGCCCCGGAACGATCCAGCTCCCACGCCTTCGCCATCTTCAGGAACACGTAATACGAGTTCAGCAGCGAAACGAGCAATCCCGCGGCACCCTGTGTGAACCCGCGTTTCAGGACGTAGTTCCGCAGGAATGCGAATGGCGGGTGAACGATGACGCCCGCCAGCGAGACGCGGCGTCCTTCCTCGGCCCACTGCTCCGCGGCAAGCGTCGTGTACTGATCGATCGTCGACAGATGGTGGCTGATATCGCGGTAGGCGAAATGCTGGAGATCGTGGTGCAGCAGGCCCGGCTCGCCGTCGAGTGCGATCGATTCGTGCACGCGACGGTCGTTCCAGTGTCCCGCATGCCGATCGTAGAGGCGCACCTGGTAGTCGGGATACCAGTCGGTGCCGCGAATCCAGCGTCCCAGATACCAGGTGACGCGGGGCATGCGATAGCCGCGCCGCGCGGGTTCGGTTGCGAGGACGTTTTTGATCTCTGCAGCGAGCTCCGGCGAGACCCGCTCGTCAGCGTCGATCGTCAGGATCCAGTCGTTCGACGCGATCGAGGCGGCGTAGTTCCTCTGCGCGCCGTAGCCGGGCCACGACCGAACCTCCACGCGCGCTGAATGGCGGCGGGCGATCGCGACGGTGTCGTCCGTGCTGCCCGCATCGATCACCACGAGCTCGTCGGCCCACGCGACCGATGCGAGGCAGGGCCCAATGTTCTCCCCCTCGTTCCGAGTGATGACCGTAACGGTCAGCTTCGGCACGGGAGCGAGTCTAACAGGAGCCAGGAGTAGGAGCTAGAACGTCAGAAGGGAAGAGCGCCTGCGGCCGGCGCGAGCCGACGGAGTGAAGTCCTGCGAAGCAGGACCGGCGAGCGCGAGCGCGTGGGGCCCCACGCGCATTGAGAAATACAGACACGACTCAGGACAGATCGCGACGTTTCCAGCTCCCAGCGTCGTCTATCTTCCCGCGATCGGCGCCGTCTGCACGGCTTCGAAGTCCACGAGCGAGCGGTTGTAGTCGATGGTGGCGTTCAGTTCGGACTGGCGGGCGCGCGCCAGGTCGCGCTGCGCCTGGAAGAGCTCGAACGTGGTGGACAGGCCGACCGTGAAGCGCTTCTGCTCGGCCTCGAGCCGCTTCTCAGCCAGCTCGCGCGCCTTGCGCGTTGCCTCGACTCGCTTCAGGTTCGTGTTGACCTGGCGTCCTGCTTCGCGGACCGCTGTCGCGACCTGCATCTCGAGGTCCGCCAGGCCCGTCTGCTGCTGCTGCTTCTGAAGTTTCCCCTGCGCGACCGCCGCGTCGGCCTGGCTCGTGCCGAGTGGGTACGAGACGTTGACGGCAAAGCTCCACGTCTTGAAGTCGTTGCCGAACACGTCGCGCAATACGTCGCTGAAGCTGCGGACGGCACCGATAGTGCGCTCCGGCACGTCGAGGATCTCGCCATTCGGGCCGGTATTCCTATAGTCGAATTGCGTTCCGCCAACCCCCGTGACACCGTAACGCGCGGTGAGATCGATACCAGGGAGTCGCTGATTCTGGGCGAACTTCAGGTTGATGTCGGTAGTCTCCATCTGCCGCTTGAACTCCAGCAGGTCCGTCCGGTTTGCCAACGCGTTCTTGATCGCCGCGTCCACATCGATCACCTGTGACGCCAGCACCGGCTGATCCGTCGGCCGGAACTTCGCCGTCCAGAAGCCGGGCTGCTGCGGGTTCATCACGACCGTGCGCAGCAGATCCTGCGCGCTCTGGATGGCCGCTTCCTGGATGATGACGTTCTCCTCGTTGCTCGCGACTTCAGCCTGGGCCGCGACGATGTCGATCGGCGCCATGGTGCCGACCTCCACGCGCGTCTGGTTGTTGCGCAGGGATTCACGCGAGAGCTCGAGCGACTGCTGCGCGACTTCGAGCCCGGCAATCGCGCCGACGAGGTTGTAGTAAAACGCACGCACGTTGCGTGAGGTCTGCGTGACTCGCCGCTGCAGCTGGATCTCGGCGATGCTCTGCTGTGTGTGCGCCAGCAGCACCTGCTGGCGCAGCGAGTCGATCTTGAAATTCCGGAGCAGCGGCTGTACGAACTGCGCGTTCAGGTTCGACCCGAGCTGCGGACTGAACGACACGCGCGGCGCGTTGGACACAGACCGGAATCCGTCGAACGAGACCGCGTAACTACTGCCTGCGAACGGCAGCACCTGCTGTACGCCCGCCTGCGTCCGAAAGTTGGTGTTGGTGACCGTTGCGGCGCCACCTTGCTCGAGAAAGGTTTGCGGAGGCGCCGTGCTACTGCCGCGGTTCAGCGTCGAGAACAACTCCGGCGCGAACGCGCCGTTGGCGCGCGCGATGCCCAGCGTCTGGATCTGCGGGTTGAGACGCTCCTGCTGGATCCCGAGGTTGTTCTCGAGCGCCATCTTCACCGCTTCGTCCATCGAGATCGGCGTGCCGTCGGCCACTGGCGATGGAGGCAGCGCTGGCGCCTGAAGGCCCCGCGCGGTTGGTGTAGGCGCGGGCACTGTCTGTCCGAAAGCGGACAGCGCGATGCCGGAAGCGAACAGGAAGGCTCCTGCCGCCGCCGCGAGGGTACGTGCGAAAGAAGCCGAAAATGCCTGATACAAACGCATTACAGTATTCTCCAGATACCAGGAAACTCCGAGGCTTAGACGGGACAGGAGCAAGATCCGTTCTGCCGTCTGACGACCTCAACAACAGTCATTATGGCGAAACGCAAGTCCACCATTCTCGCGCTCGTGCTAGTTGCCACCCTGACCGCCCCTGCGCTCGTCGCACAGGCGCCCCAAACAAAAGACGCTCGGTTTGCCTTGACGGTCGACAGCATCATGCGAGGCCCGGACCTTGTGGGCTATGCACCGGACGGGCTGCGGTGGTCCGCCGACTCGCAGAAGCTGTATTTCGAGTGGCGCAAGCCTGCCGAAGACGAAGCGTCAACCTATGCAGTCGGCCGCGACGGCGGGTCGCCGTCGCGCCTGACCGAGGAGCAGAAGAAAGCCGCGCCACCCGCCAATGGCCGGTGGGACAAGGCGCATCGGCGCGTGACCTTCGTCGACAAGGGAGATATCGTCCTCCTCGACGCGGATGGCGTACGCCGTCAGATCACGCGCACTACGGACAGCGAGAGCAGTCCCCGCTGGGCGCGCCGCGATACGGCTCTCACCTACGTGCGCGATGGGAATCTCTTCATCGTTCCGGCCGACGGCCGTGGCTCCGCACTCGTCGAGCAATTGACCGACGTCGCGCCGAAAAAGACCGACCCGCGCCTGACCGACAGCCAGAAGTTCATTCGCGATGAAGAAGAGAAGCTGCTGGACGCAGTCCGCGAGCAGAAGGAGAAGAAGAAAAAGGCGGAAGACAAAGAGAAACAGGACAAGCTGCCTTCCTTCGAGCTGCAGGATCGGCAGTCCGCGACGGATCTGATGCTGTCGCCGGACGATACGCACGTCTTCATCCTCGTCAGCGAGCGTCCCGCCGGATCTCGAAACGTCATCGTGCCGAACTATGTGAACCAAACCGGCTATACCGAGGACATTCCAGGGCGGACCGCTGTCGGGGACACGCAGGATCGCCGGCTGCTCGCGGTGCTGAATCTCAAGACCGGCAAGTCCGTGTGGGCCGATGGAAGCTTCGCGCCTCCGATCGACGAGAGCGAGAAGGCGGCAACGCCGCCGAGCGCGCCGTCATCTGACCCTGAGGCGAGCCAGACGCCGAAACCGGGCCATCGAGCCGAGCGCGAGATCCGCTGGTCGATGCCTGAACTATCGGACGATGGCAAGTTCGCCGTCGCGGGCGCGCGATCAGCCGACAACAAGGATCGCTGGTATGTCGCGCTCGATCCCGAGTCGGGCAAGACGCGCGTTGTCGACACGCTGCACGACGATGCATGGATCCGCGAGGCAGGTGGAGGCTTTGGATCCTCCGGCGTGTCATTCCTCCCCGACAATCGGCGCGTGTGGTTCCTGTCGGAGCGCGATGGCTGGATGCATCTCTACACGCTCGACGTCAGCGAAGCATTGAATGATGTCGGGCCCTCCTCCACCCCGACCAGCTCCGTTGCTTCGCGGGGGCCCGCTGCCCCGCTCCGCTCCTCCGCCCTGGCAAAGGCGAAGCAGCTCACGTCCGGCAAGTGGGAGATCACGAGCGCGGAGCTCGCGCCCGACGAAAAGAAATTTTACGTGACGAGCACGGAGCAACATCCGGGCGAGCGTCACCTCTACACGGTGCCGATCGACGGCGGCGCGCGCACGAAAATCACGTCGATGACCGGCTCGAATCAGTCCGAGGTCTCACCCGACGAGTCGACGATCGGCGTGGTCTATTCCTACAGCAACAAGCCGCCGGAAGTCTACGTGATGCCGAACAAACCGGGCGCGCCCGCGAGGCGGATCACGACGACGCCGACCGCGGAGTGGCGATCGTTCAACTGGATCGATCCGAAGGTGATTACATTCAGGGCGCGTGACGGCGTGGACGTTTACGCACGGCTGTTCACCCCGGAGATGATCGCCGCGCGGCGGGATCCGTCGCGGCCCGGCGTCGTCTTCGTGCACGGCGCCGGATACGCGCAGAACGCGCACAAGTACTGGGCCAGTTACTTCCGCGAGTACATGTTCCACAACCTGCTCGCGTCGCGCGGCTACGTTGTGCTCGACGTGGACTACCGCGCGAGCTCAGGCTACGGACGCGACTGGCGCACGGCGATCTATCGTCACATGGGCGGCAAGGATCTCGAGGACATCGTCGACGGCGCGAAATATCTCGTGTCGAAGGAGCAGGTGAATCCCAAGCGCCTCGGCGTTTACGGAGGGAGCTACGGCGGGTTCATCACGCTGATGGCGATGTTCACGACGCCCGATGTCTTTGCCGCGGGCGCGGCGCTCAGGCCCGTGACCGACTGGGCGCACTACAACCATGGATACACGTCGAACATCCTCAACATTCCGCAGAAGGACGCGGAAGCCTACCGCCGCAGCTCACCCATTTATTTTGCGGACGGTCTGAAGGGCGCGCTCCTCGTCTGTCACGGCATGGTCGACACGAACGTCCTGTTCCAGGATTCGGTGCGCCTCGCCGAGCGCCTCATTGAATTGCGCAAGGAGAACTGGGAACTCGCGCCGTACCCGGTCGAGAACCATGGCTTCGAGCGCGCAACCAGCTGGGCGGACGAGTACAGGCGGATTCTGAAACTGTTCGAAGACAACCTGCGCAACGGCAGGAACCTGCGGAGCATCAACTGACATGACCGAGCCGGAGGTTCTCGATCACTTTCGCCAGTCGGGCGCGTTGCTCGACGGGCACTTTCGTCTGTCCTCGGGGCTCCACAGCGATCGATACCTGCAGAGCGCTCTCGTGCTGCAGTATCCCGAGCTCGCGGAGCAGCTCGGGGCCGCGCTCGCCGAGAAGACGCGCCACCTGCAGGCCACCGCCGTGCTCTCGCCGGCGCTCGGCGGGATCGTCATCGGGCAGGAGGTCGGACGCGCGCTGAACATCCGCGCGCTCTTCGCGGAGCGGCACGACGGCACGCTGCTGCTGCGGCGTGGCTTCACGTTGTCGACCGACGATCGAGTGCTCGTCGTCGAGGACGTCATCACGACCGGCGGATCGACGCGTGAGACGATGAAGGTCGCGGAAGCGGCCGGCGCGCACGTCATCGGCGCCGCCGCGATTGTCGATCGCGGAAGCGATCCGGCCCGCCTGCACGTTCCGCTGCAGTCGCTCGTGCGCATCGAGGTCCCCGCCTATCCGCCCGAGGCCTGTCCCTTATGTGCCAAGGGTCTTCCTGTAACAAAGCCCGGGTCCCGGGCGTGACTTCGTCAATGTTCAATGTCCAATGTTCAAAACAGGTGCTCACGGTTCAGCGGCAGGCCTTTGAACTATTGAGCATTGAACATTGATGCGTACGATTCGCCTCCTGATCCAATACGACGGCACCGACTTCGTGGGCTGGCAACGGCAGGCGAGCGGAACGTCAATCCAGGGCGTGATCGAAGACGCGCTGTCGAAAATCGAAGGCGGCGCCGTTACGCTGCACGGCGCCGGCCGCACCGACGCGGGAGTGCACGCGGCGGGACAGGTCGCGAGCGCGCGGCTGGCCACGCCGCTGGACGATGAGACGCTGGCGCAGGCGCTGAACGCGAATCTGCCGCCGACCGTCCGCGTCTTCGACCTTGTCACCGTCGCGGACGATTTTCACGCGCGCTTCCGGGCGCGATCGAAAACGTACGAGTATCGCATCTGGAACGGCGCCGCCGTGCCGCCGTTCATCCGGCAGTTCGTCTGGCACGTGCCGCAGTCGCTTGCCGTCGACCTGATGCAGCGCGCTGCGGACGCGCTCGTCGGCGAGCACGATTTTGCCGCGTTCCAGGGGACGGGCAGCACCGTGCACACCACGGTGCGCACGGTCATTTCCGCGCGGTGGAACACCCCCAGCGTCTCGTGGGTTCCGCCTTCAGGCGGAAGATGGGTGGCATTCGAAATGCGCGGCGAGGGCTTCCTGCGGCACATGGTGCGCGCCGTGACCGGTACGCTCGTCGAGATCGGCCTCGGACGCCGCAGCGCTGATGACGTCACGCGCCTCCTCGCCAGCCGCGATCGATCGCAGGCAGGGCGGACGGCGCCGGCGTGCGGGCTGTTCCTGATGAGTGTTGAGTACTGAATGCCGGGCCTGAGCCTCGGAACTGTGACTGTCACCGTTTCGGGGCCGCCTACTGCGGGTGAATCCGCACGTACCACACGCGCAGCGACACCGGTGTGTCCGGTGCAATCCAGTCGTATCTCGGTCCTGCCGCTCGCGCCGGAATGGCGCGGTCCGCGACGAGCTGAAGGACGGCGCTGCCGGGGCGGACGAGATACGCATCGACATCGACTGAATACGTTCCGACGCGGTCAGGATTCCAGTCGAGGCCGATACGTCGCAGCAAGCGTCCGTTCAGCAGCACAGTGATGGCTCGCGGCGCTTCTGCCGTGACGGGATCCATGCGGAGTGTCAGCCGGTACGGCCGCTGGACGGGCAGCGGGAGCTCGATCGCCGCCCGCTCGCCGAGCGCCACTCGGGCCGTGACGGCGCCGTCGGTGTGCGGCGGTGACCATTGCTGCGTGTAGAAGACCGCGTCGCGGGCGCCGGCGGCAATCGTGACCTCTTCGCCGTAAGCGAGCCCCTCACGATGGACGAAGTAGGGCAGACGCGCGTATGCGACTGGGGCAAGCGCCGCAATGACCAGCACGGCTGCGACAGCGGTCCACCCGCGACGCGATCGAATCGCCCGGCGTGCGTGCTCGAGGCGAAGCGACCATGCCGTGCACCACACTTGATATGGCGCGTAGATGGCCGCTATCAGGTAAATCGGATACGCGTGC
The DNA here is from genome assembly GCA_003222675.1 of Acidobacteriota bacterium. Classification (GTDB taxonomy): domain Bacteria; phylum Acidobacteriota; class Vicinamibacteria; order Vicinamibacterales; family 2-12-FULL-66-21; genus QHWT01. The sequence continues at coordinate 130,399 of QHWT01000040.1, read as the reverse complement.
ATCGTGAACCGCCATTCGCCGCCGCCGCCGACATTCCATGTGAACGCGTACGGCACCAGCGACGAAAGCAGCAGCACGACGAGCAGCCGGCCGTTCGGTGACGCAAGAAACACGAGAAGACCGGCAACGGCACACCACTTCAGGATGTCGCTCAGATGTGGCAACCACAGATTGAATCCCGACCACTTGTTCTGAAAGGGCCAGACGAAGATGCCCGTCAATGCCGTATCGGCCTGGTACAACGGGCGGCGTGAGAGTTTGCCGCGGATGTAATCCACCGCGCTCTGCGGCGTGCTGTAGGGGAGCCCTTCGCCAGCCCGGTAATAGCGGGTGTGGGCGTTGATCGCGATCAACGGATCGCCGGTCTCCCGCGCGCAGTTGATCAGATACGGTGCGACCAGCACCGCGGCGATCGCGGCCGCGAGAGCGCCCATTACGAGCGGCCGGCGTCCCGCGTCATGACGGCGTATCACCGTGATGAGCAGCGCCGGCGCGATCCACGAAACCGACGTGATGCGCGTCAGGCACGCGGCCGCGCTCAGCGTCCCGGCCAGCACCGCATTCGAGAGGCGTGGCTGATTGAGCAGCTTGATGAACGCCCAGCTCGCCAGGATGAAAACTGTCGTGAAGGTGTCATCGCGCCAGCCGTCCGCTGACCAGTTGATCGCGTCGTAATCGATCGCGAGACCGAGCGCGGCGATCACGCCGACCGCGGGGGAAAATGCTGCCGCGCCCAACAAGTACGTCGCAAAAATCCCGGCCGTCGACATCGCGGCTGACGCGAAGCTGATCCCCACGTCCTGGTTGTCGAGCAGCCAGAGACACGCGCGCGTGATAACCAGGAAGACCGGCTCGCGCACGTGTCCCTGGTAAAAGGAACGCATCTCGCGCGCGAACTGGAGATAGGTGATCGGATCCCCGCCGACATAGGGGGTCGCGTCCGGAGCCCACGCATAGATGCCTGGCTCCATGTGTCGCGCCAGCGGCGCGACGCGCTCGGCGAGTACGCGAGCCCAGGCGGGCCGCTGGATCGGACCGTACCGTGAGGTAATGACGTTGAGCCGGAGAACGCCGCCGTAGGCCGTGATCAGCAACGCGAGAACGACGGGCAGCGCGGCACGGATGCGATCGCCTGTCGGCGTGCGCACAACCCGTATACTTTATCAACCAATGGACGCCGCGAATGAAGGATTCACGCGGGCTCGGCCGTCACCGATCCGGCCGCACGTCGCGCTCGCAGTGATCCTCACGGCAGGATTCTGCAGTCGACTGCTGTACCTTCTCCTCGCAGTACGCACCCCCGGGTTCAGGTGGGAAGACCCGGATGGCTACCTCGATCATGCGCTGATGCTCGCGCGCGCGGACGGGTGGCACTGGACGTTCGATGTTGCGAAGTACGTCGCCAACGGCCAGGTCTATGCGCTGCCGCCGCTCTACTCGATCTTTCTTTCCGGCGTCGCGCTGTTCCCCGGAATGCCGTTTTCGGCGCAGTTCGCGCAGATTGTGCTGTCGACGATCGCCATCGCGCTCGTGTTCACGCTGGGCCGCATGCTCCATTCATCCGCGACCGGACTCTGGGCGAGCGCCGCATCCGCGGCGTCGGTCTCCAACATCTTCAGCGTGTGGTCGACATCGCAGGAGACCCTCTACATCCCGCTATTGCTCCTCGCGTTTGTTCTGTACGCGCGCGCGCTCATCAGGGATGCGGGCCCCTTGGCGTTTGGCGCCGCAGGCGCGGTGCTCGGATTGGCGGCGCTGACCCGATCGATGCCGCTCTTCTTTGTCGTGCCGTTCGCGGCGCTTCACGTCGTGACGGCGCCGAACCGAAGCGTGGCTCTTAGACAATCGGCGGTATATCTGGCGGGTTTTGCTATCGTCGTGGCGCCTTACTGCGTCGGCTTGTCACGCTCGCTCGGACAACTGACGGTGATCGACAGCCACACAGGCTTTCACGTCGATGCGAGCGGCAGCGTGCAGCGGGCACCCGGACTCACCGCCACGGCCGAGGCGTTCCGGCATGTGATCGCGGCGGATCCTGTGGCTTTCTTGCAGGACTGCGCCGGCCGCGCGCGCTCGCTCTTATACGTCAACGGTGGACGGCAGCTGCAGATCTATGTCGTCGCGGGCAGCAAGGCGACCGCCATCCTGTGGAAGTTCGTCGCGCACATCGGCACCGACGCGCTTCTGATCACGGCGGCGGTCCTCGCCTGGCCTGGCGCCGTGTTGTGCCGGAACACGCGTCTCGCGCTCGCGTTTCTGTTGTGGGCGGCGCTGAACATCGTAATCGCCAGCGTCGGCGGTTTTGGAGGCGCCCGGTTGCGCGCGCCTTTCGAACCGCTCCTGTTGATTCTCGGAGCGGTGGTGCTCGCCGGCGGCTGGCGCTCGCGGCCGCCGCCGGTCATCGCCCTTGCCGTCGCGCTCGGATTCATGATGGCGGTCATCGTCATACCGCAGCTGCCGCGCAGCCTCCGGAGCTGGCCCGATTACGGGGTTGAGTGGCCCTCCGTGCGGAACCGCAACATCGGGAGCATTCACGGGACCGGGGGGTTCAACGTTCCCGCTTACGGGGGGGTCGCGGAATTCCGGGTGAGGCCGACTGCGGACACTGCCGCTGTCCAGCTAGACGTGCGGGCTGGTGGTGAGACGGTGCAATCGGTGCGGCTCAACCAGGAGCAGCGAAGCATCGCGTGGCCCTGGCCGCGTCGGGGTCTCGCGTTTGCGGAATTGTCTGCCGTCGATGCCGAGACGCGCGCGCCGGCCGACGTGCGTGTGGAGGTTGGTCCGCGGTAACGGGCTGCTGAACGACCGGGCCCGAATGCCACATGGCGGCTGGCGAATGCTGGACATTCAATCGATTTCGGCAATTGGCCGTCAGCATCGACCTTCCGTTGTGCCGGGCCGCGGCTATTAGCTCCCTCGCCTGAACCCGGACTATCATCAGTAGTTACCCGATGTCGCTCGACCAGATTCTCGCCGTCCTGCCCCCCGGCTCGGGCGAAGAGGCACTGGCGCGGCAGATCGACTTCGATCGTCTGCCCGCACACGTGGCCGTCATCATGGATGGCAACGGGCGCTGGGCGGCGCAGCGGCACTTACCGCGCGTCGAGGGGCATCGCGCCGGGATCGAGTCGGTGCGCGAGGTCGTCGAGGGATCCGCCCGACTCGGCATCAGGGTCCTCACGCTGTATGCGTTTTCGGTGGAGAACTGGAAGCGCCCCGCGACCGAAGTGTCGACGCTGATGATGCTGCTGAAGCGGTACTTGCGCTCGGAGTTGAACACGCTGCTGCGCAACGACATCCGCTTTCGCGTGATCGGCCGCACGGAGGATCTCGCGGCGGACATCCAGGGAGAGCTGTCGGACGCGGCAGCGAAGACGGCGTCGAACGCCGGCATGCAGTTCAACATCGCGCTGAACTACGGCGGCCGCGCCGAGATCGTCGAAGCGGCAAAGCGGATCGTGGCCGAAGGCCTGCCGGCTGACGCGCTCGACGAGCAGCGATTCAGCGAGTTCCTCTACACCGCCGGCCAGCCCGATCCTGATCTGCTGATCCGCACGAGCGGCGAAATGCGAGTCAGCAACTTCCTCCTGTGGCAGATCGCGTACGCGGAAATCTGGGTCACCGATACGCTGTGGCCGGATTTTCGCAAGCGTCATTTGATCGAGGCCATCCTCGCGTATCAGAAACGCGATCGCCGGTACGGCGGCATCAACCACCCCGCTGTGGCGGGTCGATGACGCGCGTTCTTTCCGCGCTCGTCCTCATCCCGCTGGTTTTCGGCACTGTCTGGTTCCTGCCACCGATTGCCACGCTCGTGCTCGCGTCCATCGCTGCGTTGCTGGCGCTGAGCGAATATGCCGCGATTACGGCGGCGCTCGACACGCACATTCCCCGCTCGGTGTGCGCCGCGGCGGTGCTGGCAGGGTGTGTTGCGACGGGCATCCCCGGGCTGCCCGTCGAAATCGTGCTGATGACGGCGCTGATTCTCGTCGGCGCGCTGGCGGTGGCCGCCGGCCAGCCGGGGCCGGCGATTCTGCGCGACGGCGCGGCTGCGCTGCTGCCCGTCCTCTACATCGGCCTTCCACTGGGCGCCTTCGCCGCCGTGCGCGCGATCAGCGGCCGCGAAGCCGTTCTGCTCCTGGCACTGGTGATCATGGTCAGCGACTCTGCGCAGTATTACACCGGCCGGGCGCTTGGACGCCGGCCGCTCGCGCCGATGATCAGTCCGAAGAAGACACTCGAGGGAGCGATTGGGGGCATGGTGTTTGGTACGGCCGCAATGATCGTCGGCGGACGCTGGGTGTTCGCAGGCACCACACTGCCGGTTCTCGCGCTGCTCGGTGCGACGATCGCCGCGCTCGGCATCGTCGGCGATCTGTTCGAGTCCCTGCTGAAGCGCAGCGCCGGCGTGAAGGATTCGTCACAGCTGATCCCCGGTCACGGCGGCGTGCTCGATCGCATCGATAGCTGGCTCTTCGCCGCGCCGGTCTACTACGTCTTCGTCAGATATCTGTCGTGAAGAAGATCGCGATTCTGGGCTCGACGGGCTCGATCGGTCAGAGCGCGCTTGCTGTCGTTGATGCGCATCCGGATCGTCTGCGGGTGGTCGGACTGGCCGCCGGCGGCAACGCCGCCCGCCTTGGCGAACAAGTGGAGAAGTACCGGCCATCGCGGGTGGCGCTTGCGAGTGAAGCGGGACCCGACGGGCTTCTGCGCGTCGCGACGCATCCGGATGCGGACGTCGTGTTGTTCGCTTCGTCCGGCACGGCCGCGCTCGATGCCGTGCTCGC
>QHWT01000040.1:0-125595 GCA_003222675.1 Acidobacteriota bacterium | reverse complement strand
CTGGTGATGGCCGGATCGGTCGTCATGGCGGCTGCGACGCGACAGGGGGTCGCGGTGCTGCCGGTCGACAGCGAGCACAACGCAATCCACCAGTGCCTGCACGGCCGGCACTCCGGCGATGTGCGAAAACTGATTCTCACGGCGTCGGGCGGCCCGTTCCGCGGCATGTCGAGAGCGGAGTTGCAGAAGGTCACGGCCGCCGACGCGCTGCGTCATCCCACGTGGCGCATGGGCCCGAAGATCACCGTCGACTCGGCAACGCTGATGAACAAGGGGCTCGAGGTGATCGAAGCGCGGTGGCTGTTCGATGTCGGGCCGGCACAGATCGATGTCGTCGTGCATCCGCAATCGATCGTCCATTCGATGGTGGAGTTCGTGGACGGCTCGGTCATCGCGCAGCTCGGCGTCACCGACATGCGGCTGCCGATTCAGTACGCGTTCTCGTACCCCGAGCGCTGGCCGGCGCCGCTGGCGGCGCTCGATCTCGCGCGCGCGGGACGGCTCGAGTTCCACGCGCCCGACACAGCGGGCGCTTGCGGGCGCGGAAGGACTCTCCATTGTTCTGAACGCCGCGAACGAGATCGCTGTCGCGGCATTTCTCGAGGATCGTCTCGCGTTCACGTCGATTCCCTCCATCATCGAGCAGGCGATGGACGCCCACGAGCGCATCGGCGCTTCTTCCATCCATGGATTGGACGAGGTGCGCCGCGTCGACGCGTGGGCCCGCGCGTTCGCTGCCCGGGCGACGGCTGGAGTACAATCGGCCTCTTAGCCGTTTACAATGGTGCTTCAGTGACCAGCATCATCGCCTTCTTATTCGTTCTTGGCGTGCTGATCTTCGTGCACGAGCTGGGCCATTTCTTGATGGCTCGACGCATCGGCGTGCGCGTGCTCACGTTCTCGCTTGGTTTTGGTCCAAAACTTCTCAGCTTCCGGCGCGGCGACACGGAGTACTGCATCAGCGCGGTGCCGCTCGGCGGCTACGTCAAGATGGCCGGCGAGAATCCCGAAGACACCCGCACCGGCGCGTCGGACGAATTTCTTTCGAAGGGCAAGTGGCAGCGATTCCAGGTCCTCGTGATGGGCCCGGTGATGAACATCCTTCTCGCGTTCGTCGTGATGGCCGCCGTGCTGTATCGCGGCGCGCAGCTACCGCTGTACGAGCAGCAGCCGGTCGTCATCGGCACGTTCGCGCCCAGCTCCGTCGCCCAGCGCGCCGGACTGAAGGCGGGCGACCGTATCGTCACGATCGACGACAGGGTCGTGGACACGTGGGAAGACTTCTCGATGGCCATCGTGGCCAAGGCGAAGCGGCAGGTCTCAATCGGCTACGTGCGCGATAACCAGACCGCGAACCTCACGCTTGTGCCCGAGGCGCAGGGCAAGTTCGAGATCGGGGACATCGGCATCCAGCCGACGATCCATCCGCAGGTGGTTGGGATCAGCAAAGGCCAGCCCGCGGACGAAGGCGGGCTTCAGGCCGGCGACGTGATCATGACCGCGGCGGGCGAACCCAATATCATGCGCGACCCTCTGCTTGCGGCGATCAAGTCGCACAAGGATCAACCGCTGCCGATGACGGTCAAACGCGGCGGGCGGATGCTGGAGCTCACGCTCAAGCCGCGCGAGATTGGCGGCCAGGTCATGATCGGCGCGCAGATCAACGCGCTCGAGACGCACACCGTCGAGCCCGGACCCGTCGAGGCGATGAAGCTGAGCGTCGCCAAGAACTGGGAATGGACGACGCTGATCGTCCAGACGCTCAAGGGCCTCTTCACGCGCGAAACGTCGGTCAAGCAGTTGATGGGCCCGGTCGCGATCGCCGATCTGTCGGGGAGCGCGGCGCAGGCCGGATGGATTCCGCTCTTCACACTGATGGCCATGATCAGCCTGAATCTCGGGCTGCTCAATCTGATGCCGATCCCTGTGCTGGACGGCGGCCACATCTTCATCCTCGCGCTCGAGGGCCTGGCCCGCCGCGACTTCAGCATGCGCGTGAAGGAGAAGATGCTGCTCGCCGGCTTCGTCCTCCTGCTGATGCTGATGGTCACGGTCATCTACAACGACCTGATGAGAATTCAGTGGATCGAAAAACTGGTGCCTTGGCGCTGAATCGTCAGTCCCTGATCCCTGATCCTGAATCCCCCATCTTCTATCAACCATCACGCATCTTTCATCAGGAATCGATTCGCGATTGAGGCTTCGCGATTGACGATCAGGGATCCCGGATCAGGGATGAGGGATTGGCGATTGTCGTTTTCTGGGTTTATCCAGCCGAGCGACATCCGCTTCGGCTGCGATGTACCCGAACGCGGGCCACTGGTCCGCGTGCTTTGCCAGGAGCGACTTCAGCTGCTTCACTCCCTCTTCAACCCGCCCGTCTGCAATTGACATGTTGCCGAGCGCGTAGCCGATTGTCACGGCATCGGTGTCCTTCGCGGAGGTCTTCAGTGATTCCCGCGACGCGCCTCCCTTATAGACCATCAGCAGCCGATAGTACGCTTCGTTCTCGATCACGTCCATGTCCGGCTTGATGGGTTCCAGCGCTTGCCACGCCGCATCCTTCAGCCCGAGTCGCTGAAGCGTCATGTACAGCCAGCTCGTCGTCGCGACCAGCATGTCGGGGGTCTTGGAAAACTCGAGGCACTTGCGGTACGCGTTGGTTGCGTCTGCGAATTCTCCCTTGAGATAGTGCGCCAGCCCGAGGTGATAGTAGATGTTCGAATTCAGCGTGCTCGTCGGGATGTTGCGCGCGTTTGGCTGACCGTCCGGCTCGACCTGGTCGGGCTTGTCCTCCATGAGATCGGCCGCCTTTTTGAAGTCTCTGATCGCCAGATCGAACTTCCGCAGCGTGATGTAGCGATGCCCGCGATGGCGATACAGTCGCGGCTCCTCCGGATGGAGCTCGATTGCGCGCGTGTAGATCTCGATCGCGTCACCGAAGCGTCCGAGGTACGCGGTCCGCCGGCCCAGCCAGATCACCGCGTCGACGTCTTCGGGATTCTTGTCGTTCGCCGCGCGCGCCGCCGCGAGGTCCGCTTCGAGCGTTCGTCGGCGATCCGGAGAAATCGACGGAGGCACGAGCGGCTTGCCGAGCAGCGACAGCGTCTCCGGCTGCTGGCCGCGCCCTTCGGCGGAGCCCAGAGCAGGCGCGGGCGTCAAGGAAAGCAGCGTCAGCCCGAGGCACGCGATCCATCGACCCACGACCATAGAATACGTCGGATGCTCCGCCGTGAACTGGGTCCGATGATCGCTCTTGCGGCGCCCGTCGTGATGGCGGAGCTGGGATGGGTGTCGATGGGGCTCGTCGATACGCTGATGGTGGGCCGCCTGGGAGCGGACGCGATCGGCGCAGTTGGACTCGGCAGCATGCTGTTCCTTGCGATCGGGGTCTTTGCGATGGGCATGCTGCTCGGCCTCGACCCGCTCGTCGCGCAGGCATACGGCGCGAAGGAACTCCGCGAATGTCATCGCTGGCTCGTGGACGGTGTCTGGTTGAGCGCGTTGATCGCGCTTCCGCTCGTCGCGGTGACGTTTGGCGTCGATGCGCTGCTGCCGATGTGGGGGCTGCCGCCATCGGTCCTGCCGCTCACGCAGCCGTATCTCGAGATCATCGCCTGGTCGTTGCCGCCATTGCTGTTGTATGTCGCGTTCCGGCGATATCTCCAGGCGCTGGGGATCGTCAGGCCCGTGATGGTCGCGCTGATTCTGGCAAACGGCGTCAACGTCGCAGTGAACTGGATTCTGATCTTCGGTCACTTCGGTGCGCCGGCGCTCGGCGTGCGCGGTGCGGCTTACGCGACGCTCCTCTCGCGGGTGTTCATGGCCGCTTTCCTCTTGATCGTCATCGTCCTTCGCGAAGCGCACACCACGCCGCGGTTGTCGGAGACGCCGCTCGGATTCAGCGGCGCGCGGTTGCGACGACTGGTCGTGCTGGGACTGCCCGCCGCGGGGCAGGCGGTCCTCGAGGTCGGGGTGTTCGCTGCGGCGACTGCGCTTGCCGGACGCGTGTCGGCGGGCGCTCTGGCGGCGCATCAGATCGCGCTCAACATGGCGGCCGTCACGTTCATGGTGCCGTTCGGCGTTGCGTCTGCGGCGGCAGTGCGGGTGGGTCACGCGGTGGGCCGTCGTGATGCGGATGGCGTCAGGAGCGCTGGATGGACCGCGATAGCGATTGGCGTCGGGTTCATGTCGGCGGCTGCGATCGTGTTTCTCGTCGCGCCTGGGCCGTTGATCCGCGCGTTCACGAACGACGTCGAGGTGATAGATACAGGCGTGGCGTTGTTGTTCGTCGCCGCTGCGTTTCAGCTGTTCGACGGCGTGCAGGGCGTCACCACCGGTGTGTTACGTGGGCTCGGCGATACGCGCACGCCTATGCTGTGGAATCTTGCGGGTCACTGGTTCCTCGGCCTGCCGCTCGGCTACGCGCTGTGCTTTGCGGCTGGCCGTGGGGTCGTCGGCTTATGGTGGGGCTTGTCCAGCGGCCTGATGGTCTGCGGCCTAGCGCTGCTGATCGTGTGGATCAGAAGGGGGACACTCACACTTCTTCCCAGTGCCGGACACAAGCGCGATCGGAACGGTGACAGTCACAGTTTCTGATGGTGCCGGAACTGTGACTGTCACCGTTTCTGACGCCGAACTGCTCGGCTGTGGGAAGAACTGTGAGTGTCCCCGTTCGGTACCGCGCTTGCTCGTCCTTCCAGGCAGGAGGTATTCATGGCTGATCGCACGCGACGCCCGGGGCCGGGCGGAGACCCCATGCAGAGGAATCCGGAAGACAATCCGGCGCAGGCGCGCTCCGATGCCACGGCCGACGAGGTGGGCGACCGGCTCGACCCGGACTACACCGAGCAGTCGGATCGAGCGCATGGACGCGGATCTGACGCGAATGGCATCCCTGAGTTCGATGAAGCGGCAGGAGAGGAGCGGAAGAAGCTGTACCGCGACGGCGCGAAGATCGTGAGTAGAATCGACTGAAGAAGGGCTCAGGCCTGGCTCGAGTGCTACGGCTTAAGGCTCAGCGACGATTTTCTCTGGTACGTGCGCTCGACGTAATCGTCGACGAGCTTCCGGAATGCCTCTGCCAGCTCCTCGTACGTGCCCCGCAGTGTCGTGTAGTGTTCCCCGTCGATGAAGACCGGGCAGTTCGGCGCTTCTCCTGTGCCGGGCAGGCTGATGCCGATGCTTGCGGCCTTGGACTCTCCAGGCCCGTTCACTACACACCCCATGACGGCAAGCGTCATCGTCTCGACGCCTTCGTACTGCGTCTTCCACTCCGGCATGCGCGCCCGGATGTACTCCTGCGTGCGCTCCGCGAGTTCCTGGAACGTCGTGCTGGTCGTTCGTCCGCAGCCGGGGCACGCCGTGACGCTCGGTGAAAAGGATCGCAGGCCGAGCGCCTGCAGAATCTCGCACGCCGCATAGACCTCTTCGCGGCGATCGCCACCCGGTTTCGGCGTGAGCGACACGCGAATCGTGTCGCCGATGCCCTCGTTCAGCAGCACGCCGATGGCCGACGCGGACCACACGAGCCCTTTCATCCCCATGCCCGCCTCGGTGAGCCCGAGATGCAGCGGCTGATCGGTGCGGCGCGCGAGCTCGCGATAAACCGCTATGAGATCGCGGGGGCGCGACGTCTTGCACGAGATGATGATCTGATCCTTCCGCAGGCCGGATTCGATCGCCAGCTCGGTCGATTGCACCGCGGAGAGCACCATACACTCGTTGATGATCTCTTCCGACGTGTGACCGAGCGCTCGATCGGTGTTCTCCTGCATCTTCGCGACGACGAGCTCCTGGTTCAGCGAGCCGCCATTCACGCCGATGCGGACCGGCTTATTGCGATCGCGCGCGACCCTGCAGATCGTCGCGAACTGTTCGTCGCGCCGCCTGCCGGTCCCGACGTTGCCCGGGTTGATGCGGTACTTGTCGAGCGCCTCGGCGCAGTCGGGAAATCGCGTCAGCAGCAGGTGACCGTTGTAGTGGAAGTCCCCAATGAGCGGTGCGGTGACGCCCGCGTCGAGCATGCGCCGTTTGATTTCCGGGACCGCGGCCGCCGCTTCCGGCACGTTGACCGTGACGCGCACCATCTCGGAGCCCGCTTCGGCCAGCTCGATGCACTGCCGCGCGGTTGCCGCCGCATCCGACGTATCCGTCATCGTCATCGACTGGACGACGACTGGCGCGCCGCCGCCGACCTGGACGGCTCCGACGCGAACACCAACTGTTTTGTGAAGCCGGATCGTGCTGATCATGTGGTGCTTACAGGACGATCATACCATCCGGACCGAGCCGGACCGTTGGCCGTCGATCCAACCTAAGCATCACGCGTCAAAAGAGTTGTCTGAAACGCTGAGGTGTCCCAAATGCCGCCCCCCAAGGGCGTGTCTTTTGCAGCCGATTGATCTGATTCGCATGCAGGCGGGGCCTTCAGGCCCGGCGAGAGTAGGCCGGGTCTTGAGACCCGGCAACAAGGAGACCGACGTGAAGAACATGATGATGCTCATGCTGGTGCTGATGCTGGCGGTCCCCGCCGCCGCACAGAGCGGGTATGGATCGCAATCGACCGTGACCGGCTCGGACATCCAGCGGCTGCAGGACCAGGTGTACGACGCGAGCAACGATATCGCGCGCATGCGCGGTGGCGACCGCGATCGCCTGCAGAACCAGCTCGACGACGTGCGCGACGAGGTCGTGTACCTCAAGGTGAAGATGCGCAAGGAAGGTTCGGTCAATCGCGCGGACTACAACGACGTGCGCGATCGACTGCAGAACATCCGCAGCGAAGCGCGCGGCGACTCGACGTCGCGCCAGGGGACGTCTACGTGGGGCACCGGCGGCACGGGGAATTCTTCGGGCAGCAGCTCCGGCTACGGCGCAGGCACCTCGTCGGGCAGCAACTCGGGATATGGGTCCGGCACTGGCTCTGGCGGCGGATCCTCCACCGGATATTACGGCGGGACGAGGGATCAGCAGACACCGCCGCGCAATACGAGCACCCGCCGCGGTGAAGTGCCGGCCGGACAGCAGGTCGACGTTCGCCTCGAACGCGAGCTGAGCTCCAACACGGCACAGGTCGAAGATCGTTTCACGGCAACAACTGCCGTCGATCTGTATCAGGGCGATGACGTATTGATTCCCGCGGGCTCTGCCATGCGCGGCGTCGTGAGCTCCGTGACGAACGCGACGCGCATGCAGCGCAAGGGCAGCCTGACCGTGGCGTTCGACCAAATCACCGTCCGCGGGCGCAGCTATCCAATCCGCGGAACCGTGACGCAAGCGCTCGAGAGCGAAGGCATCAAGGGTGAAGCGGCGAAGATCGGCGCGGGCGCAGGCGTCGGCGCGATCCTCGGCGGCATCCTCGGCGGCGCAAAGGGCGCGCTGCTTGGCATCCTCATCGGTGGCGGCGGCACGATCGCGGCGACGGAAGGCAAGGACGTGACGCTGCCGGCTGGCACTGTGCTGCGCGTCCGGTTCGACGATCCTGTCGTGCTGCGCTAGTTCAGAGGTAACGAAGGAGACGAAGGAAAACGAATCTCGAAAACGAAGCAACGGGGGCAGCGAAGGGGAACGAAGCTCATAAAGGTGTTCTGTAGTCTTGCTTCGTTGCCCTTCGTTCTCTTCGTTGCTTCGTTTTGATGATCCGTTCCCTTCGTCTTCCTTCGTTGTTCCTTCGTTAACCACTCACGTCGAAATCTCCTTCATCGCGGCGTACGCCGCCTTCACCGTCTTGTCCACATCCTTCTGGCTGTGCGCGCCGGAGAGGAACCACGCCTCGAATTGTGAGGGCGGCGGATAGATCCCGCGGGCCAGCATCCCTCTGAAAAACGTGCCATACGCGCGTGTGTCCGCCGTGAGCGCCGACTGGTAGTCGCGGACCGGCTGACTCGTGAAGAACGGTGTCAGCACCGATCCGAACGCGTTGACCTGAAGTGGCACCGCGGCCGCGCGCGCCGCGTCGGCCAGACCTGCCGCGAGCCGAGCGCCGAGCTTCGCAAGGTGACGGTATAGCTTCGGCGAGAGCTCCATCAGACACCACAATCCGGCCGTCATCGCGAGCGGGTTGCCTGACAGCGTGCCCGCCTGGTACACCGGTCCGGCGGGGGCGACGAGTTCCATGATCTCCGCGCGGCCTCCGTATGCGCCGACCGGAAGACCGCCGCCGATGATCTTTCCGAGGCACGTGAGGTCCGGCCGGACGCCGACGATCTGCTGTGCCCCGCCTGCCGCGGCGCGGAACCCCGAGATCACCTCGTCGAAGATGAGCAGCATGCCCTCGCGATCGCACAGCGCGCGCAGGCCCTGGAGAAAGCCGTCAGCCGGCGGTACAACGCCCATGTTGCCGGCAATCGGCTCGACGATCACGGCTGCGATCTGCCCGTCGTGTGCCGCCACTACGCGCTCGACCGATTCAAGGTCGTTGTAGCGCGCGAGCAGCGTATCGGCCGCGACGGCCGCCGGGACGCCAGGGCTCGTGGGCACGCCAAGCGTGGTCGCGCCGGATCCTGCCTGCACGAGGAACGAATCCGCGTGGCCGTGATAGCACCCTTCGAACTTGACGATCTTGTCGCGCCGGGTCGCTGCCCGCGCGACGCGCAGCGCGCTCATCGCCGCCTCGGTGCCTGAGCTGACGAAGCGCACACGTTCGATCGTCGGCATCAGCATCGCGACGCGGTGCGCGAGCCGCGTCTCGAGTTCCGTCGGCGCGCCGAAGCTCGTGCCGCGCTTTGCGGCGTCACCGAGCGCCTTGATCAGTCCCCTCGGCGCGTGACCGTGGATCAGGGGTCCCCATGACATGACGTAGTCGATGTAGGTGTGCCCGTCGGCATCTTCGATACGCGCGCCGCTCGCGCGCGTCACGAACAGCGGTGTCGCGCCTACGGACCGAAACGCGCGAACCGGGCTATCGACGCCGCCGGGAAGGATGCGCGCCGCGTGCGCGAACAATCGCTCAGACTGGGGATATCGGCTGCGAGGCGGCATCGGTCGAAGATATCAGAATCCCGGTCGGTCGCATCACTACTGCCGATGCGGCAAAGCCTTGAAGATCCTGGACTCTCCCAGCTGCACCGCAACACGGTGACGAATGTACTGATCTGGGTGCGCTCGTGCGATCGCGATCGCCCTGGGCACCAGCGGTCGATCCGTTGGATCGTAATCAGCCTCGCACAAGTCCAGGTGCCCGATGACACTGCGCCGGACATCGACGTTCGCGTTCGACACAACGGCATCCCAGTTTGTCGATGCAGTCATAGTCGCTGTGCGCTGCCTGACGTCCAGCACTAAACCCTGTCACGCGGCGTCGTCCGGATCATCCATCCGATGATGGCTTCCGAAAGCCACAGGATCGGAGAGTACTACAGCGGTAATCGCAGCACCGCCCGGCACCCTCGAGCGTCGGGGCGGTTCTCGAGCCCGAGCGTGCCTCCATGCGCCTCGGCGATCTGACGGCTGAGCGCAAGACCGATCCCGGACCCCGTCGGCTTGGTCGTGAAGAACGGTACGAACAGGTTCGACGTATCCGGCAGCCCGGGCCCCTCATCGTCCACCGTCAGCTGCAGATAGCCATCGATCGTCTTCCAATCGATCCATACCCTGCCGCTCGTCTCGAGCGTCGCATCAACGGCGTTGCGCACGATGTTGATGAGGAGCTGTTCGAGTTGATCGGGATCCGCTCCGACCTCGACATTCTCGCTGGTCCGCACGTCGATCGGCAGCCGGTTCTCGAGCTCGGCGATACGACTTGCGAGCGGCAGGATCTGGATGCGCCGCTGTTGTGGTTTCGGCAGCTTGGCCAGCTGCGCGTAGGCGCGAAGGAATCGTCCTAGCGCGCCCGAGCGGGTTTCGATCAGATTCAGGCCGTCCTGGATTTCCGCCGAGCGCGGCATATCCGGCGCGCGCGCGATCATCCGCTTGATGCTGTGCGCGATCGATTTGATCGGCGTCAACGAGTTGTTGATTTCGTGCGACAGGACGCGCACGATGCGCTGCCATGCCTGTTGCTCTTCTTCACGAAGCGCGCGGCTGAGATCGGCAAAGACGAGGAGCTGGTGAGGCTTGCCGTCGCGGCGGAACGTCGATCGCCGCAGTTCGAGCCGGCCGCTATCGGGGCCGAACGGCCGATCGATCAGTCGCGGCGTGTCCCCGGTGAGATGCCGATCCAGGCGCAGCTCGCGGGCGCCGCGTCCGAGCAGATGCGTCGCGCGCGCGCTGAGCAGGCGCTCGGCGGCGGGATTGGCGAGCACGAGCTTCTCTTCCATGTCGAAGGCGAACACCGCGACGTCGATGGCGCCCATCACGCTCGTCAGCAGTGCCGTGGACTCGACCGCCTCCGAACGCTGGCGCTGCAGCGTGTCGCCCAGTGAGTTGATCTCCTTCATCACGAGATCGGCGGCGCTGCCCGGCTTCGCGCCCGTGCCGCGGATCGAATAGTCCCCCTCGTGCAGCGCTCCGAGCAGGTTCGACGCCAGATAAAGGACGCGCGAGACCATCTGGTAAGCGGCAATCGCGCAGCCCGCCCAGACGACGACCACGACCGCGGCGAGCGTCCAGCGCACCTCGAAGCTGTAGTTCTGCCCCCATACGATCCAGGCGAGCGCGATCGCGGCAGGAAAGCCGCCGAGCAGCGCCAGCCCCAGGACGGCCTGTTCGAGGCTCCAGTGGACGCGCGCGCTGCGGTTAGCTCCTGACGTCATACTGCTGCAGTCGCCGATACAGCGCGCTGCGGCTCATCCCGAGTTGCTGCGCGGCCAGCCGCACGTCTCCGTTGTGCCGCGCGAGCACCTTCTCAATGAAGTTGCGCTCCGCGTCCTCCAACGAGAGATCCGCGGGCGCGGCGGTCTCCGGAGTGGATCGCGCACGCTGAAGGCCGAAGAAGCGCGAGGCCACAGAGGCGGCGGACGGATCGGCCATCAACACCGCGCGCTCGATCGCATGACCGAGCTCGCGAACATTGCCGGGCCAGCTGTGATCGCGCAGCATCGCCACCGCGTCCGCATCGAACGACGTGAGCGGCTTGCGGTAACGCGCCGCGTAATGCGCGAGGAAATGACCCGCGAGCGGCCCGATGTCGTCGCGGCGATCGCGAAGCGGTGGCAGGTGGATGATGACGGTGTTGAGGCGATACAAGAGGTCTTCGCGGAAGCGGCCCGACGCGATTTCTTCCTGCAGGTCCGCGTTGGTAGCCGACAGTACGCGGGCGTTCACGTAGCGCAGCCGCGACGATCCGACGCGCTGCACTTCACCCGTCTGCAGCACCCGCAGCAGCTTCGCCTGCAGGCGCACGGGCATGTTGGCGATCTCGTCGAGAAACAGCGTGCCTTCGTCGGCCATCTCGAAGCATCCGATGCGGTCGACGCGCGCGTCGGTGAAGGCGCCCTTGACGTGGCCGAACAGCTCGCTCTCCGCGATGCCTTCGGCGAGCCCACCCGCATTCATCGTGACGAGCGGCTTGCCGCGCCGATCCGAGAGCGCATGAAGCCAGGCCGCGACCACTTCCTTCCCGGTGCCGTGTTCGCCGGTGATGAGCACGCTCGCGTCCGATGGCGCGACGCGCTCGATCGTCTGCCGGATCCGACGAATGCCCGGCGTCTCGCCGATGAACGCGGGGGTCGCTCCGCGCTGCCGCGTGTTGGCTGCCTGTAACCGCTGGCTGCGGCGCACCGCACGGCGCAGCGCGATCTGCGTCCGCACGGCCGCCAGCACCTTCTCATCGTCCCATGGCTTCTCGATGTAATCGCGCGCGCCGCGGCGCATGGCCTCGACCGCTCCCGCGACGCTGCTCCATGCCGTCATCACGAGCACGGGTAATGTCGGGTCGAGCGCGCGGATGCGCTCCATCAGATCGAAGCCCTCCTGCCCCGACGTGGTGTCGCGCGTGTAGTTCAGATCGAGCAGCGCCAGATCGAAGTCCACCGCCTCGAGCCGCTCGAGCGCCTCCGCAGGCGACCGCGCCGGGCTGACGTCGTAGCCCTCGTCGATCAGCAGCAGGCGCAGCGCGTCGATGATGTCCTGCTGATCGTCGGCGATCAGGATCCTGACAGGGGTGGTTTCGGCCATTCAGACCATGACGCGCAAGTAAAATGCATGCCAGTCATTGAACCGGTAGGACGGGACTTCAGACCCGCCGTAATACCGGGTCTTCAGACCGCCGTGATGCCGGGTCCAGGACCGGCCGTGATACCGGATCTAAAGACCCGGCCTACAGCGTGCGTATTAGTCTGTCGCGCGCGTGCGACTGCGAGTCGCGCGGCCGCGACCGCGTCGATTCCGGACGCGCGGGGATCTACGATTTTTTCGCAGGAGATGCGTGGCACGGGCCTTGTTGTTGCTCGGGCTGCGCATGTTCAACATGGCCGCTATCCGTCCGGAGACCTCCGCCAGGGTTCTCGTCGCCGACGACCAGCCGGATGTCCTCGAGGCGCTCCGGTGGTTGCTGACCGGAGAAGGCTACGAGCCGGAATTCGTCAGTTCCACGCCCGCCGTGATGGAGCGGCTGCGCGAGCGGCCATTCGACCTGCTCCTGATGGATCTGAACTATACCCGCGATACGACATCGGGGCGAGAGGGGCTCGAGTTGATCCCGCGGGTGCGCGCCCACGATCCCTCCATGCCGATTGTGGTGATGACCGGGTGGGGCAGCGTCGACACCGCGGTCGAAGCCATGCGCCGCGGCGCGCGCAGCTTCGTCCAGAAGCCGTGGGAGGACGTTGCGCTGCTCGAGATTCTGCAGCGCGAAATCAACGATGCGCGCGCCACGAAACGTCGCGACACGAAGCAGCAGCGCGAGTTCGAAGAGGCGCGGCTGATTCAGCGCGGGCTGCTGCCCACCTCCATGCCGCGCGCCCAGGGTCTCGCGCTCGCGAGTTCGTGGCAGCCGGCAAACGGCGTCGGCGGCGACTGCTTCGATGCGCTGCCGTTCGGCCCGGGCGCGGTCGGCCTGTCGATCGCCGACGTGGCCGGCAAAGGCGTGCCGGCAGCGCTCCTGATGTCGAACCTGCAGGCGGCGGTCCGCGCGTTCGGGCAGGACGGCGCGTCGCCGTCTTCCGTCTGCGCCAGCGTCAACCGGCTCTTGTGCCGCAACATGGCGAGCGGACGCTTCGTCACGTTCTGCTACGCGCGCATCGACGTCGCGACCCGCCGGCTCACCTATGCGAACGCCGGCCACAATCCGCCGCTCCTCGTGCGCGCGGACGGCTCGATCGAAAAGCTGTCGCCGGGCGGCACGGTGCTCGGCGTGTTCACGGAGAGCACGTACGAGCAGGGAGAGTTTCCGCTGCGCGCCGGCGATCGTCTCGTGTTCTACACCGACGGGATCACGGAGGGACGCAATCGTGACGGCGAGGAGTACGGCGAAGATCGCCTCGCCGCCGCAGCCCATCGCCATCGAGCGCATGACGCCGACGCCATGCTCGCCGCGATGTTGCAGGACGTCGAGGCGTTCAACGGGAGCACCTACGAGGACGATGCGACGTTGATCGTCGCGGCTTTGTAAGCCGGGCCTTTAGACCGGCACTGCAGGCCGGGGCTGCGTGTGGGCCGGGTCTTTGGACCCGGCGTGTCCGGCGGACCTGAAGTTCGCCCTGCAAGGGAAACGCCGATGCTCGCTGATCTCCACTATGCGATGCGCGCGCTCGCGCGCCGGCCGTCGTTCTCGCTTGCCGCGGTCGCGATGCTCGCGATCGGCATCACGGCAAATACGATCGTCTTCACGCTGATCGACTCGCTCGTGATGAGACCGATGCCCGTGCGCGATGCGGCACGCGTAGTACGTGTCTATCCCGTTGATGCGACGGGGCGGCGACAGAACCTGATTTCATATCCGGATTACGTCGACTATCGCGATCAATCGCAGGGCTTCGAGCCGCTCGCCGCGTACATTCCTGCGGACGCGACGTCGGGCCGCTGGTCTGGCGACCGAGACGCCGCGGCGCCGCGCCGTATCCTTGCATATGTCGCATCGCCGGAGTACTTCACCATCGTCGGAATGCAGCCGGCGATCGGCCGCGTGCTGCAGCCTGGCGACGAAAGAGCGGGTGCGCCACCGGTCGCGATGATTAGTAACGCGTTCTGGCGATCCCGCTTCAACGCCGATCCCGCGGTAGTCGGGTCCAGCCTCGTCATCAACGGGCGCGCGTTCGTCGTCGTCGGCGTTGGCGCGGGGGAATTCACCGGGACCGAGCCGCTCGTCGCCGACGTGTGGGTCCCGATTGTCACGCATCAAATCGTGCTGCCAGCCGAAGCAGGCTTCGGCAATAGAGAGATGCCGTCGCTGCTCGTGATCGGCCGGCTCGCGACCGGCGCGTCGCGCGGGTCGGCGCGCTCTTCGCTCGGCGTGATCGTGCGTCGCCTCGCGGCCGAGTTGCCCGGACCCTCGCGTCCCGTGGACGTGACGATCGAAGCGGGCACGTTCTTTACGATCGATCCAGGCGCGCGCGCGGTTATTGCGATCGTCATGGGCACCGTCGGTCTGGTGCTGCTCATTGCCTGCGCGAACGTGGCGAATCTGGCGCTCGCGCGCGCGGCGTCTCGCCAGCGCGAGATCGCCATCCGGATCGCAATCGGGGCGGCGAGATGGCGGATCGTCCGCCAGCTCCTGACGGAGGCTGTCATTCTTGCTGCGATCGCCGGAGGCGCAGCGCTGCTGTTGTCGGGATGGATTCTGCGCGTGTTGTATGCGCTGGGCGTCTCCCGCGCGCCGTTTCCATGGACGGTTGCGCTCAGCCTGTCCCCCGACGTGAGGGTGTTTGCGTACACGTTCGCGCTGGCGACGGGCGCAGGTGTCGTGTTCGGGTTGTTTCCGGCCCTGCAAATCTCGTCGCCGCGCCTTGCGGCGGCGCTCCACGACGACGGAATGGTGCTCGGCATCCGCGTCAACCGCTCGCGTGTGCGCCATGCGCTCGTGATCGCGCAGCTTGCAGGATGCACGGTCCTGCTCGTCGACGCGGGCCTGCTCACGCGGGGGCTGCGCAGCGCGCGCGCGCTCGATCTCGGCTTCCGCGCCGATCACGTCGTCTACAGCGAGTACGACCTGCGGCAGCTCGGCTACTCGGCGTCGCGCGCTGAGGAGTTCAATCGGTCGCTTCTTGCGCGCGCTGCACGCGTTCCCGGCATCGTGTCAATCGCATTGACATCGCACGTCCCGTTGCACGGCGGCGTCCGAAGAACTCGGGTCACGTTCGACACGGGCAGCGGTCGCGAATCGGCATGGTCGATCTACTCCACCGTGGCCCCCACGTATTTCGACACGCTCGGTATTCCAATCGTTGAAGGCCGAACGTTCGCTACGGAAGACGCCGGCGCTCCGGTCGCGATCATCAGCGAAGGGCTGGCGCGGAGGTTCTGGCCAGGACAGAAAGCAATCGGAAGGATCATCAGCCTCGAGGAACGGCCGCAGGTATTGACGGTCGTCGGGATCGTCCGGGACGCATCGAATGGCGCGATCTGGCGGGAGAAGGAGTTGTCGTTGTACCTGCCGGTGGAGCGAGCGTCCGACGCGCGAGATCTCCATCTGATCGTCCGCACGAGCGTCGACCCGTCTCTCGTTGGGCCAGCGCTCTCCGCAATTGCCGCCGACCTCGATCCCGATCTCCGGTTCACCGCCACGACGCTCGATCGGTTGCTGCAGTTCTGGATTCTTCCGTCACGCGCCGCGGCCGGCGGCGCCGCCGTCCTCGGGCTTGTGGCGCTCGTGCTTGCGGCGCTGGGGATCTATGCGGTGATCGCGTTCGGCGTGAGTCGTCGAACGAGGGAGCTCGGGATCCGCATGGCGCTCGGTGCGGACGCGCGCGATGTGTTGGGGCTCGTGCTTGGCGAAGGCGGACGCCTCATCGCTGGAGGTCTTCTCATCGGGACGGCTGCCGCGTGTGCCAGCGCGCCTCTTCTCGGTCAGATGCGGTTCGGCATCAGCGCGTTCGATCCCGTCACATATGTTGTTGTGATGGTCTTTCTCGCGGCCGTCGCGCTGGCGGCGTGTTATGTCCCCGCGCGTCGCGCCGCGGCACTCGAACCCGTCGTCGCGCTCCGCACAGAGTAACCGCCGAACCCTTGAACCTGAACCTGAACCGTGAACCGTGAACCGTGAACCGTGAACCGTGAACCGTGAACCGTGAACCGTGAACCGTGAACCGATGACTGACTTCAAACACGCGGCCCGAATGCTCTTGAAGCGCCCGGCCTTCACGCTCGTCGCCGTCCTGACGCTGGCGCTCGGCATCGGCGCAAACACCGCCATCTTCAGCGTCGTCAACAGCGTGCTGCTGCGGCCGTTGCCCTACCCTGAGCCGGACCGGATCGTTCGGTTGTGGGAACAGGCGGTGGACGGACATCGCATGGCGGTATCTCACCCGAACTTCCTCGACTGGCGGCAGCGAGCTACGAGCTTCGAGACAATCGCGCAATATGCCGGCGGGACCGAAACGGTGCTGGGCGGCAGCGAACCAGTGTTTGCCCCGGCATACGGCGTGAGCGACGGGTTCTTCCGCGTGTTTGGCGTCGCACCAGCGATCGGGCGTACCTTCGTCACCGAGGAGATGCGGCAGGGGGGCGTGCCCGCGGTCATCGTCAGCCATGCATTCTGGCAGCACACGCTCCGCGGCCAGCCGGACCTGTCGTTGCTGCGCGTGATCATCAGCGGTATGAGCGCACGAGTCGTCGGCGTGATGCCGCCAGGATTCGACTATCCAGCGCGCGCGGACATCTGGGTGCCCTCCGAGGTGTTCAGCGACGACAGCGGTCGCACCGCTCACAACTATTCTGTTGTCGCGCGCGTGAAGAACGGCGTCGCAGCAGCGCAGGCGTCAGCCGAAATGAACGCGATTGCCGCACAGTTGGTGCAGCAGTACGGCGAGCACGAAAACGCGGCTGCGGTCGCGATGCTTCCCTTACGTGACGCGCTGACCGCCGACTCGCGCGAGGCGTTGCTGCTGCTGCTCGGAGCCGTTGGTCTCGTGCTCCTCATCGCCTGCGCGAACGTCGCGACGACGATGCTGACGCGTGGAGAAGAGCGGAGGACGGAGCTGGCGGTGCGCGCAGCGCTCGGCGCCGCGCGCGGCCGGCTGGTGCGGCAGTTGCTGGTCGAGAGCCTGGTGCTCGGATCTGCTGGCGCAATTGCCGGTCTGCTCCTTGCGGCATGGCTCCTGCGCGCGTTGATCTCGATAAATGCCGTCGCGCTGCCGCGCGCCGAGGGAATAGGTATCGATGGCCGGGTGCTGCTGTTCACGCTGATCATGGCGTGCGTGACCCCGCTCTTGTTCGGCCTCATACCGTCGTTGCAGGTCTCGCGCGCGGACCTGCGCGAAGCGCTCACTGAGGGAGGCCGCGGCACCTCCGCGCCGACCCGCGCCTGGATTCGTGCCGTGCTCGTCAGCGCGGAAGTGGCCGTTGCGCTGCTGCTGCTCGTCGGATCGGCGCTGCTGATTCGAAGCTTCGCCAACGTCATGTCGGTCGACACCGGGTTCGACACGCGCGGGGCAGTCACGGCGACGATGGCGGTGCCTGGCAGCAAATATCCGGACGCGCCTCGATCCGCCGTGTTTTATGACGGTCTGCTCGAGCGCCTGCGTCGTGTGCCGGGCGTGATCGCGGCCGGCGGCGTCAATCAGGTGCCGCTCAGCGGCACCGACCTCGGCGGCTCGTTTCAGTTCGAGAGTGTGTCGCATTCCGGCCTGTCGCCGTACGCTGGTTACCGAATCGCTACGCCGGGGTATCTCGAGGCAATGAAAGTCCGGCTCCTGCAGGGGCGAACGTTACTCGACAGCGATCGAGCCGCCACCCCGCCCGTCGCGATTGTGAACGAGGCGTTCGTCCGCCAGTACTTGTCACGCACCAACCCGATTGGCGTACGGTTCAAATACTTCGGAATGGATCCAGTCAACCCGGTGTTGACCATCGTTGGCGTGGTGAAAGATGTTCACCACCGGTCGCTCGTCCGCGCGGTCGATCCGGAGGTTTTCGTCAGCGCGTACCAGCAGCCATTTCGCGCCCGCGGCACGATGACGGTGGTGGTGCGGGCTGGCAGCGTCGAGCAGGAGTCGTCGGTTGCGACGGCGGTGCGGGACACCGTGCGCCAGTTCGATCCTGACGTGCCGGTGGAGCTGTCGACGCTCGATCGTTTCGTGAAGGACTCGGTGGCCGATCGGCGGTTCCTGCTCATGGTGCTGACGACATTCGGCGGCATCGCCATGCTGCTCGCGGCGACCGGCATCTACAGCGTGCTGTCGCAATCGGTAGCGCAGCGCACGTCGGAGATTGGAATCCGCATGGCGCTCGGCGCCGACGCAGGTTCCGTCGTCCGCCTCGTGCTGGCAACGGCGATGACGTCGGTCGTGTCTGGACTGGTGCTCGGCGTGATCGCCGCGGTCGCCAGCGAACGCGTGATCGCCAGCTTCCTCTTCAACGTGAGGCCAATCGATCCGCTCGCGTTCGCAGGCGCGGCGGTGCTGTTGCTGTTCGTCGCACTGCTGGCCGGCTACGTCCCCGCGCGTCGCGCGACCCGGGTAGATCCGCTGCTCGCGGTGCGGGCACAGTAACGGGGACACTCACAGTTCTTCTCGCTTCCGGACGGTTCGCGCTGCAGAACTGTGACAGTCACCGTTTCGGCGCGGGCCGAACTGTGACTGTCACCGTTTTGGGGGGAAGTGTGACTGTCACCGTTTCGGGCCGCCGGGTGCTCGAATATGGGAAGAACTGTGAGTGTCCCCGTTTCGGCACCCGGGCCGTCCCTCGCCGCGTCCAATGAGGCATGGTCTCGTTTCCCACCGGCCGAACCGACGAATATCTGCTGGACGACTACTCGAGGACCGTGATCCGGGCGGTTGACGCCGTCGCCCCGGCCGTGGTCAGCATTACGGTCACGCATGGAAGGGCCGAGGCCCGGCCGCTCGGTCAGGCGAATGGCTCAGGGTTCGTTTTCGCGGCCGACGGGTTGATCCTCACGAACAGCCATGTCGTCGAAGGCGCGCCGCGCGTCGAGGTGACGCTCTCGGACGGCAGAGAATGCGGCGCGGACGTGGTTGGACGCGATCCGGACAGCGATCTTGCCGTTCTCCGCATCAGCGCCAGCGATCTCACCGCGGCGGTACTCGGCGATTCGCGCGGCCTGCGACCCGGCCAGCTCGTCATAGCCATCGGCAATCCATATGGCTTCCAGCACACGGTGACGGCTGGCGTGGTGAGCGCGCTCGGACGGTCGCTGCGATCGCGATCGGGCCGGTTAATCGAGCACGTGATTCAGACCGACGCCGCGTTGAACCCGGGCAACTCCGGCGGCCCGCTCGTCGCCGGCGACGGCCGGGTCGTCGGCGTGAACACCGCGATCATCGCTGGCGGCAACGGCCTCAGCTTCGCGGTACCGATCAGCACCGCGCTGATGGTGGTGCCGTCGCTGCTGCGCGACGGTCGCGTGCGGCGCGGCTATCTCGGCATCGCCGGGCAAAGCGTGCCGCTGCTGCGCCGCGTGACGCGGTTCCACCGGCTCGCGCAGGCGGGCGCGGTGCTGGTCACGTCCGTGGAGAAGAGTGGTCCCGCGGATGCCGCGGGCGTTCGCGATGGCGATCTGCTGGTGTCGTTCGACGACGCCGTCATCGAGAGTCTCGACGATCTGCACCGCGCGCTGACCGACGATCGCATCGGGACGCGAGCAACGCTAGGGATCCTGCGCGGGACGTCGCGACTGGATGTCGCCGCGAGCATTCACGAGCGGCGATAAAACGATGTCCACTCTCGTGGCTTCCGGCTTTAGCCGGACGATCATGTGGCAGCGGATTGGACCGCCCAAAGGCGGAAGCCACAAGCGTTGATGGGACGCCGTTAAGCGAGGACTCTGGCAGCCTCGCGAGCGTAATAAGTAATGATGATGTCGGCCCCCGCGCGGCGAATGGACGTGAGGGTCTCCATCATGGCGCGCGGCTCGTCGATCCAGCCGTTCCTGGCGGCGGCCTTGAGCATCGCGTATTCGCCGCTCACGTGATACGCCGCGGTCGGCACGCCGAACTCCGCCTTCACCCGCGCGATCACGTCCAGGTAGGCGAGCGCCGGCTTCACCATCACGATATCCGCCCCCTCATCGAGATCGAGCTCGACCTCGCGCAGCGCTTCCTCGACGTTCGCAGGGTCCATCTGGTGCGACCGGCGATCGCCGAACGCGGGCGTTGAATCCGCCGCCTCGCGAAACGGACCGTAGAACGCGGAGCAGTACTTCGCCGCGTACGACATGATCGCGACCTGGCTGAAGCCGGCGTTGTCGAGCGCTTCGCGGATTCTGCCGACGCGGCCGTCCATCATGTCGGATGGCGCGACGATGTCGGCGCCGGCGGCCGCGTGCGACAGCGCCGAGCGCGCGAGCTGCTCGACGGTGGGATCGTTTGCGATCTCATCGTCGATGATGATGCCGCAGTGGCCGTGTGACGTGTATTCGCAGAGGCACACATCGGTAACCACGAGGATGCCGGGGACTTCACGCTTGATCGCGCGCACCGCCGACTGCACGGGCGCCTCCGGATCGTACGCAGCCGACCCCACTGGGTCCTTGGCATCCGGCAGACCGAACAGGAGCACGCCGAGGAGTCCATCCGCCTTGGCGGCGGCGGCTTCTCTGACGATCTCGTCGACCGAGAGTTGAAACACACCCGGCATCGAGCCGACCTCGCGGCGCTGTCCTTCACCGGGCACGACGAACAACGGGTGGAGGAAGTTTTCAGGCGACAGCCGCGTCTCCCGCACCAGCGCGCGCATCACCGCGCTGCGGCGCAGCCGCCGCGGGCGTCGGCGAAGATCCAGTTGGGCGTGCGTGACGTGCGGGTGTGCGTTCGAAGCCTTCGAGGGCATAGATCACCTAGGGCGTCATGCTGACCGCGGACTGCTGACTGAAATGCTCGACGAGCGCGTCGACGAGATCCGGAACGGTGTAGCGCTTCGGCATGACGGTTGTGGCGATGCCGAGTTGCTGCGCCGCTTCGGCCGTGACCGGCCCGATTGACGCGACGACGGTCGTGCGCAGCAGGTCGGCGGCCTGTTCCTCGCCGAAGATTTTCGCGAAGTTCTTGACGGTCGAGGCGCTGGTGAACGTGACGGCATCGATCTCCCGGTCGAGCAGCATCCTGTAGATGTCCTGATCGCCGTCGCGCTCGCTTGCGGCGAGGAGCGTGCGATACGCGGCGACCTCCGTCACGACCGCGCCCGCCTCGCGGAGTTCGTCGGCGAGCACCTCGCGCGCGATGTCGGCGCGCGGCAGCAGGAAGCGCGTCCCACGCAAATCTCCGAGGTCCTTGATCAAGGCGGCGATCGCCTCCGCGCGGTACTCGTCGGGCGTGAGGTCGACACGGATCCCGAAGCGCGCGAGCTGGTCCGTGGTGGCCGGACCGATGGTGCAGATGCGCGGCCCCTTCAAATCGCGGATGTCGCCGTTGGCGAGCACCCGGCGCATGAAGTGGTCGACGCCGTTCGCGCTCGTGAACACGATCCAGTCGTAGCGCGCGGCCTCAGCGCACGCACGATCGAGCGCCTCGATATCTTCAGGCGGCGCAATGCGGATCGTCGGCGCCAGGATCGCTTCAGCCCCGCGTTCCTCGAGCATGTCGACGAGCTCTCCGGCCTGCTCGCTGGCGCGCGTCACGACCACGCGGCGTCCGAACAGCGGCCGTTCGTCGTACCAGCGCAGGTGCTCGCGCAAGCCTGCCACGCGCCCGACCACCAGCATTGCGGGACGCCCGGCGCGCGCGCGCGCGGCGATGTCGCCGAGCGTCCCCGTCACCGTCTCCTGCGCGGGGGTCGTGCCGTTGTAGATCAGCGCGGCAGATTCGTCGCGATCGCGCCCGTGCTCCAAAAGGGCGCGAACGATCAGATCGATCTGCCGCGCGCCGGCGTAGCACACGAGCGTACCGTCGATCGCCGCGAGGCGTGACCAGTCCACCTGGGGTGCGGCGTCGTTCTCCGACTCATGGCCGCGGACGAGCAGCACGACGTCTCCCGCATCGGGATAGGTCACCGGTATGCCGGCATAGGCGGGCATGCCGAGCGCCGCCGGAATGCCTGGCACGACCTCGAACGGCACCTGCTGCTCGTGGAGGAACAACGCTTCCTTGCCGCCGCTGTCGAACACGAACGGGTCCCCCCATTTCAGACGGACGACCGTCTTTCGTTCTCGCGCCTTCTCGACGAGCAGCAGCGATATCGCATCCTGGTCGAGCGGCCTCGGCGCCGCTGCCCCAACGTCGATGCGTTCGGCTTCCGGTCGCGCGAGCCGCAGCAATCGCGTGTGCACCTGGTGGTCGTACACCACGACATCCGCGGCTTCGAGATAACGCCGGCCGCGAACGCTGATCAACCCGGGATCGCCGGGACCAGCGCCGATGATGTAAACGCAGGGGCTCTTCACTCTAGCTCCCAGCTTCCAGCTCCCAGCTCCCAGCTTCCAGCTCCCAGCTAGCTGACAGCCGGGAGCTGGTGGCTGGCAGCTCTTTAATAGCTTCCTTCCACCGGACCTTGCGCGTTCCGTACTTCGTCGAGAATGGCGGCTGCGCCTCCCGCCGAGAGCTCTTCGGCAAGGCGCTCGCCGAGCCCCACAGGGTCCGACACCGGCCCGCGCGCCTGCCGCCGAACGCTGCGTCGGCCATCCACCGACGACACGATCGCGTGCATGTCGAGTTCGCCGTTGACAGGCAGCGCAATCGCGCCGAGTGGCAACTGGCAGCCGCCCCCCAGCCGAGCGACGAGCGCGCGCTCGGCGGCCAGGAGGACGCCCGACATACCATCATTGATCGGTTGAAGCCGGCCGCGCGTATCTTGATCGTTGGCCCGGATTTCAATCGCGACGATCCCCTGACCGGGCGCGGGAACGCAGTCGGCGGGTGGAATCGGCGCCGAGATCCGCGCCCCGAACCCGAGGCGTTTCATGCCCGCTGACGCGAGCACGAGCGCATCGAAGCCGCCGGCGCAGAGCTTCCGCAGCCGAGTATCGACGTTGCCGCGAATCGGTGCGAACTGCGCACGCGGAAGCAGCGTCGCGAGCTGCGCGATCCGTCGCACGCTGCTGGTGCCGATCGTCGGACTATTGCCGATCCGTGCGACCGCGTCCGCCAGATCCACCGCGGCGGCGCCGCCAGGCAGCACGAGCGCGTCGCGTGGATCCTCGCGCGGCAGCACGGCCGCCAGCTCCAGGCCATCGGGCAGCACCGCCGGCATGTCCTTCGCGCTGTGGACGGCGAGATCCACATCGCCTTTGAGCAGCGCGTCTTCGATCTCCTTGACGAACAGACGCTTCCCCCCGACCTCCGACAGCGGCGCCTCCTGCAGGCGATCGCCCGCCGTCTTGATGATCACGAGCTCGACGTCGTTGCCGTGCTGCTCGATCAGCGCCGCCACGGTGCGCGCCTGCCACAGCGCGAGCTGGCTGCCGCGGGTTCCGATTCTGAGCGGCCTCATGACGACACGTTCTGCGGCTGCGAGCCGTCCGATTTCGACTTCTCGTCCACAAGGCTGAACAACCGGTTCAAGGCGTCCGCATATGCAATCACGGTGCTCTCGTCGCTGAGCGCCTTGAGCTGTTCGGTCGGCGTCAGCAGCAGTTTCTCGACGATGAGGTGCGTGATCTCGTCGACGCGCGCTCTCGCTTCGGGCGGCAGTCCCGCGAGCTTCGATTCCAGCCGGTGGAGCTCGGATTGCCGGATCGATTCAAACCGTTGCCGCAGCGCGACGAGGGTGGGGACCACCTCGCGCGACTGCATCCACGCGCTGAAGCGCTCGACCTCTTCGCGGACGATATCGTCGGCGCGCTGCAGTTCGGCGGTGCGCCGCGCGAGATTCTCCTGCACGATCGTCCGCAGGTCGTCGATGTTGTAGAGGAACACCTGGTCAAGATCGCCGGCGGAGGCTTCGACATCGCGCGGGACGGCAATGTCGATCACGAACAGCGGACGGCTGCGTCGCGGGCGCATGACCTCCTCCAGTCGCGCGCGTGTCAGCACGGGCTCGGCGGCGCCCGTCGCCGTCACGACGATGTCGGCAGCCGACAGCGCGTCGCTGAGCGACGACCACGCGACCGCGCGGCCGTTCAAGGCCTTTGCGAGCGTCTGCGCGGTGGACAGCGTCCGGCTCGCGATCGTGAGCTGCTTCACGTGCTGCGCCCGCAGGTGCACGCCGGTCAATTCCGCCATTTCGCCGGCGCCGAGGATGAGCACGTCGAGCCCGGTGAGATCCCCGAAGATCTTTTTCGCGAGCGAGATTGCCGCGTAGCTCACCGACACGGCCCCTTCGCCGAGTCCCGTCTCCGATCGCACGCGCTTGCCGACCGTGAACGCGCTGCTGAACAGGCGATTGGTCAGCGCCCCCGTGTGCTTGAGCGCGCTGGCGGCGGCGTAGGCGTCCTTGACCTGTCCCAGAATCTGCGGCTCTCCGACGACGAGCGAATCGAGTCCCGCCGCGACGCGAAAGAGATGGGTGGCCGCCTCCGCGCCTCGATGCACGAATAAATGCGGCCGCAGCGTTTCGTGCGCCACCTGATGATACTCGCTGATGAACCGGCCGAGCGCGTCAGCCGCGGTGTCCGTTTCCGCCACGCCGTAAATCTCCGCGCGATTGCACGTCGACAGCACGACGATCTCGCGCGCGACCGCGCGTTCCGCGAGCGCGGCGAGCGCCGCGTCGACTCCATCCTTCGCGAAGTCGACGCATTCCCGCAGCTCCACGGGCGCCGTACGGTGGCTTACGCCGACGGCAAGGAGCCGCACCACTAGAAGTTATGACTCCGGGTCAGGAAATATCCGACCGGAACGAAGTTCAGCAGGACGATGACGAATCCAATCGCCGACAACCACGCCGCACGGCGGCCGCTCCAGCCGATCGCCCGCCGCGCGAACAGCGCGAACGAATACATCCCCCAGCAGAGCAGCGCGACGAGGATCTTGGGATCCGCCACCGACATGGCCTGCGCGTGCGGATCCGGCGAACTGTGGATCTGCGTCGCCCAGATCCCGCCAACCACGAGACCGCACGTCAGGAACAGCCAGCCCACGATGATCGCCCGGCCATTCATCAAGTCGAGGACCTGGAGAGAGGGCAGGCGCGTGTAGAAGAATCCGAGGTGCTTCGCCTTGATTTCCTTGAAGAGCAGCACGTAGGTGACGCCCAGCACGAAGGCCAGCGCGAAGCTCGCATAGGCGAACAGCAGCGAGAGCACGTGCAGCGTGAAGAGCGGACTGCGGAGGAGCTCGGGCCGCGGCTCCACGTCAGAGGCATGCAGCGCGGGCAGCACCGCGAGCACGGCGAGCAGCACCGTCACGAACGCCCCCATCGTGCGCTCGTCCGTCGTCAGCTCGACGTAGAGGTATGCGAGGCCGAGCAGCCACACGAACGCGGAGATCGCCGCCGTTGTGCCGACCAGCGGCGCGTAGCCGGCTTGGACCGTCTGCATGCCGATGACGAACGTGTGCGCGAGCACGCCGCCGGCGAGCAGCGACGAGGCAACGCGTCCGACGCGAGGATCCCGTTTTCCGAAATGCGCGATGTAAGCGGCCGCGGCGGCGGCGTAAAACACCAGGGGAAGCCAGCCCAGCATCGCCTAGGATCCCGTGGGCCCGTAGTAGCCCTGCTTCGTTCGCGCCGTGAGCCCCGGACGGGCCACGCGCACGAGGATGCGGCGCCACGCGCCGTCGCGCTTCGGGTTCGACGACGAGTAGGCGATCGAATACTGACTCGAGAGCTCGTCCCAGATCGCCTGGTAGATCTTCGGCAGCTCGCGCGCGTCAGTCGGGAAGTACACACGTCCACCCGTTTCCTGGGCGAGCTGGCGCAGGACGAACTCCGCTTCCTTGAATTCGCGGCGTCCGATCTCTCCCTGTCTGAGTCCGATCGCGTAGATGGCCGTCTCGGAGCGCTTCGCGAGATCGAGCACCTCGTCGAACTCGATCAGGCTCGACGTGTCGTCGCCGTCCGACAGCAGCACGATTGCCTGCCGCCGGATGTCGGACGTGGACTGTGCCTTGGTCTTTCGCAGCTCCTTCAGCGAAATGTAAATCGCGTTGTACAGGGAAGTGGACCCGTTGGCGGTCGTCGCGCGGATGGCCTTCTCGAGCGCGGCGCCATCGCTGGTGAACGGCGCAAGGATCCGCACCTGGCTGTCGAAGTCGATGATCGCCGCCTGGTCCTCCTTATGGAGCTGTCGCGCGAAGCCGACGGCCGCTTCCTGCGCAATCGGCATGCGCTCTTCCATGCTCGCGCTCGTGTCGAGCAACAGCGCGAGCGAGATCGGCTGCTGCGTTCGAGAGAAGAACGTCAGCCCCTGCCGCGCGCCGTCCTCATAGACCTCGAAATCCTCCTGCGCCAGATCGGTCACGTAGCGTCCCGTGCCGTCGGTCACGGTGACGTTCAACGACACGAGCTCGACGCCCGCCCGGAACCGCTGCTGTTGCGCTCCGAGCGCCGTCGCCATTGCCGCCGCGAAGAGAGAGGCCAGACCCAGACGAGCGATCATGGTGTGTCCCGTGTCTTGGTGGAAGGAACTTTGTGCGGTGCGCGGACTGTGAGACCGGGGCGCGTGGTCGACACGTCGACGCGCTCGGGCGGGATCAGCGTCTCGGGCCGCGCATAGGTGACGGTGTACTGATTGAGCAGTTCCTTCGCGAGTTGCGCCATCCGCGCCGGCGCGCCGCTCAGCGCAAGCACCTGGTCCCGGCGTCCGCCGGTGCGCGACGTCCCTTCGGCGACGACCATGTTGCGATTCCGGATCTCGTCGGAGTTGACGCCCGCATCGGGCGTTCCAATCGCCACAACGTGCAGCGCGGCGTGCGACCTGTCGAGCTCGTTGAGCACCTGCTCGTAATAGCGGTTGCTGAACTCGACGTCTTCGAGCATCAGCACGACGATGACGGGCCGTGCGGCTTCCTTCTTCTGCAGGCCTTTGCTCGTCTCGACGATCGTGTCCAGCAGATACGAGCCGGCGCCCGATCGCGGGAAGATGCGATTGAGTGTCGCGAGGACCGCCTGCTCGTCGCGCGTGTAATCGAGCGCAATCGTCGGCCGCTCGCCGAACGTGATGACGGCAATGTCGGCCTTGCCCGCCAGCGTCTTCACGAAATCGCGCGCCCCATCACGGATGAACTGAACGCCGGCGGTGAGCGCCTGACTGTCGTCCACCAGCAGGGCGACGGTCAGCGGCTCGGTCGCGGGTTCCGCTTTCAGCACCTCGCGCGCGACATTGTCCTCCTTCACGACGAAGTCGGCGGCAGTCAGGCCGGTAACCGGGTCTCCCTTCGAATCGAGTACGCTGACGTGGATGTTCGTCGGCTTGGCCTGCGCCAGGACGGCGGCGGGACGCATGCAACAGGCGCCGACAAGCAGCGCCACACACCAATGTTTCATCGGTTGGGGCCTTCCAATCGAGTATACTCCGGACGTCACCCGCCCCGCCGAAGTCGCGTAGCGGCTTCGGCGGGTCTCGCCGTAGCCCGCCGCAGATTTCGATTGCGGGCGGAGGCGGACCATGCTTCGGGCTTACATCCCCATCTTCCTCTTCATACTCGTCGGGATCGCGTTTGCGATCGTCACCCTGATCGTGTCCCGGCTCGTCCATGCGGAGAAAGCGAACGAGGTGAAGCTCGAGCCGTACGAGTGCGGCATCGAGCCACAGACAGATGCGCGGGACCGCTATAGCGTCCGCTACTATCTCGTCGCGATGCTGTTCGTGATTTTCGACGTGGAGACCGTGTTCATGTTTCCCTGGGCCGTGGTGCTCGATCGGCTGGCGCTGTTTGGCCTGATCGAGATGTTTCTCTTCGTCCTCATCCTCGTCGTCGGCTACGCGTACGCGTGGAAGAAGGGAGCGCTCGAGTGGGCGTGAATCCCGCGCCACCCGCAGGACCACCCGACCCGCCGCCGCCCGCCGACCTTTCTGTTCCCGGGTTCATCAGCCCACTGCAGTCGGCGCTTCCGGATGCCGTCACACAGGTTTCTTACTGGGTCGGCGACTGGACGATGATTGTCGCCACCAATCGCCTGCTGGACGTAATGCGTCACTTGCGCACCGCGCAGGAGGCGTCGTTCGATGCCTGCTGCGACGTCACGGCCACCGACTGGCCGCCGCGCGCCGAGCGTTTCGACGTCAGCTACGCGCTCTTCTCGACGCGGCACCGCCATCGCGTGCGCGTCAAGGTACGCGTGGCGGACAGCCAGGCCGTGCCATCGGTCACCTCCGTCTGGCCCTCGGCGAACTGGCTCGAGCGGGAAGTCTTCGACATGTTCGGGATCCCGTTCGATGGCCATCCCGATCTGCGCCGCATCCTCATGCCGGACGAATGGCAGGGACACCCGCAGCGAAAGGATTATCCGCTCGAGGGTCCCGGCGAGATGCTGCTCGAGAATCCGATGGACTGGTTGCGATTGCGCTATGAGCCATGAGAGTGCGTTGCATTAGCGTAGCGCAGCCCTTCAGGGCTGCCCGGCGGCCGTCAAGCAGGCCTAAAGGCCTGCGCCACACGAGGCCGCCCTTGGTTTTGGACGCGCTCTCATCTAAGCCGGGAGCCAGCATGAAGCGGTGAGCCCTGAGCCATGAGCCTTTTCGATACCGACGAACTCGTCATCAACATGGGGCCGCAGCACCCGAGCACGCACGGCGTGCTGCGGGTCGTGCTGCGTCTGGACGGCGAGCGCGTCGTGGGCGCGGACGTGGTGATCGGATATCTGCATCGCGGGATCGAGAAGCTGTCGGAGCATCGCGACTGGCAGCAGATCGTGATGTTGACGGATCGGATGGACTACGTGTCGGCGGCCACGAGCAACCTGGGGTACTGCGAGACGGTCGAGAAGCTGATGCAGATCGAGGTGCCGCGACGCGCGCGGTACATCCGCACGATTCTCTCGGAGCTGCAGCGGATCGCGAGCCACAACCTGTGGCTCGGCACGCACGCGATGGACATCGGCGCGATGACGGTGTTCCTCTACAACTTCCGCGAGCGCGAGCTCATTCTCGATCTCTTCGAAGAATTCTGCGGCGCGCGCCTCACCTACAGCTCGATGCGCATCGGCGGGCTGCCGCTCGACATTCCATCGGGCTGGGCGCGCAAGGTGAGCGCGTTCTGCGATCTGTTCGAGACGAAGATCCCCGAATACGAGGACCTGCTGACGCACAACCGCATCTGGAAGGAGCGCACGCGCAACATCGGCGTGATCTCCGGCGCTGACGCGATTGCGATCGGCCTGACGGGCCCGCCGCTGCGCGGCTCCGGCGTCCCGCGCGACGTCCGCAAGGACGAGCCCTACGCCGCGTACGACGAGTTCGACTTCGACGTGCCGATCGGGAGCGCGGGCGACATTTACGATCGCTACCTCGTGCGGCTCGAGGAATTCCGGCAGTCGCTCCGGATCATCCGGCAGGCGATCGCGGGACTTCCGGAGGGGCCGGTCGTCGGCAAGGTGCCGCGACTGATCAAGCCTCCCGCCGGAGAGACGTATCACGCGATTGAGTCACCAAAGGGGGAGCTGGGCTTCTTCATCGTGAGCGACGGGCGGTCGAACGTCCCCTATCGATTCCGGGTGCGCCCGCCGTCGTTCTGCAACCTGCAGGCGCTGCCGCGGCTCATCAAGGGGCATCTCGTCGCCGACGTCGTCGCGATGATTGGATCGATCGACATAGTGCTTGGTGAAGTGGATCGATGACCTCAATGGGCTGGCTGCTCCCGCTCGTGCAGATTCTGATCGTGCTCAACGCGGTGCTGATCGCCGTCACCTACATGGTGCTGCTCGAGCGCAAGGTGATCGCCTGGGCGCAGTCGCGGCTCGGTCCGATGCGCGTCGGCCCGCACGGCGTCCTGCAGCCGATCGCCGACGCCATCAAGCTGCTGCTCAAGGAAGACATCACGCCGGCGCGCGCGGACAAGTGGCTGTTCACGATCGCGCCGATCATGTCGCTCGTCCCGGCGTTGATCGCGTTCGCGGTGATTCCCTTTGGCGGCCACGCCCGCATCTTCGGCCGGGATGTGCCGCTCTTCATCGCGGACGTGAACGTCGGGCTGCTCTACATCGTGTCGATCACGTCGATTGGCGTCTACGGCATCATCCTCGCGGGGTACGCGTCGAACAGCAAATATCCGCTCCTCGCCAGCCTGCGCGCCTCGGCGCAGTTGATCAGCTACGAAGTCGCCATCACGATGATGCTGGTCAGCGTCATCGTCACCGCCGGCACGCTCAGCATGGTCGCGATCGTGGAGGCGCAGCTGCACAATCATGTCTGGTTCGTGTTCGTGCAGCCGGTCGCCCTGGTCGTACTGTTCATCGGCGGCCTCGCCGAGACCAACCGTACGCCATTCGATCTGGCAGAAGCGGAGCAGGAGCTGACGGGCGGCTTCCATACCGAGTACAGCGGAATGCGCTTCGCGATGTTCTTCCTGGCGGAGTACGCGAACATGATCGTCGTCTCCGCTGTCGTCACGACGCTGTTCTTCGGCGGATGGCTGCCGCCGTTCCCGAACGTGGGCTGGCTGGCATTTCTCGGCTGGATTCCGGGATGGATGTGGTTCCTGGTGAAGTGCTTCGTGTTTCTTTACGTGTTCGTCTGGATCCGCGCGACGCTGCCGCGCTACCGCTACGATCAGCTGATGCGTGTCGGATGGAAAGTGTTGATCCCGGTTGCCCTCGCGAACCTGTTCGTGACGGCGATACTGAAAGTCTGGTTGTGATCTGTTGCCACGGTCGCGGGGTAATTCTGATGCCGCGGTCGTCGCGGGAAATTTTGTTGCCACGGTCGTAGCGCAGCCCTTCAGGGCTGCGCGTGGCAGCAGCAGGGCTGAAGCGCTGCACTACGGCGTATTTCGGACGGAATTTTGAGGAAACATGCTCGAGGCAATTGCATTCTACGGCCTTGCCGCTCTCATCCTCGGTTTCGGCGTGATGGTCATCACCGCGCGCAGTGCAGTCCACAGCGTCGTTTTTCTCGTGCTCAACTTCCTGGCGGTCGCCGTCGTGTACGTGGTGCTCGGCGCCGAGTTCCTTGCGGTCATCCAGGTGCTCGTCTATGCCGGCGGCATTGTCGTGCTCTATCTGTTCGTCGTGATGCTCGTGAACCAGAAGCGCACGCCTGAAGCGCATCACGATCCGCATCGCAAGACGGGCCTCGGCATCATGCTCGCGTCGGCAGTGCTCGCGGAGGTGACGGCGATTGTGGTCTACACCGCGTCTGCGCCGTCCGCGTCGCCGATTCCAGTCTCGAGTCCCGTCGTCGGCGGCAATACCGAGCAGGTCGGCTGGCTGCTGTACACGGACTATCTGATCGCGTTCGAAGTGGCCTCGATGCTGCTGCTGGCCGCCATGGTCGGCGCGATCCTGTTCGCGCGCCGCATGGATTGAGGCGCAATGCACCTGTATCCGATAACCGCGTATCACTACCTCGTGCTCGCCGCCGCGCTGTTCGCGCTCGGTGCGACGGGGGTCATGCTGCGACGGAACATCATCATCCTGTTCATGTCGATTGAATTGATGCTCAACGCCGTGAATCTGAATCTCGTCGCATTCTCGCGTCTGAACGGCCACGTCGTCGGCCAGGTGTTCGCGTTGTTCATCGTGGCGGTGGCCGCCGCGGAGGCGGTGGTCGGCCTGGGAATCCTGCTGGCGTTCTATCGCAACAAAGAAACGTTGAATATCGACGAAGTGAACCTGCTGAGAGGATGACCACTTTTGTGTGGCTGCTGCCGTTTTTCCCCGCTGCTGGTGCGGCGATAAACGGGCTGTTCGGCATCCGCTGGTTCAGCCGCGGCGTGACGGCGGCGATCGCGTGCGTGTCGATGCTCGTGTCGCTCGCGCTGGCGATCGCCGGCGGGGTGAATGCCGCACGCGCGCCAATCGCGCGCGAGGTATTCCTCGGCGAGTGGATTCCGCCGATTCCCGCGGTCACGCTGAAGGGCGCCGCCGCGTTTCACGCGTCATGGGTGCTGCTGATCGATCCGCTGGCCGCGGTCATGGCACTCGTGGTCACCGGAATCGGCTTTCTGATCCATCTCTACTCGACGGCGTACATGCGAAGCGAGCCCCGCGGCAGCTACGCGCGATTCTTCTGTTATCTGAACCTGTTCTGCGCCTTCATGCTGCTGCTCGTGCTCGGCGGCAACTTCATCGTCATGTTCGTGGGCTGGGAAGGCGTCGGGCTCTGCTCGTACCTGCTCATCGGCTTCTGGTACCACAAGGGGAGCGCCGCGAACGCCGGGCGGAAGGCGTTCATCGTGAATCGCATCGGCGACTGGGGGTTCCTGGTCGGCATCATGGCGGCGTTCTTCGCCTTCGGTACGCTCGATTTCCAGGCCGTCGCGGCACAGGCGGGTCGCTGGCCGATCGAGCGCGCGCAGTTCGGCGGCCTCTCGATCATCTGCCTCCTGCTGTTCGTCGGCGCCGCTGGAAAGAGCGCGCAGATCCCGCTGTACGTCTGGCTCCCGGACGCGATGGAAGGGCCCACGCCGGTGTCGGCGCTGATCCATGCCGCGACGATGGTGACGGCGGGCGTCTACATCGTGGCGCGGAACGCCGTGCTCTTCTCGCACGCGCCGCTCGTGCTCGCAATCATCGCGATCGTCGGCGCGCTCACCGCATTGATGGCGGCGTCGATTGCGATCGTCCAGACCGACATCAAACGCGTCCTCGCGTATTCGACGATCTCGCAGCTTGGGCTGATGTTTCTCGCGGCGGGCGTCGGCGCCGTCAGCGCGGCCGTGTTCCACCTCGTCACGCACGCGTTCTTCAAAGCGCTGCTGTTCCTCGGAAGCGGCGCGGTCATTCACGCGATGGCGGGAGAGCAGGACCTGCGGCGAATGGGCGGGCTGAAGCGCTATCTTCCCGTCACGTTCGTGACGATGGTGGTCGGTGCGCTGGCGATTGCGGGCATCCCGCCGCTGGCGGGCTTCTTCAGCAAGGATGAAATCCTGTTGCAGACCTTCGGCCGCAACCGCGCGCTGTGGGTGCTCGCGTCGATCACGTCGCTGCTGACGGCGTTCTATATGTTCCGCCTGATCGCCTTCACGTTCTACGGCACGGATGAGCCGTCGTCGCCCCATCCTCCACACGAGGCTCCTGGCACGATGACGGTCCCGCTGATGATTCTGGCAATCGGCACGATCGTGGTCGGCTTCATGGGCATCCCGCGAACGCTTGGCGGCGCGAACGCGATCGAGCACTTTCTGGCGCCAAGCATCGCTGAAACGCGCGCCGTTGCCTTCTTGAAGGTTGCGGGGCAGCCGGATCCTCCTGGCACACAAGAAATGATCGCGCAGGCGCGGGAAGAACTGGAACGCGACCGGGCGGCGCATCGCGCGGCGTTTCCCGTCAGCGAAGCCACGGAGGGCCGAGCGTGGGCACTCATGCTGCTCAGCACGCTGCTCGGGGCCACGGGGATGGCTGCGGCGTGGCGGTTCTACGTGAATCACCCCGAGGTGCCTCGGCGCGCCGCCGAACGGTGGAGCGGAGTGCACGCGCTCTTGCTCAACAAGTACTACGTGGACGACTTGTATGACGCGACGATCGTACGCGGCACGTTTGGCGCCGCGCGGGAATTGTGGCGTGTGGATCTGCGGTTGATTGACGGCTTCGTCAATGCGTGGGGGGTGACGACGCGCGTGCTCGCCTGGATGTCGCACATGATTGACAAGGTCGGGGTGGACGGCGCCGTCAACGCGGCCGGCTGGAGCGCGGGCGAGGGCAGCTTTCTCGTGCGCCGCGGCCAGACAGGACTCGTTCAGAATTATGCGCTCGTCATCATCCTTGGACTCTTCGGATTCCTGACCGTCTATCTCCTCGCGCGATGATGATGGCGCACCTGCTCACGCTGATCCTGTTCACGCCGCTCGCTGGCGCCGGGCTGCTCCTCTGCGTTCCGCGCGCGCAGGAACAGGCGATCCGATGGACGGCCGCGATCGTCGCCACGCTCGGGTTTCTGTTGTCGCTGCCGCTCTGGTTCCGCTACGACTTCACCGCGACGGGATGGCAGTTCGCCGAACGCGCAGAGTGGATCCCCTCCATTGGCGCCTGGTATTACCTTGGCGTCGACGGCTACAGCGCCCTCCTGATCCTGCTGACGACGTTGATTGGCGCGATCGCAGTGCTGTGTTCGTGGGCTGGCATCACCGAGCGGGTGAAGGAGTACTACGTCTCGCTGCTGATCCTGCAGACGGGGCTCCTGGGCGCGTTCATGGCGGTCGATTTCCTGCTCTTCTTCCTGTTCTGGGAAGTGATGCTGGTCCCGATGTATTTCCTCATAGGGATCTGGGGCGGCGGACGCCGCCTCTATTCGGCGATCAAGTTCTTCCTCTACACCCTCGTCGGCAGCGTCGTGATGCTGCTCGGGATCCTGGCCCTCTACTTCCATGGCCATAGCGTCACGGGCGCCTACACCTTCGACGTCACCGAGCTGCAGCAGCTCACGATTCCTTTTGCGCTGCAGAAATGGATCTTCCTCGCGTTGTTCTTCGGCTTCGCGATCAAGGTTCCGATGTTCCCGTTCCACACGTGGCTTCCCGACGCGCACACGGATGCGCCGACCGCGGGCTCGGTGATCCTCGCGGCCATCATGCTGAAGATGGGCACGTACGGCTTCGTGCGGTTCAGCCTGCCGATCCTGCCGGACGCATCGCGCTACTTCGTGCCGCTCGTCGCGGCGCTCGCGATCGTCGGGATCGTGTACGGCGCGCTCGTCGCGCTCGCGCAGACGGATTGGAAGCGGCTCGTGGCGTACTCCAGCGTCAGCCACATGGGCATGGTGATGCTTGGCATGTTCGCGTTGACGCCGGTCGGACTCACCGGCGGACTGCTGCAGCAAATCAATCACGGGATTTCGACCGGGGCCCTCTTTCTGATCGTCGGCATCGTCTACGAGCGCCGCCACACGCGGGAGATCGCGGAGTACGGCGGGCTGTCGAAAGCAATGCCGGTGTTCGCCGCGGTGTTCCTGATCATGACGCTCTCGTCGATCGGGCTTCCCGCGCTGAACGGTTTCATCGGCGAGCTGTTGATCCTGCAGGGCGTCTACATCGTCCACCCGATCTGGGCGGGCGTGGGGGCGGTCGGCATCGTCCTGGGCGCCGCCTACATGCTGTGGCTGTTCCAGCGGACCATGTTCGGCACGCTCGATCGGCCGGAGAACGCATCGATGGCCGACCTCGGCGCGCGGGAGATCGTGACGTTTGCGCCGCTGATCGCGCTCGCCGTCTGGATCGGGATCTACCCGGCGCCGTTTATTCGGCGCCTGGAGGGAACCGTGACGCGCGTGACGGCGCGCGTGAATCCTGCCGCGCAGCCCGCCGTCGCCGGCGTGCCGGCAGCGGCCGGACCGGCGCTGAACGACACGGGAGCCGGGACAGGCTTCAATCCGACGCTTGTGACCTGCGACAGCGCGCCGGCGGCGGGGCCGAAGCCGTCGGCGACGCCTAGCGCACCGCCGGATTTCGTGACCATCGCATCGTGCGCTGACTCCCCGTCGAAACCGGCGCCGAAGCCGGCGCCGAAGGCTCCGCCCAAGAAGCCAGGTGGCCGGTGACGGCAATCGGATTCTCCCGGGGCGACCTCTATTACCTGCTGCCCGAGCTGATCGTCTGCACCGGCGCGCTGCTCCTGCTGCTGGCGGATGTCGCGCTGTCGCAGCAACGCCAGGCGCGCGCCGCGTGGGTGGCCATCCTGTCGCTTGGCGCCGCGGCCACACTGCTGGCTGTCATGTCCGCCAGCGAGACGACCATCGCGCGCGGCACGTTCGCCGTGGACGGCTTCGCCATCTTCTTCAAGCTGCTGTTCGTGATGTCCGCGGCGGTCACGGTGCTGCTGTCGCACCGCTATCTCACGATCGAGGGCGGCCGCCCCGGCGAGTACTACTTCCTCGTCCTCTGCGCAACGGCGGGGATGATGATCATGGCGAGCGGGATCGATCTGATCGTGCTCTTCATCGGCCTCGAGACGATGGCGGTGTGCTTCTACATTCTCGCGGGATTCCTGAAACCGAATCGCCGGTCGAACGAAGCAGCCGTCAAGTACTTCCTGCTCGGCGCCTTCTCGCTCGCGCTGCTGTTATACGGGATGTCGCTCCTGTACGGGCTCACCGGCAGCACTGCGCTTCGCGCCATCGCAACCGCGCTGGCGTCCGGGTCCAGCGGGCGGCTGCTGGCCGTCGCGGTGATGCTGCTGGTGGCCGGTCTCGGTTTCAAGATCGCGGCGGCGCCGTTTCACATGTGGGCGCCGGACGTGTACGAAGGAGCGCCGACGCCGATCACCGCGTTTCTCTCGGTCGGATCGAAGGCCGCAGCATTCGCGATGCTGCTGCGCATCTTCTTCGAGGGGCTGCCAGCCTTTCACCTCGACGGCCTCGGCAGTGTCTTCGGTCAGCCGCTCGGCTGGGCCTCCTTCTTCTACGTCCTGTCGGTCCTCTCGATGACGATCGGCAATCTCGCCGCGCTGACGCAGACGAACGTGAAGCGGATGCTCGCGTACTCCTCCATCGCGCAGGCGGGATACATGCTCATCGGGATCGTGGCAGGAACGCCGCGCGGGGTCAGCGCGGCGTTGTTGTACCTCGTGGTGTATGCGTTCATGCAGCTTGGCGCGTTCGGTGTGATCGTGCTCATGCGACGCGAGGGCGTCGCGGGCGACGAGCTGCGCGATCTCGCGGGGCTCTCGTCGCGCCAGCCGGCGATCGGGATCGCGATGCTGCTCTTCATGCTGTCGCTCGGGGGAATCCCGCCGACCGCCGGATTCATGGGCAAGGTGTGGCTGTTCGCCTCGGCGATCGAGGCAGGCTACTTCGGCCTCGCCGTCATCGCTGTTCTAAACAGCGCGCTCTCGCTCTACTACTACGTCCGCGTCGTCGTCTACGTCTGGGTGCGCCGCGAGGAGCCGGGTACACCTCCAATCGTGCTCTCGCGCGCGATGATCGTTGCGCTCGCGTTCGCGGCAGCCGGAACGCTCGCGCTGGGCGTCTACCCGCGCATTCTTTTCGAGCTTGCACAGGCGTCAGCGGCGTCGCTCGGTCGCGCCGAGCCGATGCTGGGATGGCTGCGATAGACTCGGCTCATGAACGGCAGACCTAAAGGTCCGCCCTACAGCGCACTGCACGGTAGGCCGGGTCTTTAGACCCGGCCGCCCTGAGCCAGCATCGGCCTTGAGACATAAGTCATAAGCCATGACCGATCGGAAACAGAATTCCACCGCGGAGACGATGCGGACGCTCGGGGCGCTCGGCAGCGTCGGGCTCTCGTTCGTGCTCGCGATCGTGCTCGGCGCAGGGCTCGGACTCCTGATCGACCGCTGGATCGGGTGGGGCCACTGGGG
Organism: Acidobacteriota bacterium; assembly: GCA_003222675.1. GTDB lineage: Bacteria > Acidobacteriota > Vicinamibacteria > Vicinamibacterales > 2-12-FULL-66-21 > QHWT01. Next base: position 88,320 of record QHWT01000040.1, on the reverse strand, counting down.
ATTCTTCATCTTCTTCTTCCTCGGACTTGTTGCCGGGATCGTCAACGTGTACCGCGCCTCACAATCGATCAAATAGCGTGCACGACGCGCTGCTCGACAGGCTTCAGCGCACTGCCGCGGTGTGTTGCCTCGTGATGGCAATCATCGCGCTGCTCATCGCGCGCGACTGGCGGGCCGCGTTGTCGGTGATTAGTGGCGGCGTGTTGATCGGGATCAGCTTCGTATCCATTCGCGGTGGCATTGAAGCGCTTGACGCGTCTACCGGGGATCGTGCGCGACGCTCGAACCTTGCGCGCGCCGTGGTCAAAATGGTCGGGCGGTACGCTTTACTCGCTCTTCTGGCGTACGTTATGATTGCGCGTTTGCGCCTGCACCCATTGGGGCTCGTGGCGGGTGCATCCTCGATTGTGGCGGCCGCGGCGCTCGAGGCGGGCCGTCTGTTCAAAAAATAAGTCGGAATGATCGAACACCCGCTCTGGATCGTGGAGTTTGTGAACGCCCTGCTCGGGCCGCTGGTGAAAGCGGCGCTGGAGCCGCTGGGCTTCCATTTCGGCCATGAGGTCATTCCGAACTATCTCGTGATGACGCTGCTGATCGTGATCGGCATCACGATCACATGCCTCATCATGCGCTCGCGCCTCAGCGTCGAGCATCCCAGCAAGTTTCAGATCCTCCTCGAAGACGGCGTGATGTCGGTCGTCAACCTGCTCGAAGAATGGATCGGGCCCGACGGCCGCAATTACCTGCCGCTCATCGCCACGCTCGGCCTCTTCATCCTGATCGGCAACTACGCCGGACTGGTGCCGGGATTGATGGCGCCCACGGCCAACATCAACGTGACGCTCGGCTGTGCGATCACCACCTGGGTCTTCTACCACCTGCAGGGATTCCGCAAGCAGGGCGTCATCAATTACTTGAAACACTTCGCCGTGCCGCCCGGCGCCCCGGTCTGGATGGCACCGCTGATGCTGGTCATCGAGGCGATCAGCCATGCATCGAGGCTGCTGTCGCTCTCGCTGCGTCTCTTCGGCAATATCTTCGGCGAAGAGCTGGTAATCGTAATTCTCGGCAGCATTATTCCTTTCATCGTTCCGCTGCCGATGATGTTCCTGGGCCTCATCACGGGCGGCCTGCAGGCATTCATCTTCGTGCTCCTGTCGACTATTTACCTCCAGGCGGCGGTTGCGGTCGAACACGAGCACGACGCGCACGGCCACGATGCCCCGGCCGGGCATCAGGCGCCGGCCGCCGCGTAAGCCCGCAGTCGGCACGCGCTCATCGAGTATTCCCATAGGGAGGATTTGGTTGTGAGTAAACGGACTTTCTGGACAACGGCGGCCATTCTGATGGCTGGCGCCGCATTCCCGCTTTACGCGCAGGAGCCAGCCGCGGCGGCCACGCGCAACGAGATCATCAAGTGGTCGATCATTGGCGCCGGTTTCCCGCTGGGCATTGCGGCGGCGTTCGGCGCGCTCGGGCAGGGCAAGGCCATCGCCGCCGCGGCAGAAGCGATCGCGCGCAACCCCAGCGCCACCGGCGACATCCGTGGCGCGCTCATTCTGGGCCTCGTGCTGATCGAGTCGCTCGTCATCTACGTGCTGCTGATCTCACTGATCCTGTTCTTCCTGCCGCCGTTCGGGAAGTAAGACAACGGAGAAGACGACGACGAAGGTAACGGATCCCACAAACGAAGCAACGAACTGAACGAAGACCAATTTGTTTTGGTTCGCCGTTTCCTTCGTTGCTTCGTTTTGAGGATCCGTTTTCTTCGTACACCTTCGTTAGCTTGACTCGCTTCTCGAAGCTCGACGTCCTCCTGCTCCTGATGGTCCTCATCTGGGGCACCAATTACACCGTCATCAAGTCCGCCTTCAGGGAACTCAATCCGGAGGCGTTCAACGCGGTGCGCCTGATCGTCGCTTCGTCCGTGATGATCGCGACGATGGCGATCACACGCCGGGTGCGGTGGAATCCTGCGGAAGTCTTCTACACCGCGGAGCCGGTCACGCGGCGTGACTGGATAGCGCTTGCGGCGGTCGGGTTCGTCGGTCACTGCGTCTACCAGTACTGGTTCATCGGAGGGGTCGCGCGCACGAGCGTCGCGAACAGCTCGCTGCTGCTGGCCGCGAGCCCGGTGGTGATCACGATCCTCAGCGTCGCGCTTCATCGCCTGGGAGGCATCGGCGAACGCGTGACGGCGATGCACTGGGCCGGCACCCTTCTCTCGCTGGCCGGCATCTACATCGTCGTGCGCAGCGGCGGAACGACCGGGGGACAGTCGCTGACCGGCGATGTGATGATGGGGGGCGCGGTGCTGTGCTGGTCGACTTACACGATCGCCGCGCGGCCGCTGATGACGCGGCATTCGCCCGTCGGCGTCACGGCCCTGTCGATGGCCATTGGCACGCTGTTCTACATCCCTCTCGCGCTGGGGACCATGTTGCGCGTCGACTGGATCAGCGTGAGCCTCCACACCTGGATGGCGCTCGTCTACTCGGCGGTCCTGTCGATCTGCGTGGCCTACGTCATCTGGTATGTCGCCATACGAGAGCTCGGCAGCGCGCGCACGGCGGTCTACTCGAACCTGATGCCTATCGTGGCAATGGTGACCGCCGCGGTGTGGCTGCACGAACCGGTAGGACCCGGCAAGATCGCCGGCGCCGCACTGGTCCTGGCCGGGGTGGCCTTAACGCGCGTTCGCCGACCGGCTCCTGGCTCATGAACAGCGGACCTGAAGGTCCGCCAGACACATACTCTCGTAGGCCGGGTCTTTAGACCCGGCGACTCAAGCCGGTTACAATAGATCCATCGTGAAGCGCTTACGCGGGTCAGAAACGGTGACAGTCACACTTCTTCCCATATGCGGACAGTTCGCGGATCGGAAGTGTGACAGTCACCGTTCGGGTCCCGGAACTGTGACTGTCACCGTTTCGGGCGCTAACCTTGAACCATCCTGAGCCGTGAGCCGGCCTAAGTCGTGAGGCTTGAGCCCTGAGCCGGTTACAATGGATCCACCGTGAAATCGCACCATTACTCGCAGCATTCGGCTGGGCTGCGGGCCGAGCTCGGCGCGGCGATTACGCGCGATCAGATGCGCGATCTGCATCAGAAGCAGCCACTGCGGCACTTCGCGGTCACGATCCGCCAATTCGGCATTCTTGCGCTCGCCACGTGGGGGTTGATCAGGTACGAGAATCCGCTGATCTGGATTCCCCTCGCCTTCGTCCAGGGCTTTACGATCTTCAATTTCACGGTGCTGCTGCACGAGGTCGTGCACCACACGGTCTTTGCGCGCCGTCATCAGACGGCGGAGCGGCTCCTGGGCTTCCTCTACGCGATTCCGAGCGGCATTTCCGGCACCCAGTTCACGCGCTGGCATCTCGATCATCACGCGGAGCTCGGATCGGATGACGACGATCCGAAACGGGCGCACCTGTCGCCCAAGGTGAACGCGCGGTGGTACAAGCTGCTCTACTGCACGCCTGCGTTGTTCCCGATGTATTTCCGCGCCGCGCGTCGCGAGGCCTCTTCGTACCCGAAGCCGCTGCAGGACGCGATCGCGCGCGAACGCAAGCTGTCGATGCTGGCGCACCTGTCGGCGATCGCGATGGTGTGGTACTTCTTCGGGTTCTACGCGGCGCTGCGCAGCAACATCATTCCCGTCTTCTTCATCTTCCCGATCGCGTTCACGCTCAATCGGCTCGGGCAGCATTACGACATCGATCCATCGGATCCGGCGAAGTGGGGAACGCTGATGAAGGGGCACTGGTTCTGGGACTTCGCGTTCCTGAACTCCAACTACCACCTCGAGCACCATTACTTCCCTGGCATTCCTCTCTATCGCCTCCCTGAGGTGCAGCGCGCGCTCGTGCCGTTCTACGAGAAGAAGCGGATGCGCTGGCAGTCGTACGGCCGTCTCGTGTACGGGTGGCTCGTCGAGAACCACGCGCCCCACACCGACTGGAACGCGGCCACGGATGCGTCACGTCCGCGCGTCGCGCCGCAGATCCACTTGCAGTAAATTCAGAACGGGGACACTCACACTTCTTCCCGATAATGGGACGAAGTGTGAGTGTCCCGGTTTCAGTTGCGCCGGGGATCGACCTGCCGTAATTACGATCGGTACGCTTCGCGCCCGACGCCTTGCACAGGAATGTTTTGCGCGGCGAGCACTTCATGTTGCAGCGCGAACATGTCCGCCGCGGCCTCGTCGATGTGGCGGACGAACGCGATCGATCCCGAAAGAATCGGTTTCAGCCGCGCCTTGTCCTGAATCCGCGCAGGCGGGTACTCGTGTTCGACGATGAGGTGCGTGTTGGCGACGTCGAGCGCCAGCAGCTCGCGCGCCGCGAGCTGGTGATCGAACCAGTCGACGGTCCGGTTCTGCAGGTACGCGAGCGGATCATGCCGCGCCGTTCCGGGAAGCTCGTGCTCAGCCAGGACGATCTGTTTCTTCCACGCGTGAAGCTGGTCGGCGGGATTGGTCGACGGCTTGCCATCCTTCCAATCGCCACGCTCGACCGTCTGCCCTCCGTATCCCCACTGCGACACGCCGCGTGCGTTCACCACCTGCCCCTTGACGTGAAAGCCGCCGATGAGGAAGTTGTAGCCGGCGTCCTTGAGGAACTGGAAGAGCGACCGCGTGTCCTGGCCCATCAGGATCGCGTGTGACGGGTCGTAATGGATGCGGAACTGGTCGCCGACGCCGTGCTTCTCGCAAATCCGGTGCAGGGCGATCCACGTGCCGGGCGTATACGCGATATTGTTGTGAAAGATGTCGCCCGTCGTCCAGCCGGGCATGGGGCACTGCTCGACGCGGTATGTGAGACGGCGCGCCTTCGCGTCCTTGAGGAGCGGGACGAATGACTCCTCGAAATCGAGGAGGTTTTGATCCATGCTGAGCTGCGCGTTGCGCCCGACGAATCCGCACACGGCGTCGGCGCCAAGCAGCGTCGCCGCCTCGAAGACGCGCCGCATGAACTCGTATTTCTTCTGGCGCACCGCGCGATCGTGGTGCAGCATGTTGTCGAAGTAGCCGACCTCGGAGATGCCGATCCGATGCGCCTCCAGCGCCTTCTGCACTCGCCGCGCACGCTCCTTGTCGAACGGCCGCCGCAGATCCAGCGTATTGGCCACAGGGTCGAGCATCGCTTCGGGAGAGACGTCGGTTTCCGAGGGGTGCAGTGCCGCTGAGAGCTGAATGTTGTCCGCTCCGAGCTCCCTCGCGAACGCCACCCACTCCTCGATCGCGCGATCGGGATCGCCGTCCCGCACGTTCCGCGGAGTCAGCTCCTGGATGGCCGCGGTGAGGATGCCGACTTTCATATACTTCGGGGCGAACGGTTGGATGCGCATTGCGCCCGCGACTATAACCGCTTTCACACGATCGGATCGAGAGGAAGGTACGCCGTGACCGACATTACACGTAGACGTTTCGTGCACACCGTTGCCGGCACCGGCGCGGCACTGACGATCGTGCCTCGCCACGTGCTCGGCAAAGGCTTCCAGGCCCCCAGCGATACGGTGAACGTGGCGGCCGTCGGCATCGGTGGCCGCGGCGGCAGCGATCTTCGTGGCGTGCTCAGCCAGAACATCACCGCGATCTGCGATGTCGACGATGGACAGGTGGAGAGCCGGTTCAAGGCGTATCAGATGTCGTTGAACCCGCCCCCGCCATCGGCCGAAGGGCGTGGTGGCGGCAATCGCCCGCCGCAGCGGCCGCCATCGCAGGCACAGCTCGACGCGAATGCACGCCGCCCGAAGGCGGACGACATGGCGGACCTGCGCAAGTTCGTCGAGCAGCAGATGCCGAAGGCCGCGCGGTACAAGGACTACCGGCAGATGCTCGACAAGCAGAAGGATATCGACGCGATCATCGTCGCGACGCCGGATCACATGCACGCGGCAATCGCGTCCGCCGCGATGTCGCTCGGCAACCACGTCTACGTCGAAAAGCCGCTCTGCTGGTCCGTGAAGGAAGCGCGGCACCTCGCCGCGAAGGCGCGCGACAACGCCAAACTCGTCACGCAGATGGGCAACCAGGGGCACTCGATGGACGAGGCTCGCAGCGGCTACGAATTGATCACGGGCGGCGCGATCGGCGAGGTCCGCGAAGTGCACGTCTGGACGAACCGTCCGCTCGGCTTCTGGCCGCAGGGCATACCGCGGCCGGCGCCGCTCCCCAGCGACGGGCCTGGCGCGAAACCCGGATGGAACGCGCGCGGCCTCGACGCGCGGCTGGCGGCCGCGATGGCGGCCGACGGCGGCGCGGTGCCGTCGGAACTCGATTGGGATCTCTTCCTCGGCGCAGGTCCCGTCATCGAATATCACCCGGTGTATCACCCGTTCAACTGGCGCGGCTGGGTCGATTGGGGCCAGGGTCCGCTCGGCGACATGGGCGCGCACCTGATCGACCACCCGTTCTGGTCGCTGAAGCTCGGATTCCCAGCGACGATCGAAACGATCTCGACGCCGTTCAACGGCGCGTCGTATCCGGATGCAACGACGACGTACTACACGTTCGCGGCGCGCGGCAACATGCCGGCGGTGAAGCTGACGTGGTACGACGGCGGCCTGATGCCTCCCAAGCCGGAGGAGCTCGGCGACGAGCAGCTCAATGCGGGCGGCGGCGTGCTCTACGTCGGATCGAAGGGCAAGATGCTGCAGGAGACCTACGGGTTGAACCCGCGCCTGCTCCCCGCGTCGCTGCAGGAGGGCTACGGCTCGCCGAAAGCCGTGCTGCCGCGCATCCCGCACGAAGACCACCACATGAACTGGATTGACGCGATCAGAGGGAAGGATCCCGCGTCCTCGCCGTTCGAATATGCGACGCAGCTCACCGAAGTCATGCTGCTTGGCATTGTCTCCCTTCGTGCGAAGACGAAGCTGCAGTACGACGCGCAGAGCGTGCGCGTCACGAACAACCAGGCCGCGAACGATTTCCTGGGGCGCGAACCACGCAAAGGGTTCGAGCTGCGCTAGTGCGCGAGAGCGAGGGTTCTCCGGTTCGAGAGTTCCCGTGTTCCCGGGTTCTGATTCTCCGGGTTCTGGTTCCACGGGTTTCTGAGGTTCCGCACTTAGGAGTCGAGATGAATCACACCGACACGATTCTTTATTCGCGGCGGGACTTCGGGAAGCTCGTGGCGGCGGGGGTGCCGCTCTCACTCGCGCTCCGGGCGAGAGCGGACTCGAAGATCAACGGCGTGCAGATCGGAGCTATCACCTACAGCTTCCGCACCATGAGCAACCCTGAGGACATCATCGCCGCGTACAAGACGCTCGGCCTGAGCGAAGCGGAGCTGATGTCGAATCACGCTGAAGCACTGGCAGGCGCGCCGGCAGGGCCGGCGTTTGGCGGCGGCGGCCGCGGCCGCGGGCAGGAGATGACCGACGAGCAGCGCGCCGCCATGCAGAAGGCCCAGCAGGAGCGCGCCGAGCAGATGAAGCAGTGGCGGTCTTCGGTGTCGATGGACAAGTTCAAAGACGTCCGCAAGAAGTTCAACGACGCGGGGGTCGACGTTCGATTGCTGACTTACAACATGAACGTCAACAACACGAAAGACGACGAGATTGAGTACGCGTTCCAATTGGCGCAGGCACTGGGGGTGAAGGCCATCACGACGTCGACGCAGGTCAGCATGGCGAAGCGCCTGGCGCCGTTTGCCGACAAGCATCACTTGATGGTCGGCTTCCACGGTCACGACCAGACCGATAAGCCGGATGAAGTGTCGACGGAAGAGACGTTCCAGACCGTCATGGCCGCGTCCAAATATCTGGGCGCGAATCTCGATATCGGCCATTACACGGCCGCGGACGGCGATCCGGCCGCGTTCATCGAGAAGTACCACGAGCGGATCACGAACCTGCACCTGAAGGATCGGAAGAAGAACCACGGCGAGAACGTGCCGTGGGGTCAGGGGGACACACCGATCAAGCAGGTCCTGCTGTTGCTGAAGGAAAAGAAGTACGACATCCCCGCGAACATCGAGTTCGAGTACGGCGGCGATCCCGTCGCTGAAGTGGGGAAATGCTTGGAATATTGTCGGCAGGTTCTCGCGTAACCCGTCAGGGCGCCGCGCGTACCGCCGCGCGCGCGGCTGATTGATAGAGCGCCACCAGCGCCGCGCCGATCGCCTGCGACAGATCGCCAAGCGACGCGGGTACGACGCGCAGGCGCTGCTGCTGCGGCGGCCACAAATACGGGAGCGCGCTGTCGCGGACGATCTTCAGATACCGCGCGCGGAAGCCGTCGCTCGTCGCCTCGGGATCCATCAGGCCGCCCGCGATGACGACGAACTCCGTGTCGAGCGCCATCGCGAGCGAGGCGACGTGGAGTCCCAGCGCGCGAGCCTGAAAATCGAAGATCTCGACGGCTAACTGATCGCCGCGCTGCGCGAGACCACGCAGTGCGAGCGCGCGCTGCCGTGGCGTGTAGCTCGGCTTCGCGAGCTCGTGATCGGCGCGCGTTTTCAGCGCGCGCTCGATCAGGAACGGCAGCCCGGCGAGCGTCGTATAGACCTCGACGCAGCCCCACGTGCGGCCGCATCCGCAAGGGTATGGCTCGACGCCGAGCAGGTGCAGCGGCGCGGGCATGTGCGCCGCTTCCATGCCGGAGATCGTGTCTCCCTCCAGCGGCAGGCCGTCAGGGCTGATATACGCACAGCCGAGGCCGGAGCCCGGCGCGAGCATCAGGACGGACGATCGGCCGCTGCCGCGCACGTGCTGCGCTTCTGCCACGCCTCCCATGTTGCCGTCGTTGCCGACGACGAGCGGCACCACACGTCCGGCGCGCGCGGCCAGCGCATCGGCATACGCGGTGTAAACGTCGAAGCCGATGAAGCTCTCCGGCAGGTTCGGCGACTTGCCGAACACGCCGTAGCGCTCGTAGGGTCCAGGAATCGCGAGACCGACGCCGTGCACGTGATCCCACTGCAGCCCGTTCTGCGCCAGATACTCGGTCATGGCGTCGACCCAGCTGGCGATGACCGCCTGCGGGCCCGTCGACGAGGGGGTTGGCGCCTGCAGCAGCTTCGTCGAGACCGGGGATCCGTCTGACCGGACGCCCGCCACCTTCGACGTGGTGGCCCCGCCGTCCGTCCCGATATACACCTGGGCGTCGGAATGGCGATGGCTGGTCATCAAAGTGCTCCTGAATGATCCTTCGCTTCCCTTCGCTTCTGCGTCGAGTCCCTCGATTGTAACGACTCAGCGCGGCGCAATCCGCCAAAGGTAAATCGTCTTGCCATCGATCTCGCGCTGATCGTCGGGGGGCCACGTTGTGCCCATGCTGAAGGAATGCGAGACGACGCGCGTGCCGGGCTTGAGCTCGTTGCGCAGCTTCGGCATCAGCTTCTCATTCAGCGACGGCAGCAGGTAGAGCATCACGACGGTCGCACTGCTGATGTCGCTCTCGAACAGATCCTGGTTCAGGAACGAGACCTTGTCGGTGACGCCCGCCGCCTTCGCGTTCTCGTTGGCTTCCTCGATACGCTTGGGATCGATGTCGATGCCCACGCCGCGCGCGCCGTACTTCTGCGCCGCCGCGATGGGAATGCGGCCGTCGCCGCAGCCGAGATCGTAGACGACGTCCTTGTCGGTCACGCGCGCCAGATCGAGCATCGCCATGACGACGGACGGAGGAGTGGGAACGAAGAAGACATCCGGCTTGCGCAGCGTCGTCTGCTGCCCCGCCGCGTTACTGAGCCACAACACCACACACGCGATGGCCGAAAGCGCCACTCGAATCACCATGCGACCCCCAATCCCGCCGCAAGATGCTGCGACAGATAACGTCCCTGGATCGTGCCGCCCGCCACGCTGACGGTGGGAGCGGCGGTCGTCAGTTTGTACTCGGCGAGCACGCGGGCCCGCCGCGCGACACGAAACTCGGTGCCGAGCGCCGCCTGCAGCGCGAGCGACCCCAGTGACGCCTGCGCCCAGTCGCACCGTCGCGTAGGCACGGCGCGACGACAGGAGAGGACGGCGTACGACCGCGTTCGCCACCAGCAGGTTGAGGCCATGCGAGATTGAGAATCGGCGCACGTTCGCGCCGAGCGTTTCCGGGCGTGCGTAGACCTTCAGATGAATCAGCTCCCCCTCCGCGCCAATGCTGGAGCGTCCCCTGAACCATCCGAAGCGATAGCCGTAGTAAGGCGGGGACTCGAACGATCGCGAATCGAATGCGACGCCGGTCAACGTCGCCGCTCCACCCGACGATCCGCGATCGACGGTGAGGCTTGCCGGCCGCGTCCAGGTTGTGCCCAGGTACGCCGCAAGCATCCAGTCCGCGCGCGCCGGCGTAGACGACACCAGCAAGGCGGTGACGCCGAAGAGGATGGCGCGGCCTGCCGTCATGCGCACAGTTTACGTCGGCTGATGGCCGCGCCGCTTCGGGTGCTCGCCGCTTTGTTGCAGGAGCTTCGCCACGATCGCGGTCCATCCTGTTTGATGGCTCGCGCCAAGGCCCGCCCCCGTGTCCCCATGAAAGTATTCATGAAATGGCACCAGGTCGCGCCAGTGCGCGCCCTGCTGAAACGTGTCGTTGGTCCCAAACACGGGCCGCCGGCCGTCGGAGCCGCGCAGGAACAATGACGAGAGGCGCCGGGAGAGTTCGGCGGCGACCTCCCACAACGTCATCATCTGTCCTGATCCCGTCGGGCACTCGACCTTGAAGTCGTCGCCGTAATAGTAGTGATACTTCTGCAGCGCTTCGATCAGCAGGTAATTCACGGGAAACCAGATCGGACCGCGCCAGTTCGAGTTGCCCCCAAACAGCGCGTTCGTTGATTCCCCCGGCTCGTAGTCGACGAGATGGTCGCTACTGTCGATGCGCAGGATGAAAGGGTGATCCTTGTGGACGCGTGACAGCGCGCGGATGCCGTAGGGCGAGAGGAACTCGCGCTCGTCGAGCATGATGCGCAGGATGCACTCGAGTTGACCGCGATCGACCACCGACATCAACAGGCGCGCGCCGAGTCCGGGCTCCTGCATCGACGCGACGTTCCGCGTCAGGTCGGGCCGGTTCTCCAGGAACCAGTTCATGCGGCGATGAAACGCGGCGAGGCGCCCGAGCACACGCGCCTCGAGCGTCTCGACGGCGAACAGCGGCACCAGGCCGACCATCGATCGCACCTTGAGGGGCACGCGCGTGCCATCGGTCGTGTGGAGGACGTCGTAGTAGAACCCATCGGCTTCGTCCCACAGGCACAACGTCTCGTCGCCGCGATTCGACATCGCGTCCGCGATGTAGAGGAAGTGCTCCCAGAACTTGCTCGCGATGTCCTCGTATGCGGCATCGGTTGACGCCAGCTCCATCGCCATGGCGAGCAGGTTCAGCGTGTACATCGCCATCCAGCTCGTGCCGTCGGACTGCTCGATGTGGCCGGCGAACGGCAGCGGCCGGCTGCGGTCGAACACGCCGATGTTGTCGAGGCCGAGGAACCCGCCTTCGAACAGGTTGTTGCCTTCGGGATCCTTGCGATTGACCCACCACGTGAAATTCAGCAGCAGCTTGTGGAAGATGCGCTCGAGGAAGCGCCGATCCGCGCGTCCGGTTCGCTTCTGGTCGATCTTGTACACGCGCCACGCGGCCCAGGCATGCACCGGCGGGTTCACGTCACCGAACGACCACTCGTATGCGGGAATCTGACCGTTGGGATGCAGATACCACTCGCGCAGCAGGAGGATCAGCTGCTCCTTCGCGAACTCCGGATCGACGAGCGCAAGCGGGATGCAATGAAACGCGAGGTCCCACGACGCGTACCACGGGTATTCCCACTTGTCCGGCATCGACAGGATGTCGGCGTTGTAGATATGCCGCCAGTCGCTGTTCCGTCCGCCGTTTCTTTCCGGCGGCGGCGCGGGTTGCGTGGGATCGCCGCGGAGCCAGTCCTTCACGATGTAGTGGTAATACTGCTTGTTCCACAGGAGTCCCCCGAAGGCCTGGCGCATGACGCTCTTTCCATCGTCGCTCAGGCTGTCGGGGATGATGCCGCGGTAGAACTCGTCGGCTTCGCGGATTCGATCGTCGAACGTCTTTGCGAAGGCGCTGTCGAACGGTGCCGGCCATTCGCGATTCGCGAAACGCAGCTGGAACACGGCGCTACCGCCCGAAGCAACCGTCGTCGAAAAATGCGCGGCGCACTTCGTGCCGGTTTGTGCCGGGTTCACGGCCGAGGCGTCGCCCTCGACGATGAAGCGGTTGAAGGCATCCTTCACGAACGGGCTCTCGTTCGCGGTGCCGAACAGGCGCGACGCGTTCGTCTCGTTCTCGGTGAAGAGCAGCTCCGGCGCGCCGTCAACGTAGAGATACCGGCGTCCATACATCGGCTCGTCCAGCAGGACCAGGGACGTGCCCGCCGGCCCTTCATCCCGCATCAGCGACGGCCGCGTCGATCCTGCCGTCCACGACCACCGGTTCCGGAACCAGATCGTCGGCAGCAGGTGGATCGGCGCCGGCTCAGGGCCGCGATTGTGAATCGTGACACGTGCGAGGACGGTCTCCGCGTCCGCCTTCGCGTACTCGACGACGACGTCGAAGTACCGGTCGCCGTCGAAAACGCCCGTGTCGAACAACTCGTACTCGGGCTGATCGCGTCCGCGGCGCGCGTTCTCCTCCACCAGCTGGTTGTACGGGTACGCCGCCTGCGGATACTTGTAGACGCACTTCATGTACGAGTGCGTCGGCGTGTTGTCGACGTAGTAGTAGTACTCCTTGACGTCCTCGCCGTGATTGCCCTGCGGCCCGGTCACGCCGAAGAGGCGTTCCTTCAGGATGGGATCGCGCTGGTTCCAGAGCGCAACGGCGAGGCAGATGCGCTGGTGGCGATCGCAGATGCCGGCGAGGCCGTCCTCGTTCCAGCGATATGCGCGCGAGCGCGCTTCATCATGCGGGAAGTACCGCCAGGCCGATCCGTCGGCGCTGTAGTCTTCACGGACCGTGCCCCACGCGCGCTCGGCGACATACGGGCCCCACCGTTTCCAGTTGACGCGACGCGCTGCGGAGTCATGCAGGCGCTGGCTTTCGGCGTTCATGCGGGCCGCGACTCAACAGGCTCCTGAAAAACGGCCTGAATGACCAATGCCGAATGGCGAATGGTGAATGGCGAATGTGAACGAATTTTGGCATTGAGCATTGAGCATTTGTCATTGAATCGGCGTTTTCAACAAACCTCTTAACTGGCGCCGGAACTGCCGCCGCTTGCGGCCGCACCGCCGGCGCCGCCGTGCGCCCCGCCCGCATGAGCGTTACTGCCAACGAACGCGGCGAACGCCGCGTTCCCCCCGCGCGGATCACCAGCGGCCGCGAACCACGGCGGCACGATGCCGGGATGACGCCTTAAATAGTGCGACGACTGGATCGCGAGGCCGAGCGCGATCGCATAACTGAGATCGCGCGACGTGAACGATTCGCCGGCAGGGGAGCGCCGATCCCGCATCGTTTTCTTCAGATGTCGCTTGAAGCCGCGCCAGCGGGCCGCGCGTACGAGCCCTTCATTCGACAGTGCGGTCGTCGTCGCCGACGCGATGATCCCCGCGAATCCCGCGACGACGAATCCGAGCGCCAGCAGGAACGGCCACGGTCCGTATCGGTCGACGAGCGCGGCTATCGGAATCGCGCCCACGGCGCCTCCGAGCAGAAGCACGATACCGATGGCAAGAAGTCGATCCCTCACCGCCTTTCGCGATGGATCGAGAAGTCCCCGCGCTCCGAGGTCCATCTCTACAGCCGAGGAAAACCGGCGCGAGCCGCGCGCAAGGCGCGCGCGCGCCCTGGAGAGCGTCACGTCATCGCCGCGGCCGGCGAACGCCGTGATGAGCGCCATTTCTTCGTGCGCGGTGAGATCGTGTGTGCCCGGAAGTTGCGCCAGCTCGTAGCGCCGTACGCCGAGCTGACGGTGCAGCTCGCGAACTCCGAGGACGCCGCGATCCGCGAGGTCGACGATCGTCGCGAGCGCGTGCCCGACATGACTCCGGCCGTTGTTGATCAGCGCTCCCGCGAGCGCGGGCGGAAGCTTTTCGGGAAGCGAGATGGTCGCCGACTCGGTCGTGACGATCGACGGCGGGTCGTATTGCCGCCGTACCGCGAGCACGAAGAGGATGCCGAGCACGGCGATGCTGCCCGCGGCCATTACCCAGCGCGGGCCGAGCGCCGCCGCGTTCATCTCGCTTGTGCGCCACGCGGGCTGCCTCGAAACGAGGCTTGCGGCCGGCAACACCGTTTCGATTTCAATCCAGCCGTTTCGAGAGATCTCCGACGCGCGCACATCGATCGTGCCTTCGTCGACAGCGACGGTCGCCGCGCCAACGCGGCGCCGTTCGACAACGGGTGTTCTCACGGGACCCAGGGGAGTCGCCTCACGGTTTGGCCCCGTAGTCGCGCCAGGCCGCGCCGCGAGACCTAAGCTCAGATGGCTGGACGCGATCCGGTACGGATGGTCCGTCGGCAGCGCGCGCCACGCAATTACGTCACCACGCTCATCGGTATATGCCACGCCGCGGACGCGATACTTCAGGCCGAACGTATGCGTCGATGGACCGATGGGCGTGAACCGCCACTCGACACGCGTGCGCCGGCTGCCGCTGACGGCGATGTGTCCGGGCCCATCACCGATCGAGAAGGGCGCGTCGTCCATCGTCGCGTCGATGATTTCGATGCCGTCGGTGCGGCGGCCGGGAATCTCGCGCCACACCTTCTCGAATGTGCCGGACTGGAAATCGAAGGTCAGCGTTTCGCGCACGTCGAGGTCCCCGGCGGGGAGCACCGTCACTGCGACGTCAAAGCGCTCGGCCCTGTATTCGCGCGACGCGGCCGACACGCCAGGAACCATCGCCAGGAGAAGGCACAAGGCCAGGAGCTGGGTGTGACCTAGCTTGTCACCCCTGTCGGATAGTGTGACGTTCATGGTGATTCGCTTTGAAAAACGCGGCCGCAAGGGCATCCTTCCGTTATTCGACCGGCTGTCGCACCAGAAACAGTCGCTTCCGTCGCGCCGGCTGACCGATCGAGAGGTCGAGCACCGCCGGCGGATGTTCAACCATCTCTGCTCGGTCGAAGCGCAGCCTCCGAACCTTGGAACCCAGGAACCTTCAGAACCCTAACCCTAACCCGAGACCCCGTTTCAAATTGTCGCGGCGCAGCCGTTCAGGGTTGCCGGCGATTGTCAAGCTGCCCTGAAGGCCTCGGCTACGCGACGGCGCCGTTTATTTGCCACGGATCTCACGGATTTCACGGATTTGGCTTTGTTCTGATTTGAGACGCACTTTTTAGAATCTGTAGAAACTCAATACCCCATTTCGCGCTCGATTCCACGGACGATACGTTCGAGCTCGTCGACGAGTCTGCCGCCTCCGGCATCGCGGTACGCGCGCACGAGCGACTGGTAGTACGCGAGGACGTCGTCTGCCGACCCGCTGAAGCGCAACCACACCTGCTCTCCCGTGTTTCGAAGATCGCGCAGAATGGCGTAGGCGTTATGGACCTTGTCGGCGGCGGATACCCGCAGACTCGGCGGCGCCAGCGTTCGGGCGTGTTCGATGTATCGGCGTTTCCGTTCGAGCCAGGGCTCCTTCGGGGTCGACCACGAATCGGTGCAGTCCTCGACAATCCTTGCCACCGGGTCGCCGAACCGGCCGCGAATCTCGTCGAGCCGCGCGCGGCCGCCCTGATCCTCCGGCGCATCGTGCAACAACGCCGCAATCGCCTCGTCCTCCGTTCCACCATCGTCGAGCACGATCGACGCGACCCCCATCAAGTGGCCGATGTACGGCACAGGCGTTCCCTTGCGCGTCTGCGACGCGTGGAGCTCGTGCGCGTAAACGAAAGCCTCATCGAATCGCCTGCCGATCTGGCGCATTTCTTTCATGATCACTGCTTGATGTTACGACTGTTCACGGTCGTGCTGCTCGTGCTCCTCTGCGGCGCGACGGCTGACGCACAAGCGCAGCCGCGGCGCCGGGTCCAGGTCGGGCTCGCATCATTTTTCGGTCCTGGATTCAACGGCGATCGTACGGCTGATGGGGAGGCCTTCGACCAGCGCAAACTTGTGGCAGCGCATCGCACGCTGCCGCTCGGCTCGATCGTGCGTGTGACCAACCTCGAGAATGGCCAAAAGGTCGTACTGCGGATCATCGATCGGGGGCCTTTCGGACGCAATCATCGCAAGGGCTGCATTATTGACGTTTCAAAGGCCGCGGCGCGCCGGCTGGGTTTCGTGCAGGACGGTCTCAGCCGCGTTCGCGTGGAAGTGATCCGCCTCGGCCCGGTGGCCGCCGATCCAAAATGATGGCGTGGATCCCGCGCCCTCGGTTTACGCCGCCCTCGACGCGCTCGGCATCCGGTACGAACGTCACGAGCACCCAGCCGTGTTCACGGCTGAAGAAGCCGCGGTCCATTGGGCCGCGCTGGCCGCGACACAATGCAAGAACCTCTTCCTGCGAAATAAGAAGGGGAACCGCCATTACCTGGTGATCCTGGAGATCTCCAAGGCGGCGGACCTGAAGCAGATCGTCAAGTTCGTCGGCGACGATCGTCTCAGTTTCGGCTCTCCCGAACGTCTGATGAACGAGCTGGGCCTGACGCCCGGATCGGTGTCCCCGTTCGGGCTGATCAACGATCACGACGGATCCGTCAGGGTCTTAATCGATGCCGACCTTCGCGGCGCCGACCGCCTGATCTTTCACCCGAACATCAACACCGCGAGCGTGGTCGTGTCGTGGCAGGACCTCGAGAAGTTTCTCGCGTCGAGGAGCAACAGCGTCAGCGTGGTGACGATTGGGTGATCGATGTGCGATGTGCGCTGCCTGAAGCCTGAAGCCTATTCAATGCTTCGCCTGGGCCGCATGTTCGATGCGAGGACCTTTTTTCGCAGGCGGATGCTCTTCGGCGTGACCTCGACCAGCTCGTCGTCGTTGATGAACTCGATCGCCTGCTCGAGGCCGAGCTTGCGCGGCGGGATCAGGCGGACGGCTTCGTCGGCGGTCGACGCGCGCATGTTCGTCTGCTTCTTCTCTTTCGTCACGTTGACGTCGAGGTCGTTTGCGCGTGCGTTCTCGCCGATGATCATCCCTTCGTACACTTTTTCGGTCGGCTCGATAAAGATCTCCCCACGGTCCTGCAGGTTGGAGATTGCGTAGGCGGTCGCCGCGCCCACGCGGTCGGCGACGAGCGCGCCGGTGTTGCGCGACGGAATGGCGCCGTGCCACGGCTCCCACCCGGCAAAGATGTGATTCATGATTCCCGTTCCCTTCGTCTCGGTCAGGAACTGCGATCGGAATCCGATCAATCCACGCGCCGGAATGCGGAACTCGAGGCGCACGCGGCCGCTGCCATGGTTGACCATCTTGGTCATGGTCCCGCGGCGCGTGCCGACCTGCGCGATGACGACGCCCTGGAATTCTTCCGCCACGTCCACGAGAAGATCTTCCACGGGCTCCATTAATCTGCCGGGGGGCTTCGCCCCGCCTGCCCCCCCTTCACGCGTGCTCGAGGGGACCCCCACGGGCCCCGCTCCGCTCGCGGGGCTCACTCGGTCCCGCTCGTTCGCATTGTCCGTGATGTACTTGGTCACGATCTCGGGGCGCGAGACCTGCAGCTCGTACCCTTCGCGCCGCATCATCTCGATGAGGATGGAGAGCTGGAGCTCGCCGCGACCGAGCACCTTCATCTGCTCGGGCGTGTCGGTCGTCTCCACGCGGATAGAA
Source organism: Acidobacteriota bacterium (assembly GCA_003222675.1). Classification (GTDB taxonomy): domain Bacteria; phylum Acidobacteriota; class Vicinamibacteria; order Vicinamibacterales; family 2-12-FULL-66-21; genus QHWT01. The sequence goes on along the minus strand of QHWT01000040.1, from coordinate 70,620 downwards.
ACGTTGCCAAGCAGCTCGCGATCGAGCCGGTCCTTGATCTGACGGGACGTGACGAACTGTCCGTCGCGCCCCGACATCGGCGACGTGTTCACGCCGAAGATCATCGATACCGTCGGCTCGTCGACCGCGATGGCGGGCATCGCCTTGCGGTGCTCGACGTCGGCGATCGTTTCGCCAATCGTGATGTCCTCGATGCCCGCGAGGCACACGATGTCGCCGGCAGCCGCCTCTTCGACATCAACGCGCTTCAATCCTTCGAAGGCGAAAAGCTTCGTGATGCGCGTCTCCTGAAACGTTCCATCGAGCTTACACACCGAGACGGGGTCGCCCACCTTCACATGACCGTGAAACACGCGGCCCACGGCGATGCGACCGAGGTAGTCGCTCGAATCCAGGTTGGCGACGAGGATCTGCAGCGGCGCTTCCGGATTACCGCGCGGCGGCGGCACGTGATTGAGAATTGCCTCGAACAGCGGGCGCAGATCCTCGCCCGGCTCGTCCATGCTCATCGTCGAGGTGCCGGCCTTCGCGCTCGTGTAAAGGATCGGGAATTCGAGCTGCTCCTCGCTGGCGTCGAGATCGATGAAGAGGTCGTAGATCTCGTTCAGCACTTCTTTGATGCGCGCGTCCGGCCGGTCGATCTTGTTGACGACGATGATCGGCGGCAGCCGGCGTTCGAGCGCCTTGCGCAGCACGAAGCGCGTCTGCGGGAGCGGCCCCTCGGACGCATCGACGAGCAGCATCACGCCGTCGACCATTGCGAGCGTGCGCTCGACCTCACCGCCGAAATCCGCGTGACCCGGCGTGTCGACGATGTTGATGATGACGTCGTTGAAGTGGACGGCCGTGTTCTTGGCCAGAATCGTAATCCCGCGCTCCCGCTCGAGGTCCGTGTTGTCCATGGCGCGCTCGGCGACGCGCTCGTTGCTGCGGAACGTGCCGCTCTGGCGCAACAGGCCGTCAACAAGAGTGGTCTTGCCGTGGTCGACGTGGGCAATGATGGCGACGTTGCGTCTGAGCGCGTTGGCTACGCCAGAAGAGGTGGTCAGGGTGCCGGGCATCTCACCAGTATAGCGGGTCGGGACGCGGGGTGCGGGATCCGAAGGAGGAATCCGAAGGGGAGGGTTTGTCGCAGCCCTGATGCACAAGCGCCACAACAACCCCTGAGGCCATCCCGCGTCCCGCACCCCGGCACGGCCCTGATCAACCATCGGGGCCGCTCTTACGTCATATCCCTGACAGTGAGCGGTGGCCCCCACTCGTCGGCAGATTCGGACCTCGTGGCCCGCGCGGCGGCCGGCGATGGATCCGCGTTCCATGCGCTCGTGGAGCGGCATCGCGCCATGGTGTATCGCGTCGCCTACCAGTTCGCCGGCAATCATCACGATGCCGAAGACATCGCGCAGGACGTGTTCATCAAAGTGTTCCGCTCGCTTGACCACTTCCGCTACGATGCCCAGCTGACCTCGTGGCTCTATCGCATCGTGATGAATGCGTGCATCGATCATCGCCGCCGCAGCGCGCCGGCCGGATGGGCGCCGTTCACGGAAGATGCGGAAGTACGGATGTTGAACACGCCGGAGAAAAGCCCGAATCCGGAAGAACGCACCTACGGCGGACAGATTGGCGAAGCGGTCGAGGCCGAGATCGCCAAACTGCCGCCGGGCCAGCGGCTCGTGTTCACGATGCGGCATCACGAAGGATTGAAATTGTCTGAGATTGCCACCGCTCTGGATCTCGCGGAGGGCACGGTCAAGCGGCAGCTTCACGCAGCGGTGCACCGGCTGCGCGCGGCCCTCGACCAGGGATTGCACCGTTCACCCACGACAACCCACGGCTCACACGGATCTCATGGATCGAGGACGCCGGATCCTCCATCACACGGCTCACGTGCGATGGGCAGCTCACACGGATACATGCGCCGGGCTGCGGGAGGGCGCGCATGACGGCATGCCATCTCTGGGACACGCCGGATATCGAGCTGTATTTCTACGACGAGCTCGACGTCGCCGATACGACGCGGGTGTCCGCCCACCTGCGCGGCTGCGCGGAGTGCCGGCAGCGGCTCGATGATCTCCGCGCGATCCGCCGCGCGCTCTCGGGACCGGCCGTTGAAGCGCCGCCCGCCGGCGACTGGTCGGGGTTCATGCGCAGGCTGGACGAGGCGTGCGACGTGAAGCTCGACGCACCCGTCACGTCCCGCGGCGGAACGCTTCGGGCCCTCGTCGCGATCGCGGCGATGCTGGCCGTGGTCGCGATCGGGATGATCATGGCGTCGAGAGTGCGGCCCGCGGCGCCAGCGCAAGGCAGCGTGGCCGTCAGCGAGCCGCCCGTCGTACCGGCGCCTTCGCCGATGGCTGCGAGCGCATCGAGGGACCGGGGTCTGGTTGAAATGAGCGAAGAGCACCTCGAGCGGTCGAAGCTCGTCGTGCTTGGTCTGGCGACGCGCGATCCAGACCGCGCGTCGCCCGCCGATTGGCAGTACGAGCGCGAGCTCGCGGGTTCGCTGCTCTCGGATACGCGACTGTACCGGCTGGCCGCCGAAGATCGCGGCATGAAAGAACTGGCCCGGGTGATGGGGGATCTTGAAACGGTGCTGCTGCAGGCATCGCTCAGCGAACACGCCGATCGCGAGTCGCTCGAACGCGTGCAGCGGTTGATTACGAAGCGCGACCTCATGGTGAAGATGCAGGTTGTCGGTTCCGCGGGGATTTGACGCATGGACATCCGGAAACTGACCACGTTTGTGCTCTCGATGTGGATCGGCGCTGCGGCCTTGAGCGCCGCGCCGGCGCCGGACTCGAAGCGGCTCGGGCGCGCGAAGGACTACATCGCGGACGAGCAATGGTCTCGCGCCGTCGCGGAGTTGAAGGCGGTCCTCGCCAACGCGAAGGAGCCAAACCGCGACGAAGCGCTCTTCTGGCTGGCGCACAGCGAGCACCAGGCGGGCGACCAGGCGGCGGCGATCGAGACGATCGCGCGCCTCGAGCGCGACTACCCGTCGAGCGCATGGGTACGTCCTGCGCGGTCGCTGCGCATCGAAATCGCGCAGCGCCTGCGGCGCGACGATTTGTTGTGGTGGACCGCGGTGCCGCCCGCACCACCGCAGATGCCTGCGCCTCCTGCGATGACACCGCCGGCGCAACCGTCGACGCCACGCGCGCGTCCTCCAGCTGTACTGCGTCCGGCGCAGCCGGCGCCGATGCCTGTTGCCACGACCACGCCACCTGCGCCGCCCGAAACACCGGCGCCGCCCGAGCCCGCGACACCGCCGACGCCAGCGCCGTTTCCGCGGTACCACGTTATGCGCCCGGGAACCGTCCCGCTGCCGCCGCTTCCTCCGGATGAATCGGCCATCTGGATCCCGGCGCCGTTCGAGCCGGATACGGACCTCCGCATCCAGGCGTTGAGTGGCCTGCTGGAGGATCATCCCGAGCGGGTCATTCCGCTCCTGAAAGAGATCGCGTTCGACACCGACAATCCGGCGGACGCGCGGCGCGCGGTGTTCGTGCTCGCTCAATCGACGCGCTCTGATGCCCGCAACACGATCGTTGACGTGGCAAAACGGGGACCGGTCCCCGTGAAGATTGCCGCAATCCGCGAGCTCGGTCGCGTCAATACCCCGAACGTCAGCGCCGAACTGATGCAGGTGTACTCAACCGCGTCGGACAACGCGCGCATCAAGCGCGAGGTCGTCTCCTCGCTCGGTGCGCACGCCGACAACGTCGCGCTGTTGCGCATTGCGAAGACGGAGGCAGACGCGTTCGTGCGCAATATGGCGATCGTCACGCTTGGTCGCACCGGCGCGCGCGAGCAGCTGGCCACGCTCTATCTGCACGCGCCGCCCGAATCGCGCCGCGCCGTGCTGGCGGCGCTCCTCACGGCCAAGGACGACGATCAACTGATCAAGATCGCGGAGACCGAAAAGGATTTCGCGCTCCGGCAGCAGGCGCTCCGGCAGCTGCGCATGCTCGGAACCGCGAAGGCGCTGCGGTATCTCAGCGAGCACAAATAGGCGCATCGCTCAGGCTGGCTCATGGCGCCGGGTCTGAAGACCCGGCCTGCCGTGTCCAGGAAGCCGTGAGTCCCGCGTCGTGAGCGTGATTGCCGCAGCCCGCGCTCCGCATCCGTTCTGTGTCCTCCAACCGACAACCGTGCTCCGACAGCAGTCCGTCCGACAACCATCCGCCGACAACCGTCCTCCGTCTTGATATATTCCCTGCATGTCCGACGCGCCCGGCAGCGGATCGAATCCGCTGCTCGACGGCCTTCGCATCGAGCCGACCCCCGATCCCACGACGCTCGTCATCTTCGGGGCGTCGGGCGATCTAACACGGCGCAAGCTCCTGCCGGCGCTCTATCAGCTCTCCCGCGGCCAGCGCCTGCCCGCGCGGTTCTCCGTGATTGGCGTCGCGCGATCCGAGATGAATGATGATGAGTTCCGGCGCCAGTTTCACGACAGTCTGAAGGAGTTCGCGGGCGTCGAGAAGGCCGACGAAGTATCGGGTACGCTGGTGCGCGGATTGTCCTATCTGTTCGGAGAAATGGACGATCCCGCGTTGTATGCGCGCCTGGCCCGCACGCTTCAGGAGAGCCATGCGCCAGACGGCGTGCTCTTTTATCTCGCCATTCCGCCGACGGTGTATGGAAAGGTCGTCGAGCAGCTCGGCGCGGCGGGCCTGACCCGGCCGTCAACCCCCACCGGCTGGCGGCGTGTCATCGTCGAGAAGCCGTTCGGCACGGATCTCGACAGCGCCCGGGCGCTCAACGCCGTCCTCCACCAGCATCTGGAGGAGTCCCAGATCTTCCGCATCGACCATTACCTGGGAAAGGAGACCGTCCAGAACCTGCTCGTGTTCCGCTTTGCGAACGGCATGTTCGAGCCGGTCTGGAACCGGCGCTACATCGATCACGTGCAAATCACCGCGGCAGAAACGGTTGGCGTGGAGCGTCGCGCCGCGTATTACGAGCAGGCCGGCGCGCTGCGCGACATGGTCCAGAACCACTTGATGCAGCTGCTGTCGCTCATCGCGATGGAACCCCCGATCACCTTCTCCGCGGAGAACGTCCGTGATCGCAAGCTCGACGCGCTTCTCTCGATCCAGCCGCTGCTCGAAGACGGCGCGAAGACCAATGTCATTCGCGCGCAGTATTCGCCCGGATGGGTCAATGGCAGCGAGGTGCCGGGTTATCGCGAAGAGCAGGGCGTGAGCGCCACCTCAGTCACCGAGACATACGTTGCGCTGCGTGCCCAGCTCGATAGCTGGCGATGGGCGGGCGTGCCGTTTTACATTCGTACGGGCAAGCGACTGGCGAAGCGGACGACGGAGATTGCGATCCAGTTCCGGCGCCCGCCGCTGCACATCTTCAAGCGCGTCAGCCCGACGCCCATTGCATCGAACCTGCTCGTTGTGAACGTGCAGCCCGACGAAGGCATCTCGGTTCGGTTCGAAGCGAAGCTGCCGGGCAGCCGGATGCAGCTCGCCCCCGTCATGATGAACTTCCGTTACGGCAGCGCGTTCGGTTCGGCGGTGCCGGAGGCGTACGAGACGCTGCTGCTCGATGCGATGCTTGGGGACCCCACGCTGTTCGCGCGCCACGATTTCGTCGAGGCCTCCTGGGCGCTGATCACGCCGGTGCACGAGGCGTGGCGCACCTCAGGACCAGCCGCGATTCCGATGTACGAAGCAGGGGAATGGAGTCCGCGCGAAGCGGACGCCATGATGGCAGCCGATGGCCGCCGGTGGAGGACGCTATGAGCACCCAATTGCCTCATCAACTGCTGCCGGGCGCCAAGGAGGTCCCGTTTGCGGAAATCGAGGGCACGCTTTCGCGTCTTGTGCAGGACGGCCGGCGCCGGAGCCGTGCGCCCGCGCGTTCGCTGACGGCGACGGTCGTGGTCGTCGGCGAACCGGCGCGGCTCGTGTCCGCCGCCGACGCGCTCGCCCAGCTTGGCGAGGCTGGCGGGGTGCGCACGATTCTGATCTCCCAGGGGGATCAGCCGTCGCCAACCGCGCTCGTGACGGAGCATTCGATCGCGATTGCCGGCCTTGCGCCGCGCTATATCGACAACGCCGTCGCATCGCTGCGGCTCTCCAGTCTTCCGGCGCTCGTGTGGTGGCGCGGTGGATCGATCGAGGCGCTCGACGACGTGGCGGGACTCGCGGATCGGTTGGTTCTCGATACGGAGTCCCCGGACGAGACCTGGGCCCGGGCGCAGACGTTTCTCGAGGAGACCGCGGTGACCGACCTCCGCTGGGCGCGCCTGACGCGCTGGCGCGCGCTGCTCGCGCACCTGTTCGATCTGCCGCGCGTCCGCGAAGCCGTGGCAAGCTTCAACCGTCTGTCGATCGATGCCGCGGACGTACCGGCAGCGCGGCTGTTTGCCGGCTGGTTGCAAACCAGCCTGCGCTGGCCCTCTTCCAACCAGATCTCCATCCGGCGGGTATCGGCCGACGGCAAGTCGCCGCTCGAACGCGTGCAATTGGAAGGGGATCGACTGACGATCACGTTGCACGTGCCATCGACGCGAACCTGCCTGCACGCCTCCGTGGGCGGCGAAGATGGCATGGCGCGCGTCGTCCCGCTCGGAGACGGTGCGCTGACGGCGCTCATCGGGGAGGAGCTCGGCATCCGTACCCGTGACCTCGCGTTCGAGCGCGCGCTCGGCGCCGCGCGCGAATTGTCGGTCTCGTGAACGCCGGGTCGAAAGACCCGGCCTGCAGATACGTAGGGCGGCTCGTAGAGCCGCCGGGGTGTCAGCATGACTCAGAGCACGTTCGGCATCATCGGTCTCGGGACGATGGGACGCAATCTTGCGCTGAACATCGAGTCGCATGGCTTTCCCGTGGCCGTCTGGAATCTCGAGACGGAGTGGACGGACGCGTTTCTCCGCGATCACGCGCAGCAGAAGTTCGCCGGCACGCGCTCGCTGCAGGAGCTGATCGGGGCGCTCGAACGCCCGCGGCGGCTCATGATGATGATTCCCGCCGGTGCGCCCGTCGATCAGATGATCGGACAGCTCACGCCACTGCTCGAGCGGGGCGACATTCTCGTCGACGGCGGCAACTCGTACTTCGAGGACACGCGTCGCCGCGAGGCGGCAATGCGCGGCAACGGACTGGACTTCGTGGGGTGTGGCGTGTCGGGCGGCGAGGAAGGGGCGCGGTTCGGGCCGTCGCTGATGCCGGGTGGATCGGATCACGCGTGGGAGCGGCTCCGGGCCGTGCTCGAGGCGATCGCTGCGAAGACAGAGGCCGGCCCATGCGTCACCCACGTCGGCTCCGATGGCGCGGGACACTTCGTCAAGATGGTGCACAACGGCATCGAGTACGGCGACATGCAGTTGATTGCCGAGGTGTACGACGTGCTGCACCGCGGACTCGGCCTCTCGACACCTGAGGTCGGCGCGATTTTCGACGGCTGGAACCGCGGCCCGCTCGAATCGTTTCTGGTCGAGCTCACCGCGCACGTCTGCCGCGTGATGGATCCGGAGACGAACCAGCCACTCGTGGACGTGATCCTCGACAAAGCCGGGCAGAAGGGCACAGGACGGTGGACAGCGCAGGTCGCCCTCGAACTGGGTGTCTCCATTCCGACGATCGGCGCCGCGCTCGATGGGCGCGTGCTCTCCAGCATGAAGGACGAGCGCGTCGCGGCAGCGGCGCGGTTCGGCGCTGCCGACACGAAAGCTCCGTTCGCCTCGCAGGATCGCGCGCGCGTCATCAGCGATCTGCGCGACGCGCTGCACGCCGCGCGGATCTGCAGCTATGCGCAGGGCATGGCGCTCATCGCGGCGGGTGCGGCGCAATACAAGTGGACGATCGACTTGTCGGAGATCGGCCGCATCTGGAAAGGCGGCTGCATTATCCGCGCGAAGCTCCTCGATCCGGTCCGCCAGGCGTTCAAGAAAAAGCCCGATCTGATCAATCTGTTGATGGACGCTACCGTCGGCGCGGAAGCGCAGCGGGCACAGCAAGGCTGGCGCCGCGCGGTCAGCGCCGCCGCCCTGGCTGGCATCCCGGTACCCGCCCTCGGCGCGAGCCTCGCGTATTTCGACAGCTATCACACGGCGCGGCTGCCGCAGAACCTTACACAGGCGCAGCGGGACGCGTTCGGGGCACATAAGTTCGAGCGAGTGGAGCGACCCGGATTCATTCACGCAGACTGGGGAATGACTCAGGGCTCATGAACGGCGGACCGGAAGGTCCCTCCGGTGCACTGCAGCGCAGGCCGGTCTTCAGACCCGGCGTTCTCAGCGACTCGCCATGACTCTGAATCTCTCATCGCTCCTCGATCACTCCGCGCGGCTCATTCCGGATCGCATCGCGATCTCGTGCGGCGCGCAGCAGATCACATACGCGGAGCTCGAGGCGCGCGCGACACGCGTCGCCGCCGGATTGGCGTCAATCGGGATCTCGCCGGGCGATCGAGTCCTGCTCTCCTGTCCCAACGTTTCGTGGTTTCCGATCGCGTACTTCGGCATCCTCAAGGCGGGAGCGATCGTCGTTCCGATCAACGTCCTGCTGAAGCCGCGCGAAATTGCGTATCACCTGCGCGACAGCGGTGCGCGTGCGATGCTGGCGTTCGAAGGAACGCCGGAACTTCCGATGGCTGCGATGGCGCGCGCCGCATGTGACGAGGCCGGTTGCGGCTCGTTGATTGTCATGCCGCTCGATCCGGCGCGTCCGCCTGCTATCCAGGCGACGTCGATGCTCGCGCTCATGACCGTGGATGCCGGCTCGTTCGTTCCGCCATCGCGCGAGATCACCGACACCGCCGTCATCCTTTACACCTCGGGCACGACGGGACAGCCAAAGGGCGCGGAGTTGACGCACGCCAACATGGTGACAAACGCGATCGTCTCGTTCGACATGTTTGCGCCGGCGCTCGAACGGGGAACCACTCAGAGCGTCGCCCTCATCACACTGCCGCTCTTTCACTCGACCGCCCAGACGTGCCAGATGAACGCCGGCCTGTACGGCGGAATGCGCCTCGTCCTTCATCCCCGCTTCGATCCGGCCTCGGTCCTCGAATCATTCGAGCGCGAGCACATCGCCGTCTGGATAGGCGTGCCGACGATGTACTGGGCGCTGCTGCAGCATGCGCGCAGCACAGGTGTGGACCTGTCGTCGATGGCCGCGTCGCTTCGCTTGTGCGTATCCGGCGGCGCGCCGATGCCCCTCGAGGTGCTGCGTGGATTCGAAGCCGCGTTCAACACGCGCGTTCTCGAGGGTTACGGCCTGTCCGAGACCGCGCCGGTGCTCTCGTTCAACCAGCTCCATCGGCCGTCAAAGCCCGGAACCGTCGGCCTTCCAATCTTCGGCGTCGACATCCGCTGCGTCGATGAGGAGGACCGTCCTGTGCGGTGCGGCACGTGCGGTGAAGTAGTAGCCCGTGGACCCAACGTGATGAAGGGTTATTACGGACGGCCGGCGGAAACCGCCGAAGCGCTGCGTGGCGGCTGGTTCCACACGGGCGACATCGGGGTCATCCACGAGGACGGCTACCTTGCCATCGTCGATCGCAAGAAGGACATGATCCTGCGCGGCGGCTTCAACGTGTATCCGAGAGAAATCGAGGAAGTCCTGATGACGCATCCAGACGTGGCGCTCTGCGCGGTCGTCGGCGTTCCGGACGATCGGCTTGGCGAGGAGATCAAGGCATTTGTGGTACGGCGTCCTTCAGCGCCCGTGACGGAGACGGAATTGATCGCCTGGGCGCGAGAGCAGTTCGCCGCGTACAAATACCCCCGGTACGTCGAGTTTCGCGATGCGCTGCCGACGAACGCGACTGGAAAAATCCTCAAACGCGAGCTCCGCAGGGCCTAGCACCCTTTTTGCGTATATCCGCTCTTCTGTGCCGCAAAAAGGAGGATGCATGCCAAAAAGCCGGGAAATCATGACGGCGAACCCTGTCGCGTGCCATGCGGAGGATCCGATTGTCAGCGTAGCGGACACGATGCGTAAAGAAGACATCGGCTCACTTCCCGTAGTCGACAGCCCCGAGCAGCGCCTGGTCGGCATAGTGACAGACCGCGACATCGTCGTGAAGATCGTGGCTGCGGGGAGGGATATCCGATCCGCAACGGTGAAGGACGCGATGACGCCCAATCCGGTGTCGGTGCCCGAGGACGCCGACGTGGATGAGGCCGTACACGTGATGAGCCAACGGCAGATTCGCCGTGTTCCCGTGGTCGATGCGAACGGGAAGCTGACGGGAATCGTTTCGCAGGCGGATATTGCGACGCGCGCCCATCACGATCGTACGACTGGCGAGCTGGTTGAAGCGATTTCTGAGCGAGGCTAGCCCAACTGTGGCACCATGAGGGTGGGAACACGCGCCTCGCGCGGTTGCCTGCCCTCAGGCCGTGCGCTATAGTCGCTGCCTCATGGCTATCGACCTGCCAGGGTCCCATCATCGCGGCAGCGGACTGGTCGACGTGCTCGACCGCGTGCTCGACAAAGGGCTCGTGATTGCCGGGGATATCCGAGTCTCGCTGGCCGAGGTAGAGCTTCTAACAATTCGTATCCGGCTTCTCGTGTGCTCGCTGGACAAGGCACAGGAGATCGGATTGGACTGGTGGCGGTACGATCGCGATCTGTCTCCAGGAAAGTTGCGGGGCAGCATAGCGGAGAACGAGAATCTTCGAGCAGAGATCCGAAAGCTGCAGGCGCGTGTGGAAGCGCTCACAGCGACGCGTGGCGGATCCCGTCGGCGACGTTGAAACGGTCTGAGTCTCTGAGCAGGAGCACAGAATGGCAGTTGAACGCGCCCCGGGCGGTACCAGTCTCATCGATGTTCTGGACCGGGTGCTCGACAAGGGAATCGTCATCGACGCGTGGGTCCGCGTCTCGCTGGTTGGCATCGACCTGATCACCGTCGAAGCGCGGATCGTCGTGGCCTCTATCGATACGTATCTGAAATATTCCGAGGCGGTCGGCTCGGTGGCGCCGATTTCGCGGCCTTCTCCTGTGGCCGAACTCCCGTCATCTCAGGTTCTCAGCGCGGAGAACGCCTCGCTTCGCGCGGAGCTCGCGGCATCCAGACGCCGGGGTCGGCGTCGTTCCACCGAGGGGTAAATGTCCGTGCCGCGCGTGGCCGCACCGGCGGTGCCGGTTCCCGGATTCGCCACAAACGCCAAGCTCGCGCTCGTCGAGTTTCTGTTGACGAGTATCGATATTCAGGATTCTGCCCGCCGGTCGATCGAATGGCTCGTCGCGCATTCTTCCGTTTCACAAGCGGTCGTGCTGGTCGCCGATGCAGTCTCGAACGAGATGGTGCTGGTCGCCGACCACGGTGTGCCCAGCAGCGCGGTCGTTGATTTTTCGGTCAGCCGTGCTGACGCCATGCATCCGCTGGTCGAGGCGCTCAACAGCCCGGATCCGGTCTTCATTGAAGGGCTCATCAGCACCCGGTATCGCGTTCCGCTCGAGGGGCGCTCATTCCACGCGATTCCGCTGCGTGCGGAAGAACGTGAACTCGGCCAGGGTTTGCTCCTCGTCAACGCGATCGGCCCGGAGCTGGACGCCGACGTCGTGTGGCTCGGCCGGACGCTTGGAAAGCAGGTTTCGCGGCTTCTGAGCCGGCAATCGCTCTCGGAGACGCGGTTCGGCCAGGAGCGGATGCTCCTTTATAGCATCATCAACGCCGTTACCGACCCCATCCTGCTGACCGATACGGAGGGAAAGCTGATCATCGCGAACAGCCATGCGGAAAAGCTGTTCGCGGCGCCGGAAGAAGCGAGTGAGGGATGGCGGCGCGCCGTCGGCCTGAACAACATGCTCTTTTCGGCGGCGCTCTCGACGAGCGCCGTCGGAATGGCGGAACTCGCGCGGCGCGAGCTCCTGCTGGTCGATCCGCTCGAAGGCTCCGACCTGTTGTTCGAGCTCCTGAGCTCACGGGCAAAAGACGAGCGGCAAGGCACTTACGTCGTGTCGATTCTGCGCAACGTCACCGACCTGGCGCGCGCGAAGGAAGAGATCGAGGAGAGCTACCGCACGCTGCGGGTCGCGCAGGCGGAAGTTCGCGACGAGCGCCATCGGCTTGACCTGATCATCGATTCGGTCGCCGACCCGATTCTCGTCACCGATCAGGAAGGGGACATCGTCCTGATGAACACGCCGGCCGAGCGGCTGTTCAACGTCCCGGGAGTGGAGGACGAGGCCGCGCTGCGCCGTGTGCAAGCGAACGGCGCAAACCTGACGTCGTTTGTCTCGAACGTGCTCACGCGCTCGGGCGAGCAGCGGTATCGCGGAGAGATCCAGCTGGCCGACCCGGTGAGCGGCCGCCCGTTGCCGGTCGAGGCGCTCGCCGGCACGATCCTCTCGGAACAGGGAGAGTTGATGTGGGTCGTGACGATCCTGCACGACCTGACCGAAGCGATCGAGAAGGCCCGCCTCTACGAGCAATTGAAGGAAGCGTCGCAGGAGCTCGAGCAGAACGTCCAGGAAGCCACGGCCGAGCTCGCCGAGCAGAACGAGCTGCTGCGCAGGCAGCACATCGCGCTCGAACAGGCGTCTGCGCTCAAGTCGCAGTTCCTCGCGAACATGTCGCACGAGTTCAGGACGCCGCTGAACGCGATTCTGGGCTACACCCACATGCTGCTGAACAACGTCACAGGGCAGGTGACGGATCCGCAGCGCAAGAGCCTCTCGCGCATCGATTCGAACGCGCGGCACCTGCTCGCGCTCATCAACGACATCCTCGACATCACGCGCATCGAAGCGGGGCGCATGCCGCTGAACATCACCAAGTTCGGCGTCACCGAGCTCGTGGATGAGGTCATGTCGGAACTGGAGCCGATCATCCGCCGTTCGAACATCACGGTCGAATCGCAAATGCGGAGCAGGCTTCCCCCTTTGCGGTCGGATCGACAGAAGATTAAGCAGATCCTGCTGAACCTCCTGAGTAACGCGCTGAAGTTCACGCCCTCCGGTTCAGTCACGATGTCGGCGGCGTATGATGCGCGAGGTAATCAGATGGTCATGGCGGTCCGCGACACGGGTATCGGGATCGCCGGAGAGGATCAGTCCAGGGTGTTCGAGGATTTCCGGCAGCTCGATAGTTCACCCGCCCGGGGGTATGGCGGCACGGGCCTCGGTTTGTCGATTTGCCGGCGCCTCTCGGTGATGCTCGGCGGATCGATAGAGCTCGAGAGTCAGCTCGGCAAAGGGTCTACATTTACGCTGCGCATTCCGGTCAAGGTGAAGCGTCGATGACAACCACCCGGGCCCAGCCTCTTGTCCTCGTGGTGGAAGACTATCCCGACGCGCGCGAGATGTACGCGGCGTACTTGCAGTTCTCGGGGTTCGAGGTGGCGGAAGCAACCAACGGGCTCGAGGCAGTCGAGATGGCGGAGACGCTGATGCCGGACATCATCCTGATGGATCTCGCGTTGCCGAGGATGGACGGCTGGGAAGCCACCCGGCGATTGAAAGGAAACGACCGCACGCGTCACATTCCGGTCGTCGCGTTGACGGGCCACGCGCTCGCCGGACACGCGGAAGGTGCGCGTCAGGCGGGCTGTGACGCGTTTGTGACGAAGCCCTGTTTACCGGACGCACTCGTCGCCGAAATCAAGCGCCTGCTCGAATCACCGCCGCGCAGCGCCGAGGACGCGGGACGCGCAGCCCGCAGGTCGATGAAACGGTCCTGAGGCGGAGTCGGTGATGGCGAAATCAGTAAAAAAACCCGGAAAGGGAGGGCGCACGAGTAAAGCCGCGCCAACCGCGACACGTAAGGCGGAAACCGCTCGCCGGGCGGGCGGCACGAGCGAGGAGACGTCACGCCGCAAGCTCGAACGCGTGCGCGTGCCGTCGACATCCGCGCGGCGCGACGATTCGACCGAGGGCCGATATGTCTACTGCGTCATTCGTTCCAATGAGCCTCTGAGCTTCGGGCCGCTCGGCCTCGGGCCCGAGCCGTCGGAAGTGCACACCGTCCATCATCGGGACATCGCGGCAGTGGTCTCGAAGACGCCGATCGTCGTTCAGGATCCGACGCGCGAGAACGTGCTCCGGCACCAGCAGGTGAACGAAACCGTGATGCAGAAGCACACGGTCATTCCGATGTCGTTCGGCACCGTGTTCAAGACCAACGACGATATTATCGAGCTGCTCCGCTCCGCGTATGACGCTTTCAGCGACGTGCTGAGCAAGATGCAGGGGAAGTTCGAGTTCGGACTGAAGGTCCTGTGGGATCGGGATCACATCGTTCGGGAGATCGAGGAAGATGACGAGGACATCCGGCGTCTGAAGAGCGAGATCTCTTCGCAGAAAGGGTCCACGTATTTCGCGCGCATGCAGTACGGCCGGCTGATCGACGCCGCGCTCCAGTCGCGCTCGGAGCGCTATGTCGCCGAAATCTTCGATGCGCTCAGAAGCGTGTCGGTCGCTTCCCGGTCGAACAAGCCGATCGGCGACAAGATGATCATGAACGCGGCGTTCCTGGTCTCGCGGCAGATGGAGCAGGCCTTCGACGCGCGCGTCAAGGAAATCGGCCAGCAATACGACAAGCTCACCTTCAAGTACACGGGCCCGTGGCCGCCGTACAACTTCGTCAATATCCGCCTGAAGCTCGAGCGGGCGCACTGACATGAGCCGATGCTGATCATCGACAGTCTCCTCGTCGGCGGCATTCGCTTCGTGCTCGACAAGATCGCGGCGGCCGTCGAGACCGAGATGAACGACGACAGCAAGCTGCGCGATCAGCTGCTGGCGGGCCAGATGCGCGTCGAGCTCGGCGAGATGAGCCAGGAAGAATTCGACGAGCTCGAGGTGGAGATCATCGCGAGGATCCGCGAGATCAAGGAACGCCAAGGCGGCGGACAGCCTGCTGCCATCGCTCGCGGCGAGATGAAGGTCACCGGCATCGAAGCCACCTTTGAGGGCGAAGAACACTAGAAGACGAACACGACCCAGGACGGAAGTCGGAAGAAAGAAGAAGGAAGTACTTCCGTCTTCTGTGTTCCGCCTTCCGTCTTTTGCGTTGGTCGGTGGCAAGGGTGGCGTCGGCAAAACCACGTGCGCGGCCGCATTCGCGATCGAGGCGGCGCGCACCAATCGCACGCTGCTCGTCTCGACCGATCCTGCCTCCTCGCTCGGTGATGTCCTGGGTGTGCGCGTAGCCTCCGTGCCGCGCGCGGTCGCCGGAGTGCCCCGCCTCCGCGCCGTGGATCTCGACGCCACGCGCGCCTTCGATCGATGGCTCGCCCCGCGGCGTGACCTGCTGTCCGCAATCGCGCTTCGCGGCACCTATCTCGACGAAGAAGATATCGGCCGTCTGCTCAAGCTGTCGCTGCCCGGGATCGATGAGGTCATCGGGCTGCTCGAGATTGCGCGTGTTGCCGCCAACAGCTACGACGTGGTCGTCGTCGACTCGGCGCCGACCGGTCATACGCTGCGATTGTTGTCCACGCCCGTCCTCCTTGAACGGGTTGCGGAGCTGCTCGACACCCTGCAGGCGCACCATCGGATGGTGGTCAGCGCGCTGCGCGGACGCTACGCGGCAGATGCCGCGGACGCGTTGATCGCGGAGATCGAGGGCGAGGGCCGGTCGCTCGCCGCGCGGCTGAGGGACGAGGCGCTGACGAGGATCACGTGGGTCACGTTGCCGGAACCGATGGCGCTCGAGGAGACGAGCGATGCGATGTCGGCGCTCGCGCGCGTGGGAATCACCGTGCGATCGCTGCTGGTGAACCGGGCCACGCCCGCTCCGCCGAAGCCCTGCGAGTGGTGCGATGCCCGGCGGCGGTTCGAATCGCGCGCGATCCGGCCGATCGCGTCGCGCTTCTCGGATGTGGAAATCGTCACGCTGCCACAGCTCGATGCCGAGCCGCGCGGCGTTCGCGCGCTACGCTCCGTCGCGCGGTCAATGCGGCGATGGTCGCGGCCCGTGTCGTTGCCGCCTGTGGCGCGCCGCGTGCGCGGGCAGCGACGGAGTGTTCGTTCTGGGACACCGGGGTCAGACCCCGGTCGGTCGTTTACACAAGCGTCAGATCCCGGTCGCTGGTTTACAGACTTCGCAGAGAACTCGCGCTGGATACTCTTTGGCGGCAAAGGCGGCGTCGGGAAGTCGACATGTGCGGCGGCATTTGCGCTGCAACTGGCCTCCCGCCATCCGAATCGGCGCATCCTGCTGCTGTCAAGCGATCCAGCGCACTCGCTTGGCGACGTGCTGGCTGCACGCATCGGCGACCGCGCTGTGGGGATCCATGGTGCGCCCGGGAATCTGCGGGTTCGCGAGATCGATGCGGCGGCCAGCCTTGCGCGCTTTCGGACGCGCTATCTCGATTCGGTCGACAAGGCATTCGAGAACATCGCGCGCGGCGCGGTTCAGGTCGGGGCCGATCGAGCGGCCTTCCGCAAACTGATCGATCTCGCGCCGCCTGGCATCGACGAGGTGATCGCGATAGGAGACGTGGCCGACACGCTCGCCGATTCGGCCCGAAGCGGGGAGATTATCGTATCCGATACGGCCCCCACAGGTCATGCGCTTCGGCTGCTCGAGACACCAGCACTCCTGCGCGAGTGGACGCAGGCGTTGATGGCCATCCTCCTCAAGTACCACGAGATCATCGGCGCGGGCACGCTCGCGGAATTGCTGGTGCAGTTCTCGAAGCGGCTGCGCCGTGTGGAGGCGATTCTGCGCGACGGCTCGCAGGCGCAGTTCGTGATTGTCACGCGGGCGGCGGCCTTGCCGCGCGCCGAGTCGATTCGCTTGCAGCAGGCGCTTGACAGGCTCGGAATCGCCGTCACCGGCTCGATCGTGAATGCGGTGGGCGCGGGCACGTGCGCGAGGTGCGAGACGATCGAACGCGCGGAGGCACGCGAAATCACGCTGCTGCTGACGCGAGCCCGCGGTAAACGACCTTACACTATCATCGAGGCTCCCGCCGAGGTGCCACCGCCGCATGGCGTCGAGTCGCTGGCGCGGTGGGCGTCCTTCTGGCGGCGAATCAATTGATGTCTGCGACTTCCGCTGTGTATCTCTACTGTCTGGTCCGTGCGGCCCGGCAACCGTCCGTCGCGCGCGTGCCCAGCGGGCTCGACGGGGCAACTCGACCCGAACCAGTCAAGGCGGCCGCCAGGTTATGGCTGATCGCGGCGGACGTGCCGCTCGACATCTACGGACCATCGCGACTCGAGCCGCGATTGCGCGATCTCGAATGGGTGTCACAGGCTGCGGTGGCGCACGAACGCGTGGTCGAGCACTTCGCGCGGATGCGCGGCACGACGGTCCTCCCGATGAAGCTGTTCACGATGTTCTCGTCAGCCGACAAAGCCGTCTCGGACGTGCGCGCGCGCCGCGTTTCGCTGGAACGCGCGATGCGGCATATTGCCGGCTGCGAGGAATGGGGCATTCGCGTGACGCGTTCGGTCACAGAGAGCATGCCGCGAGCGTCGCGCCGGACCTCGAAATCCACTGGCGGTTTCCACAAAGGTGGCACAGCCTTTCTCGTCGCGCGGAAGGAAGCGCGCGATGCGGCGAGAGCCGCGCGCGTGGAAGCGATTACCGCCGCGGACCGCGCATACGCGCGGTTGCGGAGATTCGCACGTGACGCGCGACGACGCGAGCGTCGACCAGAGCCGGGATTGAACCCACCGCTTCTCGAGGCAGCGTTTCTCGTCACAACCGCCGCGCGCCCGCGGTTCAAGGCGGAAGCACGGCGCCAGGCTGTCGCGTGCGCGAGCGCGGGCGCCGGAATCACGCTGAGTGGACCTTGGCCCGCCTATAACTTCGTCGCTGCCGTCGAGGATCGCTCGTGAGGCCTCCCTGCGTTCCGCGGTATTCCACGGTGTCGCCGCGCAGGCGGCATACGACCGTCAGCGGCAAGCCGCCGACAAGGCCGAGAGTCGCGCCACCGCCTGAACGGCCGCTCGTTCCGAAGCTGACCCTGAGTTCACCCAGTCGCAGGCCACCCGCGAAACGCCGGATCGCGCGACCGATCGAGGATGAGGAGTCGACGCTGCTCGACGTGCTCGACAACCTGCTCAACAAGGGTGTCGTGCTCAATGCCGACGTGATTCTCGCGCTCGCGAACGTCGATCTGGTGTACATCCGGCTGTCCGCGCTCCTGTGCGCCGCGGACCGCGTGATGCCGGGCGCCAGGCGCTGATGGCCTGGTATGTCTTCGCCCTGCTCGATGCGCCGCCGTTGCGAAGAGCGGGAAAGGGATTGAGTGGGCCGATCGCTGTGAGGGAGATGGCCGCGTGTTATGTCGCCGCCGAACGGCGGGCCGACGTCCCGCCAGTTGAACTGGGCGCGTTGAAAAAGCATCACGTTGTCGTCGCCCGGCTGTGGAAGCATGTCCCTGCGATCCTGCCGGTGCGCTTCGGGACACTCCTCGACTCGACAGAGATTGCTGATGCGCTCGACGGCAAGGACGAGGAACTGGCAGAGGCCTTCGATCTCGTGCGCGGGCGCGCCCAGTTCTCATGGCGCGCGCCACGCAGGGACCGGCGCCGAACCTCCGCCACGATCATCCAACGGCCCGATACGATGTCGGGCACGGAGTATCTCTGTCGTGCCGCTCGCGCGATAACGCCTCCGCCGCGCTTCTCGTCGATCCGGCGCCGCCTCGCGCCGTTCATCTCGGCCGAACGCTACGAGCCTTCGCGTTCTGCACTACCTGAAACGCTCTACCACCTCGTGGAGCGCAAAAGCATCGACGCATATCTTTCGGCCGCTTCGCAGATCCCATCGTCATCTTCTGTCGTGCCTACGCTGAGCGGCCCGTTTCCTCCATATGCTTTCGTACCGGAGCTGCTGGGATGAAAAGGCATTCCGGAGGCAGCCGGCACAAAGGGGCGGGCAGGCAGCGGAAGACCGCACGGAAGACGCGCATGGCCCAACCGGCCGATGCGGCGCAGATTGACGCAATCCGCAAGCAGATTGCGCAGGTGGCCGCCGAGCGCCCGCCGCGGTGGAATGCGGATCCGGAGGACGTGAAGCGATCCGTGCTGAAGCTCGTCCTGACGCTCGTCGAACTGATCCGTCAGTTGCTGGAGCGCCAGGCGATCCGGCGAATGGAGAACGGCACGCTGACAGAGGAGGAGACCGAGTCGGTGGGCCTGGCGCTGATGCGGCTGCGGGAGACCATCCTCGATCTCGCGAAACAGTTCGACATCGCGCCCGACGATCTCAATCTGGATCTGGGGCCGGTGGGCAAACTGATGTAAATCGAGGTGAGGTGCGAGTCCGAGGTGCGAGTCCGAGATCCGAAGTCCGAGGTCCGAGGCCCGAGGCCCGAGGCCCGAGACCCGAAGCCTGAGGCCCGAGGCCGAGACCCGAAGCCCGAGACCCGAAGCCCCTGAAGCCTGAGGCCTGAAGCCCGAGACCCGAAACGTTACCGCGCTTTGAACGCGTAACATCCTGGGGTCACCAGGATCCGGTCGTCTTTCGTGAAGAACAGGCTCGTTGGCGTGAGCAGGTCGGCCCCTTTGAACTGCACTGTGCGAATCTTGTCTCCCGATGCGTCGTACACATAGGTGAATGGCGCCGCTAGCGACACCCACAAGCGACCGCCGCGATCGACGCCGGCCGTCGTAACGGCGGGCGGCACCAATGGGACCACGTCGCCGTCTTCGGTACGGTGGCGAGGCCAGCTCGTTGGCATCGTGCGCAGGTACTCATCGACCTCGGCTCCTTCGATGTGGCGCTCGAACAGCAGCGCGCCTCGTGCATCGAACTTCCGGAACACCGGGATCCCCGCTTGAAAAACGAAGTAGAACCCGCCGGTCGGATCGATCAGCGGCAGCCCCGCGTTGAACGCCAGGTGGAGATCGGAGTCGGCCTCGTGGCCTGTTGCGCGCAGTTCGCCGAACGCGCGCACCGTCGATCCGTCGAACGCGAGCTCCGTCACGAGCGCGCCCCGCTCGGGCTGATTCAAGAGGACGCTGCGTCCCGTGAACTGCAGCGATCCGACGCCGTTCAGCACGAGGGGACCGAGCGTGAGCCGCGGGACTTCGCGTCCCGGCAGCGTGAATCCTCCGAGCTGACTGCCGCTTGCGGTGAAGGTCTGGACGCGCTGCCGTCCCGCTGGCGCGTCTGCGATGACGAAGGTTCCGTCCGCGGGATCGATATCGAACGCGCTCGGATCGAGCACGCGTCCCTGCTCCTGTCCAACCTCGATGATCTTGCGCGGCGGATCGTCTCCCGTGATCGTGTAGACCGCATGAGCCCGCCGATCGAATACGAAGTACCGGCCATCATCGGCCTGCTGGAATGCGAGCGGAGTGCGGAAGGCGCCGGCCACGTGCGCCGGCAGGCCGCCGATCGATCGCAGGACCTCGATCCGGTCTCGGGCATCTGAGTGAATGACACCGGTGGTCGCGAGCACGATGACGAGCGAAAACTTCCGCCTGACCGCCTTCGCCAAGGCTGCGGCGGTCTCGCGGAAGCGCTTCGCGCGAAGGCGGAAGGCGGAAGCCACAGGATTATCGAGGGGCCGCGCGGCCTGCACCGTTTCCACGTTTGTGACTTCCGCCTTCAGGCGGAAGGACCTCAGTATCTGGCGATCGCGTGGATCGCCTTCAGCACATCGCTCGACTGTGGAAGAATGGCTTCCTCGAGGTCGGGATAGTACGCGACGGGCGTATCGAGCGCGGCCACGCGCCGGACGGGCGCATCGAGGCTCTCGAAGAGCTCGTCGGCAATCCGGGCCGCCAGCTCGGCGCCGAACCCGCACGTCAACTGATCCTCGTGCGCGATGACGACGCGATTGGTCTTTCGTACTGCCCATGCGATCGTGTTCCAGTCGAAGGGAGCAATCGTTCGAAGGTCGACGACCATCGCGCTGATGCCCTCCTTCTCCGCCTGCTGCGCGGCGAGCAGCGACCGCTGCACGAGCGCGCCATAAGTGAGCACCACCACGTCCGTCCCTTCGCGGCGCACAGCCGCCTTGCCGAATGGCACCATGTAGTCGGCGCCCGGGTACTCACCCTTGTTGTAGGTCTGGCGATACAGGTGCTTGTGCTCGAGGAAGAGGACCGGATCGTCGCAGCGGATGGCCGTACGAAGCAGGCCTGCGGCATCCTGCGCATTCGATGGGAATGCGATCCGGATGCCCGGACAGTGCGCGAAGATGCTCTCGCCCGACTGGCTGTGGTAAGGCGCGCCGCCGCGCAAATAGCCGCCCGTCGCCACGCGGATGACCATCGGGCAGGAGAACGCGTTGTTCGAGCGATACCGCAGCATCGACATCTCGTCGCGCATCTGCATCATCGCGGGCCAGATGTAATCGAAGAACTGGATTTCGACGACCGGCTTGATGCCGCGCGTCGCCATTCCGATCGCGCGGCCGATGATGTTGGCTTCTGCCAGCGGCGAGTTGAACACGCGTGCGCTGCCAAACGCCCGCTGCAGACCGTGCGTCACTTTGAAGACACCTCCCTTGCCGGGAACGGTCTCGAGCGCGCTCTCGCGCGTGCAATCCGCGACGTCCTCCCCGAAGACAACGATACGCGGATCGCGCGCCATCTCGTCTTTCATGGTCCGATTGATGGCCGCAACCATCGTATCGGGCTTGCCGGACAGCACCGCCTCGGATGCGAAGGCCGACGCTGTGGGATCGATGTCGGGCGAGTACACGAATCGCTGCGCCGTCTCGCGACCTGGCTTCTCGGACTTGATCGCCTGGTCGGTCGCCGCATTCACTTCTGCTTCCACCTCGCGGACCATCTGGTGCAGCTCCGCTTCCGACGCGAGCCCCTCGGCCACCAGGAACGCGGCGAGACGCGTAATCGGATCGCGCTTCGATTCGGCCGCCCGTTCGTCCGCCGTCTTATACAACCGCTCATCGTCGGACAACGAATGGGAGTACGGGCGGATCACCTTCGCGTGCACGAGCGCGGGACCTTTCCCAGCGCGCGCGTACTCGACCGCGGTCGTCATGGCGTTGTAGCTCGCGACGAGGTCCGTGCCGTCGATGCTCTGCACGAGCAGACCGGGAAACGACTTGACGATCTTCGAGATGTCGCCACCAGGCGTCTGGACCTCGACGGGGACCGAGATTGCGTAGCCGTTATCCTCGACGAGGCATACGACAGGAAGCTTGAGCGTGCACGCGGAACTGAGCGACTCCCAGAATTCTCCCTCGCTGGTCGTCCCGTCGCCGACCGACACGTAGGTCACTTCGCGCGGCGCGAACTTCGAGATCCGATCGGGAATCTCCGCGATCTCGTCGTAGAGACGGCCTGCTTCCGCGCAGCCGATCGCCTGCAGGCACTGCGTGCCCGTAGGACTCGACTGCGAGACGATGTTCAGGCCTTTGTGTCCCCAGTGTGAGGGCATCTGCCGCCCGCCGGAGCTTGGATCGTCCTTCGCGCCTACAGCGCTCATGAGCATCTCCAGCGGCGTGACTCCGAGCATCAGGCAGAGCGCCCGATCGCGGTAATAGGGATAGAACCAGTCGTGTGACGGCTTCAACGTCATCCCGGCCGCGACGAGCACCGCTTCGTGTCCGGCGCCGCTGATTTGAAAGAAGATGAGGCTCTGGTTCTTGAGCTGAATCTCCTTGTCGTCCAGTTTGCGTGAGGTCACCATGACCCGATAGGCGCGCAAAAGGTCTGCGCCCGATAGACCCTCGTAGGACCGCTCCGGCGCTTCTGTCGCGCGCTTCGCGTTGCTCACTGCGCCTTTCATGTGGCGACAATTATACGGCGTGCCGCCGGCCGCAGGGTATAATCGCCCGTCTTTTCGGGGTTTTTTGGATGCACGGCACCGTCAGCCTGTATCGGTGGGACGAGTTGGCGCTCGAGAAGGTGACCGAGATGATCTCGCGCAAGATCGTCACGGGCGAGCGCGAGATGCTCGCGCAGGTTTACCTGAAAAAAGGCGCGCTCGTGCCGATGCACTCGCACGAGAGCGAGCAGATGACGTACGTGCTGCAGGGGGCGTTGAAGTTCCTCATCGGCGGGGAAGAGATCACGGTGCGAGAAGGGGAAGTCCTTCATATTCCGTCCTGGGTCCAGCACCAGGCCGAAGCGCTCGACGACACGTTCGAGCTCGATGTCTTCAGTCCGATCCGCCAGGACTGGCTGGATCACACGGATACGTATTTTCAGAGTAGGCCGGGTCTTGTGGACCCCTGAGGCGGAAGGCCGGGTCTTTAGACCCGGCGTCAGTGAACGCGCCGGTCCCAGTCGGACCGGCCGCCGGAATAGACGTCGAACTTGCGGCGGAGCCGGTTCATCTTCCACTTCAAGTAGCGATATTTGATTTCGGCGGTGAAACCTCCGCGTCCCCCCTTCAGGTACAGATACCCGATCAGCAGGCCGCCGAGGTGCGTGAACTCGGCGACCCGCGAATTCACGCTCGCGGAATTCAGGAACGAGATCGCGCCGATGATCATCACGAAGTATTTCGCGGGCACCGGAAAGAGCATGAACATCAGGATCGGCCGGTGCGGATAATAGAGCGCGAACGCGATGAGCAGCGCGTAGATGGCGCCGGACGCGCCGATCGTGATCTCGCCAAACACGTGACGGGTCGCTGGAAACGGCAGCAGTGACACGACGACGGTCAGCACGCCGGCGCCGATGCCGGTGATTGCGTAGTACTTGACGAAGAACCGCGTGCCCCACATGCGCTCGAGCTCGACGCCGAACATCCACAGCGCAAGCATGTTGAAGAGGATGTGCACGATTCCGCCGTGCACGAACAGGTAGGTCGCCGGCTGCCACAACCAGTGACGCTGGATCACGTACTCCGGCACCAGGCCGAGCCATTCGCGCAACGGACCGTACAGCGACGTGGCGAGGAACATGCCGATGTTTGCCCACAGCAGGTACTTGACCGCGGGAGTTATCGGGCCTGGGCCGAAGGCGTACGTAAGACTGGCAACGCGAGGATGACGGGGCATTACAGAGCGTCCAGAACAGCTATCGTACCACACCCCCTTCTCGCAAAATCCGCGCCCCATTTGTGCTCGAGGGCAACGGAAGCGCAAACACCGCAGCGACCACCGGCACACACGCGAGCCCGACGAGCGTGGACTCGATCCCAAACCTGTCAGCAATCAGACCGACGAGCGGCGCGCTCAATCCGCCGGTGCCCCAGGCGAATCCCATCATCAGGGACGACACCGTTGCGGCGCTCACCGGCGCGAGCGCCTGGCCGAACGTCACGTTCACGGGGAGCGTCGACTGCAGAAAGAATCCGCCGAGGGCGAGCATCGTCAGGAAGAGCCAACCCGACAGCAGCGGCGCGGCGAGAAGGAATGGAGTGGAGAGCACGAGCGACAATGCGATCACGCGTCGCGCGCCGAACCGGTCTGCCGCCGGCCCTCCAAAGAGTCCGCCGAGGCCGCTCGCGAACAGATACAAAGCGACGGCGGCGCCTGCCTGTCCGAGCGTCATGCCGCGCCGCGTCAACATCACAGGAACGAACGTGGCAAATGCCAGCGACGTCAGTGTCCGGAAGACGACGATCAAATAGAGAAGCGACAACGGCCTGGCGTACGGCCGCAGCGCACCGAAGCCGGCGATCGAATCGGTATGTAACGGAATTGGCGGCACGCGCGAAAGGAAGAAGGCGATCACGAGCAAGCCCGGGACCACGAGCAGCGGCGTCCACGCGAGCCCGAAACGCTGCGCAACCGGCGCGAACAGCAACGGCCCCAACGAAAAGCCAAGCGTGCCTCCCGTGATGTGCACCGACATGGCCAGGCCCGGCTGACTGCCGCCGAGGCGGTGGGCCAGTGCGGCCGCCGGAGGATGAAATGCCGCGCCACCGAGTCCGCCCACGATCAGCGTCGCGGCAAGGAGTGGAATGGACGGCGCGATCCCCACGAGGCCGAGGATCGACACCGAGATGATCGGTCCCGCCATGACGAGCAGTCGCGGACGCCAGCGGTCCGCGAGATGGCCGAACCCCACCTGCGCCACCGACGCCGACATCTGATACAGCATCGTCAAGGTGCCGGCCGCGGCAAGCGTGAGGCCGAGCTTCGGGATGAGCAGCGGCAGAAGCGGCGCGTAGATATTGCCGTAGCCATCGACCACCATGTGCGCGCTCGCCATCAGCAGCACGGTGGGATGAATGCGCACGCTAGCCACGCGGCAGCCCGTCAGTCGCCCGCGAGGTCACGCGGCCGAGCGCTTCGTTGAATTCCTCGATCCGGAGCAGGCGCGCCGCCCCCGTCAGGACGATCATGCCGGCGCCAATCGACGTGAACACACGAACCGCGCGGACGAGTGTGCCCCGGCCGGCGATGATGCCCTCAAGCGCGTGCTGCGTGAGCCACACCGCGAGGCCCATCGCGGCAGACGCCGCGACGATTGCCGCGACGGCCTGCGCGTTTCGTCGCCCATCGAGCCCACCAAGCCGTCGTCGCAGCCACACGAGCAGGATCGCGGCGTTCACGATCGCGGCCATGGCGGTGCCGAGCGCGAGGCCTTGGAATCCGAGGACGCGCACGAGCGTGAGGTTCAGTGCGAGGTTCGTTGCCACGGCCACCGCGCTCGCGATCACGGGCGTCCGGCTGTCGCGCAGCGAGTAGAAGCTTGGCGAGGCGATCTTCACCGTGGAATATCCAATCAGCCCCGGCGCATAACACATCAGCGCCGCTGCCGTGGCTGCGCTGTCGGCCGGACCGAAACGTCCACGCTCGAGCAGCATCGCCACGATCGGGTGTGCGAGGAGCAGGAGACCCACGGTCGCCGGAATGTTCAACATCAGCATCAGGCGCAGCGCGCCCGACACGGTGCGGCGCATGCCCGCGAGGTCTTCGACTGCGGCATGCCGCGCGATCTCCGGCAGCGCGGCGGTGCCGATCGATGCACCGAACAGGCCGATCGGCAGGTACATAATCCTGAACGCATAGTTGAGCCACGAGACGGCGCCTGTCCCTTCACCGGTGGCGAGAACGGTGTTCACGAATACATTCACCTGCACCGCAGCGAGACCAAGTGTCCCCGGCGCCATCAGCAGCAGCACCTCCCGGAGGCCGGGATCGCGGTTCTCCAGCACGGGCGCGTAGCGCCAGCCCTCGCGTCTCAGCACGGGCCACTGCAACACGATCTGTCCGAGGCCGCCGATCAGTGTACCGATGGCGATCCCCGCGATGCGTGGCCATCCGAGCCGCGGCATCAGCGGCACGATCGTGAACGCCGCCGCGATCGTCGCGACGTTGAACATGGCGGGAGAAAGGGCAGGAACGAAAAACCGCCGCAGCGAGTTGAGCATCCCCATCATGGCAACGCTCAAGGCCACCAACGGGATGAACGGCAGCATGATCCGCGTGAGGATGATCGTCAGATCCAGCTTGCCCGGGATCGCCGCGTATTCAGGCGCGATCGCGCGCACGATGCCGGGAGCGAACACCCACGCTCCCACGACGCAGAGGACCGTAATCGCGACCAGCGCGTTCATTACAAGGTTGCCGAGGCGCCATGCGGCTGCGCGCCCGCGGGTGGCGAGGTGGCGTGTGAACGTGGCGACGAACGCCGCACTCATAGCGCCTTCGGCGAAGAGGTCGCGCAGCAGGTTGGGGATTCGGAACGCCACGTTGAAGGCGTCCATGTCGTTGCCCGCGCCGAAGAGCGCGGCGAGGACGGTTTCGCGGACGACGCCGAGCACGCGACTCGTCATCGTGGCCGCGCCAATGAGGCCGGCCGATCGTACGAGGCGTGTGCTCATGCGCTGGTGCGAGCGTAGCACACGGGTCCGATCTGTCCGGAATCGCAGAGCGTTCGCATTCGACCACTGCGGACACTCGGCTGTAGCCTGTCAATGCTGAATGCCACCTGCCAAATGCCCACTCCGACGGCATTCGGCATTTGACATTGAGGGTTTTCAGCACTGCCGAAGGAAAGGAGTACAAAAAAGAACCCCCGTCTTTCGGCGGGGGCTCCCATGGAGGATGGATGAGAGGCTTGTGCGTTGCCTTTCGAAAGATTAGACGGCGACCCGGCAAAAAAGTTTGCCGGGCTAGCCCGTTATGCGGCTCACAACGAGAATTGTGTCCTCGCACCGAGCGAGCCGCATAACAGGCTAGGCGCGCACGGCGCGCCTGCGAGGGAGCGGAGCGGGACGGAGGGGTCCGCGAGCGACCGAGCCGGGGTTTGGGGCGGAGCCCCATGTCAGTCACGTCCCGCCCGAAAGTTTTTTCCTGACGAGCTCGTTCACCGCCTTTCCATCCACCGTCTTCCCGCTCAGGGCGTTCATCACCGCTTTCATCACGCGACCCATGTCTTTCGGAGTGCTGGCGCCGGTTTCCACGATTGCCGCATCCAGGGCGCCGGCGATATCGTCCGCGCTGGCGGCCGGCGGCGCATAGCGCTCGAGGACGCCGATCTCGGCTGTCTCGCGGTCAGCCAGATCGTTCCGTCCTGCCGCACGAAATTGTTCGATCGAGTCCCGTCGCTGCTTGATCAGTCCCGCGAGGACCTGCTGCGCCTCCGCCTCCTCGAGATCCCGACCTTTCGACACGCTCGCGTTCATCAAAGCGGCCTTGGCCATACGCAGGGCCGACAGACGGCCCTGCTCACGGGCCTTCATCGCCGCGGCGATGTCGTGGGTGATGCGATCGTACAGTGTCATGCCCTTATCCTAACGCGCTCCACCAGCGGTTGATCCCGGCGGCGATCGCGCCGGCCAACAGGAGGACGGCGGCGCCACGCCACGCCGCGCTCAGTTGCCACGCGTGCGACGCGCCGTAGGCCGCCGTCAGCGCGATCGCGGGAACGACAGCAAGGTAATACCGCACATCCATCGGCGTGAGAATGCCGATTGCCATGAACACCGCGCACGACAGTCCCCATCCCCAGATCGTCAGCGCGAGCCGATCGCGAAGCGTCCGCATCCACGAGCAGCCGAGCGCGGACAACAGAATCGCCGATACGCCGAAATAATTTTTCACGTAGAACGGAACAATGCGCAATCGATCGCCAATCGTGCGCCCGCCGGCGTCCACCGCGGCGGACGCCGCTTCCCCGGACAGCCGGTTGAACTCCGAGCGATATGTCGCCATGAAATGTCCGTAGTACAAGACGATCGCGAGCACCGATGCAATGGCGGTTGCGGCGAGCACCGCGGCAGAAGG
The DNA here is from genome assembly GCA_003222675.1 of Acidobacteriota bacterium. Classification (GTDB taxonomy): domain Bacteria; phylum Acidobacteriota; class Vicinamibacteria; order Vicinamibacterales; family 2-12-FULL-66-21; genus QHWT01. Next base: position 42,575 of record QHWT01000040.1, on the reverse strand, counting down.
CGATCGAAGCGCAGGGCCGCCACGCAGACGAAAGAAGGCCGCGATACAGATCGTCGCGACGAACAGGATCGCCAGCGTGCTCGTGTGCGACAGATATGCCGCCGCGAGCAGCACGACGAGCAGGACGAGCGCCAATGGGCGCTCGACGCGCAGCGCGGCAGAGCTCATGACCACGAACGCGGCGACGGCCAGCGACTGCGCGAACGCGTTCGTGAGATTCCCGGTGGCGATCACCGCGAAACCGATCGGGAGGAGCTGGTAGAGCGCGACGGCAATCGCGGCTGTGAGTCGATCGCCCCACGCGTGGATCACGGCTCGATACAACAGCACCGCGGCGACTGCATCAGCGCTGCAGACGATCACGCGCAGGAGCGTCAGGTGGGCTGAACCCCAGTGCACGAATCGGGCGAACGGCGCCGCGAAGATGTAGAGCCCTGGCGAGTACGGAAACGAATAGCCTCCGGGCGCGATCGACGTGAAGAACAGGTTGCCGCGAAGGACAGCCTGAAAGCGGTGGGCCTGGAACAGCGTGTCTCCGACCGGCATGTCCGGATGCAGCAGCACGAGCAGCTTGAGGAAGAGGGCGCAGGCGGAAAACCCCGCGGCGAACCGCGCCGTATTGCGGAGCGGCTGGCCGTGCAGGCGCTCGGTGGCCCAGGCAATCAGCACGAGCGCGAAGCCAATCGCGCAGCCCAGGATGATGGCGAGGCGGGGGAAATCCGTAAACGGGCCGAACCCGCGCGCAATCACCGCGGCATCGCCCGCGCTGACCAGCACAGCCGCAATGACCGCGGATCCAGCCGTCACGCCGAGCAGCGCGATGGCGGCCGCCATCGCTCCCGCAGAAATCGCGGCGCCCGCGATAGCGCCGCGCGGCGCGAGCACGGCGCCCGAAGGTGCGAGCGTAATCCGATCGAGCATCACGCCGAGCGGCCGCGGATCGGAGGGTCCGGGCACGAACGTTCTCGAACTGTGCAGGGCAATCACGAGACCGCGGCGCCGTTCCGGACGCGCGGGGATTGCAATCGCGATGTCGTCGAACTCCGCCCTGAGCTGCCGCCCGCCGACGGGAGCGCCATCGGCGAACACGTCGAGTCGCGGGTTTTCTGCCGCGACGGCCCGTGCGCCGCGCACACGCAGGCTCAACGTCCACTCCACGCGCCGGTCGACTCCCGGCAGGTGGATCATCACGTCCTGCTTCGTCCAGGCGAAGGTCAGACGTGCCTCGTCGTTGTGCTCCGCAGGATAGATCCCGGAGACGAGACTCGGCGGATCTGTATTCAAATCGATTGTGAGCGCAGCATGCCACGCGTACCACACGGCGAGCCAGGCCGCTGCGAGGAGCGCGCTCAACGTGCCCGCGGCGCCGGCGCGTCCCAGCGCGCGAATCACTCCGGCTCTCCCGCAGCCGCGCGCGCGTAGACCTCCCAATACTGGGCGGCGACCGCGTCGGCGCGAAACCGCGCCTCGACGATCGCACGCGTCGACGGCAGCGTCCGGCGTTTCTGCCGGAGCCGCGCGCGTATCGCATTCGCGAGCGCCTGCCAGTCTTCCCGCGGTACGATCTCCACGTCCGCTCCGAACACATCGTTCAGCTCCAGTCCGCCGGGGTTGTCGGACGAGAGCACAGGCGTGCCACACGCGAGCGCTTCGACGGCGACCGTGGGCAGCGCCTCGAGCAACGATGGCAGCACGAACAGATCGGCGGCAGCGGTGTACCGCGCGACCGTCGTGTTGTCCACGAGTCCGGCAAACGTGATGTGCCGCTCCACGCCTGCCGATCGTGCCACACTCTGGAGCTCGGCAAGGAGTGCGCCCGTGCCGCAGATCACGAGGCGGATGTCCGGATGCTCGCGCACCACGTCACCCATCGCCTCGATGAGGAACCGTTGGCCGGCGAGCGGATGCAGCCGCTTCACATTCACGAGCAGGTGCCGGTGCGGCAGTCCCAGTGCCTGTCGTTCGTTCAGCTGCGATCGTTCGTCGTGAAACGCGAACGCGGGCGCGACCGATGGGTAGATCACGTGGCACTGCGGCCGCCCGAGGCCGAGCTCGCGCGCGCGCAGCAGGAGACGATCGCTGTAGAACGTCACCGCGCCTGCCGCGCGATACGCCCGCGTGAAGAGGTCAGGCCCGAATCGCTTTGGCCTGTAGTGCCAGATCTCCGTCCCGTACAGCGTGATCACGAAGGGCTTGCGGTGCCTGACGGCGAGAGCCGCGCCCAGCTCCGAAAGCAAGCCGTTGCTATGCACGTGAACGATATCAGCCCGGTCAATGACGGGACGCGCCTCACGTAGAATGCGCCTCGCGTTCGCGATGGAACCGAGACGCAGCCATCGCTGGAGCCAATCGCTGCGCCTTCTGGGGATCCACTTCACCGGCCCCGGCAGAGACATCGGTCGTGCTGCTGCCGGTGGATGCGCGATGTAGTGCACGCTGTCGCCCCGCGCGACCGCCCATTCGCCGAGGTGGTACGGCAGCAACGCGTTCGCCGCCTGGTCGGGAGGAAGGTGAGGGGTGATGTGGACGATACGCATCAAAGCGGCTTAGGGCTCAGGAGTCAGGGCTCATGGTGGCTCGTGGTGCCGGGTCTAAAGACCCGGCCTACGGGTGCAGTGCGCTGTAGGGCGGACCTTCAGGGCCGCCGTTCAGAAGCCGTGAGCCATGGGGCGTCAGATACGCGCGGCGGAATTCGGCGAATGTCGCGGGTCGGGCGTTCAGCGGACCGGTCGCGAATGCGAAGAACTGCTCCAACCGATTACAAAATGCCGCCAGTTCCGAAGCGGTCCTGTTGTAGGGGCTCCCGCCGACGATGGCCTCGCTCGAATGGAAGAGGAGGTTGAGGACCGGCTCACCTGCGCGCGCGAGCTCGGTCGCGAGCGCGATCATGTCGTCGAGCGACGAGTACGACGGACGCAGCCACCGCACGTACGCGATGCCGAGCTTTCGGAGCACGCGTTTCGTCATGTAGTTGCGCGGCGCGCGTGCATAAAGGAACTGCAGGCGGCGCGGCAGCCGGCGGTTCAACGCAGCCGACAGCGGCACCTCGAGCAGCTGGCTCGTACCCGGTGACGTCGCGTTGTCGTACGCGAGGAAGTAGGGCCGGAGCGGGGCCTCGACGAAGTCCGGCCCGTTCTTGTGCGCCTCATAGAACAGCGGGGCAACGCTCGATTCGATCTGGTACCCGAGCCGCTCGAGCGAGGCGACGTGTGCGGCGGAGAACCCGAACCGGCCCGATCGATACGAGACGGGACGTTCGCCAACGGCGGCGCCTATCGCGTCGGTCAGTGCCGCGAGCTGCTGCTCGAATTGCGCGAGCGACAGGTTGGACGCGTATGGATGCCGCTTCACGTCCTCGGCGGTGCAGGGTGGCGTCTCCCAGGCGTGATGATGCGCGCCGATCTCGCAGTCGCCGCTCGCTTTCAGCCGGCGTAACACGTCTACCGACCGCGGATCGACCGCTACGGGATACGTGATCACGTAGGTCGGCCTGAGACCGTGCCGCGCGAACAGCGCATGCAGCCGCGGCAGCGCGTAGATGTTCTCGAACCGCTGGTTGGCGCGCGCGGCCGCGTCCCACTGGTTGTCGCCTTCTGTATCGATGCCTACGAGTAAATGCATGTCGTTGTCGGAGGACGATTGCCGGAGGGCGGTTGCCGGTCGGTTCCCGGACGTCGGTTGTCGGAGGAGTCGGAGGACGGTTGACGGCTGTCAGAGGCCGGCTGTCGGTCGTCGGAGATCTGCATTCTGTATTTTCCGTCCTCCGTCCTCCCTCAACCTCACCTATCTTGATCAGAATCCCCCAGCGTCACGTGCCACGCGTCGGTGTGCTCGTAGAAATCCGGGGCGACATCGGCGCCATTCACCTTGACGACGAACTCCATCGTCGACTTGACCTGGAAGTACCCCGAACGCCGCATCAGGTGCCGAAAGCCGGCATGCATCGCGAACGCGCGGATCTTATCGGAGTCCTCGTGGCGCGCCTCACGGTCAACCCATCGCAGCAGCGTCTCGAATCCTTCCTCGTCTTCCGGATCGGCGAGAAAGTCGACGAGCAGCGTGACCCGGCCTCGAGGTTCGTGCAGGTGACGGTAAACTGCGTAGCCCGCGGTCTGCCCTTCGCGCAGCAGCGCGGCGAGCGAGTAGCGGACGTGCGGCGCGCCGACGAATTTCCAGTTCAAGTACGCCGCGTCGCGTCGGACGGCCAGGTCGAACTTGCCGGCGAGCTTCTCCCAGAGCCGCGTGAAGCTGTCGTCGAACCGCTGGACCATTCGTACTTCCGCCCGGAGCGGGCGCGCGCGCGCGATGATCACCACGAACGGCCACGTGACGGCCGAGATCAGCCGGTTGATCGGCATCGGCCAGCGCGGGTGGCGGAACGCGCGTCGCGTCAGCGGTTTGACCAGGCAGGGCACGGGACCGACGTCTGGCCAGCCGAGCTTCTGGAACAGGCGGTACGAGGCGTCCGACAGGCCGAGGCCGAGCGACGCGCCGACGTTGCGATCCCAGGTGCGGAAGAGAACTTCGCCGAGGCCTCGGCGCTGCCGCTCCGGCGCGACCATCACGTCCATGCCCCACGATCCTCGCACCTCGCGTCCCTTCACGTCGAGGCGCACGGGCATCGTCGCATACTGGCCGATGATGGCGCGTCCCTCCCGCGCGATCCAGATCTCGGGCTCTCCGCCGGGATTGTTCGGATTGCGGCGGTACTGCCACTCCCAGCGAAGCCGGCTCGCGTCGGCTGCGTCGTTGCCGAAGACGCGGCGATACAGCGCGTCGACCGCGCGACGATCTTCCGGACGATAGCGATCGACGTCCGGCAGGGGCACGCCCTAGGCTCCCGCTCCGTTGTGCGCCAGCACGTATTCCATGTTGCTGATGAAGAGGTCCTGGATCGCGCGGCTGTCGCGCACGCGACGGGCGAGCGCCGCGGGCAGCCGGCGCACCGTCGCCGTCACGTGCAATTCTTCGCGGACGATGCGGAGGCCGGCGGCAGCGATCTGCGATCGCAGCCGCGCCACACGGACTTTCTCGAGCAGGTCGTCTTCCTTGATATCGCCGCGCCGCGCCAGCTTGATGAACGAGTTCTCGTTCGCAGGCTCCTTCAGCGTCCATGTGGCATGACGCGCGAGGAACTGGAACGTCGCGAACGCGACCCGCCGGCCGAAGATCAGGTGCAATGGCACGGGAACTTTCAGCCGCGGCAGATGCGCGCCCGCGAACGACAGGTAGGGCGCCGTGGAGAGATACACGCGGCCATTCTTCGCGAGCACGCGCGCGCACTCGCGCAGGTACAACGGCGCGTCCGCGACGTGCTCGATGACCGCGTGCGAGAGCACGAGATCGAACGCGCCGGTCGCAAAGGGAAGCGCCATGCCGTCAGCGAGCGCAAAGTGCAGGTTGGGCAGGGCACGCTCCCGCGCAAGGCGGACCCCGGCGTCGCCGAACCGGTTGATTGGATCGATGCCCACGACGTGACGTGCTTCCTCGGCGAGCGACAGCGGCATCCCGCCGCCGCCGCAGCCCGCGTCCAGCACGCGTCCCCGGATTGCCACCCCTGCGCGTTCGAGAAACGCAATCACCTTCGCGCTGCGGTAGTACTCGAAGAGCGCGTAGTCGTACTCGGAACGGAAACGCTGATCGGCGTGCGCCTGGATGGCGCGCTCGTCAATCGCGCGCACGCTTGTCGATCAGTGCGGCGCGATCGTGGCCCGAAGGGGTTTCCGCGACGTCGAAGGTCATGATGATGCGCCTGTGTGGATACGCGTCGAGGATGTCTTCGATCTGCGACCCCTCGTAGCCAGGCGACGGCTCGATATACGTCAAAATATATCGCACATCGTCGCGTCGCTTCCGGTCCTCGAAATTGCCGAACCCGTGGCCGACGAACACGGGCTTGATCCGATTCTCGAGCGCGAGGCCGTTGGCGAGCTTGCCGTGGACGAGCGTGCCATCCGGCAGCGCACGGCCGATCGCGCGCGACGCTTCGTAGTTCTTATACGTGCGGATCGATGCCCACTGGAGAAATTGGACGAGGTCGGCTGCCATGATTGCGGCCGTCAGTCCGGCGGCGGCCTGCACGCGCCATCCGCCACGGCTCAGCAGTCGCATGGCCCGCGGCCACGTTGAAACGACGACGGTCCCCAGCGCCAGCGCGAGCGCCGCGGCCAACCGCACGCTGTCTTTAACGACGTAGAGAAAAGGAAGCCGAGCAATCGGTCCGACGAGCACGTACGCCGTGTAAAGAATGAGTGGGGCGGCGAGCCAGGCTCGTCGTTGCGGAATGCGCGCCGCTTCGTCAGGCAGCAGACCGGCGCCGCGCCCGAGCACGAGGCTCGTGACTCCGACGAGCGCCGGTATGAGAAACACGAGACGGCGTTCGTTGCCCACATCGTGCACGAGCAGTTCGATCGTGCCGACCGCCAGCCAGAGCACCAGCAGCCGTTCGGCCATGCCCGTCGTGCGCCACCGAAGGAGCAGGCCCCACGCGCCGATCACGCCAACCGAAACCACGAACCACATCCTCGTGAACGTGTCGTGCAGAACCGGGAACCACGACACACGGTCGACAATCGATTTCAGGTCGTACGACGGCTTGCGCGTCACGGAGATCTGCCAATTGTAGAAGCGGTACTCGCTCCAGTTTGGAAGCACGAACACCGCGGCGATCACACCGGATGCGATCGCAAGCCCCGCAAGCGTCCACAGCGCGGCTCTCCTCGCGCTCTGCTGGTCTGCACTCCCCACTGTCTGGGAGCTCCCGCCTTTAGGCGGAAGCACAATTTCAAGCGGAAGAACCTGCATCACAGCCGCCGATCCGAGCGCGCCGATGTAGAACGCCGCGGCCGCCTTCGTGAAGAACGCGAGGACAGCCGTCACGCCGGCCAGCGCACCCCACCGCGGGCGCTCCGCCGCGCGAACGGAGCAGTACCACGAAGCAACGATGAACGCGACCATCAATGCTTCCATGATGGCCGCGCGATCGTACATGACGTACACGTAGTTGGTCGCGAGCAGTCCACCCGCGATCACGCCGGCGACATTACCTCCAATCCGGCGCACTCCCAGCGCGAGCAGCAGGACCGATCCGACGCCGGCCAGCTCGCTGACGAGGCGTGCCTGCCGGACGCCCACACCGAATGCGGCGAACGACAGATACTCGAGGCCGGTGTACACCGGCGCGATGTAGATCGGGTTCCACTCGTCCTCGCGCCAGGTTCCGAACAACGCCTTGTTGCGCGCGTTGTGGGCCCAGGCGCCTTCGTCGTGCCACACGACGCCGACGGTGGTGCGCCACGGGGGATCCGCCGCCGGGTAGATCGCGCGCACGGCGATGGCCACGAGCGCGATTGCGATCAGCCACATCCAGAACGCGCGTGCCGTCATCGATCGTTGCGTTCCCAGCTGGCGAAGCCTTCGATCGCCGGCACTTCGTGATAACCGCCGTGGAGAAACGCGGCCAGCGAGGGTTGCGACAGGAAGAACGGCGCCGAATCCTGGACGTCGGGTGACCAGTCATGCTGCTGGAGAACGACGATGGCGGGACGAGTGCGTTGCAGATCGTCGAGCAGGCCCGCGACGCCATACCGCGGATCCCCGCCGTTGAAGTTCAGGATCACCGGCCGGCTCCAGAAGAACCGCGACGCGCTGCGGCGCCCGCCGTAGACGTACGCGGCCGGTGAGAAGCCGAACACGTAGACCGTATCGTCGGGGCGAGAGCGCTGCGCGATCATCGCGCCGAGGTCCGCGTTGTCGAGCGCGGAGTACTTGTCGATCTCACGCTGGCCGCCATAACGCGCGCGGTGCGTGCGCCAGTCGATCTCTCCCGTGACATAGCGGGCGTCGTGCCAGACGTTCGACGCCAGTTTCGGAAAGTCGTTGACGCGCCACACGCCAACTGCCACGAGCGCGACGACGATCCATGCAAGGACGCGTGGCATCCGAGGCAGCACGAGCGACGCGCCAAGGCCGGCGGCAAGCGCGAGCGCAGGCGCGGCCTGGAGGAAATATTGCGGCAGCCCCCGGCTGCCATTGATCGCGATCGAGAGGCACGCCGCCGCGACCCATGCAACGGGGACCCACGCGGTGCGGTTCCTGAAAGCGGCGACGAGCAGCACCGTGGACCCGAGTCCGCCGACGAACCAGAGCGCGTCGACGCGCGCGTGATCGACTGGAAACCACAGCAGGTACGATCCCATCTGCAGCGGCCCTGCGTAGGTTTCGCCGGAGTAATGGACGTTGTACGCGATCGTCGCCTGGTATAGATCGCGCACCGCGCCACCCGCCAGGAACACCGCCACGAGCGTCCCAGGAATGAGGACGGCGCCGGCCAGCAGCATCAGGACGTCGCGCGCGGTCAGGCCGCTCGTCAGCGCGACCGCAAGCAACACGACGGCGCCGTACAGTCCCGCGTTGTATTTCAGCGCGAACACTCCGCCGAGCAGCACGCCCGACGCGAAAAACCGCGCCGTGGAGCGCAATGAACGTCTCACACTGCGCGCGCACGCGGACGCCGCCGTACCGGGCGAACGACGGATCAGAGAGCAGCAGGAAGAGAAGGCCGGCGATGCTGCCGGCGGCCCGGCCGCCGAGCCGACTACCCAGCGACCACAACACCGCCGTCACGATCGCCGCGGCGACCAGATCCGCGGCCGGGACCACCGCGTCGCCCGGCCACACGTATCGCAATCCGGCGTAGATGTAGTGAATGCCGGGCGGCTTCTGGTCCCAGGCATCGCGATACGCGAGCTCGCCGTGAAGAATGCGCGCGCCCATATACGCATAGAGACCCTGGTCCGGTCCCATCGGCTGCACGAGCGATGGCAGGCGAAGCACCAGCAGCGCTCCGGCAAGCGCGAGGAACAGGCGGGTCGACATGCGCGGGAATAGGAGAGCCGAAAAGATTGAATTATAGTGCTGTCGACTCAAAAATCTTGTCCGCCGGCTCCGTCCCTCCCCTCGCGCTCTCGCTGATCGCGCCGACCTACAACGAGCGTGACAGGCTTGCCGAGCTCGCGCAGGCGGTCTTCTCTGCGTACCGCGCTGCCGGTCTTTACGGCGAGCTCGTCGTCGTCGACGACAACTCCCCGGACGGAACGGGACAGCTCGCGGACGATCTCGCCACGAAATATCCAGTGCGCGTCGTACATCGCGCCGGCAAGCTGGGGCTCGGCACCGCGGTGGTCGAGGGCTTCAACGCCGCGACGGCGCCGATCGTCGGCGTCATCGATGCGGACTTGAGCCATCCTCCCGACATCATTCCCCGCATGTTCGCCGTCATGCGGCAGCACGCGGCGGACGTCGTGATTGGCAGCCGCTACATTGGCGGCGGCGGCACCCGCGATTGGGAGCTGTCGCGGCTCGCGATGTCGAAGTTCGCGTGCCTCCTCGCCCGCGGGCTGACGCCCGTTCGCGACGCCACGTCGGGGCTGTTCCTCATTCGGCGGGAGCTTGCCCGCGCCGTCACGATCTCGGCAGGAGGATTCAAGATCTGCCTCGAGCTGTTGATCCGCAGCCAGCCGTCACGCGTGATCGAAGTGCCCTACGTATTCGTGGGACGCACTGCCGGCGAGAGCAAGATGCACCTGAAGGAAGTGACCGGCTACCTGGCGCAGTTGCGCGACCTGCACCGATTCCGCCGCGCACACGGCGGCCGTTCGCCGGAGTACCGCGCGCTATCGACGCGCGAGCTCGATCTCGCCTAGTTCCGTCGATGGCGTGTGTGCGTGCTGCACGCGCGCGCCGAAGACGGCGCGACCCAGGATCTCGTAGACGATACCGGGCTTGGTCGCCGCAAGCTTGACCACCGCGCGGAAATTCCGCGCCACGTAAGCGGGACGCATGAAGAACCGCCGTTTGGCGCGGTTGATCGCGGCCATCACGACGCGCTCGTCGAGGCCGTTGCCGTTGAGCAGGTAGTACGAGTACTCCATCCGCGACCAGTCCTCTGCCGTGAGCAGCCCGTCGCGGACAACCTTGTCGTAGAGGGCCGTGCCCGGATAGGGCACCGCCGGGTAGAAGTTGGCGAAATCCGGGTCCAGCTCGATCGCGTAGGCGATGGTCCGATTGATCGTCTCGAGCGTCTCTCCCGGATACCCGAAGATGAAAAAGGCAAATGACTTGATCCCGGCGTCGCGCATGTTGCGAAAGGCCGTCCGGATCTTCCCCCGCTCGAGCCGCTTGACCATGTCCTTCCGGATGTCCTCGGACTCCGATTCGATGCCGAGCGCGAGCATCCAGCACCCCGATCGGCGCAGACGATGGACGAACGCCGCATCGGTGAGATTGTCGGCGCGCGCATTGCCGAACCAGCGAACCGGAAGCCGGCGCGCGATCAACTCGTCGCAGAATGCGCTGAACGATTTCACGTTCAGTGTGACGGTGTCCCCCCACAGATAGAAGAAGTCGATGCCGAACTCGCGATAGCCGCGCTCCATCTCATCGACCAGCGCCTTCGCGCTGCGCTCGCGGAACTTGTGCCCCTGGTGGATGGGCGCGACGCAGAAGTCGCAGGAGTACGGGCAGCCGCGGCTTGTCTCGACGATTACGTACGGTCGACGGACGAGCGGAAGCGAGTACGACCGCAGCTGCACCAGGTCCCATGCGGGATACGGCATCTCGAGGAAGCCGGCAAACGATCCGACGGCGCGATGCGGAACGATTTCGCCTGCGCGGCGCCACGTGAGGCTGGGAATCGACGGGCAGCCGTCAGCGGCATCGAGGCGCGCGAGCTGCAGCGCCGCATCTTCAGGCTCCCCGACGAACATGCCGTCCACGATCGGCGCGCGCAGCATCGAGGCCTGCGGGCTCGTGGAGGCATGCGGCCCGAAACAGAAGAGCGGCGCGCCGTAATCGGCCTTGAGCTTCGCCATTTCGGCGACGTCGGCGTCCAGCGTTGGCGTCGTGCTCGGGAACAGGATCAGCGTCGGATGGAACGCGGCGCGATCGAGCTGGCCGATGAGATCGTCGACGGTCCGTCGCTCGGAGGTGAGATCCGCGAGCACGACCTCGCAGCCGGCGTTCCGCAGGAGCGATGCGAGCACCGCCAGCGTATACGGCGGCTTGGTGGTGCCGAGCACTTCTTCGCGCTCCTGGCAACGGCCCTGACGGGTGAAGGCAATGCCGTTGACGAGCGGAGGGTTGACGAGCAGGGTCTTTCGGCCAAGCATCACGTTCAGCGTACCACCGTCAGTGGAATCGCGCGGCGCGCGCGCGATTGATCATCGGCCGCGACCGCGACGGGCTCCGGCGAGAGCTCCACCTTGCAACAGCGCCGGCACACCGGGAAAATTCCGTTTTCGAGCAGCCGCCGCCGCATCTCGACGTAGCGCTCACCATTCCAGACTTCTTCGAGCGAATTCTTCGACAAGTCACCCACTTCCACGCGGATGAACGGGCAGAAATACACCTTGCCGGAGAACGACACTCGCGCGTGAAGGAATGGATAGAGGCAGCGCCCTTCGAGCTTCGTTCCCGGCGTGTAGTAGTTGTCCATCAACGGCGGATGCACTTTCGGACGGAAGTCGAACAAGATGTTGCGGTCTTTGCATTTCTGCTGGAGCGCCGCCACCTTCTCGCGCACCTTCCTCACGTCGATTCCCGGATCGGCCGTCACGAACGTGGCAACCACGGAGGCATCCGGCGCGCCGATCAGCCGCACGGTCTCGGCAACTTCCTCCGGAGTGCTGTACATCAGATGGTTGAGACCGATCGCATCGACGCCGAGCTCCTGCGCAACGTCAACCATCTGATCGAGTGCATCGAGGCTCTCGTGCGCGACCGTGGTGTTGATGCTGACGCGCAGCGGCGCCTGTTTCTTCCGGGCCGCGTCCTGCAGCCGTCGCAGACCGGCGCATGTGCGCTCGAACGTCCCCTTCAGACCTCGCGCCTCGTCATGCAGCTCCTTCGGGCCGTCAATCGAGACGCTGATGTGCTTCAGGAATCCCAGCGCCGCCAAGTCCGCCAAGGCTTCGGCGCGATCGTCGGTGATGATCGTGCCGTTCGTCGTCAGATAGCCGCAGGCGTAGCCCTTCTCGCGGAAGAGATCGAGCACGGACATGATGTCCTTGCGCATGAAAATCTCGCCGCCGGTGAGGCTGACCTGGAAGCCATCGTGTGTGGGAAATGCGCGCGACAGCGCGTCGAGATCCAGTTCCTGCTGCCATTCACCCTCGATGTTCAGCAGGTCGCCGACGTAGCAGAACTCGCAGTGCAGGTTGCAGCGCATCGTCGCTTCGTAGACGGCGCCGATCGGGAGTCGATCGGCACGCCCGGTCCGCTCGCTGAGGAAGCGCTCGATACGTTCTTCGTACCTGCGGCGGCGATAACGTGCCCACGCGTGGCGTGCCACTGGCAGCGCGCGCGCCTGCGTGGCGAGCCGATCGCGAAGCTTACGAACCAGGACCATCGAGCTGCCAGATCTCCACGGCCGGACCCGGTCGCTCGAGCGACGCGTCGATCCGGGCATCGGTATTGTGCAGGAAAGGCTCGGGCCGCGCTCCGGCGTCGCGCGCCGCGAGTGCATCCCGATACGGCGAAAACACGGCCATCCGCCGGCCCTCACGGGCCAAGGCAGTGAGGAACGGCAACGTAGCTGGATCCGAGTCATTGTAGCGCTTTAAGACTACGAACGCCACGTGTTCTGCCCGTACCGCGCGCAGAGGATCGCTGCCGCCGAGCTGATCATACGGTAAATACACCTTGTCCGTGTCCAGGCCCCTTCCCAGATATATCAGTCGAAACGCCGGCTTCGGATAGGGCTCGGCGGCGATCTGCAGCTCGGTCTTTTTCGGCATCTCGCGACCCGACCGCTGGACGGCTTCGCGGAGGACGTCCGCTGTTGGCGCGAGCGGAACCGAATACGGCTGGGTCAGGATCGTGGCGCCGGACGGGACGTGCCCGTTGATGTAGTCGAGGGCCAGCGTGCGGGTATCCGTGCGACGGATGAAGAGGTCCGCCCGCACGCTGTTGAGCGATGCCGCAATGATGGCAATGACGAGCAGGACGGTTGTGGCAAGGCGCCGGCCCGCTTGCGCCTTCCAGACGGATTCGATCGTAATCGCCGCGAACAGCGCGACAAACGGTGTCAGGGGGACGAGGTATCGGCTGGCCGGATAGGTGCTGGAGATGAACAGCAGGAACGGAATCGTGAACGCGAGAAGCCAGGCCGTGCGTGTGGGCTCCCGTAGCATGCCGGTGAATATCCCCGCCAAGCCGAGGATCGCAGCGGGAAAACCGACCGTATCGAAGAGCAGCAGCTTCGCGTAGCGCGCCGCGCTCGCCAGATAACCCAGTTTCGCGACCGCTCGGTCGAGGACGATCTGCCGGTTCGCTCGTATGTCGCGCAGCGCCGTCACCGGCTCTACGAGGAGGAACGGCGACAGCAGGAAGAAGACGACCGCGGAGATAAACGCCGCCATCGCGAGCCGAGTGATCGCCTCTCGGGTGCTGCGTGAGCTGTGGATGATTGCCCACGCGAGCGGAATGACGAGAAAGATCGTGTAGTAATGCGTCGAGAACGCGACGCCGGTCACGGCAGCGCCAGCGACCAGTCTTCCTTCCGCCTGAAGACGGAAGCCATGGGATTGGGAGAGAGATGAGTAGCTTCCGGCGTTGTCCTTTCGACTCTCGTGGCTGCCGCCTTTAGGCGGAAGATCACTGCCCCTCCACAACCGCTCATACGCCAGATACGCGAGCACGATCACGAACGTGACGGGCACGTCGTGCTTCACGTAATGCGAATTGAGTACGTGCAGCGGCGCGACCGCGAGCAGCATCGCCGCCGCGATTCCCACGAACCGCCCGCCGACGCGCGTCCCGAGCATGCCTGTCGCGAGGACCGTCAACGTTCCGAGAAGGGCCGTCAGCAGGCGTCCGGCGACGAACACGCGTGTGGGATCGAGAAAGAACTCGCGCTGGAACGCACCGAAGGAGGCAACGGCGCGCGTCGCGACCGCCAGCAGCGCCGTCAGGGCTTCCCACGCGAAGAGCACGTAGAAATAGAACGTCGGGTAGAGGAAGTTGTGAGGATTGAGATCACCTTTCGCGAACGCAAGGGCGCGCGACATGATCGCCACCTCGTCGGGGTTGTAGACGGCAGGCAGGCCATACCGCAAGCCAATCAACCGCAGCACGAGCGCGGCGAGCGCAATCACCGACCACAGAAAAACACGGAAAAACGCCGAGCGGAAGCGTGCAGGCTGCCCCGACCGAAGCCTGAAGCCTGAAGCGTGAAGCCCGAAGCCTGAAGCCTGTCTTCTCACCGCACCCGCTCCGCGACGACGGGCACGTCGGATGAGTCCATCACGTCGGTTGCGACGATCTCACCCGCCATTTCCGTACTGTCGGGCGCCCGGGCGACGCCCGGCCCCGGCCTGCGACGGCCAAGGGCGCGCAGCCATCGCAACTCCGCCGCGTTGAAGAACCCCGTGATCGCCAGCAGTCCGCCATACACAACGATAACGGTCGTCCCGCGCAGAAAAACATCCGGAATTGACGCCATCGAGCCGCGCGGATCGACGCCCTCCAGCCGGACGGACGGCAGCGTTCGCGCGATCGTGGCGGCTACGATCGCAATGGCCGCGACACGTGCGAGCCGTCCCCACTCGTAATCGATCCGATAGAAGCGTTGCGAGAACCTGAACCCGAGCGCCGCCTGCGTCCCGTACGCCGCGGCGTTCGCCCACGCGGCACCGACAATCCCATAGTGCGGAATCAGCAGAAAGTTCAGCGCCACATTGGTGCCCGCGGCCGCCGCCGTCGCGATCGGGTAGTAGTGCGTACGCTTCGTGATGTTCAGACCAATCGACGTGAGGAGGTAGACCCCCTGCAGCAGAACGCCGATCGAGGTCCACGTGATGACCGAGGCGAATGCGTGCCATCGCGGATCCTCCGGCGCGAGGAAGAACCCGTGCGTCATCGCCTGCGCCAGATCGCGCCCGATGGACGAAAGTCCCGCCGTCAGCAGCGCCAGCACCGCGACGGCGTAGGTTGTGACGACGCGGAAGACGCGTGGAGCGTCCGGCTCGCGCAGGGCGGCGTAGTAGAACGGCGCCCATGCGTACTCGAAGGCGCTCAGAAAGAGCTTCTGCGTCAGGCCGAAGCTGACGGCCATCGAATAGATGCCGATCTCTTGGAAGGTTGTGAACAGCTTCAGGATCGGTTTGTCGCCGACGGCCATGACCTGTTGCGCCGCGGCATGGGGCACACGCGGGAGGCCGAACGAGAGCGCGTCGCGCAGCACGGCGCGGGAGAACATCGCGCGAATCAGCGGCGCGAACCAGCGCACCATCACGCCCGTCAACGCGATCGTGACGAGCAGATCGGCAAGGACGACCCCGAGTACGCCGAGGCCTATGTCGATGACGAGCACCAGCCTCAGCACGATCGTGAGGACCGATCGCGCCAAGGTCAGAATGCTGAACGTGACGGCGCGGCGTTCGATCCGGAGCACGTGAAACGGGAGAAACGTGAAGCCTATGAGGAACGTGTTCAGCAGGACGAATCGAAGCGCGAGCGCATGCGCGGGACCGCCCAGGAGGACGCGCGCGATCGCCGGCGCCGCTGCCAGCAACACGCCCATCACCGCGCCGTTGAGCGCGAGCAGAAAGAAGAAGATGGTGCTGGCGAGCCGCTGCCGCGACGTTTCGTCATCGACTTCGTAGAAGAGCCGCATGAACGATCCGTCGAGACCGAAACGGAAGACGATCTTCGCCACGACCTCGACGCTGCCGAGCAGACCGAGCACGCCGTAATCCGCGGCGGTCAGATATTTGACGAAGATGCCGAGCAGGAGAAAGTTGACGATCGACACGGCCACGTCGCCGAGGCCGTAGATCGCCATGTTCTTCGAGAGCTCGCGAATTTTCAGCAGCAAGGCGGCGGCTCACCCCTTCCGGAAGGTGAGCAGGTTCAGGAAGCACCAGCCAGGGACCGGCAGCGCTCGCGTGAGCAACCGATGCAGAGGCGCCAGCCTGCGCGGATGACGGCGAATCAGGCGGGTCAGCACGGGAACCGTCGGAAAGATGCCGTGTCGTGCGATGAGCGTGAAGCCCGCGCGCGATGCGAGGTGCACATATTCCGCGGCTGGACGATCGCCGGGATGCTTGTATTCAGACGCGGTCCGGATTAATCGTCCGCGCAGCAGGAAATGGACGCGGGACTGGAGGTGCGCGAGGTTCGGCACCGACACGAAGAGTTCGCCGCCGCTCTGCAGCACGCGATGCAGCTCGGCGAGCGCCCGTGGCTGATCCTCGTACGAGAGATGCTCGAGCACGTCGAGGCACAGCGCGCGATCGAACGATCCATCTCCGAAGGGAAGCGCCGTCAGCGATGCTGTCGCGACGTGTGGAGACGAGTAGTTCGCATCGACGCCGGTGATCGCGAGACGCTCCGCGTACTCATCGACGAGAACGCCTTCACCGCAGCCCGCATCGAGCACGCGCGTCTCTCGCGGCAGCGCGTCCAGGTAGCGGCGCACGGCGGAGAGCTTGGCGAGATAGGTCGGATAAAACTCCCAGGCGGGATCGAGCGTACGGTGGTAGTCCCCGCGCGCCGCGTACTCCCCGCGGCGTACCATCTGCGGGCTCGCCATAGATGCGCTGGATTGTAGCGCAGCTGCGGAGAACGCGGCTGCCCGCTCGAACTATTCCCCCTCGCCGCCTTCGCCGCCCGGTCCGCCCGGGCCGCCAGGTCGGACGCCTGGCTGCTGATACGGATTCTGGACGCCATTCGGCGCCTGCGGCAGCAGGCCCGGACGCGGTGACGTCATCGGCGGCGGCACGGCCTGCTGGCCGGGCTGCTGCGTTGGCATCATGCCCGGCTGGAACCGCGGCTGGGAACCTTCGATCTGCGGCGTTGGTGTCGCAAACGGTGCCGTGGGCGCGGCACCGGGGAACGGCGCCATGCCCGGAGGCTGCTGCGGAATCTGTTGCGGCGGCACGTTCACGTTCACCGGTTCGTCGTCGTCGTCGGCGACCACCGGCGTTGGAGGACGTTGGAACGGCTGAGGAGGAGTGGCGACCGGCCCGGCCGCAACCGTCGGCGCTTTGCTCGTCGCGAGAATCGTTATGCGGTCGTACGCCGAAAGGCCTTCCGCACCTTCGGGCCGCGTGGCCGCCATGTAACCCGCAGCGGAACGCAGCAGAATGTCGAGCGCCTCACGCTCGCTCTTATTCACGAGCTGCAACGTGACAGGCGGGCCCGCGAGCTTCTCGCTGTTGATGATCTTCGTCTGTCCGATGCGCGACCATTCCTGAAGGATCTGGCGCAGGGGGACATCCGTCGCGATGATCGTCACACGGCCGTCCTGCATCGTCAGCTGCAGGTTCTGCCCTTGGGCCGTGGCGGACAGCGGTATGCCGAATGCCAAGGCTGCCACGAAAGCGCAGCGTAATAGGTTTTTCATGGGATTGCTCTTCACGAAGTATACGCCTGATAAGACGCGGACGCGAGCTGGACGGCCGTGAATTCGTGGGTGAGGTTCGAGGTTCGATTTCGGGGGCCGCCAGCCCGAAAGTCCGGAGCCTGAGGCCCGGAGCCGAAATTTACGCCAGTTTCGTAATCCAGAGCGGCGAGTCTTTGCGCGGCAAGTCGCACGCACGGCAGATATCGGGGCCCCCGCTCTCGAGGTGCTGGCGCCGGGCGAGCCGGTACGGTTCCGCGTTCCAGATCTCCTGAATTGACGAGTGGTTGAGGTCGCCGAGAATCGTCCGACCATCGAAATCGGCGCAGCAGAGCGACACCCGACCATCCCACAGAACGGTGAAGGTCAGCCAGGGACGGTAGCACGGATAATTCACGTCCGACCCGGTATTCAGCGTCCCCGCCCAATTGTGCAGATCGGTGATGTGAATCTTGTCCGCGATGTTGCGCCAATGCTCGATGAACGCCTGTTCGTCCGTCGAATTGTTCTGGCGCACGAACGACAGAATCAGCTTCGGCCGGCGGCGGCCGAGCTCCGCACGAATGCGGATGAGCCGCTCGACGTTGGCGATCACCTTGTCGTAATTGAGGCCGACGCGTGTCGACTCGAACACGTCCTTGCCGGACGCATCGATGCTGATGTTGATCGCGTCGAGCCCCGCCTCGATCATGCCGCGCGCGACCCGCTCGGTGATGAGCGAGCCGTTGCTGATCATCCCGACTTCCTTGATGCCTTTCTCTTTCGCGTATCTGACTTTATCGGTAAGGTGCCGATCGAGGAACGGTTCACCGTAATTGTGCACGCGGACGTGCGTGATGCCCAGCTCTGCGCACTCGTCAACGATCTTCCGAAACAAATCGAAGTTCATGACGCCCTGGCGGCGATGCATGTCGTCGCGCGGGCAGAAAACGCACTTCGCGTTACAGATGTTCGTGCTTTCGATCTGGACGATCTCCGGCAGCACGGGCGCGCGATCGCGTCCGGTCGCGAGCAGCAGCCGGCGAACGGGCTTCGCGTTGTTGCGGAGCGCGGATTCGGCCAGGCGCCGCGCGGCGGCCTTGAGACCTGTTCGGGGCATTTCGGGGTTCGCTTCTTACTGCTCGCGAAAATACGCGATCACGCGCGTCAGGATCTCGTCGAGCTCGACGGTTGGCCGATAATTCACCAGCGCGTGAATCTTCGAGATGTCCGGCACGCGCCGCGGCATGTCCTCGAAGCCTGACTCGTACGCCTGGTCGTACGGGATCGTCACGATCGGCGAGGCGCTGCCAGCCATTTCTTTGATGCGGGCGGCCAGCGCACCGATGGTGATCTCGGTGCCATTGCCGATGTTAAAGACCTGCCCGACTGCTCGAGGCTCGTTCATCAAGGCTACCATAGCCTTCACGACGTCCCCCACATACGTGAAGCTGCGCGACTGCGTGCCGTCGCCGAACACCGTGATTGGCTGGCCGGCCAGCGCCTGTCGCACGAAGTTCGGGATCACCATCCCGTACTGACCGGTCTGGCGCGGTCCGACTGTATTGAAGAGCCGCACGATGATCACCGGCAGCTTCCGCTCTTTCCAGTAGGCGAGCGCAAGGAATTCGTCGATCAACTTGCTGCAGGCGTAGGCCCAGCGGTGCTTCGCCGTCGGTCCGAGCACCAGGTCCGCGTCTTCGTGGAACGGCACGTTCACGCTCTTGCCGTATACCTCCGAAGTCGAAGCGATTAACACGAGCTTCTTTTTCTTGTTCGCGTGCTTGAGGACCACCTCGGTCCCGTGCACGTTTGTCTCGATCGTGTGGACGGGCGCCTCCACAATCAGCTTCACGCCGACCGCGGCGGCGAGATGGACGACCACGTCCGTGCTGTCAATCAACTCCGCAAGCAGCGGCTCGTTGGTGACACTGTCGATCGTGTAGTGAAACTTCGGGTTCGGCTTCAGATGCGTGATGTTGTCGATCGACCCGGTGGACAGGTTGTCGAGCACGAACACTTCGTCGCCGCGCTCGAGCAGCGCTTCGGAGAGGTGGGAGCCCACAAACCCGGCGCCACCGGTGATGAGTACACGCATCAGTTATCTATCCTTCGCTAACAGCGGCGCGCCTTGCTAACGCCAGCACCGCCGCCGCTGCGCGCGCGGCCGCCCCGCCTGCGTCGTCAGACACGCTGGAGGCTGCCGGGCGGAATTCGGCCACAAAGCTCTCCGTGGCGCGCGCAAGCTGACGGCGGAATTCCTGATCATACAGGAGTCGCTCGAGAGATGCGCGTATTTCCTCACTCGATCGCGCACCCGCCATCGTGCCCGCCTCGACGAACGGCGTCAGATTGTTCGGGAGGCCGATGACGAGCGACGGGAGACCGAGTGCGAGCGCGTCGATCGCGACCGTCGAGTTGACGGTCACGAGCGCCGACGCCGCCGCGAGAAGATCTGCGAGGGGCGCGGATTCGGACAGCACCTTCACGTTGGGCGCGCCGGCGGCGTCTTCGTATGCGCCCGCGGTTTCAGCCGGGTGCGGCTTGATCGCCAGCTGCACGTCTGGCATCGATCGGATGGCGGCGATGAGATCGGGAAGCACGCGTCGGGCCTCGCGCTGCTTGGTTGCGAGCACGACGAGCGGCCGATCGCGAGTGGCACCCGCCTCGGTCCTGATTTCCTCGATCCGCGCGGGCGTCAGGCGCCGCATCGACGAGACGAGTTCATCGAGCCGCGCGCTGCCGGTCACTCGTAACGTCGTCACCGGAAATCGGCCCGCGGAGCGCAGATGCCGTGCCGCGTATTCGTCGAACAACAACGTCAGCGCCGGACGAGGAAATCCATGATCGTTCCCGTTGAGCGGATCCGGCAGCATCTCGTCGGGTTCGTGTCTGTAGTTCAGCCAGTGCCGATAGATGAAGCCGTGCTGCAATCCCGCGAGCGGAACGCCGCGGCGCCGGCACTCGAGCGCCAGCGCGCGTCCCCAGCCGCCGGCTTCCGCATACGTAACGACGACATCGGGCGCGAGCGCATCGAGTGCGGCCGCCGCTTCGTCCATGGCGCGCACGGACCAGGGAAATTGCAGCAGGGCAATGCCCGCGAGTTGATGCCGGACGATCGGCCAGCAATCACAGCCGCGAATCACGGCGTGTGCGCGAATCTCGGCGCTCGTCCAGAGCGCGCGGCGAATGCGATGACGTTCGCGCCAGATTGTGCGCGCGGACGCCAACGCCCGCGCCGGCGCATAGCGCTCGATCGCGACGACGCCGCGCGCGCGGTCCACGCCGAACGCGTGCCACCAGCGGCGAGCGCGAAAATTCGTCCGCGGCCCGACGCCGACGTAATGCACCGCACCGCGTGCCAGGCGCGATTCAATTTCCCGTAGCACAGGTCCGATGTACGCCTCCGCGCTTCCGTCACCCGCGTCAGTCCGCCAGAAGGCGCGATGCACGAACGCGGCGACGCCTCCTCTGGAGCGAGGCGCGCTGTGCGCACGAAGTCGGGACAGATAGGCGCCGGCTGCAAGCGACGCGGCGCGGATGTCGATCAGCGCCATCGGCCGCCACCTCGAGGAGCTCGCGCTGCCCATGAAGCGGATCTGTCGAACGCGACAGAGCTCCGCGACCACAGCATCACTGCGTCCATTCACCACTGCAACCCTCAGCGGACGCTCGCGCGCGACGAGCGTGTCGAAAGCGGCAACCGTACGCATCAGGCCGAGAACGACCTGTTCCTTGTGGAGATAGAGCTCCGCGAACCACCAGAGCGAGTCGCCGCGGCACGTGAATCGCGAGCGCAGCGGCACGCCGTCGACCCGCATGTGGCGCAGTGCCTTGATCCACGCGTAGCTATCCTCGTGTGCCTGCTCCTCCTGGTCGGGATCCAGATACGCAAAGAGCTCGACGTCACGCGGGCCGGTTCCGCTGTCGATGCGAAGCACGATCATGAGCGCCGGTCCCGCTGATCGCGCTCGCAGAGCACGTTATCAATGGCATGCACCACCTGCGCAACGTCGACGCCGGCAAGGCAGTCCGGCGTGTGGCCGGCGCAGCGCGTGGGTGGCAGGCGGATGCGGTTGCACGGGCTGCACGGCAGATCGATGCGGACGAGCCGATCGCGCGTGCCGCGCGGAGCGTACCGCGCCGGATCGGACGGACCGAAGACGGCGACGACTGGCGTGCCGACGGCGTGAGCCAGATGCATCGGTCCGGTGTCCCCCGTCACGAGGAGATCGATCTCAGCAAGGACCGCGGCAAGCGTGACCAGATCAACGCGTCCGCAGAGATCGAGTACGCGCTCGGTGGGGAGCTGTCTCTTGACCAGATCCACTTGCGGGCGATCGCCAGGCGCGCCGGTCAGGACGATGACGGCATGGCGATCCGCGATCATGCGCGCGGCGACCTCGGCGAAACGCGCCTCCGGCCATTGCTTGATCTCTCTGCCGCCGCCTGCATGGATACCGATTCGCGCGGCAGGCGGCAGCGCCTGTAAGAGGCGCGCCGCTTCCGCACGCGCGGTCTCGGGTAGCGAAAGCATCGACGAGACAGTCACCGCCCGCGCGGTGCCAAGGGCAGCCCGAACGAGTGCGATTGCGTTATCCGAGGTATGCGCGCGCGAATCGTAGTCGAGTGCGAGATCGAGTAATACGCCGCCGCCGCCGCTCGCGAACCCGGCGACCCGCCTGGCGCCCGACGCGGCGAGCAGGAGGTTGCTGCGGATGTCCGGCTCGAAGTTGATCGCGAGATCGTACTGCCGCGAGCGCCATCGGCGGGCCTCGGCGATAAAGCCGAGCAGTCGGCGTCCAGCTTCCGACGACCAGGTCGATCGCGGCGCTCGGGGCGAGCGCGCGCAACTCCGCGATCGCGGGGATCACCATGATCAGATCGCCAATTCGTTCAAGTCGAAGGCAGAGGATTCGACGCGGCGGGTCGGCTGCCGCTCGGCGCATTGCTCGGCGTGCCACTCCCGCAGGCCAGAGCGCCGCGTCCGCCGCCGCAACCAGCGCGCGCTCCCGGCGATCGTAGATATTGAGCCGAGGCATCGTATCGCAGGCCGGGCCGCTATCTTACCGCCACCCGATCGACCATGACGCCGAGGTCACGATCGTCCGGCGTGCCGAGTGTACGTAGCGGATTCCACGTGCTCGTACGAAGCGTGACGCGTACTGGTTCACCGAGAGTGGCCGCGCTCAGTCCGATATCCGGCGGAATCGCGAAATCGTACTCCGCGAATCCAGCGGCGACTCGAACAGTGCCAAGCGGCCTGCCGCCGATCAAGAGAGTCACATCCGCCGGAGGCGCCGCCGCCGGGCGGCCGCCGTTGCTCATCCAGAGTGCGAGCGTGCGATCCCCGGCGCCGATGTGCGTGAGAACCACGAAGGACTGGTCCTGCGACCAGCGGAATGTCCGTCCCTCGGTCTGTTCCTTGGCATTGAAACGAATGACGTTCAGGTCATCGTTGACGCCGACGTCCAGATCGAACGGCCGCGCGCCGCGGGCCGACGTAAAGGCGTAGATGGTGTAGTCGAACTCCTTCCGGCGTACCACCTTTGGATACCTGTCGCTCGTCGATTCGTACTCCGGCACCTGGAACCGATCGCTTGCGATCGGCTCGACACTCCATTTCGACGAGAGCAGGTCGGTGCCTCCTCCTCCCATGAACAGGACGCGCCGATATCGGGTCCGCGCCCACTCGAGAAAGGCAGCGAACGTCGGCTTGTCGGGCGCCGCTGAGGCGAGCACGAGCACGTTCCTCGCATACACATACGCGAGTGGCAGCGCGAACACGTGCACGTCGGAGGCGTCGCGAGACTCGACGACGAGCAGGTCACTGTCCTTCAGGCTCGACGCGAGCTGTTCAAGCTTGGGGATGATGCCGGCGTACTCGACGTGCTCGACGATCGGCTTCGCGACGCGTGCGTAGTCCACCGCGAGCAGCGCGAGAAACACGATCCCGATTGGGCCACGGATGACCCTCGTGAGGAGGAATCGGCCGCGGATCCCCGTGAGCGCCGCCGCCGCGGCGAACAGCAGCGTGCCCGGCAGGATCACCGGCAGGAAGCGGCGCGCCATCCAGAAGTGCACCGGGACGATATGGATCTTATAGAAGAAGAACAGCGCAAATGCGGTGATCGTCACGACGAGCGCCGGGTCGCGCCAGAACAGCGGCCGCACGACGATCACGTATCCAATCAGCGCCGCGATCAGCGCCGGAACCGTCACGTAGTACAACGCGAACGTTCTCAACGCGTATGCGTCGTAGGCCGCCAGCTTTCCGGCGGGCGCGCGAATGTAGAGCGCGTACGCCGCAAGTGTCACCACGATCCCCACGAGCAGCGTCGGCGTCCACGATACGAGGCGCTGCGAGACCACCGGCGTGCGGGAGGCGGCCAGCAACAGAGCACCAGCGACGACGATGCCCCCTGAGAACACGCCGTATTGCCACCAGGCGAGATGCGAAATGAAAATGCGCGGAAGCTCCGTGTATGCGCGCATCGGTCCGAGCAGGTACCACGAGCAGAGCCCCGCCGCGATCGCGAGCGGGGGCCAGAAGCTCCAGTGCGGGCGTTTTCCTGCTATGGAGCCGAGCGCCAGTCCCGCGAGCACTGCCGCGGCCGCAATGGCGGCATCGATGCGGAGGAACAGCAGGAGTCCGAGCAGGACGCCCGCGAGGGGTGCGAAGAACGGGTCGCCGTCGATATGCGCGCGCGCGTTCGCGAGCAGCGCCGCAAAGAGCAGCGACTGCATGACGAGTTCGGCGTTGGGATAACGCGCGAACCAGACCTCCACCACGTTCAAGGCGAGCAGCAGCGCGCCGGCCGCGGCTGCTGGCTTTCCGAGCAGGCGCGCACCGGCGAAATACACCGAGAGCAGGCCGAGGATCGCCCACACGCCCGACATGTGCCGCGCGCCGCTGAGTCCGTCAATTCCGTACCCAATCGCGATCGATGCAGGGTAGAGGTGGGGAAACTGGCCCACGACCAGACCATTGTCCGGTTCGCTCACGAAGAACCCCATGAAACGGACGCTGTAGTACTCCCGGCGCTGGTGCGACGGGATGAAGAGATCGCGCGCAAATGGCGGCAGTGACGCGATCGTCTCGTCGTGCACGACGAGCGCGCCGCGCTGTGCGATCTGGACCCCTTCGTTGATGTAGACGCCGGGATCCTTCCCGCCGATGATGTACTCCGCCGACGGGAAAAAGCGCCAGCACCCGATCAACACGAGCGCGATCGGAATGAGCGCCGTGGGTCCCGGGGGGCGCGCCGCGGCGCCGAGCCGCAGCCGAAGCCGCGCGGAGAGCGCGATTGCCGCAGCGATCGAGACGTCCGTGATCAGCAGGCGCGTGAAGCTGTACCGGTGCGCGGCAGCCAGCGCGAGCACCGTCGCCAGCGACATGGCTGCGCTGAGCACCACGGCCCAGAACACGCGCTCGTCAGCACCGAGCGACGCGCGGCGATCGCGGTCCCACCACGGTGCCCTGAACAGGACCGCCCCTGGCAGCCATGTGACGACGAGCAGCGCGATGAGCGGCATCAGAACTGGAAGTAGATGAACTCGGACCCGCCGAAGTTCCCGAATAGAAAGATCAGGTACATCGTCGCCACGTACACCGTATAGCGGATGACTACGGGCATGCGGGGCACGACCAGCACGTCATCCGCGCGAGCCTCGAGCGCATGGACGATCAACAGCGGTACGGAGTAGAGCAGCAGCGGAACCAGCAGTCCGGTCACGTCAACGGTGGCGGGCGCGAAATGTGTGAAGACGCTGCGCGAAAGGACGCCGAGGCCGCGGAGCGAGGGCGCGCGGAAGATCAGCCAGCCGAAGCACGTCAGATGAAACATGATGCACGCCGCGAAGGCAGAGCCTGCCGCGTCGACTTGTCCGCCGAAGCGCGAAGCGCGAAGGTGGAAGCGGCGGTAACGCTGGGTCTCTGCGAAGGCGGCGCCTGTCGCGCCCTGGCTGCCCTTTCTGTGGCGGAGGGCGGCGAAGGCGGACTCAAAGGGTCTATAAAGCATCAGCAGCAGGCCTTGATACAGACCCCACAGGATGAACGTCCACGCGGCGCCGTGCCACAGTCCACCGAGCAGCATGGTGATCAGTAGATTTCGCTGAGTTTTCCACTTCGGACCACGATTGCCGCCAAGGGGGATGTACAGATAGTCGCGCAGCCACGTCGAGAGGCTGATATGCCAGTGGCGCCAGAACTCCTGCGGCGTGAGGACCAGGTATGGAAATCGAAAATTCTCAATGAGCTCGATGCCCATCAGCTTCGACGTGCCGCGAGCGATGTTCGAGTAGCCGGCAAAGTCGCCGTAGATCTGAAAGGCGAACGCGTATGTGCCCAGCAGCACGTTGATGCCCGTCTCGTGCGCGCCGGGCGCGAACACGCGCGACGCGAGCGGCGCCAGGTTATCGGCGACGAAGATCTTCTGAAAGAAGCCCCACGCGATCAGCCAGAGTCCCTCGCGGATCTGCGGCCCCGTGACGCGGCGCGGCGTTGCGATCTGCGGCAGCAGCGTCGTGGCGCGCAGGATCGGACCGGCGACAAGGTGCGGGAAGTACGCGACGAAGACCGCGAAATCGAGAAGGTTCCGCGTAGGCGCGATGTCGCGGCGATACACGTCGATCACATAGCTCATCGTGACGAACGTGTAGAAGGAGATTCCGACCGGCAGCAGTACGCGCACGGTGACGAAATCCAGCCGCCAGCCGAGCGCGCCGAAGACGACGTGCAGGTTATCGGCGAAAAAGTTGAAGTACTTGAAAAAACCCAGCAGCGTCACATTGAAGCCGATGCTCACCCACATCACCGCCCGACGCCGGCGCTGAACCTGAATCGCGCCCAGCGCGAGCCCGCACGTGTAGTCGACGAGCGTCGACGCGACGAGCAGCCCGAGAAAGCGATAGTCCCACGCTGCATAAAAGTAATAGCTGGCTGTCAGGAGCAGCCAGTTCTGGCCTCTGTGCGGAAGGACGCGGTACAGCGCGTAAACGACGAGGAAGAACCAGACGAACTGCAGCGAGTTAAAGACCACTCGCCAGACCTTTTTCGCGGATGAACCGCTCCATTGCGTCCGCCACGACCTCGTGCCCGCGCGGGGTGAGGTGCACCGTCTGCTGAAAAAACACATCGCCTGCAGGCGCTGCCGCGCGCAAGGCAGGCAGCACGTCGAGACGGGGCAGCGGCAGGTCGGCGAGGGCTGCGTTGAATCGCTCGGTTGCCGCATCGCGTACGAGCTCGCCGCCAGCTTGCGCGACCGCGGCCTTTAACCTGTCATAATCCGCAGCGTCAACCTGGAAGCGTGCGGGGACCAACATCACCATCGTGCGCGCGCCGGTGTTCGCGGCATCGTTCGCGATGCTCTCGATGCAGTCGCGGGAGATCCGAAGGCCGTCGGCAATGCGCGGCGCCGGCTTCGCGGCGTAGCTCTGGAGCGGCGCCTCCGGCGGCGCCGTCCACGTTGGCAGGCGATCGACGAGGGAGACGATTCTCAGTCGGAGAACCTGCAGCACCATGCTGTGTCGCACGATTCTGCGCAGCCGCGTGATAAGAGTCTCCGACGTCATGACGGCGGCCGTAGCAGCTCCGGCGCGGCCGAGCCGCGGCGCGGAGGCGACGGCTTCCTCCGCGTCGTTCCCCACGAAGATAGCCTCGATGACGAGATCCGGCTGAAACTGACGCGCAATCTCCCGGAAAAACAGCAGCTCCTCGACCGGCCCGTATCCTTGGACGCCCGCGTTGATCACGCGATAGGTATACCGACCGCCGTCACGATTCAGCCGCGCTTCGAGGAGGCTGCAGAACGTCTGCTGGCGATCGACCTGGACAGACAGCACGAGTGAATCGCCGAGGACGACAATGCGCCGCTCGTTCGAGGGCCTCGGACCGATATCGCGATCGTCACGTACGCCCTGGGCATTGATGGCGATGTGCGCGTCGAACTCCGACGTCACGAAGCGGGTGCGCGCGTTGGGGCGCAGTCGATAGCCGATCTGCGCGTCGGGTACGAACAGCGCCTGAAAGGACGGCGCGGCCTCCGAATGTCCCCAGGTCCGGAGCGCGCCTTCGAAGGCGGCGAACTGTGCGCCGCCGATCGCGAGCAACAACAGCGCGCGGCGCGCCAACCATGCCATCAAACGGCCGCGTGGAACGCGTGCAGGGCGGCCGCGATCTCGTCGATCGCCTGCGGCGTCATTCCCGGATGCAGCGGCAGCGACAACACTTGCGCCGAGACGCGATCCGCGACGGGGCATTCGGCGGGCTGCTCGGAGGCAACCGCGGGCTGCCGCGGAATCGGAACCGGGTAGTGGATCAGCGTCTCGATGCCGCGCGCTTTGAGATATCCCTGCAGTGCCGAGCGGCTGTCGCTGAGCACCGGGAAGAGGTGATAGACGTGCCCCGCGTCACGTTCGGGCGGCACGGCGACGGGCGCGTTCGCGAGCGACGCACGATAGCGCCGCGCGAGCGCGCGCCGCTCGGCCGTCCACCGCGGCAGCCACTGGAGCCGCGCCGCGAGGACCGCGGCCTGGATCTCGTCGAGGCGTGAGTTCACGCCGAACTCCGCGTGATGATAGCGATCCGTCTGGCCGCCGTTGCGCAGCCGGCGCGCGTGATCGGCGAGGCCGGGATCGTTTGTCGTGAGCGCGCCGCCGTCGCCGAGCGCGGCGAGGTTCTTCGTCGGATAGAAGCTGTATGCGGCGACAGTTCCGAACGATCCGACCGGCCGTCCCGCGCACGTTGCGAGATGGGCCTGGCAGCAGTCCTCCACGATCACAAGATTGTACCGTCGCGCGACATCCATCAAGGCCGGCATATCGGCGGTCTGGCCATACAGATGCACGGGCATGATCGCCCGTGTCCGCGGCGTCACGGCCGCGGCCGTCGCGTCGGGATCCATGGTCAGCCGCGCCGGATCGATATCCGCGAAGACCGGGCGTGCACCAACCATCATGATCGCCAGCGCGCTGTACGCCGCCGAGAGCGGCGATGTGATCACCTCGTCGCCGCGGCCGATTCCAAGCACGCGCAGCGCGATCGCGAGCGCATCGGTCCCGGAGCCGACGCCAACGGCATGCGCCGCCTGCGACGCGGCGGCGAAGCCGCGCTCGAAGGCTTCGAGCTCGGGGCCGAGCACGAACCAGCCGCGCGTGATGACGCGATCGATCGCGGCGCGCACCTCGACCGCGTCCGCGCCCGGCGTGAGGTTGAGGAACGGAATCACGCCGCCTCCAGGTAATGCGGCATGTTCGCCCGATAAAACGCGACCGTTCGGCCGAGCCCTTCCCGCAGTGTCACGGCCGGCCGCCACCCCGTCGTGCCGGTGAACTTGGACGAATCGGAGTAGAAGCTCCCGATGTCGATGCGCTGCTTCTCGGGCGGCCACGGCACGTAGCGCATCGACCCGGAGCCCGCCACCTCGATGAGCATCGCGACCAGGTCGCGGTGGCTGATCGGCTCGAGCCCGCCGACATTGAACACTTCGCCGTCGCATCCACTGCACGCGCCCGCCCGAAGGAATGCATCGGCGGCATCGTCGACGAACACGAAATCCCGCATCTGCGTGCCGTCGCCGTACACCTGGATCTCGGCGCCCTCGATGGCGAGGCGGATGAACCAGCCGATGAATCCCTGCCGGTTGTGTTTGATCAGCTGCCGTGGACCGTAGACGTTCGTCAGGCGCAGCGAGCACGCACGCACGCCGAACACATTGCTGTAGAGCAGATGGTAGTACTCGCCGGCGGCCTTGTTGACGCCGTTCACGTCCATCGGCCGTACGAGGTGACGCTCGTCGACGGGCAATCGTTCCGGCCTGCCATAGACCTGTCGCGTGCCCGCGAATACTACGCGGACAGCGGGGTTGTGCCGGCGGCACGCCTCGAGCATCGAAAGCTGCGCGCGGCAGTTGATGTCCAGATCGGTATACGGGTCTCGCATGCTATCGATGTGGCTCACCTGCCCCGCAAGGTTGAAGATCAGCTCGCGATCGCGGACGAGGACGGCCATCGCCGCATCGTTGCGCACGTCAGAGATGTTGACGCGCACGCGCCCCTCGATGTCGGCGATGTTGAACAGGTTGCCGCCGTAATCCGGGATCATCCCGTCGACGAGCAGCACGTCGGCGCCGAGATCGACGAGGTGATGGGCGAGGCTGCTGCCAATGAACCCGAGCCCCCCCGTGACCATCACTCGTCGCCCGCGATAGAAATCGCGGTACCTGACGCTGGCCTCGGTCACGAACGATCCTTGGTGCCCGGCGCAGCTGACGCAGCCGGAAGGCCCGCCACCTCGGAT
Source organism: Acidobacteriota bacterium (assembly GCA_003222675.1). GTDB lineage: Bacteria > Acidobacteriota > Vicinamibacteria > Vicinamibacterales > 2-12-FULL-66-21 > QHWT01. The sequence continues at coordinate 12,897 of QHWT01000040.1, read as the reverse complement.
CTTTCGTGTTCGCGACGGACCACGAGCGCCATCCAGAGCTTCATCACGTCGATCGCGGTGCGATACAGCCGGCGGAAGTTGAAGAACTGTGACTTGCCGTGCGCGCGGTGATAGTGATGTACGGGCACTTCGGCAATGTGAAAGCCGGCGTCCTGGATTTTCTTCATCATCTCCAGGCAGATCACGCCGCTATTCTTCTCGAGCCGCACTCTCTGGAAAATCGCCCGGCGCATCAGGCGGAAATCGCAGTCGACGTCGCGCACTCTGAGGCCGAACAACATGCTGACGGCGTGGTGGTAGACGCGCCCGATGATGATGCGGTGCAGCGGGTCCGAACGGCTGATCTTGTAGCCGTTCACCATGTCGACGCGATCGTCGAGCCGACGCCACAGCGCTTCCATCTCCGCGGGATCGTATTGCGCGTCGCCGTCCGTGTAGAACACGAGCTCGCGCGACGCGGTTTCAAATCCAGTGCGGAGCGCTCCGCCGTAGCCGCGATTGCCTTCGTGATGAACGATTCGGACCTGCGGATACAGCCGCGCGAGCTCGTCGAGAATCTCGGCCGTTCCGTCCGCGCTGCCGTCATTGACGACGATGACTTCGTAGTCCGCCGTCAGCCGCTGCGCGGTCCGAACCGCGGTGATCACGAGGCTCGCGATCGTCGCGCTATCGTTGTAGGCGGGAAAGAAAACGCTCAGTCCGGCCGCCGCCCGCTCGTGTAGGTTCGCCATCGAATGAACCGTAAATCTTAGCGACCCAGTGACTTGAAGGCAAGCGCACGCTCGTACGCGGCCTCGAACCGCGCGGCGGTCGCGGGCCAGCCGAACTTTGCGTCGACCATCTCACGCGCGGCACGGCCAAGAGTGGTCGCGCGCGGGCGATCGCGCAGCAGCGCGTCCGCGGCAAACGCCAATCCTTCCGGATCCCGCTCGCGGACGAGGAGCCCGGTCGCACCATCCATTATCACCGCGCCGATTCCGCCGGCTGACGTCGCGATGACCGGCGTTCCGGTGGCGAGCGCTTCGAGCACGGTATTGGGCAGCCCATCAACGTTACCGCTGTCGTCGCGGACCGACGGAATGACGGCGATGTCCGCCGCCGCGAACCATGAGCCAACGGCGTCCTGCGTTACGTTGCCGAGAAACCGCACACGGTCCGCGACGTGTGCCTCCCGCGCGCGCGCCTCGAGTTCCGCCTCGAGATCGCCCGTGCCAGCGATCGCCAGTGTCGTATTCGCGGGCAGGCGCGACACCGCATCGATCAGGTACTCGAATCCCTTTTTCCTCACGAGGCGGCCCGCAGTAAAGAGCAGCGGAGCATCTTCACGGAGACCGAGTTCGGCGCGGTGCGTCGCGCGCGACGAGGGATCGGGCTTGAATCGGGCGGTGTCGACACCGTAGGGCACGACCTCGAGTCGATCCTCCGGCGCGCCGAGTGCGACCGCACGTCGCGCGAGATCGGCGCTGCACGCCGTCACGAATCCTGCGCGTCCAAACACGGCCCGCGCCGCGACGCGCGCCAAGCCGACGCGCTCCGCGACGAATACGTCCGATCCGTGCAGACTGACGACGAGCGGTAAGCCCGGTGCGGCGGCGGCTCCCATCAGGCCACCGGGCACCACCCAGTGCGCGTGGATGATGGTCGCGCGCCGTTTCTGCGCAACACGCATTGCCTTGAACCAGCCCGCCGTGAGGGCCAGAGGCGCCGCAACCCACGCGGCGGCGCGGAGGCGCACGTCCGCTCGCATGCCGGCGGCGTACCCGAACACGTTCAACGCCGGCACGGGCGCGTACCTGAAGAAGTGAAAGAAGATGCCGCGCTCCTTGCGCGCTCGCCGTACGAGAGGATGCCATGGCGCGATGATGTGGACTTCGTGCCCGCGAGCGGCGATGCAGGTCGCGATCGGTTCCATGAACGTGCCGACGCTGTCTCCCGGAAATCGGGGAAACGACGTCGTCACCATCACGACAACGTGGGGCATCTCAGGAGTTGGAGCCGCGGAACACAAGACGCCAGGGCATCACGAGCGACTCGAGCAGCACGGTGGACGACAGCTTCGATTGACCCTGCCGGCGCTCGACGAAGATGATCGGCACCTCGCCGATCCGAAGTCCGAGCGTTTTCGCGTTGTAGAGCATCTCGACGAGGAACGCGTACCCATCGGACACCATACCGGCGATCGGCAGTCGGGACAGCGCTTCGCGCCGCCAGCAGCGGAAGCCGCTCGTGCAGTCGCTCGTCGCGAGGTTGGTGATCAGGCGAATGTAGCGATTGCCCAAGGCGCTGAGGATGATGCGGTGCAGCGGCCAGTTCACGACGCTGACCCCTTTCAGGTACCGTGAGCCGATCACGAGGTCGTAGGTTGCCGCAGCCCCGACCAGTTCGGGCAGGTAATCGGGATTGTGCGAGAGGTCGGCGTCCATCTGGCAGATGAAGTCCGCGGTGCCCTCCTTCAAGGCGTGAAGCAGGCCGTCGACGTACGAGCGGCCGAGGCCGCGAATTCCCGTGCGGTGCATGACTTCGACGCGTCCCGGATGCTCGCGCGCGAGCTGATCCGCGATGGCACCGGTACCGTCGGGCGAATCATCATCGACGACGAGCATGCGAACACCGTCGTGTTTGAGCACGCCGGCGGCGAGCAGCGGAAGGTTCTCGCGCTCGTTATAGGTTGGAACGACAACCAGTATGTTCATGCGAACGCGCCGCGGCCAGCGCGGCAGCCGAAACGATCAATGCGGGATCGATCACGGGAATCCGGAACCGTTCCTGCGGGAAGAATACGACGCTGACGAAGACCGTCGACGCGGCCAGCAACCAGAGCGCAACCGGTGCGCACCCGCGCCGCAGCCGCCACGCCCCGGCGAGCGCAGGAGGCAGCAGGAGGAGATACGCGCCGGCGGATGCGACCAGGTACTTCTTCGAGTGTAGCGTATACGACGGTCCGAGCGGGACGATCGTGTAGAAGACCTTGCGCGCGAGAAGCGCCGTCCATTGAGCGGGATGCCTGCGAATCCAGGCGAACGCTTCGCGGTAGTAGAGCGGCTCGCGTTGCTCGGGCGTCAGGTCCGCGTGCCGGTTTCTGAATTCGAGCTCCGCGCGCTTCAACTCGGGATTCGCGGCCATATCTCCTTCGCCGCGGGCGAGCGGGTTGTTGCCGGTCCAGAACGTCACGCCGCCTTCCGACGCGACGAGGACGAACCGTCCATGCACGCGCGCGTTGCGGACGGTCCACGGCGCCACCGACGCGAGCGTCACCAGCACGAAGATGACCGCGTGTCTCGTTTCGCGCTTCCAGACCATCCACGCCGCCGCGAACGGAACAAAGAACAGCATCGCCGGCCTGACGAGAATCCCGATTCCGGTCAGTCCAGCGCCCAGAACGGTGACAGTCACACTTTTGCGGTTCGGAACTGTGACTGTCACACTTCCTGGCCGCTCGGAAAGTGTGAGTGTCACCGTTCCGAGCACCCACGCCGCCGCGAGCGCGACGGTGCAGTAGAGCGTCTCGCTCAGCGCGTACGCCGGCATGAACACGAGCGGTGGATAGACCGCGGCAATCCCCGCCGCCGCGACGGCTCCCCTCGGTCCCGCGGCGCGCCCGCCGATCAGCGCAATCAACCAGACCCCGATCGCGCCGACGGCCGATTGCGCAATCTTCACCCTCGCCGGGACGGTGTCCACCGGCTGCGTGACGTGAAGCATCGCCAGAAAGACCGGGTATCCCGGAGCGCGGCCGAACCGCTGCGCCGTGCCGGTGACGGGTTCGTCGGCCGGATACACGACGCCGTCTCCTCGCGCGATGCTGCGCGCGAGCGCGAGGTACTCCCGCTCGTCGTGGGTGAGCGGCTGTTCCACCCAGTAGCCGAGCGCGAACGCGACGCGCACTGCGAAGCCCACCGCGATCGCCGCGACGATCCACCGTCGCGAGCGGGTCACTGCCGGCCTTCGAAGCGCAGCGCGGAAATCTGCTCGGACACGAGACCGACGAGAAACACGACGACGGCGAAGAGAATCAGGAGCACGGACGAGTTCGTAACGTGGCTTTGCGTCGCGATCGTCCATGCCGCGTAGCCGGCGCCCACAATGAACGATGCGAGACTGAGCGGCAGGAAAATGCGGAGAGGGCTGAAGAGCGTGACGATCTTGAAAATGATTATCAGGAACTTCGTGCCGTCGCGCGCGAGCTTGATCTTTGATTGCCCCGCGCGCTGACGCGCCTCCACCGGCTCGAAGATGACGTTGTATCCGACCTTGATGAACGCCAGGGTCGTCGTGGTCGGCGTGGAGAAACCGTTTGGCAGCAGGTGCAGGAACTCGCGCAGATGCTCGCGCCGTGCGCCGCGAAATCCCGACGTCAGATCGGGGATCTCCCGATCGGTCAGGTAACTCGCGAGCCGGTTCAAAGCGGAGTTCCCGGCCCTGCGCGTCTGCGTTGCCTGTGTCGCGCCCGCGCGCGCGCCGATCACGAGGTCGTACTCGCCCAGTCGTGAGACGAGCCGCAGCGCATCTTCCGGGGGGTGCTGGCCGTCGCCGTCGATGATCAGCACGTATTCGCCAGTGGCGCGCCGGATGCCGCTCTTCACGGCGGCGCCGTTGCCCTTGTTGTACGGATGCGTGACGACAGCCGCTCCCGCCGCGGCGGCGCGGTCCCCCGTGCCGTCTGCTGAGCCATCATCGACGACGATGATCTCGTGCCATGAGGCGGCGAGGCGCAGCGTCGAAATGACGTCCGCGATGCCTTCTTCCTCGTTGTACGCCGGAATGACGATTGAAACGCTGGACGGATCCGCCACTCAGTGCTCCCAGCGCGACGCGCGATCGCGCGAGGTCAGCGCCCTCTCGGGCGGCTCTGCATCCCGCGCCGGCAACTCGAGCGAGCGCACGCGATAGAGCAGATCCTCCAGCAGCTTCCGGTTGGCGGAAATGACGTCGGCGAGTAGCCCGATCAACACGACCTGGAACCCGACGATCATCAGGACCGCCGCATAGATCAGCGACTGCAGATAGCGGCCGCCGCCGGTGAACGAGGTGAGGTAGTAGTAAAGGAATCGCAGCGAGATGAGGAACCCCGCGCCGAACAGCGTCAGCCCGATGTAGGTGAACACCTTCAACGGTTCGTACATCGCATAGATGCGGACGATGGTCGCGCTCGAGCGCTTGATGTACGAAAAGATGCTGTCGAAGAGGCGCGACTCGCGCGTCCGCGGATTGGTCGCGATGGCCACGTGCGCGATCGCCATCCGCTTCTTCCCGGCCTGGATGATCGACTCGAGCGTGTAGGAAAACTCCGAGACGATCGTCATGCGCAGCGCCGCGTCGCGCGTGTAGGCCCGGAACCCGCTCGTCGTATCGGGCACCGTGGTGCTCGAGACCTGGCGGACGACCCAGCTCCCGAGCCGCTGGAGTTGCCGCTTCCGCCACGACATGTGCTCGAGCTCCGCAATGTTGCGATCGCCGATGCAGATGTCCGCCTCGCCGCGGAGCAGCGGTTCGATCAGTTTCTGGATATCGCGGCCCGCGTACTGGTTGTCGGCGTCCGTATTGACGATGATGTCGGCGCCCGCCTTGAGGCAGGCATCGATGCCCGCCTGGAACGCCGCCGCCAGCCCCTTGTTCCGGCGCAGCCGCACGACGTGGTTCACGCCGCACGCGATCGCGACCTCCGACGTGCCGTCGCGCGAGCCGTCATCGATAACGAGCGTCTCGACAGCGTCGATCCCCGGGATGCTGCGCGGAAGATCCGCCAGCGTCGACGGGAGCGTCGTCGCTTCGTTCAGGCACGGGATCTGGATGATGAGCTTCAAGACGAGACCAGCTTTTCGATGACGCCGTCCCAGGTGATTTGACGCGCGCGTGTGTAGCCCGCGTCTCCGAGCGCCGCGGCGCGCCGCCGATCGGACGCGAGCGCATTAATCGCCGCGGCGATAGGCGCGGGTTCCGGCGGCGAGACGAACCCGTTCACACCGTCGACGACGAACTCGATCGGACCACCGGAGTCGGTCGCGGTCACGACCGGCTTGCGCGCGAGAAACGCTTCGAGCGTCACGTATCCGAAGTCTTCGTCGAAGGGCGGATACACGACGGCCAGCGTGTCGCGATACAGCGTGACCAGCGCGTCATCGTCCACAGTGCCGAGAAAATCGACGCGATCGCTGACGCCGAGTTCGGCGGCGAGCCGCTCGACGTTCGGGCGCTGCGTTCCGTCACCCGCCACGATCAAGCGGATCGGTCGATCGACGTGCGCCATCGCCGAGACGAGCAAATCCACGCGTTTCACCGATTCGATCCGGCCCACTGACAACACGTAGTCGCCGTAGATTCCGGCTTCGAGCCGCGATGCGAGTCGTGGCGGATGATACAGCGGCTCGGCCGGCAAACCGTTGAATTTCGTGACGCGGTTCGCGGTGTTGCGCGCGTTGGCGAACAACCGCCGGCATTCCCCGAGCATCTGCGTGTCGAGCTGCACGAGCGTGTCGCGCAAGCCGACGTCACGCTCGTTGTGCCCGAAGTCGCTGTAAACGGTCCCGCACAACTCGTACGCCGCCCGGTATTGGTGAATCAGCCACGCCACCTTGTTCGGATGGCGGACGAAGTAGGTCGGAAACTTCGAGGCGATGACCAGGTCGACGGGCCGGCCGTTGCTTTCGCTGAGATCGATCAGCCGCCAGGCAGCGGCGTGCGGAAGGATTTCCTCTTTCGGATACCACTTGAACGGGATGCTGACCAACTCCGCCAGGTAGCCCCGCGCCGTCAGTTCCCGCGTGAGCTCGCGAACGTGCACTTCCGCGCCGCCGTGCACGAACGGCACCTGCGCTTCGCAGACTAAAACCGTCCGTACAGGCATGAACCGTTTTTCGTGATGCTATCACGTGGCATGACGAAAGTTGATCACATCGCCGTCGAGGACGATGTATTCCTTGCCTTCGAGACGAAGCTCGCCGTGCTCGCGGCACGCGGCGAGCGAGCCGCGGGCGAGCAGGTGCTCGTAGCGCACGACTTCGGCACGGATGAAACCGCGCTGGATGTCGGTGTGGATCTCTCCGGCGGCATTCTGCGCGGTTGTCGCGCGCGGAATCGACCATGCGCGGTTCTCGTCCTCGCCAACGGTGAAGAACGAGATGTATCCGAGCAGGTCGTAGCTCGCGCGAATCACGCGATCGAGGCCTGATTCCCGGAGACCAAGATCCGCCATGAACGCCTGCGCGTCCGCCTCGTCGAGCTGCGCGATCTCGAGCTCGATCTTCGCGCAGATCGGCACGGCGCGAGTCGCGGCGCCCCTGATGAACTCCTTCAGGCCCGCCAGCTCGATCGCTCGGTCGGCCTGCGCCAGATCCGCTTCGTCGAGATTCAGCACGAGCAGCAGCGGCTTTGCCGAGAGGAACTGAAAGCCACGGAGACGCTTCGCCTCCTCGCCGGCGAGCTCCAGCGCGCGCAGCGGCCGCCCGTCCTCGAGCGCCGTGCGGCAGCGCTGCAGGATCTCCTGCTCCTTCTTCAGTTCCGTGTTGCTGCCAGCCTTTTTCAGATCGCGATCGAGGCGTTCGAGCCTTCGCTCGACGACCCCGAGGTCCGCGAGGAGGACCTCGTCTTCCATCGTGCGAACGTCTCGGCCCGGATCGACCGAGCCGGATGCATGAGGGACCGACGGATCCCGAAACATGCGCACGACGTGCAGCAGCGCGTCGGCATTGCGAAACGGAGCGACGTCGAGGAGCGCGGCCGCGCCTGTCTTTGCGCCGGTGGCGCCGCCCATGTCGGCGAACTCCACGGCCGCGGGAACGTGCTTCTTCGGATTGAAGAGAGCGGTCAGTCTGTCCAGGCGTTCATCCGGCACGCGCGCGACGCCGACGTTCGCTTCTGGCTTGCCACCGCTGCGTGGGGCTTCTCGAGCGCTGGTCAGGAGTTGAAAGAGGGCGGTCTTTCCCGAGGACGGGAATCCAATGAGGCCGGCACGCAGCATGGCAGATCTGCGCATCGTAGCACGCGACAGCAGCTCAGGTGCGCCTGGTTCGCTATTTCTTCTCCTGGCAAAAATAGAGCGTAACACACTGAGACTCTGCATTTTGGCGTTGACATCATCCGATGCCTCCCCTACTATCTGCGTGGAATTTTGTGGAGCAAAGTGGAGTAAAGCGACGTGCTCCGGGGCAATTACGCCGCCAAAATCGATGACAAGGGGCGGCTCAAGATCCCGAACGCCTTTCGTGCCTTCGTCGAGGGGAAGCACGGGACCGAGCTGTTCGTGACGAGCCTGACGGGGGAGTATGTCCGCGTTTATCCCATGCCGGTCTGGCTGGCGCTCGAGGAAAAACTCGCACGCGCCCCTTCAACGCACCCCGCGCGGCTCAAATTTCTCGACCGCGTGAGTTATTACGGGCAGACGGCGGAAATCGATACGCAGGGACGCGTGGTGATCCACCCACGGCTGCGGGACTCGGCCGGCATGGCAGGCGAGGTCGACGTGCTCGGGCAGGTAGATTGGCTGGACGTCTGGAATCACGAGCGCTTCGTCGCCAAGCTGCAGCGTGATCCGTACACGGACGACGACGCGAAGGCTCTTTCGGAGTTCGGCATCTGACGCCATGTTGCACGAGCCGGTGATGGTGGCCGAAGTGCTGGACCTGCTCGCGCCGGCGCGGGGCGGCCTGTTCGTCGACTGCACGGTCGGCCTCGGCGGACACAGCCGCGCGCTGCTCGAGGGTGGCGCGACCCGGGTGCTGGGTCTCGATCGTGATCCGATCGCGCTCGCGTTGGCGGGAGAGGCGCTCGCGCCGTATCGGGATCGCGTGGAACTGGTCCACGCGGATTATCGTGAGCTCGATCGGGTCCTCGACGCGCGAGGGATCCCGGCGCCGAAGGCCGGGGGTTCAGCTTCCGGCGCGACGAGCCGCTCGACATGCGGATGGACCAGACGAGCGGGGCGAGCGCGGCGGAGTGGCTGCGCACCGTGGACGAAGAGGAGCTGGCGAACGTGATTTTCGAGTACGGCGAAGAGCGGTACTCGCGGCGGATCGCGAGGGCGATCGTGTCGTCGCGCGCATCCGTGCCGGTCGAAACCACGGGACAGCTCGCGGCAATCGTGCGGCGCGCGATCCCGCATCGCGGCTACCAGCGGATCGATCCGGCGACGCGGACGTTCCAGGCGCTTCGCATCTGGGTCAACCGGGAGCTCGAGGACCTCGATACGTTTCTTGTCGGCGCCACGCGGCGGCTGCTGCAGGGGGCGCGCCTGGCCGTAATCACGTTTCACTCCCTCGAGGACCGGATCGTGAAGCATACGTTCCGCGCGATCGAGAAGGCCGAAGAGGCGATGCGCATTCTGACGAAGCGGCCGCTCGTGCCGGCCGACGCGGAACTGGCGCGGAATCCGCGGGCGCGCAGCGCGAAACTGCGCGCGATTGAGAGGGTCGCATGAGCACGATGGATTTCGAATACGCGATCAAGAAGGACGTGCGGAACAATCCGATCGTCCGCGAAGTGGACCAAGCGCGGCAGCGCCAGTTGTGGCGCTCGATGGGAATCGGCATGTTCCTGGTCGTGGTGCTGCTGTTCTCGGCGTGGCAGCACTTCGAGCTGCTCCGCCACGGCTACCAGATCGAGCGCATGCAGCAGGAACGCGCGGCGGAAGAAGAGATCAATCGTCATCTACGCCTAGAGATCGAGACGCTGCGCGCGCCCCGCCGCATCGAGAAGATCGCGACCGAACAGCTGCACCTCGTCGCGCCCACGCGCGATCAGGCAATTGTGATCGAGCGCGTGACGCCGGCGGCGCCGCCCGACAAATCGGTCGTTGCGGCGCGCTGAAACGCGGCGCCTCCTGAGCTGAGTGAGGGATTCGGTGCCCGATGTAGACGGCAGCAGCAGATTCCGACGTCCGTGGGGGCTTCCGCGCAGGGGGCAGCCGTCCGCGCCGCACGTCGTCCGGCGCGATCCTGCGACCTTGGCGGGCTGGCGCGATGCCGTCCGTGCGCGTCTGATCGTATGTGCCGCGATTTTCGGCTTGTGGACGGCCGCGATCGAGGCGCGCCTCGTCTACCTGCAGGTCGTCGACCACCCCGATCTCATGGCGCGGGCCGACCGTCAGCAGACGCGTACTGTCGTCCCGCCGGCCAAGCGCGGCGAGATCTTCGACCGCAACGGTCGCCTGCTCGCCTACAGCGTCGACGCCGATACCATCGCCGCGGACCCTTCGGAAATCGACGACGCGGCCGGCGTGGCCGCGAGTCTCTGTACGGTGCTCGATGGCTGCAACGCGGATCGCCGGACGGACATGGCAAAGAAACTCGGTCGCCGCGGCGCGTTCGTGTACGTCGCGCGGCAAGTCACGCCATCCGAAGCGCGGAAGGTGAAGGATCTCGGCCTGCCGGGCATCATGTTGCTGAAGGAAAGCCGCCGGTACTATCCGAAGGCGGAGCTCGCCGCGCACGTGCTGGGTTACGTGGGTCTCGACAACGTCGGCCTCGGCGGCATCGAGTCGGCGTACGACTCGCAGATCCGCGGCAAGGAGGGCAAGGTCCTCATCCAGACCGACGCGAAGCGTCACGCGCTGTTCAGCCGTGTCGAGCGTCCCGCGACGGCAGGCGCGGACATCGAGCTCACGATCGATCAGTACCTTCAATATATCGCCGAACGGGAGCTCCGCGCCGGTGTGGAAGCGAATCGTGCGGCTGGCGGCACCGCGCTCATCATGGATCCGCGCAGCGGCGAGATACTCGCGCTGGCGAACTGGCCGACGTTCAATCCGAACGCCTTTACCAAGGCCGACGATGACGCCCGGCGCAATCGCGCGATCCAGGATCTCTACGAGCCCGGATCGACCTTCAAAATCGTCACGGCATCGGCGGCGCTGGAGCACGGAATCATCACTTCCAAGACGCCCGTCGATACGACGCCCGGCTACATCACATTCGGCTCGCGCATCATCCACGACACGCATCATTACGGTCTGCTGTCGTTCACGGACGTCATCGTGAAATCGAGCAACGTCGGCGCAATCAAGGTCGGGCAGAAGCTCGGCCCGCAGCTCCTGGGCGAGTACGTCAACCGCTTTGGCTTCGGCCAAGCACTCGCGCCCGACTTCCGTGGTGAGACGCCCGGGATTGTCTGGAGCCCGGATCGTCTGGATCCGAGCGCGCTGGCGTCGGTGTCGATGGGATACCAGGTGGGCGTAACGCCGCTGCAGATGACGACCGCGGTCAGCGCCGTCGCCAACGGCGGGCACCTCGTGCAGCCGCACGTGGTACGTGCGTTCATCAAGGACGCCAAGCGCCTCGATGTGCCGCGCAAGGTGCTGCACGAGGCGATCACGGCCGAAACCGCCGCGACGCTGACAACGATCATGGAGCAGGTGGTCGAGCGGGGCACCGCGAGGGCCGCCCAGATTTCCGGCTACACGGTTGCCGGTAAGACCGGCACCGCGGCGAAGCTCGTGAACGGCCGCTACCAGAAGTCTGACTACAACGCGTCGTTCGTCGGCTTCATCCCGTCGCGTAAGCCCCGCTTGACCATCCTCGTCGTGATTGACTCGCCGCACGGTAACGGCTACACCGGCGGTGCCGTATCCGCGCCAGTGTTCAAGCGAATCGCTGAAGCGTCGCTGACATATCTTGGCATCGGGCCCACGATCAACGCTCCGCCGCCGGTGCTCGTGGCACGTCACGATTCCGGCGGTGAGCTCGAAGTCGTCAAGCGGCCGGCGGGTACCGCCGTCCTGACCGCGCCGTTCGAGCCCGCGCGCAACGGGCTCGTGCCGGATCTGCGTGGTCTGAGCGCGCGCGAAGCGCTCCGTCTCCTCTCGCGCATCGGCATGTCCGCGCGCATGAGCGGTGACGGTTTCGTCGTCTCGCAGAATCCGGAGCCGGGATCCGCGTTGGTGCGCGGTGACGCCTGCAACCTCCGGCTCGGACGGCGGCTCTCTTCCGCCGCAGCGGGGGGATCACCGCCATGATGCTCCAGGAATTGCTGGAGCGTCTGCCGGTGACGTCGATTGCGTACGATTCGCGCAGCGTCATGCCGGGCGCGGTGTTCGTCGCGCTGCGCGGACTCCACGCGGATGGTGCGCGGTTCGCGCCGCAGGCGATCGCGAAGGGGGCCATCGCAGTCGTGGCGGAGAGTGCTCCCCTCGCCGGCATCAGTGTGCCCTGGGTCCAGGTGTCGAACGCGCGCGACACGCTGGCGGCGCTGTCGGCGGCCTACTACGGCAACCCCACCGACGATCTCGCACTCGTCGGGATCACGGGCACGAACGGCAAGACGACGACGTCCTACATTCTCGCGTCGATCTTCGAGGCCGCGGGAATCAAGTGCGGGCGCATCGGTACTATCGGCTACAGAGTCGGCGGACGTGAGATCGAGGCCTCGCGCACGACGCCCGAGGCGCCAGACCTGCAGCAGATGTTCCGCAGCATGCTGGCGCAGGGCTGCGGCGCGTGCGTGATGGAGGTCTCGTCGCACGCCCTCTCACTGCGCCGCGTCGACTATCTTCGTTTCGCCGCGGGCATCTTCACGAACCTCACGCGCGACCACCTGGACTTCCATGGCGACATGGAGGCGTATTTCGTCGCCAAGCGACGGCTGTTCGAGCTGCTGCCCGAAGGGGCGGTCGGCGTGATCAATATCGATGATCGCCGTGGTCCCGAGATGGCGGCGGCGGCGAAGCGCCCGGTCACGTACGCGATTGACGGGGCCGCCGACGTGCGCCCGGGCCCACTGACGTTCTCGCTCGACGGCCTGACGTTCGACATCCGCACGCCGCGTGGCGCCATTCACGTTCGCTCGCGCCTTGTCGGCCGGCCAAACGCCTACAACATCCTCGCCGCATCCGCCGCCGCGATGGCGCTCGACCTGCCGTTCTCCGCGATCGAAGCCGGCATCACCGCGCTCGAGCACGTTCCTGGGCGG
>QHWT01000139.1:1210-3277 GCA_003222675.1 Acidobacteriota bacterium | reverse complement strand
ACGATCAGCTCGCAGCGCCAGACATCGCGCACGTCGACGACCTCTGCGCCGCAGCGCGCGTAGCTCGCGTCGTCAAAGCCGACGGCGGCTCCTGCGGAGCGCTCGACCAAAACGCGATGACCCGCGCCGACGAGCCGCCGCGCGCCGTCGGGCGCCAAACCGACACGGCGCTCGCCATCCTTGATTTCGCGCGGCACGCCGATACGCATGCGGACCATTGTAGAGCGCCGTCGATCGCGCGCTTCACTGGTATATTGCGAGGCGGCCGCGCCGCCCCTATCTTGTATTGATGCCCGATCTTGTAATTTCCGACGCCCGCGATCTCGCGCTTCCGGCGCGCAAGGTCGAGGGAATGATCGAGCGCGTGATCACTGCGATTCCGGCGCCGCGAACGAAGCCGGTCACGCATCCCGATGTTGAAGCCGCGGAAATTGCGCAGCGCGCGGCGAAGCGCGCCGCGGTGTTGTCCGGATCGCTCGCATTGCCCCCCGGCCCCTTCGGGCTGATGACGGTGCTGCCCGATCTGTATCTCATCTGGCAGACGCAGCGGCAGATGATCGCCGACATCTTCGAGCTCTACGGCCGCACGCCCGAGCTCACACGCACCCATATGCTGTATTGCCTGTTCCGTCACGCCGCGAGCCATGTATTGCGCGACGTGGCCGTTCGCACCGGCGAGCGACTGATCGTCCGGCAAGTCTCGGCGAGCGCGTTGTCGAGCTTGCTCAACAGCGTCGGCATCAGCGTCACGCAACGGATCATCGGAACCGCTGCCGGACGGTGGGTGCCGGTGATCGGCGCCGTCGCTGTAGGCGGCTACGCGTATTGGGACACGATGCAGGTCGCGAAGACGGCGCGGCGTCTTCTGGCGAGGCTCGATTCGATGACGCCCGGCTGATCGTCGTTGCGATGTGCGGCCGCTACGAATTGCATACGCATCCGGCGGCGATCGCGCTGGCGTTTGGATTGTCGTCGCCGCCCGCCTTGCGTCCGCGTTACAACATTGCGCCGATGCAGCCGGTGCCGATCGTCCGGCAGAACTCCGCCGGACAGCGCGTGCTATCGGAAATGCGCTGGGGACTCGTCCCGCGGTGGGCGAAGGACCCGTCGATCGGCGCCAAGCTCATCAATGCGCGCGGCGAAGGCATCGCGGAAAAGCCGGCGTTTCGCTCGGCGTTCCAGTGGCACCGCTGTCTGCTGCCTGCCGACGGATTCTACGAATGGAAAGCGGTCGAGGGCGGCAAGCGGCCTTATCTCGTCGTGAGCAGGAACGGCGCGCCGCTGGCGCTGGGCGGCCTGTACGAACGCTGGCTCGCGCCTGATGGACAAGTGCTCGACACATGCACGATCGTCACCACCGAGGCGAATGATTTGTTACGCGACGTGCACGATCGAATGCCGCTGATCATCGCGCCGGAGGACTACGCCCGCTGGCTCGACCGATCGACGTCCGCCGTTACCGACCTGATCGCGCCGTATCCATCCGACGCGCTCGACGTTCACCCGGTCTCGGCGCGCGTCAACGCGGTGAAGAACGACGATTCGTCGCTGCTCGAGCGCGTGGACGAAGCGCCCGCTGAAGAAGCTCCCGATCCGATACCCGACGACGTCGACGTACCCGAGCAACAGTCGCTGTTGTGACCGTGTTGACTTATCGGCCGCCGAACAACTTGCCGAGCGCCTTGCCGATGTCCTGCGGAACGGCTGCGGCCGCCGGCGCTGATTTGGATGTCGAGCCCTTGGCGCTCGAGGCCGGCGAAGCGCGGCCCAACGCAACATCGCAAACGTTTTCGTTGTCCGCGGCGCGTTCAATCAGCGCGCTGCCGATCATGCTCAATCCCCCGGTGCCGATCGCCGCGCCGATCTTCGCCACCGTTGTCGCCGAAGCGACCGCGTTGACCGAAACGCCGGGATGCTCGAATGGGCCGGTGAAACGGACGAGCTGTGCTATCTGAGGAACATCGATCGGGATGCCCTGCTTGACGCGGGGATTCAGCGTCAAATCGAGCGTCTCGTTGCGGAAATCCAACGTGCCGCTCGCCGACAAGCTGAATTTTTCCGAGTCGA
>QHWT01000139.1:621-1170 GCA_003222675.1 Acidobacteriota bacterium | reverse complement strand
TCACCGCCTGCACGAGCCTGTCGAGCACGTTGTCGAGATCGAGCTTCGTGTTGACAAGCGTCGCAGGACCGACGCTCGCGGTTGCGATTCCGCTTGCACTGCTCGCCCATGCGTGAGGCGACACGCCGCGCGCGGTGACGTCCACATCCACGGCCGTTGCGCCGCCGCGCGTTTGCCGTCGCTCGCCGAAGGCTGCGAGAATCGCCGCCAGATCGAGACTGCGTCCCGCAAGCTTCGTCGACAGCGCCGGCGTTTCGGCGCGCGTCGCGTCGAGCAGGATCTTTCCTTGCAGCGTGCCGCCCAGCGCATTCGCACGCCACTCCCCAATGTCAAGTTTGCCGTTTTGCAATTTGAGCGGGACATCGACGTCGGAGAGCTTCGTTCCGTTCTTCAGCGTGACGGCGGCGAGCGACAAGTGTCCGTCCGCATCGAACGATTTCAGCGCATCGAGCGGCAGCGGCTCATCGCTGAATATGAAACGCGAATGCGTCGCTGGACGCGCTGCGGTTGCGGCGGGCTCCCGCACCGCCGGTACCGGAATATCGGTGA
>QHWT01000139.1:0-474 GCA_003222675.1 Acidobacteriota bacterium | reverse complement strand
CGGGCTTCTCGTCGAACGTGCCTTTTGCCTCGATCGGATACGGCCAGCGTCCCGCGCGCAATGCATCGAGCGGGCCGAGATTCCCTGTTCCGTTCAGCGAAATATTTTCGATCTTGCCGCGAAACTCCGCTTCGACCGGCGCGTCGCCGCGTCTTGCATGCACGGCCAATCGATCGATGATTACGCGCGTTGTCTTTCCCGTTGCGCCGTCGATGTACATCAGCGTGCCGTTGTCGACGGCAAAATTCGCGACGCCGAATGCGCCGGCGACCGCCGATGCGGGTGACGATGGCTGCGCGGCGGAGTGCGATCCGAAATCCCAATTCGCGTGGCCCTGTGCATCGGTTTCGAGAACGATGACGGGATCCGTCAATGCCACTTCGACGATTTCAAAACGCCGCGACAAAAGCGGCAATAGCGCGACTTGCGCTTCGATGCGCTTCGCTCGGACCATGTCGGCGGTCTTGCTGCCCG
>QHWT01000091.1 GCA_003222675.1 Acidobacteriota bacterium | reverse complement strand
CCCGCGGCCGGTGCATAAGCAAACGTTCCGGACACGCTCGTCGTCGCGTTGAGTTGGGTCGCACTCAGCGCGGTGCCATAGGTGATGTCCGCGGGTGTGGGCCACGTAATTGTCGACGCAGCCTTCAGCACCGTGACGGTCGACGTGGCCGTCGCGCCAGAGTAGTTCGCCGAGTCCGTCGGCGTGAACGTCACCGAGAGCGCATGCGTGCCGGCATCCAGCATCGTGCCCGCAGCCGGCGTATAGGCCAACGTCCCAGGCGCGCTCGCGGTTGCATTGAGTTGCGTCGCGCTCAAGGCCGTGCCATACGTGATGTCCGCGGGCGCCGGCCACGTGATCGTCGACGAGGCCTTCAGCACCGCGAGGGTCACGGTTGCG
>QHWT01000090.1 GCA_003222675.1 Acidobacteriota bacterium | reverse complement strand
GCCGTGCCATACGTGATGTCCGCGGGCGCCGGCCACGTGATCGTCGATGAGGCCTTCAGCACCGCGAGGGTCACGGTTGCGGTTGCGCCAGAATAGTTAGCGGCGTCCGTCGGCGTGAAGGTGACCGACAATGCATGCGAGCCCGCATCCAGCACGGTCCCCAACGCGGGCGTGTAAACGAACGTCCCGGGCGCGCTCGCCGTTGCATTGAGTTGCGTCGCGCTCAGCGCCGTACCGTAGGTGATGTCCGCGGGCGCCACCCACGTGATCGTCGACGCCGCCTTCAACACCGTGATGGTCGCCGTTGCCGTTGCGCCAGAGTAGTTCGCCGCGTTCGTCGGCGTGAACGTAACCGACAGCTCGTGTGACCCCGCATCCAGCACCGTGCCCAACGCCGGCGTATAGGCCAACGTGCCGGCCGCGCTCGCGGTCGCGTTGAGTTGTGTCGCGCTCAGCGCCGTGCCATACGTGATGTCCGCGGGCGCCGGCCAGGTGATCGTCGACGCGGCCTTCAGCACCGTGAGCGTCACGGCGGCGGTTGCGCCCGAATAGTTGGCGGCATTCGTCGGCGTGAACGTAACCGACAGCTCATGTGACCCCGCATCCAGCACGGTCCCCAGGGCCGGTGTGTAGACGAGCGTACCGGGGGCGCTCGCCGTCGCATTGAGTTGCGTCGCGCTCAGGGCGGCGCCGTACGTGATGTCCGCGGGTGCGGGCCAGGTGATCGTCGACGTGGCCTTCAGCACATCGATCGTGACCGTCTTGGTCGCACTCGTGTAATTCGCGTCGGTCGGTGTCAACGTGACCGACAATGTGTGCGAGCCCGCATCCAGCACGGTGCCCGCCGCCGGCGTGTAGACGAACGCGCCAGCAGTGGTCGACGTCGCAGTCAGCTGCGTCGCACTCAGCGCCGTGCCGTACGCGATGTCCGCAGACGTCGACCAGATAATGGTCGGCGTCGCCTTGAGCACATCGATCGTGACCGTCTTGGTCGCACTCGTGTAATTCGCGTCGGTCGGCGTCAACGTGACCGACAACGTGTGCGAGCCCGCATCCAGTACCGTCCCCGCCGCGGGCGTGTAAACGAACGTGCCGGGCGCGCTCGCCGTCGCGTTGAGTTGCGTCGCGCTCAGCGCCGTGCCATACGTGATGTCCGCGGGCGCGGGCCACGTAATCGTCGACGAGGCCTTCAGGACCGTGATGGTCGCCGTGGCTGTCGCGCCAGAATAGTTGGCGGCGTCCGTCGGCGTGAAGGTGACCGACAATGCATGCGAGCCCGCACCCAGCACGGTCCCCAACGCGGGCGTATAGGCCAACGTGCCGGGCGCGCTCGCCGTCGCGTTGAGCTGCGTCGCGCTCAGCGCGGTGCCGTAGGTGATGTCCGCGGGCGCCGGCCACGTGATGGTCGACGCGGCCTTCAGCACCGTGATGGTCGACGTTGCCGTCGCGCCAGAGTAGTTCGCCGAGTCCGTCGGCGTGAACGTCACCGAGAGCGCGTGCGTGCCCGCATCGAGCAGCGTGCCCAATGCCGGCGTATAAGCCAACGTGCCGGCCGCGCTCGCCGTCGCGTTGAGTTGCGTCGCGCTCAGCGCGGCGCCGTAGGTGACGTCCGCGGGTGTGGGCCAGGTGATCGTCGACGTGGCCTTCAGCACCGTGAGGGTCACGGTGGCGGTTGCGCCCGAATAGTTGGCGGCATTCGTCGGCGTGAACGTCACCGAGAGCGCATGCGTGCCGGCATCCAGCATCGTGCCCGCAGCCGGCGTATAGGCCAACGTGCCCGGCGCGCTCGCCGTCGCGTTGAGCTGCGTCGCAGTTAATGCGGTGCCGTAGGCGACATCCGCGGGCGCCGGCCACGTGATCGTCGGCGTGGCCTTCAGCACATCCATCGTGACGGTCTTCGTTGCGGTCGTGTAGTTCGCGTCGGTCGGTGTCAACGTAACCGACAGCTCGTGTGACCCCGCATCCAATACGGTTCCCAGGGCCGGTGTGTAAACGAACGTCCCGGCCGCGCTCGCCGTCGCGTTGAGTTGTGTCGCGCTCAGCGCCGTGCCATACGTGATGTCCGCGGGCGCCAGCCAGGTGATCGTCGACGCGGCCTTCAGCACCGTGAGGGTCACGGCGGCGGTTGCGCCCGAATAGTTGGCGGCATTCGTCGGCGTGAACGTAACCGACAGCTCATGTGACCCCGCATCCAGCACGGTCCCCAGGGCCGGTGTGTAGACGAACGTCCCGGGCGCGCTCGCCGTCGCATTGAGTTGCGTCGCGCTCAGGGCGGCGCCGTACGTGATGTCCGCGGGCGCCGGCCACGTGATCGTCGACGCGGCCTTCAGCACCGCGATGGTCACCGTGGCGGTCGCGCCAGAATAGTTGGCGGCGTCCGTCGGCGTGAAGGTGACCGACAATGCATGCGAGCCCGCATCCAGCACGGTCCCCAACCCGGGCGTATAGGCCAACGTGCCGGGCGCACTCGCCGTCGCGTTGAGTTGCGTCGCGCTTAGCGCCGTGCCGTAGGTGATGTCCGCGGGCGCCGGCCACGTGATCGTCGGCGTCGCCTTGAGCACGGTGATGCTGACGCTCGCCGTCCCGCCCGCGTAATTGGCCGCGTCGTTCGGCGTAAACGTTACGGAGAGCGCCTGCGCTGCACCGGCGATCAGAACGGTCCCCGCCGCTGGCGAATAGGTAAAGGTTCCAGGCACGGTCGCCGTCGCGTTCAACTGGGTCGCACTCAGCGCCGTGCCGTACCCAATGTCCGCGGGGGTCGGCCACGCGATCGTCGGCGTGGCCTTCGACACATTGGTGGCGACGGTGGCCGTCGCGGCTGTGTAGTTCGCCCCATCAGCCGGCGTGAACGTCACGGACACCATATGCGCCCCGGCATCGAGCACCGTTCCAGCCGCGGGGGCATAGGCGAACGTGCCATCAACGCTCGCGGTCGCGTTGAGTTGCGCTGCGCTCAGCGGCGTGCCATAGGTGATCTCGGCAGGCGCGGGCCACGTGATCGTCGGCGTTGCCTTCAGCACTGTAATATTCGCGGTTGCGCTCGCGCCCGCGTAGTTGACCGCGTCGGTCGGCGTCAACGTGACCGATAACGCATGCGAACCGGCATTCAGGACCGTGCCTGACGCCGGCGTGTAGATCAATGTGCCTGGCACGCTCGCCGTCGCGTTCAACTGCGTCGCGCTCAGCACGGTCCCATACACAATGTCCGGCGGCGTCGGCCAGTTGATCGTCGCTGCAGCTTTGAACACCACGATCGAGACGGTTGTGGTGGCCGTCGAGTAGTTAGCGCCGTTGGCCGGTGTGAAGATGACAGACAAGTCATGCGAGCCGGCACCCAGTGCGATCCCCGCAGCCGGCGTGTAGGCGAAGGAGCCGGGCACGTTCGTGGTCGCGTTCAACTGTGTCGCGCCGAGTGCCGTGCCGTATGTGATGTCCGCGGGCGATGGCCAGACGATTGTCGGCGTGGCCTTGAGCACCGTGAGACTCACGCTGGACGACGTTGTCGTGTAATTCGCGTCGGTCGGCGTGAAGGTGACCGACAGCGAGTGCGTACCGGCGTCGAGCACGGTTCCCGCAACCGGGGTGTACACGAACGTGCCGGGGACGCTCGAGGTCGCGTTCAGCTGCGTCGCGCTCAGTGCGGTGCTGTAGGTGATGTCAGCCGGCGCCGCCCACGTGATCGTCGGCGTCGCCTTCAGCACCGTGATCGTGACCGTCTCAGTACACGTGTTGTAGTTCGTGGCGTCTGTCGGTGTGAACGCGACCGATACGGTGTGCGACCCCGCATCGAGTACAGTCCCCGCCGCCGGCGTGTAGACGAAGGCACCGGGCACACTCGACGTGGCGTTCAATTGCGTGGCGCTGAGGGCCGTGCCGTACGTGATGTCCGCCGGAGTCGGCCAGGTGATCGTTGGCGTCCCCTTGAGCAGAGTGAGGCTGACACTCGCCGTCGCCGTCGTGTAGTTCGCCTCGGTCGGTGTGAAGGTGACCGACAGCGAGTGCGAGCCCGCATCCAGCACGGTCCCCGCAGCCGGCGCGTAAACGAAACTGCCCGGTACGCTCGAGGTCGCCTTCAACTGGGCGGCGCTCAGCGCCGTGCCATAGCTGATATCCGAAGGCGTGGGCCACACGATCGTCGGCGTCGCCTTCAGCACATCGATCGTGACCGCCTTCGTTGCGGTCGTGTAGTTCGTGTCGGTCGGTGTCAACGTGACCGACAAGGTGTGCGATCCCGCATCCAGTACCGTGGCCGGCGCCGGCGTGTAGACGAACGCCCCGGCGACGCTCGAGGTCGCGTTCAGCTGCGTCGCGCTCAGCGCCGTGCCGTACGTGATGTCAGCGGGCGCCGCCCACGTGATCGTTGGCGTCGCCTTCAGCACCGCGATGCTGACGGTTGCGGTCGCGCCTGTGTAGTTCACCGCATCAGTCGGCGTGAACGTTAGCGACAACGCGCGCGATCCGGCATCCAGCACCGTGCCGGCAGCCGGTGAATACGTAAATGTCCCCGGCACGCTCGCAGTCGCGTTCAGCTGCGTCGCGCTCAGCGCGGTGCCGTACGAGATGTCGGCCGGCGTCGGCCACGTGATGGTCGGCGTGGCCTTCAGTACCGCGATCGCGACGGTCTTCGTCGCCGTCGTGTAGTTCGCCTCAGTCGACGTCAACGTGACCGACAACGTGTGCGAGCCCGCATCCAGTACAGTTCCCGCAACGGGCGTGTAGGCGAACGTGCCCGCGGCAGTCGACGTCGCATTCAATTGCGTGGCACTGAGTGCCGTCCCATAGCTGATGTCAGCCGGTGTCGGCCACGTGATGGTCGGCGTCGCCTTCAGTACCGTGACGCCGACCGTCTTCGTCGCGGACGTGTAGTTCGCATCCGTCGGCGCTAACGTCAGCGACAGCGCGTGTGCCCCTGCATCCAGCACCGTGCCCGCTGCCGGTGTATAGGCGAACGTGCCGGCCACCGTGGACGTGGCATTCAACTGCGTCGCGGTCAGTGCCGCGCCATAGGTGATGTCGGCCGGTGCGGACCAGGTGATCGCCGGTGTCGCCTTCAACACCGTGAGGCTGACGGTGGCGGTCGCGGACGTGTAGTTCGCGTCAGTCGGCGTGAACGTCACGGACAGCGGATGCGACCCGGCGTCCAGCACCGTGCCTGCTGCCGGTGTATAGGCGAACGTGCCGGTAACGGTCGACGTCGCATTCAACTGCGTCGTGCTCAGCGCCGTGCCATACGTGATATCCGGCGGGATCGACCAGGTGATGGTCGGCGTGCCCTTCAGCACGTTGATCGAGACGCTCGCGGTTGCCGTCGCATGGTTCGCCGCGTCCGTCGGGGTGAAGGTGACCGAGAGCGTCTGCCCCGCCCCCGCATTCAGCGCCACGCCCGCAGCCGGCGTGTAGACGAACGTGCCGGGGACGTTGGCGGTCGCGTTCAGTTGCGCCGTGCTCAGCAAAGCGCCGTACACGACGTCGGCTGGTGTCGCCCAGGTGATTGCCGGTGTGCCTTTCAGCACCGTGAGTGTGGCGCTGGCCGTCGCAGTCGTGTAATTCGCGGCATCAGTCGCCGTGAACGTCACCGACAGCGCGTGCGGGCCGGCAGCGAGCACGGTTCCTGCGGCTGGCGTATAGATGAAGCTGCCCGGCACACTCGAGGAGGCGTTCAGCTGCGTGGCGCTCAGCGCGGTGCCATATGTGATGTCGGCTGGAGCCGCCCATGTGATCGGCGGCGTCGCCTTGAGCACGTTGATGCTGACGCTCACCGTAGCAGCCGCGACATTCCCGGCGTCGGTCGGCGTGTACGTGACGGACAGGGTCTGCACCGCACCGGCATTCAGGATGGTGCCGGCCGCCGGGGAATACGTAAAGGTCCCGGGCACGGTCGTCGTCGCGTTCAATTGAATCGCGCTCAGCGCCGTGCCGTACACAATGTCCGCGGGCGCCGGCCACGTGATCGTCGGCGTCGCCTTCAGCACATCGATCGTGACCGTCTTCGTTGCGGTCGTGTAGTTCGCGTCGGTCGGCGTGAACGTGACGGACAGGGTCTGCGCCGCACCGGCATTCAGGATGGTGCCGGCCGCCGGGGAATACGTAAAGGTCCCGGGCACGGTCGTCGTCGCGTTCAATTGAATCGCGCTCAGCGCCGTGCCGTACACAATGTCCGCGGGGGTCGGCCACGCAACCGTCGGCGTGGCCTTCGACACAGTGCTGGCGACGGTTGCCATCGCCATCGTGTAGTTCGCCGCATCAGTCGGCGTGAACGTCACAGACAGCGTGTGCGGCCCTGCGTCGAGCACCGTTCCCGCCGCGGGAGTATAAACAAATGTCCCATCCACGCTCGCCGTCGCATTGAGGTGGGTCGCGCTCAGCGCGGTGCCAAACGTGATGTCCGCTGGCGCCGGCCAGGTGATCGACGGCGTCGCCTTCAACACCGCAATGTTCACGGTTGCGGTTGCAACTGTGTGGTTGGCCGCGTCTGCCGGCGTGAGCGTGACCGACAAGGTGTGCGACCCCGCATTCAGCACAGTGCCCGAGGCCGGCGTATAGAGCAATGTCCCTGGCGTCCCTGACGTCGCGTTCAGTTGCGCCGCGCTCAGCGCGGTGCCAAACGTGATGTCCGCTGGCGCCGGCCATGCGATCGTCGGCGTCGCCTTCAGCACCGTGATCGAGACCGTCTCAGTACATGTGGTGTAATTGGTGGCGTCTGTCGGCGTGAACGTCACCGACACGGGGTGGGATCCCGCATCCAGTACCGTGCCGGCGGCGGGCGTGTATACGAACGTGCCCGGCACGCTCGACGTGGCGTTCAACTGGGTCGCGCTGAGTGGCGTGCCGTACGTGATGTTCGCCGGTGTCGGCCACGTAACGGTCGGCGTCGCTTTGAGCACGCTCACGCTGACGCTTGCCGCAGTGGTCGTGTAATTCGCCGCGTCCGCCGCGGTGAACGTCACCGACAGTGCGTGCGATCCGGCATCGAGCACGGTTCCTGCGACCGGCGCATACACGAACGTGCCCTGCACGCTCGTCGTCGCATTCAGGTGCAGCTCACCCAGCGCCGTGCCGTAGGTGATGTCCGGAGGCGCAGGCCACGCGAGCGTGGGCGTCGCTTTCAGGACGTTGATGCTGACGCTGCCGGTCACGGTCGTGTAATTCGCTGCGTCGGTCGGCGTGAGCGTGACGGAGAGCGTCTGCGCCGCACCCGCATTGAGCACCGCACCCGCCGCCGGCGTATAGATAGAGGTCCCTGCTGTTGTCGATGTCGCGTTCAGCTGCATCGCGCCGAGGGCGGTGCCGTAGGTGATGTCCGCCGGTGTTGGCCAAACGATCGTCGGCGTTGCTTTGAGAACGTTGATCGTGACGTTGGCCGTTGCGCTCGTGTAGTTCGCATCGGTCGGCGCCAGCGTCACCGACAGCGTGTGCGAACCAGCGTCGAGCACCGTTCCAGCGGCTGGCGAATAGACGAAGGCGCCGCCGACGCTCGACGTCGCATTCAGCTGCGCCGCGCTCAGCGCGCTGCCATATGTGACATCCGCCGGCGCCGGCCAGGTGATGGTTGGCGTCGCCTTCAGCACCGTGATCGTGACGGTTTTTGTTGCGCTCGTGTAGTTCGCATCGGTCGGCGTCAGCGTCACCGACAGCGTGTGCGAACCAGCGTCGAGCACCGTTCCAGCGGCTGGCGAATAGACGAAGGCGCCGCCGACGCTCGACGTCGCATTCAGCTGCGCCGCGCTCAGCGCGCTGCCATATGTGAGGTCCACGGGCGCCGGCCAGGTGATGGTCGGCGTCGCCTTCAGCACGGTGATGCTGACCGTCTTCGTTGCTGTGGTGTAGTTGGCCGCATCCGTTGGCGTGAACGCGACCGACAGCGTCTGCGCAGGGCCGGCGTTCAGCACCACGCCCGCGGCTGGCGTGTAGACGAACGTGCCCTCCACACTCGACGTTGCGTTCAGCTGTGTCGCGCTGAGGGCCGTCCCGTAAGTCATGTCTGCCGGCGTCGACCAGGCAATCGTTGGCGTGGCCTTCAGCACGTTGATGGTGACGGTCTTCGTTGCCGTGGTGTAGTTCGCCGCGTCCGTCGGCGTGAACGTGACGGAGAGCGTCTGTGCAGCGCCCGCATTGAGCACCGCACCTGCGGCGGGCGCGTAGACGAACGTGCCCGGCACGCTGGCGCTGGCGTTCAGCTGCGTCCCAGTGAGCACGCTGCCGTAGACAATGTCAGGTGGCGTCGCCCACGTGACCGTTGCCGTCGCCTTCAGTACGATGATGCTGACCGTCGCCGTCGCGCCCGTGTAATTCACGGCATCCGTCGGTGTAAACGTGACGGATAGTGCGTGCGCGCCCGCATCGAGCGTTGTTCCAGCCGTCGGCGCGTACACGAACGTGCCCGGCACACTCGCGCTCGCGTTCAGTTGCGTCCCGCTCAGTGCGGTGCCGTAGGTGGTATCAAGCGGCGTCGGCCACGTGATCGTTGGCGTGGCCTTCAGCATCGTGATTGAGACCGTCGCCGTCGCGCCGGTGTAATTCGCGGCATCCGTCGGCGTGAACGTGACAGAAAGCGTCTGCGCCGCGCCCGCGTTCAGCACGGTCCCGGACGCCGGGGTGTAGACGAAGGTGCCGTCGGCGCTCGTCGTCGCATTCAACTGCGCTGCGCTCAACGCGGTGCCATAGGTAATATCCGCCGGCGCAGGCCACGTGATCGTGGACGTGGCCTTCAGCACATTGATGCTGACGGTCTGCGTCGCCGTGGTGTAATTCACCGCATCCGTCGGCATGAACGTGACCGAGAGCGTCTGCGCCGCTCCGGCGTTCAGCAGGGCACCGATCGCGGGGCTATAGGCAAATGTCCCCTCGACGGTCGACGTGGCATTCAGGTGCGTCGCACTCAGCGCGGTGCCGTAAACGATATCCGCGGGCGTCGGCCACGTAATCGGCGGCGTCGCCTTGTTCACCGTAACCGCTACGCTTGCCGCCGCACTGTCGTAACTCCTCGGATCTGCGGGGGTGAACGTGGCCGACAGCGTGTGCGCACCAGCCGGCAACACCGTTCCCGCTGTCGGGGTATAGGCAAAACTCCCAGGAACCGTGCTCGTCGCATTGAGCTGGATCGGCCCCAGTGCGGTCCCATAGACGATGGCTGCCGGCGCGGACCACGTAATGTCCGGCGTCCCCTTCAGCACCGTCAGGGCGACACTGCTGGTCGCGCCGTTGTAGTTCGTGGTGTCGGCCGGCGTGAACGTCACCGACAGCGTCTGAACACCGGGCGCGAGCACCGCACCCGCCGCCGGCAAGTACGCAAATGTCCCTCTCACGTTTGCCGTCGCGTTCAATTGAACGTTGCTCAACACTGTACCGAAGCCAATGGCGGCCGGCGCCGCCCAGGTGATCGTCGGCGTGGCTTTGAAGACACTGATCGCGACAGACGCCGTGACCACGTCGTAGTTCGTGGTGTCAGCGGGCGTGAACGTCACTGACAACGTCTGCCCCGTCCCGGCAGACAGGAGCGTTCCTACGGCCGGAGTGTACGCAAACGTCCCCGGCACATTCGCTGCTGCGTTCAGCTGCACCGAGCTGAGCGTCGTCCCGTAGAAGCTGTCAGCGGGCGCCGGCCAGGTGATTGTCGGCGCGCCCTTTGTCACCGTGATCGACACGTTCGACGCGGCGGTCGTGTACGTCGTCGTGTCGGTTGGAGTGAACGAGACCGACAGTGGTTGGCCGGTCCCCACGCCCAGCACGGTGCCGGCTGCAGGTGAGTACACGAAAGTTCCTGGCACGCTCGCTGTCGCGTTGAACTGCGTCGGGCCGAGTGCCGTGCCGTACGCGATGGCCGGCGGTGTCGCCCACGTGATCGTCGGTGTCAGCCGGTTCGCGGTAGTGGTGACGATCACCGCCGCCGATGTCGTCTGCCGCCCTGCGGCGTCGCGCGCGCGCGCAGCGAGCGTGTGCTGGCCGTTGGCCGCGGTCGTCGAGTCCCAATTGATCGCGTATGGCAGCGCGGTCACTTCCGGGCCGAGCGGCGCGCCATCGAGCAGGAACTGCACGCCGGCCACGCCGATATCGTCCGACGCGTTCGCGGCGACGTCGACGCTGGTTCCAGTCACCGTGTCGCCGTTCGCGGGCGCCGTCATCGACACCGTCGGCGCGGCAGTATCGACGCTGACCGTCCTCGTGTTCGCGAATCCGGTCGCACCAGTATTGTCCCGAGCGACCGCCGTGAGGAAATGCGTACCGCCAGCGGCAGTCGTGGTGTCCCACGAAATCGAATACGGGCTGGTGAGGACCTCGGCCCCGAGATTGACGCCGTCCAGCAGAAACTGCACGCCGGAGATGGTGCCGGCTGTCGACGATGCGGTGGCACTGACAGTGGTGGCTCCCGATACTGAAGATCCATTCAGTGGCGCCGTCAGCGCGACCGTGACCGGTGTTGGCCCCGTCGCGCCACCGGTGTTCAGCGAGATCGTGAACACGTCGACGGTGCTCGTGCCCTCCGTCCACGCCAGGCCGACTTGGCTGCTGCTGAGCGTCCGGTAGCCGGCGATGAAGTTGCGCGTGTGTGTGCCGGTGTTCGTGCCGGGAACGACCGCCCACGACGTCCACGAGGAGCCGTTGAACTTCGTGAACAGGATCGAGTTTGCGCTGTCACTGCTGTTGATCGCGAACAACCAGACATTCGCCCCGTCGGTTGCACCGAACAATCCGCCGCCGGACTTGAACGACTGACCGGTGCCGAAGGACGGCGGCGCGGACTGGCCGGTGAGCGCAGACCAGTTGTTGCTACCGGTGTTGTACTTGACACCATCGAGTCCTGAGCCGTTCGCCTTCGCACGGAACGTGTAGATGGTGGTCGTGCTGACCGCCACCAGAGCCCAGTCGTTCTGATCGATGGTTGCCGTACCACCGAAAACGTTCCCGTCGCCCCCGCCTGTAGAAGCCGAAATGTTGGTCCAGGTGCCTGCGTTGGCTCCGGTCCCTGACCTTTGGTAGCGCAGGTTGTTTATCTGCGGTTGCGGGAAGAAGCCGTTGCCGTAGACGGCCAGCATCACGTCCGACGCGAGCGGCGCGAACGTCAGCACCTTGCACTCGTTCACCATCGTCTTGTCGATGACGGCCGTCGTGTTCGGGGGTGAGGTGCCCGCAACGCCGGTGGGACTCACGTTCTTGCCAAAGCCATTCGTCCATGTAGCGGTCGTGTCAGCGTTCGTCGATCGACCGACAGCGCAGTCGACCTCCTGATCCATCGTCGTGCTGAAATGATGGATGAAGCCGCCCGTCGAGATGCCGACAGAATTGCCCCAGGGCGTATGCGAGGCCTGCCCGGTGCCGCCCGTCCCGGGCGGTCCCTGCCACTGTGACGCGGTGTTGGGCGATCCAGGGTTGTCCCAGGCGCCCCACGTGATTGACCCCGCCCCAAGCTGCGCGCGGATGTGGCCGTTCGACGATTGCTGACCATCGGATGCGCCGGAGACGAAGACGTGGACGTAATCTACAGAGCCGATCGTTCGGATCGTGAGACCCAGCGACCGGCCGCCTGCCAGCGGACCGTCCGTCGCGCTCGGCGCTTTGCCCAGGTTCGGACTTGCGCCAGCCGCACTCCACGTCGCTGTAGAGAGATCGGGCCCGCTGCTGACGTAGCTCTGTACCGTTCGATCGCCGACGCTGTCGTGTGCAGACGACAGCGTAAACAGCCACCACCGGTTTGTATTCGGCGAGAACACCAGGTGCGACTGCCCGGAGTGCCCTGTCGCGTCTTTCCACGATCCGGCGATGGTCGTTCCAATTTTGACGGGCGCCGGCGTCGGCGCCGGCCCGCCCGCGGCAACCACTGTGATAGCGACGGACGCGGTCGCCGTCTCCATATTGAGGAGATCGGTCGGCGTGAACGTCACGGAGAGCTTCTGTCCCGGGCCGGCCGGCAGCACGATGCCGGCGACCGGCGAGTAGACGAACGTGCCCGGCACGTCGGCAGTCGCATTCAACTGCGTCGCGCTCAGCGGCGTTCCAGGCGTGATGTTCGCCGGCGTCGCCCACGTGATAACAGGCTTCCGCTTGACGACCGTCAATGGCACGGTCTTCGTGATGGGCAAGAACGCAACGTTCGTTGGCGTGAACGTCAGCGTCAACGTCTGCAGTCCGAGCGGAAGAAGCGTTCCCGAAGGCGGTGTGTAGATGAACGTGCCCGGGACATCGGCGGTCGCGTTCAACTCCGTTGCGCTCAGCGCGCTGCTGACGTTGATGGGCGCCGGCGCATTCCATGTCACCGTCGGCCCGGAGGCCAGCACGTTCAGCAGCACGGTCGCCGTCGTCGACTGATACGTCGAGGTATCCGAGGGATTGAACGTGACGGATAACGTCTGGCCGTTGCCGGCGTTCAGCACCGTGCCGGCAGCCGGCGAATAGACGAAGGTGCCGGGGACCGTCGCCGTCGCCTTCAACTGCGCTGGACCGAGCGGCGTGCCCTTCACGATCTCGGCGGGCGTCGGCCATGAGATCGTCGGGAGCGCCTTTGTCGATGTGGCGGCCGGAACGATCTCTACCGCCGCGAAATTCCAGATGTGATCGATTGGCGCGGTGTCGTTGAGCGTGACGAGCGTGCCGGCGGCAGATGTCGGGGACGTCGGTCGCTGCAGCCAGAACGTGTCGCCGTTCGTCGTGCCCAGCACCTCGTGGACCATTATCTGGTCCGGGGGGAGCGTGCGCGGCACGGCGCCGTTCCAGTCGTTGCCGACGCCGTAGACAAACGACCCGGCTTTTGTCGTCGTGAGCGACACGGACGGACCGCCGGTCGCGCCATTCGCTCTCGCGCTCGCGCCCATCCCAGCGGCACCGCTGAACGCGATGACCACGAGGGACTGATCGGTCAGGCTGGTCGCGTGGGTGGAGCTCACCGTGATGCCGGTATGCGCGGTCGGCGTCGTGGCGGTCCAGATCTCGGAGACGCCATTCTGAGTGTTGGCGCGCGTAACGAGCGTCCACGTCAAACTGCCGCCGGCCACCACCATGGTCTCGGGGACAAGGTTCAGGCCCGACGACGAAACGAACGCCACGAGCAGATCGCCGGCCAGTGTGTTGAACGGTGGAGTCTGCACCGTGCTGTTGCCGTCGCCGATGCCGACGACTCTGGCGGCCAGCGGCACAGGTGTGGGCGGCGGCAGCGGCGCCGTGTAACTCGTGAAGCTGTAGTCGATGAATTGAAAAACGCCGTTGATCCTCGACGACAGGCGCGCCCACACCGGGCTGCCGTTGATCGGAAGGCCGGTGACGAGCGCGGACTGCGCCTGCGTCTCCACGCCAGCGTAGAGATTCGTACTGCCCTGCGTCGTTCCGAGATCGATCTTGAAACCGGTCACGCCAATGCCTGCCGTCCACGTGAAACTCTGCGCGCTCGAACTGAACGTCGCGCCGGCAGCGGGCGTGAGGAGCTGCGCGGGCGCAGGAGTTTCAGCGGGCGGCGGTGGCGGCGGAGGCGACGCCCCCACGGCCGGATAGAAATCGACGGCCCAGCCCGCGCGCTCGGCGAGATCCGGAACGGGCGCCGCGGAGCTGCCCCAGAAGTTATTTACTCCGATGAAGGGCCAGAGATAGTCGTACGCGTTCTGCGCGCCGCTCCATCCCGCCTCGATGCCCATCATCAAATTGAGCCGGGCCTCGGGTCCGTAGAAGCCCGCAAAGTTGCGCTGCAGGCTCAGATTGTTCGTCTGCGTCCAGACATCCGCTAGCGTCTTGTTGTATGTGAACACGCCGGGACTCGGATTGGTCCCGTAGCCGATCAAATACGGCATGCTCCAGGTCAACACGGTTCCGGCGGGCACGACCGTTCCATCGGGGAGCGTGGTGGGACTCTGGACGACGGTTTCGCGCGGCCAGATCGGCTCGCTCGAGAACAGCTTGAGATTGAGGCTCGCGATCGCATCGCGGTGAGCGAGGCCGCCGGTGAACCCGTGGCGGTTGGCGCGATCGATGGCCCACGCGAGATACGTCTGCTCCCACAGCGAGACGAACCCTGCCTCGGGGCGATAGCCAGGCCAGAGGAGCTTCAAGGGATTCGCGATCGGATCCTGACTGTTGGCGTAGTTGTCGAGCCATAGCAGGTTGTTGGCAACTTTGTCCGAGAGATAGCTGCGCACGGCGGCGTCGGGATGGTACGCGGCGGCGTCGGCGATGTTGCGCAGCGCCCACCCGAAGCCGCGCACTTCGTTGCTCGCGAGAATGCCGAGCGAGCCGCGCACGCCGTCACCGTTGTAGGTGCGCAGCAGCGCGTAGTCCGCCCAGAACATCATCTCGTCCGCGTAGTACCGATCGCCGGTGAGCAAGTACGGGACGTACGCGAGCGCCGGCTGGTGCGCGTTATCGGGAATCAGCCGCGTCTGACCCGCGGGAACCTGCTGGCAGCCCGGCGTCGGCACCGCAGGAGGCGCTGGACACAATGCTGTGTACTCCCTGATCGGGAGCGGCAGGCCCTTGATGAAGTCGACGGCCGCGCCCTGCGCTCGCTGGTCGTACCAGATGGTTGGGCGCTGATTGAGCGAGATGAACCGGCCGGAACCAACGCCGGTCGTCAGACTCGTTTCCGCCTCGCGCACGTGCACCGGCCAGGAGCCGGCGAGATCACCGTTCGCGAGCACGAACGAGCGCTGCGCGGGATCCCGGTAGACGAGATACCGCGCCGTCCAGTCGGGATACGGCGCAAGCGAGCCACGGCCGCCATGCGCGGACATGTCCGTGTCGAGCGCGCCCGTGCCCAGGATTTCGTAGCTGGCCGGGGTCAGGATGGTGTCGACGCGGTTCCTGACGATCGACAAGTACGGCGGCAGCGCACCCGACGCGTTGAACGGCGTCATGTCAGGCGTGATCGTCGCAAACACCGTCGGGCCCAACGTGAACGTCTTCCGCCAGCGCGTCAGGTAGAAGTGCTGAACGGCGGTCTTGCTGAATACCGGCGTGCCATTCACCGTCAGCGTCACGTCGTACGTAATGGCGGTCGCACCGGTGAGGTCGAGAACGTTCTCCGCGGTGAAGTCGACGCGCGCGGTGCCGTCGTTGTAAACGCGCGTATCGAAGATCACGCGCAGGAACGGATGCGGGAGGTCCGTCGCACCGGACACGGGAGCAACGACCGAACGCCATTCGTTCACGAGCGGACCCGAGAGCCACGTGTCAGTGGAGGGCGTGGCCGGCAACGTCGCCGTGTAGGTGACGCCGCCAATGTTGAATGCCGCCGACGCGCTCGGAATCGTCGGGGTCAAGGTGCCGGTCGAGATCGAGACCGGCGTGATGGAATAGTTGCCAGTAGAAGGAACGTTGACCGTGACGATCGCGAATCGAATGGATCCGTCCGGCCACCGGTTCTTGACGTCGGTCTGTGTCGGGAGCGAGCCGACCCGAAGGCCACTCTGCGCGACGCCTTGCGGCATTGCCTGGCCGAACGTCACCCATCCCCGAGTAAGGACTACCGTCGGGAACGTTGGTTGTGCAAGTGCCTGCGATGCCGCGAAGAAGATGAAGATCAGCGCTGCCAAGACGGAGGACGCCAGCCGCGTGCGGGTGTGCGCACGTCCCGAGTCGCCGATTCGAGTTGCCGAAGAGTCACTCACTCAGAACTTCCGCCTTTCGCCCAGTCCGGGCGCTCCGCGGCATTGACCGTGACGGAACACGGCCTGCCGTGTGAAAGTGAACCTGTTCGTTTACGTGGATGATTCGGAAGCCGAGGCGCCCCTGAAATTTTTCAGCCGAGATACACCGGTGGTCTGGCCAATAAGCAACAGCACTGCCGGGACTGGGGCGGGGTTACCCGCGGAAACCCACGAGCGAATTAAGGATTTCGCGGCTTTTTCGCTTCGCCCTGCCGAAGGACGTGCGGGACTGGGAGACAAAAGTTTGATGTTCGGAGGACTTTTGTCGAGTGATAGGCTGTCGCCGCGAACACACCAGAAAGGGCGGTGAAATGACGTCCATTTCACGACGAGAGTTCTTCACGAAGACAGCGACCGATGCCGCGCTCGTCACGTTTCTCGCGTTGCGCGCGCGCGACCTGCACGCAAATCCACTCGGCATGCCGATCGGCTGCCAGACATGGCCGGTGCGCACGATGATCGCCCAGGACTTTCCCGGAACGATCAAACAGCTGGCCGACGCCGGCTTTCAGCGCATCGAGTTGTGTTCACCGGTGGGATACGCCGACTCGGGTTTTGGCGGGATCGCGAAATACAAGGGGGCGGAGCTCCGCAAAATCTTGAGCGACGCCGGCGTGAGTTGTGAGAGCTCGCACTTCGGCATCAAGGAGCTGCGCGACAATCTCCAGGACAGAATCGCGTGGGCGAAAGACCTCGGCCTCACACAGATGATCGTGCCGAGTCTCGATGGCCCTCGCAATCCGTCGATGGACGACGTGAAGCGCGCGGCGGATGAATACAATAAATTCGCGGAGCAGTCCGCGAAGGCAGGTCTTCAGCAGGGGCTGCACAACGAAGAGTTCGAGCTCTCGACCGTCGACGGGAAACGCACTTACGACGTGTTGCTCGAGCTGCTCGATCCGAAGCTGGTGAAGTTCCAGTTCCAGTGCTCGACGATCAGCCGCGGATATGATGCTGCCGAGTACTTCACAAAATATCCGGGCCGCTTCATGTCGATGCACGTGCAGGACTGGTCACCCGAGAAGAAGGAGACCGTGGCGGTCGGACAGGGCACGCTCGACTGGAAGAAGATCTTCACCGCGGCCAGGACAGGCGGAATCAAGAATTACTTTGTCGAGATGAACCTCGATCTGATGAAGGCCAGTGTGCCGTACCTCCGGGATCTGAACGTCTGAGCGATGGAGGTGGGCACGTGCCCACCTCACGTCTAGAAAATCAGCTTCACGCCGAACTGCGCCTGGCGTGCCTCGCGCGCCGCCTCGCTCATCACAGGCCACACCGTGCTCGTCGACGGCGGCTGCACCGCGCGGTGATGAATCAACGCTCCGCAGCCATGAGTCGGGCGGTCGCTGGGGGAAGGCAAAAGGGGAGAGTACGCGTGTCACGTACGAACTCACGCCGAGGTCTCAGACGAGGCAGAGCGCTCATTGCGAACGTACTCAATAACTGCGTACGTCGATGCTCTCTTTCGAAACAGCTTCACGAAATTCGTGTGATAAACCAGGTAACGTTCTCTGCAATCTCTCCGAGCTCCGCGTGAGTACGTCCGTGGTACGTCAAGTCGAATGCGCTACTCCCCTGGCGGGCGCGTTGGCACCAGCTTCAGCATTCGACCCGACGCGCTGTCGGTGAGGAGATACAGCGCGCCATCGGGACCCTGCCGCACGTCGCGGATGCGCTCGCGGTTGGGCTGAAGATCGGTCAGCAAGCGCTCTTCGTCGACAACCCGTTCGCCGTCGATGGTCAGCCGGACGAGGTTCGTGCTGCCCAGTCCTCCGATGAACAGATTGTTTTTCCACTCGGGGAACAGCGTTCCTGTATAGAAAACCATTCCGCTCGGCGCGATCACCGGATCCCAGTAGTACAACGGCTGCTCCATGCCTTCCTTTGCCGTGATATCACCCGTGATTGGCCCGCCCGCGTACTCAATCCCGTATGCGATCGTCGGCCAGCCGTAGTCCTTGCCCTTGCGCGCGATGTTGATCTCATCGCCGCCGCGCGTGCCGTGTTCAACTTCCCACAACTCGCCGGTCGCGGGGTTGAGCGTCGCGGCCTGCACGTTGCGATGGCCGAAGGACCAGATCTCCGGGCGGACGCCTTCCCTGCCGACAAACGGATTGTCTTTCGGGATGGTGCCGTCGGCATTGATTCGCACGATCTTGCCCAGCAGGCCATCGAGCCGCTGCGCCTGCATCCGTCCCTCGGTAATCGATCGCTCGCCGAGAGTGATGAACAACGTGCCATCACTGCTGAAGACCAGCCGTCCGCCGAAGTGCAGCGTTGACTTGAGCGACGGCGCCTGGTGAAAGATGACCTGCACATCTTCGACGCGCGGCGTTCCCTCGTCGACGAGCCGGCCGCGCGCAACCGCCGTGTTGTTGACTTCGGCCTCCCGCGGCTCCGAGTAGCTCCAATAGATCAAATGATTCGACGAGAACGCGGGATCGAGCGTGACGTCGAGCAGTCCGCCCTGGCCGCGCGCGTCGACCGCGGGCAGGCCGGCCACCGGCTCGGACAACTTTCCATCCGCACCGACGATCCGCAGGCGGCCGGCGCGCTCCGTCACGAGGATGCGACCGACGCTGCGGCCGGAATCGGAATGAGTCGCCGCCTCGGGCAGGAACGCCATGCCCCAGGGATTCTGCAGGCCTTCGACGATGGTCACGACATCGAACGCGACGTTGCTCTTGCGCTCCGGCGCGCGGGTCTGTCCAGGAAACGCGGGCTTCTGGCTCGGGGCGTTCGGCGGGCGCGGGTCGACACCGCCCGGCGGCTGGGCCGTCGTCTGGCCGAATGCGTTGACGGAAATCAACGCGACGAATGCGGCAATAAGGCTCTTCATGCTGGCGAGATCTCCTCGCCGGTATTCTCCTACATCGCGACCTTCAAGTAGAATCCGCGCGATGGCCCTCCTGCTGGAAGTGATTGTCCAGAGCGTCGCGGACGCGCGCGCCGCGGCGCGCGGCGGCGCGGATCGACTGGAAGTCGTCCGCGCGATCCGCGATGGCGGTCTGACGCCGCCGGTGGCGCTCGTGCGTGGGATCGCGGCCGAGGTGTCGCTGCCGCTGCGCGTGATCGTCCGGGAGAACGCGGGGTACTCCACCAACGGCCACGAACTGCCGGCGCTGCGCGAGGCGATCGCGACCTTCGCCGCAGAGAGCGTCGACGGCGCGGTGCTCGGCTTCGCCGATGGAGGCGAGCTCGCAATCCACGATACCGTTCGCGTGCTCGACGCGGCGCCGGCCGTCAAGGCGACGTTCCACCGTGCGTTCGATCAGCTGCGCGACCCGCTCGACGCGATCGATCGGCTGGCGGCGATTCCACAGATCGATCGGATCCTGACGAGCGGCGGCGCGGGCACTTCCGCTGAACGGTGCGAGCGGCTCCGCACCTATACCGGTCGCGCGCACGGGCGGTTGATCATCCTCGCGGGCAGCTCGGTTGACGAGGAAATGCTCGCGCTGATCGGCCGAACGGGATGCGTCGCCGAAGTACACGTGGGCCGCGCGGCGCGCGCCAATGGAGATCCGGAGTCGCCGGTGTCCGCCGCGCGAGTCGCGCGCCTGCGCGAACTGGCGGGCGCGTGATGAGCCTCGGTCACACGGCGCTAACCGCCGCGGCGTGACCATGTCGGACCAACCCGTGCGGGCGTGTCGAGCGCGTTGAACACGCCGAGCGCGTCCACTTTTTCGACGAACCGATCGCGCTCGCGCTGGAGCAACTCGATCGGGCGCTCGAAGTCCGCCACGTGTTTCTCGTAGACGACCATTTCACCCCAGTACTCGACCAGCAGGTAGCGGGTCTCGGAGGCGATGTCCTTGAGGAAGGAGCTTCCCAGGAAGGAGCGGCTGCGGCGCGACAGCGCGGTCCACTCACCATCAGCGCCGTAAAACCGCTCGAACTCTTCCGACGTCCCCTGTCGAATTTCGAACATCCAGACGAGCGCAATCACAGCAGCACTGTACTCGTCCGCATAGTGCCGGGTAAACATCGGGTTCCGACTGTCGGAAACGGCCGCGCTCAGATCGGACATTTTGGCCAAAAAGATCAATGACAATGGGCCTCGCGCACCGAGGTCATGGTTCACATCCGGGCACGCGCTGTGCAGATTCTTGCGGCAGCCCTAAATCGGTTACGCGCTCGGTTATGTGCCGAGCTTGGGGACGGGGAAGGAAAGCTGTCGAGACGTTCGCGTGGACGTTCGTCCGACCGGCGGACGAGTTCGCCGCGCGCACGTGCCGGTTACAGGACTCAATCAGCGGCAGGTTTCAATGTCAGAGAATGACGTTCTGCGCCGAGCGGTGCCGAAGACATGCGCAATCGAGCATCTGCTGCTTGCGATCGCGGTCGTATCGCTCGGTTGGTACGCATTCGTCTCGATCTCGACTGCCCGCGAGCAGTCAGCCCTGGCGCGCGAGCTCGAGCAGATTCGTTTCAGAGCAAGCGCGTCGCCTGCGGAGCCCGGACGCCGAGCCCTCACGGCACGGCTGGCGCCCCGCACAGTGATCGGCCGCATCGATGTGCCGAGGCTGAAACTCTCGGCGCTCGCGCGCGAAGGGGTTGACGTCGGGACGCTGCGCACCGCGGTCGGCCATGTCCCGGAGACGGCGCTGCCCGGCGATGTCGGCAACGCGGCGTTTGCAGCGCACCGCGATACGTTCTTCCGCAATCTCGAGGGCGTGCGGAACGGGGACGAGATCGTCCTCACCACGACGAGCGGCATCTATCGCTACACCGTGACCGGAATGACGGTCGTCGCACCGACCGAGACTTCGGTCCTCAGGCCGAC
The DNA here is from genome assembly GCA_003222675.1 of Acidobacteriota bacterium. Taxonomy (GTDB): domain Bacteria; phylum Acidobacteriota; class Vicinamibacteria; order Vicinamibacterales; family 2-12-FULL-66-21; genus QHWT01. Next base: position 52,214 of record QHWT01000090.1, on the reverse strand, counting down.
ACAGGGACACACGCTCACGCTCGTCACCTGCTACCCGTTCGACTACATCGGCGCGGCTCCCGAACGATTCATCGTTCACGCTGAGGCAATCGCGCCGGCGCGCCCACAGTAGCGTTCACGCGGCCGGCGAAGCGTCTGGGCTTTCACGATTTCTCCCGAAATCCAATGATCCATGGTGGTCCGCGCCGCCTCGAGCCGTCATAAGCCATAAGTCATGCGCCGAGAGCCATCTCTCATTTGTCCGCCGAATAGATGAGGGGCAATCCGTTTTTCGAGTTGCCTACGACGATAACTTTCGAGTTCTGGCTCTTGGCGAGCTCGAGCGTGGCTTCGATGCCCTTCCACTCGAGGAGCTTCTCGCTGATTCCCTGCGTGACGATGTCCTGGAAGTCCTTGATGCCGGCCGCTTCCACGCGCTTGCGCTCGGCCTCCTGTTTTTCGCGCTGGAGCACGAACTCCATCCGCTGCGCTTCCTGTTGCGCCTGCTGTTTCGCTTCGATCGCGTGCTTCAGAGTTTCGGGGAGCTGCAGGTCGCGCAGCAGCACGTTCTCCACGATGACGCCGCGCGCGGCGACCTGGCGCGCCACGTCGTCGAGGATTTGACGCGCGATGTTCTCGCGTGCATCCGAGTAAAGCGCGCTCGCGGTGTTCGCCGCCGTAATCGCGCGCATCGCCGAGCGGAACGTCGGCTGCAGCAGAACCTCCGCGTAATTCGGTCCGACACGCTGAAACACGGTGGCCGCCTGGTCCGGATCGAGGTGATAGAGGATCGACGCGTCGATCCCCATGATCAGCCCTTCCTTCGAGGGCACGGCTGCATGCTCCTTGATTTCCTGTGTCTTGATGTTCAGCTCGGTGACGTTCGACGCCGGGTTGACGAGGTGAATGCCCTCGGACAACGTCCGTCCCGTGACCCGTCCGAACATCGTGACGATGCCCACGTGTCCCGTGCGAACGCACGATGTAGACGAGAGCGCCACGATCGCGAGCAGGATCAGAAGCACGAGCATGCCGGTCGCGCGCACGAAAGAGCCGCCGCGGCCGCCCGTCGAGTGTTCGAGCGTAAAGGGTTCGCGCATAAACCTCCTGAGGGAGGCTCGAAGGATACAACACTCTCGATGTGCGAGGCGCGAGGTGCGAGATCGGGTCGAGGTCCGAGATCCGAGATCCGAGGTTCGAGGTCCGAGGTCCGAGGTCCGAGGTTCGAGGTTCGAGGTCCGAGGTTCGAGGTTCGAGGTCCGAGTCAGCGCGGAGGCAAGTGGTCCAGTAGCCGTGCCGGTGTCCCTGGGCGCGTCCGCGCAAGGCGCTGGTCCCACTCGTGCAGGGTCGTGCGCATCCATTCGCGCGTTTCCAGCAGCTCCGCAATCTGCGACTCGACGCGATCCATGATCCGTTGCGCTGCGACGCGGACCGCGCGGCACGGCGGCGCTCCTTTATCTCGCGCGCGCAGGAAGGTCGCGAGCTCTGTCAGCGAGAAGCCGAACTGCACGGCGCTCCGCACCAGCCGCACGCGGTCGATCGCATCCTGCGAGTACAGCCGATATCCAGCGGAAGTACGTGGAGCGGTCCGCAGCACGCCAATCCGTTCGTAGTGCCGAATCGTGTCCACGCTCACGCCGGCCGCTCGCGCCACCGCACCAATTCGAAGGCCTCTCTGGTCCATGGCTGATAATAGACTCCTCTTGACTCTGGAATCCATTCGAGGGCTTAGGATCCGTGCATGCTGAAAATCATCCTGACCTTGGTGATGTTGCAGATGCCGCCGGGCATGACCCACGACGAACACTTGAAGCAGATGGCGAAGGAAGACGCCATGAAGAAACGCGGCGCCGCGGCAATGGGCTTCGACCAGGACGCGATCGCGCATCACTTCCGGCTCGCAAAGGACGGCGGGTCGATCGAGGTTGATGTCAAGGACGTGGCTGACGCGACCAGCCGCGCCGCAGTTCGCACGCATCTGAAACAAATTGCTTCGCAGTTCGCGCACGGCGATTTCTCGAAACCGCTGATGACGCACGCCGAGAACCCGCCAGGCGCTGAGCGCATGGCGGAACTGCGGTCGGCAATCGAATATGAATACGACGATACCGACGGCGGTGGTCACGTGCGGATTCGGAGCTCGAACGCCGAAGCGAGTTTCTCCGGTACCAGATCCGCGAGCATCACACCAGTGACGTCATGGCGACGCCGAAGTGACGATATGATCAGCCGATGGGTACACGTCGCATATCAATGTCTGCAGCCGCCTGTGTGCTGGCGCTCCTTCCCTCGTCGCTGACGAGATCGCACCAGGCCATCGCCGCGTCAGAGCATGAGGTCGCACTCCTGCGCGTTCCTGATAGCGGGCTGCAGCCGCGTGCGGTTATCGATAGCACGGGGGTGCACGTCGTCTATTTCAATGGCGAACCATCGCATGGCGACGTGTTCTACACGCGGCTCTCCAACGGACGCTTTGCGCCCGCCGTGCGCGTCAACACGCAGGCTGGCTCCGCGATTGCCACCGGCAACGTGCGCGGGCCCTCGCTTGCGCTTGGACGCGATGGACGGGTGCACGTGGCATGGATGGGATCCGATATGGCGCCGCGCACCGGCGATGCGGCGCCGATGCTCTATGCACGGTCGCGCGCGGACGGGACGTTCGAGCCCGAGCGGAACGTTCACCAGAATCCCGGCCCGATCGATGGCGGATCCATCGGCGCCGATCGCGGCGGGCATGTCTACATCGCGTGGCACTCGGAATCGCCGGGATCGAGGGGCGAAAGCAACCGCCGCGCATGGGTGGCGCACTCGAACGACGACGGGACCACGTTTGCGCACGAGGCGGCCGCGTCGCCCCCGGAGGCCGGCGCCTGCGGCTGCTGCGGCACCGGCACATTCGTCGACACACGCGCGACGCTGTACGTTCTGTTCCGCTCGGCGCGCGAGACGTCCCATCGCGAAGCAGTGCTCCTCACGTCCAGCGATCGCGGTGCGACGTACACCTCGCGGTCGCTGCAGGATTGGCAAATCTCTGCCTGCCCGATGAGCACGTTCGCATTTGCCGAAGGCGATGGCGGGATCGTCGGCGCGTGGGAGAGCACGGGACAGGTCTACTGGGCGCGTGTCGATGGCGCGCACGATGATCGGCCCATCGCCGCGCCCGGTTCCATCAGCGGCCGCAAACATCCGTCGATCGCCCGCAATGCCCGTGGGGAAACGCTGCTCGCCTGGACCGAGGGCATGGGCTGGAGCCGCGGGGGCACGCTCGCATGGCAGCTGTTCGATAGGACGAACGCACCGATCGGCGAAACAGGCCGGGCAGAGGGCGTGCCGGCGTGGAGTCTCGTGGCAGCGTTCGCGAAACCGGACGGAACGTTCGCGATCGTGTATTAGGGTCGAGAAGGATCGGTCCTAAATGACCGTCCCATGATCGCCTGTGAATGCCTGCTCGGAGCGCTCGCATGCACACTCGCGGCGTGCGGCGGTGGAAGTTCGCGCCTTCTACAGCGGCGTACGCCGTAACCGCAGCGCGTTGCCGATCACCGACACGGAACTGAACGTCATCGCGGCGCTCGCCCAGATGGGGCTGATGAGCACGGCGGCGAAGGGATAGAGCACGCCGGCCGCGATCGGCACCCCGAGCGCGTTATACACGAACGCGAGGAACAGGTTCTGGCGGATGTTCTTCATCGTTGCACGGCTCAACCGGCGAGCCCGCACGATGGCGCGGAGATCGCCGCCGACGAGCGTGATGCCGGCACTCTCGATGGCGACGTCGGTGCCCGTGCCCATTGCGATGCCCACGTCCGCTTGTGCGAGCGCGGGAGCGTCGTTGATGCCGTCGCCGGCCATCGCCACGATCCGCCCTGCGCCTTGAAGACGGCGAACGGCGTCCCGTTTCTGATCCGGCAGCACGTCGGCGATCACTTCGTCGAGGCCAAGCGCCTGCGCCACCGCCGTCGCCGTGACGGTGTTGTCACCGGTCAGCATCACGATCCGCAGTCCTTCCTGGTGCAGCGTGGCGATCGCCTCGCGCGCTGACGGCTTGATCGGGTCCGCCACGCCGATCACGCCGGCGGCCCTTCCGTCGACCGCGATCAGCATCACCGTCTGCCCCGCGGCGCGCAGCGCACCCGCCTGGGCATTGAGCGGCGCGATCTCGACGCCTTTTTCCGTCAGCAGCGTCGCATTTCCCGCGAGCACCTCGTGTCCATCCACCCTTCCGCGAACGCCTCGTCCTGTCACCGTCTCGAATGCGGACGCCGCCACGATGCGGATGCCGCGTTCGTGCGCGCCGTCGAGAATCGCGGCCGCGAGCGGATGCTCGCTGGCCTGCTCGAGCGCCGCGGCCATGCTCACCACTGTCCGCTCGTCGAACGGCGCGAGCGCACGCACCGTCACGAGCCGCGGCTTGCCTTCGGTCAGCGTACCGGTCTTGTCGACAATCAACGTATCGACGCGTTCCAGCCGTTCGAGCGCTTCCGCATTCCTGATGAGCACGCCTGCGTGCGCGCCGCGGCCGGTGCCGACCATGACGGCCATAGGTGTCGCGAGACCCAGCGCGCAGGGACACGCGATGATGAGGACCGCGACTGCGCTCAACAGCGCATGCGCCAGGCGGGGCTCCGGCCCCACCAGCGCCCATGCTGCAAAGGCGGCAAGCGCAGCGAGCAGGACCGCGGGCACGAAGTACTCGGCGATGCGATCCGCGAGCCGCTGAATCGGCGCGCGGGTCCGCTGCGCCTCGCTCACCATGCGCACAATCTGCGAGAGCAGCGTGTCGGCGCCGACCCGCTCGGCCCGCATCACGAAGCTGCCGGTGCCGTTCATGGTCCCGCCCGTCACGCGGGCGCCCGCTTCCTTTTCGACGGGAATCGGCTCGCCCGTCAGCATCGATTCGTCGACCGTGCTGCGTCCTTCGAGCACGGCGCCATCCACCGGCACGCGCTCACCCGGCCGCACGCGCAGCACATCGCCCACCGACACCGACACGAGCGGGACGTTCTCGTCGCGCTCGCCCCTGACCACGCGCGCCGTGTTCGGCGCGAGCCGCAAGAGATCCCGCAGCGCCGCGCTCGTCCGGCCGCGCGCCCGCAGCTCCAGCACCTGTCCCAGCAGCACGAGCACGACGATGACGACCGACGTGTCGAAGTACGTTTCAACGACGCCGTGCACGCGGAATCCGGCAGGAAACGCCTGCGGCACGATCGTGCCCGCGACGCTGAAGCCGTACGCCGCGCCCACGCCGAGCGCGATCAGCGTGAACATGTTCGAGTGGCGGGTGACGATCGAGCTCCACCCGCGCACGAAGAACGGCCAGCCAGCCCACAGCACCACGGGCGTGCTGAAGATCAATCCGATCCAGTTGGTCACTGACATGTCGAGCCGGCCGCCGAGTCCCATGCCAAGCGCCATGTCTCCCATCGTCAGCGCGAACACCGGGATCCCCAGCGCCGCCGCGATCCAGAAGCGCCGCGTCATGTCCACGAGCTCGGGATTTGGCGTGTCCTCGGCGAGCACCGTGCGCGGTTCTAGCGCCATTCCGCAGATGGGGCACGGACCGGGCTGGTCGCGCACGATCTCCGGATGCATCGGACACGTGTATTCCGCAGATGCGCTGACTGGCTTTGGTGCTGATGACGCCAGGAACGACTCCGGATCCGCCTTGAAGCGCGTCAGGCAACTCTCGTGGCAGAAGTAATACTTCTGCCCCTGGTATTCCCACGACCCGGCGGCATCCGCGGGATCGATCGTCATCCCGCAGACCGGATCGAGGACCATTGCAGGGTCCGGTATATGTGCTGCTGGCTGTGCCATCTTCCTCATTCATGCGGCATGGCGTGGCGCATCGGCGCCGACATGCGCATGTTCCATATGCGTCCCATGGGCCCGGACGGCGGCCGCACGCGGACAAATACCTGGAACGACATCGGGCGCCATCCGTATGTCGCTTTCAAATTATCGGGTACGGCGTAGAACGTCACGTCCCGACCGATGCCCGCCTCGAATCCGCGCGGCGCCCACAGATCGCGGACGCCGCCAACGGTAAAAGCGCCCACCGTGTTGCGCGTCACGGTGGCGGCGGAGTCCGGCTGCCCGTGGAGCAAGAGTTCCGTTTCCACCTGCACGAGCTCGGCTCGCGCGAACATCGACGTTACGCCGAAATGACGCGTGCCCTCGGCAAACGCGGCATGGCCCGCGCCGCGATCCGTGTTGTTGACACCGTAGCCGATAGTAAACGCATTGAAGTCGTCGCCGGGTTGATCATCCATCCCGCCGATACCGTGATGCGCTGGATATTGCCCGGTTCGAGCGCCTCCGGATCCTTGAGATGCCCCGTCGAGACTTGAAGATCCCATGTCGCGTTGGGCTTGAACCATAACCTGCCGGATACGGAGTCCATGCGGCCGAAATCGAAATCCCACCGATTCCGATCGGGCTCGCGGCCGTCGCCACCGCGCGGCCCTCCTTGGTGATTGAACAACGCCTAGACGACGCCATCCTGCGAGAACATCCATTCGGAGACAGGTAAGCTCTTCGACGAAAGCGGCGCGCTGACCGACGACCACCTCGGCAATCAGGTCAGAAGTTCCTCGAGACCCTCGCCGCGCGGCTGGAGCGTCACGTTCCGACGTAATCGCAACTCCCCTACTTCTGCTCAGCTCGATTGCGAACTCTTCCTCTGCTACCATCGTTGGCCCAACCACAATTTATCGACTTCTCGATTCAGCGCTGAGCCCGAGTCATTCCTGCGAGATGGCCTTGCTTCACCTGCGGACTGAGGTGCCCTCTTGCAGTGCTTCGAACGCTTCGTCTACGTGCTCGTGCTCGTCCTCTGCGTGAGCGCAGCCGCGACCCCCGCATATGCGACGGATTACTACGTCAGTCGTGCGGGCGGCGATGCGAATACGGGTACTTCATCGGCTTCACCGTGGCAGTCGCTCGCACGTATGAGTTCGGTGCGTCTGCTGCCCGGAGATCGCGTGCTGCTCCGCGGCGGCGATGTGTTCACCGGCGGACTGACCTTCGATGCGGGGGATGCCGGAACCGCAAAGGCGCCAGTTACGATCACCTCGTATGGAACAGGGCGCGCCACGATCGCGGCGGGCGCAGAAGCTGGCATCTCCGTGTACGACACTGCGGGTTATGCGATTTCGAACCTGGTGCTGGTCGGGGCCGGTGGGGATGCGAGCGGCATCGTTTTCTATAGCGACCTGGCCGCCGATGCAAAGTTGTCTTACGTGCGGATCGATTCGGTAGATGTCAGCGGCTTCGGGGGGGACGGAATCGAGATCGGCGCCTGGAATCATCGCGCCGGGTTCCGCGACGTCCGCATCACCAACACGTCGGCGCACGGCAACGCGCGCACGGGCATTTTCTTTTACGCGCAATTGCCCGGAAGCCACGAACAGGTGTACGTGGGCCATTCGCGCGCCTACGACAATCCTGGCATCGCCACCGCGATATCGAATATGGGCAGCGGCATCATCCTCTCGGGCGTCAACGGCGGCACCGTCGAACGCTCGGTCGCGCACGGCAATGGCCGTCTCTGCACGACCGTCGGCGGTCCGGTCGGCATCTGGACGTTCGATTCGAACGCGGTGGTCATTCAGCACAACGAGTCATACGGCAATCACACGGCAAGCTCGGCGGACGGCGGAGGCTTCGATCTCGATCAGAACGTCTCCAACTCCGTGCTTCAGTACAATTACTCGCACGACAACGATGGCGCAGGTTACCTCCTCGCGCATGCGCCGCTGAACGACACGCATCGCGGAAACATCGTCCGGTACAACATCTCCCAGAACGACGGCAGGAAGAACTCCTACGCGGCCATCGAAGTTTGGGGAAGAACGATCGACGCGGACGTTTACAACAACACTGTGTTCGTATCGCCGCCGGCGAGCGGAACTCCATCAGCGGTCCGGGTCTGGAATGCGGGAATCTCTGACCGGCAGGTCGCCGGACTCCGCATCCGTAACAACATCCTGATTACGTCTGGCGGACTCTCGTTGATCAACGTAAGCGCAACCCAGGCGGCGTCTACGGAGCTGCGCTTCGAGGGTAACAACTATTACGCGAGCGGCAGTGCCCTGCGGCTTGTGTGGGGCGCGTCAACATACAGCAGCGTGACCGCGTGGCGGGCATCGGGCGAGGAGATAGTGGCGGGCGTCGCGACTGGATTCGCCCTGAATCCGCAGCTGAACGCCACCGGAGCCGGCGTCAGGCTGGACGATGCAGATCGGCTGGAGACGGTCGACGCATACCGGCTGCGCGACGGATCGCCGATGATCGACGCGGGCATCGACCTGTCGGCGCCGCTCGACATCTCCCTGGGTACCTCCGATTTCTATGGCGCGCGACTTCCGAATGGCGCCCGCTACGACATCGGCGCCAACGAGCGAACGCCGGCGGGCAACGACGAGGTCGTCTTGTTCACGGCCGACGCGACGAGCATCGCCGGCGCATGGCGTCGCGTGGCAGACACGACCGCCGCGCGCGGCGCCCGTCTCGTCCACCCCAATGCGGGCGCAGCAAAGCTGGCCGCGGCACTTGCGAATCCGGCCAACTATTTCGAGCTGACGTTCGTCGCGGACGCAGGAAAGGCTTACCGGCTCTGGCTGCGCGGCAAAGCCGGCTCGAACGCGTCGAGCAATGATTCTGTGTTCGTGCAGTTCAGCGATAGCGTCGATAACAGCGGCGCATCCGCCTGGCGCATCGGCACCACCTCGTCGACGACGGTGAATCTCGAAGACTGCGATGGCTGCGGACTGTCGGGATGGGGATGGCAGGACAACGGCTGGGGCGTGGACGTGCTGGGGCCGCTCGTAGCCTTCTCGCACTCGGGCCTTCACACAATCCGCGTCCAGACGCGCGAAGATGGCGTCTCACTCGATCAGGTCGTCCTCTCCGCGCGCAACTTCCTGTCGCGCGCGCCGGGTTCGCTGAAGAACGACTTCACAATCGTGACGCCACCCGCCGGCACGGCCACTCCCCAGGAGATCGTGGTGTACGCGGCGGACATCCGGTCGGCAGACATCCACGGCGCGTGGGGGCTGGTGGCTGACGCAACCGCGGCCGTCGGCATTGCACTCGCGAATCCGGATCGCGGGGCGGCGAAACTCCTGACAGCGCTCGCCTCTCCCGCATCGTTCGTGGACGTGCCGTTCAATGCGCAGGCCGGCGTGCCATACCAGGTGTGGCTGCGGATGCGCGCGGACCGCAATGCGACGTCGAATGATTCCGTATATCTGCAGTTCAGCGGTGCCGTCGATGCGTCAGGGCAGCCGGTCGCGCGCATAGCGACGCAAACCGGCGCAGCCGTCGTGCTGCAGGATTCCAGCGGCAGACCGATTGGGAGCTGGGGATGGAACGACGCGGGATGGGTGGGACTTGCGTCCCCGTTCATCTTCTCCCAAACAGGGCCACAGACGCTTCGCATTCAACAGCGCGAAGACGGCATCTTCATCGATCAAATCGTCATCAGCCCGGCGCGATATCTCACCACCGCTCCCGGCGCGTTGACCAGCGACACGACGATCGTACAGCGATAGATCGCTCATTCCGATCGCAGCGCGATCAGGGGATCGACTCGCATCGCCCGGCGCGCCGGCACGTAGCACGCGAGCAACGCCACGAGTCCGAGTGACAGCGCAACCGCGACATACGTCGTGGGATCGGTCGGCTTGACGCCGAACAGCATCCTCGACAGCAGGCGCGCCGCGGCGAACGCTGCGGCCACCCCGACGAGCAGGCCGATTCCCGCCAGCGTCATTCCGCGCGCCACGACGAGGCCGAGGATATCGCGCCGCGCGGCACCGAGCGCCATCCGGACGCCGATGTCGTGCGTGGCCTGTTCCACCGAATACGACATGAGGCCGTAGATCCCGATCGCCGCGAGCAGCAGCGCGATTGCGCCGAAGATCGTCAGCAGCAGCATGTTGAAGTTCTGCCGCGCGATCGAATTCGACACGACCTGCTCCATGGTCCGAATGCGCGACAGCGGCAGTTGCGCGTCGACCGCGAGGAACTCCTTCTGGATCTGTCCCGTCAGCCCGGCGGGGCTGCCCGCCGTTTTCACGATCCACGACGCCGGAATGACGCTGTTGCCCAGGCGCGTCAACGCATCCGAGACCTGCGCGCCCGGCAGGTAGATCACGGGCGGCGCATCCTGATCGAGGCCGTTCTCCTTCACGTCGCCGACGATGCCGATGATCTCGCGTGCGGGGTCCTCGAACTCGGGTCCGAGTCCCTTGCCGATCGTGATCTGCTGATGGATCGCGTCGCCGTTCGGCCAGAACTTCTTCGCCATTGCGGCGTTGATCACGACAACCGGCGTCGTGCCGGCAACGTCGCGACGATCGAACACGCGGCCGCGCATCACCGGGATGGACAGCGCGGCAAAATATTCAGGCGAGACCGAACGCCAGTTCTCGTCGCCATGATATTGAGAGTCCCCTTCGAGTTTGCGCCCTTCAATCTTGAACGGAAGATCAACGCCCCCCTCGGTGGGCAGCGAGATGGCGGTCGCAGTCGCTGCGACACCTGGCAGCGCGTCTATCCTCTGCGCCATCGTCGTGACCAACTGATCGACGCCGTGCGTCGTCTCGTACCGGCTTCCGGCGAGCGAGATCTGAAATGTCAGCACGTTGCGCGACTCGAATCCAGGGCGCACGTCGCGCAGTCCGATGAACGTGCGGATGAGAAGCGTCGCGCCAACGAGCAGGACGAGTGCAAGCGCCACTTCGAGCACGACCAGCAACCCGCGTGTCCGCGCCGCGTGACGGCTCGTCGCGCCGCGGCCGCCGGCGTCCTTGAGCGTCGCACCGAGGTCGGCGTGCGCGAGGTGCAGCGCTGGCGCAATCCCGAACAACAGACCGGTGACGAGCGATGCGCCAAGGGCGAATGCGACGAGGCGCCAGTCGAGAAGCGACGACCACACCGGTGATGCCGCAAAATCGTTCACGCGCGGGAGGTCGCCTGGACTGATCGCGACGAGCGCCCTCGCACCCCAGACGCCGGCGATGACGCCGGCGATGGCGCCCACCGTCGACAGCAAGAGCGATTCGATCAGGAGCTGCCGCACGATCTGACTGCGGCCCGCGCCGACGGCAGCGCGAATCGCCACTTCGCGCTGGCGCCCGGCCGCGCGCGCGAGCAACAGGTTGGCGACGTTCGCGCACGCCATCAGCAGCACGAGGCCGACGGCCCCGATCAGGATGAGCAGCGCCGGACGGACGTCGCGGACGGCAATATCGCGCATTGCATAGACGCCTACGCGTTCGTTGTCCGACATCCACTTCGGGTTGGCGCGACGGAACGCGTCGCCGAGCAACTTCATCTCGGCGCGCGCCGAGGGCAGCGTCGCGCCAGGTTTGAGATGACCGGCAACGGAGAGGAAATGCCCCTGGTTCGTGCTGTTCGGGTCGGCTTGCAGGGGAATGAATACGTCAGCGTCAGGCTCGGAACGGAATCGTTGCGGCAAGACGCCGATGACGGTGTAAGGATCGCCGTTGAGGGAGATCGACCTGCCGGCAATCGCACCCTCGCGTCCGAAATGCGTGGCCCACAGCTTGTAGGAGATCACAGCGACCTTCGCGCCGCCAGGGCGATCCTCGTCAGCCGCGAACGTGCGGCCGACGAGCGGCGCCACGCCAAAAACCTGGAAGTAGCCGACCGAGACATGAATGCCTTTCACCTGCTCCGGCCGATCGCCGCCGCCCAGGTTCAGCCCGGGCCCGGCGAAATCGTACGCCGTGATGCCATCGAGCGACTGCGCCCGCGCCCACGTGAGGAACTTCGGAATCGACACCGCACACGCCGGCTCGCCGGCGAAGTCGCGGCAGACGCGCACGAGACGGTCCGCGTCGGCGTACGGCAGCGGCTGCAGGAGCAGGGCGTTCACGACCGAGAAGATCGCCGCGTTGGCCCCGATGCCAAGCGCGAGCGCCGCAATCGCGACGAGGCTGAATCGCGGGTTCTTGAAGAGGATGCGGACGGCGTAGCGGAGATCCGATGTCAGTGTGGTCATTGTTTTCCGCGCCGGGGGCCCCTGCACGCCGGCTAGCTCGCTTCATTCCGCGGCCGCTTCGCCGGCCGCTCCATTCCGCTCGCGTAGGAGACCTGACCCGCGGCCGTGGCCGATTCGCGCACCCCGCCGGCAGCGATGCTGACGAGGTAACCCACAGTCCAGCAGATCGTAAACCCGACGAGCACGTACCAGGTCCACGCGAGCTTCGTGCTCGCCCAGATCACGATCATCGAGGCCGCAGAGAGCGTCATGCCCGCGATCACGCCCGTCGCGTTCGCGCGGCTCGTGAGCACGGCCAGGACGAACGCGCCGAGCATCGGGCCGTACACAATCGAGGCCACGGTGAGGCCAGCCGTGAACACCGAGCCCCATCCGCGCGCTACGACCGCGATCAGGATCAGCACGACGCCCCACGCCGCCGTGCTCCAGCGCGACAGGGCAAGGAGACGGCGGTCGGGGACCTTGCCGCCGGCGAGCGGCTGATAGAAGTCAATAACGGTGGTCGAGGCCAGCGAGTTCAACGATCCGCTGAGATTCGACATGGCCGCTGCAAAAATCGCGGCGATGACCAGCCCCGACACGCCGTGCGGCAGCGTCGTGACGATGAACCGCGGGAAGATTTCATCGTTCGTGGTGATCGCGGGCTGCGGCACGGACCGGTAGTAGGCGAACAGCATGATCCCGATGCCCAGGAACAGCACGAACTGCAGCAGAACGATAAAGCCGCTCGTGATAATCGCCTTCTGACTATCGCGGAGGTCCTTGCATGTGAGCAGCCGCTGCACGAGGAGTTGATCCGTCCCGTGGCTCGCGTTGGTGAGGAAGGTGCCGCCGATCACGCCGGCCCAGAACGTGAACGGCACCGTGACGTCGGTCGAGAACGAGAATACCTGCAGCTTGCCTGCCGCCGACGCGACCTCCACGACGCCGTGCCAGCCACCCGGCGTCAGCTGCAGGAGCTCGTACGCCGCCAGCAATGATCCGCCGATGTAGATCACGAACTGAATCAGGTCCGTCCAGATGACCGCTGCGATGCCCCCTTCGAAGGTGTAGATCAGCGTCAGCACGCCCACGAGCCCGATCGACCAGAGCCACAGGTGCGGGATCCCGGGGAAGCTCGACGCGAGCACCGCCGAGAGCACGAGCGATGCGGCAAACACGCGGACCCCTTCGGCCAGCGCACGCATCACGAGAAAGAGCGATGCGGCGACGTGACGCGTCCCCGCTCCAAACCGCCGCTCGAGCAGCGCATACGCCGTCAGCAAATCCCCGCGGAAATACGACGGCAGGAAGAGACGCGCGATGATGAATCGTCCCACCACGTAGCCGATCAGCACCTGCAGATACGTCAGCGTGCCTCCCTGCTCGGGCCGCGCGAAGTGCCCATACGCAAGCGCGGGCACGCCAATCAGCGTCAGCGTGCTCGTTTCCGTGGCGACGATCGAGAGACAGATGATGATCCAGTGCGTGTTCCGCGCACCGACGAAATAATCCTTGACGCTCTTGTGGGATTTCTTGAACTGCATCCCGAACGCCGTGATGCCCGCGAGATACACGAGGAGCACGACGTAATCGATCGTCGAGAAGCCCATTGGGCGCCCACCTTAGCACATTGCTTGTTCCATCTAATCTCGTAGCGTCCGCTCTCTAGGGCGAGTCGATTCGCGGCGAATCCACGGCTAAAACCGAAAGCCACACGATTGGGTATGAAATCCAATCAGACATAATTGGACTGGAGATGGATCCCGAGTATAAGAAGATGATGACGTGGGCGCTGATCGTGCTGGTGGGATCAGTGCTCGCGGCGGTCGTGATAGTGGAGTGGGTCGTACGGCATTTCGCAGAGGGCCGATGAGCGCCGGACGTTATTTTGACGCCGGCGCGGGCATCAGCGTGACGACCGTGTACCGATCCATCGGGAAGTACTTGTTGAACGTCTCCTGCAGCATCGGAATCGTGAGCACGTTGATGCGATCGGTCCTGTGGATCAGCAGCGCCGGATCCTGGCCGTTCATGTGGATGAACTGGAGGCGTCCGAGCCAGTAGCCGTTCTGCTTCAGCGACGTCTCGTAGTTCCGGCGCGCGGTCTCCTTCGCCCGGTTCAGCAGGTCCGCTGACGGCCCTTCCTTCTGCAGCCGCTGCACTTCCTGCAGCACGCGATCCGTCATCTTCTGGATGTTCTCGGGCGCCGCGCCGAAGCTGATCTCGATGTTGCCGCCGCCGCGCTGCGGAAAGAGCTGCACGGAGTCGACCGACACCGTGTAAGTCTGACCGAGCTCCTCGCGCAGGATGTCGCGCAGTGAAATCTCGAGCACGTCGGTGGCCGCGCTGATGCGCTCCTGCTCCATCGGATCGACGGGAGGGTCCGCAAAGAAACTCACCACCGTCTCGCTCTTCGGCTCACGTCCCTTTTCCACCGTCGCGCGTTCGATGGCAGCCGGGAAGTGGATGCCGACGTCCTTGTACGCGGAGCTCTTCGCGCCTTTCGACGGCAGCGTGCCGACGTACCGAGCGAGCAGCGGCAGCGCCTCCTCCACTTTGAACGCGCCGACCATGAAAAACGTGAAATCCGCGGCGTTCGCAAAACGATCGCGATAAAACGACACCATCTTCGCGCGATCGAGCTGGGTAATCCGATCGACGGTCAACGGCTTCGTCGTGTAGTGCCCCAACGAGTTCACCTCTTCCAGCTTGTCGCCGAACACCACGCCCGGGTTGTCCAGACGATTGACGACGGTCGCCGTGAGCTGACGTTTGACGAGATCGAACGCCTCGGGATCGTCGCCGGGCTGCGTGAACCGCGCGTACAGCAACTGGAGCGCGGTCTCGAGCTGCGCGGGGGCGGCGGATCCCGAGAAGCCGTGCGTCGACAGGCTGATGAACGGTGAGGCGTTGGCGATCTTGCCGGCCAGCATCTTCTGCAGATCGAGCGCCTTCACACCGGCGGCGCCCGAGAGCCCGATATACGCAGCCGCCAGCGATGCCTCCTGATAGTCCTGCGGCGGCGCGAGCGACGAGCCCCCTTTCGCGTACATCGTGAACACGACCTGATCGTTCTTGAAATCGGTCGGCCGCAGCCACGCCTCGATGCCGTTCGCGAACGTCACGACGGTGACGTCGACCTCGGGCAGCTGGCGGCGCGCGGTAACGGCGGCGGGTTCCGGCAGGTGCTCGATCAGCTCGCGCGTCGACGTCGTGTCGTGCCATGGGGTGACGGCCGTGGCTTCCGCGGACGTCATCGCGCCACGCAACTGATCTTCGGTCGGCACCGCGACGCCGGTCTTCTGCGGCGTCAGCGCCAGGACCACGCGGCTGTCGTCGGCGAGCAGCGTCTTCGCGGTCGCGGACATCTCCGGCGCGGAGATGCCCGGCAGCAGCTGCTGCACCAGCTTGTATTCGTACTCGATGCCGGGGCTCGGCTCCTGTTCGAGGAAGTGATTCAGGTATTCCTGCGCGAACGATCCGCTCTCTGTCTTGTCGCGCTCGTTGTAGGCGCGCTCGTACGACGCGAGCATCCATTTCTTCGCGCGGTCCAGCTCGGCGTCCGCGAAGCCATGTTCGCGCGCGCGCTTCGCCTCGATCGCGACGGCGGTCAGGCCGTCCGGGATCTTGCCGTCCTGTACGTTGACGCTGAGCGACACGGTCTCCACGGTCGGACTCAGGTTGCCGCCGTACATGCCGGCGCCCAGGAATTTCGCATCCGGACGGCGCGTGAGCTCGTCGAAGCGATCGTTGAGCATCTGCGAGAAGAAGCGCTGCACGAGATCGCGGCGATAGTCGGCGACGCGCGACTCTTCCTGCCGCGGGCGCTTGCGGACGATGGTCACTGACGAGCGCGTGACTTCCGGATCCGTCACGATGCTGAAGAGCGTTTCCTTGTGCAGCGGCACATCGGCATTCCGGCCGGGCGCCGAGCCGGTCCGCGACGTGATGTCATCGAACGCGGCACGCAGGGCCGCCTCGAGCTTCTCCACGTCCATGTCGCCGACCGCCACGACCGCCATGCGATCCGGACGGTAGAACGTGTCGTAGAACCCGCGGAGCCGCTCCGGCTTGAACGTGCGCAGGATGTCGGGCTTGCCGATCGGCAGGCGCTCGGCGTAGCGCGAGTGGTAATACAGGACCGGGATCTGCTTGTCGCGCACGCGCGATCCGGCGCCAAGGCCGCCGCGCCATTCCTCGATCACGACGCCCCGCTCCTTGTCGATCTCCTTCGGATCGAGGGTCAGGCCGCCGGCGAAGTCCGCCATCGCGGTCAGCCCCTTGTCGACGATCTCCGCCTTGTCCGACGGCAGATCGAGCATGTAGACGGTTTCATCGAAGCTCGTATACGCGTTCACATGCGGCCCGAGCCGTGCGCCAGTGGATTCGAAATACGAGACGAGTTCACCCGGCTTGAAATGCGCGCTGCCGTTGAAGGCCATGTGCTCGACCATGTGCGCGAGCCCCTGCTGATCGTCTGCCTCGTCGAGCGATCCGGTCTTCACGGCGAGCCGCAGCAGCACCCGATTCGCGGGGCGGCCGTTCTTGCGCACGTAGTACTTCACTCCATTCGAGAGGATCCCGGTTTTGACCGCCGGGTCGAACGGAATCGTGTCCTGCGGCGACAACGTCTGCGGCGTCGACTGCGCCGGCGCGGTCTGCTGCGCACGAGCCACGGGCGCGAACGTGACGAGCAGGGTGATGAACGGAAGCAGCAGGCGAAGACGCGGGGTCATCATCGGACTGTAACACGCCCTACGAGCTCGGGCTCGCCGTCGCTTCAACGCGCGTTGCGGTCGCGTATCACGGACGTACTCACGCCGAGCTCGCAAAGAACTTGCACTGGTACGTGTTTCGGCAGTCAGTTACGGACCGATTGAGTACGTCCGACAAAAAGCGCTCGGCGCTCTCCGCGACCTCCGCGTGAGGTCGTGCGTGGACAAGGGAACGACACGGTTGCAGTGGCGTGCCACGGACGTACTCACGCGGAGCGCGCCGAGGTCGCAGAGGACTTTAAATGAATACGTTTCGCCAGTCAGGCACGGTTACGCGACGATTGAGTAATTCCGACAAGAAACTCTCTGCGTTCTCCGCGACGCCACGTGAGGTCGTACGTGGACAAGGGAACGACGTCGCGATTACTTGTGCAGGCGATCGAGCGCCGCGCGGAGTCCATCGCCAACTTTGTCTGGCGCGCCGCTGGCCCAGAAGTGCATGAAGTACAGCTCCGGTGTGCCATGGGATCACGTCCGCGCCCAGACCCGCGTCATCGGCCGCGGGCGCGCTCAGCGCATCGAGCGGCGCCTCGCCGGTGCCCCACACATGGACGTACATGATGCGCGGCGTTTCACCAACCAGGTGATTGTGGACCACGGTGATCGCAGGCCGGATGCAAAGAGACGCGCGATCACCGGATCGACTTCGCGCCCGGTGAGCACGAGATCGCCATGCACGATCGCCTCGGGTCCCGTCGCGCGAAATGCGACCCAACTCCCAAGGGCGAAGCCCGCCCGAATCTTCACGCCCCCGACGCGCACGTCGAGATCCGTGCGCGGCAGCGAAATCTTGTAGACGTCTCCCTGGAATTGTCCCTGCCGTCCGATCGCGCGCGATCGCCGCCGTATCGAGGCCGGACTGGGGCGCCCTCGATGGCGCCTGCGTGAGTACCCACGTGAGCAGAAGTGCATTTATCATCTGCCCACTCTAAGCATCCGGCCTTCGCGCTCGGACCTCGAACCTCGAACCTCGGACCTCGGACCTCGTCAGTGAACCGTATCGATAATCCTGCGGATCTCACGATCGAGAGAATCGACGTCGCACGGCTTCACGGCAAGCGCGATCATGAACTGCTGGTTCGCCGCGCCCGCGATGGCGAGGATGGGCACGTCGCGCGTGGCGTCCGCGTTCACGAGCGTGCGGCACGTGTCCAGGCTGTCGGCCGCGTAGTTGTGCAGGTTGAGAAGGATCAGCGAGGGACGGCGGCGTTGCGCGATCTCAATCGCGTCTTCAGCGCTGACCGCGGCGTCGTACGAGAAGTGGAGCGAATCGGTCACCGCATGGAGGCAACCTGGTGAGCTTGACTGAGGGGCTCCAATGACGAGTACGTAAGGACGTTCTCTCCGCGACTCCATGCAGCGGGATAGATCAAAGTACGCACCAGCTCAACGCCGAGCTTGGGCCCCTCGCGCGCGGCCGAGCAAGGCCTCGAGCTCGCGGCTGAATTCCGACAACAGGTTACGGTGGGTCGTCCACAGGTCCTCCAACGCCGTGACCTGTTCGCGAACCGTGCGTACCTGCGCGGCGTCGAACGTCCCGCGCGGGTGACCACCGCGCGCGAGCACGCGCGTTGCCACTTCGAGGCGGTTCGCGACCCGATGGTGGGCTTCCGCCTGCGCAAGGAGATCCAGCGCGACGGCAAGGAGCGCGTCCATCTGTGGTCGGGTTGAAGACAATCGCGGGTCCAATTTTCCCGAAAACCATACTCGTTCAAACCCGATCCATGCAAATCGTAAGCTCGACCAACGTTCGCATCTCCCTCAGCGAAAGCGAGCGAGATCGAGGCGTGACTGCCAGACGATCGCGCCATGTTCGTCGTTTACGATCAGCGCAGGCTCTGCCGCGTTCGCGATGTCGGCGCGCGGAAACGATGCTTCGAGACGGATGGCCGTCATCGAGCTGCCCGGGCCCATGCTGCCGGGCGGATAGACCGGATCCCGCTTGATCGCAGGCGCGGCAACCGGCTTCGAATCCTGGCCCGTGCGAACGTAGAGATCGTACGCGGGGGGCGCGGCATAGGTGTTCAGAGGATGCAGCCGCACCTGTGCGATGAATGTCACCGTTGGCGGTGAACGAGTATTCCCCCTGCAATGCGTGCTCGTGCACGATCAGCACGGCGCGCCGGAACTCCGTGATGACCTCCACGCTGTCCACGGTCCCTGACGGCGTGAGCCGGTAACCGGCGTTGAACGCGTCATACAGGGCCTGATCGTGCGTGCGCCCCAGGTTCAGGGCTTCGCGCGCAGAATCGGCCTGCGGTACGAGCGCGGTGACGGGCGCGCCGTCGAGGGCGCCCGCCATCAGCAGGGTTCCGATAATGTGCCGCGTCATCGGCTGTCCACGCGCAGGCTGGTCTGGAGCCAGCGCATCCTCCTCGCATAGGATGGCGGGATGAGCGATCAAGTGCAACTGGTGACCAGCGGCAAGCTGCCGACTCCGGCAGGTCCCTACTCTCCGGCAACCGTGGCGGGCAATCTCGTGTTCGTCTCCGGCCAGGGAGGCCGCGATCCATCGACGGGCCAGCTCGCCGGTCCCGACGTCGAAGCACAAACGGAGCAGACACTGAAAAACATCGCCGCCATCCTCGAGGCGGCAGGATCCGGGCTGCCCGACGTGCTGCGATGCGGCGTGTTCCTCGTCGACATCAAGGAATTTCCGCGGATGAACGAAGTCTACGCGCGCATGTTCGGCGACCATCGTCCTGCGCGGACGACGGTCGAAGTGTCGAATCTGCCGGGCGCTGGCATGCGGGTCGAGATCGATGCGATTGCGTTGATACCGGTAAAGGCAGGGAGTGAGACACATGTCTGACGGCACACGAAAGTACTTCGACGAGGTCGCAACGCGCTGGGACGAGATGCGGCGGCAGTTCTTTGGCGACGGCGTGCGTCGCGCGGCGATCGCGGCGGCGGGCGTCGCGCCGGGAATGGTCGTCGTGGACGTGGGCATCGGCACCGGCTTTCTCGCCGAGGCAGCGCTCGATGCCGGCGCGCGTGTGATCGGGATCGACATCTCGGATGCGATGCTGGCCGAGGCGCGCGCGAAGTTCGCGGGACGCTCCTTCGAGTCCCGTCGCGGCGACACCGATCATCTTCCACTGCGCGACGGCGAAGCTGACGCGGTGGTCGCCAACATGGTGCTGCATCATGCGCCCGATCCTGCCGGCGCCATCCGCGAGATGGCGCGCGCGCTGAAGCCGAGGGGTGCGCTCGTCGTCACCGATGCCGACACCCACACACACGAGTGGCTGCGGACCGAGCAGCACGACCTGTGGCTCGGCTTCGCCCGCGGCGACGTCGCGTCGTGGTTCCTCGAGGCCGATCTGGAGGAGGTCACCGTCGGCGACACGCAGGAAACGTGCTGCCCCACATCGAACTGTGGCACCCAGGCGACGATCACGATCTTCCTCGCGCGCGGCCGCAAATTAATTGGGTAATTGCGGTAATTGGTGATTTGGTGATTTGGCTTCGCACGCGCTACGCCGCGTGCTCTGAAGCGCGGCCAGTAGGCCGCGCATGCCCGATTACCAAATCACCCGATTACCCAATCACCCGATCGATCTCAGGCTTGATTTGGTGATTTAGTAATTGGGTAATTGGGTAATTGGACTTCGCACGCGCTATCGCGCGTGCTTTTGAAGCGCGGCCGGTAGGCCGCGCAGGCCCGATTACCCAATCACCCGATTACCAAATCACCCAATTTCATGCCCCGCTACAAGCTCGTCATCGAATACTCCGGCACGCGCTACAGCGGGTGGCAGATTCAGAAGAACGCTCGAACCGTGCAAGGGGAGATCGATCAGGCCATCGGCGAGGTGACTAGACGGCGAGAGTTCGAGCTCTATGGCGCCGGACGAACCGATGCCGGAGTGCATGCGCTCGCGCAGGTCGCACATCTGGAGTTGTACACGGACGTGCCGCCCGCGGCGCTTCGCACGCGAATCAACGACGTGCTCCCGGCCGATATCCATATCCGCCAGATCGACAAGGTTCCGCACCGCTTTCACGCGCGTCACGACGCGGTCTCGCGCAGTTACCTCTATCAGATCGCACGGCGCAAGACCGCCTTTTTCAAGCCATATGTCTGGTGGATCAAGGATCCGCTCGATGCGGCGCGTATGCGCGAGGCCGCCGCCTCATTCGTCGGCATGAAGAACTTCGAGTCGTTCTTGGTAATCGGGCATGCGCGGCCTACTGGCCGCGCTTCAGAGCACGCGGCGTAGCGCGTGCGAAGCCAAATCACCAAATCACCAATTACCGCAATTACCCAATTAATTTGCGGCCGCGCGCGAGGAAGATCGTGATCGTCGCCTGGGTGCCACAGTTCGATGTGGGGCAGCACGTTTCCTGCGTGTCGCCGACGGTGACAGCGCCGGCCTCTGGCCTCTTTCTCGAGGGCGTCTACTACGATGGAGACGCTGGACCTGGCCCGCTGCGAGGCGTGTTCCGGCTGGACTGAATTGGTTCAGGGCTCATGACTCACGGCTCATGCCGGCCTCAAGGGATAGCTGGTCCTGAGCCACCCTGGCGCCTGAGCCGTGAGTCCTAAGCCTTCTTGATCATCGGGACAAATCTCACCGGCATGGTGCCGATCGTCTCCTGCTTGCCTCCCACGCGCCTGCTCACGTGCAGTTGCTGGTTGATCACGCCGAGCGGAATCGCGAGGATCCCGCCCTCGACGAGCTGGTCGATGAACGCGCGCGGAATGTCGTCAGGGGCGGCGGCCGCGATGATGCGATCGTACGGCGCGTGTTCCGGCCATCCCGCGTATCCATCGCCGGCGCGAAGGTGCACGTTGGCGTAATGCAACTCGTCGAGCAGTTGACGCGCGCGTATTGCGAGCGCCTCGATCACTTCAACAGCGTAGACGGTTGCGCCAAGCTCGGCGAGCACCGCCGTCTGATATCCGGATCCGGCGCCGATTTCAAGCACGCGATGGGAGGGCTCGACGCCGAGCGCCTCCGTCATGAACGCGACGATGTAGGGCTGCGAGATCGTCTGCCCGAAACCGATTGGGATGGGATGGTCTTCGTAGGCCTCGTGACGTTCGGCGCCTGGAACGAAGAGATGCCGCGGCACGCGATTCATCGCGTCGAGAACGCGCTGATCGCGAACACCGCGGGCGCGAATCTGCTCTGCGATCATGCGGGACCGGGCAGCCGCATAAGCAGCTTCGTCCATCGGACGATTATCGCGTTTCGGGAATCTGGTGGCTCCGTCTTTAGCGGGTCGTTGAAAGCCCAAAACTGATTGAACTTTCAGCCCGTTCAGCGTTTGACACGTGGCATTCAGGCTCGCGTTCTTCAGCAGCCTCTACCTGGCGTCCGGCCAGCGAGCCGCGACTTCCATGGCGCCGCGAGCAGCAGCGTCCCACCAGGCGCCAGTGCCGCAGGGACGCAAGAGGACGCACGGGCACAATCGATGCAGTTCAGCTTCGGTGCCGGACCTAAATGATTGATTCGCGCGGCGAGGGCCGTCGTGGCTGCGCATTTTCGTCAGCGCGCTGACGGCGTTGTGATCGGTTGACGGTTGTCAGTTGCGGCTTGCGCGCCGCGGCGGAGCGGCGAAGACGGGTCGACGGACTTCGGTTATCGGGCGCCGGCTTCGAACTCGGATCTCGGGCGGATTGACCGTTGTTAAAGTCCCACGGTTGAGCTGCCGACATTGTGAGCGGCGGTTCATGCGGGATTTCAGATATCACCTCTTATCCATCGGCGTGAATCGCGAGGCCAACGGGGCCACCGTGCGCTCGGCCGAGCGCGACGCGTTCGGCATGTCGTGGACGTTCGCACAGCTCGGATACTGGCGCGCCGAACGCAATCGCTGTCTCACCGGCCCGCAGGCGACACCCGCCGCCATCGATGCTCACCTGTCGCACTGCGCGTCGATCGACGATCTCGATCTGCTGATGATCTACTGGAGCGGCCACGTCTTCGCGATCGACCCGATCCTCGAGGCTGATCGTGGATACCTGCCACGCCGGCGATCGCATGCGCAGGCTCGAAGACGCGCTCGGCACGTTGCCGGACGCGCAGCGACCGATCGCGCTCGCATCGTGCGCCGCCGACGGGCGCGCGCGGGAGAACAGTGTGAACGGGTTCTTCACGGGCGCCCTCCTGCGCCAGCTGCGCCGGCCGCGGCGTCCACGCACACGATCGCTGGATCTCCTCGACGCATTCAATCGCGCCGCCGATGAAGCTGTCAGCCGCGTGGGGCAAAACCCACTCTTCGCCACCAATGGCGCGGGACGGCTGCGCATTCCAATCCTGACGCAAACGCCTCTTCCGTTCGATTAAGGCCGGCTCCTTTTCACCATTAGATACGTCCCTTGCTGCCTCCATCACGGAGGAAGTCATGAAATCGACGCCTTTTCTGGCCGCGCTCTGCCTCTGCGCGACGGTCGATGCCGCGCAAACCCCGGCGCGCGGCAACATCGAACAACGACCAGACAACACCGAACAACGCGAAAGCACACGAAGCCAACAGACGTTTCATCTCCGTGTTTTTCCGTGTTACATCCGTGTCTTTCAGCGTTCTTCTGTGTTTTTCTGTGGCCATTTTCCGTGGTATAAACTCGCCGCGTGCACTTGCCTCGACATTTTCGCATCATCATCCTTCTCGTCATCATCCCCGTCACACTGACATCCCAGAACACTCCGTCGGATCGGGCCGGAGGCCCGGCAGAGATCCTCACGGCTGACGATGTGCGCGCGGTGTTGACGGTCGCGGCCACCGCCCTCGGCAACGACACGCTCGCGGCCGCAGTCGTCGATCGCACCGGCAACATTCTCGGCGTGTACTCGCGGCCGCAGGCGGACGAGCCGACGCCCGACGTGGCGGTGACGCTCGCGCGCACGGGGGCGATGTTTGCGAACGATCAGGCGCCGCTCTCGTCGCGCACCGTCCGTTTCATCAGCGGCATCCACTATCCGCCCGGCGTGCAGAACACTCCCAATGCGGCGCTTTACGGCGTCGAGAACATCAATCGCGGGTGCAAGGTCGATCAACTTGGCGACGCGGTGTTCAACGCGGCGTTTCCTCGGCCGAAATCAATCGCCGGTGTGTTCGGTGACGGCGCGGGAGGCGCGCCGCTCCCCTGCGAGCCGTCCGCTACGCGCGGTTGCGCGCGAGGCGGCCCGATGCTCGATGATGCGGGCGAGCCGCTGTCGTCGGTCGGCATCACGACGGGCAAGGCGGACGTGTTCGACACCGGACAGGATGATCTGAATGCAGTGCCCGTGAATCCCGGCGGCATTCCGATCTACCGAGGAGGCAAAGTCATCGGAGGCGTCGGCGTTGCCGGAGTGTCCGCGAACTTCGCGGAGTACGCCGCAACGCTGGCCGCGGCGGGCGCCGGCCGCGGCATGGACTTCTCGGAACCGCTCGGCCCGCCGGGCGCCGTGTATGTCGACGGGATCCGCCTGCCTTTCTTCGGCGCGTGCACGAACATTGCCTGCATCCGGCGCACGCTGCGCGGACGGCCCGCCGGATCCGCGCCGGGACAAGTCTCCAGCGGACGGTTCAGCATCGAGGCGCGCGGCGGCCTCCAGGCGCCGGAGGGATATGTGCTGGGGCCGCGCGGCAGCACCGTCGCGGGCGGCCTCACCGTGGACGAAGTTCGCCAGATCATCGACCGATCCGTTGACGTCGCCTTTCGCACGCGCGCGATGATCCGCCTCCCGATCAACCAGCCGGCGCGCATGACAATCGGCATTTCCGACGAAACCGGCGCCATCCTCGCGCTGTATCGCATGCCGGACGGCACCGTGTTCTCATCGGACGTGGCGATGACCAAAGCGCGCAATGCGTACTACTTCAGCACGCGCGAAGGATACGAGGCGCTCCGCACCATCGCGCAGAACAGCGCGCGCGAGAAGTACACCTGGACGCCAGATCCGCCGCCAGGACGCGGATGGGCGATCACGGCGCGTACCATCAGCTTTGCCGGACAGCCGCTCTTTCCTCCTGGAATCGATCGCGCGGAAGAGCTCGAGGAACGAGACGATCATCCGCGGCCCGGCCCATGGTTCGATCTTTACCTCTACGACACGAAGAACCCGTGCACGGAAGGACCGGGCGCCTCGCGCGGCGGCAATCGTGCCTATCTCAATCAGAGCGGTATCGTCTGGTTTCCGGGAAGCGTCCCTCTCTATCGTGGCGGCCGTCCGATCGGCGGACTCGGCGTCAGCGGCGACGGAGTTGAGCAGGACGATTACGTCTCGCAGCTCGGGAGCGAAGGCTTCCATCCGCCCGACGAACTGCGCGTCGACAACAGCGTGATGGTTGACAGCAGCGGACGCTCGGTGCGGCTTCCTTATCTGAAGCTGCCGCGGAATCCTGAGATACAGCGATAACACATGGCAGGTAGGTCGGGTCTTTAGACCCGGCGTGGGGTTGCGGCAGTCGCTGCTGCCGCCTCTAAAGAGGCGGCCTACAAGCCAAGCTACAGCTGCAGGGCCTCACCCTCACTCGCCGTTTCTGTCGCGGCAAAGATACGCCGCGCGTCCGCCCTGATCCTGACGAGCTCTTCATCCGATCGTCCGGGCTTGTGATGGAACAACCACAGGCCGCCGATGTCGTTGGCCGCGGCGAACTGCGCGCACTGGCGCCAGTCGCTGTGGCCCCACCCGCGATGCTGCGGCAGTTCCTGCGGCGTGAAGTGGGCGTCGAGTGCCATCGCGGCCGCGCCGCGCGCGAAATCCGCGAGCGGCTCGTCGTACTCCGGATCGCCAAACTCATGGTCGGTCGCGTACACGAAGTCTCCCGTGACGCCGCGAATGCGATACGCCAGCGCGCCACCGGGATGATTGAGCGGCAGCGCGGTGACCTCGAATCCTGGAATGTCGAGCTCGCCCGGTCGTATCAGGTTCACGCGCGGACGGTTCGGCAAATGCTGATATGGCACCGGGAAGAACGGCGACTTGAACACTGTGTCCAGCCACGATGGATCGTGCGCCGCGAGCGCGGGCGTGTGGATCGTGAGATCCCATCCGGGCTGATAGAGCGTCGCGAAGAACGGAAGGCCCTGCAGGTGATCCCAGTGATAGTGCGTCAGCAGCAGCGAGATCGGCCGCGGCGTCGGCGACACGGCCGCGGGGTTGACGCCGACGATCCCGGAGCCCGCATCGAGAATCAGAATCGCGCCGCTGCGCTCGTCGAGCAGTTCAATGCACGGCGTATTGCACCCGTGGCCGATGGCGTTGGGCACGGCCCATGGCACCGAGCCGCGCACGCCCCAGAAGCGCACCCGCATCCGCTCATACCCTTCCCGCAAGACGATCGCTCGACTCCCGAACCCGGCGCGCGAGCTGTCGCAACAGTTCCTGTGTGCGCTCGGGATCGCTGGCCAGGATCCGGCCGAAATCTTCTCTCGTGACCCGGCGCAGTTGCGCGTCCGACAGCGCGATCACGGTCGCGGTGCGTGGCTCGTCGAGCAGCAGGCTGATCTCACCAACCCAATCTCCCTTCACGAGCTGCGCCACCGGGATAGGCGTCGTCTGCGAGCGATCGCGCAATACCTCGAGCACGCCTCGTTCGATGATATACGCCTCCGCGCCCAGCTCCCCTTCGCGCATCACCGTCTCACCGGCGGACACGAGGCGGTAGCCGCACTGGTCGAAGGGACAGCGATACTTCTCGGTGTGATACAGCTTCGCGCAGACCGTGCCGCTTCCCCACTGTTGCACGTATGCCGCTACAGCGATGAGTGCGCCGAGGCACGGGCCGACAAAATAGATCCAGACGTCGCGATAGAGCGGCACGAGGATCGCCGGCCCAAGCGTCCGCGCCGGATTGAGACTCGTGCCCGACAGCGGGGATTCAATCATCACGAGCAGCGCCACGAGGATCCCAGCGATGATACCCGTGCGCGACGCGGTCTGTGGCTTGTTCACGGAGACGAAGATTGTGAACACGAGCAGGAACGTGACAATCGTTTCGGCGACGAGCGCGACGATCGTGGAATAGCCCTCACCCGGCGTCGTCGCCGCGTATTGCACGGCGGGCGTGAGCTCGCGCCACGCGAGACCTGCCGCGAACGCGCCGGCCAGCGCACCGGCGAACTGCGCGATCACATACGCAACGGCGTCGCGCGTCGGCACCTTGCCCGCTCGCCAGAACGCGAGCGTGACGGCGGGATTGATGTGTCCGCCGCTGCGCTGACCAAGCGGCGAATAGACGACGGCGGTGGCCCCTGCGGCAAACATGATGCCGGTGATCAACCGTCGCAGCATCGGATTGGGTACCACCGGCATCGGAGAGGCGGGCGCCCACATCAGCGCGACAGCAGTGACGCCGACGAACAACATGATCGCCGTGCCGGCGAACTCACAGAAGTACACGGGAAGATTGCGACGCATGCGCGGCCCGCAGATAATACCCGACCACATGCCTTCGCGCACGCGCCAGACAGCTGAACACGCCCGACTCTCCCACTCCACACCCGCAGTTGTTCCCCCCTGGCGACGCTGGGGCTGCTACGTCAGCGAACGCGCGTGGGGCACCGTCCGCGAGGACTACAGTCCGAACGGCGCCGCGTGGGATTACCTGCCGCACGATCTCGCGCGCAGCAAGGCGTATCGATGGGGCGAGGACGGCATCGCGGGCCTGTGCGATCGCTACCAGCTGCTCACGTTGGCATTTGCGTTCTGGAACGGGCGAGATCCGATCCTCAAGGAGCGGATGTTCGGTCTGACATCGAGCGAGGGGAATCGCGGCGAGGACGTAAAAGAGTACTACTTCTACCTCGATGCGACGCCGACGGGCAGCTATATGAAGCTGCTCTACAAGTACCCGCATGCCGAATACCCGTACGGGCGGCTGCTGCGCGAGAATCGCGCGCGAGGCGGCGGCGGCATGGAGTTCGAGCTGCTCGACAGCGGTGTCTTCAACGAGAACCGCTGCTTCGACATCGTCGTCGAGTACGGGAAGGCGGGGCCTGACGACATCTGCATTCGTGTGGAAGCGTTCAATCGTGGACCCGAGGGTGCGGAGCTGCACGTGCTTCCCCACCTCTGGTTCCGAAACACATGGGCATGGGGACCCGAGCGCCGCAGGCCTCCCGCGATCCGTCGCGCGGCGCACGGGAAGGACTGGCAGTCGCTGGTCGCGGACGACACCGGCACGGAGCCGCTGCCGAACTTGATGTTCGAGTATCGTCTCGGGCCGCGCTACCTTTACGCGCCGTCGAGCGGCCGGCCGCTCTTCACCGACAACGAGAGCAACACCGAGCGGCTGTATGGCTCGCCAGGCGACGCGCGTTACACGAAAGACGCATTCCACCGCCACATCGTCAACGGCGAAAGCTGCATCAACCCGGACGAGTTCGGCACGAAGGCCGCCGTGCACTTCAAATGCCTCGTACCGGCGCGCGGCTCGTCTGTCTGGCTCCTGCGGTTGACGAACGAACACATGAACGCCCCGCTGGACGATGTCGAGTCGATCGTCACGACGCGGCACCGCGAGGCTGACGAGTTCTACGAGGCGATTCATCCGCCGAGGGCGAGCGACGACGAGAAGCTGGTGCAGCGGCAGGCGCTGGCGGGCCTGCTGTGGACGAAGCAGATTTACCTGTTCGACGTGAACCAGTGGCTGGAGGGCGACGACCCGTCGATGCCGCCGCCGCCGGCGCGAAAGCACATTCGCAACAGCCACTGGCGTCACCTGAACTCGATGCGCATCCTCTCGATGCCGGACAAGTGGGAGTACCCGTGGTTCGCCGCGTGGGACCTCGCGTTCCACTGCGTGGCGCTCGCGCTCGTCGATCCGGCATTCGCCAAGGAGAACCTCTGGGTGCTGCTCTTCGAGCAGTTCCAGCATCCTAACGGACAGATCCCCGCGTACGAATGGGAGTTCTCGGATCTCAATCCACCGGTCCACGCGTGGGCGTGCTGGCGGGTCTACAACATCGAAAAAGATCGCGCCGGCGTGGCGGACACGCCGTTCCTCGAAAAGTGCTTCCAGAAGCTGCTGATCAACTTCGCGTGGTGGGTGAACAAGGTCGACAGCCAGGGGCTCAACGTCTTCGAGGGTGGCTTCCTCGGCCTCGACAACATCACGGTGGTCGATCGCAGCGAGAAGCTGCCAGACGGCGCGATCCTCGAGCAGTCGGATGCGACGGGGTGGATGGGATTCTTCTGCCTGCACATGATGCGGATCGCGATCGAGCTCGCGAAGACCAACAA
Source organism: Acidobacteriota bacterium (assembly GCA_003222675.1). Lineage (GTDB taxonomy): Bacteria > Acidobacteriota > Vicinamibacteria > Vicinamibacterales > 2-12-FULL-66-21 > QHWT01. The sequence goes on along the minus strand of QHWT01000090.1, from coordinate 23,265 downwards.
GGTCTACGAGTCGATGGCGACGAAATTCTTCGAACACTTCATCTACATCGGCGGGGCGATGAAGCGCATGGGAGGCAGAGGCTACCAGCTATGGGATGAAGAGGACGGGTTCTTCTACGACGTCCTGCGGTACCCGAGCGGCGCGTTTCACAAGTTCCGCGTGCGGTCGCTGGTCGGCCTGATCCCGCTCTTTGCAATCGACGTCATCGACGAAGACGAGCTGGAGTCGTTCCCGATTTTCGTCACCGACGTCCACTGGTTCATCCGCAACCGGCCGGATCTCGTCGGGCAGGCGTGCTACACCGAGGTGAGGGACGGCAAACGCCGCGACATTCTGTCGATTGTCGATCGCCATCAGCTCGAGCTGCTGCTGCGGCGCGTCTGGGACGAATCGGAGTTCCTGTCGCCGGGCGGGATCCGCAGCCTGTCGAAATATCACGAACACCATCCGTTCTCCTTCGGCGCGGGCACGGTGCGCTACGAGCCCGCGGAGGCGGACGTCAAGATCAAAGGCGGCAATTCAAACTGGCGCGGACCGGTCTGGTTCCCCACGTCCTTCCTGCTGATTGAATCGTTCACGAAATTCTCGGAGGCGTTCGGGCCCGAGTTCAAAATCAAGGCGCCCGCGAGCGATGGCAAGGCGATCAGTCCGAACGAGATGGCGCGCCACATTGCGGACCGCATGATCGGGCTTTTCACACGCGACGGAAATGGACATCGCCGCATCTACGGCGGCACCGAAAAGTTCCAACAGGATCCCGACTGGCGCGACTGCCTGCTGTTCAACGAGTACTTCCACGGCGACAATGGCGCCGGCCTCGGCGCGAATCACCAGACGGGGTGGACAGGCCTGGTCGCGAATCTGATCGACGAATGGCGGCGGTGAGGGCGTGATTGCGGCGGTCTTGCTGATGTTTGCGCTGGGACACGCGCCGACCGGCGGCGTCGTGCGTCCGGAATTCGGGTTTCGGCGTTCGGACCTCGGACCTCGGACCTCGGACCTCGAGCCGCACCAGATCCCCAACCAGCGCGAGCGTCGTTCCGCGATTCAGGGACAGGTCACGGACCAGGATGGGCGCCCCGTCCCCGGCGCGAATGTCGTCCTGAGGAGCGGCGCGCGCGAAGTCGCTCGAGCCCTCACGACGGCCGACGGCGTGTTCCGCTTTCTCGACCTTCCCGGCGGCGAGTACTCGTTCACCGTCACGCGCGACGGTTATCAGCCTCTGACGCAGGGAGGCTTGCGCCTCGCCGCATCGGAGCTGGCGAGCGTCGATCTGAAGATCGCGCGCACGGGAGAAGCGGCGCCACCGTCGCGACCGATCGAGCCCGGCCCGCCGACGCCGTATGGACGGCTTCCGGAACGTCGTGGAGAGCCGCCGTCGGAGGCCACGCCGCTCCCGCCGGGCGAGAAGGTGTTCGTGCCGGTTCCCGAACGCTGGAACCTGCCGCTCCCGGAGTGGGATCGTTATCACGTCGAGGGAGATTATCCGTACGTCAGCGGACGCTGGTGGGATCCTTACAATCAGAACCGATTGAAGGGGGACTACCCGGTCCTCGACAAACGGACGTTCTTCGTGTTCACGGGCGTGAGCGATTCGCTGCTCGAAGGGCGCAACCTGCCGACGCCAAGCGGCGTCAGCACAAAGCGCCAGGGCAGCCAGCGCTTCTTCGGCCGCGGCGGCCAGTACCTGCCCGTCACCGCGTTCCGCACGTCGTTCGATCTGTTTCGCGGCGATACGGCGTTCCGTCCGGTCGACTGGCGCGTGCGCGTCGCGCCGGCCTTCAGCGTCAACTTCATCGATCTCGCCGAGCTCCAGACGAACGCCGATGTGCGGCGCGGGTCGAATCGCCTGAACACCCATCTCGGATTGCAGGAAGCGTTCGTCGAGAAGAAGCTGTTCGATATCAGTTCGAACTACGACTTCATCTCGGTTCGCGCCGGCATCCAGGAGTTCAGCTCCGACTTTCGAGGCTTCATCTCGGTGCTGGAATCCCCGGGCGTCCGCCTGTTCGGCACGTTGAAATCGAGCCGCATCGAGTACAACCTCGCGTACTTCGACCTGCTCGAAAAGGACACCAACAGCGGCTTCAACGAGCTGCATCGGCGCAACCAGCAGGTGTACATCGCGAATCTCTACATTCAGGACTTCCTGACTCCGGGCTACACAACCGAGTTCAGCTTCCACGCCAATCGGGACCAGGGCGAGCTGCACTACGACACGAACGGGTTCCTCGTGCGTCCCGCGCCCATCGGGCTCATCGGCAACAACACGGTGCGCGCGTACTACGTCGGCTGGGCGGGCAGCGGTCACATCGGCCGGTGGAATGTGAGTCACGCGTTCTACCAGGCGCTCGGGCACGAAGAGGCCAATGCCATCGAAGCGGCGCCAGTCGACATCAATGCGCAGATGGCCGCGCTGGAACTCTCACTCGATAAAGACTGGATTCGATTCAAGGGAACGACATTCTTTGCATCGGGTGATGACGATCCGAACGACGGTCACGGCCGCGCGTTCGACGCAATCCTGGACATCCCGACGTTCGCGGGAGGCACATTCAGTCTGTGGAACCGCCAGGGCCTCCGTCTCGCGCAGACCGGCACCGGGCTCGTGTCGCCGCTGAGCCTCCTTCCCTCGCTGCGCACGAACAAGGACGAGGGGCAGGCGAGCTTCGTCAATCCCGGGATCTTTCTCGTGAATGGTGGCGCGGACGTCGAGCTGACCCCGAAGCTGCGCGGCTTCGTCTCGACGAGCTACCTGCGCTTCATGAAAACAGAAGTCCTGGAGACATTGCTGTTCCAAGAGAAGGTGCGCCTGAACATCGGCGTGGAGTACGGAGCCGGCGCATCGTATCGGCCGCCGCTGAGCGACAACATCGTCATCATCGGCGGCGTCGCGGGCATGAGGCTCGGACAAGGGCTCAAGGACATCTACGAACGGAATCACCTGTTCTCGGTATTTGTGAACATGAGACTGCAATTCTGAACAGAACGGGGACACTCACACTTAATCCCACAACCGGGACGAACTGTGACAGTCACAGTTCAGAACGGGGACACTCACACTTATTTCCGAAAGCGGGACGAACTGTGAGTGTCCCCCTTTCGGGCACATGCATATGACCAATGCCATGCGCGCAGTCACGATGGCCGCAATTGGATGGACGGTGACGTTGGTATGGGGTGCAAACGCGGCGGGGCGATCCCCTGCAATCCCACCACCAGTAGGCCCGACCTTCAGGTCGAGCGTGTTGGGTTCACCCCCGGCGATCCAACACGGATCCGAAGACGCTGCCAGGCAGAGCGCCGGCTGCATCACCTGCCACACCAAGACCGACGAAGCGTCGATGCATCCCGGCGGCACGGTGACGATCGGATGCGCGGATTGTCATGGCGGCGATCCTGCCGTCACGATCGCAAGCGGGCTCGCCGCGGACTCGAAAGAGTACGACGAGGCCAGGCGCAAGGCGCACGTGCTCCCACGAAACAAGGAGCTCTTCAAGAGCTCGGCGAACGCGATCCGTCCCTACACCGAATGGCTGGAAGAGTCGCCTGCGTACGTGCAATTCGTCAATCCCGGCGATCTTCGAGTCGCCGACAAAACGTGCGGCTCGTGCCACGCGGCGGAAGTGCGCAACGTGCGCACCAGCATGATGACGACGGGCGCGATGTTGTGGCAGGCGGCGCTCTACAACAATGGCGCCGCGCCGTACAAGAACGCGCGCTACGGCGAGAGCTATGCGCCCGACGGCACGCCGCAGCGGCTGCAGGCATTTCCGGCACCCACGCCGGAGGAAACCCGGACAAAAGGATGGCTGCCCTGGCTCGAGCCGCTGCCACGCTGGGAGATTACGCAGCCGGGCAACGTGCTGCGCGTGTTCGAGCGTGGCGGCAGCAAGCGCGGCGAGATCGGTAACCCCACGCGCAACGAGGATCCGGGCCGTCCCGATGCGAAGCTGAGCGATCGCGGCTTTGGGACGCTGCTGCGGACCGATCCCGTGTTCCTGGGACTGCAGAAGACACGGCTGCTCGATCCGCTGCTGTCGTTTCCCGGCACCAACGATCAACCTGGCGACTATCGCAATAGCGGCTGCACCGCCTGTCATGTCGTTTATGCCAACGATCGATCGCCGGATCACTCCGGTCAGTACGCGCAGTTCGGCAACGACGGCCGCACCGCGACGCTCGATCCCACGATCGATCCCGAGCGCACGCAGCCCGGACATCCGATCAGGCACACGTTCACACGCTCCATTCCGTCGAGCCAGTGCATGACGTGCCACGTGCATCCGGGAACGAACATGGTCACGACGTACTACGGCTACACCTGGTGGGAGAACGAGACCGACGGTGAATTCATGTATCCCGCAGCGCAGAAGGATCTCTCGGATAAGGACCGGCTCGAGATTCGTTCGCGCAACCCGGAGCAGTCGGCGCTTCGCGGCAAGTGGGGCGACGAGAAATTCCTTGGCCAGATCGGCACGCCGCAATTCAACAGGCAGCTGCAGCACACGCAGTTTGCCGACTTCCACGGCCACGGCTGGGTATTCCGCGCGGTCTACAAGCGCGATCGCCGCGGCAACCTGCTCGACGGCGACGACAGGGTCGTCCCCCACGACGATCCGGATCGCTTCGGCAAGGCGGTGCATCTGAAAGACATCCACCTCGAGAAAGGCATGCAGTGCATCGACTGCCATTTCAATCAGGACAACCACGGGAACGGCAGGCTGTACGGCGAGACGCGCAATGCCGTTGAAATCGACTGCGTGGATTGCCACGGATCCATCGAACGGCGTGCGACGCTGATCACGAGCGGACCCGCGGCGCCTGCGGGTGGTACCGCGCTCGCCGCGCTGCGAACGCCGTGGCGCGAGCGCCGCTTCTACTGGGAGGGGGACACGCTCTTCCAGCGGTCCATGCTGGATCCGAATCTGAAATGGGAAGTCGTGCAGACGGTCGATACGATCACGCCGGGCGCATCGCACTACTCGGACAAGTCGCGGCGCGCGAAGACAATCCAGCGTGACGGGACGACGTGGGGATTGGTCGCGGCAGCGGACACGCTCGCGCACGCGAACAGCTCGATGACGTGCTACGCGTGCCACACGTCGTGGACGCCGACGTGCTTCGGCTGTCATCTCTCGATGGTGGCGAACCGCAAGATGCCGATGCTGCACAACGAGGGGCTCGCGACGCGCAACTGGACGGCATACAACTTCCAGGTGCTGCGCGATGATTCATTCTTCCTCGGCCGCGACGGCACGGTTACGAACAACCGTGTCGCGCCGGTGCGTTCCGCATGCGCGATTCTCGTCAGCTCCCAGAATCAGTCGCGCGACTGGCTTTACTACATGCAGCAGACGGTCTCCGCCGAAGGATTCAGCGGCCAGGCATTCAGCACCTTCGTGCCTCACACCGTGCGCGCGAAGGAAACGAAGACGTGCACCGACTGCCACGTCGCGGCCGACGGCAGCAACAACGCCTGGATCGCGAACGTGACGCTGCAGGGCACCAACTTCATGAACTTCATGGGCCACAACATCTGGGTGGCTGACGGCAGAGAGGGCTTCGAGGGAGTCGCCGTCGCCGAACGCGACGAGCCGCCCGCGATCATCGGGAGCCACCTGCACAAGCTCGCGTATCCCGAGGAATACGAGAAGCACGAGAAGCGCAAACTCGAGCTCCCACACGCGCATCACCATCCGGGTGAAAACGTGCTGGACGTGCAGCAGCGTGGAGAATACCTCTACGCGGCGCTGGGCAAAGGCGGCTTCCGCATCTACGACATCGCGAACATCGACAACAAGGATTTCAGCGAACCGATCGTCACTGCGCCGGTGTCACCGCTCGGGCAGCGGCTCTATGTCAAGACGAAATTTGCAGCTGCGATCGCGACGCCGACCACGCTCGGCGTGGACCCGCTGCGCTCGCAGCGTCCGGAGAACGAGGAACAGAAGATCCACGTGTTGTACGGATTGCTCTACGTCATCGACCGGGAAGAGGGGCTGATCGTCGTTGGCAACAGGGATCCCAAGAGCCGGAACATCATCGGCGTCGGCACGCTCCTCGATGGCAACCCATCGAACAACTTCCTCGAACGCGCCGTCACGTTCAATCCCGACGGCGTCCTCACGGGCGGGCGCCGCATTACGATCGCCGGCACGTATGCGTACATCCTGACCGGCAAGGCGCTCGTTGTCGTCTCACTCGAGGATCCATTCCATCCGAAAGTGACGGCGCAGATCGGCGCCCCCGATCTCGTCGAGCCGCGCGGCGTGCAAATCCAGTTTCGCTACGGCTTCGTGGTGGATCGGGACGGGCTGAAGGTGCTCGACGTGACCGCGCTGGACAAGCCGCGCCTTGTCAGCGGCGCGCGCGTGCCGTTCAAGGACGCGCGCAATCTCTACGTGGCGCGCACGTACGCCTATGTCGCCGCCGGCCCCGATGGCATCGGCATCGTCGACATCGAACGGCCCGAGCAGCCGACGCTGGCACAGACGTTCAATGCGGGAGGGGCAATCAACGACACGAACGACGTGAAGATCGGCATGACGAACGCCAGTCAGTTTGCCTACATCGCGGACGGGCATAACGGCCTGCAGGTGGTGCAGCTCTTCTCGCCTTCAGACAACCCGAACTATCTCGGCTTCAGCCCGCACCCCACGCCCACGCTGATCGCGCACTACCCGATGCACGACGCGCTGATGATCTCGGAAGGCATCGATCGCGACCGCGCGGTTGATGAAAGCGGCAATCAGCTCGCCGTTTTCGGCCGTCGCGGCGCGCGGCCGTTCAACAAGGCGGACATGGAGAGACTGTACCTGCGCGACGGCAAGGTGTTCACCGTCACAAACGATCCGCCGCGATGAGAAACGGGGACACTCACAGTTCGTCTCAGAATTGGGATGAAGTGTGAGTGTCCCCCTTTCAGGCGTGCGCTCGCTTCAGAGTCAGAACGGGGACAGTCACAGTTAATCCCAGAAATGGGACGAAGTGTGAGTGTCCCCGTTCTGGCTTCAGGCGGGCTCAGGGCTCCGGTGGGAGCGGGTGACCAGCTTCAGACCTGATTTTTGCTTGGAGGCGCCGCTGACGCCCGCAATGGATGCGGCGGCGGCAACGAAGCCGTCCTCCTCCTCATCGATCGCGGGCACGATGAGAGCGGACGCGAGACGCGGCGCGAGCAGTTCGACGAGCCGCACGTCGTCTTCCGAGAACGCCCCCGGTTTGTCGCCGTAGAGCGCGAGCACGGCAACGAGCGCTTCGCTGTCCATCAGCGGCACGGCCAGGCACGAGCGGAGCGGCGGCGAGAGTTCCACCGCCCGCAGGCCCAGATCGAGCCCGGCGTCGGCGTTGACGGCTGGCTTCGCGTTCACCGCAACCCACCCCGCGATACCGGTTCCAGTCGGTCTCGTGACGTTGCGCAGCACGTGTGCGTGCGCGCCCGCGGCAAATCGCACGGCAACCTCGTCGTGCTGCTCGTCCACGAGGAAGATCGCCATCGACTCACACGGCAGCACCTGCCGTACGATCATCCACATCAGCGAGCCGACATCGATGATCGTGGCATCCCCGCTCATCGCGCGCGACAGACTCGTAACGGCCAGCAGCGTGTCGTTGACGGCGATCGACGACGGTGCCAGGGCCTCGCGCGCCTGCTCGCGCTCGATGCGATCCTGAGCGCGCGCATCGCCAATGGCCCGCGCCGCGGGATGCGGAGCACTGTTCGCGGCCGGCATGATCTGCCTGTAATTCTCGGTGAACGTATCGACGACGAGTGGGTCGTACATGGTGCCGCGACGATCGCAGAGGATCGTGAGCGCCTGTTCGTCGGTCATCCGTCGGCGATAGGGACGATCCGACGTCAGCGCGTCGAAGCAGTCGACGACGGACAGAATCCGCGCGCCGAGCGGGATCTCGGCGCCGCGCAAGCCATCGGGATACCCGGTACCGTCCCAGTTCTCGTGATGATGCCGCACGATAGGGACGACGGGATATGGAAATTCGATCGACGAGAGGATCTCCGCGCCAATCGGCGCGTGACGCTTCATCTTGTCGAACTCCGCGGGCGTCAGCTTGCCAGGCTTGTTCAGGATATGCTCCGGCACCGCGATCTTGCCGGTGTCGTGAAGGAGGGCCGCTGCCTCAATCGCCTTGAGCATCTCCGTGTCGGAAACGCCCAGCAGGCGCGCCAGCGCGAGCGTGCCCTGCTGGACGCGGCGCACGTGATCGTGGGTGACTTCGTCCTTCGCGTCGATCGCGGTCGCGAGCGTCTCAACCGTCGACAAGAGCAAACGATTGAGCTGGGTGACGTGCACTTTCGAATCTTCCACGCGGCCGAACGACGACTGCACGGTCAGGTACGAAATGAACAACAGTGGAAGGACCAGCGCGAAGGCCATGAACTGCCCCTCCCGCATCACGACGACGAGAATCAGCGAAACGGACGCCCCCGCCACGTAACTCGGCACGAGCGGCAGAAAATGCGTCCGCCACAGGCTGATGAACGCCTGTCCCGATTCAGCCGCAACCGCGCATGCGGTCAGGCCGCTGTTGAGCAGGAAGTAGCTCGCCGTCGTCGCTGCCAGCGCGGGAACCAGCTCGCCGTAGTGGCCGCTGCCCTGCGACAAGGGCGCCACGCCCGACAGCGCGAAGAAGATCGTACCGCATACCCACCCCGAAATCGCGAGATTTCCGAAGTTGAACACGATCAGCACGATGCGATCGCGCGTCACCCGGCCGCGCAGCGACAGGACGATCCCCAGACAGGCGAACGAGAACGCGCCAGGCGCCGGACCGAACAGGAGGATTGCGGCGAGCGCGAAAATCTCCGACACCGCCAGCGTCGAGTTGATCGACGGAATCTTGAGTGTGAGGCTCGCGCTCGCGAGCGTGAGCCCTGCAAAGACCAGCCAGGCGGGTGGAAGCGACGTGTGAACGATCGTCCACGCACACCACATTGCCACGGCGAGGCCGCAGATCGACACCGCCGCGATAAACGCGCGGCCCTGCGTCGACAAGCGCGCCGCCCCGGCTGTCGAATTCATGCTACCGCCCGTCCTTCACCACGGAGCTGCCCCACACGACGACGTCAGCGTCGACGTAATCGCCGCTGCCCCAGACGACGACCTGGCCCGACGGGCTCCGAATCGAATCGCCCCACGTGCAGTAATCGCCGGGGATCCAGTCCGCGACCTCGCCCCACAGCAGCCGCTTCGCGGGCGTCGACGCGAGCGGATTCGTGAGGCCGAGCAGGTTCAGCACGCCCCAGTCCGCCTTGTCGGCCCCCTGGAACAGCCATCCGAGATCGAGAATGCTCAACCGGCGCAGGCCCGTCCCGTAGTAAAGGCGATCCGTCATTGACCCGTCGTCGCGGAACGCGGCGCCGGAGCCTGCGCCGAGCACGTTGCCCACCGTGTTCAGCAGGTTGGGAACGAGCCCGTTCTGCGCGATCGTCAGCGTCTGCGGGAAATTCACCGTGCCGGTGCCCCCGCCGAGGAGGCCGCCGCTGGCCGAATACCGCGCGCCCATCTGCAGCGCCATCTTCACCTGCGCTGGCGACAACGAGGGCTGCGCGTTCAGCAGCAGCGCGATGCCGCCGCTGACGACCGGCGTTGCCATGCTCGTCCCGCTCAGGCGCAGATACGCGTTGGTTCCCTTGCCGGCCACATGCCATTGCGGGTAGGTCGTGCTGAGATACGACTTGGAGGCCTCGAGGGAGACGATGCGTGTGCCGGGCGCGACCACGTCCGGCTTGACGGCGAGATCGTACCTCGTGGGACCACGCGAGCTATATGGCGCGATCGTGTCGTCGGACGTGTCAGCGCTGCCGTTCGCATCTATCGCGCCGACCGTGATCGCATACGGCGAATTGCCCGGCGAGGTCACGCCGCCAAAAATGGGGGCGCCGGTCGCCGTCTGCCCGTAGTTGCCCGCCGCCGCGACAACGACAATGCCCTGTGCCACGGCGCGCTGGACCGCCTGGTCCAGCGGATCGGACGCTGAGGGTTCCGTCACCGGATGCCCCAGCGAGAGATTGACGACGCGAATGTTGTACTTGTTGCGGTTCGCGACTACCCAGTCGATGCCCGCGATGACATCGCTCGTCAGACCGGAACCGTCGCGGCCCAGCACGCGCACGTCAATCAGATTGATCGCCGGCGCGCTGCCACCGCTGTACGCCGAGGTCACGTTTTTCGCCGCGCTGCCGTCTCCGCCGGCGATACCCGCGACGTGCGTGCCGTGGCCGTACGGATCGCCTGTGACCCCCGGCTCGCCCGACACGAAATTCACGTGCGCCGTCACCCGCGTGCCGAGCGCGTTGTGCGAACCGATGCCCGAGTCGAGCACCGCGACACCGATCCCGCTGCCGCGGTAACCCGGCGTGCCGCCGATACCGAGAAGGCCACTCGTGCCCTGCCAGACGGTGCTCGCGCCGGTCACCTTGTTGGTGACGGCCATATCGCCGAACACCCGCAGGTCACCGGAGATGTGCGCGATCGCCGGATTACGGGACAGCGCCTCGAGCTGCTCGTCGGACACTTCCATCGCGAGCGCGCCCTGAACCTGGCGCCGCAGTACGCCGAGCCCGTGGCCGCGCAGCGCAGCCAGGGCGCTCGGGTCCGCCTGCACGATGATCCGGTGCCCGCGATGGCCTGCCGGATGCGCGGCAAGGTCGGGCGAGAGCGTCGGGCCGTGCTGACCCGACACAGAGACAGCCAATGCCGCCAGCAGTGCGACGAGGGATGCGCCAAAGGGACCAATGGTTCTCTTCATAATCAGTAGTGTCCGCGTTTAACCGGCATCAGGGTCTTGGCAAGGAACAGTCCAGCTGCTCATGGAGGCGGCAGGACTGCCCAAATAGCTGACTTGGTAGGGATTATCTGAACGGCCTTTAGGGCCTTCGCGGCCGCACGCTTGCGTAAGGATGGCTAGTTATGGAACACAATTGACTGCATTCGAGGGAGTTTTTGCGCGTAAATCAATGAGCCGTAGGACATTGCATTCGTTTGTTCCATCACGGCACACAAAGGTACGACGCTGGAACACCGCCCTACGCGCGTTGACGCTCTCGCATACGCCGACTACGCTGGCGAGGTGATTCGCGAATTCCGTCTGGCGTTTCGCGCGCTGCTCAAGCAGCCTGGCTTCACCAGCATCGCCGTTCTGACATCGCGCTTGGCGTCGGCGCCACGTCCGCGATCTTCAGCGTCGTCGACCCGTCATGTTGCGGCCGCTTCCCTTTCACGACGCCGATCGCGTCGTCATGATCAACGAGCACACGCCGCCGCAGTTCCCGCTGCTCTCGCTGTCGGGCGGAAAACTATCGCGATGTGTGCGCCGACGCGCGGTCGCTCCAGGCGTGCGGCGCGTTCCGCAACACGACTGAACATGAGTGGCGGCGACGAGCCGCAGCGCGTCACTCCCAAGATGCTCAGCGCGAACGTGCTGCCGATGCTGGGCGTCGCTCCGGAGATTGGCCGCACGTTTTCCGCCGACGAAGACAAACCGGGTGGCGAGGCGGTCGTGATCCTGAGTCACGGCGTGTGGCAGGCGCGGTTCGGCGGGCGCGCCGTGCTCGGTGAGCGCGTGCTGCTCGACGGGCGTGCGGCCACGATCATCGGCGTCCTTCCCGTCCGACTCCGCTTGTTTCAGAAGATCGACGCTTCCGCGCGGGTCGATGCCGTGGTGGTCGACACCCGGGTCGTCATCTTCACGTTTGGCGTTGCGCTCGCGGCGGGTGTGCTCTTCGGGCTCCTGCCCGCGTTCCAGTCCGTCCGGGTCGACGTGCGCGAAGCGCTCAATGAAGCAAGGCGGTCCGGCATGAGCGGCGGCGTGTGCCAGCGGCGCGCACGCGCCGGGCTGGTCGTCGCGGAGATCGCGCTGACGATTGTGCTGACGATCGGCGCGGCGCTGCTGGTCAGGAGCTTCGCGCGGCTGCAGCGGGTCTCACCAGGATTCGATGCCGATCGTGTGCTACCGCGGAACTGCCGCTGTCAGGCGCGAGGTACAGCAGCGACGAGCTGCGCACGTCGGTGCACTGACTACGGTGTTGTACGCGATCAGCCCCTGGGACCCGCTGGCGTGGATAATGTCTGCGGGCACGCTGCTCGGCGTCGCGCTCCTCGCGAGTTGGCTGCCCGCGAGACGCGCGCTGCGTGTGGATCCTGTCGTTGCGCTGAGAGGGTGAATCCGGAACCGTGAACCGGTGAACCGTGAACCGTGAACCGGTGAACCGGTGAACCGTGAACCGTGAACCGTGAACCGGTGAACCGTGAACCGTGAACCGTGAACCGTGAACCCTAGGATATTTCGAGTGTCGATTTAATCCCGCTCCCGCGCTCGTTGAACCATGACTTGTGGTCCTGCCACGGAATCCGATTCGTCAGCAGGCGGCTCAGCGTGCCCGGCCACTTCTTGTCGATCGTTACGAAGTCCTTGACGCCCATCGCGAAGTGGCGTGGATTCGCGTTCACGCTGCCGAAGACGACCTGGTTACCGAGTACGAGGCGCTGGTTGATGAGATCGATCGGCTCCTGATTCTGTGTCTGGCCGCCCGTCACGCTGAGCAGACAGAGGACGCCGTTCGGGCCCAGGATCTCCATTGCATCGAACACGACTTTCGCGCTGCCCGTCGCTTCGATTACGAGGTCGGGATAACCCGTTTCCTTCGGCACGTCAGGAAGCGCCTTGTTCGCGACGCAGAGATATTGCGCGCCGAGCTGCTTCGAGATCTGGGCGCGCAGGTCGTTGGCCTCTTCCCGTCCGATGACGAGCGTGCGAAGCCCGCGCGCACGGAGCACCGCGGCCGCGAGCAGGCCGACGGGTCCGCCGCCAAGCACCATGCCGAACTTCGGCTTCCAGGTCGTGCGCCGCTGGAGCAGGAACGCGTGGTCGATTCCTTTCTCGACGACCGACATCGGCTCGAGCAGGACGGCGAAGTCGCGCACCGGCTTCGGGATCTTGTTCAGGAACTGCGGCGACTCGACGTAGTACTGCGCCATGAAGCCGTGGCGACGCATGATGCCCCGCTCGGTGTACTGGCCGCTGCTGCACATGTCGTTCTCGCCCGACTTGCACTGCGGACACACGCCGCACGGCCGGCGCACGGTGGAGACCACGAGGTCGCCCGCTTTCCAGCCCTTGACCTTCTTCCCGACGTCCTCGACCACCCCGAGGTTCTCGTGGCCGAGGATCAGGAACTCGTCACCGTCAGGCGGCTTGCCGTAGAGGCCGTGATTGATCTCGGCGTCGGTCCCGCACAACCCGACGCGCAGCATCTTCACGGCGACCTGGTCCGGCTTCATCTTTGGATCCGGCATGTCGCGCATGTGGATGCTGTCGCGTTCCCCCGGCCTGACGACGATCGCTTTCATGACTCTTTCTCCGTTTCTTTTATGTCTTCGCTCCGCCTCGCGTGCGGCCGCGCATTCGGCATTCCGCCTTACCTGAAATCCGTCAGCTTGAACGCGGGGCTGACCGCGTGTGACTTGCGCCAATCGTGGTACTGATGACATTCGAAGCAGCGCGCCTCGGCGCCCCTGGACGGCGCGTGGCACGTGGCACATGTCGCCTGCTTCGGCATGAGGATGTCGGAGGTCAGCTGGCTGTTCTCCGCGGCATGACAGTCCACGCACTGCAGCATCAGGTGCGGCGTATGGTCGAACGCCGCGCGGACCATCCAGCGCGTCGCGATATGAGATGCCGCAAACGCGGGGACAGAAACGGTGACAGTCACACTTCGTCGCGGATCCGCGACAGGCTGAGCTTGCGGAACTGTGACTGTCACCGTTCCGGTCCTCGCGTGACAGACATCGCAGCGCGACCACAGGAGGCGTTCGCCATTATCCGCGCGCCTGGCAACCCATTCGGTCGCGTTGCGCGCCGGCGGCTCTGCTGCGGGTGGGAAATTCAGCGGCAGCCGCCGCGGATCGTCAGGCTTGATGATCTCGCTCGGATGCGCGGCAATGTAGTTCTGGAGCGCCGTACGCACGGCAGCACGCACGGCCTCAGGCTTGTCGTGCGGCGCCGGCTGCTCGATGCGGTAATCGAACTCGAGGCCGTGGCACCGTGCGCAGTTCTGTTGGTAGTTGGCGGCGCTCATCAGGCCAACGCGTAGCTCGTGGCTGCCGCCTTGAGGCGGAAGGATGCGCGCGGCTTTGTGGCAGTCCGTGCACTGCAGGATTTCAATGCCTCTCAAACTGCGGACGCCATCCTTTGTCATGTGCAGCGCGTGGTTGAACCTGATCGTCCCGGGATCCTTCGCGCCCTCGCGTGCCGCCGCGAATTCCGGGTGTCGGGAGCCAAATCGACCCACCGTGGTCGATATCGCGGGCGCGCCTTGCATGGTTTTCAGATCGCCATGACAATCCACGCACAGACCGTCGCCCACCTTCGCCAACTGGACGCGTCCGCTGTGCTCGACGTGACAGTTCACGCACGCGGGCGACGGCGTCTGATTCACAACGTGCGCCGGCGCATCATGGCACGTGAGGCACGCCTTCTCGGAGACGTGCGCGCGGAAGCCGGCAGGCGCGTTCGCGGAGGTGTGGCACACCTCGCATTTCATCTCGGCAAAGGCGTGCGCGCTCGAAACAGGTCCGGCGCTGTAGGGCCTGCGGATGCCCGCTGCGGCATACCCCGCGATCCACAGCACCGCGATCGCAGGAATCGCAATTGAAAGAATGTACCTCCAGCGGCGCAGCGCAGGCGCGCGCTTGAAGTAATTGAGATCGATCCGCTCCGCGAGCATCTTCGCCGTACGGATGCGCATCAGTATCTCAGCGCGCCGATGATATGCGCGATCGCCAGCGCCATCAGGGCAAATGACAACGGCACGTGCACGAGCAGCCACGCGTGCAGGACGCCGTGCATCCGCGCCTGCCGCATCAACTGCCGTTCTTCCTCGCAGATGCTTTCGAGATCCGCGACGGCGGCGTGCAGCGATACCGGCAGCAGCGGACGCAGCTTCTCGAAGCGCCCGGCGGCGCTGGTCTCATTCGCGAGCGGATGGCTGCGCGACGGCGCCTGCACGAACGGTCGCATCTCGTGCACGTAGAACTCGCGCAGCGGCGCCGTCACGTCCGCGTCGACGCGCATCACCGTCGCCAGCACCGTCGCGCCGGATGCCGCAGGCGGAACCGCTACCTCGAGGCGCCCGGACGCGTCGGCAACAAGCCTGTCCGCCTCATCGACGAGCTGCGCGCGGACGTGGCCGATCTGCTCGTAAATCGTTTCCATCGGCACGTCGCGCAGGATCCGGCGGGGCATGGTGTGCTGCAGCCATGCGCCGCAGATGCCGCTCGCATACACAACGGCGAACAGCCACATGAGAACGGACGCGAGACCGTGCCCGAACAAAAATCCGGCGTGCAGCAGGATCAGCGGCAGGCTCAACGCCCCGAGCCAGAGATGCCCGCGCATCCAGGTCTGCGTCCGCCCGATGCGCCAGATCGGAAATTTCTTCCGCAGGCTGAGCAGGGTGACGAACGCCATGAAACCGAAGCCGACGATCCCGTATGCGAGACCCAGTGTCGTGCCACCACCCACTCGCGGCGAGCCAACTGCGTACGGCACGTACGCGGCGAGCGCGACAATGAGAATCGCGGCGCTCGCGACGGCCCACGACCGATGGCTGCGGTCGATGATCATTGCTGATCCAAGGCCTCGCGCATCGCGCCTCGCACCTCGCACCTCGCGCCTCCGCGCTCGGCCCTCATTTGCTCGTTGCCTCGGTAGAACCCGTCCGCTTCCCATCTTTCACCGCGGACATCGTCCCGAAGAACGCGAGCGGCTCGACGCGGTGCGCGGCGTCGTGCGGGCACGCATACACGCAGCTCGGCTCCGCATGTTCCATGCACAGATCGCAACCGGTCGCCTTCTTCCTGGTCGTCGCGATCATCCGGTTCGGCTTCTCCGGATCGGGGACCTTGATCTCGAACGGGTGCAGGTTGAGGTTGCCGTACGGACAATTCCGAACGCAGAGGCCGCAACCGATGCACCAGTCCTCGATGATGATCTCCATCGAGTTGCGGCGCCGGATCGACGCGACGAGGTACTTGTCGAATCGCAGCCCTTCACGAACCAGACGCGTCACGCCGTCGTGCGCGTCCGCACACGCGCGCACGCATTGATCGCAACGCGTGCACTTCTCCAGGTCCAGCAGCAGGAGACTCTGCGCTTCCATGAGTCCCTGGTTCAGGAAGGCATCGATTGGGACGTGCTCGGTGGACGCGAGGCGCTGCCGGTTCTGTTCCGCGCGCTCGCGCGCGACCTTCTCGAGGCCCGCGCGGATATCCGGAAACCGCGACACCATCAACTGGAAGTCTTCGCCGGCAATCTTCACGACGTCGACGTGATCGAGCGCGGTACACGTGGCCGTACGCACACCGCCGCCTAACAGGCCCATCTCCCCGAAGTACGAACCGCGGCCCAGATACGTCAGCACCACCTCGCCGCCGGGATGGCGCTCGCTCACTTTCACGAAGCCGAGCCGCACGAGATAGAACGCGTCGGCGGCCTCTCCCTGCCGCACGATCACCTCACCCGGCGAGTACCGGCTCAGCTCGACGCGATCGCGCAGGTAATCAACGAAATCCGCCGGCATCGAGGAGAACACCGGCACGCTGCGGAGATGTGTTTCGAGCGCGCGCTGGCGGTACTTGCGATCGAGCTCCGCGCGGAACGTCTTGTTCTTCTGGAGAATGTCCAGCACGTTCCGGAGCATCTCGAGCACCACGACCTCGGTCTTCGCCCGAACGGTTGCGGATCGAGGGTGGAAGCTCATGCACGTCATCTCGCCGAACAACTCGCCCGCGCCGAGCTCGGCGAGAGGTTTGTCGTACGGCAGATCCACGGGCGCGTCGATGGGAATGAAACGACGGCCGCTCTCCTCCGTTCGCGTGTGCTCCTGCCGATCGGCGAGGCGGCTGCGAATCCGGCTGAGCCATCCAGCGGACGCATCTTCCTGCTTCACGTGCGCGATGGGCGTGCCGATGAAGACGTCGACCGATCCTTCGAGAATGTAAAACGCCGTCGATCCGAACTCCCCCTCGCGACAGATCACCTCGCCGGCTGCAATCCGCCGTTTGACCAGGGAGCTCTTGTTCAACTCGAGAAATGTGCCGCTGACGCCTTTGAACACAGGCAGCTGCAGGATCCACTCCGGGTCGAGTGTCTCTCCCGGCAATTGCGCGTCGATGACGCGCTTGTTCGTCAGCGCGCCCGTCGGGCACGACACCATGCACTCACCGCACGACACGCACGTCGAGCTCCCCATCGGCAAATCGAGATCGAAGCCGATGTGCGCGGAGTACCCGCGTCCGCTGCGGCCGATGACGTGGTTCTTCTTGACCTCGTCGCAGCCGCGGATGCACCGATCGCAGAGAATGCACGCTTCGTGATCGACGGCGATGCTCAGCGACGAATCGTCGCGGCCGCGCGGAGACAGCCGGCGAGCGTAGCGCGCCTCCGAGACGCCCGACGCCTTCGCCATGGCCTCGAGCTCGCAGTCGCCGCTCGCCTGCTGGCGCGCGCACGGCGACGGGTGGTCCGCCATGAGCAACTCGACGAGCGTGTTGCGGGCCCGCACGACCGGCTCGGTGCCGGTCTTCACTTTCATGCCCGGATCGCACTCGCGGATACACGCCGCCGCGTAGACGCGCGCTCCGACGTCGACGACGCAGACGCGGCAGACTCCCACGGGCGTCTGGTTCTGCTGGTGGCACAGCGTCGGGATCGCGATGCCATTCATCCGTGCCGCATCGAAGATCGTCGTCCCGCGCGGGACCGTCACGTCCCGGCCGTCGATCGTGAGGGTGATCTGATCGCTCACGCGCGGCCCCTGAAGCACACGCCTGCCGGGCAGACGCCTTTCGCGTGCGCGTCGACTTCGTCGGGAAAATGTTTGAGCACGGAGGCGATCGGCACCGGCACGACCTGTCCCAGACCGCAGATCGACGTCTGCCGCATCGCGTGCGACAGATCCTCGTAGAGCGCGATGTCGTTCGGGCCGCGGCGGCCCCGCGTCCACCCGGTCAGCAGATCCGTGAGCTTCGCGGACCCGACGCGGCACGGCACGCACTTGCCACACGACTCGTTGCGGAAGAAGCGCACGGCGTTCAGCGCCATGTCCAGCATGCACGCGCGGTCGTCGCACACGACGATGGCGCCCGAGCCGACCGTGGCGCCCGCCTGCGTCATCGCGTTCCAGTCGAGGGGCAGGTCCGCCATCCGTGCCGGAAGAAATCCGCCCGCCGGACCCGACGGTGCGAACGATTTGAACGTGCGCCCGGGCGCGACGCCCCCTGCCAGCTGCTCGATCAGCTCACGATACGGAATCCCCATCGGCACTTCGAAGACGCCGGGGCGCGTCACGTCGCCGCTGACGCCGACGAACTTCACGCCGGCCGACCCGTTGCGCCCGGCGGTCTTGAACCAGTCGAGACCGCGCGCGAGGATCACCGGCACGAAGAAGAACGTCTCGACGTTGTTGATGACCGTGGGCTTCCCCCACAGTCCGCCGCCGTGCTGACCGGGAAAAGGGGGCTTGTTGCGCGGTTCGGCGCGTTTCCCTTCCATCGCTTCCAGCAGCGCGCTCTCTTCGCCGCAGATGTAGAGGCCGGGGCTGACGAACACTTCGAGATCAAATGACAGATCCGATCCCATCACGCCGGTGCCGAGAATTCCCTCGCGGTAGCAGCGATCGATCTCGTGCTGCAGGATGTGTTCCTGATCGGTGTACTCGTGACGGATGTAGATGACGCCATGCCGCGCGCCGGCGACGAGCCCGCCGAGGATCATCCCCTCGACGAGCAGATGCGGCGCGTTCGTCATGATGTGCCGGTCCTTGATCGTGCCCGGCTCGCTCTCGTCGGCATTGCAGACGATGTATTTCACGTCGCCCGGCTGGTTCCGCACGAGCTCCCACTTCATACCCGTCGGAAAGCCGGCACCGCCGAGGCCGCGCAGGCCGCTCGCTTTCAACGTGGCGATCAGGCCAGGCCAGTCCTTCGACTGCACGTACGTGCGCAGCACGCCGTACTGAGACGAGGTCAGAGGTTCGAGGTCCGAGGTCCGAGGTTCGAGGTCCGAGGTCCGATCACCTGCGACATACGGGTCGCACATTACCGGCGTCCGCTGCGGCGGATGCTTGCGTGTCGCGAGCTGTTCCGGCGATGCGCCGGCGAGCGCGGCTTCGATGAGCGCGGACGCCTCCGCTTCGCTCGTGCGTTCGAAGATGTGATCGTTCACCGCGATCGCCGGCGCGAGATCGCATCGGCCGAGACACGAGACGTGCGTGATGTGGGCGTCCTGCCCCTGAAAGCGCGCCGCCAGCGTTTCGCGGAGCTCGTTGCCTCCATAACGATGGCACGACATGTCGCCGCACACACGCACTTCAGCGCGCGCCGGCGGCTTCAGGAAGAAGTGTGGAAAGAAGCTCGCGACCGCCTGCAGCCGGTAGAGCGGCACGTCGAGGCGATCCCCGATCGTTCGCAACTCCCCTTCGGGAAGGTAGCCGTGGGCACGCTGGATCGCACGGAGCTCGTCGAAAATGGAGGTCGCTATCGAACGCGGGGGCACGGGCAAGGGAATATATCAAATCTTCAAATTGGGTAATTCAGTAATCGGGCAATTGGTGCAATCGAACGACGCCGATTACCCGATTACCCGATTACCCAATTATCAAATCTGATATAACCCTCCGCCATGCGTCGAGTGCGGTCCGTGTCTCCGATGGCTGTTGCGGCTGCGGTGTTCCTGCTGGTGCTCACAATTTCATTCCGGGCGAGCGCTCGATCGACGAGCGCATCGATCGACGTGAGGACGGCGGCCCAGAGCTCGGCCGCCGATGCCGGCAACTTCACGGGTCCGGGATCCTGCAGCGCGGTGGCGTGTCACGGATCGATTCGACCGGTCGCCGGCAGCCGGATTCTCCAGACGGAATACAGCACGTGGGTGTCGCAGGATCGTCACGCGCGCGCGACCGATGTGCTGTCGAATGCCGTGTCCGTCCGCATGGGACGCATTCTCGGCATCGGCCGTCCGGACCAGGCGCAGAAATGTCTCGCGTGCCATTCCCTCGATGCGCCCGAGGCCCAGCGCGCACGCAACTTCACGACGGAAGGGGTGAGCTGCGAAGCGTGTCATGGCCCCGCAACCGGCTGGCTCGGTTATCACGTGACGAAGGATGCAAAGCACGACGAGTCCGTCCGCCGCGGGATGTACGACACGAAAGACCTCGTGAAGCGGACCGACAAGTGCCTCACGTGCCATCTCGGGACGTCTGAGAAGTGGGTCGATCACGAAATGATCGCAGCCGGGCATCCCGATCTCGTGTTCGATCTCGAGGCGTTCAGCTCCGCGATGCCGCGTCACTGGCGCGAATCACCGGACGCGGACGCGTTCCGGCTCGTGCGAACATTTGCCGTGGGGCAGCTCGTCCACCTGCGATCCAGTCTCGATCGCGTCGCGCGGCGCTTGAAAGGGCCCGTCTGGCCCGAGTACGCGGAGCTCGATTGCTTCGCGTGTCATCACAGCCTCACGCGCGCCGAAGACAGCTGGCGCCAGGCCGAAGGGTACGAGCAGCGGCCCCGACCCGGCAACCCGCCGTTGAACGTATCACGCTGGGTGACGGCACGGCACGTCCTCGAGACGCTCGATCCGCAAGCGGCGACCGAGCTCGACGCCATCATGCCGAAGCTCGTGATCGAAGCAAGCCGGCTGCGAACGAAGGAAGATGACGTGGTTGCCTTCGCGAATCAGGCGCGCGCGATCGTCGACCGCGGCGTCGCGCGCGCGGTCGCGTCGACGCCCACGGCGGAGGCCACGTCGCGCATGCTGCGCGCGATCTTCGCGGACGCCGCCGGGATCGCCGGCCGCGGCGAGCGCGCCGCGGAACAGGCCGCGATGGCGGTAGAGACGTTATCGTCGGCTCTCGCGCGTGCGCGTGGCCAGGATCCCGCGGCGATGAAAACAACGTTCGCGGAACTGTTCCAGCAGTTCGAATCGCCGAGCGCCTTCGACCCGCGCCGCTTCGTTGCCGCGATGAAAAAAGTGGAGGGGGCGACGCGACAGGCTTACGGCTTAATGACGCACGGCTCATGCTGGCTCATGGCGCCGGGTCTAAAGACCCGGCCTACAGCGCAGTGCGCTGAACGGCGATCTTTGGTCCGCCTTCATGACCGTCGAGCCTACGCGGGTTCCACCAGAAACACGTGCGCCGCACCTGCGGCGAGCCGCACGTACAGCCCATCCTTCAAGTCCTCGCGCGCCCAGCGATACCGCTGATCCGACAGCTGATCGTTAAACGAAAATGCGGGCGCGTGCGGCAGCGCCCCAAGCTGTACGAGGCCGTGCGCCTCATGACTCGAAACGTTCGCGGCAATGACGGCGTGCTCGCTTCCCTTCCGCCACGAGAACGCGACGAGATCGTCGTACGTCGTGTTTCCCGCGCCGTACACGCCGAGCAGCTCCCACGTGCCATCATGAAACAGAGCCTTCTTCGTCGTCCGAAGGATGCGGTCATAGAGATCGCGGATCTCGACGCTGGGCTGTTCATCGGGCCAGCGACCCAGCTGCACCGACGACTTGGTCTCCGCCCCGTCGAGTTGCCCGTCGTAGTAGAACCGCATCCCCGGTGCCGTGAGCGCGACAGCAACCGCCGCCTGCAGCCTGCTCCCGAACGTCGCAGCCGCGCGAGCCTCATCGTGGTTTTCGAGAAATCGCGCGAGCTTCGCGCTGAACGATGGATCGGCCTGCAGATGCCCTCGCACGTCGCTGGCTGATCCCTGATGCAGCCTGAGCCCTGCTGCTGCAACTGCCACTCGCGATCCCAATAGACTTCAGCAAGATAGGTGAGCTTGGCGACGCGCCGCGTCGCCTCGGGCCAGAATTCCTCCGACGGCGTGGTCCACAGCAGATCGATTGTGTGGCCCCACGTCTGCTGGAACACGTCGTTCAGCACGAGCATTGCCATGTCACAGCGCACGCCGTCGGCGTGCTGGGCGATGGTCTCGAGCACGCCGATCATCGCCTCGCGTGTGGCCGGGTTGAAGTAATTCAGTTGCGCGACATCCCGCCAGGGCGGAAAAAACGGATCGCGGCCGCACGCGATGAAGTGCACCGCGTCCGGAGTGTCGATCGGATGAAAGTTGTTCGGCGTGCGTCGGTAGTCGTCGAGCGTTGCTTCGACGTACAGCTCCGGGCGCGCGGTCACCCATTCGTGGTCGAAGCCGGTGTGGTTCGGTACGAAATCGAGGACGAGCGACACGTGACGTCGTGCCAGCGCCTCGCGCGCGCGCTCCAGCCCGTCCCACCCGCCCATTCGCGCATCCGGCTCGTAAGCCTGTATGGAGTAGGCAGACCCCGGCACGTCCTTCATCGACCAGCCGGGCAGCACTCGCTCGTACTCGCTGAGCAGTGCCGGGTCGGTGCGCGCCATCAATCGGCCAATTGCGCTGCGTCGCCAGACGCCCATCAGGTAGACAACGTCAAAGCCGGCCTGCGCGATGCGGTCCCATTCCGCGTCCGGAACGTTCGCCAGCGTGACGGTGCGATCGCCATGACGGGACAGTCGATCGACCCACGGCCACGCGCTGATCTCGTAAAGATGCGGATGTGTTCGCATACGTCCGTTTCACTCAACCATAAATGGAGGCACAATCGATGCATTTTTTACAGGGCGGAGGCATGCATGGCCGATAAAGAGCGGATGAGCCCACAGGCGTCACGCGAGAGCGATCCTGACGATCCTGAAGCGGACCGCGGCGATCTCACGCCGCCGCACGGAGACGAGCTACGAGCCGAGGGCACCTTCGGACGGACCGATCGCTACGCCAACCAGGATGATCCAGACGCGGAAGCTCCCGTGCTCGAACACAAGGCGTTGATATCAGAGGAAGAGCTGAACGCGGATTCGCAGCGCCGCCGGATGGATCAGATGGACGATGCGGCAGCCGAGGAGGCGCGCATGGCTACCCGCAAGCGGGAACACAGCGCAGAATAAAGAGGGCTCATGGCTCACGATTCAGGGCTCATGGCCGGCGGACCTGAAGGTCCGCTCTACACCTGCGTCCTTCAGTAGGCCGGGTCTTCAGACCCGGCGCCTGAGCCGCCGGAACGTCCGGGGACATAGGTAACAAATTAGTCCAGGGACATGGGTAACAGTTGATCGTGGTTTCTGCACATGTTCTTGGTCTTCTGTCAGGCGCGAGCCGACGGAGTCGGCGAGCGCCCCGTCGTGAGCGCGGCAAGACGGTGAATTCGTTTCT
>QHWT01000031.1 GCA_003222675.1 Acidobacteriota bacterium | reverse complement strand
AGAGGGCAGCGTCCCATCTCGAGTCGATCCCGGATGCCCGGCTCCTCGACAGCAACTTCGAGTCGGCGTATCGGATGATGTCGTCGGAATCAGCGCGCGATGCCTTCGATCTGTCCAAAGAGAACGACAAGACGAAGGATCGCTACGGCCGCAATCGCTTCGGCATGAGCTGCCTGCTCGCGCGGCGCATGGTCGAGCGCGGCGTCCGCTTCGTGACCGTGAACATGTTCGAGACGGTGTTCAACGAGATCACGTGGGACATTCATGGGTCCGCGCCGTTCAGCCCGATCAGCTGCTACCGCGATCTGATCGGACCGATGTTCGACAATGCCTACAGCTCGCTGCTCGAGGACCTGCACGATCGCGGATTGCTGAAGGACACGCTGGTGCTCGCGATGGGGGAGTTCGGCCGGACTCCGAAGGTGAATCCCGCGGGCGGCCGCGACCATTGGACGAACTGCTGGACCGTTCTGATGGGTGGGGGCGGCATCAAGGGGGGACAGGTGATCGGCTCGTCCGATGAGATCGGCGGCTATCCCCGCGATCGTCCCATTCCACCGCCGGACGTCGCGGCGACGATCTACCGGGCGCTCGGCATCGATCTCGAGACGCCGCTGATCGCGGCCGCGAATCGTCCCGTGCCGGTCGTCGACTACGGGCACCCGGCGATTCGGGAGCTTTTCTGAGCAAATGCCGAGAAACGACCTCCGGGCGCTCGTAGCGCAGGCCTTCAGGCCTGCTCGTGTCGTGGTCGCGGGCGCGCTCGCGCTGTACGTCCTCACGGTTGTCGTGTCCGTGGCGGCCGTGGCGCCGCACGCTCGCAGCTCCGATCCGCCAGGGGACCTGACCATCCTGCCGGAGAAGATCGTGCTCCGAGGGCAGGGCAGCCATCAGCAGCTCCTTGTCGAAGCCCTCGACGAAGGGATGTATGCCGGCAGCCGCACGGCGAACAGCACGTTCTCGTCTTCGAATCCAAACGTCGCGACCGTCAATGACAAGGGGATCGTGACGGCCGTCGCGGACGGCCGCGCGATCATCACCGCGCGCGACGGCGCGCGCACGGCGTCAACGGTCATCGAGGTCGAGCGGGCGTTTGCTCCGTACCCGCTGTCGTTCCGCAATCACGTCATTCCCGTGCTCACCAGGGTCGGCTGCAATTCCGGCCCGTGCCACGGCGCAGCCGCCGGCAAGAACGGCTTCAAGCTCACACTGCGCGGCTACGATCCGGATGCGGACTACCTGACGCTGACGCGGCAGGCCACGGCGCGCCGCGTCAACAGGGTGGAACCCGCGCGAAGCCTCATGCTGCTCAAGCCCACGCTGGCCGTCTCGCATGGCGGCGGCAAGCGCTTCACGCCCGATTCGCCCGAGTATCGCGTCATCTCGCAATGGATCGCGGCCGGTGTTCCCGCGCCATCCGACTCGGATCCCGCGATGACGCGGCTCGAGGTCTTTCCGTCCGCCGCGCGGCTCAAGCCAGGCGACGCGCAGCCGATCACGGTGAGGGCGCATTTCTCCGACGGACACGCGGAAGACGTTACGAGATGGGCACGGTTCGCGACGAACGACGGCGCGGTCGCGTCGGTGGACGAGAGCGGAACCGTCACCGTGCGCGGACCGGGAGAGGCGGCGATCTCCGCGGGGTACTTGAGCCGCCTCGTGACGGCGCGGATCGCTTCGCCGTTTCCCACGCACGTGGACGCGGCGGCCTACGCGCGAGCGCCGCGCGCCAACTTCATCGACGACCTGGTGCTGACGAAGCTGACGGAGCTCAGCATCGAGCCGTCTCCGCTGTCGTCGGACTCGGAGTTCATCCGGCGCGCGTATCTCGATGCCGCAGGCATTCTGCCCGAACCCGCGGAGGCCGAGGCATTTCTCGCCGACAAGCGCACCGACAAACGCGCGCGTGTCATCGACGCCTTGCTCGCCCGTCCCGAGTTTGTCGACTACTGGACCTACAAGTGGTCGGACCTGCTGCTCGTGTCCAGCAAGAACCTGCAGTCGAATGCGATGTGGGCGTACTACGACTGGATCCGCGCCAGCGTCGCAGCCGACAAGCCGTGGGATCAGATGGCCCGCGAAATCCTGACCGCCTCGGGCAACACGCTCTCGAACGGCGCGGCGAACTATTACGTGCTGCACAAGAATCCGATCGACGTCACCGAGAACGCGGCGCTGACGTTCATGGGCTTCTCCATCACGTGCGCCCGCTGCCATAACCATCCGCTGGAGCGCTGGACCCAGAAGGACTACTACCAGATGGCGAACCTGTTCTCGAGGGTGGCCGTCAAGAACGGCTCCGAGCGCGGCGACATCATCGTGTATCCGGCGCACTCAGGAGAGATCAACCATCCACGGCTGAACGTTCCGCTCGCACCGCGTCCGCTCGACGGGCAACCGATTTCGCTCGACGCGGATGTCGATCGTCGGCAGGTGTTCGCTGACTGGCTCGTGTCGCCCGACAATCCCTTCTTCGCGCGCGCGATCGTCAACCGCGTCTGGAAGAACTTCATGGGCCGCGGCCTCGTGGAGGCGGTGGACGACATTCGGGATGCGAATCCGCCCTCGAACCCGGCGCTGCTGGCCGCCCTGACGCAGGATTTCGTCGCGCATCGCTTCGACGTGAAGCACCTGGCGCGCACGATCATGAATTCCACGACCTACCAGCTGACGTCGGTGCCGACCGCCACGAACGCCGGCGATCTCAAGTACCACTCACATTACCTCGCGAAGCGCCTGCCGGCGGAAGTGATTCTCGATGCCGTCGGCCAGGTGACCGGCGTGCCGGAGACGTTTCCGGGATATCCAGGTCGCCGCGCGCTGCAGTTGCCCGATGCCGCAGTCGACTCGTACTTCCTGACCACGTTCGGGCGTCCGCCGCGCATCACCGCCGCGGATTCGGAGCGTCAGCAGGAACCGAGCATCACGCAGGCGCTTCATGTGATCAATGGCGACACGATCAACCGGAAGCTTGGTTCGGCGAAAGGTCTCATTCAACGGATGATCGACCAGAATGCCGACAACAAGAGCGCCGTGGAGCGCCTCTACCTCGCGGCTCTGAGCCGGTACCCAACTGACGAGGAGATACGCACGCTGGCCAAGGCGATGGACGAGTCGTTCGCGCGCGCGACGTCCGAAGCTGTCGCGATTGGCAGCATCGACTCACGCGATCTCGGCGAGGATCAATCAGAACGACCGGTATCGAGGATCCCCTCGCCGCGCCGCCAGGTGCTCGAGGATCTCGCGTGGGCGATTCTGACGGGCCGGGAGTTCCTCTTCAACCATTGATGGCATTTTGTTCTCGCGAGCGGCCTATCGCGGCCCTGTGCCGGTACCTTGCGGCGTGTTTTCGGCCTGTTGCGGCCCTGTGCCGGTACCTTGCGGCGCGTTTTCGCTCTCGTGCCGTCGTGATGACCGGCGCGACAATCCTCGCGGCGTTTGCCGTCGCGTGTGCACCGCGATCCGCCACGCGGACGCACACTGCGTCCTCGGGCGGCGCCGTCAGATACGCGGACGTCCAGGCGATCATCCGCGAGAGCTGCGAGCACTGCCACAACGAGGACAAGTCAAAGGGCGGGCTTCTGATGGAGAGCTACGAAGAGCTCGTCGCCGGCGGGGACCACGGCAGCGCGATGATTCCCGGCGACAGCGCGTCGAGCCGGCTCGTGCAGATGATCGAGGGCAAGCTGAAGCCGCGCATGCCGTACAAGGAGGATCCGCTTTCGCGCGCGGATATCGACGTCATCCGCCGCTGGATTGATGCCGGCGCGCGTGCGCCCGCGGCGGCGGAAGCGACGGCCGCCGCACCCGACCGCGAAATCGCTCTTCCGAACATCGAACCGGTCGTGTCGGTCAGCGGAGCGGTGGCGGCCATCGCGTTCGATCCCGCGACGCGCCGAATCGCCGTGGGCAGTTACAAGTCGGTGCACCTGATGTCGCTCGCCGACCGTAAATGGATCGCCACGCTCGACGGCCACGCCGACCTCGTCCGCGCCGTCACGTTCTCGCCGGATGGAAAATGGCTCGCGGTCGCCGGTGGGCCGTCCGGCCGGTTCGGCGAGATCAAGATCTGGGATGTCGGCCCAGCGAAGCCGAAGCTCGTCTCCACCATCCACGGCCACACCGATACCATTCTCGCGATTGCCTTCTCGCCGGATGGTTCGGCGATTGCCAGCGCCAGCTACGACAAGCTCGTGAAGCTGTGGGAGGTCTCGACGGGAAAGCAGATCAAGAGCCTGAAGGAGCATTCGGACGCGGTCTACGCGCTCGCGTTCATGCCGGATGGAAAGCGGCTCGTCTCAGCCGCGGGCGATCGCACGTTGAAAGTGTGGGACGTTTCGGCGGGCAAGCGGCTCGTCACGATGAACGACGCGCTGGACGCGCTCTACACAGTGGCCGTGAATCCATCGGGCACCGAGATCGCCGCCGCGGGCGCCGACCGGATGATCCGCACGTGGTCGTGGAGCGCCGACGACCGATCGCCGGAAGGCAACGCCTCGAAGCTGTCGGCATCGACCTTCGCCCACGCCGACGCCGTTCTGCGGCTGGCGTACTCTCCCGATGGCTCGACGCTCGTGTCCGCGGGTGCCGATCGCGTCGTGAAGGTCTGGGACGCGCACACGTTGCGCGAAAAGCAACTGCTCGACGCACAGCCGGACTGGGTCATGGCGCTGGCGCTCAGCGCCGATGGCAAGTGGCTCGCGGCGGGCCGCTACGATGGCACGCTCGGGCTCTATGCGCTTGATGGGGATCGAGCGGGAGAACAGTACGTCGTGCCGAAGTGAGGCACAGAGACGCTTAAGACGGTAGCAAACCATGCGATACCAACTGGCAAGGTCAACGTATTTCTGTGTGGCGTTCATCTCCCTGGCCTCGGTCTGCCGATCGCAGACGGCACCGCCCACCCTCGAGAAGGTGAAGCCCTCCGGCGCCGAGCGTGGCACGCGCGTCACGGTCGCGATCGAGGGCACCAACATCGCGGGCGCGACCCGCATGATCTTCAGCGAGCCGGGGCTCTCGAGCGACATCACCGCTATCAGGGAGATCCCGATCGAGAAGCCCGAGATGCCGAAGGGCGTCGTTCGCACGGACGCGCCGATTGAGGACAAGGCGAAGAAGTACGAAATCACCGCGGTCGTGACAATCCGGCCTGACGTTCCGCACGGCGTGCTCGCGTTCCGCCTCGAGACGCCGCTCGGCGTCTCAAATCTTCTGCGCTTTGCCGTCAGCGCGCTCCCGGAGATCGTCGAGCGCGAACCAAACGGGCCGGCGGCGGCGCAGAAAGTGACGCTGCCGGCCGCGCTCGTCGGTGCGCTCGAGACCGTCGGCGATATCGACGCATATGAATTCCACGCGCGTGCAGGCCAGGACATGGTGTTTCAGGTGGTCGCCCGGCCGCTCGGATCGCGCATCGATAGCGTGCTCCGCCTGCTCGATCCCCGTGGGCAGGTCGTAGCCGAGAACAATGATTTCGATCTGAGCCGTGACTCAGTCCTTACGTGGCATTTCACCGAGGCCGGCCCGTATACGCTCGCGATTGAAGACGTCGAACACGGCGGAGGCAAGGAAGGATACGCCTATCGCATCTACGCGGGCGCGTTGCCCTACATCACCTCGACATTCCCGCTTGGCGTGCCCGCGGGACAGGGTGGCACGCTTACGGCCACGGGCGTGAACCTCGGAAGCGTGAAGACGCTCGATGTCACGGGGAATCCCTCGGCGCGCATCGGCGCCACGATTCCCATATCCATCAGCACACCAGCCGGATCCACGATCAACCGCAGGACCGTGACGCTCGGTCGTTATCCCGAGGTCGTCGAGACGGAGCCAAACGACGATCTTGCGCTCGCGCAGAAACTCGCAGTGCCCTCAACGGTGAACGGTCGCATCTGGACGGGCGCCGCCGCATCGGCGCCCGCACAACGTAGCGCACGCGCCGACCAGGACGTGTACCGCTTCACCGCTCGCAAGGGGCAGAAGATCGTCTTCGACGTCACCGCCCAGCAGCTCGGATCGCCGCTCGATTCGATCATCGAAGTCCTCGACGCGAACGGCCGCGTCGTGCCCCGCGCGACGATCCGGTGTCTCGCGCAGACCGAGATCTCGCTCAACGATCCCGATTCCGGCCGCCGCAGCATCCGCCTTGCGGCGTGGAACGATATCGCCATCAACGATGACCTGATGGTCGGCGATGAGTTGGTCGAGGTCGCGTCGATGCCGACGCATCCCGACGACGACATCCAGTTGAAGAGCTATCGCGGAGGACGCCTCACGCTCCTGGATACGTCCGCCCGCAATCATTCCGTCGGCGAGGCCGTCTACAAGGTGGAAGTGCATCCGCCTGGCGCGCGGCTCGAGCCAAACGGGATGCCGGTGTTCCGGATCGACTACGTCAACGACGACGGCGGGACGCGGTTCGGCGGAAAGGACTCGCGCCTGCATTTCGAGGCGCCTGCGGACGGCGACTATTTCGTGCGCCTGCGCGACGTCCGCGGCCTCGAGGGAGAACGATTCGCGTACCGTCTCACAGTACGCGAGCCGGCGCCTGACTTCGACGTCACGTTCGATCCGAAGTCGTTCAACATTCCGAAGGGTGGGCGCGTGTCTCTCACCGTTACAGCCGATCGCAAGGACGGATTCGACGGCCCGATCGATGTCGCGCTGCACGACCTGCCGGCGGGTCTCTCGGCGACCAGCGGAACAATCGCCGCCGGCGCGGATACCACGGTCCTCATGGTTTCGGCCGCCGAAGATGCCTCGCTCGAAAGAGGAAGCGCGACATTGCCGTCGATGTGGCGCGGCACGTTCGACATCGCCGGCGTCACCGCATTGAAGCTGACCGGACACGCCGTCATCGACGGGCGGACGGTCACTCACGAAGCCGAGGTCATGGATCCAGTCAGCATCGTCGCGCTGGCGCCCAAGCCGGATCTGCTGGTAACGACGAATACGCAGCAGATAGAGCTGGCGGCCGGGCAGGAAGTCACGCTCACGGTAGCGGTCGAGCGGCGCAATGGGTTCACGGCGCGCGTACCGATCTCCGTCATGAACCTGCCGCACGGCGTGCGGGTCAACGATATCGGCCTGAACGGCGTGATGATTACCGAGCAGGAGACCAGCCGCACGATGCACATCGTCGCGGAACCGTGGGTTGCCGCGCAGACCGTGCCGATCCTCGTCGTCGGCCGCGTGGAAGTGAACTCGCCTTTGCGCAACGAGTCCGCGGCGCTGCCGGTACAGCTGGTGATCAAGCACGCGACTACGACTGCATCGAGGTAGGTTTATTCAAGGACGTTCACCATCACGTACGACTTCACGCGGAGACCGCCGAGCGCGCAGAGCGCCCATTGTTTAACGTAGTCAAATACGCTGCGTACGTCCCTGCACTGCAAACGTCTGAGTTCGTGTTTTTCTGACACGAATTATGCTGCCAGTACTGCGATATCGGTGTCGCGGAATTTG
>QHWT01000134.1:2332-3903 GCA_003222675.1 Acidobacteriota bacterium | reverse complement strand
TGCTGAAGGATAAGTTGGCGGGGTCGACGGGACTCGAACCCGCGGCCTCCGGCGTGACAGCCGCAAGTCCTAGCTCGAAGACGTTCGGTGATGTGCGCATTTCCTTAGCGTTTCGCGCGATCTCGCGTCATGGAGCGCCGCGGACCGACAGGGAACGACACCGTTCCGCGCCCGAAACTGGCACACCTACCGGCACAGTCCCCCAATGCGCGCCCAGCCCTAGGTTGACCGACTGCCTAGGCAGGTGCGATCATCAAATTCGATGCAAATTTGGTGAGGATCTATGCTGGACATTGCCAACGACATTCGATCGCTCAGCGATTTCAAGCGCAACACGTCAGAACTCCTCGACCGCATCAAGAAGACCGGTAATCCGCTGGTCCTCACGATTAACGGGAAGGCCGAAGTCGTCATCCAAGACGCGGAAGCCTACCAGGAGCTTCTCGAACGGGTCGAGACCATCGAAGGAATCCAACGAGGGCTCGCTGATGTGAAGGCTGGCCGAACGAAGCCAGCGCGGGAGGTGTTCAACCGGCTGCGCCGCAAGCATGGCATACCGCGTTGAGCTGACCAAGAACGCTGAAGCCGAGCTCGAAGAGCTGTATCTCTGGGTGGTCGAGCGGGCCCCAAGCCAGGGTGCAGCGTGGTTCAACGGTCTCGAACAGGCGATTCTCTCCCTCGACCGCCTCCCCAAGCGGTGCCGGATAGCACCCGAGAGCTTCGATCGGGACCAACGTGTTCGTGTGCTTAACTACGGTCGCAGCCCTCACGTCTACCGCGTGTTCTTCACGATTGACGAGACCGTCAAAGTCGTGCGCGTCGTGCACATTCGTCGAGGCGCACGGGAAAAGCCGGCGCCTGGCGAGTTGAAACGCGATTAGCGCCCCCGCCGCTTTCGTGCTCCGGGCTGTCGAGTCTTCAACAATAACGCTTTGACGCGTGGAGGAACGTCGATTGGGACGAAGCGATCAGCGGAGAACAACTAATCCGACGCGAATGTCGACATCGCTCTCAGCGATTTTGTCGCGCAGCACAACGTAGATCTTGTTGCGCTCGAGCGAGACCTCGTAGGACTCGTTGTCAACGCAGACTGCGAACCTCCAGCCCCTGACCCGCAGCCTGCCTGGGATGTTCCCCGCTCGTGAATCCTTCATAAGCGCCGGCGCAAGACTCAGGGCCAACCTTGGCGCCTTGCCATCCACTCGCACACGAAAATCGCAAAGAGCAAGCCGAAGAAGATCCAAAGAGCATGCTCGAGAAACCAGCCCGGCCACTCGGCGAAATAGAGTGTTGTGCCACCTTTGAAGGTAATGGCATACGGATGCGTCGCATTGTACGTGTGCGACGCCCAGGTTCCGCGGGTGACGCCCATGACCCAAAACACGGCGAAGGGGACGAGAGCGACCACGGCGATCAAGCGTCCAACCCGACTCTTCACCTCCATCATTTCGCATCCGCCCCTCAGATTCATCAACTGCTTGATTTGTCCAACACCTGAGTCGTCATCAGCGTCAAACCTGCAATGCTTGTCGCCTTGCTCGCTGACGACGAGTTGAGTTGGAGCGCTTGCG
>QHWT01000134.1:0-2158 GCA_003222675.1 Acidobacteriota bacterium | reverse complement strand
CGGGACGGCGGTCTCTCAATTAGCCCGACGAGGCCGCGGATGATCGCGTCCGCGTCTTTGCCGTACGCGCTCGCAAGTGAAACATGATCGTTGGGCCGGAGATCCCACTGAGGCTCTCCAAGCGGCGCTCAAGGGCAATGAACAGGGTTTCGCCTCGCTGATGACGCTTGTCACGCCAGTCACGGATTCAAGCATCCGGTATCTGACCGGACTGAGCACAAGAAAACCGATGCAACTGGTGATTCGGGCCCATGGCCATGCCGCCCGCCATCCAGCCGCGAAGAATGCGACGGCGGATGCTATCGAAAGCAACAGTCGCAAAAAGAATCACGCCGGTTCGAAACAGTCGGCCCTCGGACCGAACCAAGACGGCAACTGCACCGACCACGAAGAAGAGCGAATACCACCACGGCCGCTGCTGTCCGGCAGATATTCGTAGACCGTACTTGGTAGCAAAGACTACCTCGCCTGCCCAGAGCCCCAGAATGGCAGCCGATGCGATGACGAGGAAGGATGCGAAGCCAGGATCATCTGCAGGTCTGCGAACAGAATTGAACCCGAACATTCACAATGCTCCGAACCGATCGTGAACCGATTCCTTCAGCGACCCGAATCTCTTGCATTATGTTGGAAAGGGGGCCGACAGGGGGCCGAGGCCCCGAGCCTTAATCGGCCCCCTTCTCGATCCGCTCCCTTGGTAACGCGAGGCGCCGACGATCGCGAGTAAGAGTCGAGTATCGAGTTTTAACTCATTATCTGCGACGATCTTGGGGCTATGGCTGATGCGAGGTGGACGGCGTTCTGCGCCGTCCGTGTCGCTGCCTTTGCTGCTGCAGGGGAAGCAGCCGGGGCGTGAGCGACCCCCTCTTTGGCGCGCTGCCTGACCCCGCGCCCTGTACGCGGGGTCGCTCACGCCCCGATTGCTGGTCCCCAACGTCCAGGACGAACGGTCTCTTGAACGAGCACTTCGTCATCATCTCGACTTCCGGAAAATTGCAGCAGTCGCCGGAACATAGTCGAGAGCGGCCCGGCATCACGTCGCAATGACTCCGCCGAAGACAACACGGAAGACAATGTTAGATTTCGTGTGGCGACGGCGTTCGTACAGACGGAACGCGCGACGTTCTGCCGGTGGCGCTGTAACCAACTCGCTGAGACTCAACGCGCGGTGCGGTATTCAACCGCGCGCCTCGCTTCTGATCGCGCCGCAGCCCCACTCACCGCCGGCCGGCCGGGCCATCACGACGGACATTTTCGGGCTCGCCTCGCGTCCGTCAAGACTCTCGCTGCGCTCGACCCAGCTACGCTGGGCTGGCGGTCTTGACGGACCGCT
The DNA here is from genome assembly GCA_003222675.1 of Acidobacteriota bacterium. Classification (GTDB taxonomy): domain Bacteria; phylum Acidobacteriota; class Vicinamibacteria; order Vicinamibacterales; family 2-12-FULL-66-21; genus QHWT01. The sequence continues at coordinate 825 of QHWT01000134.1, read as the reverse complement.
CGGTCGAGCCCGATGAGAGCTCTTACGTGATGGCCCTGGGAATCACTGAACTGGATCACCGCGACGAGCGAGTTGAACGCAAGTGGACGAATCGCCGATCCCAGTAGCAGATCCGGGCGCCGTTGCGGCGAACGGCTCGCGCGGATCTTGGCGCGACCAAGACCGGAATCATCGCACCGGTAAGGACAGTGCGGCGGTCACCGAAGAGATCCTCACCTACGATGAAGCAGCGCGACTGTTGAAAATTTCGGCGAGAACGCTCGAGCGCTGGACGCGAGAGGGCCTCGTTCCGTATATTCGACTCCCGCAACGAGGTCGCTCGTCGGGAGTTCGTTTTTCGCGGAACGAGCTGCTTCGCTGGTTGCGACGCCGGACAGTCAGAGCGCGATGAGCAGATACAAGACCAAGGGCGTGTACTTTCGCGACGGCATCGCGTACATCCGTTACCAGGATGAACGCGGCGTCGACGTTCGCGAGAGCACGAAGCAGCGATCCGCGAAAGTCGCGGAGGACATTCTCGCCAAGCGGAAAACCGAAGTCGCGACGCGCACGCACTTTCCGACGCGCGCATTCGATGCCGTGACGTTCGCCGAGCTCGCCGACTACTGGTGGCAGGCGCACGGCTCGAAGACGCGAAGCCAGTTCGACTATCTGTATCCGCGAGTGCTGGAACACTTCGGCGAGAAGCGAGCGCGCGAAGTCACACCCGACGTCGTCGACGCGTTCCTGGAGCACCTGGCCACCGAGCGAAAACTTTCGGCGTCGAGCGTAAATCATCACCGCACGATCGTGAACGGCATTTTCAATTTCGCCGTGAAGCGCGGA
>QHWT01000140.1:4866-6133 GCA_003222675.1 Acidobacteriota bacterium | reverse complement strand
CTGCGCAAGCAGGGAGTCCGCCGCGCGCTCGACGCTCTGCCCGAGCGGGAGCGCCGAATCCTCGAGCTCCGCTTCGGCTTCGAGGGCGAGCCGTGGACTCTGGAGGCGATCGGGCACGAGCTCGACCTGACCCGCGAGCGGGTCCGTCAGCTCGAGAGCCAGGCGCTCGCCCGGCTCGCCGCCTTGCGCGATCTCCAGACCGCCGCGGCCTAAGACGACCCAAACATTGATCTGTCGCTCGGGGGTGGCGCCGGTGCGCGCCGCCCCCGACGACTCTTCGGAACAGGTCACACAGGCTCTTGCCGGCGAGCCGCTCACCGTTGACGAGCGTCGCGACGGCTGGGCCCGCATCCGCACGGGCTACGACTACCCCGGCTGGATCCGCGAGGAGGCGCTCGGGCCAGGTGACGCGCAGTTGCCGACGCCCCGGGACGGCGATCCCGTCGCCGAGGCGCGCTCCTACCTTGGCGCTCCCTACGAATGGGGCGGCCTGACCGAGCGCGGGATCGATTGCTCAGGGCTCGTGCACATGGCTTACCGCCGCGTCGGCCGGCTCGTGCCCCGCGACGCCGACCAGCAAGAGGCGGCGGCGATCGAGATCGACGAAGCGGAGGCCCAGCCCGGGGACCTCGTCTGCTTCGGAGAACCCGGCAAGGCAAACCACATCGCCTTCTGGCTCGGCGAGGGCCACATCCTCCACGCGACCGCTCGCGCGGGCGTAAACGCCGTCGTCGAGGAGCCGCTCGACAGCGTGGACGAACGGCCGATGCGGTTCGTGCGGCTCGAAGTCTTCTAGCAGCGCTGCGCGCAGACCACGGCGGCGCTGCCGCCGCCACGGCGCACAGGCTCGGCGACAGCCTCGAGCCTTCCTTTGCCGAGGAGCTCGATGCCGGTCGCCGCGCCGATCTCGGCCGTGGGGTTGAAGCTCTGGCCGAAACGGCTCTGCAGCTCGGTGCCGTACTGGGTCGTGAAGCCCGGCTCGGCGTCGGTCTTCGCCGCGTTTCGTTGCGAGGCACGCGGCGCCGCGATCGCGTCGGGCAGCGACATCGCGAAGTCGAGCCGGTTGAGCAGGATCTGTAGGACAGTCGTGATGATCGTCGCGCCGCCGGGACTGCCGATCGCCAGCAACGGTTTGTGATTGCGAAGGACGATAGTCGGCGACATGCTCGAGCGCGGCTGCTTGCCGCCGGCCGGGAGGTTGGGGTCGTAGCCGCCGGGGGCGGGCGGGGCGAAGTCGAAGTCGGTCATCTCGTTGTTGAGCAGGAAG
>QHWT01000140.1:2242-4711 GCA_003222675.1 Acidobacteriota bacterium | reverse complement strand
GCGGTGCTCGGCAGCGAAACCGGTCGATAGCAATCCCTTCAGCGGGACCTGGACGAACTTCGGGTCGCCGATGTAGCGGTTGCGGTCCGCGTAGGCGAGCCGCGTCGCCTCGAGGTAGCGGTGCAAGGCCAGGGCGCGGTCGGCGGTCGACAGGTCGAAACCGGCGAGGATGTTCAACGACTCGCCGACCGTCGAGCCGCCGCTCGAGGGCGGGCCCATGCCGTAGATGTCGAGACCCCGGTAAGTGACGTGCGTGGGTGCCAGTCGGGGCGCCTTGTAACGCGAGAGGTCGCGCGTCGTCATCAGGCCCGGCCGAATCGTGAAGCCCGGATTCGCATCGGGCGCGACCGGCGGATGCTGGACCGCCTGGACGACGGCGGCGCCAATCGGGCCTCGATAGAGGGCGCCCGGTCCACTTTTCGCGATCAACTCATAGGTGCTAGCGAGTTGGGGGTTGCGAACAGTCGTGCCGATCGCCGGTGCCTGGTCTTGATCCAGATAGAGCGCGCGGCTCGACGTGAAGATCCGCAGCCGCGAGGCATTCTGGTCGGTCTGGTCGTGGTAGGTCTTGTCCACGACGAAGCCTTGCCGTGCGACCGCGATCGCCGGCTGCAGCAGGCGGTTCAGCGACATAGAGCCGTAGCGATTCTCAGCCGTCGCCCAGGTTGCGAGCGTGCCCGGGATGCCGACCGCCATCCCGCTCGTGATCCGCTGCGGATTGAACGGAATCGGCTTTCCCGTCGCCGGGTCGATGAACGCGTCCTGCGGGAACGTCTCTGGAGCGGTCTCGCGCCCGTCGATCGTCACGACTTTGTGCGAGTGCGCAAGGTAGACGACCATGAAGCCGCCGCCACCGATGCCGGCCACGTACGGTTCGGTGACCCCGAGCGTTGCGTTCGCGGCGACGGCGGCATCGATCGCGTTTCCGCCGTTGCGGAGAACCTCGTTTCCACGGCGCCCGTTGGCGCGGCTTCCCTCGCCGAGACCGTTGCAGCACTGCCGGCGGCGATCCCTGCGAGGACCGCGGCGAGCGCGACGAATCCGCCAAGCCGCCTATGCATCTAAGGAAGAGGTTGCCGCCGGCTTGGAGACCTAAACGTCAGCGCGCATCGCGCTTGGGCGCTCGATGCGCGTTGCACCCCAAGGCGTGCTGGCTCATACTTCCCGCTGACCTGCGAGGAAGGAGCTTCGCTTATGCGTACTGCCAGTACCAGGGTCGTCATCGCGCTCGCCGCAGTTGCCATATTCGGCGCGCTTGGGTCGAGCGCCGGCGCCCGGGTAAACCAAGAGAGAAGCGCCGCTGCCAGCGGGACGCTTACCGTCGGTGTCGAGGGAGACCCGGTGGTTCTCGACGGAGCGCTGGTCGAGGATGCGACCTCCATCCGTGTTATCAACCAGATCTTCGACGGCCTCGTCGACTTCAAGCCCGGAACGACCCTCCCCGTGCCGTCCCTCGCGACGAGCTGGAAAGGCACAGCTGGAGGCCGAATCTGGACGTTCAACCTCCGCCACGGGGTCAAGTTCCAGGACAACACTCCGTTCAACTCGGCGGCCGTCTGTTTCAACTTCAACCGCTGGTACAACTTCCGCGCCGAGTTCCAGAACCCGGACGCCACCTACTACTGGCAGAACGTGTTCGGGGGCTTCAAGTCGAGCATCGGCAAGGCGAGCTCGCCCGAGCTGATTCGGACGACGCTCTTCAAGCGCTGCACGACGCTTGGGAAGTACCGCATGCGTCTCACCCTGACCCGCCCGTCGGCGTCGTTCCTGGGTGCGCTTGGCCTCCGCACCTTCGGGATCGCGAGCCCGGCGGCGCTCAAGAAGTACAAGGCCAACTCCGGGACCGTCGACTCGGACGGGGTCTTCCACCCGACGGGGTCGTTCGCGACCAAGCACCCGATCGGAACGGGCCCTTACAGGCTCAACACCTGGAATCTCGGTGAGAAGATCGTGCTCGTTCGCAACCCGACGTACTGGGGCCCCAAGCCGAAGCTTTCCCGCCTGATCTTCCAGCCGATCCCCGACAACGCGGCGCGCCTGCAGGCGCTTCAGACGGGCGAGGTGCAGGCGTACGACTTTCCTGGGCCGCAGGACATCGCGACGATCAAGAAGAACAATAAGCTGAAGGTGCTCAACCGGGCGCCCTTCAACGTCTTCTACATCGGTATCAATCAGGCAAAGCCGCCGATGAACAAGCTCAAGGTTCGGCAAGCGGTTGCGTACGGCCTCAACCGCGCGCAGGTCGTGAAGGCGTTCTGGGGCGGCCGCGGGGTGGTGGCGAAGGAGTTCATGCCGCCGGGGCTCTTCGGCTACTCCAACAAAGTCAAGACCTACTCGTACAACCCGTCGAAGGCAAAATCGCTCCTGCGCAGCGCGGGGCTGAGCCTGCCCGTGAAGCTCGACTACTACTACTTCACCCGCGTTCGCGGCTACCTGCCGCAGCCGTCGGACACGTTCGAGGCGTTCAAG
>QHWT01000140.1:0-2174 GCA_003222675.1 Acidobacteriota bacterium | reverse complement strand
GGGGAGGGTCGTTCCGGGCTTGAAGTCGACGAGGCCGTCGAAGATCTGGGGCTTCAACAACCCGAAGATCCACAAGCTGCTCGACCGGGCGGAGCGCGAGCCGGACCAGGCCAAGCGCGCGACGCTCTACCAGCAGGCGAACGTGCTGATCATGAAGTTCCTACCCGGCGTCCCGGTCGCGCACAACCGCTCCGCGATGGCGGCACAGAAGAATGTCCACGGCCTTGTGCCGAGCCCCGTTCAAAGCGAGCAGTATCGGCTCGTCTCGGTCGGTTAACACAGCTTAGGAGCGAGCCGGCGGCGACGACTCGATGCTTCGCTTCGTCGTCCGCCGGCTCCTCTTGCTCGTCCCGATTCTGCTCGGGCTGTCGATTCTCGTCTTCGCCTGGATCCGTGCGCTTCCGGGGAGCCCGGCCGACGTGCTGCTCGGCGAGCGTGCGACGCCCGCTGCGATCGCGCGGGTGAGGCACGAATACGGCCTCGACAAGCCGGTCTACGTTCAGTACTTCAACTACCTTAAGACGACCACGTCGCTCGACTTCGGCGTCAGCATCGCGTCGCGTCGAAAGGTGACAGAGGAGATCGGGACGCGCTTTCCGGCCACGGTCGAGCTAGCGCTCTCCGCGATGTTGTTCGCTCTGGTGTTGGGCATCCCACTCGGGTTCTTGACTGCCAAGTACTACGGTAGCGTCGGCGATCAGGTGGGGCTCCTCGCCTCGCTGATAGGGATTTCGATACCTATCTTCTTTCTCGGCCTCATGCTGAAATACGTCTTCTCCGTCAAGCTGGGGTGGCTGCCGAGCGTCGGCCGAATCGACGTCACCCGAGATGTGCGCCACCCGACGCACTTCTACGTCCTCGATGCGATCGTGACGGGGGACTGGAGCACGCTCGTCGACGTGCTGAAGCACCTGATCCTGCCCGCAATCGCCCTTGGGACGATCCCGCTGGCTATCGTCGCCCGGATCACGCGCGCGGCCGTGCTCGACGTGCAGAACGAGGACTACGTCCGCACGGCGCGAGCGAAGGGCTTGTCGCCCTTCGTCGTCGACGAGCGCCACGTGCTGCGCAACGCGCTGCTGCCGGTCTCGACGATTGTCGGTCTCCAGACCGGGCTGCTGCTCTCCGGGGCGATCCTGACCGAGACCGTGTTCGCGTGGCCGGGGATCGGGACGTGGTTGTCGGAGGCGATCTTCAACCGCGACTACCCGGTGCTGCAGGCCGGGATCCTCTTCCTGGCGGTCGTCTTCGTGCTCGTCAACCTCGTGGTCGACATCTCCTATGCCCTGCTGAACCCGCGAATCCGCTACAGCTGATGACCAAGGACGCGCACTGATGTCGGTCGCCGAGCTCGAAGCTCAGGAGATCCAGCTCGAGGCTCCGAGCGGGCTCTGGCGCGACGCGTGGTACCGGCTGATCCGGAATCCGGGGGCTGTGGTGGGGTTCGTGCTCGTGGCGATCTTCGTCGCCTGCGCGATCTTCGCGCCGCTGATCGCCACGCACGACCCGCAAGAGACGAACCTGCTCCTGATCGTCAAAGGCTGCTGCCCGGGGCCGTCGAGAGCGCACCTTCTCGGCGTCGACCAGCTCGGCCGGGACGAGTTCTCGCGCATCATCTTCGGGGCGCGGTACTCGCTCGTGATCGGCATCGTCGCGGTCTCGGTCGGGCTGTCGGTCGGGCTCGTACTCGGTGCAATCGCGGGTTACGCCGGAGGGCTGCTGGATTCGGTGATCATGCGGCTGATGGACATCATGCTCGCGATCCCAGGGCTCTTGCTCGCGATCGGTCTCGTCGCCGCGCTCGGGCAGGGTCTATGGCAGATCATGGTTGCGGTCGGCGTCGTCAACATCCCGATCTTTGCCCGGCTGTTGCGGGGTTCGGTGCTGGCGCAAAAGGAGAACGAGTTCATCGTCGCAGCGCGCGCGGTCGGGGTGCGGCGGCCCAGGATCCTCGTTTCGCACATCCTTCCCAACGCGATTGCGCCGGTGATCGTCCAAGGGACGCTCGCGATGGCGACCGCGATCATCGACGTTGCCGGCCTGGGCTTTCTCGGTCTCGGACCGCAGGACCCGGGCACTCCGGAATGGGGAACGATGCTCACGAACGTCGAGCGGTACTTCCAGAGCGCCCCGCACCTCGCGCTGATTCCGGGGGTCGCGATCGTGATCTCCGT
>QHWT01000030.1 GCA_003222675.1 Acidobacteriota bacterium | reverse complement strand
GGAGCTTCTGATACTGCGTCAGCATCGCCGCCGTCACCGACGGCTTCCCCCCCGCCGGAACGGGTCGTGATCCTGTCGGAGGAGTTGGCGGCGGAGGTGATTGAGTCGCTGGAGCGACTGTCGGTGTTGGAGCGCCGGGCGCAGATGCGCCGCGTGCAGTAACCGCTGCTCGATCCGCCTTCGCTTGCGCCTGCACTTGCCGCACGGCCTCGGCCATCGCGTCATTGACACTGCGGGGGCCGGGTTGCGGCGGCGGTGCAGTCGGTGGCGCTTCAGCGGGCGCGAGTACGGCAGGTGCAGGAGCTGCGGCCTCGGGCGCCTGCGCCGCGGCGATCTGTCGACTCATCTGCGCTTGCCGTGTCTGCGAGCGTGCCGCCTGCAACCGCATCCTCGTCGCGGCGAGTTGCAGCGCCTCCGGGTCGTAGCCGACCTTTTTAATGGTGGCATCGAGCAACGCGTCGGCCGGCGCGTGCAGTGCCTCTCGCGTCGCGGCAGTCTTCGCGGCGATGGCATCCATCCCCGCGATCGCGGGTTTCGCGCCTGCGGTCGCGATCGTTTCCGGGGCCGAGAACATCTCCAGCAACGACGCCAACGCGTCGGCCGGGAACGTCGCCAACATCGCGGCGGGTTTCTGCCACGCTGGCGGCAGCTTGGACGCCCAATCGGCAATGCCGTGGACGATCTTGTCGTGATCAACGCCGACGGCGTTGGTATCGACGCGCGTGCGCTCGCTGCCGAGCGGTTGTGCCTGCACGACGGTGAGCGGTTCGCTGTTGACGATGCTGAGGGGCTGGTCCGCCACTTAGGACCCCTTCTGGATCGAGCCGTCCGCTTGGACCAGCCACACCGATCCATCGGACAAGGTGTAGCGGCCCGGCTTCTGGCCCTTGAGGACCGCTGACACGTTCGCGGGCATCGTGGACGTGGGGGTTGTCGCCGATGGCGTCGCAGCAGGTGCGGGCGGCGGCGTTTGCTGTGAGGACGCCGTAATCGCGCCCGCGTTGGTGATCGAATTGGTCCGGATCTGGAGATTGGTCCGCGCCAACTTGATCGCGCTCAGGAGCTGATCCTTCGTCCAGTCGGCCGACAGATTTTTTCCGGCGAGCGACAGCGCATGATCGGTCGGCGAGTTGCCGCCCATGTAGACGTTCCCGAGCTCGGAGGTGACGTCGGTGATCTGCGCCTCGAGGTTCGTCGCGATCTGTTGCGCCTTCGCGCCCAGGGCGCCGGCCTTCGCCATCGCAAGATTGGCTTTGTTCAACAGCGGGAACTTGCCGCCGTCCCACTGCGTCGCGAGATCTTCAATCACGCCGAGCGAATCACTCGCGGTCGAGATTGCCTGCCGCAGGCGGGTTTGCTGCGCGCCGTTGAGCGTGGCGAGATGCTTCTGGGTCGCGGTCCAATCCTGCGCGGCGGTTGCGAGGTCATAGCCCTGGCGGTGCGCCTCGGCCATGAGGGCGACGTATTCTTTCGAGGCGCGGCCCGGCAACTGTGGCGGGAGCGAGCCGTCCCGCATGCCCGCAACGGTTTCTTTCACGTCGCTCTGCTGGCCGACGTTGACTTGCATCGACGCGGGCGGATTCGCTTTCACGCGCGAGACGTTGATCGGATCGCTCGACCCCGGCAGGAACATCTGCCCGCTCCGGGGATCGAAGTTCACGAGCTGATTGGCCTTGCCGTCGAGCGTGACGTTTTTCTGCTCGAAGTTCGGCTTCGTCGCGCTGCCGTACTGTTTGAGGTTCGCGGCTTCGGCGGCGAACTTGTCCGCTTCCGCCGTCGCCTTCGCGGTGTCGGCGGTCAGTTTCGCCGTGTCGGCGGTCGTCTTCGCCAAGCCCGCCTTGCGTGTCTCCTCGGCGTCGAGCAACTTCCCGTACTCCGGGATCGCGGTGCCGAGCTTCGTCACGACCGCTTGAATGTTCGCGGGCGACGGATCGGCCGTGATCGCATCCAGAACGGGTTGCAGATGATCGTTGGTGATCACCTGATTCGCCTTCAGGAACGCCGCGCCCGAGAGCACGGACTGCGGCGTATAGCCCGCCTTGCCGATGCCGACGAGCGTTTCGGCGAGCATCGTGCGTCCCTCGGCGTTGCGCTTGGTGGCGGACGCGTCGAGCTTGTCGAGCGTCTCGGCGAGCGTGGGGTACAGATGCCCCATGCCGCCCTGAATCAAGCCCTGCTCAAAGGTCGGGCGATCGAAACTAAAGACGCCCGTGGTCGGATCCTGCTTCAGCGACGTCTGCATGATCTGATCGACGGCGCTATTCGCTTTGAGCGCGGCCGTGCGCTGCGTCGCTTGCGCGTTGCGATCGGTGATCTCGCTGGCGAGATTCGCGTCCACGAGTTGCGCGCGCTGCGCCTGCTGGATCTGCGCCGGGATCGCCGCCACGGCTTGACCAATGTTCTGTGCGGCGCCCGCCCAGGCGTTCCCACTCTGTTCCGCTTGCCGCGCAGCAATGTCTCCCCGCCGCAGCATCAACTCGGCAATGCTGTTGGCGAACGGCGACCGATAGCCTTCGTACTGAAAGGGCATTAGGCGTAGCTCAGGAGCTTGTATTTGCGGTCGAACGCGTCCTGATCTTTCTGGAAATCGAACAGCTTCCCGTACCAGCTGTACTGCGTGCCGAGATCGAAGTTGTGCTGCCGGGCGTTATAGGTGTCCTGCGCGCCTTGATAGCCGTATTTGTAGGGGTCGGTGTACTGCGTCCCGTAGTTCGTGTCGTAGACGTCTTTCCCGATCCCGTAATTGGTTTTGTAGGTGTCGAACGCGTTCCCGCGGTTGGTCTGGTACTCGCCCATCTTGCGGTTCCACAAATCGTGGTACCCGGTCGACGCGAGGTCGTGCGCGTTGCTCAAGAGGTCGTAGATCGTCCCGCCGGTATTCAAGACGCCGCGGGCGGCGGCCGAGTGCTGAATGGCCTGCTGCTGCGTCTTCAGGTCGTACTGATACGTGGGGTCCGTATTCAGATCATTCGGATCGGGTGCGACGAAATTCGCGTACGAGAACTTGGGCGGCGCCTGGAAGGCCGGTGGCGGCGTGTAGGCGGGCGGCGTGAAGATCGGCGCGCCAGGGAGCGGGCCCCCGCCGGGCCCACCACCGGTCGCGGGCGGCGGCGGCGGCCCACCCGTCGGCGGCGGGGTCGGCGGCGGCGCCCCCAGTGGCGTGTTAAAGCCGCCCATCACGGTATCGAGCGCCGCTTGGTGATCCAGGCCCTCCCCACGCCGTTGCCGGTAGAGACTGATCAGATCGTTGACGGTCCACCCTTGGCCCTGGCCCTGCGCCGTGTGTTGCACGTCGGCGAGGCGGGGCGTAAAGAAGGCCGTCGCGTTCTGGAGATCGTCGGCCGTCCACGGATCCGTCTGCGGCGGGCTGGGCGCGCGGGGGTCTCTGGGCCCGTCGGTATCTTGGTCGTACATCGGTTACCTCAGAAACGCGTTGATCGAGCGCAGCTTGAAATCGGCACTCGGCGCGGGCATCCCCGCGACGCTCGGCGAGGGGAGCGCACTCGCAATCGAGCGCGAGGCCAGCGGGGACGCGCCGCGCGCATCCGGCCCCTTGCCGGCCAAGTCCTGCTCGAGCCGCCCGAGGAAATAGCCTGCGTCACCGGTCCGGATCTTGTCGTTCCAGTACGCCGCGTCGGTCAGGCCGCTGCCGCGCGCGCCGGGCGTGACGCCGTATTTCTGATAGAGCGCACTGAGGCGGGGATCGAGGTTGCCGGTTGCCGGTTGACCAGGTTGCGCAGGCGCGCCGGTTGCGTTCGGCGCCGCCGATCCCGCCGTCGTGTAGTGCGGATCAATCCCCGGCACATACGCGGGCGCGTCCGGTAGGTTGAACCCGATGGACGATCCCAGCGCGGACGCGGCATTGCGGCGGCCCATGTACTGGTCGTAATTGGCGTGGCGCGCCGCTTCGGAGTTCAGAAAATCGTTTTCGGCTTGCTGGCGCTGGAAGACTTCGGCGCGCTGCGTCGCGGCGTCCTGCACCTGGCCCGCCTGCTTCGCGGCATTCGATCCGATCTTCGCGGCGGCGATGCCGCCACCGGCGGCGGCAATGCCCGCGATGACGGCCGCCGTGCCGGTCGCGATGAAACAGTCGTCCCGCTCGCACGAGGGATTGCCGTCGTTACGCCGCCACATCAGAGACTCCTCTGGTAATGCACTTCGATCTTGTGAAACCCGAGTCGCTCATAGAACGCGCCGACCTTCTCGGAGGGCGCAATCATCTGGAACGTCGTCGCCCCTTGGGCGCGCGCCCACGCTTCCCCGGCGGCGAACAGCTGCAACGCGGCCCGGCCCCCGCGCGCCGCGGGGTCCATCCACCAGACGATTTCGGTCGCGATCGTGTCCCCATTCATCGGATGCAAATAGGTCGTGAGCGCCATCATCCCGACGAGCGCGCCGGCTTGCTCCACGACGAACACGACGCCCGCGCCGTCAATCAACGATCGCGTCAACGTCGCGAGCCGATCCGCGTCGAAGCGGATCGCGCCGGGATATTCCGTCTCGATGAAGTGCGCGCCCATCGCCGCAATCGCCGGAATGTCCTCGACCGTCGCCAGCCGGATCACGTGAGTTGCCGCACCACGACGTCGAGTGCATAGACCATCGAGGTCGCCCCCACACTCGCGTAGGTCGTCGCGTACTGCACCGGCTGCCCGCTGTCGGGCCGGATCGGGATCGTGCTCCCGTCCACCGTTGCCGTCGTATTGCCCGTCTGCGCCGCAAAGGCTTTGCTGCACGCGATCCCGCCCTGGGTCCAACTCACCGTCACCGCAATCGAGCTCGAGGTCGACGCGGCCGTGGTCACTTTCGCCGCCCAACTCACCTCGAAGGTCGCGGGCTGATTGGGCGTATAGATCGTCGTCGCGCTGATCGAGGCCGACAGCCCCGTGCGATGCGTCGACGCCACCGTGAGGACCGCCGAGAGCAGTCGCGTCACGACGAGCGAGAGCCACCGGTACCAGCGCTCGCCCATCCGCCCCGACGGATCGATGAGCGGGTCGGTCTGCGGAATCGGATCGAGCGCTTGACTCATCGATCACGCCGCCTGCTCCGCCGCCGCGTTATTCACGTAGGCGTCGAGAATGCGCAAGGGCACCGGATCGGTGATGACGACTTCGGGCACCCAGAGGCGCGGCGACCCCAGGCGATTCCAGAAACACCGCTTCGTGTACTGCCCGATCCGCCCAATCCCACACGTCCGCTCGGGTCCCCACGTCTTCCCGCCATCACTCGAGAAGTGGCCCATCACGACCGGATCGGAGCCTTGGCCGCTTTGCAGCCCGAGCCCCGCTTCAATCGCGATCTCGAAGCGACTGATCGACAACCGCTGTAAGTCGTTGACGAGCACCGGGCCGCGGCGCAGCCGCCGAATGGCCGATCCGTCGGCTTCGGTGCCAGTGGTCACATCCATCAGCGACAGCGTGCCGGTCGCCGATTCCCCGGTGATGTGTTTCGACCCGAACGCGTAGAGGTGAAACCGCGGATGCCACACGTCGTACGAACCGGTCGTGCTATTCCACGTCCCGAGCTCGGTCCACTTCCCCATCGTCAAGTCGTAGAGCCAGGTGGCATTCGCACTCGGAAAGCGGAGCACGTAGAACGTATGGCCCACCATCTGGAACAGGAAGGCTTCGGCGTCCGTGATACTCGCCGTGCGCTGATAGCCGGCGATCGCGGTATCGAGTTCCAAGGTGCTGATCGGTTTCACGCCGTAGCCTTGGGTCATCACCACGAGGCCGCCCCCGTCTTTGTTCGAGGCAAGCCAGAAGCCTTGGCCGCCGCTAAACTGCAGCGAGAAGGGCGCAATGATGCCGTAGGGAATGTTCAGGCCCGCGCGCGCGGCGAGCGGAAAGGGCGACGTCCCCGCGTCGTACCAGACATCGCCCGTGTTCGCCCCGAGCAACCAGATATCCGGCGCATTGACCGCCATCGCGACCCAGGGATCGGGCTGCGCGCTGCGTAAGGCAAATTGCGCCACGTCCCACGTCAACCCGTCGTTCAGATTCGAGAGGCGCAGTTTCCCCGTCGTTTGATTCAAGGCGAGGAAATACTCGTCAAGCATCCCGACCTGATGCGCTTCCCCGGTCAAGACTTGCGCGAACGCATTACTGCTCAGGGTGTGGATGTAGAGATTGCCGCCCGTGGCAACGGCGACTTGGCCGCCCGTCGGCCCGTTGTAGGCCAACTGCGCGACGTTCGCGTCTTGGCTGCAACTGGCGCGGCGCGTGAGCGTCGCATCGGCGAAGGGCTCGTAATAGCCGCCCCCGACGACCGTGAACGCGCGCGATCCCGTCCAGATCCCCCCGCGCCCGCCGACATCGACGAGCACGCCGAGGGAATTCGCCGCCGTGATCCACGCTTGCTGCCCGGGTGTGGGATACAAGGCGGTTTTGTGCTGGCGGCCCTCGGTGCCGATTTGCTCGACGTAGAAATTCACCGTCCGCTCGCTGGTCGCAATCGCGCTCAGGGAGGGAGAGGATCCGCCGATGAAGCCCTGGTACGACGGCATCCTAGTTGTCCGTCAGGATGTTGTAGATCCCCGACGCGGCGAGCCCCGGGACCGCCGCATCGAGTTGCAGGTCGGTCGGCCGGACGTTCGCCGCCTTCACCCGGATCGCGGAGTCGGTCGCAATCTTCGCGATGACCGCCGGGACCGGCTTGTCAAACGCCGCGGCGAGTTCCACGGTCAGATTCGATCGGAAGTAGCGCCGATACCCCCGCGGGAGACTCACCGTATCGCCCAGGGCCACTTCGCTCAGGAGACTCGGCGTGTAGATCACGCCGGTGAGCGTCGCACTCGTCGGAATGGGAAACGGCTTCAGCGTCCCCGTCGTCCCCGTCGTCGGGTCGTAATAGAACGACGTCGGATACGTCGCCTGATACGTCTTCTGCGGAATCCCTTGGTACTCGGCTTCCGTCAACACGCGCCCGAAGAGGATTTCCTGCGGCGTCGTGAGGCTCGTATCCGCGTAGCCGAGATTACTGATCGCTTGCGGGCTGACGGGTTTACTCACATTGACCGTCGAGCCCGATCCCACGGTGTAACTCGTCGTGAGGGCGACGATCGTCCACGTCGCGCGACTGATCGACGGAATCGTCAAGCCCTCGAGCGCGAGGGCATCGATCCAGTCGTTCAGCCGATCGAGCGCCAAGGCCACATCGTTCGGATCGGCGGTGGTGCCGTCGGTGACCTGGAGATCCTGGAGCGCCCGCGTGATGAGGTCGGCGTAGGTCATCTACTTGGCCTTCTGCAGCTGGACGACGTTCCAGATGGACGGCCCGAGGCCCAAGAGCCCGCCGATCGTGCCGATGACTTTTTGCGCGTGGTCGTTCCCTTGTTGATGTTCGTGGTGCATCAACCAGGTCAACCCG
>QHWT01000138.1 GCA_003222675.1 Acidobacteriota bacterium | reverse complement strand
CCGGCACGCGTCTCCTCAGCCTTTACCGCCAGAACCAGAGCGGCAACAAGGTTCAGGTTGGCTACGGGGGCGGCAACTTCATCACGACAGGGACGCTCGCCCTCAATACCTGGGGACACCTCGAGTTGCACGTGATCACTTCCGGCGCGAGCACCAGCACGGTCGAGGTGTTGCTGAACGGGACGCAGGTCTACCGTTCCACGACCGCGAGCCTGGGCACATCGGGCGTCCTGACCGTCCAAATCGGCAACGAGACGAAAGCGCAGGCGTTCACGTTGGCCGCCGACAACATCACCGTATGGGTTCCGGCGGGGCCATGATCATCTCGAGAACGCCGCTGCGCGTCAGCTTCGTTGGGGGCGGAACCGACATCCCCGACTTCTGCGACAAGCACGGTGGCGCAGTCGTCTCAACCACTATCGACAAGTGGATTCACGTCGTCGTCGCGCGTCGGTTCGAAGGCGACGTCCGCGTCAGCTACTCCCGCACCGAGATCGTCGACGCCGCCCCGGCGGTAGTGCACGAGCTAGTCCGCGAGACGATGAAGGCGACGGGCATTCCTCGCGGTGTAGACGTCGTGACGCTCGCCGACGTCCCGTCCCGCGGGACGGGCCTCGGCTCGTCGAGCGCTGTAACCGTCGGGCTCCTGAACGCTCTCTACGCCTTTCAGGGTGTGTACAAATCGCCGCCGCGGCTCGCCGAGGAGGCGAGCGAGATCGAGATCGAGATTCTCGGGAAGCCGATCGGCCGCCAGGATCAGTACGCGGCGGCAATCGGCGGGCTGAACTTGATCGAATTTCTGCCAAACGGTGGCGGCGTCCGCGTCGAGCCAATTGTCTTGCCGCCCGGGACGCTCAAGGGTCTCCACCGGTCGCTGCTCCTCTACTTCACGGGGCGCGACCGCGCCGCCGAACAAGTGCTCGAAGGACAGGGAGCTGCGATCCGCGACGGCGCCGCGGTTCCTGCGCTCCAGACGATGCGGGACCTTGCGTATGAGCTCCGTGACCGGCTCAGTGCAGGCGACGCCGACGCTGTGGGCGAACTTCTCCATCGGAACTGGGAGCTGAAGCGATCGCTCGTCGACGGTCTCAGCGACGCGGAGATCGACGGCTGGTACGACGCCGCCCGTGAAGCAGGCGCAATCGGCGGCAAGCTGCTCGGAGCCGGTGCCGGCGGCTTCTTCTTGGTCTTCGCTCCGCCAGAACGGCACACCGCCATACGCGGGGCCCTCTCGCACCTCCGCGAGGTCCCGTTTCGCTTCGCCAGCCGCGGCACGCAGATCAGTCTTCTCGACGACGGGAGCCTCTAACGATGCAATCACAGGTAGCCGGATATCTCGAGCAGCTGAGAGCCACCATCGACACGCTCCCACGCGATCGCCTGGCTGAGATGGGCGAGATGCTCTTTCGCGCGTATCGGAACGAGAAGCAGGTCCCACATGGCGGCAGATCTCGGCAAAAACACGATCGGGCCGAACATGCGCCGCTTTCGCATCCTGAGCTTGAACGACAACGCGGCGATCGTCACCGCGCTCGCGAACGACATTGGCTACGAGCACATTTTCTCGGAGCAGCTCGTGAACCTGATCCAGCCGGGCGACCTCCTCGTCGCGATCTCCGGCAGCGGGAACTCGCCAAACGTCGTCCGGGCCATGACCTACGCGCGCGAGCAATGCGCCGAGGTCGTCGCCGTTCTCGGCTTCGACGGCGGCCTGGCGGCCGGCCTCGCCGATCTGGCGGTAATCGTTCCAATCGACCACTACGGGATCGTCGAGGACGTGCACCTGATTATCAACCACATCCTCGTCGACTACTTCAAGGCGCGTCTTGCCGAGGAGCAGTCATGTCTCGCGTAGGCCGCCCGGCCGTGTTTCTCGACCGGGACGGCACATTGAACACACGCCCGCCGTCACATTCGTACGTGTCCTCCCCCGACGAATTTGCGTGGCTGGACGGAGCTGCGGAAGGCGTCGCGCTACTGGCGCGCGCCGGTTACGCCCCGGCGGTCGTCTCGAACCAGCGCGGAATCGCACGGGGGCTGGTTGAAGAGCGCGTCCTGCGACAGATCGAGGTACGGATCCAGGACGAGCTCGCCGCGCGCGACTGCCGGATCGAAGCGTTCCGCTACTGTCCGCACGACCTCGACGATCAATGCGCATGCCGCAAGCCGGCGCCAGGTCTCCTCCTCGAGCTCGCGCGTGAGCTCGATCTCGACCTCGGCCGCTCGTGGGTGATCGGTGACTCCGAGAGCGACGTGCTGGCAGGTGAAGCCGCGGGCTGCAAGACCGTGCTTCTGGGCGCCCCGCCGAGTTCTTGCCGGCCGGACCGTGTCGCCGGCTCGTTGCTCGAGGCGGCTCGGTTGATTACCGCAGAAAGAGCATGAACGGTCGGCCCGGAAGCGAGATGCGGCCGCTACGCCGCCTGGTTTTCGAACTCCTCGACGAGGTGTCGATAGGTGTCCGCGAGGCCTTCGGTGAGCTCAACCTCGGCGCGCCAGCCCAGCTCGCGGCGCGCGTGCTCGGGATTCATGCAACTTCGCTCCAGCTCGCCCGGCCGAAGCGCCGCAAGCTTCGGCTCGACGGACGATCGAGCGGCCCCCCGCAGTCCCTCGAAGACCGTACGGACGTCGGTCTCCGTACCGCTCGCGATATTGAAGACGCCGGGCTTTCCGCGAGCAGCAAGCATTGCTGCGACGACGTCGGACACGTGCACGTAATCGCGAGTCGGCGTCCCATGCCCGAACAGCGTCGGCGACTCGCCCCGCCAAAGAAGATGGCTGAAGATCGCGACCACGCCGGCTTCACCATGAGGGCTCTGCCGTGGGCCGTAGACGTTGCCCAATCGGCAAACGGCATGGGGCGCGCCATTCGCGTGAGACCAAGTAAGGACGTACGCCTCGCCCGCCCACTTCGAGGCTCCGTAAGGAGCGATCGGAGCAGGGATTCTGTCTTCGCCGGTCGGGATCGGCGCGTCATTTCCGTACAGCGCTCCACCAGTCGACGCGAAGACCACCGGAGCGCCATGCCTCTTCGCGGCCTCGAGCACGTTCACCGTTCCTTGAACGTTCACGGCGCAGTCGCGACTGGGATCTTTGACCGAAACCGTAACACTCGATTGCGCGGCGAGATGGTAGATCGCCGCCGGGCGCGCCGAGTCGATCACGGCGTCGAGTGCCGTACGGTCCGTTATGTCGACTTCTTCGAGGACGCCCTCCACTGCAACGCGCTCGGCGCGGCCGGTCGAAAGGTCGTCGATCACGACCGCCTGGGTTCCGTCCGCGACGAGGGCGTCGACAACGTGGGAACCGATGAAGCCGGCCCCACCAGTGACAATCGCCGTCTCCCGCTGCATCTCTCGCTCACCCGCGTTCGTCCTTCGCGTCCCCGTCCGGACGCCCCGACGGGCGTGATGATACTGGCCGCCGGCCGTGGCACCCGTCTCGGCACGATCGGCGAGGAAACCCCGAAGATCCTGCTCGAGATCGGCGGTGAGCCGCTGCTCTCCAGGCATTTGCGCTACCTCGAGCGCGAGGGTGTCCGCCGCGTTGTCGTCAACGCGCACCACCTGGCCGAGCAGGTGCAGCGGTTCGTCAACGCCTATCGCGGACCGATCGATCGACTTTGCTCGGAACGGCGGGCGCCGTCCGGAACGCGCTTCCTGAGCTCGGCCCCGGGCCTTTCGTCGTCTTGTACGGGGACGTGCTGATCGAGGAGCCGCTGGAACCGCTTGTCGACGCGCACAGGCGCGCGGGCGCGACCGCGACGCTGACCGTTTACGAGTCCACGGCGACGGCGGGTAAAGGCGTGGTCGAGATCGACGGTGCGGGGCGCGTGCTGCGATTTGCGGAGAAGCGCCAGGACGGGCCTGGCCTTGTCAACGCCGGCCTTTATGTGCTCGAGCACAGGCTCGTCGCCGCGCTTCCGCCCGGGATCCCCCTCGATTTCGGCCACGATGTCCTCCCGGCCGCCGTGGCGCGGGACGAGATCGTCTTTGCCTATCGGCTCCCCGACGAGGTGATCGATATCGGCACGCCCGAGGCTCTTTCACTGGCGCGGAAGGTGCCCGTTCGCCTGAGGGCGAGCCGTGCCGATTCCTCAGCGGGCC
>QHWT01000039.1 GCA_003222675.1 Acidobacteriota bacterium | reverse complement strand
GATATTCGCCCGTCCAGCTCGCGACCATGCGGCGGACGTCCTTGCGGATCCGCGCGATGAAGCGCGCCGCTTTCATGTTGCCCTCGTACTCGGAACGGTCGGAAAACAGCCGCCGCAGATCGCGATCGTAGAAGTCGGGATGCAGGAGACCGTAGTGGCGCCGCTTGCGTTCGTAGTGCGCGCGCAGGGTCTTGCGGATTGACTGGATCGGATCGACCTTCCGTCGCGTGTGCACGATCATCGGCTTGCTCGCGAGCTCGTACATCAAGGTGTCCAGGTATTCGAGCTTTTTGAGCGCGGGCCAGTCCGCGTAGCGCACGCGCCAGTCGGACTGCGGATTGAGCCAGACGGCGAACGTCTCCGCGAAGTCTTCGTCCGGATGGCTTTGCGCGTACCAGCTGTCCAGGTGCAATACGAAGCTCTTACTGTAAGGCCGTGGCGTGTAGTACTCGGGATACGCCTTATAGGACGGGCCGAAGACCTGCTGACGCCGGCGTCGCAGCCGCAGCCGATAGGCGTTGTCGATCGCGTGCCCCGCCTCGTGACGCAGGATCTGCATGCACCACTCGGGCGTTCCACCTTCCACCTCCAGCATCTGCGCGCGCTCGAGTCGCTCGAGGCGGGGATGCGCGAGGTAGAACGGAATGGCGACACCCGGAACGCCATCGGGCGTGAACCATTCATCCGAGAGCCAGTAATGCGGGCGGAAGGCGGTAAGGCCGCGTGTCTGGAGGTCCTGGTCGAGCTCCGCGAGGCGGGGCTCCAGCGCGCTCCCCTCAATGCCGATACCTAGTTCACAGACGCGCAGGTCGAGCAGCTTCTCGTCGGACCACCCGGCCCAGTCGTCTGCCGGTAGAACGGAGAGTTTTGCGGCCATGAACCGACAAGTCTACAGCCCATGCCTCGAATTGATACGCCGGGACGCTTGTGATATACCCCCTAGCACCAATCCCCAGCAGGCCCGTCGTTTCGGGCGGGCGAATCTCTCCCGAGGAGCATCCCTTATGAAGTTCGTGTGTCAATTTGCATTCGCGGCGGCACTGGTGCTCGCGAGTGCGCCGGCCCGGGCGCAGCAGGCGACGGCGCCCGCCGGACAGGCGGCCACTTCGCAGGCTGCCGCGCAGAATCCTCCGCAGAACCCCGACGAACCGCAGAAGTACGAGGAAACGGTCGTCGTTTCGGCGTCCAAGACCGAAGAGAAACTGGTGAACGCGCCGGCCACGATGACGGTCATTGGCGCGCAGACGATTCAGAGCGCGCCCAGCCAGAACTTCGCGGAGCTGCTGCGGGCGGTCCCCGGCATGAACCTGACGCAAGTGTCGGCGAGAGACATCAACGTCACCTCGCGCGGCGCGACCAGCACGCTGGCGACGGGGCAGCTCGCGCTGCTCGACGGTCGCAGCCTCTATCAGGACTTCTTCGGGTTCGTGATGTGGGACTTCCTGCCGGTAAATCTGAACGAGATCAAGCAGGTCGAAGTGATTCGCGGGCCGGCGTCCGCCGTCTGGGGCGCCAACGCGCTTTACGGCGTCGTGAACGTGATCACCAAGGCACCGCGCGAGATGCCCGGCACGACGTTTACGCTCGGCCTCGGCGGGTTCGACCGCTCGACGAGCGCCAAGGATCAGAGCGCCGGCACATTGTTCTACGTCAGCGGCACGCACGCGCAGGCGGTGAACGATCGGTGGGCGTTCAAGGTCTCGGGCGGCGCCTATACGCAGGACCCGCTCGCGCGGCCGAGCGGCACGATCCCCTGCAACAATCCGGACGTGTGTTCGGGCACGAAGAACCAGTACCCATCGTTCGCGAATCAGGGCACGACCCAGCCGAAGTTCGATGGCCGCCTCGATTACGACTATCCGGACGGCAAGCGGCTGTCGTTCTCCGGCGGCGTCGCCGGCACTGACGGCATCATGCACTCGGGCATCGGGCCGTTCGACATCAACAGCGGATCCGTGATGAGTTACGGCAAGGTGAACTTCACGAACAAGGCGTTCCGCGCCGCGTTCTTCACCAACATCCTCGATGGCGACGCGACGAACCTGCTGACAGTGGACCCGACAGGCAGCCCGATCGGCTTCGCCTTCAAGACGAAGACGTTCGACTTCGAAGCGTCCAACGTGCAGACCTTCCAGCAGAAGCACGTTGTCACGTACGGCGGCAACCTGCGCTTCAACACGTTCGACCTGTCAATCGCGCCGCTCTCGGACAATCGCACCGAAGGCGGCGCGTTCGTACAGGACGAGATCTTTCTCTCGAACAGATTGCGTCTGGTCGCCGGCGCGCGTGTCGATCGGTTCGACTACCTGGATAATGTCGTGTTCTCGCCGCGCGTGACGCTCATGATCAAGCCGCACGAGGACCACACGTTGCGCCTCTCGTACAACCGCGCGTACCGGTCGCCGTCGGTGATCAACAACTTCCTCGACGTGACGATTGCCGAGCCGATTGATTTGACGCCGTTCGCTATTCTGAATCCGGCCGTCAGGGGACGGACTTACCTGCTGCCGGTGAGATCGGTGGGCAACGAGATTCTGCACGAGAACCTGAACCAGACCTCCGTCGATGCCTACGAGCTCGGCTACACGGGCATCGTCGCGAACGGCAAAGCGGTCCTCAGCGCGGCGTTCTACGTGAATCGCACGAACGACGACATCCTGTTTACGGAGGACACGACGGCGCGCTACACGGCCGTGAATCCACCGGCGAACTGGCCGTTCCAGTTGTTGCCGCCGGCCGTGATCGCGCTCACACCGGGGCGCAGTCTTCCGGCGCTGTTCACGTATCGCAACCTCGGCCGGACGACGCAAAAGGGTATGGAGCTGGGCGTGACCTCACCGGTGCAGTCGTATCTGAACGTGTTTGCGAATTACTCGTTCCAGGCGAGGCCCGACGTCAACTTCCCGAACGTGGCGAACCCGCTGTCGGAGATCAACCTGCCTGCGAAGAATCGCTTCAATCTCGGGTTCAACTACAGCCGCAGTCGCTGGCTCGGCGACATGGCGGTCACCTACAGCGACGGCGCGTACTGGCAGGACGTCCTCGACGACCGATATCACGGCACGACCGACAGCTACACGCTCATCAACGGTGGCGTCGGCATGAAGTGGGCCGGCAACAAGCTGACGACCTCCGTGAAGGTGATCAACCTCGCCAACCGGGAAGTGCAGCAGCACGTCTTCGGCGACATCCTCAAGCGGCAGGTGGTCGGGGAGCTGCGGGTGAATTTCTAAAATCGAAGATTCGAAGCAGCGCGAAGCGTCGAAGGATCGTACAATTACTAAATGTACGATCCTTCGATTCCTTCGTTGTCCGTCGAATACTTCGATTGAATGGTCAGCCCTTCGCCCACGCTACCCTGGAATCCTTACTAATCGGGAGAGCGTCCTAGAACGAGCATGATGCCTTTGCGCGGCGGCGGAGTGCGCGGCCATGGCGGTCGCGAGGGGGCGGGGCGCTCCACGGTGGCGGTGCGGACCGACCAGACGGCCAAAAAGAAAGTCGACTACTCGAACGCCTGGCAGGAAGCGCGCACGCTGATCGTCGCGCGGCGCGGACGGCTGGCGCTCGGCCTCGCGCTGATGCTCGTGAACCGTCTCGCGGGGCTCATTCTTCCCGCGACGTCGAAGTACCTGATTGATGACGTAATCGGGAAGCGCCGCGCGGACCTGCTCGTGCCGCTCGCGCTGGCGGCCGGCGCGGCGACGATGGTGCAGGCGGTGACGTCTTTCGCGCTCTCACAAGTGCTCGGCGTAGCCGCGCAGCGCGCGATCACCGATATGCGGCGACGCGTGGAAGCGCACGTCGCGCGACTCCCCGTCGGCTACTTCGATTCGACGAAGTCCGGCGTCCTGATCTCGCGGATCATGACCGACGCCGAGGGGATTCGAAATCTTGTCGGCAACGGCCTCGTGCAGCTCATCGGCAGCCTCGTCACCGCCGTTCTCGCCCTCGCCTATCTGTTCTATCTGAACTGGGTCCTCACCTGCGTCAACATCATCGCGCTCGGATCGTTCGGGGCCGCGATGGCGATTGCCTTCAACCGCCTGCGCCCGCTGTTCCGCGACCGGGGCAAGATCAACGCGGAAGTCACGGGACGTCTCAATGAGACGCTGGGCGGCATCCGCATCGTGAAGACCTATACCGCGGAGAAACGGGAAGAGCTCGTCTTCACGAAGGGGGTGCACCGCCTCTTCCGCAACGTGGCGAAATCGATCACGGGCGTGTCAGCGATCACGACATTTTCGACGGCGATCATCGGCGTCATCGGCGTCATCATGATCATCGTCGGCGGCCGCTCGATCCTGGCGGGGCACATGACGATCGGCGATTTCCTGAACTACATCCTGTTCACGGGCCTGCTCGCCGCGCCGGTCGTTCAGATCGCGTCGATCGGCACGCAAATCAGCGAGGCGTTCGCCGGACTGGATCGCATCCGCGAGCTGATGCAGATGTCGACGGAGGATGAAGAGGACGCGACACGCGCGCCGCTCGCCGACATCGACGGCGAGATCGCGTTCGAAGACGTCACATTCGAGTACAACGCCGGCGTGCCGGTCTTGAAGCAGGTCAGCTTCCGCGCGCCGGCCGGCACCACGACCGCGCTGGTGGGATCGAGCGGATCAGGCAAAAGCACCCTCATCAGTCTTGTCATGGCATTCAACCGGCCGCTGAGCGGACGGATCTTCGTCGATGGGCACGATCTCTCGACGGTCAGGCTGCGCGATTATCGATCGCAGCTCGGGGTCGTGCTGCAGGACAACTTCCTGTTCGACGGGAGCATCGCGGAGAATATCCGGTACGGCAGCCCCGATGCCACGCTGGATGCCATCAAGCACGTCAGCCGGATCGCGCACGCCGACGAGTTCATCGAAAAATTCGACCAGGGATACGACACGATTGTCGGCGAGCGTGGCGTCAAATTATCGGGCGGCCAGCGACAGCGCGTCTCGATCGCGCGCGCGATTCTCGCGGATCCACGCATCCTGGTGCTCGACGAAGCGACGTCGAGTCTCGACAGCGAGAGCGAGGCACTCATCCAGGATGGCCTCAAGTCGCTGCGGCACGGCCGCACCACGTTCGTCATCGCCCACCGGCTCTCGACGATCCGCAGCGCCGACCAGATCCTGGTGCTCGAACACGGTGAGATCGTCGAGCGCGGCACGCACCAGGAGCTGCTCGCCCTCGGCGGCCGGTACCGCACGCTCTACGACAAGCAGTACAAACTCGAGGCCGATCGTTTCATAAATCCGGGAGAAGATTTCACACCTGAGCCCGACGCCGCCAGGGTTCCCTCGACCCTTCGGCCAAACAACGCGCTATAGATCTTCCGGCTAAAGCCGGAAGCCACAAGAGATTGAGGTCCGGTGGCTTCCGCCTGCAGGCGGAAGCGCCCGCCCTGCGGCGGCTCTTGCAGAGAGCGTCGGAGTATGCGACCTGCGACGCTACGCGACTCGACCTTTGCCTGCCTGCTGCTCCTCGCGTCATCCGCGCACGCCACTGACTTCTACGTAAGCTCGACGGGACTCGACAGCAATCGAGGCACCAGTCCGGCGGAGGCGTGGCGGACGGTGCAGCGCGTCAACAACGACCGTTATGCCCCTGGCGACCGGATCCTCTTCGAAGGGGGCACCACGTTCAGCGGCAACCTGTTCCTGGACTCCGCCGACAGCGGCTCGCCTGCGGCGCCGATCACCATCGGCTCCTATGGCAGCGGGCGGGCGACCATCTATGCCGGCGACGGCACGGGCATCCTGATCCAGAACGCGGCGGGGTTCGTGATCCGCGACCTGTTCATCATCGGGTCCGGCAGCACGACGAACACCGGCGACGGCATCTTCTTCTTCACCGATCTGCCTGGTGACGTGAAGCTCCCATTCATCCGGATCGATCACGTCGACGCCGCGCGCTTCGGCGACTACGGCATCCTGATTGGCTCCAACAACCTCAACACCGGGTATCGCGACGTGCGGATCACCTTCACGATCGCCAGCGACAACGCGATGGGCGGCATCTTCACGTACGCGCAGAATGCCAGCGTTCACGAGAGCGTTTACATTGGCGACTCGAGCGCGTTCAAGAACTCCGGAAAGGCCGGCCTGCTGTTCAACTCCGGCAACGGTATCACGATGAGCTCCGTGAACGGCGGGACGATCGAGCGCTCGGTCGCGCACGACAACGGATCGCTGAGCGACGCAGGCAACGGCCCGATCGGGATCTGGGCGTTCAATTCGACCCGCGTCACGCTGCAGTTCAACGAGTCGTACCACAACCTCACCGGAGGCGAGAAGGATGGCGGCGGTTTCTGTTTCGACTTGAACACGTCGCAGTCGGTAATGCAGTACAACTACTCACACGACAACACCGGCGCGGGGTACCAGCTGGCGCACAAGGCGGACACCTTCGCGCACACCGGCAACGTAATCCGCTACAACGTCACCGAGAACGACGGCCGCAATCACGATTACGCCGGCATCCAGACCTGGGGGCGGATCCTCAACGCGGAGATCTATAACAACACGATCTACATGGCGGCCAGGCCGGCCGGATCGCTGGGAGTGCCGCGCGGCATCTTCATCAAGAACTCCAGCATTCCGCTTCAGGATCCGCAGCACCTGCACTTCCGAAACAACATCATTCAGACGACGGGCAGCGTGCGCCTGATCGAGGCGCAGCCGTCGGCGCTGGACGCCGCGGTCGATCTGCTGTTCGAGGGCAACAACTACTTCTCGACGGGCGGCGCTTTCAGGATCGTCTGGGGCGCCACGACGTACACGAGCCTCGTCGCATGGCGCGCCGCGGGACATGAGCGGGTGAACGGTGTCGATGTCGGCGTGAGCGCGGATCCCGAGTTCCTGAAGCCCAATGCACACATCACGTTCAATAACGCATCCATGCTGCCGGGACTGTATGCCTATCGGCTGAAGGCCACCTCCCCGTTGATCGACGCCGGGGTCGATCTCCGCGCGCAGGGTGTGGACCCCGGCATGCGTGATTACTACGGCGGCATCACGCCCGTGAACGGGCTGTTCGACATCGGCGCGCACGAGTACCGCGTCAGCTGCAACTGGGGTATTTCGCCGGCCTCCGCCTCCGCGAGCGCAACGGAAACATCCACGGGAACGATCGCGGTCACCGCGGCGGACATCGATTGCGGCTGGGCCGCGCAGAGCACAGTGGATTGGATGGGTGTCTGGCAGGGAGAAACGGGCGCGGGCAATGGCAGCGCGAGCTACTGGGTTGTCGCGAACGCATCGGCATCGCCACGCACCGGCACGATCACCATCGCGGATCAGACCTTCACGCTGACCCAGCCGGCCGGGGTTGCCCCCGACCCGGGTGGCGGAGGCGGCGGGGGCGGCGGAACGAATACAGCGGAAGTGGTGCTCTATGCGTCGACCGCACCGGTAATCGTGGGAGCCTGGTCCGTCGTGTCTGACGCCACCGCGGCGGGAGGCGCGCGGTTGCAGAACCCCAACGCGGCTGCCGCAAAGATTGTGACCGCGCTCGCATCTCCAGCGGATTATTTCGAGATGACCTTCACCGCGACGGCCGGACAGCCCTATCACCTATGGATCCGCGGCAAGGCGACCAGCAACGCGGCCTCGAACGATTCTGTCCACGTGCAGTTCGACGGCAGTGTCGATGCGTCCGGCGCGCCGATCGCGCGCATCGGCAGCAGCCAGAGCGCCGAGGTCAACATCGAGGACTGCAGCGGCTGCGCGCTCGCGGGGTGGGGGTGGCAGGATAACGGGTGGGGCGTCGGCGTCATGGGCGCGAATCTCTTTTTCGCGACCACAGGCGTGCAGCGCATCCGCGTGCAGGTGCGCGAAGACGGCCTCGGCATCGACCAGATCGTGCTGTCCCCGGCGAAATATTTGTCCGCGTCACCCGGCACGCTCAAGAACGACACTGTGATTCTTTCCGCGTCTGACGGAAGTGGCGCGAGCACGCCGCCTCCGCCCCCGCCACCTCCACCTCCGCCGCCGGCACCCGGTGGCGACGTCGTGCTATACGCGTCCACTGCGCCGACGCTCGTGGGCGCGTGGTCTGCCGTCGCCGATACCACGGCCGCGGGCGGCGCACGCCTGCAGAACCCGAATGCGGGCGCCGCCAAGATCGTTACCGCGTCCGCGTCACCGGCCGATTACTTCGAGCTGACGTTCGACGCCAATGCCAGCACGCCGTACCATCTCTGGATCCGCGGCAAGGCGACGAGCAACGCGTCTTCGAACGACTCCGCGCACGTGCAGTTCAGCGACGGCGTCACCGCATCAGGTGTCGCATTCGCGCGCATCGGCACTACGCAGAGCGCCGAAGTGAATCTCGAGGACTGCAGCGGCTGCGGTCTCTCTGCCTGGGGATGGCAGGACAATGGCTACGGCGTCGGCGTCATGGGACCCGACATTTACTTCGAAACGACCGGCCGCCATACGATCCGCGTCCAGGTCCGTGAAGACGGCTTTGGCGTCGACCAAATCGTCCTCTCGCCGTCGACGTATCTCACGAAGTCGCCCGGCGCGCTGAAGAACGACACCACGATCGTTCCTCGCTGACGTTCGATGTCAATGTTCAATGTCCAATGTTGAATGTAAAATGACGTTCTGCACTGGACATTGAGCCTTCAACATTGATCATTGGCGTCCGTCCATGCCACAGTTCATCTACACCATGAAAGGGCTCGGGAAGGTTCATCCTCCCGACCACGTTGTTCTCAAAGACATCTGGCTCTCGTTTCTGCCGGGCGCGAAGATCGGCGTGCTCGGGCTGAACGGGTCCGGCAAAAGCACGCTCCTGCGGATCATGGCGGGCGAGGATCAGCAGGTCGTCGGTGAGGCGTGGCCTGCCGACGGCATCTCGGTCGGGTTCCTGCCGCAGGAGCCGCGCCTGAATCCCGTCAAGACGGTCCTCGGCAATGTCGAGGAGGGCGTGGCTGAGATCAAGGCGCTGCTGCAGCGTTACGACGACATCAATGCAAAGTTCGCCGAGGAGCTCTCTCCCGAGCAGATGGACAAGGTGCTCGAGGAACAGGGCAAGGTGCAGGATCGGATCGAGGCGGCCGACGGGTGGGACCTCGACTCGCGCCTCGAGCTCGCGATGGACGCGCTGCGGCTGCCGCCCGCTGATGCCGACGTCAGCACCTTGTCGGGCGGCGAGCGGCGCCGTGTTGCGCTGTGTCGGCTGCTGCTGAAATCCCCCGACCTCCTGCTGCTCGACGAGCCCACGAATCATCTCGATGCCGAGTCGGTCGCATGGCTCGAACGCTTCCTGAAAGACTATGCGGGCACCGTGGTAGCGGTGA
Source organism: Acidobacteriota bacterium (assembly GCA_003222675.1). Lineage (GTDB taxonomy): Bacteria > Acidobacteriota > Vicinamibacteria > Vicinamibacterales > 2-12-FULL-66-21 > QHWT01. Next base: position 52,790 of record QHWT01000039.1, on the reverse strand, counting down.
CGCACGATCGCTACTTCCTCGATAACGTGGCCGGCTGGATCCTCGAGCTCGATCGGGCGACGGGCATTCCGTGGGAGGGGAACTATTCCTCATGGCTCGAGCAGAAGCAGAACCGGCTCGCGCAGGAGGAAAAATCAGAGACGAAGCGGCAGCGGACGCTCGCGCGCGAGCTCGAATGGATCCGCATGTCGCCGCGTGCGCGGCAGGCCAAGGGCAAGGCGCGCCTGAACGCCTACGAGGATCTGCTGAAAGAGGAAACCGCCCAGAAGATCGAGCAGGTCGAGATCTATATTCCACCCAGCCCACGCCTCGGCGAGATCGTCGTCGAGGCGCGCGGCGTGCGCAAGGCGTACGGCGAGCTGCTCCTCATGGACGACGTGAACTTCACGCTACCTCGAGGCGGCATCGTCGGCATCATCGGGCCGAACGGCGCGGGCAAGACGACGTTGTTCCGGATGATGACGGGACAGGAGCGGCCGGACGCCGGAACGCTGCGCATTGGCGAGACCGTGCAGATCGGGCATGTCGACCAGTCGCGCGACGCGCTGTCGGCGAACAAGAGCGTGTGGGAGGAGATTACGGACGGGCGCGACATGGTGGAGCTCGGCAAACGCGAGGTCGCCTCACGCGCTTACGTGTCATGGTTCAACTTCAAGGGACGCGATCAGCAACGCAAGGTCGGCGAGCTGTCGGGAGGCGAGCGCAATCGCGTGCACCTCGCGAAGCTGCTGAAGCGCGGCGCGAACCTGCTGCTGCTCGACGAGCCGACCAACGATCTCGACGTCGACACGCTGCGCGCGCTCGAAGAGGCGCTGCTCTCATTTGCCGGCTGCGCCGTCGTGATCAGCCACGACCGCTGGTTCCTGGATCGCATCGCCACGCACATCCTCGCGTTCGAAGGAGACAGCAAGGTCGTGTGGTTCGAAGGAAACTACCAGGACTACGAAGCCGACCGTCACCGCCGCCTCGGCGCCGAAGCCGACCAGCCGCATCGCATCAAGTACAGGAAGCTGACGCGATAGGTGTGTGCGGGGTGCGGGGTGCGGGGTGCGGGATGCGGAGTGCGGGATGCGGGGTGCGGGGTGCGGGGTGCGGGGTGCGGGGTGGGGGTGCGATGGCATCGTGCCACTCACGTCGCACGCTCGCGCTGCGGTTCGCGCCTGGCATCCCCCGCGCTCCGATTCCGGATCGGGCGCACCCCCGCCCTGCACTCCGCGTCCCGGACGGGCCGCTTTCCATTACATATTTCACCTCAGCCGCGGCGCGCGCCTTGCAGCTCTACAGGCGAGACGCAGCGGCAGCAAAGCCTAAGTTGTTGGGGAGCACCAACTTGGGGGATGCGATGGCCTTAGGGGCTTGCCGCTGCGCCGGCATACCGACACTTTTTGACCTGTCGAAAAGTGGCAAAGCCGCCGAAAAATGTCCGGGGTGAACGATGGCCATAAATAAAACTGCAACGGTGAAGAGCGAGTCGGGTTTCACACTCATCGATCTTCTATTCGTGTGTTCGCTGATTGGCCTGCTGTCCACGCTCGCGATCCCAGGCTTGATGCGGGCGCGCGGCGTCGCGCAGGCCGCGTCAGCGGTGGGCACGCTTCGCGTCATCAACAGCGCGCAGCTCAGTTTCGCGGTGACGTGCGGGTCCGGGTTCTATTCGCCTAATCTGCCGACGCTGGGCGTTGCACCCCCCTCGTCGTTTCAGGCGTTCCTACCGCCAGAGCTGACGACCGGCGCGACGTTCATCAAGAGCGGCTACACGTTCAGCCTGAGCGGCACCTCGCTCGGCGGTGCGCCGGGCAGCTGCAACGGCCTCGCGGCCGGCATGGGCGCGCCCGGCTACGTGGCGATCGGCGATCCGATCGATCCCGTCGGCAATCCGCACTTCTACGGTACGAACGCGGACGGAATGATCTACGAGCACAGCGCCACGCTGTCGGGCGTCTTGCCCGAGTCCGGCCCGTCACCGGCGGGCTCGGTCATCAAATAATCAAGTAATCGGGTAATCGGGTAATCGGGTAATCGAGTAATTGCGATCACCCGATTACCCGATTCCAAAATTACTCAATTAGAATGGGGCCTTCCGACCGGGGAGGTCCCATGCTCGTACGTAGATACCGCGCGGTCGCGGTAGCGCTGACGCTGGTCGCGGCGGTCGCGATGGCGCCGGCCGCGCAGGCTCCGAACGTCACCAGCCCGAAGCAGTTTTTCGGATTCAACATCGGCGACGATTACCAGCTCGCCACCTATACCCAGTTCATCTCCTACTGGCAGAAGCTCGACAAAGAATCCGACCGGATGCGGGTCGTCGACATCGGCAAGACGGCTGAAGGACGGCCGCAGCTGATGTCGATCGTCACCGCTCCAGAGAATTTCAAGAAGCTCGATCGCTACAAGGAGATCGCGCGCAAGCTCGCGCTCGCCGAAGGCGTGCCGGAGGACCAGGCGCGCGGGCTCGCGAAGGAGGGCAAGTCGATCGTCTGGATCGACGGCGGCCTGCACGCAACCGAAGTGCTCGGCGCGCACCAGTTGATCGAGACCGTATATCAGCTGATTAGCCGCAACGATCCCGAGACGCTGCGGATCCTCAGCGACTGCATCATTCTCGCGGTGCACGCGAATCCAGATGGCATGGAGCTCGTCTCGAGCTGGTACATGCGCAACCCGGTGCCGGAGCAGCGCGGCCAGGGACCGGGCATCCCGCGGCTCTATGAAAAATACGCGGGGCACGACAACAACCGCGATTTCTACATGTCGAACCTGCCCGAGAGCATCAATATGAACCGGGTGCTCTACACAGAGTGGTTCCCGCAAATCACGTACAACCATCACCAGACCGGTCCGGCCGGCACGGTGATGTTCGCGCCGCCGTTCCGCGACCCGTTCAACTACAACTTCGATCCGATCGTTCCCGCCGAGCTCGATCTGGTGGGCGCGGCGATGGCGACGCGGTTCAACGCGGAGCGAAAGCCCGGCATCACGAGCCGCAAGGGCTCCAGCTACTCGACCTGGTGGAATGGCGGCCTGCGCACGACTGTGTACTTCCACAACATGATCGGCCTGCTGACCGAGACGATAGGCAACCCGACGCCGGTTACGATCCCGTTCCTGCCGTCGAAACAGCTGCCCGACGCGAGCCTGCACTATCCAGTCGAGCCGCAGGTGTGGCACTTCCGGCAGTCGATCGACTACTCGCTGACCGCGAACTGGGCGGTCCTCGACATCGCGTCGCGCAACCGGGAGAATTTCCTTTTCAATATCTGGCGGATGGGGATGAACTCGATCGAGCGGGGGAGTCGCGACAGCTGGACGCCGACCCCGCGTCGCATGAGCGCGGCGCAAGCCGCGCTGACGGCCCAGGCCTCTTCGATCCTTCGAGAACCTCAGGGTCCCGAGCCAGGTCGAGGCGCGATAGGCTCAGGCCGGGGTGATCGCACGGCTGCGGACGAAAGCGTCAACAATCCGGGCGGATCCGGCGGCACCGCGGAGCAGTTCAAGGCGATGCTGCGCAATCCCGATATGCGCGATCCGCGCGGCTTCATCCTGCCGTCGGACCAGCCGGACTTTGCAACCGCCACGAAGTTCATGAACGCGCTGTTGAAGGTCGGCGTCACCGTTCACCGCGCGACGGCGCCGTTCACTGTGGCAGGGACGAACTATCTCGCCGGATCGTACGTCGTGAAGGCCGCGCAGGCGTTCCGCCCGCACGTGCTCGACATGTTCGAGCCGCAGGATCATCCCGACGACATTCCGTATCCCGGTGGACCGCCGACGCGGCCGTACGACAATGCCGGGTGGACGCTGGCGTACCAGATGGGCGTGAAATTCGATCGCGTGCTCGAGAAGTTCGACGGTCCGTTCGAAAAAGTGGAGGGGCTGCTGAGGGCGCCGGCAGGCAAGGTCACGGGGACCCCGCCGCCGGGCGCGGGGTATGTGTTCAGCCACGCGATGAACGATTCGTTTACGGCGATCAACCGGCTGCTGAATGCGGGAGAAGACGTGTGGTGGATCACGGGCGGGACACTGCGGCCAGGAGCGTTCTATGTGTACGCAAAGCCATCCACGCAGGCGCTTGTCACCAGGATCGCAGCGGATCTCGGCGTGAACTTTGAAGCGGTTCCATGGGCGGTGTCGAACACGGGTATCAAGCTGCACAAGATGCGCATCGCGCTCGCGGATCAGTACGGCGGCTCGATGCCTTCCGGCTGGACGCGATTTCTGTTCGAGCAGTTCGAGTTTCCATTTGAAGTGGTTTATCCCAAGGCGGTGAACGCCGGCAACCTCGCGAGCCGGTACGACGTCATCGTGTTTCCGTCGGGCGTCGGGCCTGGCGCTCCCGCTGAAGGCTCCGGCAGTCGTGATCGGCGAGGTGCGTCGGGCGGCTCAGGGCAGGGGGGCGCGAGCACGGGGGCGGACGTCCCGGCCGAATATCAGGTGATGGTGGGCGCCTACACCGCTGCCGAGACCGGCCCCGCACTGAAGAAGTTCGTCGAGGATGGAGGCACCATTATCGCCGTCGGCCGATCCGCGTCGAACGTGGCCCGATTGTTCGAGCTGCCGATCACCAACCACCTCGTGGAACGCGGCGCTGACGGCGCATTCCATCAAGTGCCGAACGAGAAATTTTACGTGCCCGGCTCCATCTTATCCGCGGCCGTCGACACATCGATCCCGATCGCGCACGGGGTGACGAACCCGGTGGACGTGTTCTACGACAACAGCCCCGTGTTCCGCCTGGAGCCCGAAGCGGCGATGAAGGGCATCAGACCGGTTGCGTGGTTTGCCACCGCTACAGCGCTGCGCAGCGGCTGGGCATATGGGCAGAGCTATCTCGAAAACGGGATTGTCGGCGTGGACGCGCCCGTCGGCCGTGGACGCCTCTTCCTGTTCACGCCGGAGATCACGTTCCGCGGCCAGCCGCACGGCACCTTCAAGTTCCTGTTCAACGGAATTTATCTCGCGGGACAAGCCGGACCGGCCCGTCAGACGACGACGGAAACGGGCCGGTGAGCAGAATTCAGGAGGCAGAATTCAGGAGGCAGTCGCCCTGCCTCCTGCCTCCTGTCTCCTGACTACTTCTTCTTGCCTGCCTTCCGCGCGCCCTTGCGGGCTGCGGGTCTGGCGGCGCTGCGACCGACGGCTTTACGCGCCGCTTGGCGGCCGCCGGCCTGCTTCTTCCTTGCCTCGGCCCCCTTGGCGCGGCTTGCGGTCTTCTTCCCGCCTTTCGCGGCCGTTTTCATTGCCCGCCGTGCGGTTTTGACCGCGCGTCGCGCCGTACGGCGCACGACTCGCCGGGCGGGGGCGGTGCCTTCGACGGCGTTCGCGGCGGCATCCGCCATCGAGGCGGCGGTGGAGGCGGCAGTCTCCGCGGCCTGCGTCCCGAAGCGCGTGGCGGTGGAAGCCGCCTGTTGTGCCGTGTTGACCGCGGTGCCGAGCGCGCCGCCGACGGTTTCTGCCGACCTCGTCAGCACGTTGTCGGCTGACTGATCCCGTTGATCTGCCATAAATCCTCCGAACCAGGGTTGAAACGGATCGCACGGATCCACACGGATCCGATCGGTGTGCTCCGTGTAATCCGTGGATAAACTCCGCTGCATAGTAGCAGAGCTGGCCGCAGAACAACACAGAACAACACAGAACAACACAGAAGAACACTGCAAAGGCGAATACCGCAAAAAGAACACTGCAGTGCTCTGCGTTCTTCTGTGTTGTTACTGTGCTTTTCTGTATTCTTCTGTGGCCGTGGCGGCCCAGTGCCGCACGGGCAGCGACAGCAGCCAGTACCTCTTTCGCAACGCGATCACATGGTCTGCGTAGTCTGGTTTCTGAATGCCCCCTTCGAGCAGCGTCCTCCGCAGCCGGCGGATTTCATATCTGTAAAGATCGCTCAACGCGTCGCGAACGACGCCCGGCGGCGTCGTGGCCGTCGGACGAAGTCCGTGCGCGGCCAGCGGGTCAAGGATGTCCGCCGCGTAGACGTACTCCACGGTTTCACCAAATCACCAAATCACCAAATCACCAAATCACCAAATTCCCAAATTCCCAAATCCGATACGATCCGCCCATGGCTGACTTCGAGAAGCTCGGTCTGTTCTATCTGGGCCGGGAAAGCGATGCGTCCGGAATGCGGCTCGGGAACACGCTCCTCTACGACTCGCGCGATCTCCTGACGCACGCGGTGTCGGTCGGTATGACGGGCAGCGGAAAAACGGGATTATGTCTGTCGCTCGTCGAGGAAGCGGCCATTGACGGCGTGCCGGTGATCGCGATTGATCCGAAGGGGGACGTGTCGAACCTGCTCCTGACGTTTCCGCGCCTTCGGCCGGAGGACTTTCGATCGTGGATCGACGAGGACGAAGCCAGGCGCGCCGGCGTCACGCCGGATGCGTTCGCCGCGCAGCAGGCCGACCTCTGGCGTAAAGGGCTCGCGGAGTGGGGTGAAGACGGCGCGCGCATCGAGCGGTTGAGGGCGGCGGCCGAATTCGCCATCTACACTCCCGGCAGCCGCGCGGGACTGCCGCTGTCGATCCTCAGCTCCTTCGCGGCGCCTCCCGGTGCGATCCGCGAGGACGCGGAAGCGCTGGCGGAGCGTGCCTCCTCTACCGCGACGGGCGTCCTCACGCTGGCGGGCGCCGATGCTGAACCGCGCGGCCGGCAGCACACGTTCCTCTCGTCACTGTTCGCCACGGCGTGGCGCGATCGCCGTGATCTCGATCTCGGATCCTTGATCCAGCAGGTGCAGGCTCCGCCCTTCCAGAAGATTGGCATGCTCGATGTCGACTCATTCTATCCCGCGAAGGAACGGTTCGATTTGGCGATGCAGTTGAACGCGGTGCTCGCGTCGCCGGGCTTCGAACAGTGGCTCGAAGGGGAGCCGCTCGACCCAGGCACGTTGTTGTACAGCGCCGCGGGCGGACCGCGTGTGTCGATCCTCTCGATTGCGCATCTGAGCGACGCGCAGCGGATGTTCTTCGTCTCGCTGCTGCTCAACCAGGTCGTCGGCTGGATGCGCGCGCAGAGCGGGACGACGAGTTTGCGCGCGATCGTCTACATGGACGAAATCGCCGGCTACTTTCCTCCGGTGGCGAACCCGCCGTCGAAGCCGCCACTGCTCACGCTGCTGAAGCAGGCCCGCGCCTTCGGCGTCGGCGTGCTCCTCGCCACGCAAAATACCGTGGATCTCGATTACAAGGGGCTGGCGAACGCGGGCACGTGGTTTCTCGGCCGCCTGCAGACGGAACGTGACAAGGCGCGCGTCCTCGAGGGGCTCGAAGGAGTCTCGGTTGGCGCGATCGATCGCGCGGAGGTCGACAGGACGCTCTCGTCGCTCGGCAAGCGCGTGTTCCTCCTGCACAACGTCCACGAGAAGGCGCCGCGGACGTTTCAGACGCGCTGGACCCTCTCGTATCTGCGCGGCCCGCTCTCGCGCGACCAGATTCGTAGATTGACGCACGCGGCTACCCAACAGCTGCCTGCCGCGCCGAAGCGGCAAAGCGGCGAAGGCGGGAGGACCGAGGATCGAGGTCCGACGGCGGAAGCCCCGAGGCCTGAAGTCCGAAGCCCGAGGTCCGATACGGGCGCTCGCCCCGTGCTTGCGCCTGAGATCCAGCAGTTCTTTGTGCCGGCGTCCGGCACACCGACGCAGTATTCGCCGGTGGCGCTCGGCGTTGCCCGCGTTGCATTCAGCGACCCGAAGCTGCAGATTGACGAGTCGCGCGACATCGTGGCTATCACCCCGATTGGCGACGGCGCCGTGCCGGTCGATTGGACCGCCGCCGGGATTCTCGATATCGCGCCCGCGGATCTCGGGACGACCCCGGCAGAGGGGGCGACATTCGAGCCAGCCCCGAAAGCGGCCGCGGCGCCGAAGAGCTATGCCGCGTGGCAGAAGGCGTTCGCTGCCTGGCTGGCGCAGGATCAGCGCATCGAATTGCACAGACACGCTGGCCTGAAGATCACCTCGCGCGCTGGGGAATCCGAACGCGACTTCCGAATTCGCGTGCAGAGCGCACAGCGGGAAGCGCGCGACGCGGAGGTCGAGGACGTGCGGCGGCGCTACGCAGAGAAACGCGCGCGCCTCGAAGAAAAAGTGCGCAAGGCGGAGCAGGGAATGGCGCGTGAGCGCGAGCAGGCGTCGCAGCAGAATCTGCAGACAGCGGTCTCGTTCGGCGCAACGGTGCTCGGCGCGTTCCTCGGGCGCAAGGCCGTGACCGCGGGTACGCTGGGGCGGGCGACGACCGCGGCGCGAGGGCTGGGGCGCAGCGCGAAGGAACAGCAGGACGTGAAGCGCGCGCAGGAGAACGTGGACGTCGCGCGCAAGGCGCTGGAGGACCTCGACGCCCGGATCGAGGAAGAGACGAAAGGGATTGCGGCGCGCTTCGACGCGGACGCCGGCCGCCTGGAAACCGTATCGCTCTCGCCGAGGCGGGGGCAGATCGCGGTGCAGTTTGTCGCGCTCGGCTGGACGCCTCAGTGACACGCGCGAAAAAGAAGGCGGTCCTGCTCGTCGCGTGGCTCGCGATGGCTGCCTGTCATCGCGATCTGCCGCGGGAGACGAGGCGGCAGACCGAGCCTGTCGTTCGCGAGCTGCGGCCGGCGGCCGGTGAGCTCGTGCTGCCGCTGCGTGACGGCTCGGTCAGGTTCGCCGTCATCGGCGACTCAGGGCGGGGCGACGATCCGCAGCGCGAGGTCGCCGCGCAGATGGTCGCATGGCGCGAGCGATTTGCGTTCAGCTTCGTGCTGATGCTGGGCGACAACATCTATCCTCCGCACGACGCCAACGACTACCTGAAGAAATTCGAAGCGCCCTATCGCGCGCTGCTGGACGCGGGCGTATCGTTTCACGCTGCGATTGGCAATCACGACGAGCCCGATGAGATCAACTACAAGGGCTTCAACATGGACGGTCGCCGCTACTACACGTTCCGGGAGGGAGAGAAGTCGCTGAAGGGTCTGGCCGGCGCGGGCGTCCGCTTCTTCGCGCTCGACAGCCGATCGTTCGATCGCGATCAACTTGCATGGCTGAAGAAGGCGCTGGACGATTCGAACACTCGCTGGAAGATCGCCTTTTTCCACCATCCGCTGTACACGTCAGGACGGTATCAGGCAGGCGCACGATCGCTGCGGAGCGCCGTGGAGCCGATCCTCGTCGACGGGGATGTCGACGTGGTGCTGTCAGGTCACGAGCATTTCTACGAACGGATCGTTCCGCAGCACGGCATCGCCTATTTCATCTCCGGCGGAGCGGGATCGCTGCGGCGTGGGGACATCCGGCCGTCGGCCGCGCGCGCGCGCGGGTTCGATACCGACTATCATTTCCTGATGATCGAGGTCAGCGGCGACGAGCTGTGGTTCCAGGCGATCAGCCGTACGGGCGCGACGATCGATGCCGGCGTCATCACTCGCCACGCGCCGTGAGCTCGGCGGCCGAGGGGCACGGGCCTCCCAGGGCGATCTGATCGATTTTCGCCATGAACGCCGTCACCCAGGCCTCGGCGTCATGACCTTCACCGGTGACGTGATCGAAACGCGTTACGCCCGATGTCGTGAACAGCGCGCTCAGCTGGGACCGCGCCAGCGGCCGCAGCAGCTTCAGCGCGAACTGCCGGCCTTCCTCTGAAATTCGATGGGTGCCGAACGTCGCGCCGTTGAACGGCAGCGCCTTCATGCTGACGCGGCAGGCTGCGCCATCGTCCCACATCTGCACGCGGCGCCAGTTATGGAGGTCGATTTTCAGCGGACCGAACGTCGCGCCAAGGTCCTGCACCATCAGCAGCGCGGCCGCGCAGGACCCGTCGACGCGATCCTGCCCGCCGGGGCAGACCAGCCGCTGGTTCGGACCCTTGTTGTCCCAGTGCGCCAGCAGGATCGCGATCAGGCGCAGCGCATCGATTTCTGCGCGCGAGGATCCTCCGCGAGCCGGCTCGACCCGATCGAGCTCGAACCAGCTCCAGCCCTGGTCGGGCGTGGCTTCAATCTTTCGTCCGCCGAGCGGCCGCTCGATCACGGCGCCGGGAAAGATGACGGCGCGTGCGGCACTCGCGCCGATCGTGCAAGGCCGGGTCGCTCCGGTGCGCTCGATGCACTCGAGGGCGGTGAACGGAAAGGGCGGGCAGCCCCAGCATCGCACGCTGCTCGTGACGTACATGCGATCGGCGGGGAAGCCGAGCGCGTGCAGCAATCGCGTGGCCGCCACTTCTCCGGCAGGCTCCGGATTCCATCGGCCGTACTTCACCTTCACGATCTCGCCGGAATCCAGCGTGCAGTAGAACTTCGGGGTCGTGCCGCCGACCTTTTGAAGCGAGAATCGGCAACTGACTTCCATGGTGTCGGGCGACCCCTCGTTGGCGGGATTGTCACCGAGATTGGCCTGGTTGATCGGTATGGCGGGCGCGTGCCACACGCGCGCGGACGCGAGCGCCGCGTCGCGCTGCGCATTGGTGATGAGACCCGCCGGCGGCGGTTGCGAATCTGTCGCGCGGCAGGCGGTGACAACGAACGCCAGGAAAGCGACGGCGGCGCGTCGCGTCATTGGCGAGGGGCGGTCTTCTGCTGTGCGGCAAGCTTCGTCTCAAACGCCTGCTGCGAGTACCGGAGAAACGCACCGAGCGCCCCGGGATCGACGAACCGGTTCGGCGTGGCGCCGCGGCGCGCGGCTGACGCCTTGTCGCGGAAATCCGCGAACATGCTGGCATGCGCCGGAAGAAAGACGTCGCACCGCAGCTGGTTCAGCACGGCAAATGCGCGGCGGTAATCGTCCGCGATTCGCGGGTATTGCGCGTTGTCCACGAGCTTCACTCCGTCGTTCACGGTGGTGCTGCCCGCAAACACCACGTGCAGCGTCTTTCCATCCGCATCCTTCACCTCCATCGTCCACGTCGTGCATCCTCTCGTGTGCCCGGGCGATAGTTCCTGCCTGGTTGAAGGGCGAGTGAAGAGGCGAGCGCCATGGAAACGAGGACGTCCATGGCGCGTCAGCGTAACACGAGGCTCAGCGGTCATGACGGCGGACCTGAAGGTCCGCCCTGCACGTGCACGGAAGTGTAGGCCGGGTGTTCCGCCTTCGCGCGAAGCGCTTCGGCGGACCACCGTAGCCTTGGCGGAGGTGGTTAGACCGGGCGTTCAGAGCGCGCGGAGCGCCACCATGGGATCCACCGAAGCGGCGCGCTTCGCGGGGAGCAGGCACGCGAGCACGGCCACCATCAGCAGCACGGTCGATACCGCGAGGAACGTCAGCGAGTCGGTCGGACGTACCTCGAAGAGCAGCGTCTGCAGCATGTGCGTCAGCCCGAGCGCACCCGCCATGCCGATGACGAGACCGATCGCGACCAGCGTCAGGCCTTCTCGCAGCACCATGCCGAGCACGCCCACGCGCGGCGCGCCGAGCGCCATGCGTATGCCGAATTCCTGCGTTCGCTGGTTGACGGAAAAGGCGATGACGCCGGCGATCCCCGCGGCCGTGATGATCAGTGCGAGGATCGCGAAGATCGCAATGAGCGACGTTGTCACACGAGGCTTCTCGATGGAGGAGGATCGGACCTCGGCGAGCGTCCGGAAGCTGGCGACGGGAAGTTCCGGATCGTGCGCCTGGGCCATTGTCTTGACGTCGCGCGCGATCTGCTCGATCGGGCGCGTCGAGTGGACAACCCACGTGGTGTTGAACAAATTGAATTGCCGAAGCGGGGCGTAAACTTCGTCGCGCGGGGATTGATCGAGCTGCTGCCGGATGTCCGCGACGACGCCGACCACCGTCAGCCAGACAGGCTCGTTGGCGGCATTCGTGCCGCCCGAGATGCGCGTACCAATCGCATCCTCGTTGGGCCAGAAATGCCGCGCAGCGGTTTCGTTGACGATGACGACGCCCGGGGCGCCGAGCGTGTCCGCGGTGGTGAACGCGCGGCCCGAGACCAGCGGCTGTCCAAGGGTCCTGAAGTAATCCGGCGTCGCGATCCTGTAATCCACTTGCGGCGGCTGCACGCCCGGCGGCAGCGGTTTCGCCTCGCGCTGCAGGCCGTTCGAGAAGGGACCGCGCTCGTTCAGCGGGAACGTGCCACCGCCCGCGACTTCTGTGACACCCGGGACGGCCCGCAGCCGCGCCTCGAACTCGAACCAGTACTGCGAGATCCTCTGCGCGCGCACCTGCCGGTCCATGCTGAGGGGAAACTTGTTGAAGCTCATGTCCGCCCGCAGCGTCACCAGGTTCTCAGTCCTGAATCCCGGATCGATCGACTGCAGCTTCATCAGGCTGCGGAGCGTGAGGCCGGACGCGATCAGCAGCATGAACGACGCGGCCACCTGACCGACGATCAACGTGCTTCGCAATCCGCGATTGACGTGTGTCGAGCGGCCGCCGTCACGCAGCGCCGGCGCCACATCCAAGCGCGTCGACCACGCGGGCACGCTTCCGAACACGAGCCCGGTGAGCACGGACACGACGAGCGTGAAGAGCAGGACGTTCTGATCGAGGCTGATCTCGATCGCGCGGCTCGTGTAACGCTCCGCATAGGTGACGAGCAGCGTGTGTGTCGTCCAGGCGACCACGAGCCCGAGCACGCCTCCCGCGACGGCCAGCAGCAGGCTTTCGGTGAGGAGCTGCCGCAGCAGCCGTTTCCGGCTCGCGCCCAGCGCCGCCCTCACCGAGAACTCCCGCTCGCGTCTGACCATGCGGGCGAGCAGCAGGTTGGCTATCGACGCGCACACAATCAGCAGGACGAATCCTGCCGTGCCGAGCAGGATCAACAGCGTGGCCCTGAAGTTCCGCGTCAGGTCTTCCTTGAGCGGTGTCTCTGTCGCGTGGAAATTCTTGTCGGGGTAATCGCCTGGATATTCCTTTGCGAGTCGGGCGGCGAGGATATCGAGATCCGCCTGTGACTTGCCGAGAGTGACTTCCGGCTTCACCCGCGCGAACGCCGTCTGAATCAATCGGAACTGCCGGTTGTCGATGTTGCGCGGGTTCGACCGGAACGGGCAGGCGGAGGTCGGCATGTAGACGTCGACGTCGAGCGGGTACTGCGGCACGGCTGGCAGCACGCCGATCACGGTGTGCGGGCGATCGTTCATCCGGAACACTTGCCCGACGATTCGCGGATCCCCGCCGAAGCTGCGCTGCCAGTATTTGTAGCTGAGGACGAGGACGGCCGGCGCCCCCTGCGCCTCGTCGGCGTCGACGAAGCCGCGCCCGTACATCGGCGAGACGCCGAGCGCGTCGAAGAAATTCGCCGACACGACCCCCGTCGACACACGCTCCGGTTCGGCACGCCCGAGCAGCGTGAAGAACATGTTGTGAAATTCGACGAGGTCGCTGAACGAGCGGGCCTGTCGATAATCGACGATGTCCTTCGGGGAGAACCCGATGTTGTTCGCGACCGTGTCCCCCTGTCCCTGGCGGAGCACGACGATGCGGTCGCCGTTGCGGAAGGGAAGCGGCCGCAGCAGCACGCCGTCGACGACGCTGAAAATCGCGCTGTTCGCGCCTATCCCCAACGACATCGTCAGCATCACGACGAGGGCGAATCCAGGATTGCGCCGGAGATTGCGCACGCCGTAGCGGATATCCTGCGCGGCGGTTTCGAGAAACCGCGACAACCACGTATCGCGCACGTCATCCTTGATGCTGGAAATGGGGCCGAAGACGCGCAGCGCGGCCCGGCGTGCCTCCAGCGCCGACATGCCCGCTTTCAGGTTCTGATCGATGAGCATGTCGAGGTGGTATTGGAGCTCGACGTCGAGCTCCTTCTCGAGACGCTCGCGGCGGAGGAGCGATTTCAAACGAACGGAGAGATGGCGGATCATGCGTGTGGGCTTCCTTTCATGCCTCGCGGCGCGGCCTGTTGCGGCGATCTCCTGCTTACCTTGCGGCAGCAAATTCAGTCGGCGCTCGCTACCCGGCCAGGACGCGCGCGACGGCATCGGAGAGCCGTTCCCAGTTGCGCGTTTCCTCCGCGAGCTGCTTTCGGCCATCGCGGGTGAGCTGGTAGAACTTGGCCTGCCGGTTGTTCTCCGAGTTGCCCCATTCCGCTTCAATCAGGCCCTGCTGCTCGAGGCGATGCAGCGCGGGGTACAGCGATCCCTGGTTGATCTGCAGCACGTCGCGCGAGAGCTGCTGGATGCGGAGCGAGATTCCCCACCCATGCATGGCTCCCGTCGAGAGCGTGCGCAGGATCAGCAGGTCGAGCGTGCCCTGCAGCAAGTCAGACTTTGGCGCCATCTATCCTCCTGTCGACGGTCGACAAGAGGATAGACGCGGCTCTTGTAGATTGTCAAGGGGAACTGACCCAGACGGGGTGCGGGGTCCGGGGTACGGGATGCGCGCTGTGCAATGTCCGGGATCCCGCGCCCCGTCGCACCCCGGATCCCGCGCCCCGCATCCCGCCTTATTCGCTCGGTGCCTTCTTCATCCCTCGGTCAGGATCCGGGCCGGGCGGCACCATGTGGTCCGGCGCGATGGGCCTCGACTCGGTATCGATGTGTCCTTCTTCTGTGGCCTTTTGAAGCGTGGGATCCGCATAGCTTCCGCCTTCGCCGCCGACTTCGGCGGTCACGGGAAGCCTGTCGTCACGGTATTTCGGTGTATCTGCCATGGCGTCTCCTTCCGCCATCAGGCGGAAGAAACAAGGCGAGCAAGCCGCAAGCCAGTCGCAGCGGATGCGTATGCTATCGTCGTTTTCCGATGTCGATCAGATGCGTCGCAGCGGCCGCTGCGCTCGTCCTGCTGTCCGGCTGTTCGTTGAAACAGGCTGGCCTCAACCGGATGGCATCGGCGCTCGCGGCGAGCAGTGCTGTGTACGACTCCGACAACGATCCGGAATTCGTTCGCGCGGCCGCGCCATCGACGCTGAAGACCATCGAGATGTTCCTCTCGCAGTCGCCGAACCACGTCGGCCTGCTGCTGACGGCCTGCAGCGGCTTCACGCAGTACTCCTACGGCTTTCTCCACGTGGAGTCGGCGCTTCAGGGCGGCAATCCGACTGCCGCGCGCGAGCTGCGCGATCGCGCGCGGCGCATGTATCAGCGGGCCAGAGGCTATTGCCTGCGTGGCCTGGCCGTCAATCACGCGCGCATCACCGAGCGATCGATCGTCGGTCACCCCGCAGTGCTCAACGTCACGACCGTGCAGGATGTGCCCTTCCTGTACTGGACGGGCGCGGCATGGGGCGCCGAATTGTCGCTCGCGGACGACCAATTGAAACGAATTGGAGAGCTCGTGGCGGTGCGCGCCCTGCTCGCGCGCGCGAAGACGCTGGACGACACGTGGCAGCTGGGAGCGATCCACGAAGCGCTCATCGCGATTGACGGTTTACCGAGGCTTCTTGGCGGCTCGCCGGCAGCCGCACGCGCGGACTTCAACCGGGCGATCGAGTTATCCGAGGGACGATCGGTGTTCGCCTATCTGGCGATGGCAATGACACTGCCGGAAGGGGCGGAACGCAGGAAGCTGCTCGAGCAGGCGGTGACAATCGACGTGCAAAACAGTCCAGTCCGGCGCTTGACGAACCTTATCGCGCAGCGTTACGCGAAGGCGCTGTTAGCCGCTGCGCGCTCAAGCTGACGCGGCGATTGTTCACCGTCTCGTACTCGTAGGCGACTTCGAGTTGCGAGGTGCCGACGAACTTCACCTTCGCGGTGGATTCGGTCGCGACCGGAACCCGCACGCCGCCGAGGCGGCCGTAATGCCGGACGATATTGACCAGGCTGGTCCAGAAGGACGGATTCTTCGCGAGCCGTCCTTCGACGCGCAGCAGCTCACCTCCGTCAGGGCTCAGCACCATCTTGCCCTCGACGAGCAGCACGTCTTTCCGCCGCGGCGTGAGCTGGACGACGTGGGTCCCGTCGGTATCGCGGCCCGCCTCTGTAAAATCGTAATTGTCCGACGTGAGTTCGCACTTGCCGGCATCGCCGCTATTCACGAGCTCCTGCTCCCGCTTGAGGAGCGCGCGGAGGACGCGTTCGCGAATGGTGTCGGACCCGCGCTCGGTCACGATTTCATAATTGAACTTGCCCTCCTTCAGCTCGGTCCAGGCCTCGAGCCACCCCTCCTGTTTGAAGCGTTCGCTCCAGGCGTGCATCCGGCGCAACGCACGGTAGGATCGGAGGGGCTCTTCCTGACGGGGGAGAAATCGCGCGGCGAGCAGACGTTCGGCATCAGATGCGGCGCCGACCGTCATGGCCGAGCCGGCAGCGAGTGTGAAGGCCAGAACCCACACGCCGGCGGCGTGTGTCGTCCCCTGCGGCCTGATTTGGGGTCCGCGGGGTGTCCGGACGCCGGGTTGCGGCCTCATCCCTTCACTCGAGGCAGGGGAGTCGCAAGAAGCGTGCTAACCCGGCCGCGATACCACAGCCGCAGGATCAGCCCATCAGCCGCTTCAACGCCTCGAGCGTGTCTGCCTCGGAGACACCCTTGTCACGCCGCCATCGCAGCATTCGCGGAAAGCGCACGGCGATCCCGCTTCGATGCCGCGTCGACGGTGCGATCGCCTCGAACCCGAGCTCGAAGACATGGACCGGTTCGACGACCCGCACCGGTCCGTGACGATCGCGCGTATGTCGACGGATCCACCGATCGAGCTCGTCGATCTCCGCGTTCGAGAGACCCGAATACGCTTTTGCGATCGGCACGAGCTGGTCGCCGTCCCAGACGCCGAACGTGTAATCGGTCAGGAGGCTTGCGCGCCGGCCGCTGCCAGGCTGCGCATAAATCAGCACCGCATCAATCGTGAGCGGGTCGATTTTCCATTTCCACCAGTCGCCGCGCTTCCTGCCGACGCCGTAGGGGGACGACAGGCGCTTGAGGATAAAGCCTTCGACCCGGCGGGCACGCGACTCGGCGCGCAGTGTCGCGAGCGCGTCCCACGTCGGTTCGTTCACCTCGCTCGACATCCGGAGGACGCCCGCGTGCGGCACACACTGCATCAACGCGGCGCGCCGCACGCAGAGCGGCTCCGCGCGCAGATCGCGCCCGTCCTGTTCGAGCACGTCATACGCCATGAACACGACGGGGACTGCGCGCATGATTTGCGCGAGCTGCCGTTGCCGTCCGATGCGCTGCTGCAGCGCGGAGAAGGGCAGCGGACGTGCCTCACGAAACGCGAGGACCTCGCCGTCGAGGACCGTGCCGTCCGGCAGGTGCGTGGCGGCCGCCGCAATCTCGGGAAATCGGAGCGTGATGAGCTCCTCGCCGCGCGACCACAGCCACGTCTGACCGGCGCGGCGAATGAGCTGCGCGCGGATGCCGTCCCACTTCCATTCGACGAACCAGTCGCTCCGTGCGCCGAGCGTCTCGAGAGGATCTTCGAGCGGCGACGCAAGGAAGAACGGATACGGCTGCGAGGCATCTGCGCCGCCGGTCGCGGGCGCCAGGACGGTGGCGAACCAGTCATCCGAGGGCGTCCAATCACCCATCAGCCGCGCGGCGACCGTCGTAGTCTCGATGGCCGCGGCCTCGGCGAGGGCGCGCACGACGAGAGTCTGCGCGACGCCGACGCGGAACTCGCCGGTCAGCAGCTTGTTCAAGAGAAACCGTTCGGTCCGCGGCAGCACCCGCCACCACCGCATCACGTTGGCGCGTTGACCTGCGATATCCGTCTTTGCGAGCGGCAGCAGACGGTCCTCGACCCAGGACGCGAGCGGCAGATCGAATTCCACTTCGTCGTGCGGCAGGGCGTCCAGGAGCAGCGCGACGAGCTCGGCGCCGTCACCGACCGCGGCATAGCATTCGCCGAAGAGCCACTCCGGAACGCCGGTCAGCATCTCCGCCCATTCCCGAAGCGCTGCGGAGGGCACGAGCCGTTTCAATCGCCGCCCTGTGAGAAAGTAGACCGCCCACGCGGCATCCGCCGGGGGCGCGCTGCGAAAGTACTCGACGAGCGCCGCCACCTTCGCGTTCGTGGACGTGGTGCGATCGATGGCTTCGTAGAGCGTGGCGAACCGCTTCACGCCGCGGGCTCCGGTTCGGGCGCGAGCTCGCCGGCCTCGCCTTCGAACGCCGTGCGGAGCGTGGCGGTCTCCAGTCCGCGCTCGGCAAGAAACCGCGCGAGCGCGTCGGACCAGCCGTGCGTCACGAGCACGCGCGACGCGCCCGTCTCCTCAATCGTGCCGAGCAGCGACGGCCAGTCGGCATGATCGGACAACACGAACCCGCGATCGAACGCGCGCTGACGTCGCACGCCGCGGACGCGCATCAGCCCGGACGCGAACGCGGTTGACGCATTGGGCACGCGGCGCATCCACGGCGTCCCGCGCGCGGAGATCGGCGCCAACACCAGCGCGCGCGACAGCGCCTTGCCGCGGGTCCCTTCGGCAATGCGCTCCGTCGCTGCCAGCGCAATGCCCGCCTCTCGATACGCGTCGGTCACGCCCGCCATCGCGCCATGAAGCCGGATCGGCTCCCACGCATGTTCACGGAGCTCTGCGAGGATCCGCTGCGCCTTGCCGAGCACGTAGCAGAAGAGGAGAGAAGGCTGTTCGGCGTCGCGGTTGAGACGCCACCATGTGACGATCTCGTCGATGACCGATGCCGGCGGATCCCACGTGTAGATCGGCAGGGCGAATGTGGCCTCGGTGATGAACGTGTGACACCGCACCGGCTCGAACGGCGCCGCCGTCGGATCCGCGGCGCGCTTGTAATCCCCCGAGACGACCCACACCTCGCCCGCGCGTTCGAGGCGAACCTGCGCGGAGCCGACGATGTGGCCGGCCGGATGAAACGACACGCGGACGTCGCCGATCGCAATCGTCGCGCCGTACTGCAGCGTTTCGACTCTCGCCTCGGGCAATCGGTGCCGCAGCACGGTCGCGCCGGGCGCCGCGCAAAGGTATGCGTCGGACCCGGGCCGCGCATGATCGCTGTGCGCGTGCGTAATCAGCGCGCGTCCGACCGGCTGCCACGGATCGATATAGAAGTTGCCGGCTTCGCAGAACAACCCGCGAGGCGTATCGGTAATCATGTCGTGGTGGGTACGGAGTCGCTCACCAGCGTGGCGCGTCTGCGCGTACGGCGCATCAGCCAGATCATCGTCGTGAGAACGATCCCGAATTCCATCCACAGGACGGGCGCGGGAACGAACCAGCGATGCCCGTGCTTCGAGAGCTCCCACACGATGTATACCGGGATCGCGGAATAGGTCCACACGATCAGCGGAAGGGTCGCGAGCGTGAACAGGAACGGCGTGAAGTAAAGGAGGTACCACGGGTAGATCACCGGCGCGCACGCGAGCGCGACAGCCATTGGCCAGGCCCACGCCGCCGGATCGTCTGCAGTCCGCCGCCGCCGCATCCACGCAGCGACGGCGAGTCCCGACAGCACGGCGATGGCCGCGGCCCCCTGCGGACTCGTCAGCGCGGCGAGCCCTTTGAACAGCGGCCCGTTGAAGCGGATGAACGCGACGACGTTGGGAACGGCGCCGAGAGGAACGGCGCCGGCAGACGAGAACGGCAAGTACATCGCGAGCAGCACGAGGCTGGCGACAAACCCGTCGCGCACCCGGATCCGCTTCCAGAAGAGCGGCAGGAGGACGATGGGCAGGAGCTTCGTCGCGACCGCGATGACAAACGCAATCGCTGCGCGCATGCCGCGGCCGGTGCTGAGCATCCACGCGGCAATCGCGATCCACAGCGCGCCGAGCGCGTCGATGTGGCCGCTGTGCGCGACCTCGAGGATCACCAGCGGATTCCATGCATAGGCGAGCGCCAGCCACTCGGACCGCCGCGTCTCCCGCAGCCAGGCGAGCAGCACCCAGATCGTCAGCAGATCGCACGCGACCAGCGCAAGCTTCATCGCGCGCGAGGACTCGTGGATCGTGACCACCAGACGAAAGAAGAGCTGCGCGGCGGCGGGATACGGGGTTCGCGCGCGCCGGCTGGGCATCTGCCGGGTCTCGTCCGTATGCGTGTGCTGCATTGCCGGATCGGCGGGCACCACCAGGAACGGGTTGTAGCCGAGGCGCTGCACGCGCCCGTCCCACATGTACCGCACCATGTCGTTGTCCGCGCCGACACGCGGGGTCGCCAGCGGAATACGGAACGCCACGGCAAAGAGCAGCGCGATGGTGAGCAGGCGCGCGCGCCGGGCGGGCGGTGGATCCGGACGATCGAGGGCGTCGGCTGTCGTGAACAGCCGGTGGAGCAGCAAGGCGTACACGACGCATGGCACCGCGGCGAGCGCGAAGAACCACCGGGAGCCGAGTGTGACCTGCGACGCCGCCAGCGTGATGAGGGCCGCAAGTGTCGCGGTCCCTCCGTAACGAATCAGGGTCGGCAAGCCGTGATTATAAATCGGGTGATCAGCGTGTCACGGACGACCTCACGCAGAGGCGCATGAGGCGCAGAGGAACAACACGCTGCCGACCGCAAAGCGATGATCTGGATCACGGCTGCACGCATGGGTGCGGAGAACACATTCAGGAAGCGGCTGCGGCGAATGCGCTGACCGGCAGCCTTCTTCGCGTGCTCTGCGCCTCGGCGCCTCGGCGTGAGACCGTCTGCTCCGCACGACCCGGACGTCCAATCGCACGCGAATCGAGTTATGGAAGGGGAGCCGAGGTGGGACGTAGAGCGTCGAGAAACGTAGGGCCCATGTAACCCGTCGCGGCGCGCACGAAGTGCTCGTGGCCGAGCAACCGCTCCGCTTCCGACGGTGTGAGCCAGGCCAACGCGCTGGCGGCGCTCACCTGCGTACGATGACACCGCAGCGCTTCGATCTTCCGTGGGGTGTACGCCGACGCATCCAGGACGAGCGTCGCGGCCGGCGCCCATGCGCCGAACGCATCCGGGTCGAGCGACCAGAGCGAAACGTCTGGCGGCGCATCCGGGTTCGCGCGCGCGGTTTCGACGACGCGCCGCATCACGCCGGGGGCGAACACGACGTAGAACAACGCCGGCGCAGACGCGCCGAGCTGTTGGACCGCCTCCGTCACCCGCTCGTGCACCGTCACGTGATCCGGGTGCCAGTAGAGACCATCAGGGCCGAACGTGATCACCACATCGGGGCGGACGTGCCGGATCGCGACGATCATTTCGTTCCGCAACTGCGGCTCGTCGACGCCGTTGAGCGATCCATCCGGATGATCGAAGACAATCACGTCTTCGACGCCGAGACGCTGCGCCGCCGCGTGCAGCTCGCCGCGGCGAATCGTGCCGAGCGGAATCGTCTCGTCGCTGGTCCCCGGAGCCCGCTGCCCCATCTCGCCGCGCGTGACGCACAGCAGTGAGACCCGCACCCCCTGCGCGGCGCACCACGCCAGCGTTCCCCCGCACGCCAGCGACTCATCGTCGGGATGCGCGAAGATCGCGAGCAGCCGCCGGCCGGCGAGAGGGCCCGTGCGCGGTATCACGCGCGTCTGCCTGCGGCATATTGCCGCCCGTTCATGCTGCGCATGGAATCAATCAAACGTTCGTAGACGCCGACGTATTCGTCGACCATGCGCATCGAGCCGAAGCGTTCGACCGCGCGGTTCCGGATGCGGCGCCGATCGAGCGCGAAGACGCGCGGCAGTCCGTCCAGCAGCGCGCGTTCGTCCGCAAAGATGCCGCCCGTCAGCCCATCGTCGATCACCTCACGCACGGCGCCGCGATCGAGCGCGGCGACCGGCGTCCCGCACGACATCGCTTCGGCGAGGACGAGACCGAACGGCTCGCCTGCCTGCACCGGATAGAGCAGGGCGCGCGCGCCGCCGAGCAATGCGACCTTCTGCTCGTGGCCGACTTCGCCCGCGTAAATGACACGATCGCCGTCGACGAGCCGAGCGACCTTCTGCTGGTAGTACTCGTCTTCGGGCGCGGCCAGAATGATCCGCAGACCCGCCAGTCTTGCGATCTCAATGGCCTGCAGCACGCCTTTCCCGTCGGTGAAGC
Organism: Acidobacteriota bacterium; assembly: GCA_003222675.1. Classification (GTDB taxonomy): domain Bacteria; phylum Acidobacteriota; class Vicinamibacteria; order Vicinamibacterales; family 2-12-FULL-66-21; genus QHWT01. Next base: position 30,947 of record QHWT01000039.1, on the reverse strand, counting down.
GTCCGAGGAACAGGACGTAGTCGTCGGGCAGTTCGCGGAAGATGAACGCCTCCGTGTCAATGCCGTGAAGCACCGTATCGAAGACGTTGAGGCCGGAGAGCAGCCGCGCCTGTTCGCGCGAGATCGCGACGAACGGGGCTTCGGGATATCGCGCCCACAGGCGGACTTCCTCGGGACTCGGTGAATGGTGCAGCGTCTGCAGCAGCGGAACCGGGCAGAGCCGCGCGAATCCAAGCGACATCGGGTAGTACGCCGCCTGGAAGTGGACGACGTCGAACTCGGGAGCGCGCTCGACCGCGGCGGCCAGGTTGAGCATCTCATAGAGCTCCCAGGGCCACATCGACTCGTCGTGCCAGTAGCCGTGCGGGTAGACGGCTGACAACCGCGCCGACGTGCGCGTGTCGCCGGTTGCGAAGAGCGTGACGTCGTGGCCACGCTGTACCAGCCCTTCCGTCAAGAGCCACGTAATCAGCTCGACGGAGCCCGAGCCGGACGGCGGCAGGGCAGTGGCCACGGGCGCAATCTGCGCGATTCTCAAACGCGTCACGAAACCCTCTCGATCAGGGACGACAACACGGTCGCAGCCTCGAAGTGTTCACGCGCGATATCGGACGCGCATGCCGCGTGATGCGCGTAATCAGCGTCGACGCGCGCGATCGCCTCCGCCGCTTCTTCGGCCGTGCCGAAGGCGAGCAGTCCTTCCCCTGACGGCAGGTGTCGAGTCCACGCCGTGTCCTGGACGATGGCCGGCCGGCCCGCGGCGAGGTAACACTCGGTACGATCGCTGAACCAGCCGCAGCGTGTCGCCACGTAGGTGTGCTTGGCGATGCCGAACTCGCCGCGTGACGAGCGGATGAAATCGCGATAACCGCCGGGGGTGCGCGAGATGTCCATTGCCGGCAGCGTCGACCAGCCGTGCTGCTGCAGGAAGCGTTGCGGCCCATTGACCGCCAGCTCGAACCGTGGACCGGCGCGCGCGGGCAGATCGAGAAACCGCAGGAACTCGATGTCCTTGTTGCCGCCGACGTCCGTGAAGCTCTCGATCGTCCAGCTCATGACGGACGTGTAGCGGTTGCGCTGCGGCGCCTCGTCCGACCGCCACAGCGAGGTCACGACCGGCTGCCACGTCTTCTGCCAGCTGAAGTCTCCCGTCGGCACGGTGCACCCGTTGGTCCCGATGTTCGATCCGAACGTGAACAGATGGGTGAACCCGCGGAAGAACTTCACGTACCACTCGTCGTTCTTCGCGATGGACAGTTGCGTAAACGCGGGATCGGAATCAATGAAGACGCGCCGCGGGATGCTCGCGTACTCATCGCGCCAGAACCAGGCGCCGCCCGACAGGTTGACGAAGAGGTCCGCGGTCCGTGCGTACTCGGCGACCCGCTCTCGCGACACGCCGTGGTACGAGCCGTCGTAGTTGACGAAGCTCCAGGCGTCGCCGAGGCCATGCGGCCGTAGTGCCGCATCGATGTAGCGCAGACCGTACGAAGGATCGAGCGCGCGCGTGTTCTGCTCCGGATCGTAGATGCACTCGCCCGTGTCTTCGATGTAGAAGACCTCGTGGCCGAGCGCGCGCAGGCCGAGCAGGTACATGAGCGAGCACCACGTGACGCCGCCGAGTGGGTAGCGCGCGATGATGCCGGCCAAGAGGACCCTCACAGCGCCTCCTGTGTCAGCTCGTCGATCGTCAGCGGTTCGTCGAGGGAGCGCCCCACGACAAGGCGCTGCCACATGCGCCGATACAGATCGCTGGTGCGGAGGATGTCGTCATGGCGGCCACACGCGACGACGCGTCCGCGGTCCAGCACGAGGATCCGGTCGGCGTCGCGAATCGTCGAGAGCCGGTGTGCGATGACGATCGTGGTCCGCCCCGCGCGAAGCCGCTTCAGCGCGTTGAAGACGATCTCTTCCGAGATCGCGTCGAGCGATGAAGTGGGCTCGTCGAGAATCAGGATCGGCGCATCCTTCAGCACCGCACGCGCGATCGCGAGGCGCTGACGCTCACCACCCGACAGACCGCTGCCAGACTCGCCGACCTCGGTGTCGTACCCCTGCTCCAGGCGCGAGACGAACTCGTCGGCGTGGGCGGCAATCGCCGCGCGACGGATCTCGTCGTTGCTGGCGTCGAGCCGTCCGTAGCGGAGGTTCTCGGCGATGGTCCCGCGAAAGAGGACCGGATCCTGCAGCACGAGTGCGATCCGCTCGCGAAGCGCGCGCAGGCTGTACTCGCGAACGTCTCTGCCATCGATGCACACACGACCGGCGAGTGGCTCGTAGAATCGCGGAATCAGGCTGACCGCCGTCGTCTTGCCGGCGCCGGTGAGCCCGACGAGCGCAACCATCTCGCCCGGATGTGCCTCGAAGCTTACCTCCTGTAGAACACTCGGATGCCCTTCGTAACCGAAGCTCACGCGGTCGAATTGGACGTGCCCGCGCATCTGAATGGGATCGTCGTGCGACCCGTGTGATCCGGCGCTCATTTCAGGTTCGAGGGCAAGCGTACGACGGACCCGTCGCGTGCTCGCGAGCGCCTCCTGCAGCGATCCCGACGTGTGCGCGATGGCGGACAGCGGCCCATACACCGATCCGAGGTACGCGATGACGACGAGCAGCGAGCCGACGGTGAGTTGCCCGCGGAGCACGTGCAGGCCGCCGACCCACAACACGAGCGTGGTGCCGAGAATCGTGACGGCGGTAATGGCGAGGGAGAACAGCGACTCGTCCCAGGTGAGTCGCACGCGCGCCTGCATGGCGCTCGTGGACCGCGTGCCGAAGCGCTCCTGTTCGTATCGCTCTCGCGCGAAGCTCTTCACCACCCGGATCGCCGAGAACGTTTCGTACAGGCGCTCGGACAGCGTCGACTCCAGTTCCTTCACGCTCTCAGCGCGCTCGCCGAGCGGTCCGGTATAGACGCGCAGCAGCCAGTACAGGAACGGCACGACGATGAGGGCGAGTGTGGCGAGCAAGGGGTCGATCTTCACGAGGATCGCGAGCATGACGATCAGCGTGAGCGCCGCGGATCCCATCGGGAACAAGCCCGTCATCACGAGGTTGTCAACGCAGTACGCGTCGGCATCGAGCCTGTACACGGCGTCGCCCGCGCTGACGCTCGTGTGATGACGCATGTCGAGCGCCTGCAGGTGGGCGAACAGCCGCGCGCGCAGGTCGAACACCAGGCGTTGCCCCGTCTGCACCTGGATCTGCGTGTGCAGCATCGAGACCCACTGGTCGAGAATCTGCAGCGCGAGTCCCGCGAGGAGGACGACGGCCAGCACGGTCGCGGGACTCACGTGGTCCGCAAGGCTCGCGAGAGGCAGAAACCCGTGCGGCATCGGCTGCCCCGACAGCACGTTGTCGACCACGACCTTCAACGGCCACGGCGTCAACGCACCGACTCCAACCTCCACCACCGACACCAGCGCCAGCAGCGCGAGGCGCCATCGGTAGGGCCGCATGTAGGATGCGATCCAGCGGACCAGCGAGACATCAATCATGACTAGGTTCGCCGGCGATCGGAGAGAGCCGATGGGACGCGCCGCGTCAAGGGCGGACGTAGCGGCGTTGCGCCTTTCGGCGCGTGGCGCTCGGGCGCTTTCGCAACGCGCACGGCGGGTGCTTCGATCACGATGGACGCGGGGCGCACGACGGGAGCCGCCGGCCTCGCCCGCGCGGGGAAATAATCGTCGGCGGCATCCCACACCGTGGGCGCCGCCGTCATGACGAAGAATGCGGCGACCGCGATAATCATTGCGGCTTGCAGCGTGCCGGCCGCGAGTCCCGCAACGGCGGGCCGCCACGACGGCCGTTCGCCGAGCGGCAGCAGCCCGCTCAGCGACGCCACATGGTCCATCGCCGCGCCCATTCGCGCGCTGGCAAGGACGATGCGCCGGAGCGCCCAGAACAGCGCCAACGCGCACATCACGACCAACACGAGCGACCCGGCGTTGTTGCCGCCGCGTTCGAGCAGCATCGCGCCGGCGATGCCCGCCGCAAGACCGCCGAGCGCCGCGATTCCGACGGCTGTGAGCCTCACGCGTGTCGACGTGCGCACCAGGCACGCGCCCCGCGCGTGTTCTTCAACGAGCCCGCGCGCCTCGAGCCGCGCGAAGCCCCCAATCGGGAGCGCGACGTCCCAACGCTCGGCCCATCCCTCATCCACGTCAACGCGCCCGGCGCCGCGCTGGTGCCGCAGCGCCGTGACGAGCCGCTCGAGCAGCGCCGGAAGCGACGTCCAGCTTTCGGTCCAGAAGCGTCGGTCGAGGCGCATGCCCACGGTCAGCGCAAGGGCGCGGCCGATCGACGGGAGCGACTTCACGGTCGTAGATGCGGCCGATGCGGTGAGATCCGATGGCGCGGCGAAACGACCGCGGATGCGCCCTCGAAGTCGCGCGATTGGCTGCACGAGGTGCAGCCAGCCGACGAGCATCCGCTGCGCAACCGTGCCCATCGGCAGCTCGGCCCCTGCGGCAAACTGCGCCGCGCGCGCAATCGACGCGGCAAGTCCGGCTGCACCCACTGCGAGCGCCGCGGTTGCGACGTCGGCGAACCACCGGTCGAGCAGCGCCCCCGCTGCCAGCAGCAGGAGCGACAGCACGATCCATCCCGCAGACGCCGGCAGGTACGAGACGCCCGACGCGCCGACGTTATAGACGGAGGGGAATGCCGCCGTGCCCCAGCATCCGGTGTTCAGCCGCTCGCGGTACAACCCGCGGACGAACGGCAGCGCGCTGTAGATACGCCCCCGCCACAGCATGTCTCCGCCAACGAACTTGTCGGGATGCTTGAGTGCGAGCCAGGCTTCTCCTTCGCCATAACCGACCTGCTGTCGCCAGTAAGCGCGGACGGATCCGCGGTGGCGATGCCACACCAGCGCGGCGGGCGCGAAACCGATCCGGCATCCGCGCGCCTGCAGCCGCCAGCACACGTCCACATCGTCACCCGCGCGAACGTAGATGGGATTGAAGCCGCCGACCGCGAGGAGCGCTTCGCGGCGGAATGCCATGTTGCAGCCGGGCACGTGCTCGGCGATCCGGTCGTCGAGGAGCACGTGTGTCGGGCCACCGGGCGCGCGGGCGACGCACTGCGCGACGCGCGGATCGTCAGCCGGCGCGACGTTAGGACCTCCACACCCCACGACCTCGGAGTTGAGCAGCGGCTGAACGAGATATGTGAGCCAGCACGGATCGACGCGCACGTCTGCGTCGGTGTAGGCGACGATTGCGCCCGTCGCCTGGTCGAGGCCGATGTTCCGCGCGCGGCTGAGGCCGCCGTTCTCCACGTCGATCACCCGCCGCCCGGAGTGACCGTCGGCCCACGCATGCGCGATCGCGCCGGTTGCATCCTTCGACCCGTCATTGACGACGATCACGTCGAAGTCGGGATATTCCAGCGACTCGAGCGATCCGAGGCATTCACCGATGGTGTCGGCCGCGTTGTACGCGCAGATGACAACGGACACGCGCGGCCACGATGCGCGCACGGACGGGGAGAACGGCGCATCCTGGAACGCACGCGCCACAGCATCGAGCGCCGGTTTCGGCCGCCGATCCCGATCCACGAGTCCGAACGCCCAGTCGGTGACGTCAGATCCACCTCGCCACCACTCGTCCGTCCACGCGAACGCGACCGCGCCGCAGGCGCCTTCCTCGAATGCCGTGCGCACGTGCATGGCGGTGATCGCGGCCTGTGCTTCATTTCCCTCGCGCAGGCTGTCCGCACCCGCTTCAGCGAGCAGCAGCGGCTTCGAGCCGGACAGGTTCTGCAACCGGCCAAGGTACTGACGCAGGTCGTGTTCGTGGTGCAGGTATACGTTGAACGCGTAGAGATCGAACGGAGAGAGATCGAGATAGCTGGTCGGCGGATAGTTGACGTATGTGAAGAGCGACGCGGGTGAGGCTGCCCGCGCGTCGTCGCAGAGCTCTCGCAGAAACCGCTCGATCCGCGTGCGGCCGTGCCAGCGGACGATACCGGGAGGGATTTCATTTCCGAGCGCGAACATCAGCACAGCGGGATGCGGCGCGAGCTCTCGCACCTGACTCGCGATGTCGCGGCGGATGCCGTCACTCATCGCGCGGCCGTCGAGAAACGCGACGTGCTGCGTCCACGGCAGGCCGACGATCACCCGGAGTCCCTCAGCCTGCGCGCAATCCAGAAGCGATGTCGGCGGTGGCGTATAGACGCGAACGGTGTTGAAGCCGGCGTTCGCGATCGCCGAGAGATCCCGACTGACGACCTCGGCGGGCGGGTACTGAGACCCGTCCTGCCGCGGCGCGAACGTTCCGTAGGTGACTCCCTTTATGAGGAACCGGCGGTTTCCCGCCAAGAGGAATTTTCCGTCCACGGCAACTGGATGCATGGGCTGGCAGTCCCTCATCAAGAATCCGGCCACACGCGCGGAGGGAAAATGACGGTAAGTTGTTGACTTCTCGTTGGTTGAACGCGAGTAGGCAGCCGTCCGCCGTGGCAGGACGGCTGCGGTGTGGCGGATATGCCTATCAGGGTGTCGAACCCGATAACTCGAGGGATCCGGTTCTTCGGTGTTTCAGCGATCGTTCGTGAGCCTTGAGCCGCTACTAGACGATCCGCATCATCGTCCGGCGGATACACTCCGTTGTCGCGCCGTACACAAGATGGGTCGCAAACGCGGACACGTGACTCGATAAGGGATATCCGGCCGACGCTTTCGATAAACCGGCGAGGGGCACGCCCATCTCGTCGGCGATCAGCCACACGGTAGCGCCGAACGGAAGACCTCCCCAGGCCGTGACGTCCGGCGTGCGCGCCGCCGCCGCGCCGTAGATCGCCCCGACCGCGCCGCCAAATGCATAGTGCACGAGCGCGCCGGCAGCTGGCTTGTACTCGCGCGGAACTTCCTCACCTGTGACCGCTTCGGCAACTGCGTCGGCAGCCTTATAGGTGGCCGGCTCGGACTGCGGTTTGCGATGCTGCTGGCCGCCACCTCCCTCGGCGCCACCCATGTCCTCGCTGATCCGGCCGAGCGCGCGTTGAAAATATTCCATCGTCCACGACGCCACCAGTCCGCCGATCACGCCTGCGACGACGTTTTTCGCGAGCGCGTGATTCTCCGTTGAGCTGCCATTCCGCATCTCCGCTTCCCTCCACTACTTGTGGAGAACGCAACAAGAATGCCGCCCGATTGAGCGTTGAGGGTAGCTCCTGCCGAAGTCTCGGTGTCCGACGCGCGTTCCAATGCTTGCCGGGCATCACCGTTGCACGGATTCAGATTGAACTTCTTTCAGGCGGCGCGACGTCCGCTTTTTATCCGTCTCAACAGAGAGTGGAGGACACAGATGAGGAAAGTACTGGGAATCGCGATCTTGGCCGGCGCGCTCGGCTCGGTGTCTGCGATGGCGCAGTCGACGCCAGACCAGACGAAGCCGCAGCAGCCGAGGCCGAAGACGACGAGTCCGAAGACGACGGGCCAGAAGCCTGCGGGCCAGAAGACGGCGGGCACGACCGGAACGCTGGCGCCCGCCGATCATAACTTCGTACACGAAGCCGCCATCGGTGGGATGGCCGAGGTGGAGCTCGGCAATCTTGCGAAGGAAAAAGCTTCCAACGCTGATGTGAAATCCTTCGGCGATCGCATGGCGACGGATCACGGCAAGGCAAACGACGAGCTGAAAAACTGGGCGCAGCAGAAGAACGTGACCCTTCCGACAGAGCTCGACGCGAAGCACAAGGCCGAACGCGATCGCCTCGCGAAACTGTCGGGCGATGCGTTCGACAAGGCGTATATGCGCTTGATGGTGGCCGATCATACGCATGATGTCGCGGCGTTCAAACGTCAGTCGACCGCCGCGAAGGATCCGGATCTGAAGGCGTGGGCCGGCAAGACGCTGCCGACGCTTGAGGATCACATGAAGATGGCGAAGGACACCAACGCGAAGGTTGGCGGCGCCGCTGCGCCGGGCAAGAAGAGCCCTACGCCGAAGAAGACGGGGCAGTAACGCCGGTTCTCCGGTTCTCGGGTTCTCCGCGGCGGCGATCGAACCTATGAATCTGAGAACCTGCAGAACCTGAGAACCCGTAGACGTTCTTTCGCGCGTGACCTCAACCACGGATTACACGGAAGCCACGGTATCTGATCGGTAAGATCCGTAAGATCCGTGAGATCCGTGAGATCCGTGAGATCCGTGGTTAGGATTGCGCGGTCCGCGTGAGGCGCGGCGCTGGTGCGCCGTAGGTGAACGTTGCATAGCCGACGATTATGCCGAGGATGCCTCCGGGCAGCATGATCTGCCAGTAATACGCGGGCTGTCCCGACATCTTTTGCATCAGCGACACGCACGCGGCCAGCGCCACGCCGACGAGGAGGCCGAACGCGATTCCCGACGCCAGCGACTGCGTCCGCTTTGCGAACCAGCCGATGATGAGCCCGGTGAGGACTCCCTTCATCGTCGAGCCGATGACGATTCCGACGATGCCCGCGCGGACGGCGGGATCATTCGGGGCGGAAACCAGCGCCGATAGTCCGTCGAAAACCCCAAGTACGCCGCCGAGGACGAGGCCGAGTACGGGTTTGCTCACGAAGCCCTCCACACTCTCTATTACAGGTCGCCGCTGAATCCTTTACGGCATTGACGAGCTGTCAGTCTGCTCACCGTCCCCAGAAGATCAGAACGATCCGCATCGCGAGGTACGCGAAGACCAGCGCGATCGCCGTGCGATATGTCCGCCCGACACGCGCGATCCGTTCGAGGGCGGGCTCACGATACGCGTCGACGGCGTGGCCGTCGACAAACCGTCGCACGTCAGCGGCGAGTGATGCGACGTCGGCATATCGGTTGGTGGGGTCTTCCGCCATCGCGCGCATCACGATCGAGTGCAGCGGGCGCAGGGGCCGGCCTGTCGCGGGGACGCCCGAGCCGCGGTCGCGCGAAGGTAGGGCGGATTCCGCCGCGACCAGGCCGCGGAGGATCGCGCCGAGCGCGTAAACATCCGATCGCTCGTCCACGATCCCGCGCGCCTGTTCGGGAGCCATGTACCCCTCCGTCCCCGCCATGTGTGTAATCGGACGACCGGGGTCTGACCCCAGACGGGCGAGGCCCCAATCGAGGACGCGGACGTCGCCATAAGGCCCCACCATGATGTTGGCGGGTTTGAGATCGAGATGGAGAATCCCGCGAGCGTGCGCGAACGCGACCGTATCGCAAACGCGGTCGAACAACCGGAGCCGATCCGCCAGCGTGACGCGCGCCGCGCGCTCATCGAAGCGCTCGCCGCGCACGATTGCCATGACGTAATAGGCGCGCCCGTCAGGCAAGCGGCCCGCGTCATGGACCGCCACGATGCCTGGATGCTCCAGCGCGGCGAGGACGCGCGCTTCGTCGCGCAGGCGATCGACGTCTGCGCCGGGCCATGTCGTCACCTTGACGGCGACTTCGCGCGCGAGCTCGCGATCGCGACCGCGAAACACTATCCCCATCCCGCCGCGTCCGATCTCCTCCTCGATGTCGTACCGCGTCGCCGAGAAGTCCGGCAGGTCGGCCATCGACTTGAGGTGCCCAAGCGCGCGATCGGAGAGCCAGGTCACCGCGCGTCCTCCGGCGTCGCCCCGAGCAGGTCACGCGCTTCGGCGCGGAACTCTTCGTCAGTCGCGCAGAAGGCGCGAATCGCATCGAGCACACCCGCTCGAAAGGTCCGGCGCGCCCACGCGAGCTGATTGGTGACGTCCGTCACCGACATGCCGAGGTCGCGCGCGAGCGCTGCGTATGTCGGACGCACCGGCGCATCCGGACCATCGATGTCATATCGCACGAACGCCTCGAACGCCTGCGGACGCCCCGCCGCGTCACACTCGGCGTGCAGCCGCGCCACCGCATCGGCAAAGAGCGCGCGCGTCCATTCGCGACGGAACCACGACTCCGGATCCCCCGCGTCGCTGCGTAGGTGGGCGGCGAGGTCCGCATCCGCGCGCGCGAAGTCGAGCGACTCGATCCGCGCGCCACCGCCGCGCTTCCGCCGGTGCGCCGCGTCGTAATCCTTGGAAAGGAACGCCTCGAGGCACGTTCGAACGAACGTGCGGAATCGTGCCTTCGATGCGTCGTACCGCGCCAGGTACTCCTTCTCGAACGCGCGCGTGAAGAACTCCTGCGTCAGATCCTGCGCGTCGGCCGGATCGCGGCGCCAACGCATGCGGATGTACGCATAGACGGGCCGCCAGTAACTGCGGATGATCGCGTCGTAGGCTTGCGCGCGCGCCTCGGGATCCGCGCTGGCGATCGCACGGACAACGGAGTGGCGCGTCAACGGAAACGCGTCGGGATGCCCGGCTGTCATGGAGGCGGGGAGTGTACCACGGCGCGGTTCGTGCAAGCGTGCGGCACCGGACAGGAGCGGCGAATCATGAAGGGAGCGACGGGCACGGCTGGCCGCGTGGGATTTCTAGTGATGAGCACATGGATGGCGACCGTGGGGCTGGCGCGCGCGCAGACACCGCCGCCACCAGCGGCGCCGCCAGAGCCGCCTCCCGGATGGTCGGGCAGCGTGGGCTTTGGCCTGGCGCTCAACCGCGGCAACACCGCGACCACCAACCTCAACCTCTCCTTCGAAGCCACGGACGATCCGAAGACAGGCAGTGTCTGGAAGTTCAAGGAACTGTATCTGCGCGGCGACAACAACGGCAAGGTCGCGGTCGATCGCCTGCTTCTCGAGGGTCGCAACGAGCGGACGCTCACCAAGCGCGTCTATGCGTTCGGTCAGCTTCAGTTCCTCGAAGACCAGTTCAAGCAGATCGATTACCTCTTCGCGCCCAGCGTCGGCATCGGCTACAAGCTCGTCACCGCGCCCATGACGACGCTGTCGGTCGATGGCGGCGTGGGGATCAAGTGGGAGAAGAACCCGGGCCTCGATCGACGCACGTCGCCGGTCTTCACCGGATCCGACAAGTTCGAGCACAAGCTGTCCACCACGGCGGCGATTACGCAGGCGTCCAACGCGCTGTGGAAGGCGGACGACTTCGGCGACGCGCTCTACACGTTCACCGCGGGTGTCGCGGCCGCGCTCACGACGCGAACGCAGTTGAAGGTCGAACTGCTCGATACCTACGCCACACGGCCGCCGACCATCACCGTCAAGAGCAACGATGTCGCGCTGCTGACGGCGCTGGTGTACAAATTCCAGGAGTGACCTTTCCTATCTCCGATCATTGCGACGGCGAACGGTTCTTCAATCCCCACACTGACGACGACCGATCGATCGCCGACGTGATCACCTGGCAGCGCACGCGCGACAAGGCGCCATGGCCCGAGGAGGTGCCACTCGCGTGCTATCCTCCGCCCCCCGCGTCGGTTGATCGCGGCCGCGTGGCGGTCACTTTCATCGGCCACTCGACGTTCCTGGTCCGCACGGCCGACACGGTGATCTTGACCGACCCTGTATTCACCACGCATGCGGGGCCCTTCGGCCGTATCGGGCCGCGCCGGGTACGGCCGCCCGCCGTTCCGCTCGACGATCTCCCGCTGCCCGACATCGTTCTGGTCAGCCACAATCATTACGATCACCTGCAGCCGTCGTCGCTCCGCCGGTGCGCGCACGGCGCGGAGCCGCAGTTTGTGACCGCGCTCGGTCTTGGCTCCTACTTGCGCGCGCTGACGCTGGAGAACGTCATCGAGCTCGATTGGTGGCAGGAAGCGGATCTTGGAGGAGGACGTCGCGTCACCTGCGTGCCGGCGCAGCATTTCTCCGCTCGGACGCCGTTCGATCGCAACCGCACGCTGTGGTGCGGTTTCGTTCTGCACAGCGCGGCCGAAACGATCTACTTTGCCGGCGACTCGGGGTACGGCCCGCATTTCAAGGAGATCGGCCGGCGCTGCCCGTCAATTGACGTCGCGTTGCTCCCAATCGGCGCCTACGAGCCGCGCTGGTTCATGCGTCCCGTGCACATGAATCCCACCGAAGCCATCGAGGCGCATGTCGACGTTGCGCCGCGCGTCAGTATCGGCATGCACTTCGGTACGTTCCAACTGACGGACGAAGCGATAGATGAGCCCCTGCTCGCGCTCGATCGCGCGCTAGAGGAGCGCAGGATTTCTGACGAGGAGTTCACCGTGCTGGATTTTGGAGAGAGCGTGGTGATCTGAAAGGGGAGAGTACGCCTGTCACGTACGATTCACGCAGAGACCGCCGAGACGCAGAGATGAGGAGAAGACATTGAAGAAGCGCTGCGCTTCACACACGTTCGACTTCTAAAGACCGGCCGCATGTCGCAGTAAGGCCGGTCCGGCGAACGTGGGCGCCGCAGCCTTCTGCGCGCTCCGCGCCTCCTGCCGTTTCCATGCGTGAGATCGTCTTCTCCGTACCACCGCGTCTGCCGGCTAACGGCCGCCCGCATCCAGCGCCCCGGCGAGTCGTTCCAAGCCGCCGCGCAGCTTCTCCGTGTCCCCTCCATATCCCAGACGGAAATGCGCGGGCGCCTCGAAGAAGCGACCGGGCACGACCGCCGTGCGCGTGTCGTTCATCAGCCGTTCCGCGAATGCGGACGCATCGTTGACGCCGCGAATGCGAGGAAAGACAACCGTGCCGACAGAGGGTACCCATTCAAGATCGCGGCGCGACGCGAGGAACTCGCCGACGAGGTGCGCATTGGTCCGAAGGATCTGATGTGCGCGCGCGTTGAGACGATCGAGATGCTGGAACGCCAGCGCCCCCAGCCGCTCGGCGACGATTGACCCGGTGCCATCGACGATATCGCGCGCCCGACGCAGACGATACGTCAGCGCCTCTGACGCGATCACCCATCCGCAGCGCAGGCTCGAGAGGCCATACGACTTCGTCAGGCTGCTCGTCCTCAGGAACACGTCGCCGCGAATGGCGCCTCGGGACGAGGCCAGCGGCGTGGCGTCGAGATACACCTCGTCTACAAGGACGTGCGCGGCGTGCTGCTCCGCCAGGCGACCGATCTCGTGCAGTGCGCCCGCGTCGGCGGCAACGCCACCGGGATTGTGCGGATGCGTCACGACGATCAGCTTCGTCCGCGGGCTGATCGCGCGACGGACCCGGTCTGGATCGAGCGCGAAGCCACTCTCGAATGTTCGATCGAAGCGGATCGTGGCGGCGCCGAACATGCGCGCCGCGCCCAGGAGGGGATCGTACCCGGGCCGCTCGACGAGCACTGCATCGCCAGGAGAGAGCAGCGCTGCATACACGAGGAAGTTCGCGCCGCTTGTGCCGCTCGCGGTCGTGACCTGCGACGCCTGCGCTCCATAGCGTGCGGCGATCGCCTCCATCAACGGCGCATAGCCGTTGTCGTTCGCCCCCCAGAGCGCGATCGCCTCACGACCGCCAGGCAGGTCGTCGAGCGAACACGGCAGGATATTGCTGCCGGCGAGATCGAACTCCGCCGACGGGCGTGTCTTCGCCCATTCCAGATAGGGCGCGCGATAGCGAACGTCTGAGCCGTTGAGTGTCTGCTCGGTCATGGTTGGCGTTTAATCAATCGAAGCGTCGAAGGAAGATCGAAGCATCGAAGGATCCTTATATTAATTACAGAGGCTCCGTCGATTCCTTGGCTTTTTGCTTCGAGTCCTTCGATTGAATGGCAGCGTACCAGTAGTACACCGGAATGCCGAGCGCGATCAGGGTCGCGCCGCGCGCGGCGCTAACGGGATCGGCGCGCACCACGCTGAGCACGATGGCCGCTGAAATCGCGCAGAACAGCAGCGGCACGATGGGATAGCCGGGCGCGCGATACGTGCCCGGAGGACGGCGATCGAGCGGCAGCGTGCGGCGGAACACGAGCACCGTCGCAACCGTCAGGCCGAAGAAGATCCAGTCGGCGAACACGACGTAATTGAGCAGTCGATCGTACGTGCCGGACAGCGCGAGCAGGCACGACCAGGTCGACTGCACGATGATCGCGAGTCCCGGCGTCTGGAAACGAGGATGCAATCGCGCGAGCGCCGGCACGAACACCCGGTCGGCGGACATCGCGTAGTACACGCGCGTCGGCGCGAGAATCGACAGATTGAGGAAGCCGAACGTCGAGATCGCGATTGCCGCGCTGACGAAAAGGTCGCCAGGCGCTCCGAATACCCGTCGCGCGACGTCGGCCGCCGGCGTTGCCGTTCCCGCGAGCCCGGTGAGGCCGAGCGTTCGAATGTAGACGAGGTTCGCCGTCACGTAGATCGCGATGACGGCGACCGTGCCGGCGATGAGACTGAGCGGAAGATTGCGCCGCGGATCCTCGATCTCTTCAGCCACATAATTTGCGTTCTGCCATCCGCCGTAGGCGAAAAGAATCGGGACCAGCGCGGCGCCGAACGCCACGATCGTGGATGGAGTCGCCGCCGAGGCCGCCCGCACCTCCTGCAGCCAGGTCGAATGCGCGGCGACGAGGAAGCCGGCGCCGATCAGGATTGCGAGCGCCGCCACCTTGAGCAGGACGAGCACGTTCAGCACGCGGCTGCCAGGCTTCACGCCGAGATAGTTGACGACGGAGAGCACCACGAGCGCCGCGATCGCGAGCGGCACGCGCGCGGCATCGGACGCGCCCGCCATATGGAGCGCGTAGGTGGCAAACGTGATCGCAACGGCAGCGATCGCGCCGCTCTCGATGACGAGCAGCAGCGCCCACCCATACAAAAATCCTACGAGCGGGTGCAAGCCGTCACGAAGATAGACGTATTGCCCACCCGCTTTTGGAAACAACGCGCCGAGCTCCGCGTACGAGAACGCGCCGGCGAGCGCGATCGCGCCGCCCATCGCCCACGCGCCGATCACCAGCAGCGGCGTGTCAAGCCGTTGGGCGACGATGTAAGGACTGATGAAGATGCCGGCGCCGATGATGCCGCCGATCACTACCATGGTCGCATCGAACGGACCGAGCGCGCGCCGGAACGTCACGCCGGCAACCATAGACCACCGATCCGTGCGGATCAACACCGACGACGGATCGATACGCATCAGGATCCAGGACCCTCGACGCGTGACGCCGGTGTAATCTCGACTCGATGGCAACGCCGCACATCCGTGGATTTCCTCCTGAAATGGCCGACCTCGAAGCGCAGCTCATTGCGCGGCGGCGCGGCCCGAAGGGCGACGATGGAAGCCGCATCGGCGTGGCAATCTCCGGCGGCGGCATCCGGAGCGCGACGTTTGCGCTGGGCGTGTTCCAGGCGCTCGCGACGCGAAAGCTGCTTCGGTGCATCGACTACATCTCGACCGTGTCCGGCGGCGGCTATTTCGGATCGTTTTTCGGCCGGCTCTTCACGCGCGACTACGTCGAGCGCGTCGAGGACGTCGAATGGATCCTCGGAGGGAAGAAACCGGAGAACCCCTCGAACGATCTCATCGACGCCGAACGCAACGTTCTGCGGTGGCTGCGAGAGAACGGCCGGTATCTGGCGCCACAGGGATCCGGTGACCTCCTGCTCGCCGGCGCTGGGCTGATGCGCAACTGGGTGGCAGTCCAGGCGGTGATTGCGACCGCGCTCCTCTCGTTGTTCCTGTTACTGCAGCTTCCGCGTGTTCTCGCTCCGCACACCCGACCGCTGCTCGCAGCGACGGTCGAGGCGCACAACGTGGCATTCGTGCGCTCGCTGCCGTTCAGCCAATACATCTGGTGGAGCCCGTGGACCGGCATCCCACTGCTCCTCCTTGCGGTCGCGTTCGCGATTGGATGGTCGTACTGGATCGTCACCGAGCGGCCACACCCTGCGCGCGGTCTGCTCTGGGTGGTGGCGATCAGCCTCGAGGCGGGCCTTCTCTACGCCGGCCGGTCACCGCTCGCCACCCTCTCGGCCGCTCTCGGAACAGGCCCATGGCAGCTCGTGATCTTTGCCCTTCTCTTTGCCGTGACGATCCGCTATCCCGCCGACGGCGCACCCGCAGCGATTGGCGTGTCATTGCTCGTGCTTCACGTGCCCGACGTTGGCATCATCGAGCGCAGCATCGCGTGGGTGCTGCTCGTGGTTGGATCGCTGTCGGCAATCATCGGCACCGCAACATGGGCATCGACCGCACGCCGGCGTCCGTCAGGCGATGAGGATCCGGGGCAGTTTCAGAGCCAGCTCGCGCGCAACGTCCTGACGCGTTATCTTCGCGGATGGCTGGTCGCGGCCGGGATCGTCGCGCTGATCGTGACGATCGATTCGATCGGTCAGACGATGTATGCGGTTGCGGTGGCGGGACATCTCAAGGCGTGGTTCACGGGAATGGCCGCGGTGTTTGGTTTCGTCAGCGCCTACGGCCGCAAGCTGGTCGTGCTGTTCGGTGGCAAGGCTCAGGGCACGCGACCACCGCTGTCGCTGACCGTTGTCGCCACGGTCGTCGGACTGCTGATCGTTGCGGTGCTCGCGATCGGCTTCGATCTGTTGTCGCACGCCGCCGCGTGGCGATTCTGCTCGGCGGCCGCGCCCGAGACGATCGTTGATCCGTACGACGCACGTTCGACCCTGCCGACCTGTCCTGCGACGCCGGAGCGTCAGAGCGCGCACGTCTACTGGTTGTGGCTCGGGGGCGCCTCGCTCCTGACGTTCGCCTTCGGACGGTACTTCGATTTCCTGAACTACTCGTCGCACCAGGCGCTGTATAGCGCTCGCCTCATTCGCGCGTACCTCGGCGCGACGAATGCGTCACGCTGGCGCCGCGGCTCGTGGGTCCCCGTCGTCGAGCCGATTGCCGATGACGACATCGAGGTGCATCGGTACTGGCCCACGCCCGCGGATCCGGCAGCGGCTGAAGCCTACGATCGCGCGGCGCCGCTGCACCTCGTGAACGTCACGATCAACGAGACGTTCAGCGGCGAGTCGCAGGTGCAGCAGCAGGATC
Source organism: Acidobacteriota bacterium (assembly GCA_003222675.1). GTDB lineage: Bacteria > Acidobacteriota > Vicinamibacteria > Vicinamibacterales > 2-12-FULL-66-21 > QHWT01. The sequence goes on along the minus strand of QHWT01000039.1, from coordinate 14,153 downwards.
GGAAAGGCATTGGCATGGCCCTCGGTCCCGCGGGCGTGAGCGCCGGGGTGCGCCATCACGTCGTATATGGCCCCGATGCGCCGCCCGCCGCTGCGGGCGACACAGGCACCATGCTACAGAGGCTGGGACTCCAGAGTCCGAGCCGGCTTCACACCCGTCGAGTGGCGGCGATTTATCCGAAGCACACGGCGGGTGGACCCGCGTTCAGAATGTTCGAGTATCCAGTGCCGCAATCGCGGCGCGCGGCCGGCGTCCAGGCCGCGCTACCCCCTGCGGACGCGGAGATACCCGAGGAGTTCCCCGGCGAGCCGCTCTCGCTCGGTCGATGGGTTGCGATCTCCGGCGCAGCATTTTCAACGGGCCTCGGATTCCGCACCAGCCTTGGCCTGAGCCTGCTGGCCGGTCTCGCCAACGTGCGCCTCGGGTATTGGTGGGACTCGGGCGTGCCGACCCGTCGCCGTCCGCTGAAGATGACCATCAGTCGAACCGTAGCCGATCGGCTTTCGCGCGTGCTCGTGGGCTTGTTTCCGGTGCACACGTATCTCTACTACGAGCTCACCGCGCATTTTCCCGGCTCGTCGCGGAGGCATTGGTATCTGTCCGATGGCGGCCACTTCGAGAACATGGGCGCGTACGAGCTCATTCGCCGCCGCCTGCCGTTGATCATCGTCCTCGATGCGGAAGGAGACGAGGACTACACGTTCGAGGGATTGGCGAACCTGACGAGGAAAGCGCGATTGGATTTCGGCGTCGAGATCGAGTTCCTCGACACCGTCGACGACACACTGCCCGCGGCGTTCGGGCCGCTCGAATCGCTGCGGCCTGTGGCGACGCGCGAACTGGATCCGCGGCGCGCAACGTCGCACGCGGCTGTCGCGCGCGTCAGGTACCCGGACCCCGACGGGTTCGAGGGGCGGCTCGTGTACATCAAGCCTGGCATCACGGGCGACGAGCCGATCGACTTGCGCGAATACGCGCGTCACCACCCGACGTTTCCGCAGCAGACGACCGCGGATCAGTTCTTCGACGAAGCGCAGTGGGAGAGTTACCGCAAGCTCGGCGAGCACATCGGCCTTCAGGTCTTCGAGCGTACTGGCGACAACTGGTGGCTCGAGCGGTGGAAGTACCGACCGTACTGAACGTGCCAAGGGCACCGCTCCTGCTGCACGTTCCAACGCCGTCATCTGCTTTTTCCGAGCCGCATCAGCCATGTGCTTTTCCTTCCGATTAACGGCGACAGCCAGAAGGCTGCAACGCGAACGCCACGCCCCGAGCAAAAAACGCGGACGGCCCTTTTTTACAAGTAAAGGGAACGGCGCCCTTTTTTCGTAAATAAATGGGACAGCCTCATCGGTGAAGCGGCGGGAGGTAAAATGACGGAATGGCCACGCATGCTCCCGCCTCTCCTGCCGAAACGCATTTCAACGCGATGGCTCCGCCGTCGCGCGACCGTGTCACGCTGCAAGCCGCATTCGCCGGCGTGCGACGCGTGCCGACGCCCATCAACGAGCCGAACAAGTCGTATGCGCCCGGGTCGCCGGAGCGCGCCGAGCTGAAAGCCCGGCTGACGGCGATGGCGGCCGAGAAGATTGACATCCCGTTGATCATCGGGGGACGCGAGATTCGGACCGGACGGACCGAGAAGTCGGTGATGCCGCACGATCACGGTCACGTGCTGGCGGAATATCACCTCGCGGGCCCGGAACACATTCAACAGGCGATCGACGCGGCGGCGACGGCGCGGCGTGAGTGGGCGTCCTGGCCCTGGGACGATCGCGCCGCGGTGCTGCTGAAGGCGGCCGAACTGCTTTCGACGACATGGCGCGCGACGCTCAACGCCGCGACGATGCTCGGGCAGTCGAAGACGGTCTTCCAGTCCGAGATCGACGCCGTGTCGGAGATGATCGATTTCTGGCGATTCAACTGCGCATTTGCGGAAGAGCTCTACAGCGAACAGCCGATCAGCAGCCCGGGCGTATGGAACTCGCTCGAGTACCGCAATCTCGAAGGATTCGTGTACGCGATCACCCCGTTCAACTTCACCGCGATCGGCGGCAACCTGACGACGGCGCCGGCGTTGATGGGAAACACCGTCGTGTGGAAACCCGCATCGAGCGCAATGCTCGCCGCGTACTACACGTATAAGGTGCTCGAAGCCGCGGGCCTGCCGCCGGGTGTCATCAATTTCCTGCCCGGCGATGCCGTGCAGATCTCCAACGCGCTGCTCGACTCGCCGGATCTCGCGGGCGTGCACTTCACGGGCAGCACTGCCGTGTTCAATGGGATGTGGAAGAAGGTCGGCGAGAACATGGGCCGGTATCGCTCGTATCCGCGCCTGGTCGGCGAAACAGGCGGCAAGGACTTCATCGTCGCGCATCCGTCGGCAGATCCAACGGAAGTGGCGGTGGCGATCGCGCGAGGCGGGTTCGAATACCAGGGGCAGAAATGCTCCGCCGCGAGCCGCATCTACATCGCGCAGTCGTTGTGGAACGAGGTGCGCGATCGCACCATCGCGATGATGCAGGACATCAAGATGGGAGATGTCCGGGATTTCCGGAATTTCATGGGCGCCGTCATCGACAAGAAAGCGTTCGCGAAGATCAGCGAATACCTCCAGGACGCGAAGAGCAACGCGAAAATCCTTCAAGGCGGCGGTGCGAAAGGGGAGAAAGGGTACTTCATCGAGCCGACGCTCCTGCAGACCGACGATCCCGGATACCGACTGCTGTGCGAAGAGATCTTTGGCCCGGTCGTTACCGCCTACGTGTATCCGGACGCGCGATGGGAAGAGACACTCGACACCATCGACAAGACGTCGCCCTACGCGCTGACCGGCGCGGTCTTCAGCCGCGACCGCACCGGTGTTCGGCAGGCGTTGAGCGCGCTGCGTAACGCGGCTGGCAACTTCTACATCAACGACAAGCCCACCGGCGCCGTTGTTGGCCAGCAGCCGTTCGGCGGCGCGCGTGGATCGGGCACGAACGACAAGGCCGGATCCAAGTTGAACCTCGTGCGCTGGGTCAGCGCGCGCACCGTGAAGGAAACCTTCTCGCCGCCGCGCGACTATCGCTATCCGTTCATGGCGGAGGAGTAGTCCGAGGTCCGAGGTCCGAGGTCGAGGTCCGCCGGAACCCGGAACCCGGTCCTCGGTTCGTCCTCCGACAACCGCCCTCCGTACTCTTGTCATTCCCACTCAGGTAGATTATCTTGTGGAGCGCCGATGCCGAAGCGTGGAAACCCGCCAATGCAAGGGGAACTGCTCCAAGGGACGCTCGACCTGTTGATCCTCAAAACACTGGCGCTGGGACCCGCGCACGGCCACACGATTGCCTCCGCAATCGAGCACCGGTCGGAAGCCGTGCTGCAGGTGGAGCACGGCTCACTGTATCCGGCGCTCCATCGGCTGGAGGATCGCGGCTGGATTGCGTCATTCTGGGGGACGTCCGAGAACAATCGACGCGCGCGCTACTACCGCCTCACGCCGCGCGGCCGCACCCAGCTTGCCCGACAGACCAGCCGGTGGGACGAGATCGTCCGTGCGGTGAACCGCATCCTGCGTCCCGCGCACGACTGACGCGGAGGGATCGATGGGCTGGTCGAGATTCCTCCGCCGCCGCTACTGGGACGCGGAGCGCGCGCGCGAGCTCGAGGCGCATCTCGCGATCGAAACCGACGAGAACATCGCGCGCGGCATGACGCCGGACGCGGCGCGCACGGCCGCGCGCCGCAAACTTGGCAATCCCGTGCTGATTCGCGAGGAGATCTACGCCATGAATTCTCTCGGCTTCGTCGAGTCGGTGTTGCAGGACCTGCGCTACGGCGCACGCCTGCTGCGGCGCAACCCGACTTTCGCCCTGGTCGCGACCCTGACGCTTGCGCTCGGCACGGGAGCCAACACCGCGATCTTTCAACTCGTCAACGCCGTCACTCTCCGCACGCTGCCCGTCGAGCATCCCGAGCAGCTCGTCGAGGTGCGCATCGTCAAGACGCGCGAGGGGCGGACGGGCTCGTTCATAGGGAATCGTCCGGCCCTCTCGAATCCGCTCTGGGAGCGCATTCGCGCGGAACAGCAGGTGTTCTCAGGGATGCTCGCGTGGAGCGCGGTGAATTTCAATCTCTCGGCCGGCGGCGAAGTGCGCCCGGCGCAGGGCATGCTCGTCAGCGGCGACTTCTTCCCGACGCTGGGTGTGCACGCTGCGGCAGGCCGCCTGTTCACGCCGGCCGACGACGTGCGGGGCTGCGCGACGCCAGGCGCCGTCATCAGCGACGCGTTCTGGCAGCGCGAATATGGCGGCGAGGCGTCCGCCGTCGGACGCTCGATCCTCGTGACGGGCCATCGCTTCGACATCATCGGCGTCGCGCCGCCGCCTTTCTACGGCGTCGAAGTCGGGCAGGGCTTTGACATCGCGCTGCCGATTTGCGCCGAACCATTATTCCGCGGCGCGCAGTCGGGCGTCGACAAGGCGGACGTATGGTTCCTTGCCGCGCTCGGACGATTGAAACCGCACGTTACGATCGAGCAGGCGAGCGCGCAGCTGGACGCGATCTCTGCTGGTATCTTCGCGACCACCGTGCCGCCGCGCTACGACGCGCAGACCGCGAAAGATTACCAGGCGTTCAAGGTTGGCGCGCGTCCCGCGGCGACCGGCGTGTCCAACCTGCGGAGCGCGTACAGCGATCCGCTCAATATCCTTCTTGGCGTCACGGCGATCGTGCTCCTGATCACCTGCGCGAACCTCGCGAACCTGATGCTCGCGCGCGCGACGGCGCGCGAGCGCGAGATCGCCGTGCGCCTCGCGATCGGCGCATCGCGCCGCCGCATCGTGCGCCAGATGCTGTCTGAGAGTGTGCTGATCGCGATGATTGGCGGGGCCGGCGGGTTGCTCGTCGCGCGGTGGTTCAGCGCCTTCCTCGTCGCTTTTCTGAGCACGGACTCGAATCCGCTCTTCGTGGATCTGCAGCCTGACGGGCGCGTGTTCGCGTTCACCTCGGGCGTGGCGCTCACGGCATGTCTGCTGTTTGGCCTGACGCCCGCCGTCCGCGCAACGCGCACCGCGCCGGGCGCGACGATGAAAGCGGCGGGTCGGAGCCTCTCCGACAGCCGCGAGCGGTTCGGGATCCGCCGAGCGCTCGTCGTCTTGCAGGTGGCGTTGTCGCTCGTGCTCGTTGTCGGCGCGCTGCTGTTCGCGCGGAGTCTGCGGAACCTGACGCACCTGGATCCAGGGTTCCGCCAGGATGGCGTCGTCGTGGCGAATGCAGATTACCGAAAGGCGGAGATCAAGCCCGAGGAGCGCGCCGCTGTGAATCGCGCGATTCTGGAACGGCTGCGCGCCGTTCCCGGGGTCGACGCGGCGGCGGAGGCGTTCACCACACCGGTCGGGGGGAATTTCTGGAACAACCGCGTGATCATCGGAGGCGCCGAACAGCCCGGCAACGTGAACTTCAACCGACCCGGCCCGGGCTACTTCCGCGCGATGGGCACGCCGCTCACCGCCGGACGCGACTTCGACGAACACGACACGCCCCAGTCGCCGAAGGTCGCCATCGTCAGCGAGGCGTTCGCGCGAAAGTACTTTTCAGGACGGAGCGCCCTCGGCCAGTCGTTTCAGATCACCGCCCCGATCGGCGAGCCGCGTCCGTTCCTGCAGATCGTTGGCATCGCGCGCGACACGAAGTACACAGATCTGCGCGAAGCGTTCGAACCGCTCGCTTACGTGGCGGCAGGACAGGACGAGGAGCCGACCGGTTACCCGCGCTTCGTGCTGCATGCGACCGTGAGTCTGCCGTCGGTGACCGCCGCGGCGACACGCGTGTTCACGGACGTCAACCCCGCGATCGCGGTCCAGTATCAGACCGTGCAATCGCAGGTCAGCGGATCGCTGCTGCGCGAGCGGCTGATGGCAACGCTGTCGGGATTCTTCGGCGGGCTCGCGGTGCTGATTGCGACAATCGGTTTGTACGGCGTGATGTCGTACACCGTCGCGCGACGGCGCGTCGAGATCGGCATACGCATGGCGCTCGGTGCGGATCGCGGCACAGTCATCCGCATGATCGTCCGCGAGGCGGGCATGCTCCTCGCCGCCGGCGTGATCATCGGCACCGTGCTTGCCACGATCGCGGGCCGCGCGGCCGCGACACTGCTGTACGAGCTGAAGCCGTGGGATCCCGCGACGATTGCCGCGTCGATCGCAGCGCTCGGCGGCGTCACGCTTCTCGCGAGCTGGCTCCCCGCGCGCCGCGCGTCCCGTCTCGCGCCCACCGCGGCGCTCAGGGAGGAATGAGAGTTCTCGAGGTTGTCCGGGGACGCTTCGGGGCAATGGCAGACGGCTTGCTGCCAGTTCTTTCATGCCGGACGAGTCAACGTCCACACAACAGGTCGAGCTCAGCGAGGCGGAGAAGCGCGCAAACGTCATCCGCCTCGCGTTTGATAACGATCCGGCGAAACTTGACGCCTTTATCGAGGAGATCCGGTACGTGATCCCCGAGAACACCGGGGTCGTTCTGCGTGGAAGCGCCGTAACCGGCTCCCGGTGGAAAGATCGCGCGCCCTTCGATGCGGATGGTCCGGGCACGAGCGACCTCGACCTCACGCTCGTGGGCCATCGCGTGCTCGACTTCTACAAGATCACCGGATTCTTCGTGCCCGGCGTGCACTCACGGCCGCTGAGCGACGAGGATCCCGACATCGCGCCGGCACTCGTTCCGCTGCGCGAGAAGTTGATGGCGATGGTACGGCGCCCCGTGAACATCCAGGGCACCCGCGATTTCGTGATGTATCTTCGCGGAGAATTGATCGGCCAGCCGTATGTGACGCTCATCCACAAGCGCGACGAGTGACGATCCGCCTCCTCAGCTACAACATCCGCCACGGGGGCGCCGGCCGGGAAGAACGCCTGTCGGCTGCAATTGCATCGTGCGCGCCGGATGTCGTCGTCTTTCAGGAAGCAACGCGCCCGGCCGTCATCGAAGCGCTCGCCAAACGGACGGCCATGCCGCACTGTGGCGCCATGCCGAAGCTGTCGCTCGGGTTCATGAGCCGGCTGCCCATCGCGCGCCACGAATGGCACCGGCCGCGCGTCTCGCGTCACGCGTTTCTCGAACTGATCTTCGCGGGCACGGGTTTTCGCGTCTTCGGCGTCCACTTGAGCGCGGTGCACGCCGCCTGGACGGAGCGGCGGCGGACGTTCGAATTGCGCGCGCTGCTGCGCAGTATTGCCGCCGACGTCGAGCGCCGCGACGGCCTGCACGCGCTCGTCGGCGACTTCAACACGCTCGCGCCGGGCGACGTGCTCGATCCGCGCAAGCTGCCAGGGCGCCTGCGCGCGCTGGTCTGGTTGAGCGGCGGCCGCATCCGCTGGCGCACGATTCAAATCGTCCTCGACGCCGGCTACACAGACGCCTTTCGCGCGCTGCATCCCGCCGACTCGGGCTGGACGTTTCCGACGTGGCAGCCACATGTACGGCTCGATTACCTGTTCGTCCCCTCGGCGCACACTCCCAGGGTCCGTTCATGCGATGTCGTTGCAACGGACGCCGTGCGCGATGCGTCGGATCATTTTCCGCTGCTGTCGGTCATAGACGTGCCTTCATAGGTGCTTGGCGCCGGGTGCTACTCTCTACAGCAATGAACGGCGTGCTGGACGAGCTCGTTGACGACATTGAGTACTGGGAGCGGCTCTACGAGCGTCTGCCTGCGAGCGTGACCGTCGTTCGCAATCACGCGGACGATATCAAGCAGCGACAGATGATCGTGTGGCTCGATAGCGAGCGGATCGCGACGCTGATGTACGGCGACGAGGTGACGCGCGACCTGGAAGCCGGACCGCATCGACTGCGCATCAGCAACACGCTGTTCTGGAAGACCGTGGAATTCGATGTGAAGTCGGGGCAGCATGTCCGCTTCGAAATCATCAACCGCGCCGGCCGCCTGACCTATCCAATGCTTGCTTTCATCGGCGCCGCGCCGCTGTATGTGACCGTGCGCCGGATAGCCTGATCCCCAGTTCAGGACTACGCGTGTACTCCAGGCGCTTCATGGCCGGTGCGCGCCACGTACTCTGTGTAAGTGCCGGGATATGCGTGCGGCTGTGACTCCGTCCCGCTCTCGCCCCCGAGTTCCAGCACGCGGTTGCTCAGACCCCGCAGGAACTCGCGATCGTGCGACACGAAGATCATCGTGCCGTCGAAATCCTTCAGCGCATCGAGGAGCATTTCCTTCGTCGCCAGATCCAGATGATTCGTGGGCTCGTCGAGCACCAGGAAGTTGGGCGGGTCGAGCAGCATGCGCGCCATCACGAGCCGTGTCTTTTCGCCGCCCGAGAGCGACTTGATGCGCTTGTCCACGTCTTCCGCGGAGAACTGAAACGCACCCGCAAGATTGCGCAGCATGCCGATGGACTCGCTCGGGAAGTCCTTCTGGAGCTGTTCCTCGATGGTGAGGTCCGGGTTCAGAACGTCGAGTGACTGCTGCGCGAAATATCCCATCTTGAGGCTCGCCCCCAGCGTGACCGTCCCCTCGTCGGGCGGGAGGGCACCGGCGATCATCTTGAGCAGCGTCGATTTGCCCGCGCCATTCTTGCCCATGACCGACCAGCGCTCGCCGCGACGGATGGTCAAGTTGATCCCGTCGTGCACGACGCGCCTGCCGTAGCGCTTCGTCACGTGATCGAGCGTCGCGACCTGCTCGCCGGAGCGGGGCGGCGTGCGGAAGTCGAACTTCACCACACGCCGCTTCTTGGGCAGCTGGATCTTTTCGATCTTCTCGAGCGCCTTCACGCGGCTCTGCACCTGGGCCGCCTTGGCGGCGTGCGCGGCGAAGCGCTCGATGAACCGTTGCTCCTTCGCGAGCATGGCCTGCTGCCGCGCGTAGGCCGCCTCGCGGTTCGCCTCGCGGATCGCGCGTTCGCGCTCGTAGAAATCGTAGTTGCCGGAATACGTCGTGATCTCGCCGCCGTCGATCTCGGCGATCTTCGTGACGATCCGGTTCATGAACTCGCGATCGTGCGACGTCATCAGCAACGCGCCCGGCAGGGACTTCAAAAACTGCTCGAGCCAGATGATCGATTCGATGTCGAGGTGATTCGTCGGCTCGTCCATCAACAGGACGTCGGGCTTCGCGAGCAACACTCGCGCTATGGCCACGCGCATCTTCCAGCCGCCCGACAGCGCACCGACGTCGCCCTCGATCCACTCATCCTCGAAGCCAAGGCCGTGGAGCACTTCGCGGGCTTGCGCCTCGAGGGCATAGCCGCCCACGTGCTCGTACTCGTCCTGCACTTCGCCGAACCGCGCGAGGATGCGGTCCATGTCGCCCGCCTGCGCGGGATCCGCCATCGCGTGATTCAGTGCTTCCAGCTCGTGGTGCAGCCGCCCGGCGCGTCCGCTGCCCGCGATCGTTTCGTCGAGCACCGTCCTGCCCGACATCTCCTCGACGTCCTGGCGGAAGTACCCGATGGTGAGCTTCTTCGGGACGGACACGTCCCCGTCGTCGGGCGATTCCTCGCCCACGATCATCCGGAACAGCGTCGTCTTTCCGGCGCCGTTTGGTCCGACGAGGCCCACCCTTTCACCGGGATTGAGCTGGAAGGAGGTGTCGACGAAGAGAATCTGACGCCCGTACTGCTTGCTGACGTGCGTGAACGAAATCATCGAGAGAGCAGCTCCGGATATCCGCAGACGAGCCCCGTCCCGCTGGCGGTGTCGTTGTGTGTGATACGCGCCGCGGCGGCCGACTCGAAGCAGAGCGACCAGGCGGGATCCTGACTCTGCTCGACTCGAAACTCCACGAGCTCCGCGAGGCAATTGCGACTGACTGACACGCCCGGTATGTTCGTCAGCAGCGCCTGCGCGTCCGCCTGCAGCCGCGTCTTGCGCACCGGATGCTCCCGCCACGTCAGGCCGGCGCGGCCGAGCAACTGCCGTACGCCGTGCCTGGGATCATCCCCGTCCGCCGCAAACGTCGGCTCGGTCTGCAGCAACGCCGCGCAGCGCACAGATTCGAGCGGCGTCCACGCCTGAAAAATCACTTTCTCCCAGAGCTCCCACCCGTCGCGTCGCTGGTAGCGGACTTTGATCTCGAGCGAGGTCTGACCGCCGCGCAGCTTGATGCCCAGGTCGTGGCGGCCATCGATGATCCAATAGGTATCAACGCGCGTTTCCGGCGTGAGTCGCGCGCGCGTCCCATTCTTCCAGGCCAGCGTCCACCAGGATGGAGGACGATTCGTCCACGAGACGCGGTATTCCCACATCGGCTCGTCCGTGGTGCGAATTTACCCCAGGGTCACGCCGCGCGTGCCGGCGTGTCGGTCACGTGCTCGCGTGCGAGGACATACGAACCGACGACGATGAAGGCGGCGAGCGCCTGCGCGGCGAGGGTTTCAACGGTGGGGAATACTGCGAACCAAAGCCCCATCCACGATGGAATAGCGCGTTGCAGGAAGGCAATGGGGGTTGTGGGCAGCCAGTTGGCGAGCTGCATCTCCTGCGCCTGCTCCCCGACCATGACGAGCAGCACGAGACCCAGCATGACGCCCGTGAACACGAGCATCCGTCGATAAGGCAGCCGGCGATGCGCGACGAACGTCAGCACGCCGACGACTGTCGTCAGCGCGAGTCCGAGCGAGACGCCGTACAACACCGGCTCGATCCCGAGCTTCAGGCGGTAGCTCTGAAGGAAGAGCACGACCTCGAATCCTTCGCGGTAGAGCGATGAGAAACCCAGGAGGGCGAGGCCCCACCACAGTCGCGCCGTCGAACTGCTTTTGATCAATTCCTGCTTCCGCCGGCTGTGCATCGAGATCCAGCCGGTCCAGTACACTTTGTGGAAGAACCAGTTCATCACGACGAGCAGCACGACGATCGCCAGGAGACCCGTCGCCGCCTGGATGTCCAGGGCGGGGACGTTTTCGGCGAGGCTGTCGACGACCCCGATGGCGACACGCCAGGTGACGAGCGTGGCGGCCAGCGCGACGCCGGCGCCGGCCGCAACGGGCCGCTGGCAGGCGCGTTTGCCGCCAACCATGTTCGCGGTAATGGCCGCCAGCACGAGGACGCATTCGAGCCCCTCGCGGAAGACCAGAACCGCGATGTCGAGCACGCGCGCCCCGAAATCGCCATGGCCCGTCGGATCCGGCAGTCCGCCGGTGGTGAGCACCTGGAGGACGAGGACGGTGGCGACCAGCGCCGCTCCCGCGGTGAGGACCGCAGCCCAGAATGACGGAACCCGCACGATATGAGTGCCTTCCGAATAACCGACCGGATTGGTCTGGTTTAACTAGCTTATATCCGACTCAACCAGTCGTCAATCCACCGGCAGGGCTATTTCCGACGGGCTGGGGGCTGGGGTGGAGTCGGGTCAGATCTCGATTTCTGGAACTTCATGAAAAATCGAGATCTGACCCCAACTGGGGGGACAGCCCTAACTCACATATTTGGGCGGTGCAGATGCGTCCAGTAACAGGGATGCCGCGCGGTAGCGTCAGATCTCGATTTCTTCGAGTCTCATGGAAAATCGAGATCTGACCCCGGCCGGAGTCATTTCGCGGCGATCTTTTTGACGATGTCCTTGGCGAGCGGGAGGCTGACGGTGCAAGTGGGATCGTCGACCCGGCACTGCGCGACGGTGAGGGCGCAGCCGCAGGTGCAGTGCTCGCTGTTGAGCGTCTGAAGCGCCTTCGTCTTCTGCTCGGGCGTGAGCATCGCGAGATCGATGCCGGGAATCTTGTTGGCCTGCGCGGCGTTTTCCAGCCGCACCTTGTCTTCGTCCTCGACGAGCTCCACGTTCGCATCGACATCGAGGCCGGCGAGCGCGCGCGCTTCGATCTCGATCAGCGACCGATTCAACATGCCGACGTGTTTCTTCGCGAGCCGCCCCTCCCGATCAATCAAGAACGTCGTGGGCAGCGCGTAGACGCCAGGGAACAGCTTTTCGATCTCCGGCGTGCTCATCACGGTGGGATAGTTCATGCCGCGCGCGGCCGCAAACTGCTGCACGGCCTCGGCGGGCGCGGCATCCTGCGAGATGCCGATGATCTGGAGCTGATCGGGATATTTCTGCTGGAGCGCCACGAGATCCGGAATCTCTTCACGGCACGGCGGACACCACGTGGCCCAGAAGTTGACGAGGACCACCTTTCCGCGGAGCGCCTCGGTCGACACCTGCCGTCCCGCGAGATCGGTCGCCGTGAGCGCCGGCACATTCGCACGCTCGCGAAGAAACGTGATGGTGGTGCCAGACGCGCTGGCATGCGCGAGGCCTCGCTCCACCTGGTGCGTGTAGCGCACCATCGCGACGATCGCGAGGATCGTTGTCGCGGCCATCGCGGCAATGATCAGGACCCGGCGAGGAGACATGCTTCTAGTATGGCTCAATGCGGCCGGTTGACGGTTGCCGATTGCCGCTCGTCGGAGAGGTCCGGGAGCAACTTTCCCGGGTTCATCAGATTGTGCGGGTCGAGCGACTGCTTGATCGCGCGCATGACGTCGAGCGCCGCGCGACCGTGCTCCGCCTCCAGAAATCGCATCTTCCCCAGGCCGACGCCATGCTCGCCGCTGCATGTGCCGCCAAGCGCCAGGGCGCGCTCCACGAGCCGGTCGGTGAGCCGCTGCGCCTCGGCGATCTCCTCGGGCGCCTCCGGTTTGACTGGAAAGATCATGTGGAAGTTGCCGTCGCCGACGTGGCCGACGAGCGCGCCGGTCAGAGGCGAGGCATCGACGTCACCCTTCGTCTCGCGAATGCATTCGGCCAGCCGCGAAATCGGGACGCACACGTCCGTCGTCCATCCACGCGATCCCGGCCGCAGCGCGAGGGCGGCGAAATAGGCATCATGCCGGGCCTGCCACAGCGTGGCGCGGTTCTCGGGTGTGAGCGCCCGCGCAAGGTCACGGGCGCCATGCTCGCGGGCGATCTCGCACGCCGCTTCCGCATGCCCCGAGACATCGGCGTCGCTCAAGCCGTGAAACTCGAAAAACAACGTGGGCGCGACCCGGTAGGCGAGCCGCGAGTGGCGGTTGACGGCGTCCATCTGCACCTCGTCGAGCAGCTCGATCCGCGCGACGGGGATCGCAAGCTGCACGATCGCGATGACCGTTTCGACCGCCGCGTCGATCGTCTCGAAGCTGCACGTCATCGCGGCGACCGCCTCGGGGCGGCCGTGCAGACGGAGCGTCACTTCCGTGATGATGCCGAGCGTTCCTTCAGCGCCGACGAACAGACGCGTCAGGTCGTATCCGGACGAGGACTTCCGCGCACGCGAACCGGTATGAACGATGCGGCCGTCGGCGAGCACGACCGTCAAGCCGAGCACCGCCTCTCTCATCGTCCCGTAACGCACCGCCGTTGTGCCGGACGCGCGCGTAGACGCCATGCCGCCGATCGTCGCATCGGCGCCAGGGTCGAGCGGAAACGTCAAGCCGGTCGACTGGAGGTGACGTTCGAGTTGTTTGCGGGTGACGCCCGCTTCGACCGTGACATCGAGGTCCTCGATATGGATGCGCACGATCCTCGAGAGCCTCGACATATCGACTGATACACCGCCGCGCACCGGCACCACGTGGCCTTCGAGCGATGAGCCCGCCCCGTAGGGCACCATCGGTGTGCGGTGCCGCGCGCACGCACGCACGATGGCCTGCACCTCGTCAGTCGATTCCGGGAAGACCACGACGTCCGGCAGGTGCGGATCGTGGTGTGACTCGCCGCGGCTGTGATGCTCGCGGACCGCCTTCGACAACGACATTCGATCGCCGAGAATCCGCCGCAGCTCGTCGGTGAGCGTCTCCAGAATCACGAGGGACAGTATATCGGGGCCCGATGACCGCGGATCTCGGACCTCGGACCTCGGATCTCGGACCTCGGACCTCGAACGTATGCAAAGATAAACGTGTGACAACCGGCGCCTATCCCGCGGGCCGCGCCGTCGCGCAGCGCGTCCAGGATCATTTCATCCGTCACCTCGCATCCGCCGGCGCGAGCGCCGGCGTGGTGACTGCTCCGCTGCCGGATCTCGCGGCGATCGAGGAGGTGATTGAAGCCGGATTCTGGACGAGCCTTCGGCGCGAGGAAGTCTACGTTCCGAAGATCTCGATCGCGTTGCTGCCACCGGCCTACACGACGCACCCATTGCTGTTCGAGCGGCCCCTGTCGCTGCAGCCGCACC
>QHWT01000127.1:3250-3572 GCA_003222675.1 Acidobacteriota bacterium | reverse complement strand
CGCGCTCGGAGCGGAAGGCGATCTGCGAGCCGTCGGGCGAGAACGCCGGCTCCGAATCGTCGGCGGGGGAGTCGCTGGTGATGTCGGTCGCGGTGCGGCCGTCGACGCGCTGCACGTAGATGTCGCGGTTGCCCGATTGCGCGGAGACGTACGCGAACGTCTTCCCGTCCGGCGAGAGCGACGGGAACATCTCCAGGCCGTCGGAGAACGTCAGTTGTTTGTACGTGCGCGGAATGGCCTTTCCGACGCCGGCGCCGCGGCCGTGGAAGAGCGCGAAGCCGACGCCCGCCAGCGCGAGCACGACGGCGGCGGCGACGATGGC
>QHWT01000127.1:2259-3122 GCA_003222675.1 Acidobacteriota bacterium | reverse complement strand
AGGCAGTGGCCCACGATCGCTTCCAGCGTCGCCGGGATGGTCGTTTCGAGCGGCGCCGGCTCGTCTTTGATCACCGCGTTCATCGTCTCGACCGCCGTGTCGCGATCGAAGGCGCGGCGGCCGCCGAGCATCTCGTACAGCACGGCGCCGAGCGAGAAGATGTCGGTGCGGTAATCGAGCGGCTGCGCGCGCACTTGCTCGGGCGACATGTAGCCGGGCGTGCCGACGACCATGCCGGTCGACGTCAGATGCCGCCCGGTTCGATGGCGGCCATCCGCATCCTTCGCATCCTCGGCCAGCTTGGCGAGGCCGAAGTCGAGGATCTTCACGCGGCCGTCCGACGTGACGAAGATGTTCTCGGGCTTGAGGTCGCGGTGGATGATCCCCTTCTCGTGCGCGACCGCGAGCGCCGAGGCGGTCTGGATCGCGTAGTCGAGCGCCTTGCGAAAGGGGAGGGGAACGGGCGGCGCTTCGCCGATGGCGTCGCGCAGCGTCTCGCCTTCGAGCAGCTCCATGACGATGTACGGCGCGCCGTCTGTCGTGCCGACGTCGTAGATCGTCACCAGGCCGGGATGGTTCAAGGAGCCGGCGGCGCGCGCCTCCTGCTCGAAGCGGCGCACGCGGTCGTCGCCGGGCGCGTACGAGTCG
This sequence comes from Acidobacteriota bacterium, assembly GCA_003222675.1. Classification (GTDB taxonomy): domain Bacteria; phylum Acidobacteriota; class Vicinamibacteria; order Vicinamibacterales; family 2-12-FULL-66-21; genus QHWT01. Next base: position 2,474 of record QHWT01000127.1, on the reverse strand, counting down.
GGGAGGACTTTGATGGCCACGTCGCGGCCGATGCGGCGGTCGCGGGCGCGCCACACGTCTCCCATTCCGCCCGCACCGATGTGCGTCAGGACCTCGTACGGTCCGAGCGTGGTCCCTCTCGCAATGGTCATGAGTTACCGAAGTTGTGAGATTTTACGTTACTCGAAAAACGGCATCCGCGCGGTCTCGGGCGAGGCGAGGTCGGCGACGAGTAC
>QHWT01000127.1:0-2248 GCA_003222675.1 Acidobacteriota bacterium | reverse complement strand
TCGCCACGGCGCCGGCGGCGGCGTGGCCGGCGAGCTGGCGTGCGCGGTCGAGCCAGGCGGCGTCGCCGGTGTGGTTGTAAAGGTTGAGCAGCGCGTAGGCGCGGCCGGCGCTGCCGCAGCAGAGGCTCGTCTTGGGGCGGTTCTCGTCCCAGGTGTTCCAGGCGCAGAGCTCCGCGAGGCGGAGCCATTCGTCGTCGCCGAGAAGGCGGTGCGCGAGGGTGAAGAGGAAGAGCTGCCCCGCGCTGCCGTTGCACCAGCCGGGGATCGGGTGGTGCTCTTTGCCGAATGCGGCCGGCCAGTAGGCGCCGCGGTTGTGCAGGACCTTCTTCGCGGCGAAGCTCCGGAGACGTTCGATCAGACGGGGCGGCAGCGCGTCCCCCGAGGCCTCGCACCATCGCAGCGCCGCGTAGAGGTACCCGGTCCAACCGTGAGCCATGCCGGTGTACCTGCGATTTGGCCGCGCGTCCCAAATCGCGGTCATCGTTTCGGAGCCGAACGCGCGCAACGCCGGATCGTCGTCGATGCGCATCAGCATCGCCGCCGCGAGGAGGCTGCCGGAACGGCCGAGAGTCAGATCGAGCTCCGCGCACGGCCGGCGCGACGCGACGAGGAACGCCTCGATGGCGCGCCGCCGTGCCGGCGCGTCGCCTCGCGCCGCGGCGATCATCGCCGCGGCGGCGTGGATGCCGGATTCGGTGTGGTACGGCGAGACCGCGCCGATGACGTCGCCCGGCACCTCCTCCCCAGCGTCATACGCTCCCTCGGTGCCGATGAGCGCCTCCGCGCGCGACCGCCAGACGTCGGCGCGCGCCGGCGAGATGCGCAACAGTCCGATCGCGGCGCCCGCGGCGCCGAAATAGATCGAGGCGGTGGGCGGCGGATAGGCCTCGGGGAGCGACTGCAGCGTCCGTTCGAGAAACAGCTCCCGCGCCATGTCCGCAATCGAGGCGTAGCGCCGCGCCGGATCCTTTTCCAGGGCGCGAAAGAGGATCCGCTCCGCCTCGGGCCAATCGACGAGCGCCGCGGGCGAATCCGTTTCAATCTGCCGCTCCAGTTCCTCGCGGTCGAGGCGGAAGTCGAGGTAGTGACGGCCGGCGATCAGCAGGTACAGCAGCGCCGCGAGGGCGTACTGCTCTCCCGCGGGCGACGACGGCAACTCGTGCTCGGGCTCAAAGAAGAAAGGAACGCCGGCGCGGCCGACGCGGGGCGGCTCGTCGACGAGGCGCGCAACGCCGAAGTCGAGCAGCACGACTCGGTCGCCGGCGACGACGATGTTGCGCGGATGGACGTCGCCGTGCAGCACGCCGCGCGCGTGCAGCGTTGCGTACGCGTCGGCGATCCTGGCGCAGAGATCGAGCAGAGCGGTGCGGTCGTGGCGGCGCGAGGCCGCGGCGGCGAGCCCGTTGACGCCGTCGAGCCATTCGAGGATCAGATACGGCCGCTTGCCGTGCACGCCGGCGTCGATCGGCCGCGGCGCGATGCCGCTGCCGTCGAGATGCCGGAGGATCGCGAGCTCGTTCCGGAACAGCGCGCTGATCCGGGCCACGCGTGCAGTCTTCAGCGCGGCGCGCTCGTCGCCTCGCTGCACCTCGTAGATCTCGCTGTCTTCGATGAGGTGGACGCAACGGACGATCTGCCATCCCGCGACGGTCGCGCCGTTCTCGAAACGCGGCGCGATCGCCTTCCGCGTCTTCGAGCTCGCCGGCACGAGCACGCGGCTCTTCACGAACGCGCCGAGGCGGGGGAGCAGCTCGTCGAAGCGCGCGCGGGGATCGCGGCCTTCCGCGCGGCTCTGCTCGACGATGGCGTCGACGAGCGTGCGCGGCTCGCGGAACAGCATCAGCAGCGCCGCGGTCTGCCCGTCGATCACTTGCGAGCGCGCGCGGCCGTGGCGGTGCGAGAGCGTGTAGTCGCCGTCGTCGAAGGCGATGCGCCGGCGCACGTCGTCGCTCAGCTCGGCGCACGGGATCAGAACGATGTCTTCCTTGAGGACGAAGGGTCGGCTGACGTTCAAGCGAGGCTTCCGGTCGCGCCAGGTTTAGTGCTCGATGCCGATCCGTTCCTCGAGCTGCCGTTTGAGCTGCGCTACGGCCTCAGTGCCGAAGCCGCTCGCCTTGTATCCCTTCTTCGAAGGCTTCGTCGGTTTCTTCGTGGCCGGTTTCTTGGACGGTTTCTTCTTCGACGACTTCTTGGACGGCTTGTCCTCTCCCTTGTATGGAAAGGTCGGCGTATCGAGGTACTGCTCGTA
>QHWT01000089.1 GCA_003222675.1 Acidobacteriota bacterium | reverse complement strand
GTTCGCAAAGAAATACGGCCTGCCAATCACGGTGGTCGTGCAGCCCGAAGGGGAACCGCTGTCGGCCGAGACGATGATCGAAGCGAAACCGGGCGCAGGAAGGCTCGTCGCCTCCGGTGAGTTCAGCGGGTTGGACTGGGAAGAAGCAAGCCGCCGCATGACGGCAGCGGCGGAGCAGCGCGGCATCGGACAGGGAACCACCCAGTATCGGTTGAAGGACTGGGGCATTTCGCGTCAGCGTTACTGGGGAACTCCCATCCCCGTGGTCTACTGCGAAAAGGACGGGATGGTCGGCGTTCCTTATCATGACCTGCCGGTGGCGCTGCCGAAGACGGCGGAATTCTCCGGCCGGAACACCAGGTGTCCCGAGTGCGGCGGACCCGCGCGTCGTGAGACGGACACGATGGACACATTCGTCGACTCCTCGTGGTACTTCTTCCGCTTCTGCGATCCGAAGAACAATGAGTTGCCCTTCGATCCGGAAAAAGTCGGGTACTGGGGACCAATCGACTTTTACAGCGGTGGCGTCGAGCACGCGATCCTGCACCTCATCTACTCGCGTTTCTTCACGCGAGTGTTCCGCGATCTGGGGATGACGCATCTGAGCGAGCCGTTCGCGCGGCTGCTGACGCAGGGCATGGTGCTCAAGAACGGGCAGGTCATGTCGAAGTCGAAGGGGAACGTGGTCGATCCCGACGACATGATTCAGAAGTACGGCGTGGATGCGCTGCGGCTCTACGTGATGTTCGTTGCGCCGCCGGAGAAGGAGATCGAGTGGACCGACGCGGGCCTCGAGGGGAGCTTCCGCTTCCTTGCGCGCGTCTGGCGCCTGGCCGATTCGCTCTGCGAGACCGTCGGCGGCGAAGGGATCCCGATGCCGTCGCAGGTCGAACTGAACGACGCGGAACGGGCCGTGCGCCGCAAGACGCACCAGACGATCAAGCGCGTCACGCTCGATCTGGATCCGCGCGTCCATTTGAATACCGCAGTGTCGGCCATGATGGAGCTCGTCAACGAGCTGTATGCATTCTGCAACCGCTCGCGGTGCGGGCCCGTTGGGGAGGACGCCGACAACGTCGGCGTGATCGAGCGGCCCGCCACTATCGCGGTGCTGAAGGAAGCGATTGAGGCGCTGGTGCGAATGATTTCACCGTTTGCGCCCCATATGGCGGAAGAACTGTGGGAAGCGCTCGGACACCAGGGGAGCGTCACGGCCGCCGGCTGGCCTGAGTTCGATGAGGCGGTCGCGAAAGCCGAGGAGGTCGTCGTGCCGGTTCAGATCAATGGAAAGCTGCGCGGGCGCGTCACCGTGCCGGCTGACACGCCGGAGGATCGGCTGCGCGAGATCGCGCTCGGCGATCCTCACATCCGCCCGCACCTGGAAGGACGGACGGTGAAGAAGGTGGTTGTGGCGAACGGACGTCTCGTGAGCATCGTGGTGACATGATGTCGACAACCGGGCAATGCGATCACGCCAGACCCGAGAGTCGGCCTTCGGCGTGGCTCAACGCGACCTTGAGGCTCGCGAAGAATCGGACCTATTTCCTCATAGCCGCAGCCGCCCTGCTTGGGCAGGGCGGATGTGGCTATTCGCTCGCGGGGCGCGGGTCGTTCCTGCCGGCATATATTCATCGGATCGGTATACCGCAGTTCACGAACCAGACGGCGGTGTTCGATGTGGAACGCCGCGTCACCGAGCGCGTTCGGAGCGAGTTCATCGGCCGCGGCAAGTACACCATCGAGACCGAGGCGACCGGCGTGGACGCAGTGCTCACCGGCGCGATCTCCTCAATCACGATTGCCCCTGCCGCGTTCAACGAGCAGCAGCAGGCGACGCGCTACGTCCTCACGCTGACCGCGGCTGTGGAGTTCAAAGATCTGAAGACGAACAAGGTGCTGTGGGCGAACCCGGGGATGCAGTATCGCGAGGAGTTCGACGTCTCGTCGGGCGCCGGCACGCTCGACCCGACCGCGTTCTTCGGTCAGGACGTCAACGCGCTGGACCGCATGGCCTCGGAATTCGCACGCGCGGTCGTCAGCGCCATCCTCGAAGCGTTCTGAGCCACGGATCACACGGCCAGGTCGAGCCACGGATCACACGGCCAGGTCGAGCCACGGATCACACGGCCAGGTCGAGCCACGGATCACACGGCCAGGTCAAGCCACGGATCACACGGATCACACGGATCGGAATGGCCATAACAACCACAGCCGCCGTCAGAGCGGCAATCGCGAAGCGATCGCCCGCGCCAATCTACCTGCTGGTCGGCGACGACGACGCGGAGATCTCGCACCTCGCCGCAGATATTGCCGTTATCGTCGAGGACGAGCTGCGTGCGTTCAACGTCGATCGATTCTATGCCGGTGAAAAAGGGGCGACGCCCGTCAGCATCGTCGAGTCCGCGCGCCTGCTGCCGATGATGAGCGATCGCCGCGTCGTGGTCGTGCTGCGTGGAGAACGGCTGCTGAAGCCGAAGCGGCGCGGCCGCGCCGCGGATGCCGATTCCGAGGGCGACGATGATGAGCCGGCGACGGACCTCGATGCGCTGACTGAATACGTCCAGCGTCCGGAGCCGACGACCGTATTGGTCATTGCGGCGGCAGACGTGGATAAGTCGCGCCGCATTGGAAAGGCGCTCTACAAACATGCGACGGTCGTCGAGTGCTGGGGGCTGAAGCCCGGTAAGGGTGAGCGCGTCGACCTTCGCCAGGCAGCAAGGATGGCGGAGCAGATGGTGAGGAAAGCTGTCGCCGAGGCCGGACAGCAGATCGAACCGCCGGCGGTGCGGTTGATCGCGGAACGCGCCGGCGCGGAGATCGTGCGGCTGCGCGGCGACCTCGAGCGGCTTTTGCTCTATACGGCGGGCCGTCCGAAGATCACCCTGGCCGATGTGCGGGAAGTCGTGAGCGCGGAAGCGTCACACGACGACTGGGCCGTTACCAATGCGATTCAACAGGGGAACACGGCGGAAGCGCTGCGGCAGATCGGTCTCGCGCTCGACGGCGGTGGCGTGCCGTACCAGATCCTCGGGCAGCTCGGATGGTTTGTCCGCGAGCGCCTGTCCGCAAGCGATCCGCGGCGCGTTCCTGCGGCAGTCGACGCGCTGTTCCGCACTGACCTCGACCTCAAGAGCTCCGCGGGGGATCCGCGCGTTCTGCTTGAACGGCTCGTCGTCGAACTGTGCAGGCCGGGTCTTCAGACCAGGCGTGGAGCGGGTCTCTAGACCCGCCGTTAGGCCGAGGCCGTCTTCTTCGTGACCCGCTTCGAGAGACGCGACTTGTAACGTGCGGCGGCGTTGCGATGAATCACGCCCTTGCCTGCCATCTTGTCGACGAGCGAAATGGTGCTGCGGAGCGCATCCTTCACCTGCGAGGGATCGCCCGCGTCGATGGCGGCGCGGATCGTCCGGAGCGCGCCTCGCAGGCGGCTACGGAGCTGGCGGTTCGCCTCCCGACGGACAATATTCTGCCGGTGAGCCTTGAGTGCTGAAGCGTGGCTGGCCATAGGTCAAATGCTGAATGCTGAATGCCGAACTGCTGACAGGAGCGTGAGCGCCCCGGAACGGCCTTACCGCTCCGTCACAAACTCCTGATTCTACCACAGCGCAGGTCAGCCGCGCCCTTTGAGGCGGCGCAGGGCGCGTCGCTCACGGCGATCCGGCGCGCCGGCTGAGGCCGGACGCGTGAACGGGGCCGCCATACGCGCGATACGACGCATCTCGACCTCTTCTGACGTAGGCTTTGGCGTCAGGTCGTCGTAAAGTAGCCGCGCGTCCGCCTTGGGGATGTGCTGATCCGACATCCCCTTCACCACGACTTTCTGACGTCTGCCGAATCGCCTCGTGATCTCGACTTCATCGCCAGGTTTGATCTCGCGGTGTGGCTTGGCCGCCTGTCCGTTGATATCTACCTTGCCGCCGCGGCAGGCCTTCTGCGCTTCGCTGCGGGTCTTGAAGAGGCAACTGACATCGAGCCACAGGTCCAGCCGCATCTCCAGATGTTATCGCCACACGCAAACACAGATACAGCTCTGAACCCTGAAGCCTGAAGCCCGAAGCCCTACCGCCGATCGGCCGCTGTCACGACATTCGCCCCTTCCGCGGGCTTGTTCGTGTAACGGATCACGGGGCGGCCATCGATGATGTCGATGGTCTTGAAGACCCGCGTCGCGGGCGGTGCGGCAGGCTGCGATGCGGCGCCGCGAATCTTCGCGACGTAGCTGCGTGTCTCTTTGTAGGGCGGCACGCTGCGCCCGTATTTCTCTACGGCGGCTGGTCCGGCGTTGTAGGCAGCCAGCGCGAGCGATTCGTCCTGATTGAATCGGTCGAGAAGGCTCCTCAGATACGCGACGCCGGCGCGGATGTTCTCCGCGGCGTTGAAAGGATCGAACACACCGTACGCGCGCGCGGTCTGCGGCATCAACTGCATGAGCCCCATCGCGCCCTTCAGCGATCGTGCGCGCGGGTTGAAAGCCGACTCCGCCTGGATGACGGCGCGGACGAAATCGGGGCTCAGCGCGTGCCGCGTCGAGTGCTCCACGATGAGATCGTTGTACTCGGCGGCCCGGCGGCTGAACGCGACTTTCGTCGTGCGGATGCCGCCCGATGGAGTCCCGGCCGCCGGCGTGACAGCGTAGGTCTTCGCCGACGGATCCTTGGGGGTGTCGGACAGCACCAGGTTGCCGGCGGTGTCCCTCCACGCATAAATCTGGGCATGCGCCACCGAGGGCGTCAGCGCGCAAAGCGCGGCGGCGAGGAGCAGTCTTCGGACCATGAGTTGGTTTGAGCTCAACAGTTTAGCCGAGCTCGACCTCTGTCTCAAGGCAAGCGTCTTGCCGTAGGATTTCAATGACTTACGGAGGATTTATCGGGCCGGATGTGCCGTTTCTGCACGGCACACCCGCAAAGATGTGATCAGCCGAGCAGGGCAGCGATCGCGCCGGGAGCGCGTCGGATCAGGTCGTCGATTTTCGTCGGATCCTTGCCCCCCGCTTCCGCAAACTCCGGCCGCCCTCCGCCGCCGCCTCCGACGATGGGCGCGATTTCCTTCACGATGCGTCCGGCCTGGATGCGGCTGGTCAGATCTTTCGTGACTGAGACGACCAAGGCGACCTTGCCGTCGTTCTCCGACGCGATGACGACGATCCCGCTGCCGAGACGATCGCGCAGCGAATCGGAGAGGCCGCGCAGCGCACTCTTCTCGAGACCAGTCACTCGACGCGCGATCACGTTCACGCCGTTGACGTCGTGCATGTCGTCCGGCGCGGCATCGCCGGGCGCGGCTCCGCCGAGCGCCACCTTCATCTTCAGCTGCTCCACCTCTCGCGCGAGACGACGCGAGTCGGCCTGCAGGCGCTGCACGGTCTCAAGGCTCTGACTCGCGGTGGTGTTCAGCGCGGCGAGGATGCGTTCGAGCGCAGCGCGCTGCTGCTGATGGAACGCGACGGCGCCAGCGCCGGTGAGCGCCTCGATGCGGCGCACGCCGGCCGCGACGCCTCCTTCCTGCGTGATGACGAACGGACCGATGTCTCCCGTCGCGCGGACGTGCGTCCCACCGCACAACTCGAGGCTGAACCCCGGCACCGACACAACGCGGACGCGATCGCCGTACTTCTCGCCGAAGAGCGCCATCGCGCCCGCCGCGATGGCATCCTCCGTCGACCGCACGTCGGTCTGCACCGGCGTGTTACGAAAGATCTGCTCGTTGACGATGCGTTCGATCCGATCGAGCTCGTCGCGCGGAATCGCGGCGAAGTGCACGAAGTCGAAGCGCAGCCGGTCCGGCGCCACGAGCGAGCCGGCCTGCTTCACGTGAGTGCCGAGCACCTGGCGGAGCGCTGCATGGAGCAGGTGCGTCGCGGTGTGGTTCCGGCGCGTCGCATCGCGCACCTCGGCGTCGACCACCGCGGTGACGAGATCGCGCGGCTTGAACGTTCCGCGCGTGACGGCGACGCGGTGCGCGCGCGGTCCGCCGGGCGTCAGCCGCACGAGCGCCGACACGGTGGCGATGGAGCCGTTGGCCTCGTTCGCGATGCGGCCGCTGTCGGAGACCTGCCCACCCGATTCGACATAAAACGGCGTGCGCTCGAGCACGATGAAACCGTTCTGCCCTTCCGTGAGCGACGACACCTGCTTACGGTCCGCATCGAACACCGCGATCACGGGCACGCCCGTGACGGTCGTCGACGTATAGCCGTCGAACTGATCGCCGGGCGCAAGCGCGGACTTGCGCGCCTCGTCAGACGCATACACGAATTCCTGCGTCTTCTTCGTCTCGAAGGCGCTGCCGGCGCGCGCGCGTTCCCGCTGCCCCTCCATCGCGCGTTCGTACCCGGCGCGATCGATCGTCAATCCTCGCTGGGTGGAGAGGTCCTCGATGAAATCGAGCGGCACGCCCAGCGAGTCGTACAGGCGAAACGCTTCGTCGCCCGGAACAATCTTCGAGCCGGCCGCGGCGCGATCGAGTACGTCTTCCAGTCGCGGCAAACCGGCCGTGAGGACGGCATCGAATCGCTCCTCTTCGCTGCGGACGACCTGCACGATGGCGTCGCGGCCGATGCGCAACTCGGGATACGCGGCGCCCATCTCGGCGACGATGACGTCGACCAGCGAATGCAGAAAGGGCTCAGCGATGCCGAGCTTCTTCCCGTGGCGCATCGCGCGCCGCATGATCTTGCGAAGCACGTAGCCGCGCCATTCGTTGGAGGGCACCACGCCGTCGCCGATGAGGAACGTCATCGCGCGCAGGTGATCGGCAATTACCCGTACCGAGATGTCCGCGGGACCATCGAGCGTCGCGCCGTACGTGCGTCCCGCGCGCGCGCCGATAGCCGCGAGGATGGGTGTGAAGAGGTCGGTGTCGTAATTCGAGAGCTTGCCCTGTATCACCGCGGTGATCCGCTCGAGGCCCATGCCCGTGTCGATCGACGGCGCCGGGAGCGGCTGCAGCGTGCCGTCCGGCTGTCGATCGAACTCCATGAACACGTTGTTCCAGATCTCGACGTAGCGGTCGCAGCTGCAGTCGAGGCCCCCGCAGAGGTTGCCGCGCTGTTCCTCTTCGCAGGGATAGTGGTTGCCTCGGAAGTAATGGATCTCCGAGCAGCGGCCGCAGGGGCCGGTGTCTCCCATCTGCCAGAAGTTCTCCGCCAGGCCAAGCTCGGTGATGCGCGTCGGGGGCACCAGCTTCTGCCAGATCCAGAAAGCCTCGTCGTCGCGCGGGATCCCGGATTCGCCTTTGAACATCGTGGGGAACAGACGATCTGCGGGCAGGTTCCACACCTCGGTGAGCAACGTCCACGCGAACGGGATCGCGTCGTTCTTGAAATAGTCGCCGAACGAGAAGTTCCCGAGCATCTCGAAAAAGGTGTGATGCCGCAGCGACGGGCCCACGTTGTCGAGGTCATTGTGCTTCCCGCTGACGCGCATGCACTTCTGCGACGTGGTCGCACGTTTGTACGGCCGTTTCTCGCGCCCGAGGAACACGTCCTTGAACTGGTTCATCCCGGCGTTGGTGAAGAGCAGGGTGGGATCGTCTGCGGGTACGAGCGAGGAGCTGGACACGATCGTGTGTGCGTTCTTCTCGAAATACTTGAGGAAACTGCTGCGGATTTCGCGGGAATCCATCCGGTTATTCTAGCGGATCGCCCCGTTTGCGGAAGGCGCGCAGCGCCGCGGACACTGCAGCAGGGGAGAAACCTTGGCGGATGAGGAACTGGTAAACGCGCCCGTATTCCTGAGGCGTGTCGATCTTCTGCGGTCCGCGCAGTTTTTTCTTGAGCGCTTTCGCGATCAACCCGCGCTCGTCGACCTCGCCGAACGCGTCCGCCAGGGCGGCAGCCGCGATCTCGCGCGGAATACCCATCTCGTTCAGCTCGCGCTGGATGCGCAGCCGGCCGCGCCCTTTCACTTTGAGCGCGGTCTCCGTATACGCGCGCGCGACGCGTGCGTCGTCGAGCGCCCCGCTCTCGCGCAACTGCTCGATTGCCGCGTCGACGTCCTTCGCGGCGTGTTCGCGTTCGAGCAACCGTGCCTTGAGCTGCGCCGCCGACAGTTCGCGCCGCGCCAGCATCCGCACGCCGTCAGCGTAGGCGGAGGGCTCGTGACTCATGACTCATGGCTCGAGGCGGGCCCATGGCTGACGACCGGGTTCGGCCTTGAGCCAGCATAAGCCCTGTGGCATGAGCTCTGAGCCGTTTTATCCCCCGAATCGCGTGATCTCCGGCATGCCTGCTCTGGTGGGTTCGACAGCTGGCGGCGTTGCGCGCGACATCTCCGTGGAAGACGAAATGCCCTGGACCTTCAGCTTGAAGTCGTCGACATTCGACGTCCAGCGCAGCGCTTCTTCGAGCGACACGTAGCCTGCCTGATAGAGGCCGAAGATCGACTGATCGAAGGTCTGCATGCCGTATTGGGATCCGCCCGCAGTGATCGCGCCATAGATATGCGCGGTCTTGTCTTTGTCAACAATGCAATCGCGGATATAGGCGGTGGTCACCATCACCTCGACGGCGGCAGCGCGGCCGACTGCATCCGCGCGTGGCATGAGCCTCTGCGAGATGACGGCTTTCAACACGCTCGCGAGCTGAATGCGGACCTGCCGCTGCTGGTGCGGCGGGAACACCGAGATGATGCGGTTGATCGTCTCGGTGGCATCGAGCGTGTGCAGCGTCGACAGGACCAGATGGCCCGTCTCCGCCGCGTGCAGCGCCGTCTCGATCGTCTCGTAATCGCGCATTTCGCCGACGAGAATGACATCCGGATCCTGGCGGAGCGCGGCGCGAAGGGCGTGCGCGAACGACAGCGCGTCCACGGAGATTTCGCGTTGATTCACCAGCGACATGTGATCGCGGTGCAGGTACTCGATCGGATCCTCGACGGTCATGATGTGCGCAGAGCGAATCGAGTTGATGTAATCGATCATTGCCGCGAGCGTCGTCGACTTGCCGCTCCCCGTCGTGCCCGTGACGAGCACGAGGCCACGTTCCTCCTGCGCGATTTTCTTGAGCACCGGCGGCAGGCCGAGCTCGGCGACCGACTTGATGCGCGTCGGAATCACGCGCAGCACGAGGCCGACGGTGCCGCGCTGCTGGAACACATTGCACCGGAAGCGTCCGAGCCCCGCCACGCTGTACGCGAGATCGACGTCCTGGTTGCGGCGGAACTTCTCCAGGTGGTCCGGCGTGAAGATGCCCTGGGCCATCGCCTCGGTATCGGGACGATCCAGCCGCTTCGCTTCGGATGCCACCACGAGCGTGCCGTTCACGCGCATCATCGGATAGCTGCCCACTTTCAGGTGCAGGTCGGATGCGCCGCTGGCTACCGCGGTTTTCAACAGATCGTTAATGTGCATAGGTGCCACGCAACCGATCGCCTCAGACAGCCACAGAAAACACAGAAAACACAGACAACCACACGAAGACACAAAAACACCGAAAGACACCAGAACAGGAAGACACAAAAGAGACGCCGAAGCACACCCAGGCACACGCGTTCCACAGAAGAAACACAGAAAGTCTGTGTTCTTCTGTGTTTTTCCGTGGCCGGCTTCTGTGGCCTTTGCTGGGGTGCCCTAGTGTAACAGGTGAGCGCTATTTCTGGGCAGTGGCCGTCCTGGCGGTCGCGGCGACGGCCTGATGGGGCTCGCCCGGATAGACGTATTCGAGCCAGCCATGACGGTCGGCGACTTCGCCGTTGATGACATCGAAAAACGCCTGCTGGATCGATTCGGTCATCGGTCCGCGGCGCCCGTTGCCGATGGCGATCTTGTCGACCGATCGGATCGGCGTGATCTCGACGGCGGTTCCGGCAAAGAACGCCTCGTCAGCGATGTAGAGCAGCTCGCGCGGCAGCATCTCTTCACGCACGTGGAATCCGAGGTCCTTCGCGAGGGTGATCACGGAATTGCGCGTGATGCCCGGCAGAATTGAAGCGGTGAGCGGCGGCGTGTACAGCGTGTTGTCGCGTGCGATGAAAAGATTCTGGCCGCTGCCTTCGCTCAGGTATCCAAAGCTGTCGAGCGCGATGCCCTCGCTGTACCCCTCGGCGAGCGCTTCCATCTTGATCAACTGCGAGTTGGCGTAGTTCGCCGATGATTTGGCGAGCGTGGGAAAGGTATTGGGGGCGGCGCGCGCCCACGAGCTCACGCAGACGTCGACGCCGTTCGTGAGCGCGTCCTGCCCGAGATACGCGCCCCATTCCCAGGCGAGGATCGCGATATCGACCGGGCACGGAAAGGGGTTCACGCCGAGTGTGTGATAGCCGCGATAAACGATCGGGCGCAGGTAGCACGCCTTGAATTCATTGGTCCGGATCGTCGCGAGAACGGCCTCGTGCAGTTCGGAGTAAGTGATGGTCGGTTCCATCCGATAAATCTTTGCGGAGTCGAACAGCCGGCGGAGGTGCGCGTCGAGCCGGAAGCACGCGGTGCCGCGAGGCGTGCTATAGCAGCGCGCCCCTTCGAATACGCCGCTGCCGTAATGGACCACGTGCGACGCGACGTGAATCTTCGCATCGGCCCATTCGACCAGCGAACCGTTCATCCACACTTTTCCGGTGCCGGGAAACGCCATCTACCCACTCCTTCTATTTACGGGATTGCCGGATGTTAGCACAGCGGTCCGGTCCGGCCTGAACCCGCTAGTCATTCTAATGTTCCTACTGGGTTTCGCCGCAGAACGGGCAGCGGTCGGTGCGCGCGTGCAGCGGCTTACGGCAGTGCCAGCAGAACCGGGCGGCGGGGGCCTCTCGGGCGCGCAAGCGGCTCTGGATGCTCTGCGCGTCGTCGCGCCCTGCGCGTCCGCCGCCGGCCGCGCGGGGGAGCGCGCCCGCCGGGGGAGTCCGCGTGGCGTTGCGCGCGGCGAGGACGTCTTCCATCAGGTCGGCCGCACGCTGGTAGCGATGCGCCGGATCCGGTGCCATCGCCCTCATGACGATGTCGCTGATCTGCTTCGGGATTGATGGGTTCTTGAGGCGCGGCGGCGAGACGAGCTCCCCCGACATCAACTTGTCGAGCTCCGCGGGGGCCGGTGCATCGTACGGCAGGATCCCCGTGAGCATCTGGTACATCGTCACGCCCAGCGAATACAGATCCGACGCGAACACGGCCTTGCCGTGGAACTGCTCCGGCGCCATGTAGGGTGGGCTGCCGATGACTGTCGTTCCGTGCGCTGCGATCTCGAGGAAACGGGACGTGCCGAAATCGGCGACCTTCAACATGTCGTGCTCGGTGACGAGCACGTTCGCCGGGCGCAGGTCGCGATGGATCACTCCCTGCCGGTGCGCGTGATCGACCGCATTGCAGATCTGGCAGGTGAAGTCGAGCGCGCGGTTCAGCTCGAGCGCGCCGCGCGTGGCGATGATGCTCTCGAGCGTTTCACCGTGCACGTACTCCATCACGATGAAGAAAATGTTGTCCTGCTTCTCCGCGGTGGTTATGGCGACGATGTTGGGATGACTGACGGAGGCGAGCAGCCGAGGCTCGCGCAACAGCTCGCCGAAGTCGAGCCCCTGCCGGTGCGGAACCTTGATCGCGACCTTCTTGTCGATCCAGGTGTCCTGTGCGAGGTAGACGGTACCAAAGCCGCCGCTGCCGAGCGGCGCGATGATCTTGTACTTACCTAGCGTCTGTCCCTTGAAGAGCAAGTGTGACGTGAGTATAGCGGATTCTTAGTTTATATAATGCGACCGCGATGCTCCCGCGGTTTCTCGCGAACGATCTGGATCCTGCCTCGAACACGGCGTCGCTCTCCGCGGAAGAAGCCCACCACCTCACGCACGTCCTGCGTCTCCGCTTCGGCGACGAGATTGCCGTCTTTGACGGCAACGGCCGCGAGTATCGCGCGCGCATCGAGCGCGTCAACCGTGACGGCGTACACGTGCACCTGCTCGAAGAGATCGGCGCCGCGCCGGAACCGGTGGTGCGTCTCACGCTGGCGCAGGCGGTGCTCAAGGGGGACAAGATGGAGGACGTCGTCCGGGACGCGACCATGATGGGCGTCGCGGCGATCGAGCCGATAGTCACCGCGCACACGACCGTCCGCATGAAGGCGCTGACGGAGGGACAGGCCGCGGATCGATGGCGGCGGATCGCCGTCGCCTCGGCGAAGCAGTGTCGACGCGCCGTTCTCCCTGTGATTGGCAACGGCACGCCATTCGATGAGTGGGTCGTCCAGGATACCGCCGAGATGCGTTTGATGCTCGTCGAGCCGACGGTGAGCGTCGAAGGCCATCCTGTCGCGATAGTGCAGGGGCAACGGCCCGGCTCCGCCACGCTGACGGTTGGACCCGAGGGAGGCTGGGCGCCGGAAGAGATTGAGATCGCGGTGCGGGCCGGATGGATGCCGATTACGCTCGGCCGCCGGACACTGCGGGCCGATGCCGTCGCGATCATCGCGATCGGCGTCCTGCAGTTTCTGTGGGCGGATCTGTAGGGCGGCTCTTAGTACCGCCTTTGCGCCGGGTCCAAAGACCCCGCTCCAAACACGACACTCTTGTGGCTTCCGCGTTCAGGCGGAAGTCAGTTGCAGGGCGATTGCCGCCCAGTCTCCCTCACTCATCTGGTCGATCATGCTCGTCCCGTCGAATGACGGCAGTATGTCGACGAGATAATCGGAGGCAAAGCCACTGAGGATCATGCAGGCCCCACTGCGCGCGACCCTGCGGAGTGCCGCTGCATCCCGCACCAGCACCGCGGCCGTGAGATTCGCGAGGACGACATCCGCCGGCTGCACCTTCAACGTAGTCAGATCGTCGCAGATGACGTCGATGGCCCCGGCGCCGCCGTTCCGTGCGATGTTGTCGCGTGCGTTGTCGAGCGCGTCCGGATCGTTGTCGATCGCGACCACGTCGTTCGCCCCGAGCTTCCAGGCCGCGAGCGCGAGCACGCCGGAACCGGTGCCGATATCGATAACGCGTGCGCCGCGCAGTTCGAGTCGCTGCAGCAGCCGGAGGCACAGCCTCGTCGTGGCGTGATGGCCGGTCCCGAATCCCATCGACGGCTCGATGATGATGACCGGCTTCGAGACGCCGCGTGGTACGTCCCACGGCGGCGCGATGACGAGGCCGCCGACGTCAACCGCATGGAGGTTCTGCTGGGAGCGCCGCGCCCAATCCTCGTCAGGCACATCGATTGCGCGTGTGTGGAGCAGCTGCCGCGCCACAGCCGCGCTCACGCGGGCCGCGGCGGCATCTCGTTGTGCGGCGGACGGAAAGAACACGCGCCACGTATCGCCGACGTCGTCTTCGTGGATTGCGACCGGATTGAAGTCGTCGAGCAGCGCGTAAAGGCGTTCGCGAAGGAACGGGTCGCCGCCGACTGCGCAACCTGGTTGAGCACCGGTCGCTTCATGGCGCCCCGTCGAAGCCGAAGGCGAAAGCGCGCCGGGCGCTGCGAGGAACGTGACCTCGAGCGCCGGCGAATCAGCCAAAGATATCCTTCACCTTTTCGAAGAACGGCTTCTCCGACGATTCCGCCGTCTCGGGGTCCACGATCTCCTGCGGCATCGTCTTCGCCAGTTCCTCGAGCAGGTGCTTCTGCTCGCGCGTCAGCTTCCGCGGGACGAGCGCGCGCGCGATTGCGTAGAGATCGCCGTGCCCGCGGCCGGAAACGTTGGGCATGCCCTTACCGCGCAGCTTGAACCGCGCGCCGGGCTGCGTGCCAGCCGGAATCTTGAGCTCCTCTTCCGCCTTCATCGTGGGCACACGCACATCGCCGCCGAGCGCCAGCGTCGGGAACGTCAGCGGCAGCTCGCAATAGAGATCGTCCCCCTCGCGATGGAAAAACGAATGTTCCTGCACGTGGACGACGACGTAGAGATCGCCGGCCGGACCGCCGGCCGATCCGTGCTCCCCCTCGCCGTAGAGACGCAGGCGCTGCCCGGTTGCGATGCCCGGCGGAATCTTGACGGTGATCTTTCGCTCGCGCCCCACGCGTCCGGCGCCACGGCACGCCTGGCACGGTTTGCTGATGACGCGGCCCGTCCCGCGGCAATTCGTGCACGGCCGCGCGACGGTGAGAAATCCCTGCTGGAACCGGAGCTGGCCGGATCCCCGGCACTGGCTGCACACTTCCGGCGTGCTTCCCGGCGCCGCGCCAGACCCGCTGCACGTCTCGCACGATTCTTCGCGCGGAATCTGGATCGCGGTCTCCGCGCCTTCGTACGATTCCTCGAACGAGATCTCGAGATCGTACCGAAGGTCGGCACCGCGCTGCGGGCCGCCGCGCCGCCGTCGGCCGCCGAACACGTCGCCAAAGCCGAAGAGATCCCCGAGGCTGCCGAAGATATCCTCGAACCCGGCGAAGACGGTCGGATCGAATCCTCCAGCCCCCGGGCCCGCGCCGCTGACGCCCGCGTGTCCGAAGCGGTTGTACAGCTCGCGCTTCTGCGCGTCGGCAAGGACGGCGTATGCCTCCGCCGCTTCCTTGAAGCGCTCCTCGGCTGTGTGGTCTCCGGGATTCCGGTCCGGATGGTACTTGAGCGCGAGCTTGCGATAGGCGCTCTTGATCTGCTGGTCCGTCGAGTCCCGGCCTATGCCGAGCACTTCGTAGTAATCGCGCTTGCTCACCCTTTCGCCACCTTCACCATTGCGGGACGCAGCAGCCGGTCGCCCAGCATGTAGCCCCGACGGAATTCCTCGATCACTTCACCCTCGCGGCGACCCTCTGCCATTTCGTGCGCGACCGCCTGGTGAAAATGCGGATCGAAATCCGTCCCCAACGTGTCGATCGGGCGCACGCCGCGCTTGCGCAACAGTTCGGCCAGCTGCCGATGGATTAATTCCACTCCGCGCCGGTAGGCGTCGGCCCCTTCGGATCCCGTGTCGGCCTTGAGCGCACGCTCGAGATCGTCGACGAGCGGCAGCAGTTCCTCGAGCAGGTCTGAGGCTGCGGCTTCGGCAAGCTGGACGCGCTCGCGGTCCACGCGCTTGCGGTAGTTGTCGAACTCGGCGGTCTTCCGCAGCAGGCGATCGTAGTAATCGTCGCGCTGCCGCTGAAGCTCGCTCACCTCCGCGGACTCGCGCGGAGCGTTTTCCGTTGCCGCCGCGGTTTGTTCGGATGACTCGTTCAGTTCATCGTCCATGGCATCTACGACTTGTCCAGAACCTTGTTGATCGCGCGCGACAGGCTGTCGACAACGTTAATCGTCCGCGAGTAGCGCATCCGCGTCCGCCCGATCACGCCGACCGTGCCGGTGCGCCGCCCGTCGGTATACCTCGATGTGACGACACTGAAGCATTGCAGGTCCGGATCGGGATGCTCGGATCCGATGACGACCGTCAAACCCGCTCCGTCCATGCACGCATCGATCAACTGCACCAGCCGCGTTTTCTCTTCCATCATGCGCAGCAGCGTGCGCATGGTCGTGACCGTCGTCTCCGGATCGTCCGATCCGGCGACGTCGAGCAGCAGCGATGTGCCGTTAATGTAAATCGAGGGCTGCGGCTCGAGCCCCTCGAACGTCGTGCTGGCGAGACGCAGGGCTCGTGCCATCAACTGGTCATACAAGGTGCGTTCTTCTCTCAGCAGATCCATGACGCTTTGCCGCATATCGCTGAGCGTCTGACCTGTGAACTCGGTATTGATGTAGTTGGCAGCCTGTTGCAGTTCCTCGCGCAGGTAGGGTTCGCTTGGTTCGATCACTTTGTGCGAGATCTGGCCACCCGCCGAGACGAGAACCACGAGGATCTTACCGGCCTCGAGCGGCACGAAGTCGAGGTGCTCGAACGTCACATCCGTGGCTGGAGCGATTGCGAAACCGATCTGCTGTGATGCGCGCGAAATTTCCTGTGAGGCGTGCGACAGGACGTCTTCAACGGTGCCAGCGCGGCGCAGCCGCTGCTCGACATCCGGCGCGAGACGCGCGATCCGCCGCTCGGCCATCAGCTGATCGACGTAGCTCCGATACCCCATGTCGGTCGGGACGCGGCCGGCCGACGTATGCGGCTGACGCACGTAGCCCTGCTCTTCGAGCCGGGCCATCACATTCCGGAGCGTTGCCGAGGACACGCCGAACCCGCGGCTGGCGAGCCAAAGGGACGAGATCGGCTCGCCGTGCTCGATGTAGGCCTGGACCAGCGCCGCGAGAATTCGTCTATCTCGTTCGGGTAGCTCAGGATGTCGCGTCATGAGTGTTTAGCACTCGACGGAAGGGAGTGCTAAAAGATTATAACCGAGGTCGCCGATCCGAGGCGCGATGGGCAACGGTGAGGCGCGAATCGCCTTAGTTCTTGTGGCTTCCGCCTTCCGCCTTCGCGCGAAGCGCTTCGGCGGACCGCCGTAGCCTTGGCGGAGGCTGGTCAGGCGGACGTTCGACCATCGGGGTCCGACACCGGCTGGGTCCGCGCCTGGGGTCAGACCCCGGGCGTTCGATTACACACCGGCGCGGGCGGCAAGACGTCCCGCCGCCTGACGAGCTTCAGCGGCGATCCCGGCGGCATCCTCGCGGACGAGCGTGAAGTCGCGGACGAGGATCTCGCCGTCGACGATCGTCAACCGCACATCCGTGCCTCGCGCGGCGTAGACCAGGGTGGACCAAGGGTCGTGGTCGGGCGCGACGTGGAGCCGGTTGCGATTAATAAGGATGAGGTCAGCACGCTTTCGCAGCTCGATGGAGCCCACCTCGGCTTGAACGCCAAGTGCCCGCGCCCCTTCGCGGGTGGCCATCCACAGCGCATCTCGGGCGGTCAGCAAGCCGGGACGCGCGCGGACCGCCTGCAGCGTTGCGGCGAGCCGCATCTCGTCGAACATGTCCAGCCGGTTGTTGCACGCGGCGCCGTCGGCGCCGAGCGACACGGAAATACCGCGCGCGCGCATCTCGGTGACGGGGGCGAGCCCGGAGCCGAGCTTCAGGTTCGAGCTCGGGCAATGCAGGACCTTGACGTCGCGCTCCGCCAGCAGCGCCTGCTCCGCGTCAGTGACCCACACGCAGTGCGCCGTGCAGACGTGCGGCGTCGCCAGGCCGGTGTCGGCGAGGTACTCGACATTGCTCATTCCGCCGGAGATGCGGCGCACCATCTCGACTTCATCGCGATTTTCCGCCGCGTGCGTGTGAACGATGACATGCTCGCGCGCCGACAGCTCGGCGACCGCCTCGAGCAGTTCCCGCGAGCACGAGACGGCGAAGCGCGGCGCGAACGCCGCACGCAGCCGTCCGCCTCCCTTGCCATCCCAACGTTTCCGCAGCGCGACGCTCTCGTCGATCGACTCGCGCGTCGCTTCCTGCAGGCGCCGCGGGACGTCGCGATCGGAATCCATCATGCACTTGCCGACGACCGCGCGCAGCCCCATGCGATCGAGGGTCTCGAACACGACGTCCGTATCGTGCACCGTCTCCATCGTCAGCACGGTCGTGGTGCCGGTGAGGAGCAGTTCGCTCGCCGCGAGACGCGTGGAGGCGCGCAGCGTGTCCGCCGTGTGCGCCGCTTCCATCGGCCAGACACGCCGTCGCAGCCAGTCGAGCAGCGGCATGTCGTCGGCGTACCCGCGAAAGAGCGTCTGACACAGATGAACGTGGGTCTGAATGAAGCCGGGCAGCAGGTAGTCGCCGTGCGCGTCGATGACGGTCTCGTGCGCGGCGTCCGGCTCGGGGCCGAGCGAGAAGATGCGACCGTCACGAATCGACACCGCGCCTTCGATGATGTCGAGCGCGTCGTTCATCGTGACGATTGTCGCGTTGCGAATCAGCGTGGACATCGGTTCACGGTTCAACGTTCACGGTTCAGCGGTTCTCCGCGTCCTGAACCTGTGAACCGGTGAACCGGTGAACCCGTGAACCGGGGGCGCGGTGCCATTTCAACGATACCGCCGACACGTCTTTCCCGTGTCGAACCGCGATCAGCTCTGCGAGGATGCTGACGGCGATCTCGGCTGGCGTGATCGCGCCAATGTCGAGACCGATCGGGGCGTGCACCCGCGAGAGGCACTCTGCAGGCATGCCTTCGGCGGCGAGCGCGTCAAAGACCCGCGCCACTTTCGCGCGGCTGCCGATCAACCCGAGGTATCGCAGGTCGCGCGCGGCCAGCGCGCGCAGCGCGTCGAAGTCGTGCGTGTGCCCACGCGTCACGACCACCACGTACGCATTCGCAGGAAGCTCGGCTCTGTGCAACCAGTCGGCGATGTCTTCGACGATGATGGCGTCAGCGGAGGGGAAGCGTTCAGTGTTGGCGAACTTCTCGCGGTCGTCCACGA
This sequence comes from Acidobacteriota bacterium, assembly GCA_003222675.1. GTDB lineage: Bacteria > Acidobacteriota > Vicinamibacteria > Vicinamibacterales > 2-12-FULL-66-21 > QHWT01. The sequence goes on along the minus strand of QHWT01000089.1, from coordinate 29,358 downwards.
CGTGAACGCGGAAACCGCTGTCGGCGGCCACGCGCGCGAGATGGAAGCCGACGTGCCCCGCGCCAATGATGTAGAGACGCGGGGCCGGTGCGATGGGATCGATGTAAACCTCCATCTGTCCGCCGCAGATCAGGCCCGATTCCTGAGCGAAATCATCGTTGAGATCGTAACGCACGAGAACCGGCCTGCCGGTGGCGATCGCCTCACGGGCCTTGCCGAGCGCGTCGTTCTCGTAACATCCGCCGCCGATCGTGCCGACGGTGCGTCCGTCGGCGTAGACGAGCATCTTGGCACCTGTGCGCTGCGGCGTCGAGCCGCTGGCGCGCACGATGGTCATCAGCGCGGCGGGCTCGCCGCGCTCGAGCGCGGACGCGGCGGCCGGCAGCACTTCGTCGTTCAGATGAGGACCTCGATCTTCGATTTTTTCTTGAGGCCGTCGACGAAGGCATCGGCGTGCTGCTGTTTCTTCTGGTTGCCGAGGTACTGCTTGATCTGGGGGCTCACCTGCTCGTACGGCATGGTGCGCGCCTCCTGATGATCGACGACTTTGATGATGTGGTATCCGAACTGCGTCTCCACCACGTCGCTGATCTGGCCCGGCTTGAGCTCGAAGGCGACCTTCGTGAATTCGGGGACCATCTGTTCGCGTGTGAAGTAATTGAGGTCGCCCCCCTGTGCGGCGCTCCCGTCCTGCGAGCGCTCCTGGGCCAGCTTGGCGAAGTCGCCGCCGGCCTTCGCCTGTTTCAGCACGGCGTCGATTTCCGCGCGCGCCTTCTGCTTCGCGGCGGGCGGGGCCTTCTGATCGACTTTGATCAGGATGTGGCTCGCGCGGACCTTTTCTCCCTGCTTGAAGCGATCGGGATTTTTGTCGTAGAAGTTCTTCGCGTCCTCATCGCTCGGGCCGGGCTCGGTCGCCATCTCCGCGTCCATCAGCTTCGTTACGCTGATGTCGACGCGCGCGTCGTGCTTCAAACGGTCCATCGTCATGCCGCGCTCGGTAAGCGCTTTCGCGAAGGCTTCCTGATTTGGAAACTTCGCGCGGAGCTGCTCGACCTTCTGATCGATCTCCGTTTCTTCGACCTTGATTCCACGGTTGCGACTCTCCTGCGAGAGCAGGGTGTAGACCACCAGCTGGTCGAGCGCGCCGCGCAGGATCTCGTCGCGGCGTTCGGCCGGAATCTGCTGACCCGCGCGCTGCTCCAGGGTGTGAACCATCCGCTCGAAGTCGGCCTTCTTGAGGTTCTCGCCATTCACGCGCGCCACCACATCAGGGAGCTGCGTGGGGACGGGCTTGGGGGGCGGCGCTGGCGCTGGCTTGCCTGAAGCGCCTGCACCCACCTGTCCAGTGGTCGCGGCGGTTGACACGGCCTGCGCGCTGGCGGCAGGCGCCTTGCGGCACGCGATGACGCACGCCGCACCAATCAGAACACACGCAACAAACTTGAGCTTCAAGAACACCTCGGAGTAGGGGAAGCAGTTAATTGTAACAGTTCGGCGACTTCCGCCTTCCGCCTTCGCGCGAAGCGCTTCGCCGGACCGCCGTAGCCTTGGCGGAGGCTGGTCAGGCGGAAGAACTAAAACTGGTGGACGGTGCAGGTTTCCGTCGGTTCGGTCCCGACGAGAAATGCTTCTTTATAGGTACGTGGACAGAACGGCGTCGCGAGCTTGCCCGTGTCGCGATCGATCTCGACGAAGCTGATGCCCTCTGGCGTTTCGAACGAAACGTTGCCGCGACCCGCGAGCGCGCGCGTCATGAACTGCGTCCAGATCGGGAGCGCCGCCCGACTGCCGCTCAGGCCGAGCGCCTGATTGTCGTCGAGTCCCACCCACACCACCGTGAGGAGCTCGGGCGTGAAGCCGACGAACCACGCATCGCGCAGGTCGTTCGTCGTGCCCGACTTGCCGGCGCCGTCGACGGTGAAGCCGTTGGCCCGCGCGGCGGCCCCGGTGCCCTCGTTGAGCACGCTGCGCATCATGTTCGTGACGAGAAACGTCGTATCGCGGCGCGCGACCGCTTTCGGCGCCGGCACCTCGATCGGGACGTCCTTGCCACTGTTCACGATGCGCGAGATCGCGCGAAGCGGACGCAGCGTGCCGCCGTTGGGAAAGATCGTGTAGGCCGATGCGATTTCGTAGGGCGAGGCTTCGAACACGCCAAGCGCGATCGACGGGTAGGGACGCGGCGGCGTGCCGATGCCGACGCGACGCCACAGCGCCGCAACCGTGTCGTACCCCGTGGATTCGGCGACCTTGATCGTCGCGATGTTGCGCGACAGCGCGAGCGCGCGGCGCAGCGTGATCGGCCCGTCGTATTCGTTGTCGTAGTTGCTCGGCGACCAGGTCTGCTGGTTGAACGTGAACGCGGTCGGTTCGTCGAGAACGACGGTAGCGGGTGTGATGTCGGCGCGGCCGTCCGCCTGCGCCCGCTCGAATGCCGCGAGATACACGAACGGCTTGAACACCGAGCCCGGCTGCCGGCGGGCGTTGACGGCGCGGTTGTACTGAGACTGGTTGTACGACCGGCCGCCGACCATCGCGAGAATCTCGCCGGTGCGCGGGTCGACGGCGATCAGCGCCGCCTGAGGATTGCGGCGCTTGCGTCGTGCGAGGATCTCGTCGACGCGCGTCAGGCCGTCGCGCATGGCGTCCTGCGCGATGCGCTGCAGCTGCAGGTCGAGCGTGGTGTAGACGTCCACCGCGCCGATGGCCTTCGTGCGCTCCTGCAGCTCCTGGCTGACGTAATCGACAAAGTACGGCGCTTCGGACTCGAGCGCGCGCGCCACGATTTGCACCGGCTCCCGCGCCGCGCGCTCCTCGGCATCGGGGCTGATGAACCCCGTTTCCTGCATCGCGTGCAGGACGACGTTGCGCCGCTCTTTGGTGCGATCAGGATTGGTGAAAGGGGAGTAGCGGGGCGGCGCCTGAATGACGCCGGCGATCGTCGCGGCTTCCACGAGGGTCAGGTTGCTGACGTCCTTGGCAAAGAACAGCCGCGCGGCTTCCGGCACGCCGTGGATTGCGAATGACCCGCGCTGCCCTAGCCAGACGTCATTCAGATAGAGCTCGAGAATCTGATCCTTCGTCAAGCGCCGCTCGAGGGCCACCGACATGAACCATTCGGTGAACTTGCGCTTGAGAGATTTCTCCTGCGTGAGGAATGTGTTCCTCACGAGCTGCTGCGTAATCGTGCTGCCGCCGCTGAGATACTTTCTGGTGCCGAAGATGTTCGTCAGCACGGCCCGTGTCGTCCCGATGATGTCAATGCCGGGGTGGTCGTAAAAGCGGCGGTCCTCGATCGCGACGACCGCGCGCACCATGTGTGACGGAATCGCCGCAAGCGGCACGTCGCGGCGCTTCTCGCGTCCTTCGCTGATGAGCGCCGTGATGAGGGGCGCGTCGAAGGCCAGCGAGTCGACGGACTGCTTCTTCGTAAAGAGCTCGATATTGATGAGGCCGCCGCTGCCCGTTTTTGACGCGGCGTAGACCAGGCGTACGGTCTGCCCGCGCCGGTCGCCCGCGCGCGGCACCACCGCAAGCGCGTCACGGCCGATCGCGAATTCTCCCGGCATCTGGGCGCGCGCCCGCTGGGCGTAGCCGAGCTCGTTGAGCCGATCGATTGTCTGCTGCTGGGTGATGCGCTGGCCGCGCCGAAGCGCAAACGGCCGTGCGAAGATGCGGGGATCGGCCCGCTGGAACTCACCGTGCATCCGCGCATCGATCATGCGCGAGAAAGTGATGTAAAAGTATCCGACCGTGCCGCTGAAGAGCACCAACAGGGTGGCGACGCCCAGCAGGACGTAGGACCTCCAGCCGCGCAGGCGGATCTTCGCGGCGCGCGGACGTGCGGTGGGCTTCGCCGCGGCGGGCGAGGTCGGGGCCGTGGACACTGGGATTAATGGCAACCCGGGGACGGCTGCAACCCACATTCTACATCAAGCGTCTTAGTTCTCAGCCATTTTGCGGGGGAGCGGCGCGGGGCGTAGGAGTCCCCGCGAGCGACCGAGCCGGAGTGTGGGGCGGAGCCCCACGTTAGTTTGCGAGGGAGCGGCGCGGGGCGTAGGAGTCCCCGCGAGCGACCGAGCCGGAGTGTGGGGCGGAGCCCCACGTTAGTTTGCGAGGGAGCGGCGCGGGGCGTAGGGGTCCCCGCGAGCGACCGACCCGGGGTGTGGGGCGGAGCCCCACGTTAGGGAGGTGCATTTCATGATTCGCGTTTGGCTCCGACGGATGTTCGTTGCTGTAGCGCTGCTGGCAGCGGCGCTCCCGGCTGCGGCGCAGTCGCAGGCGATGAACGGCAGCATCGAGGGCACGGTCCGGGACAACAGCGGCGCGATTCTTCCGGGCGTGACCGTTACCCTGACGAACACCGACACTGGCGCGCAGCGCGTTGTGGTCACCAACGAAGAGGGCGTCTATCGTGCGCCGCTTCTGCCGTTGGGCACGTATCAGGTGACGGCTGAACTACAAGGGTTCAAGAAATTCGAACAGCAGGGGATCAGCCTCTCCGCAGGACAAACGGCGCTTACCAACATGACGCTCAACGTCGGCAACGTGTCGGAGACTATCACCGTCACGGGAGAATCTCCGGTCGCGCAGCCGGGCAAGATCGATCTCGGCCGCACGATTGGCGAAGCCGAGGTGAAGAACCTGCCGCTCGTGTCGCGGAACCCGTACAACTTCGCGTTTCTCCAGGCCAACGTGACGGGCTACGAGAACAACGAGTTCGGCGTGCCGCGCATCAACGCCAACGGCAGCCAGATGCACACGAACTATCAGCTCGATGGCAACACGAATACCGAGAAGGATCGCGCGGGACTTCGGCTCCTCCCGGTATCCGAAGTGCTCGTGCGCGAGGTGAAAGTGATCACGAACGGGTTCGCGCCCGAGTTCGGCCAGACGACGGGGATGGTCTACAACGCGATCACGCCGTCGGGAACGAATGACGTGCACGGGTCCGCGAGCTTCCGCTTCAAGCGCAATCCGTTTTCGGCGAGGCCTTTTTTCCTCGCGTCGAACGCCCGCAAGCCGGACACCGAGGCGAACGACTTCACCGGAACGCTCGGCGGCCCGCTGCAGCGGGATCGCTGGCAGTATTACGGCGCGTACGAGTTCGTCGACCGCAGCCTGGTGACGGGTGGGCAGGTCATCACCGTCACGCAGGCCAACGCGCAGGCGCTCGGCATTCCGCTCCCGGCTGACGGCGTGATCCCCGCGCATCAGAAGGTCAATTTCGGCTTCGGCAAGACCGATTATCAGATCAACAACGCGAACCACCTGTCGTTGCGGTACTTCCTCTTCAAGAACTTCTCCGCGTCCAACATCGGCGGTGGGTTGACGACCCTGGAGCGCGCCACGGACTTCACCGACCGGATGGACTCGGCGTCGGGTCAGTTGGTGTCGATGGTGGGGCAGAGCATGCTGAACGAGCTGCGCGTGCAATACGCGCGTCGCCACCAGTTCCGCACGCAGGGCGTATCGGTTGACGGTCCAGCGGTTACCGTGTCGGGCGTCGCGCACAATCAGGGCATTACGCAGGCGATCGACAACGTCAGCTGGATTCGCGGCAGGCATGCATTGAAGGCCGGCATCGACGCGCAGTTCATCGCGGACAGACGCGTCCGCGGCGAGCAGTTCGTATATACCTTCCCCTCGACGGCCGCATACCTCGATGCGAAAAGCGGCGTCAACGCGCTCGGCTACTCGACGCTGCAGCAGGTGTTCGGCAATCGCGAGGCGTCGTACGACTCCGGATTCTATGGACTCTTCGCGCAGGACGACTGGCAGGTTACGCCGCAGCTGAAGGTGCTCTATGGGATCCGGTACGACCTCTTCGACATTCCGGCATCGCGGCCTTTCGCGGGGAACCCGCTGTCGCGGGAGTTCACCGTCGACAAGAACAACGTCGGGCCCCGGGCGGGTCTGTCGTGGGCAGTCGATCAGTCGGCGCACACGGTGGTCCGCGCATCGGTCGGTCTGATGTACGAGCCGCCGCTCATCGACTTCTACGACAACGCGATCCTGAACAACGGCGATCCGGCGAACTTTACGGTCTCGGTCTCCGGCACCAGCGCCGGCGCGCCGGCGTTTCCCGCGAGCCTTGCCAACGTGCCATCGACATTCGTTCTGCCGCGGCAGAGCATCACTGCCGTCGACACGGGCTTCCGCACACAGTCCGCCTGGCTCAGCAACGTCCAGGTCGAGCGTGCCCTTGGTGACGACCTTGCCGTCTCGGTGGGATACGTGAACTCGATCGGACGCAACCTGCCCGTGCTGATCGACACGAATCTGATCCCGACGGTACAGACCTTACCGGATGGACGGCCGGTCTATTCGACGCAAGTCAGCGCCGCGACCCGTGTGGATCCCACCTTCGATCACGTCAACGTGTTCAAGTCGATCGGCGAGTCCACGTATAACGCGTTCACCGCGACGATGACGAAGCGGATGACCCACGGGTGGCAGGCCCAGGCGACCTACACGCTGGCGCGGGGCGAGGACAATGCCCCGCTCACCGGGACCTATGTCGTCGGCAGCAATGACGACCGGGTCTCTGATGTATCGAACCTCGATCGCGACAAGGGTGTGACGCCGTTCAACCAGGCGCACACGTTCTCGCTGTCGACGGTGATTGCGCCCGAGGCGTCGTCGTCGACGGCAGGAGCAGCGATCCTCAACAACAACCAGCTCGGGATCATCGTGCAGGCCAACAGCGGCCTGCCGTTCAACATCCGCTCGAACGTGGACCTGAACGGCGATGGGGTCCTGAACGATCGGCCGAACGCTCTCGAGCGCAATCGCGGCCGGCTCGGTCGCGTGCTGAACTTCGATCTGCGGTACTCGCGCTTCGTGCCTGTCCGCACGGGCCAGCGCATCGAGCTGTTCGTGGAAGCGAAGAACCTGTTCAACACGGTGAACATCGCGGGCGTCAACCGCGTGATCACGACCGACGCGCTCGGGAACGTCACCGGCAGCATCCCACTGAACGGTTCGCAGTATCCAACGTCGGGCAAGAGCGGCTACGATCAGCGCTTGATGCAGCTCGGGCTAAAATTCGCGTTCTGAGGCTCGGGGCGCGGGGCGCGGGGCGCGGGGCGCGAGGCGCGGGGTGCGGGGGCGAGCGGCGGATTTGGTAACCGCGGCCGTTTCCTGCACCGAACCTCCGTACCCGCACCCCGCACCCCGGACCCCGCACCCCGGATCCCGGATCCCGCACCCCGATATGTTCATACGCACGACACCCAGCTGCGTCATTGTTTTCTGCGCAGCTCTTCTCACCGTCACGTCGGCGCCTTCAGCTCAGCTCCGCGTCGCTCCCGTCGCCGAACATCCCGACGCGGCAGCGCTCGAGTTAATCCTGCGCAAGCTGTCATCGAGCGGTACGTTCATGCAGACGGACGCGCACCCCGACGACGAGGACAACGCGCTGCTCGCGATGGTCGGTGAAGGGCAGGGCGTGCGCACGACGCTCGTGACGGCGACGCGCGGCGACGGCGGACAGAACGAGATCGGCCCGGAGCTGTCCCAGGCGCTCGGCGTGTTGCGCACGGAGGAACTCCTCGCCGTCCATCGGTTCGACGGCGCCGAGCAGTACTTCACCCGCGCGGTCGATTTCGGCTACTCGTTCAGCGTCGAAGAGTCGATTCAGAAGTGGGGGCACGACGAGATCGTCGGCGACTACGTTCGGCACATCCGGGCAATCAGGCCGGACGTGATCGTGGGATTCCTCTGTGGCGGCGAGGGAGGCGGCCAGCACCACCAGGCGTCCGCGCGCCTGACGCTGGAAGCGTTTACCGCGGCCGCCGATCCAAACAAATACCCGGAGCAGATTCAAGCCGGGTTGCATCCCTGGCAGGCGATGCGCGTGTTCTGCACTGACGTATCGGCTTTCATGCCGAATCCGCCTCCTTCGACTGCGGATTTGCTCAGGGTCGACGTGTCGGGTTTCGATCCGCTACTCGGCCGCACGTATGCGGAGCTCGGGCTCGAAGCACGCTCGATGCACAAGTGCCAGGGCACGTCGCAATTGCTGTAACTGCCCGGTCAAGTGCAGAACAGAACCTACAAGCTGCTGGACTCGAAGCTCGAGACGGGTCACGTGGCGCCAGCACAGTTCTTTGATGGCATCGACACCTCGCTCCTTGGCCTTGTTCGCTTTACCGGATCGAGGCCGCCGGAAGTTCTGACGCCGCTGCAGACGATTGCCGACGCGGTGAGCGCTGCTCGGAAGGCTCTGGCAATGAGTCGTCCGTCTGCTGCGGTGACTCCGCTCGCCGCGGGACTGCACGCCGTCCGAGCGCTGCGCGCGAATCTTCCCAGCGTTCTGAGCGCCGACGCCCGGTACGAAATCGATCTGCGCCTCGCGCACAAAGAACGGCAGTTCCAGGACGCGCTCGTCATCGCATCGGCCATCCGCCTTGATGCGCTGGGCGACGACGGCATCGTCGTTCCGGGACAGCAGCTGAACGTATCGGTCTATGCGGCCGTGAACTCAACGGAGGAGTCTCGGCTCGAGTCCGTCACGCTCGCGGGATTCGCCGGTGCGCCTCCCACCGCCTGCGCCGGTGCGCTGGTCGCGGGCAAGAACGTGACGTGCAAGGCGAATTTGATGATTCCGCCGCACACCCGTCTGTCGACGCCGTACTGGACACCGAGGAGCGATGCGGCACGCTATGACTTCGATCCGGATGTGCCGTTCGGCCTGCCGTTCCGTCCATCGCCGTTCGTTGCGACGTTTCACCTGACGATCCGCGGGGAGCGCGTCGACGTCGAGCGCTCCGTGCAGTTCCGCTACTCCAACGTGATCGCGGGAGAGAAGCGATCGGAGCTGCAAGTCGTGCCGCCGTTCAACGTGCGCGTGGATCCCGACATCGCGGTCTTTCCTGCGGCGGATCTTCCGCCTGAAGCGGAGCTTCCGGCTGAAGCCGGAAGCCACGAGCATCCCACTCACGTGGCTTCCGCCTTCAGGTGGAAGGACATCCGCGTCACCGTCGGCAACAACCAGAAAGGAACGTCAGACGCGACGGTCACGCTGTCCGCGCCTGCGGGCTGGCAGATCGAACCGGCATCGGCGCCCCTCCACTTCGGTCGAGAAGATGAAGAGACCACCGTCACGTTCAAGGTGCGTCCGCCCGCCGGCGCGCATCCCGCTGAGTTCGTCCTGAAGGGGGTCGCTACGGCGGGCGGAACGCAATCCGATCTCGGGTACGAGGTGGTCGAATACCCGCACATCCATCGACGTCATGTCCTGGAGAAGGCGGAGACGCGCGCCAAGGTAATGGACGTGAAAATCACGCCCGGCCTGCACGTCGGCTACATCATGGGGGTAGGAGACCGCGTGCCGGAAGCGATCGAGCAGCTCGGGGCGGCCGTGCGCCTCATCGATCCCGACACGCTCGCGTCCGGCGATCTCTCGCAGCTCGATGACATCGTCGTCGGCGTGCGCGCGTACGAGCGACGCCCGGATCTGCGCGCGAACAACCAGCGGCTGCTCCAGTATGCGGAAAATGGCGGCACCGTCATCGTCCAGTATCAGCGCAACGAGTTCAACGAAGCGCAATACGGCCCGTACCCGGCGAAGACGACGTCGGATCGGGTGACGGACGAGAAGGCGCCGATCGAAGTGCTCGTGCCCGACAATCCCGTGTTCACCACTCCGAATCGCATCGGCGCTGAGTCCTGGCAGAGCTGGGTGCAGGAGCGCGGCACCTACTTCCTCGGACAGAAAGATCCACGTTATGTCGATCTCGTGCGATCGCAGGATCCGTTCCCGTACAATGCGGGTCCGAAAACCGGCGCGCTCGTCGAAGCGCGGACCGGCAAAGGACGATGGATCTACGTCGGTCTCGGACTGTGGCGTCAGCTTCCGGCCGGAGTCGACGGCGCGTATCGGCTGATGGCCAATCTCCTGTCTTCAGGAAAGCGGTAGCGTGCGCTTCTCTCCCGAGTACGTGCGTCTCGTTCTCAACGAGAATTTCGAAGACGCAAAAGCCCGGTTCCTCGCGCCGCTGATGGCGATCAATTACGCGCACCTGGCGATGCTGGCGGAGCAGGGGATTGTGGCGCGCGACGAGGCCCACAGGATCCGCGCGGCGCTCGACACCATTTCACTCGATGACGTGCGCAAGGCCTCGTACGACGGCACCTACGAGGACCTGTTCTTCTACCTGGATCGATTGATCGTGGAGCGCTGCGGCGAGGACGCCGCGGGGCGGCTTCACACGGCGCGATCCCGCAACGACATCGACATGACGATGTACCGCATGCACCAGCGGGAGATGATCCTGACGATCGTCGAGGGGACGCTCTCGCTGCGGCGCGTGCTGCTGGCGCTCGCGGCCACGCATCGCGAGCACGTGTTCGCGGCCCACACGCACACGCAGCCGGCGCAGCCGTCGACGATTGCGCATTATCTGCTCGCCGTCATCGAGCAGTTGGAGCGAGATACCGTCCGCCTGCGCGCGGCCTACGCGAGCACGAATCGCAATCCGCTCGGCGCGTGCGCGATCACCGGCACCGGCTTTCCAATCGATCGAACACGCACGACGACGCTGCTCGGCTTCGACGAGGTGACCGGCAACACGTACGGCAGCATTGCCACGGTTGATTACCTGCTCGAGAGCATCAGCGCGGCCGCGGTGTTGGTGGCGGGCCTCGGACGCGTCGTGCAGGACCTGCTCCTGTGGTGCACGAGCGAGTTCGGCTACCTGCGCCTGTCCGACGGTTTCGTCCAGTGCAGCAGCATCATGCCGCAGAAGCGCAACCCGGTTGCGCTCGAGCACGCGCGCGCCATTGGCAGCAAGGCGCTCGGCCAGGCGTCCGCGATCATGCTCGCCATCCACAACACTCCGTTCGGTGACATCGTCGACACGGAAGACGATCTGCAGCCGCTCGTGACGGTGATGTTCAAGGATGCGGCACGCGCCGTAATGCTGGTCGCGGCGGCCATGGAGCACGCGGAGTTCGACGTCGCCAGGCTCGCCGCGCGCGCCGAGCAGGGATGGATCACCGTCACCGAGCTTGCGGACACGCTCGCGCGCGAGCATCGGCTGCCGTTCAAGGCAGGCCACGCGATCGCGTCGCGCCTCATCGCGAGCGCAAGGACGGCGCCGGAGCGCCCGCTGTCGCTGGCACTGCGAGACGTTTCAAAGGACGTGACGGGCACCGAGATCGTCTACGATGAAGCGGCGCTCGCGGAGATTCTCAGCCCGCGCCATTTCGTCGACGTGCGGAAGACGTATGGCGGTCCCGCGCCGTCGGAGACGTTGCGGGCAATTGGAGTGTCGCAGGGGTTGCTTCGCGGTGATGACGAGTGGCTGAAGGATGTGCGCGCGCGACTCGAGCGCGCCGAGAAGCAGCTGAAAGAGATCAGCGCGGCGCTCTGATGCACCGATTCCCGTAGCGCAGGGCTTTAGCCCTGCTCGTGACACGCGCAGCCCTGAAGGGTTGCGCTACGTCAGGTGATCACAGCGTGATCACCCAGTGTTTGCCCATTTCGAGCGGAAGCTGTGTCAGGAGCAGATCGACGAGCCCCGGTCCGAACTTGTCCAGGAAGTAGACCACGCCGAGCGTGCGTTCCTGCGGATGGCCGTGTGGGAACGCCTGCGCCTGCGCGCGCGTGAACTGGCGACGGAGCGTCTCATCGCGGCGTTTCGCCGCGTGGATCACTTTCGTCTGAAGCGCCCGCAGCTCGTGTTCCATCTTGCCCAGCGTCGTCTTCGCTGCGCCGGCCAGAGTCGGATCGAGGGAGGGGAGCACGTCGACGATCCGCTTCATCGACTGCTGAATCTGCGACCCGGCGTCGCGCAGCGCCTGTTCGACTTCCGCCGGCAATTGCGATGTGAGCAGGCGGTTCAGCGCCGATTCATCCGGCGGCTGCAGATCCTCGAGCGGCAATCCGTACTTCGACATGAATCGTGACGCGCCGGAATCGAGCAGCGTCACGGTGGCACGCGGGTACATCAGCGGCATCGGCACGCCAAACTGTTCGTAGACGCCGCGGAGCTGTCCGAGGTACGCGAGCTCGCTCGGGCCTGGCACGTAGCAGATCGTCGGGAACAGCGTGTCCTGCACGATCGGCCGCAGGAGCACGTTCGGACTGAATCCGTCGGGATGCGCCGCCGCTTCGCGCGCGAGCGCGTCCGCTGAAAACACCTCGTCGCCTGCGACGAAGTCAGCGCCCTGCCGTCGAATAGGACGCCGGCCGTGATCCAGCCGGAACAACGACAAGGAGTCGGGTTGCGGCACCACCTGCGGCGCGTGCCCGCACGACGCCAGCGCGTCGCCCGCTTCCGCGGCGAGCGCCGCGGTGCGTCCGGCCATTGCAAGCTCGCGTGTAAAGACCTCGCCGACGAGCGGCTTGGCTGCGGGATCCGACGACTCGAACACGATCAGCCCGTAAGGACCGAGCAGGTGTTCGAGCCACGTGGCGAACGCGCGCCCCATGCCACTCCCAGGGCGCCACGCGTGGGTCAGCGAATCGATGACGCCTGTGGTGAATTCCGTTTTAGGGAGTGCGGCCTCGAGCTCCGAGATGGCCTGCTCGACGCGCTGATCCAGAGTGAGTGCCGCGACCGACAGATCGCCCGCGCCCTCTGGCGGCGGGAGCGTGACGGTGCGGGGCTGGAACTCCGCGTCGAGCACCGTACAGCTCTGCACTTCGTCCCAATCGTGATCTTCGGCATCGACCCAGAAGATCGCGATCGCGGGAACATCGTGATCGCGCGCGGTGCGACCCGCGAGCTGCAGCGCCGTCACCGCCTTGAGCAGCGTGAACAGCGGTCCGCCGAACGCGCCCGCTTGCTGGCCAGTGACGACGGCCACCGTCGACCGATCCGCGAGCCGCGCGGCAGCGTCGCGCGCGGCCGGCGGAGCGCCGCGTTGCTCCTGTTGTGTCCGGATGACGCGCGCAATCCCGTCGCGGTTGCGGTTGTGCTGCTGCACCCGCGCGATCGCCGTACGCCACGCTGCGGGATCGTTGGGGTCGCCCGCATACAGCCCATCGACGCGCCCGTAGTTGAACGCGTATTCTCCGGCGAGCGGACGCACCCACGGAAAGCGGCGCACGTCGACGGCACTGGCACGCAGACGACCGGCGGATTGAGTGCCGGGAAGGGGAGTGGCAGGTTCCGCGGACACGGTGCCGTACTCTCTCAGAGGCTTCAGAAAACTGTCAAGGCGGCGCGACATCTCATCCGCCTGTGACGCCTTCGCGCATCCCGCGGATCCCGCGCTTTCGGAGTCCGGCTTCAGCCGGACCGCACGTTCCGCCTGGAGACGGACCACTACAGCAAATTCATGTTACATTCTGACGATCCTGCCGAGGAGATCCATCCACTGACCCGAGAGGACCACACCTCATACTCGCCGCCGCCTGCGTACGGCCCCTTCCGGGTGCTGCACCAGATTGGTGTTGGCGCGCTTGGTCCCGTTTTTCGTACGTATGAGCCGACGCGCGACCGACTGGTCGGCGTGAAGGTCTTTCGTCTCGACATCGTCCCGGAGCAGGCCCAGGCGCTCGCGGATGAGTTGAGCCGCGCGACAGAAGCCGGACTGTTTCATCCATCGATCGTCGAGCCAATCGCCGCAGGTGTCGAAGGGACCGTTGCGTATCGCGCTGAAGAGTACGTCGCGGCCGAGTCGCTCGACGTGGCGATGCGGCACTATGCGCCCGCTTCGATCGAGAAGGCGCTGCCGTTCATCACGCAACTCGCCGGGGCCATCGACTTCGCGCGCGCCGCGGGAGTGGGCCATGGCGCCCTGCATCCGAGAGACGTCTTCGTCACGCCCGACGAGGCACGGGCGACGGGATTCGGCGTGGTCGAGGCGCTGGAGCGTGTCGGTATCCGCGCACCTGTGCGTCGGCCCTACAGCGCGCCCGAGCGGATTGCCGGCGCCGAGTGGAGCACGCCCGCGGATGTGTTTGCGCTCGCGGCAATTTCGTTCGAGTTGCTGACCGGACGGCGGCCCGCGGGCACCGGCGCGCAGATCGGATCGCTGCCGACGGACGCGGGGGAGCACGCCGATGCGATGCTCGTCGTTCTCGCGCGCGCCATGAATGATGATCCGGCCCGGCGCTACGGCAGCGCGCTTGCCTTCGCCAGCGCCTTGGAGTCCGCCGCGCGCGGACAATCCATCACAGATGCCGTCGCGACGGTTGCGGTGATTGCCGCGGTAAGTCCCGAGTCGCGGGTCGCGAGTCCTGAGTCTCGCGTCGCGAGTCCCGATTCGCTCAGGCCGGATCCCGCACCCCGCGCCCCGGATCCCGCACCCCGGAGCCCTGGCGAGTTCGCGATCGAGGAGCAGCTCGATCCGTTGCACGCCGCGATCGAGGGCGAGGCGATCGCCGAGCCCGCACTGCTGAACTTCGAGGAAGTTCCCACGACAGGCGACCACGGCGAGCCGCTCGCGCGCGATGACGATGCCGCGCGGTTTGCCGACGATTTCGTCGAGGCGCAGCAGGCGGATGCGGACGCCCGCCGTCCGCTCGAAGCCTCATACGAAACCCTCGCAGAACACGCGCCGATCTACACGCCGGCGGAGCCCGAATACGTGGCACCGGCGCCCGAGTACCCACCGGAACTGAGCGACGAGCCCGAACGATCGCGACCGGCGGTGTTGCCGCTCGCCGTCACGCTCGTGATTGGATTGCTCGCCGGATTTGCCGCAGGCTACTTCGTTCGAAGCCGCGATCGTGTCGCGCCCGAAACCACGGCAGCCGGGCTCGCTCGAGACGCGGCGTCGCCGACCGCTGGGTCCTCGAAGGCCGATCCGCGTCAATGGAGCGAGCAGGCGGTGTCACGATCGCCAGCCGCGGCGCCACCGACCGAAGCGCCGGCATCACCAGTGTCTCCTGCCGTCAAACTGGGCCAGCTCGTCGTGCGATCGGCGCCGGCACGCGCGGCCGTTACCATCAACGGTCGGTGGCGCGGCCGCACGCCGCTCACGCTCGAGGATCTTCCGCTCGGCGCCTACGTCGTGCGCATCGTGCATGAGGGCTATCAGGTCGCGCGTGAAGAGGTGGCACTGACCTCGCGATCCACCGCGCGCACCGTCGACGTGCGGCTGCAGCGCGCGAATCGCGCCGCCGCCGAGCCGCCGGCCGTATCCGCCCGGCCGCCCGCATCCGCGCGACCGCCGGCCGCCACCACTAGCCAGGTTGGCTTCACCGGCGAGCTGTTCGTCGATTCACGACCGCAGGGCGCCAACGTGCTGCTCGACGGCCGGGTCGTCGGCAAGACACCGCTCGATCTTCCGGCGGTGCCCATCGGCACGCACGTGGTGCGGATCGAACTCGCGGCACATAAACCGTGGTTCTCCACGGCCACGGTCACGGCGGGAGAGGTCCGCCGGGTGACCGGCTCACTCGAACGATTTCAATGAAAGCGATACTCGCGCTCGAAAACGGCATCTGGTACGAAGGTGAGGCGGCAGGAGCCACCGGTGAGACCGGCGGCGAAGTGGTGTTCAACACCAGCATGACGGGCTACCAGGAAGTGCTCACCGATCCCTCGTATGCCGGGCAGATCGTCGCGATGACGGCGCCGGAGATGGGTAACTACGGCGTCGCGCCCGACGACCAGGAATCCCGCGCGCCGCAGGTCGCCGGTTTCATCATCCGCGACCAATCGCCCATCGCCAGCAACTGGCGCGCGGACGCCACGTTGCGCGAGTACCTCGTCGCAAACAACATCGTCGCGATTGCCGACGTTGACACGCGTGCGCTCACGCGCGTGCTGCGCTCGGCCGGCGTCATGCGCGGCATCATCGCGACGGGCGAGGTCGACCCGCGCGAGCTCGTCGATCGCGCGCAGGCGTTGCCGCAGATGGAGGGATCGGATCTCGTCCTCGGTGTTACATGCGAGCGGCCGTTCGAATGGACGCCCACGGGAATGGACGACGAGTTCCGTCCGGCGCCGGAGCGGCGCTCGCGGCGCAATCTGCGCGTGACGGCGTACGATTTCGGCATGAAGTGGAACATCCTGCGCCGCTTCAGCGCCTATGGCTGTGACGTCACGGTCTTTCCGGCCACCGCGTCGGCGTCCGACCTCCTCGCGACGAAGCCTGACGGCGTTTTCTTGAGTAACGGCCCCGGCGATCCCGCGGCGCTGTCGTACGCGATCGGTCACGCGAAGCAGCTCGTCGGCGCCGACGTGCCGACATTCGGCATCTGTCTCGGGCATCAGATCCTTTCGCTGGCGTTGGGCGGCCAGACCTACAAGTTGAAGTTCGGTCATCGGGGCGCAAACCACCCGGTGAAGGAGCTGGAATCGCGCAAGGTCGAGATCACCTCGCAGAATCACGGCTTCGCGGTCGACCCGCAATCGCTGCCACCGGATGTCGCCGTCACGCACGTCAATCTGTACGACGGCACCGTCGAGGGTCTGCGTCACAAGACGAAACCGGTGTTCTGCGTGCAATACCATCCGGAAGCGTCGCCCGGGCCGCACGACGCGGATTACCTGTTCAAGCAGTTCGTCGAAGAGATGGACAAACGCGCGTAGCAGCCACCAGCCACCAGCTGGGAGCTGGAAGCTGGAAGCTGGAAGCTGCCCTTGATACATGCCCAAACGTACTGACATCAAGCGCGTCCTCGTGATTGGCTCCGGCCCGATCGTCATCGGGCAGGCGTGCGAGTTCGACTACTCCGGCACGCAGGCCTGCAAGGCGCTCAGGTCCGAGGGGCTCCAGGTCATTCTCGTCAATAGCAATCCGGCGACGATCATGACGGACCCCGAGATCGCCGACCGCACTTACATCGAGCCGCTGACGGCCGACATGGTCGCGGCGGTGATCGAGCGCGAGCGTCCCGACGCGCTGCTGCCGACGGTCGGCGGCCAGACGGCGCTCAATCTCGCCGTGCAGCTCGCCGAGGAAGGCGTCCTCAAGAAGTACAGCGTGGAACTGATCGGCGCATCGATCGACGCGATCAAGGTAGCCGAGGATCGGCTGCAGTTCCGCGACGCGATGCGCGAGATTGGCGTCGAGGTGCCGAACAGCCGATACATCAAATCGCTGAAGGAGGCGTTCGACGCGGTCGAGGCGATTGGCTTTCCGATCATCATCCGTCCGTCCTTCACGCTCGGCGGCGTCGGCGGCGGCATCGCTTACAACATCGAGGAGTTCCGGGAGATCGCGCAGCGTGGCCTCAGCCTGAGTCCCGTGCACGAGGTCCTGCTCGAGGAATCGGTCATCGGCTGGAAGGAGTTCGAGCTCGAGGTCATGCGCGACCGGGCCGACAACTTCGTGGTCATCTGCTCGATCGAGAACGTCGATCCGATGGGCGTGCACACCGGCGACAGCATCACGGTCGCCCCCGCGCTGACGCTCACCGACAAGGAATACCAGCGGATGCGCGACATTGGCCGGCGCATCATCCGCCGCGTCGGTGTCGAGACGGGGGGATCGAACATCCAGTTCGCCATCAATCCCGCCGACGGCCGAATCACCGTCATCGAGATGAACCCGCGCGTGTCGCGCTCGTCGGCGCTCGCGTCGAAGGCGACCGGCTTTCCGATCGCGAAGATCGCGGCGAAGCTCGCGCTCGGCTACACCCTCGACGAAATCCCCAACGACATCACCCGCCTGACGCCGGCGTCGTTCGAGCCGACGATCGACTACATCGTCGTCAAGGTGCCGCGCTGGGCGTTTGAAAAATTCCCGCGCGCCGAC
The DNA here is from genome assembly GCA_003222675.1 of Acidobacteriota bacterium. GTDB lineage: Bacteria > Acidobacteriota > Vicinamibacteria > Vicinamibacterales > 2-12-FULL-66-21 > QHWT01. The sequence continues at coordinate 11,694 of QHWT01000089.1, read as the reverse complement.
CGGACGCTCACCACGCAGATGAAATCGGTGGGCGAGGTGATGGCGATCGGGCGAACCTTCAAGGAAGCCTTCATGAAGGCGTTTCGCTCGCTCGAGCTCGGACGCGGCAACATGTTGTTTGCGCGAAGCGGGGGCCGGATCAACGCCACCGCTGCCGTGGAAGCCGAAGATGACGACGGCGCGCTGCAGCGATCGCTGGCGGTGCCGAACGATCGCCGCATGTGGGCGCTCTTCAGCGCACTCGATCGCGGCTGGTCGCTCGACGACATCCACCGGCTCACGAAAATCGATCGATGGTTTCTGACGCAGTTCCAGCAGCTTGTCGAACTGCGTCAGCAGGCAGGGCTCGTGGGCCTCCGCGGCATCTCGAAGGACCTGATGCGCACGTTGAAACGCGCGGGGTTCGGCGACTGGCAGCTCGGGAGCATGCTCGGCACCGATGAAGACGCGGTGCGCGCGGCGCGCATGGAGCAGGGTCTCAAGCCAGCCTACAAGCGCATCGACACGTGCGCCGCCGAATTCGAATCCTTCACGCCGTACTTGTACAGCACCTATGAGAAGGAGTGCGAAGCGGACCCGACGCCGCGGCAGAAAGTCGTGATCCTCGGAAGCGGCCCTAACCGCATCGGCCAGGGGATCGAATTCGACTATTGCTGCGTGCACGCCGCATTCGCCTTGCGGGAGGACGGCTTCGAGACCGTCATGATCAATTGCAACCCCGAAACGGTCTCGACCGACTACGACACCGTCGACCGGTTGTACTTCGAGCCGCTGACGTTCGAGGACGTGTCGGCCATCATCGCGCGCGAGCAGGACGCTGGAGGCGACGTCTCATGCGTCGTCCAGTACGGCGGACAGACGCCGTTGAAGCTGGCGCTGCCGCTGCAGCGGGCGGGCATCAGGATCCTCGGCACGTCGCCCGACTCGATCGATCTCGCGGAGGACCGCGAGCGGTTCGCGCACCTGCTCTGGGACCTCGGGATCCCGCAGGCGCCGAGTGGGACGGCGACGTCAGCGGAAGAGGCGCGCGAGGTGGCGGCGAAGATCGGCTTCCCGCTCGTTGTTCGTCCGTCGTACGTTCTCGGCGGCCGCGCGATGGCGATCGTCTACGACATGGCCGCGCTCGATCGCTACATGATGACGGCCGTGCAGACCTCCCCCGAACACCCGATCCTCATCGACAAGTTCCTCGAGGACGCCGTGGAGCTCGATGTCGATGCCGTCGCGGATGCGACGGGCGCCGTCATCATCGGCGGCATCATGGAGCACATCGAGGAGGCCGGCATCCACTCCGGCGACAGCTCCTGCGTCGTGCCGCCGTACCGCGTCGCCGAGCGTCATCTTCAGTCGATCCGCGACTACACGCGCCGCATCGCGAAAGCGCTGAACGTGGTCGGCCTGATGAACACGCAGTTTGCGATCAAAGACGACACCGTCTACGTGCTCGAGGTGAACCCGCGCGCGTCGCGCACGGTGCCGTATCTCTCCAAGGCGACCGGCGTGCCGCTCGCGAAGATTGCGGCGCGCGTGATGGTGGGGAAATCGCTGGCGCAGCAGGGCATCACCGAGGACCTGGAAGTCTCCGGCGTGTTCGTCAAGACACCGGTGTTCCCGTTCGTGCGGTTCCCCGGCGTCGACACGATCCTCGGCCCGGAGATGAAGTCGACCGGCGAAGTCATGGGCGGCGCGATGAGCTTCGGCAGCGCGTTCGCGAAGGCGCAGCTCGCGGCCGGCATCAAGCTGCCCGCGAGCGGCTGCGCGTTCATCAGCGTCAGCAACCACGACAAGCCGGCCGTCGTGCAGATTGCGCGCGACCTGCGCGCGCTTGGCTTCACGCTCGTGGCGACGCGCGGCACGGCCACCTACCTTCGCGCGCATGGCATCGACGCGGAGATCGTGTTCAAGATCAACGAGGGACGGCCGCACATCGGCGACGAGATCACGAACGGCCGCGTGCAGCTCGTCATCAACACGCCGCTCGGCCGCGAATCGTTCTTCGACGACCGGACCGTCCGCCGGATCGCCATGATGCAGCAGGTCCCCTCTATCACCACCCTGACGGGAGCGGCCGCGGCGGTCAACGCGATCAAGGCGCTGCACACCGAGGGACTCACGGTGCGCTCGCTGCAGGAGTATCACAGCGAGGTCGGCGTCAGCAGCCAGGGACGCCAGGCATGATGGACCCTGCGCAGATTGGTCCGGTCTTCGATGTCGTCGGCATCGGCGCGAATTCCGTCGACTACGTCTACCAGCTTCCCGCGTATCCCGAGCGCGACGGCCCGAACGCGAAGATGCGGATCAGCAGCCACTCGCTCTCGTGCGGAGGGCAGGTGGCGACGGCGCTCTGCACCTGCACCGCGATGGGGCTGCGCACGAAGTACATCGGCGCGACCGGCACCGACGACAACGGCCGCCGTCTCCGCGACGAGCTCGCACGGCGCGACGTCGACATGAGCGATGCGGTCATCCGCGATGTCACCAACCAGTTCGCCGTGATCATGGTGGACGAGCAGGCGGGGGAGCGCATCGTCCTCTGGGACCGTCACGAAGGGCTCACGCTGCGCCCGCGCGAGCTGCCTCCCGAGATCCTGATGGCCGCGCACGTCGTCCACGTGGACGATGTGGATCAGGATGCGGCCATCCGCGCGGCGCGGATGGCACGCGATGCGGGCGTCATCGTCACGAGCGACATCGACCGGCTGACGCCGCGGACGGAAGAACTGGTCTCAGCGGTGACGATGCCTGTGTTCGCCGAGCACGTGCCGAAGGCGCTGACGGGTGAAGCGGACTTCGAGCGCGCGCTGCGCAAGCTGCGCCGGTTGAACGCAGGGCGGATGTGCGTGACGCTCGGCCCGCGCGGCGCGATTCTGCTCGATGGCGATCGCGTCTACCGGGAGCCGGCGTTTCAAATCGAGGCCGTCGACACCACCGGCGCGGGCGACGTCTTCCGCGGCGCGATGATTGTCGCGTTGCTGCGAGGCGACGGGCCTGAGGACATGCTGCGCTTCGCGAATGCCGCGGCCGGCGTGAGTTGCACGCGGCTCGGTGCCATCAACGGCGTACCGACGCTGGAAGAAACGATGCACCTGATGCAGCAAGCAGCTTCTTCCGCCTGAATGTAGGCCGGGTCTTTGGACCCGGCGTGGAGCGGTCTTCAGACCGGCGTGCACGAGGCGGGTCTAAAGACCCGCCCTACGGGGCGGCTGCACCACCGGCACTCTCGGATCCGGCTCAGGCCATCGTGCCCGGAAGCCCGCATATCTCGGGTCGTCACTCGCGGCCATGCTGCGCGCGCTGCCGGCGAGCACGTTCAAGTAGTACGCATCGTAACCGTGCGCCGCGACGAACGGATGATAGCCCTCGCGCACGAGGACGAGATCCCCGCCGCGTACCGTCACCGCCTGATCGCCGCGATCGCCCGGGCCATACAAGCGCTGGATGCCATACGCGTCGGGGTCCTTGAAGCGGTAGTAGTAGACCTCGTCGAGATCGACCTCCGACGGCGGCGTATGCTTGTCGTGTTTGTGCGGCGGATAGCTGGACCAGTTGCCGCTCGGCGTGAAGACCTCGCAGATCATCAAACGGCCGGCAGGAAACGCGGGGGGCAGGATGTCGACGATCTGACGTGTCGCGTTGCCGCCGCCGCGAATCTCGAAGCCGCAGTCCTCCGGCGTGATTACGCGCGCCGGGTGCGCGGCGGTGGACGGCGCGCGGCAGTCGGCAATCACCGTTCGCTCGATCGCGTCGACGGTGAACGGCGTCTTCTTCGGCAGGTAGACCGCGTGCGGATACCCGCTGAAGACGTCGCGGCGTGGGCCGATGTCCGTCTCGACGCCGTCCCACGAGACACGGCAGCGTCCTTCGAGGAGCACGAGGCAGAGCTCCTCGGTGGTCGTGCTTCCCCTCCACGAGTCCTGCGCGGCGATCTGCCGCACGCTGAACCGCACGTAGCGCCAGCCCGCCTGCTGCGGCGTGATGCTGACGAGCACGCGTGACTCACGCGGTCCCGCGATGCGCGATCGAAGCTTCACTGTGCGCGCCATGACTCCTCACTGACGTGGGGCGCCGCCCCACACCCCGGCTGGTCGCTCGCGGGGCCCCTGCACCACGCTCCGCTCCTCGCAGGCGCGCCGTGCGCGCCTAAGGCCATTATGCGGCTCGGGTGCGAGTACAAAATTCTCGTTGTGCGCCGCATAACTGGCTAACGCGTGATTGAGTCCACCGCAACCGCCTGCCCGGATTTGTACGCCTTGGTGGCCGCGAGGGCGACGCGCAGCGCTTCCACACCGTCGCGGATCGTTATCGGCGGCTCGCGATCGTGGAGGACATTCTGCGCGAAATTCTGCAGCTGCAGCGTGTAGGCGCGTTCGAACCGCTCCATGAAGTACGGCACCGTGTCGTGCGCGACGTGGTTCTTCGTCATCGTGAGCAACGGCGTTTCCCGCAGATACCCGACGCGCACGGTCCCCTCCGTTCCCAGGAGCTCCGTCGTGATGTCGTACCCATAGATCCCGTTGCGCGTGAGATCGATGACCCCGAGACGCCCGTCGGCGAAGATCAGCGTGGCAATCGCGTTGTCGATGTCGCCGATCGACGCCATCTCCGGATACGCCAGCACGCCGCCGATTGCGGAGACGGTCCTCACGTCTCCCATGAACCATCGCGCGAGATCGAAATCGTGGATCCCCATATCGACGAGGATGCCGCCGCTGCTCGCCGGATTTGCGTATTCCAGACTCGGCCTGTAGGGATCGCGCGAAGTGGACTTGAACACGACGGGCCGGCCGATCCGTCCGTCGTGGATCTGCTTCTTCGCCGCCGCGTAACCGGGATCGAACCGCCGCATGAATCCCATCTGGAAGAACGTGCCGCTCGTTGTGACGGCCGAGTCCATCGCGCGACATTCGTCGAGCGAGAGCGCGAGCGGCTTTTCGCAGAACGTCGGCTTCCGCGCCTTCACCGCGGCAATCACCACGTCTTTGTGCGTGTGCGTGGGGCTGACGATCACGACCGCGTCGACATCGCGGTCGCCAAGCAGTTCCTCCGGATGCCCATACGATCGAGGCACCTCGAATTCCGCGGCAATAGTGCGCGCCAGTTCCGCATCGGTATCCGCTACCGCCGCGAGCTCGGTTTCAGCCAGGCGCGACGACAAGTCGCGCGCGTAGACACGCCCGAGTCGCCCGAGACCAATCAATCCAACCTTCAGCTTCATTTCTTGTCGCTGTCCCTGGCGGCGTTCTCCTTCGTAATCAAGCCGATGCGCACGCCGATGTCGGCAGGGACCGCTTCGCCCTTCATCGCCTTCACGGCGGCTTCGATCGCCGCGCGGCCCATTTCATCGGGATACTGCGCCACCGTCGCCGTCATCTTGCCGTCGGTGATCGCTCGCCTGGCGTCGTCGATCGCGTCAAAGCCGAGCACGCGAATCTGGCCTGCCTTGCCCGCCGCGGAGATGGCCTCGATCGCCCCGAGCGCCATGATGTCATTGCAGGCGAACACGGTGTCGATATCGGCGTGCGCCTGCAGAATGTTCTGGAACACGTTGAACCCCTGGTCGCGTTCCCAGTTGGCCGGTTGCGACGCGACGATCGTGACGCCGGGCGAACCCTTGATCGCGTCCTTGAAGCCGCGCACGCGCGAATCGCCGGTCTCGTGCCCGGGGATGCCTTCGAGAATCGCGACCTTCGCGCGCCCGTTCGCAACCTTCACCAGGTACTCTCCGATGATCTGTCCGCCGCGATAGTTGTCGGAACCGACGAAGCTCGCGGTCTTCACGCCGGCGTCGGTCGCCGCCTTCTGATCGAGGCGCGTGTCGACGATGACCACCGGAATCTTTGCGGCGTTCGCCTTGCCGACGACGGGGACAACCTCGCGCGAGCCGGATGGCGTCAGCGCCAGGGCGCCGACGTGCGCCTGGATCAGGTTCTCGACGATCTGCATCTGCCGCTCGACGTCCGTCTCACGGTCCGCCGCCTGCACGACGAGGTCGACGTCGAGATCCTTCGCGGCCTTTTCGGCGCCGCGCTGCATGTCGATGAAGAACGGGTTGTTCAACGTCTTCATGACGAGCGCGACCCGCGGCCGGCCGGTGGTACCGGTTCCGGCGGCGCGGTTGCACCCGCCGGCCAGCGCAACCAGCGTGGCGACAGCGGGGTAAAGGATCGAACGATGAAGTGCGCGCATGTATCGCTCCCTGCGGTATCAGCCTTTTCGAGCTTTCAATACTGTGTCAATCAATACCGCGAACACGATGACCAGGCCGATGACGATCTGCTGGACGAAGGAGGAGACGCCGAGCAGGTTCAGTCCGTTCCGCAGCACGCCCATGATCAGCGCGCCGATGATAGTACCGCCGAGCCCGCCTTCGCCGCCCATCAGGCTGGTGCCGCCGATCACCGTCGCGGCAATCGCGTCCAGTTCGTACATAATGCCCGCGATCGGCTGCGCGGAGTTGAGCCGCGCCGTCAGCAGCACCGCCGCGACCGCGCTGGCGAGCCCCGACACGCCGTAGACGAGCGTCTTGTGCAGCCGCACGTTGACGCCCGACAACCGCGTCGCCTCCTCGTTGCCCCCCATCGAATAGACGTATCGGCCGAACCGCGTTTCCGCCAGCACGAAATGCGCCATCAGGTAAACGGCAATCGTAACGAACACGGGTGCCGGGATGCCCAGGAGCCGTGCGGTTGCGATGCTCCGAAACGCGGGATCGAATCCGGAGACGGGCCGTCCTTCCGTGAAGAGCAGCGCGCAGCCGCGCGCGATGCTCATCATGCCAAGCGTTGCGATGAACGGCGGCAGCCGTCCCCAGGTGATGGCGAGGCCATTGAGCAGGCCGAAGGCGAAGCCTACCGCCAGCGATGCCGCGAGCGCGATCGTGATCGGCATGCCGGCATGCAGCGTGCTCGCGAGCACGACGCCGGCCACCGCGACCAGCGAGCCAACTGACAGATCGATCCCGGCCGAGATGATGACGAACGTCATGCCGGCCGCAATGACCGCGTTGATGGAGGTCTGCTCGAGCACGTTGAGCAGGTTCGAGACGGTGAGGAAATGCGGCGTCAACGCCCACAGCAGCACGCCGAGGCCGAACAGGCCGGCAAGCGTGCCGAGCCTGCGCCCTGAGGCGGAGAGTCGATGCCGCATCAGGAGGCCAGCCCCAGTGCCGCCTGGAGCACGCGCTCTTGCGTCGCTTCGTGTGCATCGAGCACCGCCTGCACGCGTCCCTGGTGCATGACGAGCACGCGATCGCTCATGCCGAGGATCTCGGGCAGCTCGGACGAGATCATGAGGATGCCCGCGCCGTCAGCGGCAAGGCGATCGAGGAGCTGGTAGATTTCCATCTTGGCCGCGACGTCGATGCCGCGCGTCGGCTCGTCGACGATCAGAACGTCCGACCCCGCCGCAAGCCATTTGCCGAGAACGACCTTCTGCTGGTTGCCGCCGCTGAGCGTCAGCACGCGCGCTGAGGCATCGGGCGTCTTGATCCTGAGCTCCTCGATCCACCGCGTCGCGAGCGCGCGCTCGCGGCGCCGATCGACGACTCCGGCGCGGGCGAGCCGGCGCAACTGCGGCAGCGCGAGGTTCGCCGCGACGCTCTGTCCCGGCACGAAGCCGTGGCGCTTGCGATCTTCGGGAACGAGCCCGATGCCGGCGCGGATCGCATCGGAAGGAGCCCGCACCCGCAGCGGACGGCCTTCGAGCACGACGCGTCCCGCGGTGGGCACGTCGGCCCCGGCGATCGCGCGCGCGAGCTCCGTGCGGCCCGCGCCGAGGAGCCCTGCCACTCCGAGGATCTCGCCGCGGTGAAGCGTGAAGCTCACATCATGCAGCCGCGGCGGGTGCGAGATGCCCTCGACGTGGAGCAGCGGCGCGCCGCGTCTCCGAGTCGGCGTGGGAAAGTGCTGCGTGATGTCGCGGTTCGCCATCAGTCGCACGAGGGTCGGGATGGGGCAGGGCAGCGGGCGCGTCGCGATATACCGGCCGTCGCGCATCACGGTCGCGCGGTGGCCGACACGCGCGAGCTCCTCCATGCGATGCGAGATGTAGATCACCGCGACGCCGCGCTTCGTCAGCCTTCCGATCGCGCTGAACAGCTCGTCGATCTCCGATTCGGTCAGCGCGGAGGTCGGCTCGTCCATGATCAGGATGCGTGCATCGAGCGACAGCGCCTTCGCCACCTCGACCATCTGCTGCTCCGCGACGCTGAGGTGCTTCACGCGGACGCCGGGATCGATCGTCGTGCCGAGGCCGCGGAGCAGCGACGTGGCGTCGGCGAGCAGCTTTCCCCGATTGATGATGCCGGCGCCGACGAGCGGCTCGCGGCCGAGAAAGATATTCGCGGCGGCGGAGAGGTGCGGAACGAGATTGAACTCCTGATAGATCGTGCTGATGCCGAGCGCCTGCGCGTCGCGCGGCGAGTGCAGCGCGACGGGACGGCCATCGATCAGGATCTCGCCCGCATCGCGCGCGCACGCGCCGCTGAGCACGCGCATCAGCGTCGACTTGCCCGCGCCGTTCTCGCCGAGCAGCACGTGGACCTCTCCACGCTGCAGCTCGAACGCCACCTCGTCCAGGGCGCGGACGCCGGGAAACTGTTTGCAGATGCCTCGCATTTGCAGCAGCGGTGCGGGCTGGGACATATCCGTCATGCGAAGCAGGCGGTCAGTGTAACGAAGCTTCGCCCGAAAATCGAAAATTGATCGGAATTGTCCTGTGCGCGCGGAAGCTTCGTTACTAGGCCGGCCGCCGAGGGCGGCCGGGCCTTTGCCCGCTGCTCGGGCGATCTGCTAGACTCCGCGTTCGCGCGTCTGATTTTTGTATGGCTGCAACTCCCCGGTTCACCGTCGCTCAGGCTCTCTTCCGGTTCCTCGCCGCGCAGCACGTCCGCCGTGATGGACGGGAGCATCCGTTCTTCGCCGGTGTGTTCGGGATTTTCGGGCACGGCAACGTGGCCGGCATTGGCGAAGCCTTGCTGCATCGGCCCGCCCCCCTGCCGTTTTTCGTACCGCGTAACGAACAGGCGATGGTGCACACCGCGGCCGCGTTCGCGAAGGCGAGCAACCGCATGCGGGCCCTGGCATGTACGACCTCAATCGGACCGGGCGCGACGAACATGATTACGGCCGCCGCCGGCGCGACGATCAATCGGCTGCCGGTCCTGCTGCTGCCGGGTGACATCTTTGCAACCCGGCGTCCCGACCCGGTGCTGCAGCAGCTCGAGTACGCCGCGTCGCGCGACGCGTCGGTCAACGACTGCTTCAAGCCGATCTCGCGCTACTGGGATCGAATCAACCGTCCCGAACAGCTGCCCTCGGCGCTTCTCGAAGCGATGCGCGTGCTGACGTCGCCGGCCGACACCGGCGCTGTCACGCTCGCGTTTCCGCAGGACGTGCAGGCGGAGGCGTTCGACTTCGCCCCCAACCTGTTCGAGCCGCGCACGTGGACGATCGGGCGCAATCGTCCCGACGGCGCCGCGGTCGGCGCGGCTGCCGCGGCGATCCGCCAGTCCTCGCGGCCGTTCATCGTCGCGGGCGGCGGCGTGCTCTACAGCGAAGCAACCGGCGCGTTGCGTGCCTTCGCGGAAGCCACGGGCGTTCCGGTGGGCGAGACACAGGCCGGCAAGGGCGCGTTGCCCTTCGATCACCCGCAGGCGGTGGGCGCGGTTGGCGTGACGGGCACGTCTGCGGCGAATCGCCTCGCCCGCGACGCCGACGTCGTGATTGTCGTCGGCACGCGGCTCAGTGATTTCACGACCGCGTCCAAGAGCGCATTTGCGGCCGAGCGCGTCCGGTTCATCGCCATCAATGTCACGGAGCTCGACGCGTTGAAGCACTCGGCCCTGCCGCTCGTGGGCGACGCGCGCGTCTCGCTCGAGGAACTGCAGGCGGCGCTCGCGGGCTGGCGCGTCAGCGCTTCGTATGCATCCGAGATGTGTTCCGAGAAGCGACAGTGGGAGCAGGAAGTCGATCGCATCTATCACCTGAACCACAGTCCTGTGATCAGCCAGGGTGAAGTGATCGGGCTCCTCAACGAGGCGGCCGATGCGAACGCGGTGGTCCTCTGCGCGGCAGGGAGTCTGCCCGGAGACCTGCACAAGTTATGGCGGACGCGCACGCCGGGCGGGTATCACCTCGAATACGGCTACTCGTGCATGGGATACGAGATCGCGGGCGGGCTCGGCGTGAAAATGGCGCAGCCCGAACGCCACGTGTACGTGATGGTCGGCGACGGATCGTACCTGATGATGGCGCAGGAGATCGCGACAGCCGTGCAGGAAGGGCTGACGCTGACGATCCTGCTGCTCGACAATCATGGGTTCTCCAGCATCGGCGGCCTCTCGCAGTCGGTCGGCTGCGACGGCTTCGGCACCCGCTACCGGCGCCGCAGCGCATCGGGCGAGCTCGATGGATCGACCGTCGAGATCGATTTCGCCGCCAATGCCGCATCCATGGGAGCGCACGCGGAACGTGCGACGAGCCGTGACGAGATCACACGGGCGCTCGCGTCCGCGAAGCAGCGTGCGGGCGTGAGCGTCATCGTGATCCCCGTCGACCGCGAGCAGCGCGTCGCCGGATACGACTCGTGGTGGGACGTTCCGGTCGCCGAAGTGTCCCCGCTGTCCAATGTTCAAACCGCCCGCGAAACGTACGAAGACGCGCGGCGCCGCGTGCGTGATTATCTGTAAGGCTCATGACTCAGAACTCAGGGCGGCTCATAGCGGCGGACCTGAAGGTCGGCCCTACAACTGCACTGCAACCGTAGGCCGGGTCTTTAGACCCGGCGCCCTGAGCCGTTCATCACAGACATGCTATCGACCGTCCGTATCGCGAATGCGCCCTGCTCCTGGGGCGCCCTGGAATTCGACTGGGCCGGGCCCGCGCCCACTTACGCGCAGGTGCTCGATGAAATGTCGGCGACCGGGTACCTTGGCACCGAGCTCGGTGACTGGGGCTTCATGCCGACCGAGCCGGACGCGCTGCGCGCAGAAGTCGCGCGCCGCAGTCTCGCGCTGATCGGTGCGTTCGTGCCCGTGCGCTTGAGTGTCGAGACGGACCACGCGGCGGGCAGTCGAGCGGCCGTCCGTGTCGCGCGCCTGCTCGCCGCGGCGGGGGATTCGCCGTTCGTCGTACTGTCCGATGACACCGCGAGAAACCCGGAACGTACCAGGCTCGCCGGGCGGATCACGCCGGACCAGGGTCTCGACGAGCGCGGCTGGACGACGCTCGCGCGCGGCGCCGACCGCATCGCGCGCGACGTGCGCGATGCGACGGGACTCCGCACGGTGTTCCATCATCACTGCGCGACCTTCGTCGAAACGCCGCGCGAGATCGACGAGTTGATGTCGCGGACCGATCCGTCGCTGGTCGGCCTCTGCCTCGACACGGGGCACTGCGCGTTTGGCGGCGGCAACCCCGTCACGATGCTCGAACGCTGGCGCGATCGCGTGTGGCACATGCACCTGAAGGACTGCGATCCCGACGTGAAGTTCCGGGCGGCGCGCGACGCGTGGGATTACCAGGAGTCGGTTCGCCACGGGGTGTTCTGCGAGCTGGGGCGCGGATCGGTGGATTTCCGCGCCGTGCTCGGCTTGCTCAAGTCGTCGGGGTACGACGGGTGGCTCGTCGTCGAGCAGGACGTGTTGCCGTCGACGGGCACGCCCGCGGAGAGCGCTGCACGGAATCGCGAATATCT
>QHWT01000108.1 GCA_003222675.1 Acidobacteriota bacterium | reverse complement strand
CAAGGGTCTTCACGAACCATCGCTCGGTGCCGCAAGCGAGCCCTGGAGAAGCTGGCGGCGCAGTGGGAGTGGTGGGCGTCCCGGTAGTCCGACCGCAGCTATTCGCAACTAGCAGCGCGAACGCGAGCAGCCAACGTAGCCGCGCTATCGGCCGCCTCCGTTAACCGAGGAAAATCCTCCGAATGCGGGCGTAAAGTTCTGTTTCGACTGGAAGATTGTTAACCCGTTACACAGCAGTCCCGGACAGACCCAGCACTTCACACCTTGGTGGCTAGAACAGGTGCCGCTACGGTTCTGCGAGCAGCTGAACGCGCCGTCCTCACAAACGGCGGTAACGGGTGGTGTTCCGTTCCCAATGCACGTCGCATTCCCCGGAATGGACGACGCATCGCATGCCGGTCCGTTGGGTCCAGGGTGTGGTGTAGGTGGGGTCGGACTCGGAGTCGGCGTGGGCGCCGGACTCGGAGAAGACTGCCTGTGCATCGGGATGTCTGCCGTCACGTTCCCGCTGACCGTCACATCCCGCTCCGCGATGTCGTAGCCGGACTTCGTCGCCCGCAACGTGAACCGACCGGCGGTTAGTCCATTGACGCAGTACTGCCCGACGGAATCACTTGTAGGATGACGCACGCGATGTCTGACGACCTGGCACGCGCCGTCAGGATTGACGACTTCCCTGCGGACGTGTGGGTCTGCGAGCAACACCCGGATCAGCCGTGGCCGCATGCCAACCCGAACGAACGAGACGGTCTGTGCGCCGGGCCGGGCATGCTGCGCCCAACCAAAGCCGGAGCTGCACTGGATGACGAGCACGGGGATCGCGATGACGGCCGCGAGGATCAGGAGCAGCCGTCCCAATTTGACTTTGGCGGAGCGGGTTTAGCCATGATGCGATCGGACGCCTTTCAATGCTTGAGGAATTCTGTCGGAGAGGCGTACGGCAACACGCCACCATGCGGCGACTGCAAAGAGCTCTGGAACGGCTATGGCTGCGGCCCAGAGAGCTTGGATCCACACGCCCATGACGGTTCCGACCGCGTTGCTCGTCCGCCGTAACCGCATACCTTGACAGGTCTCTTGCCGACCGCCACGATGCGCTGTTCGGGAGGAGTCAATGGTCCGAACTATTCGCGCACTCCTGATTGCGACACTGATAGCGTTCGGATTCACCAAAGACCGCAGCCGTCGCCGCAGTTGTGGCCGTCCTTGCGCGCCCCCGCTTCTGCGTACGTGTGTGCGGAATCCAAGCGGGCTATGTTCATGCGCAGCGGTCCGGCGGTACCCACGCGACATGCGCTCGCGCCGTAGACGAGGCCGCCACTCGCCAACCGGTACTGGTTGACGGTCGCCGCAAGTCCATTGGTGTGCACGCGAACCCAGGTCCGAACCAGATCCAACGCCGGAGTCCCTTACTACTTGTACCACTCGGCAACGCCGCCGTGATGAGAGCATGCGCCTATGTGTCCCTTCGCGTGGGAGTACGTGCCGTCCTTGCATTTCGCGGTGGCGCCCTCAGGCGCGCCAGCGGCTGACGCTTTCGGCGCAGCTTTCGGTTGGGCTTGAGGCGCGGGCGTAGCAGGCGGGGTGCTTTTAGGTCTCGGCGCAGGTGGCGAAGACGGCGGCGTGACGGTTGACTGACTTGCGCCGTACCACGTCTTCACCCCTCCATGACGCGAACATGCTCCCTGTTCCGTTTTCGCTCGCGTATACGTGCCGTCAGTGCACTGGCCGGTCGCGCCGTTGGGCGCTGAACCGCCCGCACTCTGAGGAGCCGCGGCGGCGGGTGATTTGGACTTCGAGGTGCCAGGCGCAGATGCGGGCGCTCCCGGTCCCCACCAGGTCTTCACCCCGCCATGTTTCGAGCATGCGCCCTGTTCGGTCTTCGCGGTTGAATACGTGCTGTCTTTGCACTGCGCCGTCGCGTTATTCGGCGCACTCGTCGGCCTCTGCGCGACGAGCGGCGTTGCCAATGCGAGCACACCGGCGACGAGTGATGTGGATAGAAAGCGTCGAGCAATCATCGCAACCTCCAAGAGTCTCGGGCTTCACTATCCTCGACGCAATCACGGATCAAATTCAAACTCGTCCGGTGTCACGACGTTATCCTAATTATCGTTCCAGATCCCTTGGATCTCGCACGTGTGACGTTCGGCAGCTGCGCGTTACGATCGCAGTCCTTGCGCTCCAGACCCGAGACATCGACGCACCACGTCTACGAGGTGATCGGGCAGCACCGGCTTCATCAACACGCAGGCCACCTTGAGATACTCATGGCTGCCAGGCTGCGCGGTCACCACAATGACGGGAATGTCCCGCGTCGCCGCCTGCGCGGCGATTTCCTGACGCACGACCTGGCCGCTAACGAGCGGCAAGCCGAGATCGAGCACGACCGCATGCGGCGGGTTCGTGTCGAGCAGGCGTAACGCTTCAAGCCCATCTCCCGCCTCCTGCACCTCGAACCCGGCGAGTTTTAGCCAAATCCCAAACATCTGACGCAGGTCCGTATCGTCTTCCACGATGAGAATTCGGCGAGGCTCCGCCATGGTTCGATCATACAGGCCCGACGGTCTCGCGATGTGCCTGTGGCCCGTCTACGCGAGCCACGGCTCACCTTGAAATGTCAATCGGCCTGCGACCTATACCGCGCGTCTGCGAACAATGGAGGGCTTGATGAAGCGATTAACGGCAGCGTTTGCGACGGTGATGCTGGCGGGCGGCTTGATTGTGGCGCGACCCACTCCCGTTGCTGCTCAGAATCCTACGACAAGCTGTCAGGCTTGCCGCGTGGCGTTTACCACCTGTATGCAGAAGGCGCGGACACCGACGGCAGCCGCCGCCTGCCGCGCGGCCGCGCAGACGTGCGTAGCCGCTTGTACCAGCTAGTCACTGTCGTTCGATAACTATCGGCCAAGGTGACGATCGCCAGTGCCGCCTTGGCCGAACTCGCTACTCCAATTCCTCGTGTCCCGCGAGCCTTGTGCGCACCGCAGCATCCCTGGCCCGGCACACTGGCCGTCTGGTTCGTCGGAGTTCGGATGCGGCCACGGTTGATCAGGGTGCTGCTCGCAGATCCACGCGTCGGCGGGGAAATCGTCAATGCGCATGGTCCGCTACCAGATCGTCAGACATCGCGTGCGTCATTGCCATCCCTCCGTCGGATCTGGATGCTCAGGAATACTGACCCACCGCCCGCACCCCTCGGCGCAGTCGTGCCCGTCCTTACACGCCTCCGCTACGGCGTAGGCATGCGCCGCATCTAAGCGGGTCATGTTCTGCGCAGCGGCCCGCAGGCGCCCACGCTATAGGCGCCTGCGCCGTAGACGAAGCCGCCACTCGCCAACCGGTACTGATTGACCGTCGCAGCGAGTCCGTTCGTGTGCATGCGACTCCACGTTCTAACCAAATCACGCCGAGTCCCCCGATCGTTGAGGTGAACCGCCATCCACACACACGGTCACAAATATTCCCGTGCTTCGGCATCCCAGCCCCGCCGAGCGAAGTACGGCACTTTCTCGCCCTCGAGCCGCTTGGCCGTAATCGCCCGCTGCAACCCAGGCAGAAGCTTCAGAACCGCAGCATTGCCTTTCAGACGCTCCGTCTGCAGATACGCACTGAGTTCGCTCTCCATCGCGTACGGACCGCAGGTAATGCAGTCAAACGCGGACCCGTGCTCCAGTGGGAGCCAGGCCTTCGTGAGCGTCCGGCCGCCGCAGACTACGCAGACCGGGAGTGGTGAGGCCGTATCCGTCATGACCTCATTCCGGGCGCACCAGAGGCAAGGCATCTTCGCACGACGATCACCAGTTCGTCCGGTGACACCGGCTTCCGCAACACGCACGCGACCTCAAGCCCGTCGTGGTCGCCCGGCTGGCCAGTCACTACGACCACCGGGATTTGGCGAGTGTGCGCCTGCGCGGCCACGTCTTGCAACACCGTGTGACCGCTGACCAGCGGCAGACCGAGATCGAGAACTATCCCGTGCGGTCTATCGGCCTCGATCGCGCGCAACGCGGCGAGCCCGTCGCCGACCTCCTGCACGTCGAACCCGGCGAATGTCAGCGCGTGGCGGAACATGCGCCGCAGGTCGGCGTCGTCTTCCACGATCAAGATTCGGCGACGGCCGGGCACAGTGTGATCATATGAAGGCAAGGTCTCCGAGCCAAACTCATCGAATCGGTCCCCATGGAGTGCTGGACCGCACGCGTGCGCACCGCCTGACGGTCCGGCTACACTTGGGCCGGCGATGAACGGCTATGCGCGTCCTATGGGATCACGCTCGAAAGGATCGTCTTCTGTGGGGCACGGCTCCGGCGGTAGCTCCGGGTCCCGAACACGCTTCGCGACGTCCGGAGCGGCAATGTAGAAGACCTTTGAGCAGTCGTGGCAGCGGTATCCTAAGATACCGGCGGCCTCCGGATTCAGCGGACGTGTGTCGTATGAGCGGCAGTAGGGGCAATCAGGCGACGTGTTCATGGTGACACCGCCCCCGGAAATCAGCGCCCGCCGTGTTTTGTTCGAAGGAGCGGAATCCTACCACGTCCTGGGTTCTACGGGTGGGGCGTTCCCGATCAAGGAACTAGACCTTGACACGAGGAGCGAACGTATATACATTGGCGCCCGTGAGCCCAAGGCGACGCTACTCGTTCTGGATGGAAGATCGTCACGCAGACGGTTTGAAGGAAATCAAAGAACGGGACGGCGTTCCGGAGAGTGAGCAGATTCGTCGCGCGATCGACGATTGGCTCGCCAAGAAGGGCATAACAGAGAAAACGGCCAACCGCCGCGCGCCAACGCGACGGAAGGCCTAAACCATCAACCCGGTACAAGCGGGTCGGCGATCTGCTCATCAGTCTAGCAGCCGCCGACCTCCGCAGAGGAGGTCCCCATGCCAAGAACGCTGGCGGCGGTCCAGCCTACGACCACCGAAAGTCCCTGTACAACTGATCTGCGCGATGTCGCCGATGAGAGCATTGGCCGTCTCACAGTCGTCAACCAGATCCTGTACCGACGGCATAAACGGTGAGACCGCGCCGGGCGGGTGGGATCTCGGCACCGCCACCGACATCATCGAGATGGTGATCGGCCGGCTGACGGCGGCGAGAGGCGGTGAGCGATGAACCGCTCGCATCGACCGACGGTGGAGGAACGCGTCAATCGGGCGTACCACCTGCTCGTCCTAATCGGCGCCGCATCCGCAGCGGCTACCGAAGCCGACACCCTCCTGCCAGAGTACGAGTCGGACGATGTCGCCGCCGCGATCCGAATCGGTCGCGAGCGAAGCGGCCGACGCGATCGGCCCACTACGTCATGCACCAGCGTCCATCGCGAACTGGACGCCGGCGGAGGCCAACCATGAAGCCGACTGACCGTGTCGCACTCTACGCCCGCGTCTCGACGCAGGATCAGACCTGCGAGAACCAGCTGCTTGAGCTCCGGCGCTACGCCGAGGCGCGCGGGTGGCAGTCCGTCGAATACGTCGATCATGCGATCAGCGGTGCGAAGGACCGCCGGCCGGCGCTTGACCAGCTCACCGCCGACGTGCGCCGGCACAAGGTCTCCACCGTCGTCTGCTGGCGGCTGGATCGCCTTGGACGCAACCTGCGACACCTCGTGCTACTGCTCGACGAGTGGCAGGCGCGCGGGGTCGCGTTCGTCACGCTCGGCGAGGGGATCGACACCAGCACGGCAGCCGGTCGCCTGGTTGCCGGCGTGCTCGGCTCGATCGCGGAGTTTGAGCGGGCACGGATTCAGGAGCGCATCCGCGCAGGCCTGACGCGGGCGCGGGCGCAAGGGAAACGTCTCGGGCGGCGCCGCAATCGCGCCGTGGAAGCGCTGGACGGCTGCGATGGACTGTCGCACGCGGCTGCCGCTGCGCGGCTCGGTGTGTCGGCGCCGACGGTGAAGCGCTGGCGGCGCGAGCGCCGGCAGGGCGGATCAAAATCCCTGTCGTCGGTCGCGTGACTTTCGCCCCGGTTCTGCGCGCGTTCGTGACTCGCAGGACCGGGAATCAGAATGATGTGATTCTGAGCCGCCTGAGTCGTTTACCCGCCGAGCCTGAACACGGCGAGATCGCGAAGCGCTGCGTGGCGTCAGCATCATGATGCGTACACCCGACGAGTGCTGACAATGTGGAAGTTCAAGATCTATGTCCGCGAGCTCGATCGAGTGCTGGGACGCGGCCCAAAGCTACTCAATGCGCATATCGCGAGAATGGTCGTCCTCTACCACGACCTACAGCTCGAAATGTACGCGACTTCGGCCGAACGTGTTCGCGAGCTAGAACTGCTCACGAAAGAACATCGACAGATGTACTTCATCCGGCGCGCGGTGGGCACGCTTGCGGAATTCGCTGAGGAAGTGCGACTGCTTGACGCCAGTCCCAGAATTCGGCGAGTTCAAGCGCGGGCTCGGATCGGATGACCTGCGAATGTGGAACAAGTCTGTGAGGTTCTTCAAACGTCGCGAGCCGTACATCGAACAAATCCGGAACGATTTCGGTGGGCACTTCGGTCTAAAAGCGGCGATTCACGCAATCGAGAGCCTCACCTCGTATCCGGCAGCTCTCGAATATCGAAGGGACTTCGTCCGCCGCCGAGCGGGCGTGAAGATGGAATTCGCAGGCGAACTGGTCGCCCTCGCAATGGGACGCCATCGACTCGGCAAGGAATCACAGGATCATTACCGGTTGATGTTCCGATTGACGCTCGCCGCCGGCGGACACAGCGCGCGACTGGTTCACATGCTCGCTCTGGCGTACCTAGAACCGCGTTTCAAGGACTGAGAGAACTTGGCAGCCGGCGGACAGCGGAGATCGTTCTACACCGCTGCGCTTTCGCCAGAGCCAGAGCGGTGGTGGGCGAAGGAGCGCAACCAACGTTGACTCGCCGAAGAGACTACCGTCTACGATCCGACCTACGGAGGTGCCGATGCCACAACCCGCCGGCAAGGTCTATCACTCGGGACATCTGCTCTTCCTGGCTCGTAAGTGTTACGAGCGCATCACCGTGGGGCACGAGTCCGAGAGTCAGATCGTCATTATTTTGGCGGCCGTCGCCCTCGAGGGCTTCCTCAATGATTTGGAGCACCATGGCGATTGGGTCACGACACTTCAGGGATCGCCGGTGGCGTCGAATCTTGCCCGGGTCCTCTCGGAGGCAGAGCGCGGGAGAGCGTCTTCTCTGCTGAAAATTGATCTTGCCCATCTCGTGTTGACCGGAACCCTGCCCGATAAGGGGAGTCAGCGCTACCAGGACATTCAGCTGCTGTTCAACGTTCGTAATCGGCTTGTGCACGCGAAGCCGGAAGTGCTGCAGTACGCGGAGGCAGGCGAGCAGCCCGAATACCCGGATATCGTGAAGCGTTTCGTGAGTCGCGGCGTGATTCCGTTGCCGACGAATCCGTCGATCGGTTGGACCGAGTACGTCCTCGTCCCACCGGTGGCAGCGTGGTCATATAACACCGTCGTAGAAGCCATGAAGTGGTTCGCGAGCAACGCCTCGCGCGAACCGTTGTTGAAGACCGCGCTCGACCAATTCACGTCATCCCTGCGCCCAATTACGGCGCAGAACGAACCTCCTCGTCCTGGTGGTGCTCTGATTCTGGAGATATCGCAGCCTGATAAAGAGCCCTGACCCGCCGCCAGGTTCGGACAGTGACCAGCGCTCCCGTCTCGCCGCGGCCCTTCCGGCGCTCCGCCGCTCGCACCGCGTACGCGCCGACGCGATCGCGCAGCCACGGTAGCGGATACTCCTCTTCGATCAACCGTCGCACCTGTTCGCGCGTCTGGTAGCTCTCCGCCTGGCTGACCGTCTGCCCGTCCGCGAGGCTCGCCCGCGTCTTCAGGATTGCCGCAGCGGTCCGCGGATGAATCATCTGGCGGGAACTATCGAGAACGGCGCGGACGGTGGAATACGACAGGCCTGAGAGTGCGGCGATGCGCCGCAGCCCG
>QHWT01000088.1 GCA_003222675.1 Acidobacteriota bacterium | reverse complement strand
CTCTTTTTGAGCTCGTCCCACTTCTGATTGCTGAACACGTTGAAGTCCAAATCGTCAAACGTCGCGAGATTCCGCGCGACTGGATCCGTCCCTGGCGCGGGCCGGGCCGCCTGCGGCGCCGATTGGGTCGAGGCCGTCGAGGGTTGGTTCGCCCAGAGGACTAACGCCGCGCCCGCGACAACTGCAAATGCTCCGATTCTCGCTTTCATGTTGCCTCCGGTACGGTGATCAGGGTGGGTGGAATTGCTATCGGTGCACGAGCTTCAATACTGCCGCTGGTCGTGCAGCCGCTCGCCAGGTGCGGAAATCGTCTCGCACAGCCAGCCGGCCTTCGCTCGCCTGCGGTGAGCTTCGACTAGAGGCAAGCCGAGTCTGGCTCCTGCGAGCTCTCCCTCAGACAAGCGATTCACCGGCGCGCCAAGGTAAGGCTCACTCGCACGGCGCAGTAGCCGCGTACTTCTTCGCGGCACGATCGGTTCTTTCAGCGTCCGATCACTTGGCGCATCACGCGGAGGAAGTTGCCGGTCAGAATCTTCTTCGCGTCTTGCTCGCTGTAGCCTCGCTCGAGCAACGCGGCGGTAAGGAGAGGCATCTGAGAAACGTCTTCCAGCCCTGCCGGTACGCTGCTGATCCCGTCCCAATCGCTGCCGATGCCCACATGATCGACTCCGACGAGCTTCACAACGTGATCGATGTGAGCCACCGCGTCCCGGATTGTCGCCAGGTTCGGCTTCATCATCGAATACGTGTCAAGATAGTCCTTCGTCGCGAACTCGTCCAGCGCGCGGCCGGTCAAGCCGGGATCGACTGCCGCGCGCGCCGCAAAGTTCCGGCGTGCCGCTTCGACCTCCTTCTGGCTGAGGAAGCCCGCTCCGAAGTTGATTCCGATGACGCCGCCGTTCTTGCCCAGAGCCTTGATCATGTCGTCCGTCATGTTGCGCGGCACGTCTGTCAGCGCCCGGCAGCTGGAATGCGACGCAATGACCGGTTTGCTGGTGACCGCGAGCGTGTCGTAGAAGGTCTTGTCGGAGACATGCGAGATGTCGACAATCATCCCGATGCGGTTCATTTCCCGCACCACCTCGCGTCCGAAATCGGTCAAGCCGTTGTGCTCGGGTTTGTCCGTGGATGAATCGGCCCAGTTGGTGTTGCGGAAGTGGGTGAGGGTCATGGAGCGGACGCCCAGAAGGTGATACATCCGCAGTACTGCGAGGTTGTCGGCGATTGCGTGGCCGCTCTCGATCGTGAGTACAGCTGCAATCTTGCCGGTTTTCGCGATGCGCTCGACATCCGACGCGCTCAGGGCGAGCTCGATCTGATCCGGATGCGCGTCAAGAAGTGACTGCATCGCATCGCGGAGCTGGAGCGTGCGCCGCACGGCTTCCGAGCCCTTGTAGTACGTCGGGACGTAGAGTGCGAAGAAGGGCGCGCGCATTCCCGCATCCCGAAGCCTGGGCAGATCGACATGCCCCCTACCGGTCCGCCGGGAAATGTTCTCCTTGCCGTTCAGCACCCGCTGAAGTGTATCGATGTGACTGTCGACGCCGATCGTCTCGGCGTGGATGCGACGTGCGCGCTCGACAAAGTCCTGTCCCTCCACGGCCGGCGCGCCGCGGCCGACCATCGCCCAGCACAGGGAGAAGGTGACCGACACCACCACGGACTCGACGAAGGCACTACGCATCATAGCCGGCACCGGGGAATGATGGTTCCGTGCGCGATCTGACCATGGGCCGGACTAGCGGCTCCTCGTGGGCAGCATGATGCGCGCGATTCTACTCCGACGGCCAACGTCTGGCCGCAGCGCTTCCATCGGAGTCTCGCCGCGCAGGGCGCTTTGCGACTCGGCGCGAATCCCTCCAATCACGGCTTCCAGTCGCCCTGCAGGACGAAGCCGGCCCGTGATCAGATCGGGAGGCGGGCGTAATTACCATCGCCGCAGGAAAGGCGTCAGTCGACGCAACAGATGATGTGAAAAGGACGATCGGATGTCTGTAGATGTCGGGCTGGAAACAGGTGCCGTTTAGCCTGACGCATCTGCCGGCGCTGGACACGGCGGATGGACGACCGTCCGCCTCGGCAGACACAACATCGTATGAGGCACGGCACATGCACGCGAGCGGAGGCGGCTGGCGGCATTTGGAAGGATCAGGTAAGGGTCAACCCAAAGGCGACTCTGCTTCCTTCATCCGCCAACGCGAACTCAGCGATTAGTTCGCTTCTCGGTCCACACCTGTTCTCTGCGATGAGACTGGTGTCCCCCGGTCGAACATTCGGGAGGAGGTTCTATGCAGCGCCTGCTCGTGTTCGTCCTATTGGCAGCTTTCGCGTTCCCCGCCACGTCCCGCGCGCAGGGCGCGCGCTCCCAGCTCAATGGCACCGTGACGGATAGTACCAGCGCGATCGTCGTTGGCGCGACGGTCGTGGCCACGGCGGTCGAAACCCAGATTACGTCGAAGACCGCAACGACGGATGCGGGGGTCTACGTCCTCCCGTATCTCGCGCCCGGCGTGTACACCATTCGGGTCACCGCCGCCGGGTTTCGCCCGGCGACGACTGAACCCGTCACGCTGCGCGTCGGGCAGACGCTCACGATCAACATCAAACTCGAGCTGGAGGCGATCGCGGAGCAAGTCAGCATTCACGCGCCTGCGATCGAAACGAGCACTTCCGAGATCGGACACTATGTCTCGAACAAGGACTTCGAAACCTGGCCTGTTCCGGTCGGTGACGGCCAGCGGCAGATTCAGGCCTTCATCTTTTCCAGCCTGCCCGGCGCTGTCGGCGACACGTTCCAGGGCTCGATAAACGGCGGGCGAAACTACTCGCATGAGATTCTCATCGAAGGAATGCCGCTCGGCCGCAACCTGCAGGGAGGCAGCAACAACGAGATGTCGCCGCCGACCGAAATGGTGCAGGAGTTCAAGCTGCAGACCGGCACAATCAGCGCCGAGTACGGCGGCGGCCAGACGGCTGTGGCAAGTTTCGCGCTCAAATCAGGGACCAACGACTTGAGAGGGTCCGGGGCGTACTACTTCCAGAATGCCCGCCTCGACGCGAATTCCTTCACGAACAAGGCGCTCGGCCGGCCCAAGCCAGACCGCGAACTGAAAAACGGTGCGGTGGCCGCTGGCGGTCCCCTCGTCGTGCCCGGCGTTTACAACGGCCGCAACCGCAGCTTCTTCTTTGCCACGTTCGAAGGAACCGACGAACAGAACTTCACCTCATCGAACTTCCGCTCGGTGCCAACGCGCGACTACTTGAACGGCGATTTCTCGCGGCTGTTCGATCCCGCCTACACCGGCGATCCGCGATCGGGAACCATCGTCGGCGCCGACGCGCTCGGACGGCCCGTTCGGTACGGACAGATTTACGATCCTCGTACAACGCGGGTCGTGAACGGCCAGGCAGTACGCGACCCGTTCCCCAACAATCAGTACGATCGATCAGGGTCTCTGGGATGCGCCCGATCTCGACAGGCTGCTCAACAACATGCGCACGCTCGACGCGTGCTGCCCGTTGTTCAATCAGAAGACGCTGGCGTTCAAGGTGGATCAAGTTCTGACCACGAACCACAAGCTGGCGTTCTATCTTGGACGCGAGTGGCGCCGCCGCAACAACTCCGTCAACGGGCGGTGGGGCACGCCCCCGGGCCAGCCGACGAACCACTTTCAGCTGCAGCGAACGCCAAGCTGGATGGCTCGCGCATCGGAACAGTGGGTGGTCCGACAGAACCTGCTGCACCGCGTGGCGTACGGCTACAACGAGTTCGGCAACCTGAATTTCGCCGTCCACGCCAACGCCGGATGGCCGTCGAAAATCGGTTTGAACAACGTGCCAGAGTCGCTGTTTCCGGTGCTGTTCTTCACCGGACAGCCCGTCTTCGGCGGCATCGGCCAGTTCGGCACGCTCGCACGCTCTGGTTCGTACGAAGGCAGCCACGTCCTGCAGGACGATCTGACGATCATCCGTGGCCGGCACAACGTGAAGACCGGATTCGAGGGTCGGTTCTATTTCACGCGCTCCAACACGCTCGACGACACCGGCCGGTACAACTTCAATCAGCAGCAGACGAGCCTGCCTGGCTTCGATCTCCAGACGGGGCACGCCTATGCCAGTTTCCTGACCGGCGCGCTGCAAAGCTGGTCGCGCGAGGTCGTGCGCATCAATCCGCAGTACAAATCCCGCGACTACTCGTTGTTCGTCCAGGATGACTGGAAGCTGACGCCGCAGCTGACGCTGAACCTCGGCCTGCGCTGGGAGTTCATTCAGCCGCAGTACGAGACGAAGGGCTTCATGACGACCATGGATCCGACGAAGCCGAACCCTGGCGCCGGCGGACGTCCTGGCGCGCTCGTGTTCGCCGACGAGCAGGGAAGAAAAACGTTCTTTGATCCTTATTACAAGCAGGTGCAGCCGCGCGTCGGGTTCGCATATGCACTGTCGCAGAAGATCGCGCTTAGCGCCGGCTACAGCATCAGCAACACGCCGCCTGTCATGATATTCGGCGGCGGTGTGTCGACGTTCGGCTACAACGGGTCGATCGCCGTGAATCAGTCGACGCAGCCGACGCAGTTTTCGCAGGATCCGGTGATGTACCTGAGCGAGCGGTTCCCGGACTTCCAGGGCACGCTGCCGAACCGGAATCCCGCACTGGCGAATCGCCAGGGCACGAGCGTGATTACCGGCGACATGTCCAGACGCGAGGTGGTCCAGAACTACCACGCGACGATGCAGTACCAGCTTCCCTCCAACTTCACGGCCAGCGTGAGTTACATCGGGAACTATGGCACGCGCCTGCCGTTCGACAGGCAGATCAATCGGGCGCCGTTCAGCGAGATCATGCGCCTCGGGGACCTGGTGTTCGAGCGGGTCGATCTGCGGCCTGACATCGGCGTTGCCGTTCCATACCCGGGATTCACGGGGCCCGTGCTCGACGCGCTGAGGCCGTTTCCACAATACACGTCGGTGACACTGCACACGAACGCCATCGGCAAGTCGCGGTACGATTCGTTACAGACAACTCTCGAGCGTCAGTTCTCGGGCGGGCTGGCTGTTCTCGCGGCGTACACCTGGTCCAACGCCCGTGATGCCGCCAACAGGGAGACCGGCACGACCGACGACGGCCTGGCGCAGGACGGATCAGGGCTGGACTGGGCGCCGGCGGAGTTCCACGTACCGCACGTCTTCAAGCTGACCTGGATCTACGAGCTGCCGATCGGCCCCGACAAACCGCTGCACGTCGGCGGCCTGCTGGGAAAGATCGCCGGCGGCTGGGCGATGAGCGCCATTCACAATTACCGATCGGGCGACACGCTGCGCGTGTTCGACAGCCGGATCAATGGCGCCGGCTATCCGGTCAGGCCGGATATCGTCTCTGGGGTCGATCAAGTCGTTTATCGCGGCGGGTCGGCGGACGTCGCGAATGGCACCGTATATCTGAACCGCGAGGCATTCGCGACACAGCCGCTTTCGCCACGCGGCGTGCCTCAACGAATCGGCACGGCGCCGCGCGTGCTCACGGATGCGCTGAGCCCGGGATTCTTCCGCGAAGACGTCGGGATCATGAAGCGCGTGTCGTTCGGGACTCGCGGCGTCGATGCGCGTGTCGATGTCATCAACGTATTCAACCGTTCCGGGCTCGGGAATCCGATCACCGACCTGGCCAACCCGAACTTCGGGCGCATCTTCGGCGTGCGCCACGGGCCGCGGCGGTTCCAGTTCTCGACACGCGTTACGTTCTGATCGTCCCGTGACTGTCTTTCTGCTCCTGGCGCTCCTGACATCGGGTCAGGAGTGCCAGGATCTCGTGAAGCATGGCCGTGACGCCTACGATCGCCGCGGCTACGCGGATGCCACGTCCGCGTTCGAGGCTGCGGCTGCGCGCTGCGGCGCAACCGGACCGCTGCTCCTTGCGCTCGCGCAGGCGCAGCTCCTCGCGCAGCAGGTGCCGGCGGCGCTCGACACGCTCGACCGCCTGCTGGCCCTGAACGGACACAACGTCGACGCGCTGAAGGTACAGGCGCGCGCACTATATCTGGCAGGACGCGACGCCGACGCGGAGCGCGCCCTGGCAGCCGCCGCCGCGCTCGCGCCCACCGACGACGAGATCGTGTACGACCGCGGTCGCATGTACTACCAGCAGCGGCGCTACGGTGATGCCGCCGCGCAGTTCCAGCGTGCCCTCGCGCTGAACCCGCGCTCGCACAAGGCCTACGACAACCTCGGGCTCGCGTCAGAGGCGCTCGGCGACGTGCCGCAGGCGGTTCGCTATTACCTCAAAGCGATCGAGCTCGCGCAGAGGAGTCACTCGCAGTACGATGTGGTCTATGCGAACCTGGCCGATCTGATGCTCAAGCTCGGGGAATACCAGAAGGCATTCGATCTCGCTGCGGAGGCGGCCGAGCGGAATCCGGACGATGCGCGCAACCTGTTTCTGACCGGGAAGGCGCTCGTGAAGATGGAGCGGTTGGACATCAGCCTGAAGTGGCTGGAGCGCGCCGTGGCGCTCGATCCTTCATATCCGGAACCGCGATATGTGCTGGCGCAGGCGTACCGCCGGCTCGGACGCGCGGCCGATGCAGAGCGCGAACTGAAAGCGTTTCAGGAGGCGCGGGCGCGCGCGCCGGCTGTCAGACGGTAGGCTTACACCTCCACGGCGCCGCTGAACAGGCCCTTCAGATCCTTGATCCCGACGCCTGGTCCGCCGGGCACCGTCATCTTGCCATCCTTTACACTGATCGGCGGATCGATCCACGTGCCGTATTCACCGAGGCCAAGCTTGTATTCCTGATAGCGCCCAATGTCAGGCACGCATGACGCGAAGTGAAGCATGTAGACGAACCCGAACCCGCCTGAGATATGTACGGTGGTCGGCATCTTCGCGGCCGCGGCCATGCGCGCAACGCGGATCGACCGGATCATGCCGCCGTAATAAAAGAGGTCCGGCTGGACGATATCGACGCCGCGGTTGGCGATTGTCCATCGGAAGCGCCAGTCGCTGTACTCCTGCTCGCCACCTGCAACCGGGATCGTGAGCGCATCCGTCACAACTTTCGTCTCTTCGAGATGATCGAACGGGCACGGTTCCTCGAAGTACACGGCGTTGATGTCTTCGAGCAGCCGACCGACGCGGATGGCCTGCGGCGGATCGTACGAGCTGTTCGCGTCAGCGTGAATATCGATGGCATCGCCCAGCGTTTTGCGCGCAAGCGGGATCAGCGTCTCGGTGCGTCCCGGGCTCGCGTCAGCATTGCGGCTCATACGGCCGCCGACCCGGAACTTCACCGCCCGCGCGCCGGATTCCTCGAGCAGCTTTCGCAGATACTCGACCTCCGCTTCCGGTGTGGTATCGCGCCGGCCGCTGGCGACATAACACGCGACCTCCTTGCGGACGACGTCTCCCAGGAGCGCTCCCATGGGTTTTTGCGCGATTCGCCCCAGCATGTCGAGTATCGCGAATTCCGCCCACGCCTGCGGGGACCACAACGCCAGCCCCTGAAGCTTGTAGTTGTCGTTCCAGCGGTAAAGCTCCCACAACAGGTTCTCGAGCTCTCGCGCATCCTTGCCCACGAAAAACGGCAGGACAAGCTGTTTCGCGATTTTGTCCAGGTACTCGCCTCGTGGAGGGTTGATCACGGATACACCCTCCGCGCCATCTTTCGAACGCACGTGGACGAAGTACTCGCTCCGCTTCTTGAGAAGCCGGAGCGAGTCGATGATCACGGGAGAACGGAACGCGTCACGCTTGAGCACCGGCGCCGCGGCCGCGCGGTCCAGATCGTGAACGTCGACAGGCTCCGGTGTGGGCCCGTCTCTCGCTTGCCGCCTCGCGGCCGCTCCGTATGCAGAGGTCAGCCCCACCGTTCCGGCACTGAGTGCGCTCGCAATGAACCGCCGTCGGCTCGCCCGCATAATCTGCTCTCCCCAAGAAACTCGTGTCCCGAATCCTAATCTGAAGAGAAACGCGAACGAGCGAAAGCGAGTGAGCCACGCGAGCGGAGCGGGGCCTGGGGCCCCCGCGAGCGAGCGTGTAGGGGGTCCGGCGGGGCGAAGCCCCCCCGGACTAGAATGTCGCCTTTATTCCGAGTTGAATCTGCCGTGATGTTGTGGCGGTCGACGTGATTCGGCCCCATGTTGGCGCGATGATCGGCGAGCCGTCGGCCGCTGCGCCGGTGAATGCGGTGCGACCCGACGGCACCGCGAAGTTCGCATGGTTCGGCAGGTTGAAGCACTCGGCCCTGAACTCGAGACGCCAGCCGCCGAACGCGAACGCTTTGACAAGCGCGACATCGACGGAGATCAGACCGGGGCCGATGACCGAATTGCGCGGCGCGTTGCCCCGCTGGTTCGTCGGCGGCAGCGAGAAGCAGTTGATATCCCAGTAGCGGCTCGGCCCGCCGAGAACGGGATCGCAGCCCGCCACCACGTCGGGCCGCTCGTGCATCGAGAAGCTGGTCGTGTTCAGATTGCCGGATCGATTGAAGCCAAGCTGCACGGTGAAGGGATGTCCCGATCGTACGGTCGTGATGTTGTTGAGCGACCATCCGCCGAACGCCGCGCGTACCAGCCCGGGTCGGTTGCGGAAGAACGGCATCTCCCAGGTGCCGTTGAACGTCAGATTGTGACGCGCGTCGAACGCCGATAACCCGCGGTCGTACTCTGGATCGTACCAGTCGAGCCCGTACTGGACGACGCTGCTGAAATCCTGTGAATTGATCCCGCTCGCGTCGTCGATTGACTTCGACAGCGTGTAGGCGAGCTGCGCGCGCCATCCATGCGACAGCCGCTTGTGAACCCCGAGCTGCAGGGAGTTGTACCGGGACGTCGCGTCGGTGACACGCTGCCAGATACCCTGGAAGTTCGGGTTGCGACGGCCGCGTTCCGGATGGTAGACCTTTGCGCCGTTGACGATCTCCTCGGGCGCGAGATTGGCGTCCCCCAGCCGAAACAGATTGCGACCGCGTGATCCGACGTATCCCACCATCACATCGACGTCGTCAGCCACAGCGCGCTGCACGCTCGCGTTGTACTGCACGATGTACGGCGTCTGCAGATCGTAATTGACGGTCTGCAGCTGCGCGAGGATCGGCGCGTCCGGATCGAAGTTCGCCACGACGTTCGGCAAGGGCGGGTTCTGGATCGACGTGCGGGTCGTGAACGGCGGGTTGAGGCTGCCGGAGAAGAAATAGTACTTCGGCAGCACCTCGTCGTGAAAAATGCCAAAGCCACTACGGACCGACGTTTTGCCGTTGCCGAACGGGTCCCACGCGATCCCGAGCCGTGGCGCGACATTTCGCAAGGAGGGATTGCTGTGCCAGCGGCCGCCCACGGTGAGCGCGGCGTCGGTTACGTGGCGAAGATTCGAAATCTTACCGTCCGCTTCGGTTGGCACCGTCACGAGCTCGTAGCGAACGCCAAGATTGGCGGACAGCCTCGACGACAGACGAATGTCATCCTGCGCGAACATGCCGAAGAGTGATTGTCGATAGCGGCGATCGGGATCGATCTTGCCAGGCACCGCAAAATCAACGCTGATCGCGCGCCCCTGGAGAAAGTTCTGCAGGTTCGCGAAATTGACGATGCCGCCGACCTGGCTCGTCGTGTGCTGATCGAATTGCAGGTACTGCGCCTGAACTCCCAGCTTCAGCGCCTGGCGGCCGCGGGTCAGGACGAGCGTGTTCGCAAGCTGCCAGTTGTTCAGCCGATCGTCGCGCGGCAGGCGGAAGTCCCCGGCCATTTCGGTCACCATCCCGCGGATTGTCAGATAGCCGAACTGCTCGCCTGGAATCCAGGAGAGGGCCGGCGGGATGTCGATGGTGCGCCGATTATCCGCCAGCGACACCGAGCGGTTGAGACCAGCTCGCAGCACGTTCAGCGTCGTCGGCGAGAACGTGTGCTGGTGCTCGGCAGTGACATACGTGTTCCGCGTGCGTTCCACGATGATGGAGATCGGTGGCTTGTCGGGCGGAATTCGATCCACTGCGGCGCGATCGTAGGTGTAGCGCACGAACAGGCTGTCAGTCGGGGAGAGACGATGATCGAGACGTCCCTGATAGAAGTGCTCGTCAGTTGGTTGTGTCCCTGAGAACAGGTACTCGGCAGCGCCACCGCCAAGCGATGTGCCGTTTGCTCGAGGAAAGAGCACGTTCAGATAAGTCGGAATCGCCTGATGAAGGGTCACCGTGCCGGTCGGCAGGATCCCGAGCCGCGCGTTGTCGTCCGGCACGGCGGTCACGCCGGTGATGCCCAGACGCTCGATCAACGCCTCGTACACACCGAAGAAGAACGTGCGATCGCGCCGCACTGGCCCACCGGCGACCGCACCGAATTGATGTCGCGTGAAATCCGGCTTCGCGCCGACAGGATCGAAGAAATTTCGCGCGTCAAGCGCGGAGTTCCGGTGGAATTCGAAGACTGATCCGTGAAGGTCATTCGTGCCCGACCGGGTCACCGCATTGATCACCCCGCCGGCCGATCGACCGAACTCCGCCGAGTACGCGTTCGTGAGGACCTGAAACTCGAGAACGGCGTCGACGCCGAGCAGCACACCCGCGGCGGATCCTGGCGTCTTGTTGTACACGTTGTTGATATCAGTGCCATCGAGCAGAAAATTGTTCTGCTCCGGACGCGCACCGTTGATCGATATCTTCGGCGTCCGGCCGCCGACCACGTCGCTGCCGGCCGCGAGCGCAGCCTGCACGCCGGGTTGCAGCAGAGCGAGCTGCTGGAACGATCGGCCGTTGAGCGGGAGCATCCGGATCTCCTGCTCGCTGACCAGCCCGCTGACGTCACCCGATGCGAGGTTCACCTGCGGCGCGCTGGCGACGACGACAACTTCCTGCTCGAGCCTGCCAAGCGCGAGGGTCAGGTCGACGATCGCGTCCTGCCCGATCGAGAGCACGATGCAGCGGCGGTCGACCGTCTGGAACCCTCGCAATGACGCTCTGACTTCGTACTCCCCCGGCGGGAGCACCGGCGTGCGGTAGGTGCCGACGCTGTCGGTAACCATCTCGCGGATTGCGCCCGTGCGGACGTTCCGGATGAGAACGGTCACGCCAGCGACCGGCGCACGACTCGAATCAGTGATTGTGCCTTGAATGCTGCCACCGACATTCTGCGCAGCGGCACGATCGGGCATGAGGCAGATCAAAACCACGAGGGGAACGAAGCGGAGAAGGCCGACGAGCGAATGGTGCGCGCTCACTGGACACCTCCTGACGTGCAGACCAACGCCGAATTATGGCGCAGTCCCGGTTCACCAGGGGGATGTTTTCGCGCGCGTCTTCGTGTTCGGCAGATTGGCCCGCAGCAGACCTCATAGCGGCGGTGGCGCGGAGGCAACTGCCAGCTGACTGAGCCTGGGCGGCTGCTCGGACGATGCAAGATCTACTGAAGACGCCGTTCGGATTCCGGACGGACCCGAACGCCAAGTCGTTTAGCGGCTTTACGGATGCGATCGTCCAAACTAAGCAGTTCGAGTCGGCAACGGCTGATCGAGCGACCAGCACCGATGCGAGATGAATGGCGCCGAACGTCCGAATCGGGTCGCCAGGAAATGGCTGGCGGGCGCCTGGCCGCCTTCGATAGAGAATGAAGGGAATCGTACAAACGGTTGACATGAAGTCGATGCCAGAGAACTTCGACGCATTCACGCAGTACTACGGCGATATCACGCTGTGGGAACCCGTACTGCTGCGGGTGTACGACGAGGTCGTTCCGCAGATCGATCGAGCGCTCGGTGAATCGCCGGAGAAAAACAGGGCCTCAAGTGATCCGCTCACTTCATCAGTGAATCGGAATCTGCAGTGCGCGATAGAGGACAGCGCCTGAATCGAGTTCGTCTATCTCGTGGAGTCGGCGGGGATCTCGGAGCCGCTGCCCGTCGCGGAGGGTCGTTTGCGCCGGCGGACGGTCCGCACCTTCCCGGTCCTTCCTCCCGCGCAGAAGAACTGATCGCCGCCGTCGGACTCGAGCCCCGACACACCCACTCCGGGCGGCATCTCGAGCCTCTCCAGGACCTCTCCCGTTCGAGGTCGTCGTGAATCCCGGCACGGGCGGGGTCATCCAGCGACGAGCTCGCCCGCGACCGAACGACTGCACCTTGCGTGCGGCCGCAAGCGAGTCGAGCGCCCGCTGCACAGTGCGCTGGCTCGTTCCAAGCGCAAGCGCAAAGGCCGAGCTCGACCACGATTCACCGTCGGCGAGAAAGGCGAGCACGGCCGCATGCTCCCCGTCAACTTCAGCGGGCCGAGCCAGCACGACGACCTCGCGTGCGCGGCTCTCATGACCAACGACCACCAGGTCGTATCGAAAAACGACGTCGACCGGATGTGGGGACGGAAGGGAACAAACGATGAAGGACACCCGAACGACGGAGAGAACAGCGATGACGAAGCACATGACGGGCACACGTAAAGAGTGGCTCGCAGCGCGGCTCGAGCTGCTCGACGCGGAGAAGGAGCTCACGCGGCGCGGCGACGAGCTGGCGCGGCGGAGGCAGGAGCTGCCGTGGGTCCTCGTTGACAAGGAGTATCGATTCGAGACCGACGAGGGGAGCGCTTCGCTGACGGACCTCTTCAAAGGGCGCGCGCAGCTCCTCGTCTACCACTTCATGTTCGGACC
Organism: Acidobacteriota bacterium; assembly: GCA_003222675.1. GTDB lineage: Bacteria > Acidobacteriota > Vicinamibacteria > Vicinamibacterales > 2-12-FULL-66-21 > QHWT01. The sequence continues at coordinate 20,224 of QHWT01000088.1, read as the reverse complement.
TGACTACGCCGCCGGATGTGCAACCTGCTCGAATATCGCCGACGGGTTCAACGGCTTCGTCGTCCACCTGGCCAACCACGACGTCACGCTCTGCGCGGTGTCGCGAGCTCCGCTTGCGAAGCTGCAGGCGTACAAGCGGCGTATGGAGTGGACGTTTCCCTGGGCGTCATCGTTCGGCAGCGACTTCAACCCCGACTTCAACGTCTCGTTCACCGACGAGCAACAGCGCGAGGGCAGTATCGAATACAACTACCAGCGTGAGGCGGCGTGGCAGTTACGCGGCGACGAGGGGATTGCGAGCCGCATGTCGGGGACGCCTGTCGCCGACAACGCGGCCATGACCGGAACTGATGCGGCCACGTACACGCGCGAGAGGCCGGGCATGAGCGCGTTCGTGCTCGAGGACGGCGTCGTCTACCACACCTATTCCACCTATGCCCGCGGACTGGACGGCCTCTGGGGCATGTACCAGTGGCTCGACCGCGCACCCAAGGGGCGCAACGAGACGGGCGTCTGGTGGCGCCGCCACGACGAGTACGACAGGCGCTGAGCGAAATCCGGTGGTCGCGGCGCAACTGCGGGACCGGAGATCACACTCATGGCTTCCGAGCGAGCTTCCCATCAAGCCTTCTACGGCGTCTCAGTGCTGCTCTTCGCCGCCAGCGCAGCGCTGACGATCGTCTGGTGCGCGTCCATGTCGGCGATGAGCGAGATGTCGATGCCCGGCGGCTGGACGATGTCGATGGTGTGGATGCGGATGCCCGGACAGACGTGGCCCGGCGCCGTGGCGTCGTTCCTTGGCATGTGGGTCGTGATGATGGTGGCGATGATGCTGCCGTCCTTGGTTCCAATGCTGTGGCGTTACCGACAGGCCGTTGGCACGACAGGCGAGACGCGCCTCGGTCGGCTGACGGCGCTGGTGGGCGTGGGTTACTTCTTCGTCTGGACCGTGTTCGGAACGGCGGCCTTTCCGCCGGGCGTCGCGCTTGCGGCGATCGGGATGCGGCAGCCGGCGGTGGCGCGCGCCGTACCGATTGCCGTCAGTGTGGTATGGCTAACCAAGAAGTAACTGTACGAAATTCGTCACAACGTCGCATCAACAAACGGGGTGTGGATGTGTCGGATGGACCAGACCAAGGCCTGCTCGACGTTCTGCTGGACTCCTGGGACCGGAACAACACCATCCTCCTCAACCTGCTCCGCGCCCTCCCGAAGGGCGGCCTGGAGGCCAGGGCGATCAAAGGCAGCCCATGCATCGCGGAGCTGTTCACACACATCCACTTCGTACGACTTGTGTTCGTCTTCGAGGATGCCCCCGAGTTCGCCAGAGACCTGCCCAAGGAAGAGTGGGTGGTCGAGCGTGACCCTGGTCGCATCGCGCAGATGCTGAACGACAGCGCGAAGGCGGTCCGCGATGCGGTAAAGAGCAGAGTGGAGGCAGGTCGGCACATGGACCTTCACTACGATCACCCGATCCTGCTGCTTCAGCACATGCTCTGGCACGAGGGCTACCATCACGGTCAGATGAAGCTGGCCCTCAAGGTGGCGGGCCGCCCGATGACCGATGAGGAGGCCGGGCCGCTCACGTGGGGCGTCTGGATGCGTAAGAAATGAGCCCGCGACCATCATTCGAACGAAAGGGACTGACGAGATTCGCTGATGCATCCCACTGCACGTCGATCTCGCCCTCGATTTCGACCTGCAGCGGCCCATCGCTCGGCGCGCGCAGGTTGGGACTGATCGCCAATCGATCGAGTTCGAGCGTGTTGCGAATCCAGCCGAACGTCACGGCCGCGGGATCCACTTTCCCTGCCGTTGCCGCAACCCAGTGCAGGCACTCGCGATCGCTGGCAAAATGCGCGGGAACGCGAATGCGCGACGGTATGCCCGAACTCAGCGCGTTGACTCGTGTCGGCTGCCAATCGATCTGACGCACGAGCCGGTCGGTTGTGACGTCCGCCATCCCGATTCCCATCGCGTTGCCATAGGTCTCGACAGCGAGGTCGCGGACGAAGATCCGCCCGATGAGCGGCAATCCGGGCCATGGGTTGTATTCGCAGTGGGGGCCCCGATTGACGACTTTTGCGTCCATGCCCGTGCCGCTGATGTTCTTGCCCATCTCGTCGACGATGAGGACGTCGACATCGCATGGCAGCCTGGGCATCCATGACTTCGCGAGTGCGAGGTTCTCTTCATCACGCTGTTCCATGCAGTCGGCCGGAACAGCCTCGAGCCTTGCGGTGTTGTGGTGCGCATCTTCGAGGATGGCCAGGCCGCCAATCATCTTTCCCGATTGCAGCACGCGGCGGCCCACCGTGCGGATGATGTGCTCGAGGCCGAACCGCTGAGCGTGCGTGTGGTACTTCTGCGCGCCCGCAAACTTCCCCAGGCCGATGGCCATCATCTTCATGAGGCCGCTTTCGATTCGGCCGGTGAACGTCGTATGCCACTTCACGCGCGCCACGATCATCACGGCGTCGGCCGCATGCGCTTCCGCATCCATGAAGACCTCGACCCCATCGTCGGTCGTGCCAAGCGATACGACGTCGGCGCGACTGACGACGGGGCAGCCCATGGACTCTTCGGTAATCCCAAAATGAGCGAGGACTTCCGTTTGTCCCTCCGGAGTCGCAGCACCATGACTTCCCATCGCGGGAAAAACAAATGGCGACATCGCGTGAGCGCGCCAGTACTGCACGACGCTGTGGACGATGGTCGAGATATTGGCGATGCCGCGGCTTCCAACGCCGATGGCGACGCGAGCGCCGGGCCGAAGCCGCGCCGCGAAGTCGCTGCGATCGAGCTGGTGGCGCGCCTCTATCCGGACATCGCCAATGCGGAGGTCCGGGAAATTCTGGCGAACGATGAGCAGGCGGGATGGAAGCATCAGGCTTCTTCGGGCAGACTGACACTGTCGTTCATCAGCAACCAGTAGGCGAGCGCGCCGGCGATGAGGATGAATCCGCACACGACAAAGGCGGAAGCAAACGAGCCGGTCCGGTGCGCGATGGCACCGGTCAGCCACGGTGCGATGATGCCGGCCACATTCCCGCCAAAGTTCTGAATGCCCGATACAGTGCCCACCAGACGCTTGGTGCAGCACGCCTGCGTGATGCTCCAGGTATTGGGTGCGGCGAGACCGAGACCACAGAGAGAGGTCAGCAACAACCATACTGCCGTGGCGTTGTCGTGGACCAGTCCGGCGGGCACGATGGCGAGCGCAATCGCGAAGCCGATCGCAATGAACGTCTTGCGCACGCGCAACTCACGAAAGCCGCCGGCAATGAGGCGATCGGTGGCGGCGCCGGACAGCACGATCACGATAGACATCACGAGAAACGGCACCGACGCATGAAATGCCATTTGCGCGGGCGTGAAGTGACGCTCCAGCCGGAGATAGCCGGGTAGCCAATAGACGAACACGAACCAGACGTAGTCGAACGCAAAGAAGCCGAGGAACGTTCCCAGGACCGTCGGCCGGCGAAGCAGACCGAAGCTCGAGGCAAACGAAAAGTGGTTCGAGACCGCCGGCACGGCGGCGTTCGCTCCTGGTGTTTCCCAACGGCGCAGCACCATCATCCATGGCACAATCCATAGCAGTGGCGCGAGGCCACAGACGAGGAAGAACATTCGCCAGCCATAGAGCGCAATCAGTCCAACGCCCGCGGCATTCACCAGCGCCTGTCCAAGCCGGACGCCGATAAGATAGCTGGAGTTCACGAGCCCACGCTGTGTGTCGAGGAACCAGTTGGCAACGGTGCGCGCGCTCGCCGGAAACGCGACCGACTGGCCTACGCCCATCGTGACCCGGAAGAACATGATTGCGGCGATGTCTCGAAACGTGCCGGTCAGCGCACAGGCAATCGACCACAGCGCGAAGCCACAGGCGTAGGCGCGACGGACGCCGAAGCGATCCACAATCCAGCCCGAGGGCACCTGCATGAAGCAGTAGCACCACGAAAAGGCCGACAACATGAGACCCATCGTTTCGGTATTGATGGCAAGGTCTCGAATCATGAACGGAGCGGCGACCGAGAGGGTGCCGCGCTGCGCATAGCAGAACGTCATCCCGCTCAGGAGCAGTGCGACGAGACCCCAGCGCCCAGTGACGGTGCGGACGTCGACGGCGGGCTGCACGGCAGCGATGCCGTCGCCTGTTGGCATGATGAAGTCCTCGGTGAAGGCGGAGCATCCTATCACGCGAACGTCGATGAATAGTGGCGATAGAACGACATTCCATCCCCGATCCCGCGCGTCCGTCCGCGAGCGTTACTGTAAAGTACTGGTTCCCCGAGCTGGCCCGGCTGGTGAAGAAGTAAACGTCGTCTGTCTGACAAATCGAAGGAGCTCTGATGCCGAGATCGGGATTCTGCGTCGCAGTCGGGCGGCTGTTGCTGTTCGGTACCGTGCTCGTCGGCCAGGGCGACCCCGCGATGCCCCCGGAAGCGGAGCGGCAACTCGCGCGCGAGATCTACAAGGAGATGGTCGAGATCAAGTCCGGCTACACGACGGGGGCGACCACTCCCGTGGCGGAAGCCGCGGCGCGCCGGCTCAAGGCGGCTGGCTTCCCAGATACCGACGTCTTCGTCGGCGGCGCGATTCCCACGAAGGGCAACCTCGTCGCTCGCTACCGGGGCACCGGCCAGCGGCGTCCGCTGTTGCTGCTCGCGCACAGCGACGTAGTGGAAGCCAGGCGCGAAGACTGGAGCATGGATCCGTTCACGCTCACCGAGCGCGACGGATATTTCTACGGTCGCGGCACCGGCGACGACAAAGCCCAGGCCGCGGTATGGATCGCGAACCTGATTCGCTACAAGCGTGAAGGCTTCAAGCCGGACCGCGACATCATCGTCGCGCTCACGGCCGACGAAGAGGGCGGCGGCCCGTACAACGGCGTCGCCTGGCTGCTGAAGAACAAGCGCGACCTGATCGACGCGGAGTTCTGCCTGAACGAGGGGGGATGGGGCGAGTCGGTCGCCGGCAGACGGATCTCGAATGACGTGCAGCTGAGCGAGAAATACGTCATCAACTACCGGCTGGAGGTGACGAACAAGGGCGGCCACAGCTCGCTGCCGGTCCCGGACAACGCGATCTATCACCTGGCTGGCGCGCTCGACCGGCTGTCGAAATTCGCGTTTCCGCTCAGGACCAACGAGGTGACGCAGGCGTACTTCCGGGCGCTGGCGAAGATCGAAGACCCGTCCATCCGGCAAGACATGGCCCGAGCCGCCGACGGCGCGCGGGACGCGATGGAACGCGTCGCGCGCGTCACACCCGCGTGGAACGCCACCCTCCGCACGACGTGCGTGGCCACGCAGCTCGAAGGCGGACACGCGAAAAACGCGCTGCCACAACTCGCGGCGGCGAACGTGAACTGCCGCGTGCTGCCCGAGGAGAAGCCGGAGTACGTCACGGCCACGCTGAAGCAGGTGATCGCCGACGAGCAGGTGAGCGTGACGATTACTGGCGACGTGTCAACCGGACCGCCGTCTCCCGTGCGCCAGGATCTGATGAGCGCGGTCAGCACGCTCACGAATACGCTCTGGCCCGGCGTGCCGACCGTGCCCATGATGGTCATGGGCGCAACCGATGGTTTGTACCTTCGTGCTGCCGGCATCCCGACCTACGGCGTGCAGGGCTTCTTCTACGATCGCGACGACATCCGATTTCACGGGCGCGACGAGCGCCTGAAGGTGCAGTCGTTCTATGAAGGGCAGACGTTCCTGTACGAGCTGGTGAAGCGTCTGACATCCGGCCACTCGGGATGAAGCACAGTTTCAGGAGTAGACAGTGAGCGACCAAGAAGAGGATTTCGCCGCGATGTTCGAGGCGTCCGTCAAGGCGCGCCGGTTCGATCGGGGCCAGACCATCGAGGGCACCATCGTCGGGTTCGGCCCGGAGGTGGCCTTCGTCAACGTGGGCGGCAAAGCTGAGGCCGAGATCGACCTCGCCGAATTGAGGGACGCCGGCGGCGACGTCGAGGTGTCGGTCGGCGATCGCATCCAGGCGATGGTCGTCTCCACCAGCGGCGGCATCGTGCTCTCGCGCAGGGGCGTGCGCAACGCCGCCACGCAGCGGGAGCTCGAGGACGCTTTCCAGGCCGGGATCGCCGTGGAAGGCAAGGTGCAGAACGTCGTGAAGGGTGGTTACGAGGTGCGCATCGCCCGCGAGCGCGCGTTCTGTCCGCTCTCGCAGATCGACATGGTCCGCACCGCGGACCCGGCGGTGCATGTGGGACAGGTCTACGCGTTCCGCATCATCGAGTACACGGACGGCGGGAAGAACGTCGTGGTCTCCCGGCGCAAGCACCTCGAGGAGCAGCAGCGCGCCAGCGCCGCGGACGTGCGCAAGTCGATCGTGCCCGGCGCGGTGCTCACCGGACGGGTCGCATCGGTGCCGGCGTTCGGCGCCTTCGTGGACCTTGGCGGCGGCATCCAGGGCCTGCTCCATGTGTCCGAAATGAGCTGGTCGCCCGTCACCAATCCCAATGAGATCGTCGCACCCGGTGACGAGATCACCGTGAAGGTGCTGCGTGTGGACGAGGCCGCGCAGAAGATCTCGCTCGGGCTGAAGCAGCTCCTGGATGATCCGTGGACCACGGTGGCCACCACCTACGAGGTGGGCGAGGTGCGCCCGGGCCGCGTCACGCGCGTGGCGGACTTCGGCGCTTTCGTGGAGCTGGATCCGGGCATCGAAGGGTTGGCGCACGCGTCCACGTTTGCCCCGACCGGCCGCACCGGAGGGTGGGCGAAGTCCGTGGCGGTGGGCTTGACCGGGGCGTTCGAGATCCTGAGCATCGACACTGCGCAGAAACGCATCGGCATCGCGCTCGTCGACGAAGGGTCTTCGCGGGCCGCGGGAGCGATGTCACCGCGGGGCGCGATCGTACCCGGCGCGATCGTGACCGGTAAGGTGGAGCGTCACGAGAAGTTCGGCGTGCTCGTGTTCCTGTCGCCGGGGCGCACGGGTTTGATGCCGTTCGCCGAAACGGGCCTGGACCGCGATACGGACATGTTGAAGGCATTCCCGATCGGCAGCGAGGTGGAGGTCGTGGTGCTCGAGGTCGATCCGGCGGGCCGCCGGATTCGCCTCAGCAAGAAGGCGGTGGCGGAGCAGCGGGAGCGGGCGGAACTTCGCGAGTACGCTGCGAGGCCGGATGCTAAGCCTACGGCGTCGCTGGGATCGCTGGCCGACAACCTGCGTAACGCCCTCAAGCGGCGTTGAGGACGTTTCATGCCGCAGTCAGCAGTTGCGGAAATCGGGCCTGACACCCAGCCAGCAACTCCTTCGATTTGGACTTCGACGCCAAAAAACGCACCCACCTCGCCACTGCCGCACTTCTGGATAACCTGTCCGACAACATACCCCCTCTGCGGGCTGGAACACGAGATGGTCCCTTGCACGGTAACGAGCCCTGTGGCGGAGTCCAGCAGCGCGGAAGTAATCCTGACATCAAACGCGAGGTCACATACACAGCACGTTTCACGCCACTGGGATTTCGACGAGAGACTCGAGGGATTCGCGACGTCCGCGCAAGCATCGACGCAAGCATCGACGCCCGTGGATGCGTCGGCAGAGAGGAAGGATGGCGGGTCAACGTGACGTCGACTGCGGGCTCCAGTTCACCAGCACGTTCAGCGGCAGCGTCTGCGGATCGTCCAGCGGCATGAGGACGAGAAACCGCTGCCCTGTGGGATCGACGTCGTAGCGGCTCGCGTACGGCGGTGCCACGCGCATGCCCGGGATCCGGAATAGCGGCGTGGGCTTCCCCGGATTCAGCTCTCCCGTCGCGTGCACCGCGACGGACACAAGCATGCCGTCTGGCGCGATGTAGAACAGCTCCCGACCGTCGGCGCTCCAATGCGGGTCCGACCCGCCGTTGACGGAGATTTCCACGCGCGCCCCGTCGCCGCCGAGCGCCGTCGCGTAGACCTCCGGCTTGTCGGCTGACGTGAACCACGTATATGCGAGCCATCTTCCGTCGCGTGACACGCGCCCCTGCACTTCGTCGTCGCGCGTGTGCACCAGCGGAATCGGCTCGCCATGCCGGTCGACTGGGGCGGCCCAGATGTCCCAGTTCATCGGCTGCGTATCAGTGTGGTAGACGACGAGCCGTCCGTCGGCGGTCCAGTCGGTCGGATACTTTGCCGCGTCCGTCCTCAGCAACAGCTGGTCGGTGCCGGACAAATTCGGAGCAACAACATAGAGATCGTGCACGCGCGCGCGATTGGAGCGAAACACGAGGCGCGTCGCGTCGGGCGACCATACCGGCGAGGCGTCCGTTTCGCGGGTCGACGTGATGCGGCTGATGTTGCCGCGTTCCAGATCGAGCACGTGAATATCAGGGTGGTCGGTGTGCGGTTCCACCTGTCCCATCGCGAGGAAGCGGCCGTTCCGCGAGAGCTGGAAGTCGACGTATCCGGCGCGGCCCGCCGCGATCCCCAGCGTTCGGCCTTCACGATCGACCCATGCGAGCTCCGCAGCGGACGCGTTCCGCGCGTACGCCAGCACGCCGTTGGCCGACGCCGAAAACGCGCCGTAGAAATTGCTCGAGCCACCGACGTCCGTAACGACGGGCACGGGCTCGCCAGTGAGACGGCCGTGCGCGAGATCGAGCGTTCGGGCCATCAACGTGCCGTCCGCTACGTACAACACGCGATCGGGCGCCGCGTAGATGCCCGTGAAACTCGATGTGACCAGCAGCGTCGCGCCGCGAGTGTCGAGGTGCGCGAGGTAGACGCCATCGGTGCCCTGCTGCGGATTCCTCACGAAATACAGGAAATGACGCCCGTCCGCCAGGAACTGCGGCCAGCGATGTGAGACGTCGCCCGATGCAAGCGACGTCTGCTCAGCGACCCCAGTGCCATCCGCGTTGACTCGGGAGATGGTACCAGCCGAGAGCGGCGCGAACAGGATGACATTGTCGCCATTCCAGGTTCCGCCGCGGCCATTCGGCGCGTCCGCCAGAACGCGCGCCGGCCCTCCGTCGAGATCGATGCGCCGGAGCTGCCGGTCCGCGAAGAAGCCGAGCGAGCGGCTGTTCGGCGCCCAGAACGGATAGGTCGCGTTCGCCGTACCGCTCAGGGGACGAGGAACGGCCGAGTCCATCTGCCGAATCCAGATCTGCGACACGCGATCGGCGCCGCTCGCGACGAACGCCAGCATGCGCCCGTCCGGCGAAACCGCGAGCTGGGCGCTCCTCGACGAGGCGTCGGTCAGCGTGAAGCGGCCGTCTCCGGGTGGCGGTACGGTCACGGCAACGACACGCGCCTGTTCACCCGATCCCCCGCGTGCGCGTGGAGGCAGGAACGACACCAGCGCGAGCACAAGTGCCGCGGTACCAGCCGCCGCGGTGAAATACCGTACGGCGTGCAAATGTCGGCGCGGCGCGCCTGCTTTACCTCGCGGTCGCGCGGAAGATGCAATCCATTTCAGAACGCCTTCGACGTCGCTCATTGATTGCCATCGTGCGTCGGGATTCTTCTTCAGGCACCGGCACACCAGCCATTCGACGTCCGAAGTGGCGATGCCGTGGCCGACCATCGGCGCCGGCTCCGCCGAAAGGATCGCGCTGATCAGCGCGGCCGGTGTGGACCCCTCGAACGCGCGTCGTGCCGTCGCCATCTCGTAGAGAACGACGCCGAACGCGAAGATGTCGCCACGATGGTCCTCCTCCTGCCCCTCGAGCCGTTCCGGAGGCATGTATTCCGGAGTGCCATGAACAATGCCTCGCTCGATAGCAGGCAGCTTCCGCGTGTTCAGACGGGCGACGTCCTGAGAGGGCCTCTGTTCGAGCTGACGAAGCTTGGCGAGGCCGAAGTCCACGACCTTGACACCCCTCGCGGTGAGAAAGATGTTTCCGGGCTTGATGTCGCGGTGCACCACATGCCGCGCGTGGGCATATGCGAGCGCTGACGCGATCTCGATCGCGTAGCCGACCAGATCGGGCATCGGGATGGGCCCGCGGACCAGCCGCGTGGCCAGCGTCTCTCCCTCGAGGAACTCCATCACGAGGTAATCCACGTCGGCGTCGTGGCCGATGTCGTAGACGGCGCAGATGCGCGGATGATCGAGGCTCGCCGCAAGCCGCGCTTCTTCATCGAAGCGCCGCCGCATCTCCGTATCCGTGCCCAGGGCCGATCCAATCACCTTCAGCGCGACATCGCGTCCGAGCCGCGGGTCGTGCGCACAGTAGACCTCGCCCATGCCGCCGCTTCCAACAAGGGCACGAACCGTATAGGGGCCGAGCCGCGCACCCGGCGCCAGTGCCATCACGACTCGTTTTCGAGCGATGCCTTCAGCCCGAGGTTCTTGATCAATCGATGAAGGTAATTCGGATGGACGCCGAGCAGGCGCGCGGCGTCCGTATAGCTGCGGCGAGCCTGCCGGAAGGCGTCGCGAATCGCGCAGACCTTCGTCTCGCGCACGGCGTCGTGCAGGGTCGACGCGCCGCCCGCTGGCGCCGGCGGCGTTTCGAGCAGCGATTCCGGCAGGTCCTCGGGCACGATCTCGTCGGACGAGCCGAGCACGACGGCGCGCTCGATAGCGTTCTGAAGCTCGCGCACGTTCCCCGGCCAGTCGTACTGCACCAGGTATCGCATCGCTCGGTCTGAGATACCGAGCAGGTGTCGATTCGCCTTCGGCGCGAACCGCAATGCGAAATGGTTTGCCAGCAGCGGGATGTCGTCCCGGCGCTCGCGCAACGGCGGCGTGTGAATGGCGACGACGTTGAGCCGATGGTAGAGGTCCTCGCGGAACCTGCGCGCGGCCACCTCCTCCGGCAGCACACAATTGGTGGCGGAGACGATGCGCACGTCGATCGGAATCGTGCGGGTACCACCGACACGCTCGAACTCGTGCTCCTGGAGGACGCGCAGCAGCTTGCTTTGCAGCGACGGCGCGAGCTCGCCTACCTCGTCGAGAAACACCGTGCCGCCGTTCGCGACTTCAAGCTTGCCTTTCTTGAGGGCCACGGCGTTCGTGAATGCGCCTCGCTCGTGACCGAACAACTCCGACTCGAGCAGCGTTTCGGTCAACGCAGCGCAGTTGATCGCGACGAACGGACGCTTCGCACGGCCACTGTTCACGTGAATCGCGCGCGCGATGAGCTCCTTGCCGGTGCCCGTCTCGCCGGTGATGAGCACCGTTACGTCGGCGCGCGCGACCTTCCCAACCAGCTCGTAGATCTTCGCCATCTTCTGGCTTCGTCCTACGAGGGTGTGTTCGACGACGAGCGCGGAGTGCAGCCGCTCGGTCTCGCTCTCGAGCCACGCGACGCGACGCGCGTTTTCAAGTGCCGTCGCTGCCACTCCCGCGATGCCGGCGACCAGCTCCAGGTGCTCGTCGTCGAACGCGTCCGGCTGACGCGATGCGAGATAGATGATGCCCAGCACGCGGTTGCGTCGGGCGATCGGCACGCACAGCGTGGCTGGCGCCTCGCGTGTGAGCACGCCGACCCGCTCGTCGACGACCTGCCGTAGCACGGTGCCGCTCATCTCGATCTGCGCCGAGCCCCCCGACGGGTGCGCCTGCACCACGATCGGTGATTCACCACCGCCGGCGGCGAGGATCGCTATCTGCTCCGCCGGGATCGCTTCGGCGAGCAGATCGACGAGCAGCCGCTGGATTTCTTCTTCCGCACCCGCGGCATTCAGCGCGGCGCTAATCTTGAGAAGCGCCTGCAGCGCCTGTTCCGTACGTCCGGTGACCTGCGGCACACCGGTGAGCTCGCACTGCAGATAACGCGCGTCGTCGAGACGAAGCTTCGTAGTCGATGGTCCCGGCTCTTCGCGCGTGAGCGTGACGGGCATGTCGCCACGCCTGAGCGCCTTGGCGACAAACACGAACACGGACTCGCCGACCTGCAGCCGATCACCGTCGGACAACGGGTGATCGGTGATCTGCATGCCGTTGACGAACGTGCCGTTCGAGCTCCCGACGTCGCGGACGCGCGGGACAGGCGTGATCGTGATCACGCAGTGACGGCGTGACAGCAACAGGTCTGCCAGGCACATCACGTTGGAGGGATCGCGGCCGATGGTGAGCTCGGCACCATTCAAGCGCGTCACCTCGCCGCACAGCGGTCCGGCGATCGCGATGAGACGAGGTCCTTCTGCCGGGTGTGTTTCGCCTGAAGTCATGCGAGCCCGTGACCAGCTCGCCAGGTGAATCTCGGTGACCCGCGAGAGGCAGCGTATCCTCGAAAATTCTTGCCGATTTGAGGCGCGACGGCAAGGTCAATGCGGAAGACGACAGCTCAGCGGACGCCGCTGCTGGCATCCACACCGGATAGGAATCCTATCCGGAAGGGATAGACATCACGCGCACGCTCGCGCCGTTCGAGGCGAAATCACGCGCCTTTCGGCACATTCCCGCTTGCCGAGCGTCAGGACCGCCGCTTGCTCAGCGCTAGCCGCGACAGCGAGCAGATGTCCTGATGGCCAAAACCCCGCGCTTCGATCTGACACCACGCGAACGCGACGTCGTTCGCGGCGTCCTCGCCGGACAGACCAATCGCGAGATCGCAAGCGCGCTCGGGCTGTCGGTCCAGACGGTCAAGAACGTTCTCTCGATGGTCTACCTGAAGTGTCACGTTCGCAACCGGCTCGAGCTCGCGCTGTTGGCTGTGCGCCACGACCTGCGCTCCAGGTGAGCAGACGAAATGGTCGAGGACGCGATGAACAAGTTGTTATTGACGAGGACCTCAGTCACTTTCCGTTTCGCGGCGCGCACTGTACCGTGTTGTTTACCTCCGTGACCCGCCATCGTGGCGCGGTCCTATAGGTCTTTCTCAGAAAGTCCAACTGCAGTCGGGCACATCGAGGCCGCTTTAAGCGCCAGGCGTGTGTCCGTCTATCCAAACGATTGAGTGAAAGGGAACCTCATGCTACGGCGTCTTTGCGTTTCGTTATTGAGTTTTGCGATCGTCATGTCCGTTCCGGTCGTGCGCGGCTCCGCGTCGAGCGACCCCGCGTCGCGCGGTTCCGACTCGGATCGCCTCGCACGCATTCAGCATATCGTGGTGATCTACGAAGAGAACCACAGCTTCGACAACCTGTACGGATCGTGGGAAGGCGTGAACGGGCTCACCTCCGCGACGCCGCAGCGGAAGACTCAGGTGAACCAGGCCGGCGTGCCGTTCACCTGCCTGAAGCAGAACGACGTGAACCTGACATCGCCGCCACTGCTGGCCACCTGCAGCGACACGACGACCGCGTCGCCCTTCGTCAGCCGCTTCTTCAACGAGCCGTTCACGATCGACGATTACATTCCGGCGACCGCAGCGACGTGCCCGAACGGACTGCCGAACGGCGCGCGCGGCGGCTGCACGAAAGATCTCGTCCACCGGTACTACCAGGAGCAGTACCAACTGAACAACGGTCGCCAGAACCGCTACGTGACCGGCAGTGACTCGATCGGCCTCACGATGGGCGTCTACCGCACGAGCGACCTGCCCATTTACCAGTTCCTGCACGCGGACGGCCATCCTCACTACGCGATCGGCGACGCGTTCTTCCAGTCGGCGTTCGGCGGCTCGTTCCTCAATCACCAGTGGCTGATTGCCGCGGCGACGCCCGTCTGGCCTGACGCCGTGAACGACGGCTCCGGCAACGATCTGCATTCGGTTGTGGATGCGACCGGCATGCCGGTGAGTTACCCGCTCTATGCATCAGCATCGGGGACGGCTGTGAAAGACCTCCAGCTCACCGCATCCTGTAAGCCGGCGCCGGGCCGCGGCCCCACGCCGGCGGGCGTCGTCTGCGGGGACTATGCGATCAATACGATCCAGCCGATCAGCCAGCCATTCTCGCCGGGCACGGCGCTGGCGCGGCGACTGCCGCTCCAGACGGCGCCGACGATAGGCGACCGTCTGAGCGGCGCTGGCGTGGACTGGGCGTGGTACTCCGGCGGCTGGTCCAATGCGAACGGCAACGTCAACGCTCGCGGCTGGACGAACGGCGCGGGACCAACCTGCTCGGACCCGAATGCGTTCACGAACGCCACATGGCCGAACTGCCCAGACAAGCTGTTTCAGTTCCACCATCAGCCGTTCAACTACTACGCGGCGTACGCGCCGGGCACCGCCGCGCGCACGGCGCACCTCCGCGACGAAGAAGAGTTCCTCGAGCTCGCCAATTCGTCTACCGACGTGTGCAAGCTGAAGCCCGTGAGCTTCGTGAAGCCAGTCGGCGTGGAGAACGAGCATCCCGGATATGCCAGCGAAAGCGTCGGCAGCGATCACCTCGTTGACCTGCTGGAGGCGCTCACGAACAGCCGCTGCGCGAAGGACACGCTCGTCATCGTGACCTACGATGAATTCGGCGGACAGTGGGACCATGCCACGCCTCCGGGACAGGGCGGCACGCCGGGCGTGCACGACATCTGGGGCCCTGGAACGCGCCTGCCGCTGCTGGTGATCTCGCCGTTCCTACGCGGCGACTTCGTAGTCGATCACGCGCCCTCCGACACGACGTCGATCCTCGCCACGATCGAGCGGCGGTTCGGGCTCGCGCCCTTGACGTCGCGTGATGCCGCCGTACGGGACCTCTCCACCGTGTACGACGCGAAGAGCCCGTTCGACGAGGATCCCGACTAGTGAATAACCAACGAACGGCCGGCGGCAGCGCCGGCCGTTTCCGTCCCAATGGGATGGACACACGTCGCGGTAAGATCGTGAGCCGCCGCGGCTGAAACGCGATCGTTGAACTGCCTCCGTTCAACCCGAGGCCCGAGTATCGCGATTTCATTGTGCGTATCGCAGCTCATTGACACGTGCCATGACGCCGACGACATCACCACATCGGTGTCGATGCCCTCCACTGGCGACTTTGTGTTGAGTTCGATCGGTGGAACAACCGTCGTACGTTTGCGGCGGATCGTGTCGACAGCGGACACGGACGACATTCTGCAGGCGTATTTGAGCGACGTGAAGTCAAAGCCGGCTCGCCTTTTGGGTCGGGGGACTATCTGTTTGAAATACGTCGGCGGGCGGTCGCGATGGGGCGACACGACGCGAATTCGTCACGGCTCTTGAACCATCTTGGGTCCGTCGAGCGCGTGGTCAGCGCCGACATCGCGACGCTACTGCAGGTACGCGGTGCAGGGCGAAAGAAGTCGGTGAAATTCGGGCACTCGTCGGCTGATCGCGGCCGCGCTCTCGGTCCGGCCTTGTCTTACCTGACGTGGTAAGATGACTGAATGCCGACGACGACGGTCTCTTCCAAAGGTCAGGTCGTCATACCGCGCCATCTCCGAGACAAGCACCGACTGACGGCTGGCATGCGCCTTCAGGTGGAGGACACCGACGCGGGCTTGGTTCTGTCGCCCATAACGCGAGGAGGGACTTCGGCTGAAGCAGCATCTTGCGGAGCACCGGCGTGAGGCGAAGCGCTAGGATCTGTCTTGATGCATTTGCATGGCTGGCGTGGCTGCAGGACGAACCGGGCGCAGCGGCCGTTCAGCGCTGGCTCGATGAAGCTGAAGGCGGTCGCGCCGAATGCGTCACGTCCATCATCGATCTGGGTGAAGCGTACTCCCGTCTGGTTCGAGTCGAGCGGCGCGAGGCCGCGGAGTCGCTGTGGCGGATGGCGGTGCGCGGTACGCTTCCCGTTTCAGTGAAGGATGCGACGCGGCGGAGAGTTCGACGTGCTGCCGAGTTGAAGGCAAACCATGCGATCGCATACGCCGATGCCTTTGCTGTGGCCACGGCACTCGAGTTCCGTTCGACGCTTCTCACCGGCGATCCGGAGATAAAGCCGCTCGAAGGAAAGCAAGATCTCGAAGTGCAGTGGCTTCCCCGCCGCTCCTGATCGCGCATCTGTAGGAGATGTCCAGTGGCCACCGTACAAGTCCGTTAAGATCATCGTCGATGACCCATCCGGAACTCCGGTCGAATTGTTTCAACCCACGATCGCCGAAGCTCGTCTCGGCGGTCAGTCGTAAATCGGCCTGTGGGCGACGGTCGCGACGAACCCGTTGCGGAAATCGTCCCGGCCAGCCAGCTCATTCTTCACTCCTTCAGTCGCCACGTGGCGCCGGAACAAGCCGTAGACGTCCTACGTCTAAGGCCGTAGACCGTCTACGACTATGGCCAAGACGCCCGACGATCGGCGGCTGGAGATCCTCCAGGGCACCCTCGACATGCTCATTCTTCGGACTCTCCAATGGGGCGCCCAGCACGGCCATGGCATTGGCCAGGCGATCCGCGCGCAGTCCGATGATCTTCTGAAGGTCGAAACCGGCTCCCTCTATCCCGCGTTGCACCGCCTCGAGAAGCGCGGATGGCTGACGTCCGAGTGGGGCGTGAGCGAGGCCAACCAGCGGGCGAAGTACTACCGGCTGACCGCCGCGGGGAAGGCTCAACTGTCACGCGAGCGGGATCGGTGGTCGCAGCTGGTGAACGCAATCGGTCGCATCATGAACCCGGCGCCAGCGGGCCCGGCGAGGAAAGACTAATCGTGCGGCCTGACGATCGCGAACTCGACGACGAAATCCGCGGCCACCTGGCCCTCAGCGTGAAAGAACGGATCGAGCGCGGAGACGATCCGGAAGCGGCTCGCCTTGCCGCGCTGAGAGAATTCGGTTACGTTCCGGCCATCCGCGACTCGATGCGGCGCGTCTGGTACAGCCGCTGGTTTGACGCGGTCGCGGCCCTCGGGCAGGACATGCGAGTCGGCCTCCGCTCGCTCCTGCGCGCCAGGGGTCTGGCCGCCACCGTGGTGGTGACGCTCGCGCTCGGCATCGGCGCCAATGCCGCGATCTTCAGTGTCGTCCGTGGCGTGCTCCTCCGTCCCCTGGTGAATCACGACGAAGATCGTTTGATCTACATCCGCCAGAGCGCGCCCGGCATCGGCGCGGAGAACACGACGTTCTCGGTCCCTGAAATCAACGACCTCAAGTCACGCGTCACCACCATCAGCAGTTTCGGTGATTTCTCCACAGTTGACTTCACGCTGATTGGCCTCGGCGGCGAGCCGCGCATGGTGAAGGCGGGCGTCGTCGGCGGATCGTTCTTCCACGTGATGGGCCTTCGTCCTGTACTCGGCCGTCTACTGAACGCGCACGACGATGGTCCCAAGGCGGCGGGCGCGGCGGTCCTCACGTACAGGTTCTGGACGACCTCGCTGAACAGCGACCCGAGCGTGATCGGCAAAACGATCCGCCTCGGTCCGCGCACCGCAATGGTCGTCGGCGTCCTCGAGCCATCGGTGCCGTACCCGGCCGACACCGAGATCATCGCGAACGTAGTGACCAGCCCGCATCACCTCGGGGCGACGATGGTCACCAGCCGCACGCACCGCATGACGGAGCTCTTCGGCCGTCTCGCGCCCGGCGTCTCCCTCGCCGCGGCACGCGCCGAGCTGACCGCAGTGCACGCCGCCATCATGCGCGAGCACCCCGAGGCGTACTCGGCGAACGGCGACGTCCAGCTGCGGGTCAAGAAGCTCCGCGATCAGATCGCGGCGCCCGCGCGGACGATCCTGCTCGTACTGCTCGCGGCAGCAGCGGTGGTATTCGTTATTGCGTGCTCGAATGTCGCTAACCTGATCCTGGCCCGCTCGGTGCGCCGCGAAGGCGAGCTGGCCGTCCGGGCCGCGCTTGGCGCCGGTCCCGGCGCGCTTCGGCGCACGCTGCTGGCCGAAAGTCTCGTGCTCTGCAGCGCCGGCGCCGTGCTGGGCGTACTGCTGGCGCGGCCGTTTGTCGGCGCCGTGGCGCGCTATGCCGCCCGCTTCTCCGTCCGCGCGCTCGAGGTCACCGTCGATCCAAGCGTGCTCTGGGTGGGTGCCGGCCTGGCGATGGCCGCGGCGGTGTTGCTCGCATACATTCCGCGCCTGCCGTCGCCGCACGCCCCTGCCGGCCTCGGCCTGACGAGCGGCAGCCTCCGGATCACGCCGGGCACCAACCGCCGGCTGCGCGTGTTCGCGACGATCCAGATTGCATTCTCGTTCGTGCTGCTCGCCGGCGCGGGCATGCTCCTCGCCACGCTCGTCGCCCTGCAGACAGCGAGCACGGGCTACGATATGCGGCAAGTGCTGGCCTTCGACATCCCGACCTCCGCGACCGGCGCCGGCTTCGGCGATGCGACGCTCAAGTTCTATCAGGAAGCGACGCGACGCATCACTCAGTTGCCCGGCGTGGACGGCGTTGCGGTGGGGAGCTTCGTGCCCTGGCGCGATGCCGGCCTCTTCGGGCCTGCCGTATCGTTCGCCGTCGAGGGCTACAAGGCCGTGAACGGCGAAGAGGATCCGCGCGCGCGGTTTCGGATTGTCGCGCCTCGCTTCTTCGACGTGCTCGGCATCCCGATGCTCGCAGGCCGCGACTTCACCGACGAGGACCGCCGTGGCAGCGAACCCGTGGTGATCGTCAGCCAGAGCGTCGCGCAACGGCTGTTCCCGAACGGCCAGGCGCTGAACCGGAAGATGTGGTGGACCGATCCGTATTTCGGCAACCCGCCGCTGCGGCGCCGCATCGTAGGGATCGTCCGGGACGCAGACGACGAGCACGTCGTGCGCGGGCCGGCGCTGACGATCTATCACCCCGTCCGGCAGATAGGCGTCGGGGGCCGGCTATTCGTGCGCAGCGCATCAGGAGATCCGTACGCGCTGGTGCCGACGGTGAGGCGCGTGATCCGCGAGATCTCGGCGGATCAACCCGTGGAGCGCGCCGCGACGCTCGAGGACGTGCGCGCGCAGGTGCTGTCGCCCGACCGGCTGAACGCGTTTGTGTTCTCCGGATTCGCCGGCATCGCGCTGTTGATCGCGGTCGTCGGCGTGGCGGGCGTGCTCGCGTTTTCGGTGAGCGCGCGCACGCGCGAGTTCGGTGTGCGCCTGGCGGTCGGGTCCTCGCCGCGACATCTGCTGACCGGTGTGCTCTCGGAGGGCGTACTGATTGCCGCGATCGGGATCGCGGCCGGCGCCGCGGGCGGCTACGTGCTCGCGCGCGTGGCGGCCAGATTCTTCGCAACCATGCAGATGCCGGGGATGCTGCCCGTGCTGGGCGCAGCCGTCGTGCTCATCGGCGCCGCGGCTTTGGCGTCGCTGATGCCGGCCGCGCGCGCGTCGCGCGTCGACGTACTCCAGGCGCTCCGATCGGAATAGGGATCCATATGACTTCTACGCAGACCAACGAAGTGACTTCTCGCAAACCGATCCGGCTTTGGCCCGGCGTCGCCGCCGCGGTGCTGCTCGTGCTGGTGGGCTATGTCGTTCCCATCGTCGCCCCGCGATACGCGGGTCTCGGGATGATCGGGGCTGCCATCTGCGCGCTGATTGTCATCCTGTGGTGGGTGTTGTTCAGCCGGGCGCGCTGGTACGAACGCGTGGGCGCGCTCGCCCTGATAATCGCCGCGGCGTTCGCGGAAAAGTACATCGTCCACGCGTCGATTGCCGGTGGCGCGATGGGCAACTTGAGCTACGTCCTCGCGATCCCAACCCTCAGTGTCGCGCTCGTCGCGTGGGCGGCGGTCAGCCGTCGTCTCGCACCGGGAGCTCGCGGCCTAGCCGCGGTCGTCGCCATACTGCTCGGATGCCTGCCGTGGATGCTCGTACGGACTGGTGGCATGAACGCCGATGGGAGATCGGATCTCCACTTGCGGTGGACACCCACTCCAGAGCAGCGGCTCCTTGCCCAGGCCGACGAGCCCAAGTCGCTCGCGCCCGCGCCGGTGGCGGCGGAAACGTCCAAGCCAGCGATCGTCGCGAGTCCCGAGGACAAGGCGGCGAAAGAGCCAGCGGCTCCAGCGGCGGCCAGAATCGAACCGGCGCCTCCCGCAGCACCGGCGAGACGCGCGGAGTGGCCTGGCTTTCGCGGACCCGATCGCGACGACGTGATTCACGGCGTGCAGATCGCGACGGACTGGTCGCAGTCGCCGCCGGTGCAGATCTGGCGCCGGCCGATCGGACCGGGCTGGTCATCCTTCGCGGTCAGCGGCAACCTCATTTACACGCAGGAGCAACGAGGCGGCGACGAGGTCGTCTCCTGTTACAGGCTGAGCACCGGCGAGCCGGTGTGGCGGCATCGCGACGCGACACGGTTCTGGGAATCGAACGCCGGCGCCGGTCCGCGCGGCACGCCGACGCTCAGCAACGGTCGCGTCTATACGCTTGGCGCGACTGGAATCCTGAACGTGCTTGATGCCGGCAACGGCGCCGTCGTGTGGTCGCGCAACGCCGCGTCCGACGTCCACGTCAAGGTGCCGATGTGGGGCATCTCGAGCTCGCCGCTG
>QHWT01000130.1:1692-4032 GCA_003222675.1 Acidobacteriota bacterium | reverse complement strand
TAGAGCGTTCCACTTACCGACACAAAGAACGGAGTCTGGGCTGGTGCTGGCGCCGCGCTGGCGAGGAGCAGCACCATCGCCGCGACGACGTACCGCCTGGTTTTGTCGAACATGATCATGCCTCCGCCTTGCGGCTAGAAGTTGACCTGCAAGATGCCCGCCCATACGCCGGTCCCGCCCCCGAGCGTCACCTGCACCTTCACGTTGGTGGTGGTTCCGTTCGCCTGGGGCGGCGTGAACTGCGCGCCCGCAGGGAGCACGGCGCTGACGCGCTGTATGGGGCCGGCGAGATCCGTCATCGCCGTTGGTATCGCGAGATTCGCGCGCACGGCGGACGTTCCAGGATCGAGGAGCTGTACCGCCGTACCGGTCGCCGGGGCTGGTGGGACGATCGCCGGGTTCCGGATATTCGTGCCGCGGATCTCGATGGCGGCACCAGAGTTCTGGATGGACGGGACGACAGCCGTCACGCTCACCGGCGTAGCCGCGAGAACCGTGAACGCCCCCGCTGCGCTCGTCGCCGTCCCGGCGGCGACCGTCACAGTGAAGGCGCATGGGCCCACCGCGGCGCCACCCGCGATGGTGATCGTGACGTTGATCGTCGTAGCCGTGCTCGCATTGACGACCGCGGTGACACCGGCGGCGCTGAAGGTGACCCCGGTCGCCCCGGACAGATTCGTCCCCGAGATGACCACCGTGACGACCGACCCGGCTGTGCCGTTCGGAACGCTGATCCCCGTGATGGTAACGATCGGCGGCGTGGCGATGCCGCCGAGCAAACCCGCGCGCACGTGCGCCACCATGCGGTCCGGGGCGTAGGCCGGTGTCATCCCTGGGAGCGCGACCGTTCCGAGGATGATGTATTCCTCATGCGGCGCAGCCGGGTCGACCGCTGGTGGATGGGCCTGGTGCACCTCGATGATCGAGTCCTCGATTACACGCGTCGGCAACAGCGAACCGGGGGACGGGGGACTAGCGACCGGCGTCTCCAGATAGCGGATCGTCACCCACGCCGTGGTCACGGCGGCGGGGAAGCCGCTCACGTCGAGCGTCGGCGATACGTCGCGCAGCACCACTTCCTTCCCTTCCGCGTCAACGGTGCGGACGCTGACTGCCGTCCCCGGCTGCACCTGGAAGGTCTTGGCCCCGACACTGACGATCGTGAACCTCAAGTCCGCCGGCGTGAGCTCGAGCACTCCCGATTGATCGAACAATGTGTAGTTGATGCGCCTCCGCATGTGCCGGTGGTAATCACCTTCATCGTTGAACTCGGCCTGCTGCAGGAACTGCCCGTCGAAGTAGGTGCCACGCTTGATCTGACCTTCCATGATCGCCGCTCCTCCCGTGGCCTATGCCGGGGTCGCTTGGGTCGAGTTCTGCCAGAGCAGTGAATCGCGCGCCACGGTCGATCGTTGGGCGATGATAAATCCGGGCGTGCGGGCGTCCGGCGTGTAGTAGGTATGCGCCGGCTTCTCAAGGTCGACGATTGCTCGGGTGCCGCCGAGCTGCGCCACCCATTCCGTGATGTCGAAGGGCGACGGTGGGAAACCGTAGTTGAGCATGACGCGGAAGAAGTACGGCGGCGCACCGCCGAGGTACGTGCTCACACCCACTTCATTGCCCGGACCGCCGACAATGAATTCGCCTTCCGGCTCCTCGAGCCACGCGTTCGTGCTGACGAACATGTGGAGGTATTCGGTGAGCCCGGCCTTGGTGCCGCGCCGCTTGTACAGCGCGACGATGCGCTGTAGCCACCGCCGCTGGCGCTCCAAGTCCCAGTTCTGGTCCAGCACGAGCGCCACCCAGGAGGCCAGGTACACCAAGAACGGCGACCGCAGCGGAGCGACGGCGGGATTCTCCACCGGGACGCGCGCGGGATCGACGAACTCCACGAAGCGCGCGGCTTCCGCCTCGACCCCGACGACCGTGGTGGCCGGGCGGGCATCGTCCCGATCGGCGAGCAACGCCTCGACGATCTTGAGGTAGTCGCCGAGGAACGGGGCAGACACGCCCGCGGGCGTGTCTTGCAACGACTCCGGTAGATGCCGCAGGTAGGTGCTGGGCGCGGTCATCGTGAGGTCCTCACGACCGCATCACCGCGGTCGAGACTTGCTGCAGCACCGGCAACTCGGCAGCGGCGAGACCGACGGGGGCAACGCCACCGTTCAGCAGCAACTGGTTGACGTGGTCGACGCCGTCGAGCCCCTCTATCAGACGGTAGATCTCGGCCGGGAACACCGGACGACCGAACGGCCACCCGCGGTGATCGAAATGGCCCGTCTTGAAGTGGAAGAAGCCGCGCAGCGCGGATTCCACGACCGCATTCATCTCCCCGAGGCT
>QHWT01000130.1:0-1681 GCA_003222675.1 Acidobacteriota bacterium | reverse complement strand
GGGGGGGGGGGGGGGGGGGGGGGGGGGGGGGGGGGGGGGGGGGGGGGGGGGGGGTGGACTGAGCTTCTCCTCCAGCGCGGCATCGATGTTGATCTCCAACTGCTTTGTCGGAACGTCCACGTGAGGATCGGCGATCACGTTCCAATTCGCCTCAGGGAGCACGATGATCGCCACGTGCCCCGGCCGATCGTACAGACCGGGCGCCATGCGGTTCATGAGGGCCGTCGCCCGCGCAACCCTCACCGGCACCGGCAGGATCGTTCGCTTCTCAAGCGCCGCCTCGAGCTCGTTGAAATCGAGCTCGAGCACCGTCCGGAAATCCTCCGCGGTAATGAGACGGTCCCGATGTCTGAACGCGGCGAGCGCCGGCGCGACGCGCGCAGCGCCGGACGCGAAGAAGGCCGTTCCGCCGTCGGCATCTGGATGGGCTACCTGCAGTGCATCCCCGGGGGCGAGCGTCAAACTGCCGGCCTGGAGGCGCAGCACGTGCTGCAATTCGTTCGCCCTGACGAGCGCGGCACGCCCCGACACCACCTGATAGCGAACGCAGCGGATGTCGCTCTGAGCCGGCGGCACGCTCCCGAAAACGCCGTCACCGAAATCGAGTGCGGGACCGCCCCCGGTGTAGGAAGCCTCGGTGCGCAAGAATGGCCTGAGGGTCCACGGTACTCCCGCCACGGTCACCTGGGGGTTCGGGCCCGGCGGTCCGTACACGTTCACGAAGTCGAGCAGGACATGTCCCGTGGGCCCCACGCCTTTGAGATCGAAGACCTGGTCCGGTGTACCGTCGCTCACCTCCAGCAGCTCATTGGTCACCTCCGCCCACTCCCGCGCCAGGACGGTGGCCGTCTGCGGCGCGCCCGCCGTTGCCCGCACCATCACGGCGTCGCCGAGGGTCTCATAGATCAAGCGCGCGCCGTTTTTGAAATCGGTCGCCAACAGCGTGCCGGCCTTCACCGTCGCCGGCACCGGACGTGGGGGTGTGAGCGTGAACGTGACGGGCGCCGTCGCCGGCTCCGGGCGATCGATGACGAGATCGAGATAGCGCTCCCGGTACTCAGCAGACGTGCGATCCATCTGGTACAGGGTCATCTCCCCCAACCACGCCATGAGCTCGACGAGCGTGATCCCCGGGTCCGAGGGGTTGTGATCGCGCCAGTCGGCCACCGGCAGCTCTTTGAGCAGCACGGCCAGGAGCTGGTCGTAGGTGCGATCGTCGACGCTGCGCGCGGGGAGGGCCATCAGACGATCCGGATCTGGTGCGCGCCCGACGCGACCAGGTTGTTGGCAAGAACGTCCAGCGACGTGGCGCCGGGATAGTCGAGCAGCGTCACGTTGGTCACGAAGTCGACGCCCGGCGTGCGCTCCAATACTGCGTTCACTTCCGACAGGAAGACGTCCCGCCCGAAGTCCCAACCGCTCTGCTGCTCCCCGCCAGTCAGCGGATGGAAGAACTCCTCCAGCGCCCCGACGACCCGCCGCGCGACGCTGCTCGCCGCGCCGGGATCGAGCGGATGGACGTCGGCGCCGATCCGCACGACCGAGTAGTCGGGGCCCGTGAAATACAGGTCGCTCACGATCCCACCGAGCGCGAGCTGCATCACGTAGGCGCGAATGCGTGCCAGCAGCCCCGCCGTCGGCTGGGGCGTGGGATCCGTCGTCTTCGGAACCACGATGCACG
>QHWT01000133.1 GCA_003222675.1 Acidobacteriota bacterium | reverse complement strand
ACGAGGCGCCCGCCCGCGCGGCCCGCGCGAACCGCGAGCACCTCGGCGAGGATCGAGACGGCGGTCTCGGCAGGAGTGTCCGCGCCGAGGTCGAGGCCCGCCGGGCCCGCGAGCCCGTCGAGGCGCTCTTCCGAGAGGCCCGCCTCGAGGAGCCGGTCGCGACGCTTCGCCTGCGTCTTACGCGAGCCGATTGCGCCGACGTAGAAAGGCTCGCCGGCGAGCGCGGTCGTGAGGGCGGGCACGTCGAGGCGCTCCTCGTGCGTGAGCACGACGACCGCGGTGTCGCCGTTCAACTCAAGCTTCTCGAGGCCTTCGTCCGGCCAGGCGATCACGAGCTCGTCCGGGCTCGGCAGCCGCTCGCGCGTGGCGAGCGCGGGCCGCGGGTCCACCACGGCGGTGCGCCAACCCAAAGCCTTCGCGGCGCGGCAGCAGCCGCACAGCCGGGACCTCCGCGAACACCTTTTCGCCGTCGAGCTCGAGGACGCGGCTCGGCCCTTCGACGTCCGCAAGCCACTGCTGCCCCGCGCGGGGGCCTTCCAGAACGGTCAGCCGGGCGTCGTCGCCGTCCTGGGGCAACTCGCCTTCGAGCCTCTGAATGAAAACGTCGATCTCGCCGCCGCAGGGCAGGCCGATGCCCCAGGCTTGGTCATCAGCGATCCCGTAGGTCAGAAGCCGGGGCTCGCCACCGGCGATGACCTCTTTGGCCTGCTCGGCGACGTCGCTCTCGACGCAACCGCCGGAAACCGAGCCGTGCAGCCTGCCCGACTCGAAGACGACGAGCTTCGAACCTACCGGTCTCGGAGCGGAACGACGAGTGGCGACGACTGTCGCGAGGGCTGCGCGTTCTTCCACACGGTCAGCGTATCGGCGCGGACTGAGGCGCGGGCCCTGCAAAGCGGCTCGCCGTCAGGCCCGCGACGACGGAGGCGGTGCCGATGTAGAGGGCGAGCGCCCACGTCGTCGAGCGGTCGGTTCCGGCGGCGACCCCGTGCACGAGCGCGAGCAGCCAGACCGCGAAGTTCAGGTAGTGCGCCTTCCGCCAGAAGCGGTACGAAAGGGCCTTCCGGTAGTGGTTCGTCACCGCGAGCGCCACGAGCAGCTCGGCCGCGATCACGCCGAAGGCGACCGAGACCGGCCGGTAGGGCGCCGTCCCGGGAACCAGGATGTTGGTCAACGAGAACGGCAGGTAGCTGTCGACCAGCAGCGCGCCCACGTGGATGAAGATGAACGTCCCTGCGAGCAGGCCCACGAAGCGGTGCACGTCCTCGATCGCGAAGCGCGGCCAGTGGGACAGCTTGGCCTTTCCCGAGAGCAGCAGCCCGAGAATGACGGAGCCCGAGAGCAGCGCGTACGCGAGGATCCCGCCGGCGCGCTCGACGTACCAGACGTAGTTGGCGGCGAGGATCACGCCGCCGCCGAAAGCTCGGTGCGCCAGGCGTGGTTGGTGACGACCGTCTCGCCGGCTCGGAAGCGCCCTGCCAGCCCGCGGTCGTCCAACCAGGACGGGCCGTCGTCCGAGAGCAGGAAGCCAGCCTTCGCCGCGACGTCCGCTCCAACGCAGGACCCGGCGGCAACGGTGACCTCGTCCCAGCGCGACTCTGCCGGGCGGCCTGTGCGCGGATCGATCAGGTGATGCTGGACGGCCCCGCCGCGTCGCCACGAGCGCTTCGTCTTGCCGCTGGTCGCGATCCCGCCCGCGAGCAGGCGCAGCGTGCCGTCGCCCGGAAGGCCGACGACCGAGCCGCCGCGGACAGCCACGTCTCCGCCGGCGGAGACGAAGGCATCGCCGGCAGTCAGCTGCAGCGCCGCGTCGACGGCCAGCGACTTGACCACCCCGTTGAGGTCGAGCACGGTGCCCGGAGGGCGAGAGAGCAAGCGCTCGGAGAGACGTAGCGACCGCCACTTGCCCGGCGATGGGGGCCCGGGCGGCCGCTCGTCGTCTCCGAGCAGGGAGAAGTCGCGGTCGTAGCCGGCAGCCTCGACGGCGGCGCCGAGCGTCGGATCGACGAGGCCGTCCGTGGCGGCCGCCGCGCTGAGCGCTGTCCGGAGCGCAGAGGCGAAGAGCCGCGAGACCACCACGACCTCGGAGGCATCGCGATTGAGCCGGCTCAGCTCGCTCTCTGGACGGAAGCGCGAGAAGACACGGTCCCACTCGTCGAAGAGCCCCCGGATCGCCGCGAGCTCGCCGACTGTCGCCCCACAGACGGCCACTTCGATGCCCATGGAGGGGAAGGACTGCGGCTCAGGAGACACTCGTCTGGGCCTGCGGCGTGGACGTGCTGCCGCTCGACGGTGCCACCGAGGTCGAGCCGTAGTCGAAGCTGTCGCCGCTCGACTGCGTGCTCGAGCTCGAGCTGGAAGTCGAGCTCGAGGTCGTCGCCGCGTGCCCGAGATGCGTGCCGCGGACGAGCAGCAGGGTTGCGAGGAAGCCCGCCGCGGCCGCCGCGGCTGCGATCTGCTTTGCGCCGGCTGCGCGGCGGCGGGCTGCCTCGATCCTGGTCATGCCGCGGGCGGCCCCTGGTAGCCGGTGTCCGGGCGCGCACCGAAGTCGTCGCGGTGCCCGAACCGGCCCTCAGGCCGGGCGGGCCGGATGAGCTTGCCGTTGACGAGGTTCGTGATCCGCTGGTCGGCGTCCTTGAGGATCTGGGTCTCCTGGGCCTGGGTCACGCGGCCGGCGGAGACGGCCTGGTCGAGCTTCTGCTTCAGGTCGGCCTTCATGGCTGCGATCAACCCGTCGACCGACTTGCCCTGGTCCTTCGCGACCTGGGCGAGGGTCGTGCCCGAGTCGAGCTTCGAGTCGAGCTGGGTGT
>QHWT01000132.1:4939-5938 GCA_003222675.1 Acidobacteriota bacterium | reverse complement strand
GTCCCGTTGGATTTGGGCCTGGACCACGGGAGTGATCGAGCCGTTCTGCACTTTGATGTCGAACAACAGGGCGACGGCGCGTTCCGATTCCACCCCGAAGCCGCGACACAAGGCGGTGGCGTCTTGATAGAGCTGCTGTGCGTACTTCAACTCGACCGCCTGGAACTCAGGCGTCCGCCCCAACGTCTTGAACATCCCGCGCCACGGCTCGAACACCTGGAACGTGATGTGGTCCTGGATGGAGCGAGCCCACACAAGCTGATCGTCGTGGCCAGCGTCGAGCATCGCCTCGAACTCGGCGTAATGGGTGCCGAGGATCGGCTGAGTGATCGCGGGCTGAGTGGTGTTCATCTCGGCGAGGAGCGGCTGCAGGCTTCCCTTTCCCAGGTTCCACTGGCACACACCGAAGCTCATTCCCTGGCCGTCGAAGTCGCCCGAGAGACCGGCGAAGCAGTCCGGCGGGGCGGTCCCGGTTTCGAAGGACCCCGTGAGGGCGAGGCAGCGATAGTCGAGCGGCTGCGCGGTGATGGCGGGCGGTGCGATGTCGCTGCCCGGGAACAGCGCGGCCCACGTCTTCGGGCCAACCTGGCCGTCGACAACGAGATTGTTGGTCTGCTGAAACGCGCGCACCGCGGCCTCGGTGCCGCCGCCGAAGTCCGCGTCGATCCGGCCACGATAGAGGCCGAGCTCCTGCAGCCGCGTCTGGATGCGCGCGACCTCCGGGCCCTGAGAGTGAAGCTGGTAGGTAGACATTGCGCGTCCGCAGGCTGCATCGAAAGCTCAATGTCGCAGCGGGTCGGCGAGGCGGGAATGGATAGGAGGGACTAGACCGGTGGCAGGGGAATATAGATCTCCTCGGCAAGGGGAATCCGCTCAGGGCACCGCGGTATCGCGACTCTCGGCACCCTCCTGTTTCGACGACAGCGTCGCCAAGACGTCCCGTGCTCGAGCGGCGTACGGTCCCGTGCCACCAGCTTCCAGCGATTGAAGCAGCACGCT
>QHWT01000132.1:1260-4905 GCA_003222675.1 Acidobacteriota bacterium | reverse complement strand
GGGCAGCATCAAGGTGGCCCAGAGCGCGATCATAATCCGCCGCGTCTAGTGCATGCACCGCGAGGTCGAGTCTCGCCGGAACGTAAGCAGGGTCGATCAGCAGGATGCGGTCCAATTCCCGGACGGCGGAGTCGCGGTCACCGCGAGCGAGCAGGACCATGGACAGGTGGTGGCGGGCCGACAGGTTCTCCGGAGCGAGCGCGAGGGCGCGACGCAGTGCCTCCCCGGCTGACCCGAGATCGTGACGCATGAAGAGTGCGACGCCGAGCTGGGTCCAGGCAGACACGGCGCTGGAATCGAGGGCGACGGCGCGTCGCAGAAGCGTGACTGCCTCGTCCACCCGTTGTTGAGCGGCAACCACGGTGCCCAACGCCAGGACAAGGGGGGGGTCGTCCGGGGCCAGCTCGAGCGCCGCCCGCCACGCAGCTTCCGCGTCACCGAATCGCCCGGCGACCATGCAGAGCTTCGCGAGGTTGTCCCACGCGGGCAGGTTGCGAGGATTGATCTCGACCGCGCGGGACAGCGCCGCGAGGCCGGCGGGTACGTCGCCGGCCGCCGCGCGTGCTACGCCGAGGTTTGCGGCGGCCATTCCGTGCTCCGGGTCCAACGCGAGGGAGCGCTCATAGTGGGCGATCGCGTCTTCCCACCGGCTTGTTGTGCGCGCTGGCGTTGTTGGGATCGCACTCCAACGCAGCTTGGTACTCCGCGCTGGCCGTCTCCAGATCGCCTTCCACGTGTCGTAGGACAGCCCGATTGTTGTGCTCTCGGGCTGTGGCGTCTCGGGTGCAGACCCCGTCGAGTGACAGAAGTGGTTCAGTCATGGTACTGCCTCCTGCGGTCAGGTGATCGCTTTGAACAGGTTTTCGAGGACCGCGCGCGGCTCGATAGGCGGCACCTCGAACTGTACGTCGGTCAGCGAGACATTGAAGGGCTTCCCTTCTTCGTAATGGACCGGGAACCGAATTCCGAAGCGCAACCCCGAGCCGACCTCCAGAGCCGCGAGCTCCCAGCGTCTCTCGTACAGCGATATCGTGGTGATGAAGAGATCGGCATCGACCTTCACGAAGCCTGTTACGTCGAACTTCAGCTTCGGCTCGGCATAGATCTCCCCCGCGGCGTCCAGAACCAGACCTCGCCGCGGCGTCCAATCCACGCGCACGGCGGCGACGACGGCTCCTGCGACGGCGAGCGAGCCCCCCAGCTCGAGACCCGCCTGGGCGCTGACGACCGGAATGCCGGCGCAGCCCGGCGCCCGCCGGGATGAAGAGCTGGGCGCCCCCGGTGACGTGGGTCTGGTCCTCGTGAGCGGGATTGTACGTGATGCCGAGCCCGAGCTCGCGCAGCTGCGCCGGACCGATCCCCGCGTGCGCGTCCAGTCCGCCGCCAATCGTGAGGAAGATCCCGACCCGCTGCCCGGCGACGGCGAAGCCAAGGATCGGGATATCGATGTTGATCGAGAAGATGTGTTTGTTGATCGCCTTCTCGGGGAAGATCTCGAGGCTCGCGGGGAGGCCGATCGACCCGGAGATCTCCAGCTCGCCGTTGGGCAGCAGGCGCAACCCGACGGTGCCCTGCAGCCACGGGGCGATGCGCATCGTGACGCTACCGCCACCGTAGGCCCGCAGTCGGTCGGCGTGCGGCGGCGGCGGGCCGGCGGGACGGCCGTCGGCGCCGAGTGGCCGGTTGGTGACGCCGACTTGGACGGAGCCGTGGAGCATGCCCTTGTCGTAGGCCGCCGAGCCTTCGATGGTGAACGCGCCGTCGTCGTAGGCGACGGTGACGCTCGCGGCGATACCGGGGATCTTGGGCTGGGCGGTCCCGCGCGCGCTGACCTTGTAGTCGGGAGCGTCCGGCCGCTTTTCGACCTTGACCTCGACGCTGCCGCCCTGGATCCCTGGGATGTCGCGCTTCAACTGCAGCGTCGCGGCGATGGCGAAGCCTTCGGCCGGTGAGTAGTGCAAGGTGATGTCGCCCTGCTCGATGCCGGGGATGGCGGGCTGCACGGTCCCCGTCGCGTCGATGTTCTCTCCCTCGAAGACAGCAACCACGTGCGCCGAGCGGATGCCGCGCACCTTTCCGTCCTTGATCCCGATGTCCCCCTTGCCCCCGAACCGATGATCGCGATACCACATACTGATCTTGGCGGGATCGAACAGGGCCGTGTCGAACTCGAATTCCCCGGACAAGCCGAATCCGCCGGCGGTCGACACCTCCCCCTCGAGCTTGCCCTTCCCGAGCCGTTGGACCTCGAAGGCGGCGTCTCCACGGATGCCGATCCCGTTCGTACCGGCGTAGACCTCGAGGCTCGAGTCCGTTACCTGAATCGGCCCCGGCAGCGCAAAGTCCCCCGTGTCGAACAATCGGCTGAAGCGGACGTCCGTCCCCTCGACCACGAGGTCGATCGCCAACGCGCGAAAGATCGGAACACTCGGCAGGATCGAGCCGCGGGCGACGAATCCCTTGCCGGGCACGACGCCCCAGTTGGTGATCTCGATGGGGCTGAGTCCGCGGATCGAGGCCGCGCGCCAGACGGCGAGGACGCCTGCGCCGTCGATGTAGGCCGCGTTAGGCAAGGTCCCCAACCGCCGCACCGGGACGCGGCGTTCGGCTTCGGACTTGAGGAGTTTGGCGGCCTCGGCAGGAAGCGCGAGGGAGATGGCACCGATGTCGGCGGGGCCCGCGCCTCCCCCGGCTCCGCCGGGTGAGACGAGCTCGATCTTGGTGACCGCGAACGGCTTTAGCCAGGAATCGCCGCGCTCGGCCGCAGTCGCGGCGCGCTCGGTCCCGCTCGAGTGGGCGACGGTGTGAGGAACGCCGCCGCTCGCAGTCGGAAAGATCGCCCAGCCGGTCGTGCCGGCGGCCGGATCCGCGACCGGCTGAAAGTCCGCGAGGTGCGTGCCGGCGGCGATTTCTTCCCACGTCCAGTGGTTGGTGGGATCACCGCCCGAACCGCCCGGGGCAGCGGCGCGGAACACCAGATCGTAGGTCTCTTTGATGCTCTTGAGGTTGGGCTTCGCGCCCGACCAGAACGCGGCGTTCGCGTTGGTGGGTACGGGACCGCGCGGATCACTGGCGCGCCGCCAATAGTAGTCGCGGGTGTTCTTCACGTTGTTGGTGACGGCTTTCAGGACCTCCCGTCCGGAGAATTGATTGGCGGCGCTGTCGAGCAGCTCCATGTTCTGGTTCTTCCCGGCCACGTTCGCCCAGGGAGCGTGCGGCCAGCCGGAGATCTGCAGCTCGATGATATGGTCGACGTCCTTGGGCTGCGGGTTGCCATGGCGATTCCACATCGGCCGTTTAGCGGCCTCCTTGAGCTCGTTGAGCGTGCCGATGAGATAGAAATTCGCGTGGGCGTGCTTGAGGACGCGCGTGCCTCCACCACCGCCCGCGGCAGGGCCAGCCGCCAGCTTCTTCTCCAGCTCGCTACCCAGCTTGACGTCGCCGCCGCCGTTGAGGCTCGCATCCCAGACCTCGCGCTGATTGTTGGGGCGCTCGTCGTACTTGTAGTCCTTCGAGCGCACCAGCCGGGTCGTGCTGTACTTAGGCTTGGCGGCCTTGAATGCGGGGATGGTAATCGTGTTGTAGACGATCTGTTTCGGCGATGCGGCCTCGTCGATCGTGCCAGCTTCGGCGAGGGTCACGGCG
>QHWT01000132.1:0-1234 GCA_003222675.1 Acidobacteriota bacterium | reverse complement strand
GCACGCCGCCGTTCTGCTGCACCACGTGCGTCGCCTCGTGGGCCATGAGGCCCAAGTCCGTCGGCGATTCTCCTTCGCCGAGCCAGATGTCGCGGCCGTGAGTGAAGGCACGGGCGTGGAGGTCGCGGGCCGAGCGGCCGGCTGCGGCGCCGCGATGCACTCGTACGTCGCCCAAGTCGGTGCCCAGCTGCGCCTCGAGCGTCGCGCGGGTGGCGGGAGGCAGGGGCTCGCCCGTGTCCTTCGCGTCGATCGCGCGGGCCGCGGTCTGCTCCATGCGCGCCTCGTCCTGCTCCGCCGCCTTCTCATCGGCGGCAAGACGGTGCACCTGCTGGCTCTTCTTCTCGGGCGCGGCAGCGATCGCGGAGATGCTGGCCTGCGGGACGGCCTGACCGGTGGCGACGCGGGAAGCGACCTGCTCCGCCTCGCGCTCGAGCCTGTCGTCGGCGCTCCCGATCGCGACGGCCCGCTGCACGCCCGGCGCAGGAGCGGCGGCGGGCGGCGGGCGGCCGGGGACGCGCGAGCGGGCTCGCGCCGCGAGCACATCTTGGGTGTAGCGGTTACCGAAGCCGCTCTGCAGGTCGGCGGCGACCTCGGCGGGCGGCCGCGCCGCACCTTCTCCCTTTTCCCGATCCAGCAGTTCTGCGAGCTGTGCAGGGGGCATCGCGGGGGCGCGCGATGCCTCCCCGCGCTCCTTGGCCTTGGGCGCGGCGCGAGCGGGCGGGGCGCGGGAGGGCTCGGCCCCGCTACGCTCGGATGTGCGGTCCGGGGAGGGCATGAAGAGCCCGCGCTAGACCGTCCCCCTCCGAGTCCGCAGCCACACGGCAATGATTGCGGCGAGGATCAAGATCAGGAGAATAACCCACCATGGCAGCGGCAAGCCTCCG
This sequence comes from Acidobacteriota bacterium, assembly GCA_003222675.1. Lineage (GTDB taxonomy): Bacteria > Acidobacteriota > Vicinamibacteria > Vicinamibacterales > 2-12-FULL-66-21 > QHWT01. The sequence goes on along the minus strand of QHWT01000132.1, from coordinate 350 downwards.
CCCAACCCCACCGGCGAGGTGGTGACGCCGCCCGCCGTTACCGCGACCAGCGGGTGCACGCCCATGCGGTACTGGATGACCTGGAGATAACTGCCATCCCAGTTATCGATGACGCCGCCGACGGCCTCGGCGTTCGTGAGCGCGAACTTGACGTTCCGCGCGTACCCGGGGCCCCAGTAGTTGCCGAGTTCGTCCTTCGGAGTAAGGCGAACGATTTTGCGCTCGAGTCCGGCGGGCGTCGGCCCACTCACCGCCTTGTATGCCCCTAGGTCGAAGAACTGCGCAGAGTCAATCGTCGCGAGCCTCATCTGCCGGCCGAGGAGCGCCGCGGTAAGGTGGATCCGGACATA
>QHWT01000087.1:25294-54437 GCA_003222675.1 Acidobacteriota bacterium | reverse complement strand
GGCCCTCAACATCACGACTCATGGCTGGTATGTCTATTACGTCTTTCGCCTGCCGCAACAGATTCAGGAACTCGCGGCCGATCGCGTCCCGTTCTGGACTCGCGACATCTTCAGCCCCATCCCTATAGCGTCCTCCCTCGCCCTGGCGACGCTCATCGCGGTAGTACGCTGGCGTGACCGGCGCAGTATGTTCTGGCCGATGATGGCGTGCTGCGGCATCGGCGCCGCATGGCTGTCACGTCTCCACGTCGGGGCCTACGACAACGTCCTGATTCCAGCGTACGTCTGTCTCTGTCTTCTGGCGGGAATCGCTGGCCGGCGTCTCCCGGATCGACTGCCGGGACGCCACCGGTCTTTCGTGCGCGTGACGGTCGCGGCGCTCTGCGCGATCCAGATGGCTGGCCTGCGCTATTCAATCCAGGAGCAGACGCCGTCCGCACACGACGCCGAACTCGCGATCCAGCTCGGACGGCGCCTCGCTGAATCCGAGGGGCCGGTCTTCGTGCCATTTCACTCGTTCGTGCTCACCCCCTCCGGGCCCGTCATGCATGCGCATTCGTGGGCTGTGTTCGACGTACTCCGCGCCGGTGATGCCGCAGCCGCGGCGAGCATGACCGGCGAGATCAAGTACGCCTTCGATCAAGGCGCATACCGCATGGTTGTGATCGACAAAATCGAGCCATGGATGGAGCCCGATCTGGATACGTGGTACCGCCCGAGCGAGCCTGTGCTCGATTCCAACAGTCTATGGACGAGGACCGGCTACCATACACATCCCAGGTGGATATACGTTCCCAAATCCCCGTGACGCCTGCGTCTCAAGGCGCGGGAAAACGCAGGTGACGCCGCACGTAGTCGCGCAGCGCTCCGGACTGCCCCTGGACGCGCAGGTCGCCAATCGTCAGCCGGGAGTCCGCATGTCCGGCTGACTCGGCCTCGATCGTCAGCAGTCGCGCGCGCACGCCTTCGACCGGTTGCATCAGTTCCCTCATCGTCGTACCGACTTGCACGGGCACGTCGGCGACGCGCTGGCCCGCCGCATTGTAGAGAGCGAACGTCACCGTCATGTCGCTTCGTGATGAGAGCGTCCCGGCATACAAGGCCGACACGTCTTCGTCGCGCTCGGCGAAGCGGACATCCAGACGAAGCCGCCCGTGGACCGGCAGCACACCGACCTGATCCCGCAGAAACGGGAGCCTGGGACCGATAGCCGCCTCGCCGAGACGCTCGCCGTCGATATCGACACGGCGCACGCGCGAGGTGTGCACAAGATTTTCCTGGAACGTTGTTGGATCGGTCCGATATCGATCCGCGGGCTTCTCGGTCCGTACGTAAAGAGCGTTCATCCCCGACGCATCAATCGCGCTCAGCCGGAAGTAGTCATCGAGAATCGCCGGTGGGATGCGGCCATCGTTGGCGTTCATCAACAGGTCGGTGCGCGTCGCGATCGTCCTGACATCGAGATACAGCAGGTAGGCATGCGCGGCGCGCAGCACGGGCGCGTCGGTCAGCGGAGAATATCTCCCCACTTCGGTGAAGTACACGTCCGTGGTCGGCAGTCCCGCGATGAAGCGCGAGCAGATCCCGAGATCGTCGATGTTCTCGACGTCGAGCATGTAAGGCAGGAGGCCCGCCTGGTTGTACGCGAACCGCTCTCCGGACGTCGTGATGGCGCGCCCTGCGGTCGTGATCAGGTCCCCGTACGGCGCCAGCCAGATGCGCACGCCCCCATGAGCGTCGCTCCACCAGAGCGGGCGCCGTTCGTGTGCGACGTACTCGCGCGCGAAGCCGTGCGCCGCGCCGACGCTCCATGCGACGATGATCGTCGCCGCGACCCATGCGATCCGGCCGCGCAGCCGTGACACGCTCGAGCCAATGACCACCGCGACGAACGGCTGCAGCGGCACGAGGAAGCGCCATCCGAACATCCAGTCTCCAACGATTGCGGCGTAGGTCGCGATCAGCGTTGCCGCTATAAGTGCAGGTCTCCCGATACGCCCGGACCACGCCGCAAATCCGGCGACTGAGAGCGCCGGCACGAGGGCAATGCCGTAGAGATCCATGAACCCGGCGAGGTACTCGCGTTCCGGCCGCTTCACCAGAACGTGCGTATTCGGCGCAAACTTGTAGAGCACCTTGGCCTCGAGCGGCGCCGACAGGAGCGACCCGAAAAACGCGAAGCGCGCGGCGTGATAGACCAGGGTGATCGCGATCACAGGCACGACGATGTGGCGCCGGATCCACACGCGGCGGACGCCGGTCGCAGACAGAAGCGCCGCGCACAAGACGGCACCGACGTGAACGAACCCGTCAATGCGACAGAGAACTGCGAGAGCGGCGATAGCAACGCACCATTTCGCGGTGGAAGTCGACTGATGATCGGCCGGCGTCTCGACGAACAACAAGGACGCCAGCAGCGTAATCAGCAAGGCAAACGGCACTTCTTCGAGCGCCGAGCAGCTCCACACGGCGAGGGGCCCGGCGAGTGCAAGAAACGCGAGGCCTGACGTCAGGCTCGCCGGCGACGCGCCGTCGCGTCGAAGGATTCGTGCGGTCACGAGGACAACGCCGATGCCCATGATGAAGCTCAGGGCTTTGCCGAGCTGCAGCGCCGCGACCTTCGAATAGCCCAAGGTTTTTACGATCCGCAGCAGCACCGTGTCCCACATCACCTGCAGGAAGTCCGAATAGCCTTCGACCCGCCCTTCGAGCGTGTTGTAGACCAGGCCTCTTCCCTCATCCATGTTCTGCGCATATACGAGCGGAATGGCCTCGTCGTCGACGAAGAAATAGATAAAAGAAAGTGCGTAAAGGATGAAGACGATGACGGCGGCCGCGGTGATCCACCCGGCTGGCCCCGAAGGCGCGCGGAAGCGGAGCATGTGGAGGATCATATATAGGCCGCCGGCCTCTCCGTCCTCCGATCAGCGGAGTCCTCCGAGCCACGCGTTGAGACAGGTCAACTCGATCTTCGACGGGAGCTTGGCCTGCAGTCCTCCCTCGTAATGAAACGTCGCGCCCATCCCGGCGCGCCTGGTCGCACGTGCGGCAGCGCGGAAGCGATCGGGTGAATTGTCCCGGCGCCCGGGAATCGCGGCGTCGGCCGCACCGATTGGTTCGTCGCTGATCACGGGCTTGTTGAATTGACGGATCAGCGCGGCACCCTGTGCCAGGGCACGCACCTGGTCCGGGCCGCGCGGCGCGTGCCAGGTCAGGTAATCTCCGGCGCCGTAACCGTCATTTTCTCCAACCGATCCGAGCGATACGGGCAGACCCTTCGGCAGCATCCGTGCGAGTTGCTGTAGATAAGCGGGATCGTGCAGCGCGCGCGTCTGTGTCGGATGCACAGGCTCATTGGCGATCTCGAGAAGGGCGTTGCCGAATCGATCGCAGATCTCACCGACCGCCCGAACGTGTGCCGGGATGTCGATCTCGATGTGCGCGGTATCGGCGAGCGCGACTACCTCAACGTAGAGGCCGTGCCGAGACGCTATCTCCAGCAGCGTCGGCAGCGAACGCACTCCATCGGCCGGCGACAGCTTGAACAGCATGTCCGCCATCACGAGCACGCGGACAACCGTCAGCTTCTTGGATGCGGCCCATTTCAAGTACGCGTCCGCCTCAGCCTCGCGTGCGTCCGCAACGAACTCCACGAGCCGGAACGCAGTGATCCCGCGCCACTGGAAGCGGGATCCATCCGGTTTGACGAAATGTGTGCCGATGACGCGGAGATGATCCGCTGACTGAATCTCCGGTGAAGTTGTTCGGGATGCGGGTCGCGGGATGCGGGGTGCGGCGGTGTTCCCTGGTCCGAGCGCCGAGGACAGGCGAAAGTCAGCCGGCGAGAGGAGGAGCAGCGCCGCGGCTAGCGCATGAACGATGGTCCGAACGCGTTGTGTCCCTCGAACTGACTGTTGCACAGGCGCCACCGCTGCGGCAGCTCCGAGACCAGTACATTCAGCGGATATAGAAGGATGGGCCGACGCCCTGGACCAGGTGACCGTCGTAATTGCTCGCGCACAACCACCAACGCACGTCGACGGGCGAATATATCGCGGCGACGATGTCCGTTCCATCGACACTCCGGCGTGCGTTATCGCGCAGATCGATCGAATCCCAGAACGACGGCACCAGCGCGCACGCGTCCCCACGCCTGCCATCGACTGGACACCGTCCGCCGAATGCGACGGTAACCGCAGCAGGTCCGATGCGGAAGTTCTGCATCACGAAATACCGGAAGTGAGTCGTAATCTGCTCACGCTCGTCCGTCACTTCATTCGGCTCCGGACACTTCGAAGGTTCGGCGAAATTCCGCATGATGTAGTTCGCGTCCTTGATGTTGGTGTCCGAGAAATCGAGCAGGAACTGACGCGCCATGTCGCCGACTTCCTTCACCGAGTCATGCAATGAGAGTTTCGCTGTGCCCGTCACATCATGCTGGAACGCCTGCGGTCCGCCCGGGAATCCGTACTTTTCCAGCACCTTCAGCGTAATCGTCACATCGCCCGGCGTCGTGGCCGTCGCAGGCGCCTGCCACGTGACGCTGGCCCCTGTGCCGCTGAACGTCCCGACCGGTGCGGTCCACTCGTACTGCAACTGGTCGACGGCGGTTTCATCGTCGTGCACCTTCGCGGTGATGGCGACGGTCTCCGCCACGTCCGCGAAGCTGGCGGGCTCTTTCGCGCGGGTGCCCTGAATCGTGATCGAGTCGATCACGGGCGGGTTGTTGGGGGGTGGCTGCTGATTCCCGCCACCGTTGTTACCGCCGCCTGGATTCCTCGACGGCCGAGTTGGACCCCCGCAGGCGGCCATGAAGAGCGCCGCGGCCAACGCGAGTGCGATTGAAATGGCGAGTCGGCCGGAACGCTGTCTCATCGGAGCAACAGCGGAACTTCAAGCTTCGATCAGCTCCGGGTTGCGCGACGGAGTCTCGCGCACTTCCCGGATCACGTAAGTCGGCTTGTCCTGCGATTCGTGGTACGTGCGGGACAACATCTCGGCGAGCAGGCCCGTCATGAGCAGCTGGACGCCACCGAGCACCAGCATGATGCCGGCGAAGAACAGCGGTCGATTGGCCGACTCGAAGCCGAAGAACCGCTGGTAAGTGACCCACGCGCACGCGACAAACCCCAGGAACGCGAGTGCGATCCCGACGCCGCCGAACATCTGCAGCGGACGCGTCGAGTAGCTGCTCAGGAACTTGACGGTCAGGAGATCCAGGACGACGCGCATCGTGCGTGAGATGCCGTATTTCGACTTGCCGTGCAGGCGCGCGCGATGATTGACGACCTTCTCACCGATCGAGACGCCGAACTCGCTCGCGATCGCCGGCAGGAAACGGTGCATCTCGCCATACAGCCGCATCGGCTTCACGACTTCGGCGCGAAACACTTTCAGCGAGCAGCCGTAATCGTGCAGTTTGACCCCGGTCGTGAGCGAGATGATCGTGTTGGCGATCATCGACGGCAGGCGCCGATTCAGGAAGGCGTCCTTGCGATCGCGGCGCCAGCCGCACACGATGTCGAGCGACTGCTGTTCGAGCATCCTGATCATGCCCGGGAGATCGCGCGGATCGTTCTGCAGGTCGCCGTCCATCGTGACGATGAGCCGTCCGCGGGCGTACGCGAACCCGGCCGCAAACGCGGCCGTCTGTCCGAAATTGCGACGAAAGCGGACGACCCGCAGCCGACTGTCGCGCGTCTGGAGATCGGCCAGCACCGTAAATGTATCGTCGGTGCTGCCATCGTCGATCGCGATAATCTCGTACGGCTGACCCGACTCGCCGAGCGCGGCGGTGAGCTCGAGGTAGAGTTGCCGCACGTTTGGCGACTCGTTCCGCATCGGGACGACGACGGAAAGCTCTGCGCTCATGTCTCGTTAAACGCTTGATTATAGCAGGCTTCAGTGTCGAAACGCCGCTGTCAGACGCAGCAGCGGGTTCTGTGGAATCGCAGCCTTGATGGCGTCGAAAAAGGCTCCCGCAATGGCGTCGTTGCCCGGGGGATCGGGATGCAGCCCATCGGGCGAGATGTATTCGCTCTCGTGCCCGAGAAAGAGCGGGTAAATGTCCACGATAGTCGCTCCCTCGCCGGGCAACTTCTGCTTGATTTCCGCGTTGGTCTTCATGATCGCATCGTCTGCGATCCGGCGGTCGCGCGGTCCGCCACGGAACGGTCCCGGCGGTGTCAGCGTGCCGACGAACACATAACTGAGGCTGAACGGCGCGCGGCGGGCGATTCGTACCATGTCCCGCAGCGTCTCGACGACAGTTTCGATCTGCGTCGAGCACCGCGAGGTAACCGGATTCTGACAGTCCGCGAGCAGGTTGTTATAACCGTGCAGGAGCAGCAGCGCCTCAGGATGCTCCTGCGCGAGCACGTCGGGAAGCCGGGCCTTGCCGTCTCTGATGTCCTCCCCGCCAACTCCCCTGTTCGACACGACGATTCCTTCGTTTGGGTACGCGCCGTCCAGGAGGAACTGCAGTTTGGTCGGGTACGCACTGGGAACATCGACGATCTCGAGGCCAAATGCGATGCGGCCGTTCTGTCCCTCCGTCACGCTGTCGCCGAACGCGAGATAACGCGTTACGGCGATCTGCACACCCGTCAAGGTCACGTTGAACGTGCACATCGCCTCACGCGCCGATGCGTCTGTCGCTGTGCAGATCACCGGAGTCGTGCCAATGGCAAACGCCGAGCCCGACGCCGGAGCACACGTGACCGGGACGGGCGGAGTTCCCGCTTGAGCGGTTGGTGTTTCGAAGGACACTGGCTGCGACGGACCGATTGCAGCGCGAATGGAGATGTCCACGGGACACGAGATGCGCGGTGGGTTGCCCGGCGGGCCCGGACGGGTAGGGCCGCCGCAACCTGCCGACGCTGCGGCAGCGAGCGCGAAGAACGCAAGAAGGCAGTTTCCCGCCAGGAGTCTCAGGAGGCTCACGGTGTGATCATCTTAGAGGCTGTGGTGCGCGCCCCAGCGGTAATCTTGTGAACTCCGGGCGGCCACACTAACCATAATATTCAACTGCCCGTGCAGGGGCGGCTACTCTCCTCCACTGGCTCCTTCGAGCCTGTTTCGGCGTCTTCGACTGAAAAGCACCCACGTGAGGCCAAGCACGAGCGCGATGCCTGATAGCCACAGGCTCGCCTCCTTTGCGTGAGCTTGGAGAAAGGCGGCCGCGCGCTCGCCATAGAACACGGCAAGCAGGCCTTCCCCGCCGTAACGCACGAATCGCGCGATGAATATCGCCGTGGTGAATTGCCAGACCGGGATCGCCGCGACGCCCGCGAGCAGCACGAAGATCTTGAACGGCGCCGGCGGAGGCAGGAGCGCCGGAACGACCACGACGAGCAGGCCGTACTTCTGGAACAGCTTCAGGCCACCCTCGACGTGATGCGCCTTGAAGCGCTTGCGCATGAACGCTTCGCCGCCGCGCCGCGCAATGTAGTAGAGCGCGAGACATCCCGCCACCGAACCGAGTGTCGCCATCAAGTTGTAATACAGCAGCCGCTCCTTGTGCTGCGTAACCATGACGATGACGAGCAGGTCGTTGACTTCCGGGAAGGACAGGAATGATGAATCGAGAAATCCGATCAGAAAGAGGCCAGGCCCGCCGAGCGCGAGAGCGAACCCCTGGATCCAGCCGACGAGACGCTTCATCCAGACGAGTGTAGACTAACTGTCCCTTGCGATCTGCCGGGTTCACCGTTCGAAGTGCGGTTCGTGACCGATGCAGGCGCGCGTCACTTGGAGAACCGAAAACCTGCTTTCCTCAGTAGTTCTTTCTCAGCGCCGATATAGACGAAATACTTCCCATCCACATCGATGATCGACCGCGGGTCTGGCACCATCCGTTCGAGTCCGCCTGTATAGCGAACGTAGCCCACGACGGCAACCGTTTCGCCATGTTCGAGCGCGCGGTCAACCTCGCTGATGTAGGCAGGGTATCGATCGATATTGTCTTTCCATCTGACAATGACCGACTCGCGGCTGTAGAACGTGATCTGCCATTGCAACAATGGATTCATCGCGAAGGCACGAGTGACGCCGCGTGCTCTCATGTTGTCGATGACCTTCTCCATCGTCCTGGCTTCACTGGGGCCGCTGCTGGGATTCGTCCACCACATATATGTCAACTGGGCGAATTCGTTCATCGAAACGGCCTCGAGTGCAAGCACGAGGACGATCGCCGAAACACAACGCCGAGTCGACAAGCGATATCGATCCGCCAGGTCAAACAGCTCAACGCCGGTCATGAACACCAGCGGAACGTTCAAGGCCAACATGTATCTTGCGTCGCGCCGGTCGAGGAGCACCCAGTTCGCAAGGAGCGTTAACAACACTGAAGCAAAAAGCAGGTGCGACCACAGCAGGTATTTTCGGGTGACCAGGCGGTAGATCTGCAACAGCACCACCACCGCAAGCATTGCGAGCCAGAGATATGCGACGATTGCAGTGACAGGTCCGGGATGGACTGCGAAACCGACGGAATACGATCCCGTGAGATTCACGTACGTCTGGTTGAGGAGTCGTGGGAACGATCCGAGCAGGTGCGGATTGCCTGCCCCGGGAGCGGTCCAGGACTCGACGGCGCCAGCCAGCCAGCTCGCCTTGATCAACGTGATCGCGAGGATCACGCCCACTATTCCCGACAGATAGAAGAACCAGAACGAAAGCCTCCGACTCGAAAAAAGAAAGAAGAGCACGATCGGCAGCAGACCCGGAAGCCATAACGGTTGTGAGAAATAGATGATGGCACTCACGCCGCCGGCAAACAGCCATGGAGTGGATCTCAGATTGTCGTTGCGCGTGATCAGATAGAACGCCACGGCAGTAGCGGAGAATGCCGTGATGTACCCGCTCAAGGCTTTCATGGACGAGGCCGCCCACGCAGGCATCAGAATGAGGACCAGCGTGATCCAGAAGCTGCGTGTGGCACCCAACACCGAAGAAAACGCGAGGAAGTAGAAAAGGATCCCCACAATCCAGATGCCGAGCATCGCCAGCTTGAGCGGCAGCGCTCCCACGCCGAAGATCACGAAATTCAGGGCTGCCGCGGGAGCCTCCACGATCGACAAGCCGTATTTCTGTCCGTAAAAGAAAACGGGAAACTCGTGTCCGCCCGCAAGGTGCATGGCCATCAACCCGAGAATGCATTCATCGCCCTCGAGGAGCAGGTTCGGGCTGAGCAGCTGCGGAAGACGAGAGACGAGAGTGACCGCGGCAAGCGCCGTGAGATAAACCCACGTGGGCACGGAGTGACCTGTCGCCGAGCGGGGCGTCGAAGTCATTCTGCTACGAAAGTTTCCGTTCGAATTCGAAGCCAAGTTCGATATAAGACCTGTGTCGGTGCATTGTACGTCTTCATCGCATGAAGGTCCTGATCGCTGGAACGTGTATGTTCTTCCTCGCTTTCGTGGCGACGAGGGCTGCCCGAGTTCCCTTGACCTACGACGAAGCCGCTTCTTATATCAGGTACATCGACACCGCTTCTCCTTCGGTGTTCGACACCAACGGTTTCTCCATATTCAATTTCGAGGTGGCGACGAACCACTTCTTGAACACGCTCCTCACAAAAATCTGCTGGGTTGTGGCTGGCGGCGGTGAGCTCGTCATACGCATGCCGAACCTGATCGGGTATGGCATCTTCATCGGTTTTTCGCTCTTGATCGTGCGTCGGCGCGCGCGTCCTTTCATTGCGTTTGCGGGATTTGTGCTGTTGAACGTCAATCCATATGTTCTGGAGTTTTTTTCCTTGAGCCGCGGATACGGTTTATCTCTGGCGTTCCTGATGGGAACCATCTTCTTCTTGTTCAGGTTTCTGGAGCGGTTGCATGCGCGCGACGGCGCGTGCCGTGATTCGTGCCATGCGCTGGTGTTCGCGTGTGGGGCAGTGACGGCAAACTTTGCTCTGTTGAATGTCTACCTGGCCGTCTTCGGCGTCGTCCTGGTCGCGCTCGCGGTATTCAACTCCAGTACGCATGCTTCGGCCGCTGCGAAAGTCCACGGCGACAGCCCGGAACGCGCCGGATCGTTTCTCTGGCTGCCGTTGGTGGCCGCCGTCTTCACTGCGCTCGTTCTGTCTCAGGATGTTGGACTGTCTGAAACGCTTTACAAGCCCGTGGTCGTCACGCTCGTTGGTCTGAACCAGACTCAACTCGATCACGCGAGGGTATTGCGAATCGACATCCGCGGTAGAGACAGGCCTCTTTCCCGCGATGTGGGCGCGGCGACGTGGCGCTCGAACATCGGCGTTGACGTTCGTGGCCTGCGAATCGAGTTGCCGATGGCCGATGCAGTCAGGGTTGCACGCATCGAGGTAGTCGTCGGAAGCCGCATCTTTTCATCCGACCCGCGTTTGACCGCCTGGAATACCCGCGAAGAGGGCGCCACACGCGTGTTTGAAGCCGACGCGTCTCTCTCGTCAAAAAAGTCGACCATGCCTGAGTTTCGGCCGCTGATGAATTGGGCAGGTGACGCGTGGTATGCAGCGTGTCTCGCCGCATACACAGCGTGTGCGCTGGTCATACTCGCAGTGGGTGCCGTTCTGTTAAGGGCGGTCGGCTGGCTGCTCGTTCGCGCGAATATGCTGAGGGTCGATCAATGGCGCCCGCTGGCCTCGAGTGCGCTCTGGGTCGCGGCGCTTACGGGCACTCCGCTGTACCTGCTGAAGAGAAATTCGGAGTTGTACTTTGGGGGCGACCGGGGCCTCATCGCGGATACTTTCTATTCCACGATCGAGCGTTCCTTTTATGGCAGAACGTACCACCCAACTCAGACACACATCGTGTTCGCAGGAATTGTTGTGACGGTCGTGGCTTTCTGTGTCGTGCTCTATGTCAACTATGGGCGCGGGAAGCTGTCGAGCATGCTGCCCGCGGCCTGCCTCCTGGCGATCATGGTCATTACCTCACTCTCCGAGGTCGTACAGCGATTGATATTTGACACCGTGTACCTCACGGGCCGAACGGCCCTCTTCTATATCCCCTTGTACGTGCTGTTCGTGACGTTCTTGTGTGAGGCGATTGCCGAGTTGGGCCGGGCGGGCAAAAGGATCGCGATATCGATGGTCGTGGCGGGGCTTGCCTTGTCAGGGTGTCACTTCATGGCGACAGCCAACACGACGTACGCCTCGGATTGGAGGGCGGACGCGAGCACGAAGATGATGATGCGGGACCTTCGGCAGGCTGTCGCCGCTGAACGGCCGCCGGGATCCCGAGTCGTTCTGGGAGTTGAACCGAGGCACTTGCCTGTTGCGGCCTACTATGCCCACATGAATGCCGCCGCCATCATCGATGTCGTTCCGCCATCGGCGCCCGGAATCGACTTCTTGTACGGCGACGAGAAAGGCGGCGCGGCTCGCATGAGCGTGATCAGAAGGTATCCCGCGACCGGCACCGTGTTGGCGCGGGTAGGGACGACGCCTTGAACTCGGACATACTGATCGCTTCATGCGGTTAGCCGTTCGCGGTTCGGAGTTCACGGTCGATTCACGCGTCGCCGGCTCGCGGTTCGCCGTGCGTGGTGCGAACTGGATCGCGGCCGCAGCCGCGCTCGCCGGCATCGTTGCGGCGATTCACTACCACCGTCTCGGCCTGACGCTCGCGCATTACGATGCGCGCGCACATCTGGTGGTCGCACGGCGCGTGTTCGACAGCCTGACGCCAGGGTGGCAGCAGGTGGGCGCCGTGTGGCTGCCGCTCCCCCATCTCCTCAATCTCATTCCAGTGCAGGTGGACGCGCTCTATCGATCCGGCGCCTTCGCCGTCGCGGTTTCCATTGCATCGATGGCCGCCGCAGCAGGGGCCGTCGCGACGCTCATTCAGCGTGCGACGGGTTCCACGATCGGAGGCGTCGTCGCCGCGACGCTGCTGATGATCAACCCCGACGTGCTCTATCTCCAGAGCACGCCGATGAGTGAGCCGCTGCTCTTCGGGACCACGTTTCTTGCCGTCTCGTTGATTGCACGATGGGCGTCTTCAATTCTTCCGCCTGAAGGCGGAAGCCACGAGAACCTGGGGGCAGGCGGAAGCCACGGGACCGTGGGTGACGGTGGGCGCCACGCACGCGTCGTGGATGCCGGACCTCGGACTTCGGACCTCGGGCCTCGGATCATGACGAAAGCTCCCGGCTGGGCCAGTATCGCGGCTGTTCTGACCCGCTACGAGGCATGGCCCATCATCGGCGCGGCGATTCTGCTCGCGTTCGCGGTGCTGTTGCGCCGCGGGTGGCGGGCGAATGAGGCGCTGCGCGCCGTTCGAGGGCTGGCGCTCTGGCCGTTCTGGGCCATCGCGGCGTTTCTCGTCAACAGCAAGGTGACGGTAGGCGCGTGGTTCGTGTCGAGCGGGTTCTTCGTCGCGGAGAATCCAGCGCTCGGTCGCCCCTGGCTCGCATGGACACAGGTCTGGAAGGGACTTGGCGAGCTCACCGGCGGCGCGATGCCATGGATCGCATGTGCGGCGGCAGTGATCATCGTCGGAGCCTTCGTGGCGTCCCGCGCACGAGTGAGCGCGCTCGTGGTGCTCGCGCTTGCCGCATCGGCCGCGCTGCCCTGGTACGCGTACTACAAGGGACATCCGGTACGGATTCGATACGATGTGCCGCTCGTTGCGGCGGCGGCGGCGATTGCCGGGATGGGCGTCGCGCTGCTTCCTCGCCGGCTCGGTGGCGTAGCCGGCGCGATCGTGATTGCGATCGCGGCATGGTCGGCCAAGCCGTTCGATGCCAACGCGCCAGTCGTTGTCGAATCGCAGCGCGACGCGCGGAATACCGCGGGGCGTCGAGCAGTCACGGACTATCTCGTCGCGCACTGGGACGGGCAGCCGATCATGATGAGCATGGGATCGCTGGGGCATTACATGCAGGACATGTCCCATGCCGGCTTCAATATTCGGGACTTCCTGCACGAAGGCAACGGCGAGATCTGGATACACGCGGTCGGACACCCGCGGCCGTTTGTCGAATGGATCGTCGTCGAGGAGAAGGCTGAAGGAGGCGACGTGCTCTATTGGCAGGGGCGTATCGATCCGAACTTCTTCAATGGGTATCAGCGCGTGGCTGAAGGTGGGAATGTCGCTCTATATCGACGGATTTGGTGATTTGGCGATTCACCGATCTGGTGATTTTGCATTTTGAAGCGACGGCGGTAGCCGGCGCATGCTGAAATCACCAAGTCGCCAAATCACCAAATCACCAAATCACGAGATTCAGAATCTGACTCCCAGCGTGAAGTTCGTCGTCCAGCCGCCGAGATCGATTTTGGTGCCGAGGAATCCCGCGGCGGCGGGAATGGTGCCTTCGGCCTTCTGCCAGCGCACGTCGCCGCCGATCGTCCAGTTCGACACGGGGGCGCGCAGTCCGGCGACAACCGTGGGACCGACGGCCGTCCCATTCGCGGTGAACCGTGCCGGGAAGATCGAACTGTCCTCCGCGTCGACGAACTCCCCCACCTCGCTGTAGTTCCAGCGGATTGCCGCGATGCCCGCGCCGATGTAAGGCTCGACGACGGCGCCGCGGCCGAGCGGCAGGAATCGCGCGGTGAACGTGACCGGGATCGTGCGCAACTTCAGGTCCTGCTCGATCTCGGTCCCATCCGAGTGCGTGAGATGCGCATAGACGGTCGGCACCGTGCGCTGCGTGTAGCCAAGACCCACCCCGGCTTCGATGCGTCCGAAGCCAATCAAGTACTCGCCGCCGACGTGGACGCCGTTGAAGTTTTTGATCTCGAAGTCCAAGGGCTCAGCCGAAATCAAATCGCCGACCAGCACATCGTCGTTCACGCGCGAATCGAGTCCCTTCAGGGCGAAGTATCCGATGTTGAACTGAATGGTCGAATTGCCGTCGCTCGCGCTCGAGCTGACCTGATGGATCTGGGCCTGCGCCATCGCGGGGGCGACCAGCAGGATGAATACGAACAACAGTGGTTTGCGCATGGCTCCTCCGCCGGTGTTTGCCGGGTCTGAAGACCCGGCGCAGCGTCAGGACGCACGAAGAATGCCAGCCCGGCAACAGCACCGATTAACCAATCTCGCAATAGAGGCGGACATGCCTGCCGGGCCTACAGACCCGGCCTACGCTGATGGGTGTCTCAGGGACAGGTCACTTCGTCCGGTTTCGTGAACGAATCACTTCGACCATCTGCGCATGAATCCGCCCATTCGACGCGATGATCTCCCCCAGTCGCGAGCTGAATGCGCCGCCCGAGCCGTCCGTTGTCGTCCCCCCCGCCTCCTGCACGATCAGCGCGCCTGCAGACATGTCCCACGGCTGCAGGTGAAGTTCCCAGAACCCGTCAAACCGTCCTGCGGCGACGTATGCGAGATCGAGCTGGGCTGAACCGAGACGCCGGACGGCGCGAGCGCGCTTCAGGAAATCACCAAATAACGCGAGCAGGTCGTCGGGATTCTTGTGGACGGTGTACGGAAACCCTGTGACCAGGAGCGAATCGATCAGCGACTCGGCCGACGACACCGCGAGCGGCGCGCCGTTCAGCCAGGCCCCCTGGCCGCGCTCCGCGGTGAAGAGCTCGCGCCTGGTGGGATCGTAGATAGCGGCGACGACCGGCTGTCCATCGATCTCGAGCGAGGCGGCGCTGCAGTAGATCGGCAGACCGTGTGCGTAATTCGTCGTCCCATCCACCGGATCGAACACCCAGCAGTGGCGCGCTTCACGTTCTCCCTCGACGGAAAATTCTTCCGCGAGGATCGTGTGGTCGCGAAAACGCTCCGCGATGAGCGCGCGGAACATCCGCTCGACGTCACGATCGATCTGCGTGACGAGATCGATCGCTCCTTTCTTCTCGACATGGAGGTTGTCGGCACCAGCGAGCTGCATGGCGCCGGCCTTCATGACCGCTTCGATCGCAGTCGCCAGAAAGACTGGCGGCAGCGCGTCAGCCACCGGTTGCCAGCTTCTTCCTCATGCGGACCTCCATGCCTCCGCCGGGGCCCCGCTGGAGCCGCACGTCGTCCATGAAGCTGCGCATGAAAAAGATGCCGCGGCCGCTCGACTTGAGAATGTTTTCAGGGTCCAGCGGATTGGCGACCGATTCAGGATCGAAGCCTTCGCCTTGATCGATGACGCTCACCACGAGCTCGGTCGGCGATTCGAGCGGGGTGAATGAGAACTCGATGGTCACGAGTTTCTGCGGATGCTCGCGGTTGCCGTGTTTGATCGCGTTGATGACGGATTCGCGGACCGCCACGCCGATCCAATGCACGCTGTCTTCGTCGAGGGCGGCCATCTGCCCCATTCGATCACTGAGGACCTGGACAACGTCCAGCATGTCGAAGAGGCTCGGGATCTGCAGCCGGACGAGGCCGCCGCGCGTCATCATGCCTGAGGTAAGATAATACAGTATAGTCCCCCGGTGCCGCCGTCGATCGGGTCCGCTCTGGTGCCTCACCTCACGCGCGTCCACGCACGGCTGCGCGTTCCCGGAGACAAGTCGATCTCGCATCGCTACGCAATGCTGGGTGCGCTCGCCGACGGTGTCTCGCATCTCGATGGATATCTCGCGGGCGCTGATTGCATCGCGACGTTGTCGTGTCTCGAAGCGTACGGCGTCCCCGTCAGTCGATCGGTCAGCGCGCGCGGGCTCCTGGTCCGCATCGACGGCCGCGGACTCCGTGGCTTCCGTCCTCCATCGGCTCCGCTCGATTGCGCGAATTCCGGCACGTCGATGCGCCTGCTGGCGGGTCTCGCGGCGGCGCACCCGTTCCGCAGCGTGCTCGGCGGTGACGAGTCGCTCGCGCGCCGGCCGATGCGGCGCGTGATCGAACCTCTCACGAGCATGGGCGCGACGATCGCCGCGAGCGAGGGGCGTCCGCCGCTGACGATCGATGGCGCCAACCTGCACGCCATCGCACACGCGCCCGACGTCCCGAGCGCCCAGGTGAAGAGCGCGGTGCTGCTCGCCGGGCTTCACGCTGAGGGGCGCACGAGCGTGCGCGAGCCGGCGCCCACACGAGATCATACGGAGCGCGCGCTCGAGGCGTTCGGCGCACACGTCGTACGCGACGGATCCACGATCGCGATCGACGGCGGCCAGCGCCTTCACGCAATCGATGCGCGGATTCCCGGCGACATCTCCTCGGCCGTGTTCTGGCTCGCGCTCGCAGCAGGCATTCCCGACTCGGAGATCACGATCGAAGACGTCGGCCTGAATCCGTCCCGTTCGGCGGTGCTCGACGTGCTGCGCCGCTCCGGTGCCCGGATCGAGACATCCATGGATCAGGATCGCGCGGGCGAACCGATCGGCAGCATCCACGTGCGAAGCGGCGATCCACGTTCCTTTGAGGTGACGGCGGCCGAAGTGCCCCTCATGATCGACGAGATCCCTGCGCTCGCGGCACTTGCCGCCATGCGCGCCGGCGTCACGATGACGGTGCGCGGCGCCTCGGAGCTGCGCGTGAAGGAGAGCGATCGCATCGCAATGCTCGCCCGCGGCTTTCGCGCGATGGGGGTCGGCGTGGAGGAATACGATGACGGGTTTTCGATCGCCGGAGGACCGCCGTCGGGCGGCGACGTCGACGCGGCCGGCGACCATCGGCTCGCGATGGCGTTCGCGATCGCCGGCACTGCCGCGCGCGCGCCGGTGTCGATTCAGGGCGCCGAGTCCGTGGCCGTGTCGTACCCCGGGTTCTTTACCGAGCTCGAGCGGCTGGCTCAGTCGCGGTGACCATCGACAAGATTTACCTCGTGGGATTCATGGCGGCGGGTAAGACCACCGTGGCGCGCGTGCTTGCCGCGCGGCTCGGCTGGCGGGCGGACGACATCGACGAGCTGATCGAAGCGCGCGAGCGCATGACCGTCTCGGATATCTTCGCCAGATTCGGCGAGCCGCATTTCCGCGCCATCGAACGCGAAATGCTGCACCTCGTCCTGCCGCTGCGGCACTCGATCGTCGCCACCGGCGGCGGCACCTTCATGGATCCAGAGAACCGGCAGGCGATCAACATGGACGGTGTGTCGGTGTGGATCGACGTGCCGCTCGACGCGTTGATCGCGCGGCTGCCCGCCGATGGCCGCCGTCCGCTGGCCACCGACCGCGCGCAGATGGAACGGCTGTATGCGACGCGGCAGATCGGCTACGCGCAGGCGCAGATCCACATCGATGCCGGACTCGCGCCCGCCGAAGAGATCGCCGAGCGCGTGATCGACAGGTTGAAACTCGTGTGAGAATGCGCTACCTGATTCTTTCCGATATTCACGCCAACCTCGATGCGCTCGATACCGTGCTGGTCCACGCGTCCGGCGCATGGGATCGGGTCCTCGTCCTCGGCGATCTCGTGGGCTACGGAGCGGAGCCGAACGAGGTCATGGATCGCATTCACGAGCTGAAGCCGGCCGCGGTCATTCGCGGCAATCATGACAAGGCCGCATGCGGCATCGACGACGGCAGCCAGTTCAACCACGTTGCGCGTGTCGCAGCCGAGTGGACGGGCGGCCAGTTGACCGAGGCGAACGGCGACTACCTCCGCAACCTGCCAATGGGTCCCGTCCAGATCGATTCGCTGCTCGAGATCTGCCACGGCGCTCCATTCGATGAGGATGAGTACATTTTCGACGGCGCCGACGCGCGTCACGCGCTGCAGAGCGCGACGCGGCCGCTCTGCCTCTTCGGCCACACGCACCTGCCGGTGATATTCAGGGTTCTCGGCGACGCGTTCGAAGGTGCGCCTCCCGATCCGGACGTCGAGACGGCCCTTCCGATCGAGCCGGACGCACAGTACCTGGTGAATGTGGGTTCGGTGGGGCAACCCCGTGACGGCGACCCGCGCGCCGGCTACGGCATCCTCGACATCGACGCGCGCGAGCTTCGTCTGAGGCGCGTGGTTTATCCGGTGGAAAGCGCGCAGCGAAAAATCCTCGCGGCCGGATTGCCCACAAGCCTCGCCAATAGACTCGCGCTGGGAAGATAGCAACGGAGGCGGACGAAGAAAACGGATCTTGAAAACGAAGCAACGAAGAAAACGAAGTAAAACGGCGCAATTTGATCAAAAACCCAAGTGGCTTCGTTCCTGTTCGTTTTCTTCGTTGCTTCGTGCCAGGATCCGTTTCCTTCGTACTACTTCGTTGACCTCGCGCGATCCCGTTCGGCGCGCTCTTCTCTCCTTTTCAAATCCGCTGCGAACGCGTCCTGCGCGGCGCGGCCGCCGAGAATCCAGCCGATCACGATGCCGATGAGAAGAACGGTTGGAATGAAGATGAAGTGCGCCGACGACATGTGCTCGAAGTTCATGGCGTGCGCCCTCCGGTCCCGATTCGCCGGCTCACCGACTGCATTTCCCGTTCGACCGTGCTGAGGCGCCGCCAGATCGACATCACGTAGCCGAACAGCATCACCCACACGAATGCGTACGCGATCGCGACGAGCCGCGCGGCCGGCATGGTGTCCTGCGCCTTCGGGAGCTGGTCGACGGGGACGAATCCTTCCTGCGCCGCGGACGGGGGCTGAGTGGGAGCGGTGGGATCGGAGGGCCGCGGCGGCGGCGGCTGCTGCGCTGAGGCCGCGGCGGCGCCGCCGATGACGATCATTAAGAAGAGAATGCGGGCCGCTGTCGTTTTCCAGGTCATGGCTACTCCTCCGCCGCGAGGTACAGCGCCTCGAGCTCCGCCCGGCGCTTCTCGAGCCGGGTCCTCAGGTGCAGCGTCAGCATGAAAAACAAGATGAACGCGAGGAAACAGAACCAGAACGGCCCGCGCATTCCTGGCTGCAGCGTCGGCACCACGCTGGTCTTCGGATGCAGCGTGCGCCACACATTCACCGACCAGTACACGAACGGCACGTTCGCCATCCCGAACAGCCCGACGCCAGCCGCGAGGCGATCCGATCCCGGTCCACCGTAACGCCGCAGCAGCAGATACGCCTGGAACGTCAGCCAGAGCACGAGCGTGGACGTCAGCCGCGCGTCCCATTCCCACCACACGCCCCACGCCTTGCGCGCCCAGAGCGGGCCGGTGACGAGCACGATGATTCCAAGGACGGAGGTCAGTTCCGCCGCGGAGACCGCGACGCGATCCGCGCCCGAGCGGCGCGTGAACAGAAAGATGGCGCTCCCGATGCCGCACACGAACGCCGACACGAACATCGTCATCGCGATCGGCGCGTGGAAGTAAAAAATCTTCTGGACGAGTCCCATCGTCGACTCGTACGGGGCCGCCAGGATTATGAAAGGCGCGCAGACGAACATCGCCGCTGCAACGATCGCGAATGGTACGAAGAGCTTTTGCATGGCTTGCTGCCGGGTCTAAAGACCCGGCCTACTCTGTCATTACCGGTTCAAACGTCCATAGGGCCAGGGTGACGAACACCACGTCGAAGAACACGAGCATCGAGAGCCACAGACGCGCCATTGGCAGATCCACTTCCGCCTGCAGCAGCGCAGAGGTGCCGCGGACGCCGGCGATGATGACAGGAATTGTAATCGGATACAGGAGCACCGGCAGCAGCACGTCGCGGCTGCGCGCGCGCACGAGCATCGCGGCAAACAGCGTTCCCACGGCGGCGAACCCGATGGTCCCGGCTGCCAGCAGCCCGAGCGTGAGCCACGCGTGGGTGAACAGCGGAGCCTGGAACATCAGGCTGACGAGCGGGACGATGATCGCCTCGACCGCGGCCAACAGCAGGACGATGCCCAGCAGTTTGCCGAGATAGAGCGCCGGCCGCGGAATCGGCGCGATCATCAGCGCGCGCAGCGTCTCGCTCTGCCGTTCCCGCTCGAAGGCGCGGCCGAGCGCGAGCGTGCCGGAAAACGCAATGGCGATCCAGAGAATGCCGGCCGCCGCGTCCTCGACAGCGCGTCCTTCGCGTACGAAACCAAAGGCGAACACCAGCACCGAGGACACGGCGAAGAACAGCGTCGTAAAGAGGATCTCCTTGCTGCGCGCCTCGATCAGCAGGTCCTTCCGCGTGATAAGCCAGATCGTGCGGACAAACGTCATCGCGTCATCGGGAACTGGAGAGCGGCGTCAGCGACGCCCGGTATCGCTGCCGCAGCGAGCCCGCCCCCACGGGCAACTCGACGGCGACGCCGTTACGGAGCACCATCGCGCGGTCGACGATGCCTTCTATGGTTTCCAGGTCGTGTGTCGTGATGAGGACGATGCAGCCGGAATTGCGGAGGGTGGCGAGACGCTGCCGCAGCGCGTGTGTGGCCGCATCGTCGAGGCCGGTGAACGGCTCGTCGAGCAGCGCCAGCCGCGGAGCGTGCAGCAGTGCCCGCTCGAGGGCGAGGCGCTGCCGCATTCCGCGTGAGAAGCCCGAGACGGGGTCGTCGCGGCGATGGCTCAACCCCGCGTGGTCGAGCGCATCCGCGATACAGCGCTCCACATCTTCGACGCCATAAACCTTTGCAAAGAAGCGGAGGTTCTCCGCAGGCGAGAGCTCGGGATAGATGTAGAGGTCGTGTCCGAGAAGGCCCAGCCGCGCGCGCAGCGCGGCCCCCGCTCGCAGGCCCTCGTGCGGGCCGTACCGCACCTCGCCGCTGGTAGGCGCAAGGAGCGTGGCGATGATGGAGAGGAGCGTGGACTTGCCGGCGCCGTTCGGCCCCAGAAGCGCAATCGTCTCGCCGGCGCGGGCGTGCAGTGAGACGCGGTTCAGCGCGCGCCGGCGGCCAAAGCTGCGGGTTACATCGGTAAGCGTCAGCGTAGTGAAATCAAGGTCCCCGCCGGGCGTGCTCAAGCGGCAGCTCCCTCGTCGAGCTGCGCGTACACGACTTCGAGCGAGGCGAGGAGATCGCGCCGGCGCGCGGCATACCGGCCTGCGTCGATCGTGCCCTGACGGCGCTCCTCATCGAGCGCCGCGAGCTGATCGAAGAGGCGTTCGCGATCCGCGTGCAGCCTGCCCCGCCGCGAGGTCGCGTCCGGCGCGGGTCCGCGGCCACGCGCGGCGGCGATGGCGCCGGCCGCGAGGATGGCGACGGCCAGCGTCAAGGCCAGGTATCGCGGCCACGCGGGTTCGTGCGGCACTCCCGCCAGCGTGATCGTGACGGTATCGCCTGCGTTGACTGCCGGCCCCCTGCCGAGAATGTAGGCCTGCCCTTCAGCCGACATCTCCCGGTGCTGCTGCATCTGCGGCGACGAGAGCTGCATGTTCCCCACCTTCTGCGCGAGGATGGTGAACTGCGTCATCTGCACGGGCAGTTTCTGACGGATGGTGATCGTGTCGCCGCCGAACGGCACCGTGTACGCGAACTGCACGACCGCGTCCCCAGGCTGAAACGGTCCCGTGATGGTGATGCGTCCCTTCTCGGCGACGGCGTTCTTCGCGGAGCCTTCCAACACCCCTGCCCCCGTTGCGTCCGCGGGCAACTCGAAGACCAGCGGCGCCGCCGTCTGCACCGGCGTGCGCGCAGTGTTCGTGATCTGCAGGATGTTGAACACGTTCAGCCCGTCCGCGCCGACTTCGATGACGAACCGGCTGTCCTGTCCGAGGACGATCGTGCCGCGGACCGCGGATGACTGCGCCAGCCGGCGATCTTCTTCCGCCTGCTTTGCCGTCTGCTGGTCGGTCGCGACCAGCATGAGACGAATGCCCCCCGCCGAAGGCACATCGAATTCCTGCGACTCGATCGTTTCACCGTCAACCGTCGTCGATGCCTTCACTCGCGTTCCGGGCGTGAGGCCGGTGAATTGCGCGCGCCCGCTCTCGTCGCTCTTCGCGGTCTTCGGCGTCATGCCCGAACTCGCGAGCTCCACGGTCTGCCCGGGGAGCGGATTCGTGAGCTGGCCGCGAATCAATCGCACGGTCACAGTGCCGACCGGAAGGTCAGAGACCGGCAGCGGCATGCCCGACATCTGCTTCGGGTCGGGCATCTGCGCCGACACGACGCCGGATGTCAGCAGCGCCACGACCAGCGAGAGCGCGCGACGCATCAAGCGGCCTCCAGTTTGGTGCCGCAGGATTTGCAGAACCGCGCATCCTCGTCGTTCTGAACGCCGCAGGCGCACAACCCCGCTGGTGCGACCGGTTGCGGCTGCGCCGCGGATATCGGGCCGGCCGTGGTGCCCTTCATTACCGCGAGATCACGCTCGATGATCTCGCGATAGCCGCCGTCGAGCTGTTTGATGATCCCGATCGCCCGCGCGCGGAGACGATCCGACATTTCGTCGAAGTCCTTGGGCGACAGCTTGCCCATTGCGCGATCGAACTCCAGCTCCTTGATCGATCGCAGCACGAGCGCCTTCTCACGCTCCAGCGCCGGGCGAAGACGCTCGCCGATCGGTTCGGCGGGGTTCATTGCGTCCGGGAGTGCGAGCGGCGCCAGGGTCCTGTAGAACGCGTATGCGGCGAGGCCCGCGGTGCCGATCATCAGGCTGATAAGGACCAAATGCTCGGCTGTAGTCTGCCGCGCCATGATCACGGCGACGGTCGCGGCGATGAGCGAGAGCAGGACGAAGAAATGCCAGACGTGAAAACCCGCGTCTGTAGGGCGGGTCCTCAGACCCGCCTCTTCATGCCGGGTCTGAAGACCCGGCCGACGGCGATTAATCGAGGTCGCGGAGCTCATCATTCAGTCTCGTTCTGAGTGCGGGATCTTCGGCGCCCCCCGCCACAACCGCGTCGGCCGGTGCCGCATCCTGTCGCGACCAGTGACGCGCGACGAGACCTATCGTAAGAGCGCCGGTGATACCGATGACATAGGGGAACAGCCAGGCCAGACGATTGAAGCCCTTGTCGATCGGAGCCGTCAGAATGTCCTGGCCGCCGTGCCAGGCGACAAACGCCGCGCGCACCTCATCGCGGTCCATACCTCGCGCGAGGAACTCGTCGAGCTTCGGGTCCAGCTCGCGCAGCCCATGACAGTTTGGCGCCATCGGACAGTTGTTCATGGGCGCCCGGCAGCCACAATTGCACATGATGTCCGCTTCGAGCTGCCTGCGAAGCTCGCTCTTCTGCACGATACCGCCGCCTGCAGCCGCCGCTGTCTGCGCGCGGCTGCTCGCCGGTATCAGGAGCAACAGCAGCAGGAGCGTCGTCGTGACGGCATCGGCCGGGAGCCTCGCCGTGGCGAACGCGAACGCGCGCTCGGGCAGCAGCGCGAGGCCGGTGCCGAACGCCAGCACGCCGAACCCGAGCCAGATCCAGTCGACGAGCGGGTTGATCGTGATCGCGTACGTGGCGGTCTGAGTCGACACGTCGTATCCCGCCAGCACGATGTAGAGATCCTCGCCCGGCGCGCGACGGATGGCGACTTCCGATGTCGGCTCCTGCTCGTGCTTGTTGAAGAACCATTTCGCAGGTGCCATTTCCCCAATCGGCTTGCCGTCGCTCGTCACCGTCACGTGACCGGTGATCATCTGCTTCTGCTCGTCGCTCGTGACGGTCAGCGAGTCGTGACGGATCGTGAAGTGACCCAGAGTGGCTTGCTGGCCCGGCTTCAGCAGGGCCTGCTCCTCCCGCTTGAATCCCTGCCCCGCGAAACCCAGGAACATGAGCACGATGCCGACGTGGACGATGTAGCCGCCGTAGCGGCGCCGCGACCTCCCAACCAACCCAATCATCGCGGTGAAAACGTCGGTGCCGGTCGCCTCGCGCCGCACGCGCGCCCCGCGAATGAACTCCTGCGCGATCGTGCCGATCACGAACGCGCACAGCGCGAAACACACGCCCGACGCCCACATCCGGATGCCGAGCGCGTACACTCCGGCGCCCGTCACCAGCGCTGCCGACGCGGGCCACGCAAACTGGTTGAGCATGTTCGACGCGCTCGACTTCCGCCACGCGAGCAGCGGACCGATGCCCGTGAGCATCAGCAGCAGCAGTCCCACCGGCTGCATCCATTTATTGAAGAACGGCGGGCCGACGGTGAGACGCTGCCCGGTCAGCGATTCGCTGAGCGTCGGGAACATCGTCGCGAACAGAACGAAAAACGCCGAGAACAGAAGGATCCAGTTGTTGGCGAGGAACGCCCCTTCACGTGAGGCCCACGAATCGAGCTCGTGCCGCGCCCTGAGCAGCGGCAGCCGGTAGATCACCATGCCGAAGCTGAAGACCAGCAGCATCACCATGAACGTCATGAACATGACCGCAAGCTCGCGGTCCTCGCCGAAGGCGTGAACCGATTGCACCACGCCGGAGCGCGTCATGAACGTGCCGAAAATCGTGAGGAAGAACGTCACAATGACGAGCGTCACGTTCCACACGCGCAGCATGCCGCGCCGCTCCTGGACCATCACCGAATGCAGGAATGCCGTCGCCGTGAACCATGGCAACAGGCCCGCGTTCTCGACCGGATCCCAGCCCCAGAAGCCGCCCCATCCGAGCTCTTCGTACGCCCACAACATGCCGAGCGTCAGCCCAAAGGTGAGGAACAGCCAGCCGATCATCGTCCAGCGGCGGACCGCGCGAAGCCAGGAGTCATCGAGATGTCCGCTGATGAGCGCCGCCATGCCGAACGCATAAGGAATCGTCATGGCGACGAATCCCGTGTAGAGCGATGGCGGATGGATCGCCATGTAAAAGTTCTGCAGGAGCGGATTGAGCCCCTTCCCGTCCGTCGGCGTCTGCGTGAGAAACGTCGAGAACGGGTTGTTGTGGATCACCATCAGGAACAGGAAGAACATCTCCGTGGCCGAGACCACGGCGACGACCCACGGGATCAGCTCGCGATTCCGCTCGCGGTTGGTCGCGACGGCGAGCGTTCCGAAGACCGACAGCAGGAACACCCAGAACATGATCGATCCGTCGAGGCCGCCCCAGTACGACGCGAACTTGTACGCGAGCGGCTGCGCCGACTCGGAGTACCGCTGCACGTACTTGATGGCGAAGTTCCCCGTGACGAACGCGTGGATGATGATCACCGACGCGACCGTCATGAGCGCGGCGACGAGATAGAACGCGCCGACGCCGCTCTCGATCAGACGGCGCGAACGCCGCCGCGCGCCCACAACGGAGCTCGCGAGCGCGTAGCTCGCGACGACGAAGCTCGCCAGCAGGAGAAACGTGCCGAGTGTAGCCACAGGGGAGCCTAGCTGCCGGCGCCGGCGGCCGGCGATTGCGCGTTGTACTTCGACGGGCACTTCGCCATCACGCCGTCCTTGTCGACGGCAAAGCCGTCAGGCCCGAGGCGTCCCTTGAGGACGACCTCCGCACCGCCTTTGAACGTGTCGGGGACGACCCCGGTGTAGCGCGCGGGCACGACCTTCCCGTTGCTCTGTACCTGGAAGCGATAGTCGAGCGTATCGGGCCTGCGCAGGATCGACTTGTCGACGACGAACCCGTGCAGTTGCAGGCGCTTGCCCTGCCACGCACCGGGATCTGCCATCACCTCGTCAACGTGCTTGTAAAATTCCGTCCCCTCGCTGAGGGTCGAATACATCAGGCCGGCAAAGGCCAGGCCGAGGACCAGGAGGGTCCCACCTATCTTGAAAGGTTTGGAAAACATAGGCACCTGTCGTGATGAGGGCCGGCGCCCTCGAAGCCCGCATCCAAAAGGTGCGCCCGGCAGACCCGCCGACGATTTCGGACCCGGACCGCAAAAGGGCCGGATTTCCGTCAGACGTCAGTCGGGTGCACCGATACTAATGGAGTCTTAGAAGGATGCCCCAGTGGCAGCGCTATTTCAAGCAGGATCGGTGTTCCGGAGATTCAGGCGCCCACCCGCTTCAGCATCTGATACACCGTTGCAATCGGCAGGCCCACGACGTTCGACCACGATCCTTCAATGCGATCGATGAATCGCGCGGCGTGCCCCTGAATCGCATATGCTCCCGCTTTCCCCTCGGGCTCTCCTGTTTCGATGTACCAGTTGATCTCGTCCATGCTGAGGGGTAACAGACTGACGCGTGTGCGGACCGCCGTTGCGAGCTCCTGATCGGGACTCGCGACGACGACGCCCGTGAACACGTCGTGCACGGCCCCGGACAGCAGCTTGAGCATGCGGATCGCGTCGAGCCGGTCCGCCGGCTTGCCCAGAATCTCGCCGCGCGCAACCACGACGGTGTCGGCGGCAAGCACAACGCTCCTCGTCCTTCTGCACTCATCCGTCAGCGCATCCGCCTTGTCGCGCGCGACGCGCACCACGTAATCCTCGGGGCTCTCGTCGGGATAGTGCCGCTCGTCCACGTCCGCGGGGCGGACGGTGAACTCGAACCCGCTGCTGGCGAGCAGTTCGGCGCGCCGCGCCGAGGCGGACGCGAGGATCAGGCGCATCTTCCATATGCTACCAACCTCGACAGGCGTGTCACCTTTTGCGCGCGCCCGCACTCTGTGTTCACTGAGGGGAGTCCGGGACGCTACGATGCCGCCGTGTTCGTCGACGGCAAGGCGCTTCGTCCGGATGGGCAGCCGGGCACGGTCGTGATCCCGCCCGCATTCGGCCTCGCGGGCGTCAACCTGCACACGTCGACGGGATGGGGCGGCGTATCGCATTGGAACGCGTTCGTCGCCAACCTCGAAATGCACGGACAGGGCACGTTCTACGATCCACGTCTGAACGATCCGCTGAAGTTCCCGGTCGCCGCGCGCGCCGGATTGGCAGACGTCCGCGCGGAACATGACCTCATCACATCGAAGCTGCCCGCGCTGCAGTTCTATCAACTGGCGCTCGATGCACCGCGGCCGCCGGTCGGCAGCTTCGATCCGCGCGCCGCGCAATCCGGCAAGGAGATCTTCACCGGCCGCGCCGGGTGCGCACGCTGCCACGTCGCGCCGCTGTTCACCGAGCCTGGCTGGAACCTGCACGCCCCGGCAGATATCGGTATCGACGATTTCCAGGCAAAGCGCTCGCCGGACGAAGGCTATCGGACAACCCCGCTCCGGGGCTTGTTCACGCGTCTCAAGGGCGGCTTCTACCACGATGGCCGGTTCAAGACTTACGAAGCGGTCGTCGATCATTACGACAGCGTGTTCGGGCTGCGCCTGAGCACCCAGGAGCGCCACCATCTCGTCGAGTATCTGAAGTCGCTCTAAAGCCCGCTCGCAGCGCAGGGCTTCAGCCCTGCTCGTGACGCGAGCAGCCCTGAAAGGGCTGCGCTACAATCCCATGCACTTGTGAGCACGAATATCTCTTTTCCGAATGGCTCTCTTGATCTCGTGATCTCTTATTCAACACCACAGTGGTAACATCAGAAGATCGTGCTACCCCTCCAGAACTTCGCCTCCGGAGTCCTCGCGGAAATCATCCGGCGCCAACCCGCGTCTAAAGGAAAGACATCCTTCGCCTGGTCGGTGGCCGTAGGTCCTGCGCTCGCGCGCGTGACGGCGGTCGAGCTCGCCCCGGATCGCGTCCTGCGCGTCCACGTGCGCGATGCCCGCTGGGCGCGTGAAGTCGAGCGCGCGCGCGATGTCGTGCTCACGCGACTGCGGATGCTGCTCGGCGACGACAACGTGATTCGAATCGACGTATGCGTGAACCGGTAATCGTTTCGGCTGCCAGAACCCCGACCGGCAAGTTCCTCGGATCGATCAAAGACTTCACTGCCCCGCAGCTCGGCGCGCTGGCCGTGCGCGAAGCCATCCGTCGCGCCGGCATCGATCCCGCCCTCGTCGACGAATGCATCATGGGAAACGTCGTGACGGCGGGTGAAGGCCAGAATCCGGCGCGGCAGGCGGCGCTGAATGGTGGTCTTGCCGACCATGTCGCCGCGATGACCGTTAATAAGGTGTGCGGCTCCGGTCTCAAGGCGGTGATGCTGGCCGCACAGGGGATCGCAACGGGCGACATCGAGATTGCCGTCGCGGGCGGCATGGAGTCCATGAGCAACTCGCCGTACCTGTTGCCGCGCGTGCGGGAAGGACTCCGTATGGGGAACGGCACGATCGTCGACTCGATGATCAACGACGGTCTCTGGTGTGCGTTCGAGCAGTGTCACATGGGTATGGCCGGCGAGCACGTCGCGGAGCATTTCAACGTCGGGCGCGCGGAACAGGATCAGTACGCAGCTGAGAGCCACCGCAAGGCGGCGCACGCAACGCGTGAAGGTTGGTTCAAGGACGAGATCCTGCCGATCGACATTCCGCAGAAGAAGGGATCGCCGGTGGTGTTCGACCGCGATGAAGGAATCCGTGAGGACACCACGGTCGAGACGCTTGGCGCGCTGAAGCCTGCGTTCAAGAAGGACGGCAGCGTCACTGCGGGGAACGCTCCGGGCGTCAACGACGGCGCCGCGGCGCTCGTCGTCACGAGCCGGGAGAAGGCGAAGGCGCTGGGCGTCGTGCCGCTCGCGCGGATCGTCGGGCAGGCAACGAGCGGCCTTCCCCCGAAGCTCGTACTGATGACGCCCGTGGAATCCATCCGCAAGGTCGCGAACAAGATTGGCTGGAAGCTCGAAAACGTCGATCTGTTCGAGATCAACGAAGCCTTTTCAGTGCAGGCGGTGGCCGTGTTGCGCGAGCTGGGCATCGATCCGGACAAGGTCAACGTGCATGGCGGCGCAGTAGCGCTGGGTCATCCGATCGGCGCCAGCGGCGCGCGCGTGCTGACGACGCTGCTCTACGCGTTGCAGCGTCGCAACCTGAAGCGCGGCATCGCGTCGCTTTGCCTGGGCGGTGGCAACGGCGTGGCGCTCGCCGTCGAGCGGGTCTGACTTCCAGCTAAAGCCGGAAGCCACACGGCAGACGATGTGTGGCTTCCGCCTTTTGGGCGGAAGAAGACGAGACCGGACAACCATGGTTAAGCGAATTGGTGTGGTCGGCGCCGGCACGATGGGCAACGGGATTGCCCAGGTGTTCGCGCAGGCCGGGTACGGCGTGCGGCTGTGCGACGCGGTGCCTACCGCGCTCGATCGCGCACGTGTCAATATCGAGAAGAGCCTCACGAAGCTCGTCGAGAAGGGGCGGTTGTCGGTCACGGATCGTGATGCGGCGCTCGCGCACCTCTCCGTCGGTTCCAATCTGGACGAGCTCGCGGACGCTGATTTCGTGGTGGAGGCGATCGCGGAACACGTCGATGCGAAGATAGCGGTGTTCAAGCGACTCGACGCGATCACGAGGCCGCACGTCGTCCTCTCCTCGAACACCTCGTCGATCTCAATCACCGTTCTGGGCGCGGCGACCACGCGGGCGGACCGCGTGCTCGGCATGCACTTCATGAACCCGGTGCCGCTGATGGCGCTCGTCGAGTTGATTCGCGGCCAGGCGACGTCACCTGAATCGATGCTGACGGCGACGAACCTCTGCATGCAGCTCGGCAAGACC
>QHWT01000087.1:0-25274 GCA_003222675.1 Acidobacteriota bacterium | reverse complement strand
CTGATGCCGATGATCAACGAGGCGATCTACGCGGTGATGGAAGGGGTCGGCACGCCGGAAGCGATCGACACCGTTATGAAGCTCGGGATGAACCATCCGATGGGTCCGCTGACGCTGGCCGATTTCATCGGCCTCGATGTCTGCCTGGCGATCCTGAATGTGTTGCACGACGGGCTTGGCGATCCCAAGTATCGGCCGTGTCCGCTGCTGCGCCGGATGGTCGCCGCCGGACAACTCGGTCGCAAGAGCGGGCGCGGGTTCTACACGTACTGAAGTGTGCGCCGTGCCCTGAATCGGGACACACTCTTCGGAAAGCGCACACGTGAGCGGTCCCGTTTTGTCCTGAATCATGGATGAATGAGCGTATTCGGCCGGGGTACACCGTTTGAACAGTACCTCCCAATATGCTGACCGCGCCGCCCGACCAGTTCACGATCGTCCCGGATCCGCTTACGCCCACTGAGACTCCCGTCGTTGGAGTCGACGCCGGCGGGCCACAGCCCCCAGCGCCGCTGATCGATCAGTTGTTCCGGCGCATGTGCGAGCTGAAGGCGTCGGACCTGCACCTCTGCGCCGGCACGCCGCCGCTCGTGCGGAGGGACGGCGAGATGCAGCGCCTTGCCGAAGGGGCCGGCGCCTTGACCACCGAGATGCTGCGCCGCTTGCTCTCGGAGATCATGCCGGAGACGAACCGGCAGGAGTTCGAGTCGCGTCACGACACGGACTTCGCGTACGAAATCGCGGAACTCGCGCGGTTCCGCGCGAACGTGTTCCTGGATCGCAACGGCGTCGGCGCCGTCTTCCGCGTCATTCCGTCGAAGATTCTCAGCGCGGAAACGCTCGGCCTGTCGCAGCACGTCCTCGGCCTCTGCCAGTTGACGAAGGGGCTCGTGCTCGTCACCGGTCCGACCGGATCCGGCAAGTCGACCACGCTCTGCGCGATGGTGGACTACATCAACCGCAACCGCGCGGATCACATCATCACGATCGAGGATCCGATCGAGTTCGTGCACCGCAACGACAAGTGCCTCGTGAACCAGCGCGAAGTGCACAGCCACACGCGGTCGTTCAAGGATGCGCTCCGCGCGGCGCTGCGTGAAGATCCGGACGTGATTCTCGTCGGCGAGCTGCGCGACCTCGAGACGATTGCAATCGCGATCGAAACGGCGGAGACCGGCCACCTGGTGTTCGGCACGCTGCATACGACAACCGCGGCGTCGACAGTCGATCGCGTGATCGATCAGTTCCCAACCGACCGCCAGGCGCAGATTCGCGTCATGCTGTCGGAGTCGCTGCGCGGCGTCATCGCGCAGACGCTCTGCAAGAAGGTCGGCGGCGGCCGCGTGGCGGCGCTCGAGGTCCTGCTGGTGAACTCCGCAATCAGCAACCTGATTCGCGAAGGGAAGACATTCCAGATCAATTCGATGATGCAGGTCGGACGCGCGCAGGGCATGGTCACGCTGAACGATACGCTCGGCGATCTCGTCAAGCGCGGCCAGATCACGCCGGAGGAGGCGCTCCTCCGCGCCGTCGATAAGCCGGGAATGGACGTACTGCTGAAGCGGAAGTAGGAACCGTGACTGTCACCGTTCCCCGAGGTCAGAAACGGTGACAGTCACACTTTCCGCCGCCAGGCCACGACCGCCCAGACGATCGGTCCCAGAATCGCGAGTTCGACCACGACGGCCCTCAGATTGAACATCCAGAAGTCCGCGAGCCAGTAACGGCGCGAGATCGCGGGAAACAGGTGCAGCGACGACTCGTAATACGCGCGCGTTGCTGGCCAGAGCGCCATCTCGCCGATCGGCGGCGTCGTATCGGTGCCCAGCCAGTCGAGCGCCACGTGCGACGCCCACGCCGCTGCCGCGGCGCTCCCCCACCTCACGTTCCGCGTCATGAGCGTCACCGCGACCAACATCAGGACGGCCGCGCCGAGACTGTGCGTCGGTCCGCGATGGGTGCCTACCAGCAGATCCAGATCAGCGGCAGCGCCCGCGCCGGCGAGCAGGACAGCGTTTCTCGCATTTTTTACGGGGGCGATCGCCCATCCCGCGGCGATTCCCCCCAAGGCATGTCCGATCGGCGATGGCATTCCGATCAGAATGCTACGTGCTCGATACTGAATGGCTGAATGTTCAAACAAACGACCCGGTCGGTATTCAGCATTGAGCATTCCGCATTTCCGTTGGTGACCTTGCCTGTCACAGGCGCCGATTACCATGCGGGAAGTGCCGATTGCGGCGTGCAGCCGAGGCGCAGAATCTGCACACTTTTGCAAATGGGGCGAAAGTCTCGCATCGCCGCAAGTCACTGTAGTACTGAGATCTAGATGGCACGCCCGAACGCGTTTTCGCTTGACACCCCAACGGATCCGACTCTAGAATGCGACAACCGGCGAACGCAAGAACCCACGCATCCCGCACCCCGGATCCCGCGTCCCGCTATCGTAAGGAGCAATATGGCAGCAGACGACCGTAACGACCGCGAGCGCTTGAAGGCCATCGAAATGGCCGTTGTCCAGATCGAGAAACAGTTCGGCAAGGGCTCCATCATGCGCCTCGGCCAGAAGGATGTCGTCGCGCAGATCCCCGCCATTTCCACCGGCGCCGTCAGCCTCGACTACGCGCTCGGCATCGGCGGCATGCCCCGTGGCCGCGTCATCGAAATCTTCGGGCCGGAATCGTCCGGCAAGACGACCCTCGCTCTGCAGGTGATTGCCGAAGCGCAGAAGACCGGCGGCATGGCGGCATTCGTCGACGCCGAGCACGCGCTCGATGCGCAGTACGCGAAGAAGCTCGGGGTAGACCTCGAGAACCTCCTCGTGTCGCAGCCTGACAACGGCGAGCAGGCGCTCGAGATCGTCGAAGTGCTCGTCCGGTCCGGCGGCGTCGACGTCGTGGTCGTCGACTCGGTCGCGGCGCTCGTGCCGCGCGCGGAAATCGAAGGAGAGATGGGCGAAGCGCAGATGGGCCTGCAGGCGCGCCTCATGTCCCAGGCGCTCCGCAAGCTGACCGGCATCGTCTCGAAGTCGAAGACGTGCCTCATCTTCATCAATCAGTTGCGCGAGAAGATCGGCGTGATGTTCGGTAACCCTGAGACGACGACCGGCGGACGCGCGCTGAAGTTCTACGCGTCGGTCCGCGTCGACATCCGCCGGATCGGGGCGATCAAGGACGGCGACACGATCGTGGGCGGCCGCACGCGCGTGAAGGTCGTCAAGAACAAGGTCGCGCCACCGTTCCGCGAGGCGGAGTTCGACGTGATGTACGGCGAAGGCATCTCGCGCGAAGGGGACCTGCTCGACCTCGCCGTCGATCGCAAGATCGTCGAGAAGAGCGGCACCTGGTTCGCATTCAGCGGCGAGCGCCTCGGCCAGGGACGCGAAAACGTCAAGCAGTTCCTGAAGGACAACCCCGCCGTCTTCAAATCACTCGAAGAGAAGGTGCGGAGGGAACTCGGCCTGACGAAGGAAGTCGAAGTCGCGGTGTAGATCATGCCGGCCGGGTCTTCCGCCTTCGCTGAAGCTACGGCGGACCACCGAAGCCTTGGCGGAGGCGGT
Organism: Acidobacteriota bacterium; assembly: GCA_003222675.1. GTDB lineage: Bacteria > Acidobacteriota > Vicinamibacteria > Vicinamibacterales > 2-12-FULL-66-21 > QHWT01. The sequence goes on along the minus strand of QHWT01000087.1, from coordinate 21,715 downwards.
CAGACCCGGCTTCCTCGGACCCGGCTTCGTCCTTTAGACCCGCCTCTCTCGATCTCCTAACGACACTTTCAGCCTGGCGGCGCCGAGCACGATCTCATCGCCCGGTTCGAGCCGCGTACCGCGCGCGCCAGACGGCACGCGAATCGTGCGGCCGTTCCGGATGATGCACGTGCCGTGGACGCTTCGATCGTCCCACAGGCGATAGCAGTTCTGCGCCTCGCTGTAGTCGATGTGCGCGTGGCGCCGCGAGACGCTCGCGTTCTGATCGGCGCCTTCATCCACGAACGCGACGTGGTTCGTTCGGATCAGCCGCTGCCGCTGGTCGAACACTTCCGCCTGTCGGCCGATATCGATACGACCCACCTTGAACACATAAACGCGCTGCTGCGCCACGCCTTTGAGCACCGTCAGCCTGATGGGTCCCGGCCTGAGCGGAGTTGAAGGCCCGCACTCGATCGCAGTGGAATCCGCTGTCGGCGGCAGCGGGCTCGAAACAGCGACCTGTTCGAATTCAACGTCAAAGTCGGCAGACGTCCAGTCCGCGCCGCGTGCGCGCGCGAACACCAGTTCGGTCGCGATGTCCTTCACGGAGCACCCCGCTGAGCGCAGGCGCTCCACGACGCGCTCCGCCAGCGTGGGCGGTCCCTCGACGACGGCGGCAATCCGCGCGCGGGCTTCCTTGTCTTTCGGCCCCGCGATCACGTGAACGCGAACGACATTGAAAGGAAAAACGCTGCGGCCGCGCCCGATCTCCTGGATCTGCTGCTCGGCCCGATCGAGTACCGCATGCACGATTTCGACCGGCGCGATCGCGCTGCGGCCGACGAATTCTTCGACGGCTGCGTCGACGGTGCGGCTGATCTTGCGTTCGAGCTTCCGCGCTTTGCCGGCGATGTCCATGATGTTCCTCAGCGAACGAGTCCTGCCGCGGCGGCCGCGGCGACGATCTCTCCCGCGGCGGGCGCAGCCGCTGCGCCGCCGTACCCCGCATTTTCCAGGATGACCGCAACGGCCACGCGGCGGGTGGCGGCGCCGTACGGCGCGAACCCGATGAACCACGAGTGCGAGGGCGCGCCGGCGACTTCCGCCGTGCCTGTCTTGCCCGCAATCGCGACGGGCGCGCCGCGAAGGACGCGGCCGGTGCCGTCGAGCACGACATCGCGCATGAACTGCGCGAGCGTGCGCGCGGTGGCGGCGGGGAGGAATTCGTGCGCGGCCGGCGCGGTACGGATGCGATGGCGGCGGCAATCCGCGCCATGCGCAGCGGGGACGCGACGACCTCCCCTTGTCCGTACCCAATCTGCGGGAGCGTGTCGCGGATGCGATCGCTCGCATTGTTCCGGGCGAGCGGAATGTCTGCCCGTCCCGCCGTATCGAGCAATGCACGGGGCCCCAGCCGCACTGCCAGCTGGGCGAAGTACGCATTGCACGAGGCGACGATCGCCGTGTGCATATTGATCGTCCCGTGCGGCGCATGGTCCTTCACGTCGTCGCGGATCGGCCGTGCGTAGCCCGGAATATGCGCACCCACGCGGTTGTCGGGCAGCCGGATGCACGTAAACGTGCGTGTGCCGGCGTTTGGATCCTGCTGAAGCGCTGCCGCCGCGGTAATGAGCTTGAACGTCGATCCCGGCGGATACAGGCCGTAGCGCGCGCGATCGAGCAAGGCTTCATCGATCAGGCCATTCGCCTCAACATCGGCTTTCACGATGCCGGACGCCGGCCAGGGATAGCTGACGCTCGCCAGCAGATCGCCGGTGGTGGCATCAATAACGACCGCAGCGGCATGTCCGCTGACCGATCTTCGCGCGTACGACGCCAGGATCGCAGCAACCCGCATCTGCAGGCGCGCATCGATGGTGAGGCGCAGCTCTCGATTGGGATCCATTGCCGCTTTCATCGCTGGATCGTCGCGATCGTAACGATGACGGAGAAGCGGCACGAGGTCGCTGTAGTCGCGGCGCAGCGCCGTTCCTGGCGACCCATCCCGCTCCGTAGTCGTGACGACCGCCTGGTGGTCGTCGAAGCCACGGAGCCGCGCTTCGTCGTCGCGCTCTACGAACGAGGTGTTCGACGCGCTCCAGTTGCGACGGGTCTCCGCGTCGCCGAGCAGGTGGAAGGTGAGGCCACCGAGCGGATAGCACCGCCTCACGGGGTCGGCACACGCCGCGTCAACTGGAACTCCGAATCGCGCGAACAGCGGGCCCGATTTGCGAATCCGTTCACGATCGTCGGTTGCGAGCACGATCCCTTCACGATCGACGATGGTGCCGCGCGGAATCGCGCGGGCGATATCCAGGATTCGAGGATTGTATTGGTAGCGTCTGACGCCGTCCGCCTGCAGGCCGAGATGCGGCTTCACGACGAAGGCGTCGGGATCCACGACCTGAACACGCGCGGCAGCGACGAGGAGCGCCGCCGCGGCGATCGCCATGGAGAAGCCAAGCCATCGCACCGGTGTCGAAAAGACCGCCAGATCCGCGGGCGGCGCGGCGTCCGAGCGAATCGATGCGAGCAGGCCGAGCGCCGCGAAGTTCGCGACCATCGCCGATCCGCCGAAGCTGAGAAACGGCGTCACGACCCCGGTGAGCGGACCCAGGCCCAGTGTACCGGCCGCCATCAACATGACGGGGATGACAATGAACAACGCGAGCAGCGTTGCGAGAAAGAAGCCGTAGTCGGTCGAGGCGCGCCGCGCGATCGCCAGCGTCCGCGCGATTAGGGTGGTGTACACGACCGCCACGAGCAACAGTCCCGCGTAGCCGAGTTCCTCACCGATCGCCGCCAGCACAAGGTCTGTGTGCCCCGCCGGCAGGTAGCGCGTATCGCCAAGCCCTATGCCGGTGCCGAACACGGCGCCGTTCGACAGCGACCACAGCGCCTGCGCGATCTGATCGCCGCCGTGCGCGATGTTGTCCCACGGCGCCTGCCAGATGCGCACGCGATCGACGAGCGTGGAGGAGATGCCCAGCCGGTAGCCGAGATAGAAGCCCGCGGCAAGACACGCCGCGCCCGCGAGCATCACTCCGACCGTCCCGCGCGCGACGGCGTACGCGGCGAGGAAGACGACCGCGAGCATCAACGCGGGGCCCAGGTCGCGCTGGCCGAAGAACAACACGAGCGCCGCGCAGACGCCGATGATGACGGGCAGCGCGTAACGCGCGCGCGGCAGATTCACCCATGCGGGGAGATGAAGTGCCCCAATGCGATCGCTGCGGACGGCGCGCAGGAGCTCCCAGTTGCGCGCGAAGTAGCCTGCCAGGAACAGCGCGAGCAGAATGCGAATCGCCTCGATAGGCTGGAACGGCCCGAGGTTGACCTTCGCGCCGCTGCCGGCGGGCCCGTCCCCGAGGGGCGACAGGAGCAGCAGCGACAGCACGAATGCAATGATGAGCGGCAGGTAACTCAACGCGCGGACGCTGCTCGTTCGAAGGTTGATGAACGACACGACGCCGGCGATCCCGAGACCGGCGATGACGCCCTGGGCGTATCGAACGAAGAGCAAGCCATCGCGCAGGGGATCCGGCCGGCTCACCATGGCGGCAAACCCGAGCGCGGTGAGCACGTGCGCCGCCGTCAGCAGGAGGCGATCGCCCCGCAGCCGCTTGATGCGCCACGCCACGGAGACGGCGTGGAACGCGATCAGATACAAGAAGAACCAGAGGACGAGCGATGCGCGGACGGCGGCGCGATCTCTGACGATCAGTGACGGCTTGATTTCCGCGAGCTGCGCTGAGGTCAACAGCGGAACAGAACGGGCGGCCGTTCCGCGGCTGTCACCAGATCGATCCGGCACCCTGATGCGCGCAATCGCGCCGACGTTGGGCAGCCGGCGACGTCCGCCATCCGCCTGGACGAGGAACCCGAACAACTCCCGCGCGGCGCGACGTCGATCGTCGGGCAGCGCAAACACCGGTTCGAGCACGCGTTCCAGGCTGTCCGAGTCGACCACCGTATTCAGGTTGATGACGGGACCGGGGCGCGTTGCCGTCGTCCGCGGCACGCTGACGGAGCCCAGATACGCCGCAGCCACCAGCACGATCGCGAGAGCCGAAGCGGCGAGCAGCGGTATCTCGAATGGCGCGAGCGCGAAATGCTCACGCGTGACGCGGCGGGCATCGCGCTGGGCCGCGGTTGTGTAGGTTACCGCCATGGCGTCGGCTCGGATTCCTGCGGCGCTCTCGACAATTCGCGCTCGGCGTTGCGCCGGTCGATCTGCTCGAGCCGCCTCCGTGTGTGGCGCAGCCCGCCTGCCGCGCCTGGAAATCCTGAAATGCGTTCGTAGAGACCCTGCGCCTGCCGATACGCATCGGCGGCGCGCTGCAGGTACTCTGGCTCCTGCGGCAGCTCGGCGAGCTGTCGCGCGGTCTGCAGCAGGCCGTCTCCGCGCGCGCGATAGCCATCCGCGAGTTGCAGCGTCTCGCGATCGCCCATCGCGTAGCCGAGTTTCTGGGCGGCGCGCATCGCATCGGCGCCGCGATCGATATCTTCGAGACCGTAGATGAACGTACGCGCGAGTCCCAGGAACGGATCGGGCCAGTCACGCCGCAGTTCCGCGGCCTCGCGAAAGGCGGCAACCGCGTCCGTGAACTGCTGGCTCGCAGCCGTCGTGTGGCGCCGGAGTTTCTCGGCCTCGCCGTCGATGCGATGCAGGTGCCCTTCCGAATAGCGCAGCGCCGCGCGCAACATGTGGTTCTCCGGCACGAGCACCAGCGCCTGCTGCAGGTTTTTCTGGGCAGTGCGCCACTGTCGCTCGCGCACGGTCGGCGTCGGACTGCGGTAGTTCGCGATCACTTGATCCGCAAGCACGCCGACCCGGTCCTCCAGCGTGCGTTCGAGCGGCGCCACGCCCATCCGCAGGTAGCTTCGGCGCGAGAGCGCTTCGTAGCGCGCCCACACCTCTTCCATCCCGTCGAGATCGCGGGTCGTCGCAACAGCCGCCGCTCGGCGCGCGCCGAATCCGACAGCGAGCTCGTTGCAGACCAGCAGCAGCGCCGCGAGCATCAGCAGCGTCCGGAAGGTATGCGATCGCTTCGTGGACGTGCGCGGCGCGACGCGAGGGGCGACCGGCGCCGGCTGCGGCGCAGCCGTCTTCGTTCGCCTCGTGACTTCCGCTTCTCCCTCGGGGGTTGTGGCGTGCGTGCGGCGCGTGGGCGCCTCGTCGAGCCGCGCCGGAAAGCCGAGCACCTGCGCCTGCGGTCGCTTGCCCGCTTCGACGAGCTGAAGATCCGCGAGCACCGCAGCAGCGGAAGGATAGCGATCGGACAGCTGCGGCGACAGGAGGCGCGCGACGATGGCCTGCAGGGCGGGAGGGCAGGAAGTTGGCAACGGCCGCCGCGAATAGCCCGCCCGGATCTGCTGCTCGAGATGTCGGGTATCCGCTCCCTGGAATAAGGGTGCGCCCACCAACAGCTCGTACAGGATCACGCCAAGCGCCCACAGGTCCGCATGTGCGTCGACTTCGGTGGATTCAAGCCGCTCGGGCGAGAGATACGGCATGCTGCCGAAATCATTGCGCGTCACCTTGCGGCTGAGCGACAGCGCCTTGGCAATACCGAAATCGAGAACTTTGATATCCCCGTTCGCGGTGAGGCGGACGTTCCGCGGCTTGAGGTCGCCATGCACGAGTGACGAAGAGGTCCGACCATCGATCGTCGTCACGAACGTGTGCGCGGCCTGAAGGAACCGGCAGAGTGCCAACGCGATACGGAGGGCGTCGGCTGGCTTGGTCGGACCGCGATGAATGACGTCCGAAAGATTTTCCCCTTCGACGTATTCCATCGCGATGAAGTAGTACGGCGGCTGATCGCCTTTCTCGAAAACGCGAGGCACGAGGCCGCACTCTTCCGCAAGCCGTTGTTGCAGACGTGCGCCGAGCCGTTCCGCCTCCAGGATCTCGCGTGCCTCGCGATCGCTGCCCAGCGGCACGAGCTTGAGTGCGACCTTTCGCGCGTGACGCGTGTCGTCCGCAAGGAATACCGCCGCCATTCCGCCGCGGCCTATCTCGCGGATGATCTCGTACGGTCCGACCCGCTGAAACACCGTCGTCATCGCCGTCCCCTCCCCGGGCCGCGAGCGGGCGGAGTCGAAGGTCGATCCGATGGATTCACGAAATAGTTGTCCCGCTTGATGTCGATTCCGGCCGGCAGCACGAGCGATTCGGGCCGGATGCCGTCAAACGTGTTGGCGGTCAACGTCGGTCGCGCGTCTGCCTCCACGAACAGGGTGCCCGGCGCGCGCTCCGAAGAGGCGTTGCGGACGAAGAGGTTGTGCGCGATGCGAGGCGAGGCACCCCCGCGAATGATGATTGCCGCGCCGGGGTTGTCGTGAAGGTGCGCGGCCGTGACCGACCCGCTCGCTCCCGTCGTGTACTCGATGGCCGCCACGTGCGCGCCGGTGATCTCGATGTCGGACAACTCGACGTTCGCGTTGCGGATCATGACGCCCGTGCCGAGCGGCGTTGCGGCGTCGCCAACAATTCGGAATCCGGACAACGCGGCGCTGCCGATCTCCGTCGCGATAACGGCGGCGTCTGTTTCGGAAGCGCCTCCCGGCAGCCTGATCGCGGCCGCACGCGGCACACGGCTGACCAGCCGCACCCCGTCTCTGAGCCGAACGCGCTCGCGGTATTCGCCGGGCTCGACGATCACTTCCGTTCCGGCCCGCGCAGTCAGGATCGCCTCGCCAATCGATTCCCCCGCGCGGACGGTGACCTGTGTCGGCGGCACTATCGTCGTGCCCGCGAACGACGGCAGACGTAGTCTGTCGCGCTGCAAGTATGCAGTGGCGGCGGTCACGGCGAGCAGGAGGGTGATGAGCGCCGCTAATCGCCAGCGACGCGGCCCGGGCGTTTCTTCAGGTGCCGGCTCCACTGGCAGCCGGCGCGGGCGGAGATCGCGCGTGTCTTCGCCTTGCGCGAAGCGCGGACCTTCCACGTAGACGACTGTAACGTTGTCCTTGCCGCCGGCATCGTTTGCCGCATCGATCAGCGCACGCACGATCTCGTACGGATGTCCGGCGAAGACACGGACGATGTCGCCAATTGCGCCGCCGGTGACCAGATCGGTGAGGCCGTCGCTGCAGAGGAGGAGCGCCGAATCGGCCTCGAACGGCGTGCGGAAGATGTCGATGAATTGCGGGTCATCCGGATCGTGGTGTTCCGATCCGACGTCGCGATAGACCTCGTTGCGACGTGGATGCTGCATTGCGTCGCGCTCGGGCAACTCACCCGCGTCCTCGCGCTCGCCGACGGGCGAATGATCGCGCGTCAGCTTTTCGAGTCCCCCGCCGCGCAGCTTGTACAGACGCGTGTCGCCGACGTGCCCCACTACGACGTCGCCGTCCGAGACGAGCGCGATCGTCAGGACGCAGGCCATGCCGCGCCACTCGGGGCGCAGCGACGCGAGCCGATGGATTTCATTGTTGGCGAGCGCGATTGCTTCGCGGACGCGGTCCTCGATGGCGCCCGTTTCGCGCTCGAGCCGTGAGCGCACGATGGTCAGCGCGGTCTCGGCCGCCTTTTCGCCGGCCGCCTGGCCGCCGACACCATCGATGACAATGAAGATGCCGCGGGCGGGATCGTAGTGAAATCGATCTTCGTTGACGGGCCGCTTGAGACCCGGATGGCTGTCGCCCGCCGCCTTCAACGCGCTGCTGACCTGCATGGACGCTTACCCGCGATCGGTCAGCGCGCCCCAGGCGAGCGCCGCGGTGACCGCGAACAGCGCGGCCAGCACGACAAACCGTCCCCAGAGGAGCCACGTCATTGGCGCAGGATTTCAAAATCGAGATAGATCGTGTCCGCAAGTCCGATGCGCGAGCCGGTGGTCAGCGGCGTCTCGACACCGGTCTCGCGTTTCGTGCCACCGCCATCTTCGTAGCCTTTCGGCAGCCGCACGCCATTGACGGTCGTGCCGAGCGTGCTGAGATCCACGATGAAAAATGTGCCGAGCCGCGGGTCGCGCCGGATGCGGGCGTGCTCGCGCGACACATCGACCGACGCATCGATGCGGACGTCCGCACGGTACGCGATGCCGCCGCGGCCGATCGTCACCGAGTCGCGAACGATATCAAAGGTGTGCGCCCCACCGTTATCGTCGAAGCGCAGCCGCGCAAACGGCTGCTCGGCGGCCTGGGTCCGCGTCACCGTCTCTTCCCGTTTCGTCGTGTGATGACCGACGTGAACGGTCGTAATCCGCCTCGTGCGCTGGCCGGCGCCGAGTTCGTCAGCGGGGGATGGGAGCACAAGTTCCGAATGAATCAGGATGTCTCCGGCGGCGACTTCCCCGTCATGATCCGGCAGGAACTCGATTTGCCATTCGCGCGCTGCGTTTTCCACCGGCGGCGCCGTGCCGATGACCCGATCGATGTACCTGCGGTAGGCGGGACGGCTGTTCAGCTTCGCGAGCTCCTCCGCCAGCGCACGTGCCGTCTGCTCCTGGAGGACCGGCACAATCCCCTCGATCCGCGCGAACTCGTCGGAGTGGAGATAGACGAGGTATCGGCTGGGGACGAGCGTCGAATACTTCAGTGGTTCCAGATTCGCGCGCATGCTTTCGATGACGGCATCGATGAGATCGCGCGCAGGGCGGTGCGTCCCGGACGAGGTCCGCGGATCCGAATGAGAGGCCATGGCCCATCGTTCACATACGAATGCGGGCCCAACAAGTTGCGTCGGCGTCGTGACTTGGCGATCGGTCGCTTCGGTTGCTATGATGGAAGTTCTGCCAGCCGCGGACTGCTCGGGCCGAGGTAGCTCAGTTGGTAGAGCACAGCACTGAAAATGCTGGTGTCACTGGTTCGATTCCAGTCCTCGGCACCAATCTTCGCTCACGCTCGCCAGCGGTGCGTGAGCTATGGTTGGCAAGCCATGCGAAGGTTGTCCACCGTAGCTTTAGCGAAGGTGGGCCTCCGATTAAGTAGTCTTTCCCCACCTCGCCGGGCTTGGCGCTTTCTTTTAGCATTCAGCATTGACGTCTTTCTCAACAAGCCTCACTTCCCCATCACCTCCAGTAAAAGGCCCTTCCTTGCCGCCAGTTGACGGCATAAGTCAGTCGATTGTCGCGACTTCGGTACAGGCGAAGCCCGGTCGACTGCAACTGCGCAAGGTCCAGGGGAGAGCGGAGGATGCGCGGCCACCATTCGAGCCGCCCCGGAGGATCGCACTCGGGCGCCTTCGCGGTGATTTCGGCCGCGACGAGCGCACGCACGGCGTCGCCGTCGGCTGGCGGAAATACGAATAACCCCCACTGCTGGCTGCGGCCGCGATGCGCCTCGCGCAGATCGGTGACCGATGCGGGAAGACCTTCTGGCACGAACCCGCGCTCGATCGCGCCCGCGGCGCGCGCTTCCCCGACCGTCGCATAGACGCCGGTCGTCGTCTCGATCCCTGCACAGCACGGCGCAAACAGGAGGAGTAACGGGATCATCTTCCGCCTCAAGGCGGAAGCCACCAGATGGTGAGTGCAGATGGAAGCCACGCAAGGGAGCGCGCTCTTGTGGCTTCCGGCTTCCGCCTTCGCGCGAAGCGGTTCGGCGGACCGCCGTAGCCTTGGCGGAGGCTGGTCAGCCGGAAGATCCGTAGTAGAAAGGCACAAGGCGAAGCCTAACACCGCTCCCATGTGAGCTCGTGCCGGACGATCGCTCCACCTTTCTCGACGGTGGCGTGCAGGATCAGACGATCGCCATCGAACCGCATGGCGCGGACCTGATTGCCGCCGACCCACGCGGGATTCAGGGACCCTTCGACCCGATGCACGACCGCCTGGCCATCGCCGGCGATCTCGTACGTGCCGAAGTACGCGATGTATCCAATGTAGGCGGCCCGCACCTGCTGCGCGTTTCCTTCGCCAAGCGACACCGGCGCGCGGTTCGGGCGCATCACCTGGCCGGTCATATTGCCATCCGGGTCGTACGTGAGACGGCCGACAGCATCGCCATAGGGACGGCTGCGCCGACCCGCTTCATCCACCGTTTCGTACAAAACAAGCCGCCACGTCCCCACGAGACGCGCCAGCGCGTCCTTCATCTGCGCGCCACCGCCGCAGGGTTAATCCACTCCGTGTAGAGATGGGGGCGGCGATCGCGGAGGAACAGGCGGCGCGCGTGCGAAAGAGCGGCGGTCGACAAATCGACATCCGCATACAGGATGCAATCTTCCGCCGCCGGTGCACGCGCGATCACGCATCCGTCGGGCGCGCAGACGAACGATTCACCGGAAAACGTGAGGCACTCTTCCTCGCCGACGCGATTACAGAGCGCCGTGTAGTAGCCGTTCTGAAACGCGGCCACCTGCATCTCCGCTTCATACAGGCCGTCCGGCCACTCGCCGGTCGTCCCGGCCTGCGGCACGACGACAAGATCGGCGCCCGCAATGGCGAGCGCGCGCATGTATTCCGGGTAATGGCGGTCGTAGCAGATCGCCACGCCGATCCGCCCGTGCCGAGTGTCGTAGACGGGCGCTCCGGTGTCCCCCGGCGTGTAATAACCCTGTTCGTGAAAGCAGGCGTAGTCCGTGATGTGGATCATCCGCGTCCGGCCGATCAGGCGGCCATCGGCATCGATGACTGGCGAGCAATCGAACGTGCGTTCGCCGTCGCGTTCGTACAGGTTCAGAACAAGAACGATCCCGTGCTGGCCTGCGCGCTCGGAGAATGCCTCAGTTGTCGGGCCCGGCACGCGCTCGGCAAGCCTCGACGGATCGCCGGAGGCACGACGCTGCGGATGAAACGGCTCGAAGGCGAGTTCCGCGAACACGACGATTGCCGCGCTGTTGGCGGCGGCCTCGTCGACCGCCGTGAGGCCTCGCCGCACGTTATCGGATTTGTCGGTGGTGGCGTGTTGCTGGACGAGAGCAACCTTCACGCGGAAGATCGTAATTCAATTGCGTTCGGAGGCGATCACAATCCAATGCGCGGTGCGCCGGGTGCCCGACTGCGTGAAGCGGACCTTCGCGCGCCGGCCGCGATGTGCCTCGAGCTCGGCCGCCGTCAGCGTGCGCGACCCCAGCCTGATCACTGCATCTGCCGCGAGGACGAACGTGACGCGCTCACCCTTGGTCTGGAGCACGAGTCGACGCGCGGCCTCCTCGAACGCCTCGATGATGCCGATGAGCGACGATTCGGCCGGAAGGACACTTATCGCGGTGGGGTGCTCGCCGATCGGCACGACGGCCGCCAACGGATCCGCAATCGCGGGCGCCTGCGCGGTTGCGGCGGCCGCCGTCACGAGCAGCGTGGCAATGACTAGCACGAGGGCCCCTATTCCCTTGGTATACCCGCCAGCGTCGCAGTCGGGAGGAGTTGACCGGTGAGATCCAGCCGTGTCGCCGCTCGGCCGGCGGGCATCTTCTGTGATCACAATCCGGGTGCCACCGGGGGCCGCTCCCGATAAAATGGCGCAACACCCTTGGCTGCAACGACTTCTCTCGATACCGCATCCGAGCCGTCGCCAACCGGACTCATGCACGCGCGCCCCATCGTGGCGAATGTGCGCACGTTGTCGCTGCGAGCGCGGCTGGCGCTGCTCATCGTGCTCGCCGTCGCGATGGTCCTGGGCGTCCAGGCGATCATCGAAATCAGCGTGTTCGAGCGCGCCGTGCAGCGTGATCTTATGGAAACGGCACGGCTCACAGCAGTCGCGGTCGCCGACGATTTCGAGCTGCGCCGCGAACCGGTCGATCTCGACGCCGTGGGCGAGATGCTGCACGAAGTGGCGGGCAGCGCGCCATCGATCAGAACGATCTCGCTCGTCAAGGTCGATGCGGACGGAGCGCATTTGCTGGCGAGCACCTCATCGGATGAACGCGCCGAGGCGCTCGCCGCCGCGGCGCAGGCCGCCACGCGTCGCGAAACGATTGTGGTGAACAGTCCCAAGGGCATCGCGATTACGGCAGTGCCCACGCTGCGCGACGGTCAGGTCGTTGGCGGCGTCGTCGTGACGGTCTCGCTGGGCGCGATCGCGCAGCTTCGAACGAAGGGGCGACGCGTGACGCTGCTGTTCGCCCCGATCGCCGTGCTGCTCCTCACGCTCTTGATCGACTGGTTCGCGCGGCAGCTGATCCACCAGCCGGTCGCGCGCATTCACGAGGCGATGCACCGCGCTGGACGCGGGGATTTCTCCGCGCGCGCATCGATCGTCCGGCCGGACGAGATCGGCGATGTCGCATCCGGGCTGAACGACATGCTCGCGCGCCTTCAGAACTTCAACGTCGCCTTGCAGGAGCGCGTGCGGGATGCGACCGCCGAGCTCCGCGTCCGCAACCAGGAGCTCGTGGAGAGCTATCATCGCGTCTTCGCGTTGCGCGAAGCGCTCGCACGCGCCGAGCAGCTTGCCGCCGTGGGACAGACTGCCGCGAGCGTCGCGCATCAGGTCGGCACGCCGCTGAACCTGATCTCCGGCTACGTGCAGATGACGCAGGAAGACGCGGCCGTCGATCCGCGTACGGCTCGCCGTCTCGGGATCGTCCAGGAGCAGATCGCCAAGGTCGCTTCCGTCGTACGCACGATGCTCGATCACGCGCGGCGGCCCGACACGCGATGGCCCACGGCACTGGCGCCGCTGATCTCGCGCGTGGGCGACGTCGCGCGGCCGAAACTCGACGCGTCGCAGATCGCGCTCACGCTGGATGTCGCACGGGAGCTTCCGTCCATCGACGCCAACGGGGAGGAGCTCGAGTTGGCACTCCTCAATCTGGTGAACAACAGCCTCGATGCGATGCCCGGCGGCGGCTCGCTCACGATCCGCGTCACGCACGCGGAGGGCCGCGTCCGGATTGAGATTACCGACACGGGCGGTGGGATCGCGGCCGAACTGCTTCCGCGTGTGTTCGAACCGTGGGTCACGACCAAGCCCGCCGGTCGCGGCACCGGTCTGGGCTTGAGCATCACCCGCGATGTCGTGGCCCGCCATGGCGGCACGATCGACGTCGTCAGCGAACCCGGTCGCACCACTTTCACGATTGATCTTCCCGCCGCGACACCGCGGCCTCCTGACGCATGATGGCCAGAATTCTCATCGTGGACGATGACGGCGAGACGTGCCGTTTCATGGCGGAGCTGCTCGAACGCCCGGGACGCGAGCTTCGCACGACGCAGCGCGTTGATGAAGCCCTGCACCTGGCAAAGGAACAGTTCGATCTGCTGATCTCCGACATCAACCTCGATGCGCAGCAGAACGGCATGGACGTGCTGCGTGCGTTCAAGGAGGGGAACCCGTCGGGGCAGGTCGTGCTGATCAGTGGATTCGGCACGCTGCAGACGGCCATCGAAGCCGTGCGGGCCGGCGCGTACGACTACATCAGCAAGCCGTTCAATATTTCGGAAGTCAAGGCAACGGTCGAGCGCGCGCTGGCGGACGCCGCGAGCCCCGCACGAATTGAGCGCCCGCGGATCGACGTGGCGCCGCCCGGGCTCATCGGCCGTACGGCCGCCATGCTCGCGGTCTATAAGCAGATCGCGCACGCCGCCAATGCAACCGCGCCCGTCCTGATCGCCGGCGAAAGCGGAACCGGCAAGGAGCTCGTCGCCCGCGCCATTCACACGAATGGCCGGCGCGCCTCCCGCGCGTTCGTACCAATCAATTGCGGCGCGCTGACCGAAACGGTGCTCGAGTCCGAGTTGTTCGGGCACGCGCGCGGCGCGTTCACCGGTGCCGTCGCCGACACGAAAGGCATTTTCGAACAGGCGAACGGCGGCACCGTGTTCCTCGACGAGATCGGCGAGACGTCACCGGCGCTGCAGGTCAAGCTCCTCCGCGTGTTGCAAGAGGGAGAGGTTCGTCCGGTCGGGGCGAGCCGAATCGTAAAGGTCGACGTCCGCGTCGTGGCGGCGACGAACGTGGACCTCGAGCGCGAGGTCGCGCAGCAGCGTTTCCGGCAGGATCTCTTCTACCGCCTCAGCGTTATCGTCATACACGTGCCCGCCCTGCGGGATCGACGTGAAGACATCCCCCTGCTGATGGAGACGTTCCTCGAAAGCGCGTGCAGCCGCGCCGGCCGCCGCGTCGAGCTCACGCCCGCAGCGATCGCGGCGCTGACGGCCTATCGTTGGCCCGGCAACGTCCGCGAGCTCGAGAACACGATCGAGCGGCTCGTGGTGTTCAGCCGCGGTTCGATCGTCGATCTTCCCGACCTGCCGTTCAAGGCGGCTGCGGGTCCCGATCTGCACGAGCGGCTGTTTGCGGACCTGCCGTCGCTCGACGAGATCGAGCGGCGCTACCTCGTTCACGTCATCGAGCAGGTCGGCGGCAACCGCACCCGCGCCGCCGAAGTGCTCGGCATCGATCGGCGCACGCTGTACCGCATGGCGGAGCGCTTCGGCATCGATTTGAGCGACGAGAAATCGACTTAACAATCGAAGGAGTCGAAGGAATACCGGAGTATCGAAGGAACAGGAACACGCAAACAAATAAATTGATCGGCTTCGATTCCTTCGATTCTGCTTCGACTCCTCGATTGTAGGGACTCAGGTCACTTCCCAGCGGCGCGCGAAGGTGCGTGCGAGGGTCAGGAAGATTGCCGTGAGCGTCATGAGCACGAGGAGCTGGGGCCACAGCTGCCACACCGGCGCGTCGCGCCAGAAGACTTTCAGGTAGCCGTCGAGCGCCCACGCGTTGAACGTGACGAGCCCAAGCCTCTGCATCGACTCGCTCATCAGAAAACGCGGGAACATGCTGCCGCCAAGCGACGACATGATCAGGATGATGATGGTGGACATGCCCGAGAGCTGCGCGCGCGTCCGCGCGAGCGTGGCCAGCACCAGCCCGAACCCCGCAGCGGCGGCGGCGGTGACGACCGTCATCACGAAGAACCCTGGCAGATGATGGAACAGGTCGAGACCGAACGCGATTCTTCCCCAGAGAAACATCAACGTCAGCTGCGCGGTGCCCATCAATGCGAGGAAGATCCACTTGCCCGTGAGGAGTCCCGTCATGCCAACACGCGTCGAGAGCATGCGATCGAGCGTGCCCGAATCCACCTCGTCGAGCAGGGTCCCGCTCGCGCCGGAAACCGAGAACAACAGGAACATGACGCCGACGCCAGCCGCGTAGAATGAGATCAGACTCTCCGTTCTTCCTTGCCGCATCACGTCGACCGTATCGATCCCGATCCCGAGCACACCGCCCGCGCTGTCCTTCGCCTGCACGGCATCGGCCCCGCCAGGTTTCAGCCGCGGTAACCACGCCTTCACCGCGGATTTCTGCTGCGGCGTCATCTTTCCCGCGTACCGCTCGAACTGCGACAGGCCGCTCTGCATGATCAGGTCGGGCGCCGACGTCATGGCGACCTTCTGCAGGAGGCCGAACACCATCTGCGGCGCGATGCGATCCGAGACGTCCGCGAGCAACTGGATCCGCGGCGAGGCGACGCCATCGGCGCTGCCAAATGTCATCGCCGCGTGACCAAGGCCACGGGGTAGCACAATAGCGACGGGCACATCGCCGTCGCGGACGAGCCGCTCCGCAGCCGCCCGATCGAGCGGTGTCCCTGTTCCTTCCGCGTCGCTCGTCCTGCGAACGCGAAGAGCGGTCTCCTTCTGCAGCCCGTCAGCGATGCGTCGGCTCAGCTCGCTGCTGTCCTCGTCTACGATGGCGATCCGGATCCTCGCGGTCGAATTGCCTCCCTGGTTGCCGAACACCGACGCGAAGATCGAGAAGAAGATGATCGGCAGCACGAACGTCAGCGCCTGCGCGACGCGATCGCGTCGGAGGTTCGTCCAGGCGATCCTCAGCAGCGTGGCAATCATTCTCTCAGCTCCCTTCCCGTCAGATGGATGAAGACCGACTGCAGGCTCGGTCCGCGGACCTCCACATCCTCGACCTCACATCCCTGCGCGACCAGCGCACCGAGCAGCAATGGAAGGTCGCGCGCGACATTCGACACGCGCGCGCGCAGGAGTCGCGGGTCGTCGGCAAGGATTTCGGCGCCGGGCGGCGGCGTGTCCACCGGCGCATTCGTGCGTACCGTCACGACACGATGACGGCCTACCGTGCGGTCGACGAGCTCCGGCAGGGTGCCCGCGGCGATCACGCGTCCGTGATCGATGATCACGGTCCGCGAGCAGCGGGCTTCGGCTTCTTCCAGGTGATGCGTCGTCAGGAGCAGCGAGACGCCGGCACTGGTGAGCGCGACGAGCATGTCGTAAATGCGTTCACGGCTCTGGGGATCGACGCCGACCGTGGGTTCGTCGAGCAGGACGATGCGGGGACGGTGCAGCACGCCGCACGCGATGTTCAGCCGCCGTTTCATCCCGCCGGAGAATCCTTTTACCGGCTCGTCGGCGCGATCGCCAAGCGCGGTGACCTCCAGCGCCCATTTCACCTGGCCTGCCAGATCATGCCGCGAGAGTCCTTGCAGGCGGCCGAATGCCTCGAGGTTTTCGCGCGCGGTGAGGAGCGGATACACCGCAAGCTCCTGCGGGACGATGCCGAGCTCCGGCGGCGTCCGATGCCCATCGAGGGGTTTTCCGAACAATCGAATCTCGCCGCCATCCAGCCGCACGCGTCCGGCGATGGCGCGGATCAGCGTGGTCTTTCCGGCGCCGTTCGGACCGAGGAGCGCGAGCAGTTCCCCCTCCCTCAGCGCCAGCGTCGCGCCATCGAGGGCGACGACGTCACCAAAGCGCTTGCGCGCGCCGTCAACCGTCAAAACATCCATCGGTGTCTCCATGTTTCGAAGAGAGGATACGAAAGAGCGCGCGGTGCCGACGCGCGATTCCGGCGAATGGCGGCGGTGCGCCGGTGGATGGCTGTGCAGGCCGGGGTCTTGCCTCTGACTTCTCATGGCTTCCGCCTTCAGGCGGAAGGCTCTATGCGTCGGTGTTCGTGCGCGGTCCGATCAGCGACCCGAGCAGCTCGATAGCTTCATCGATCCTGAATCGAGAATAACCGCAAGGCCCGCTTTTACCGTCTAACACGAGACGGGCGCAAGCAATTGCAGGCCAAGACCCGAGGCTGGGAACAGACGGCGGCCATCATCGGACGATTCTTTGCGGTGAAAGCAGAAGATCTGAAATGAGAGCGCGCTCAGGCGATTCATCAATCGGCCAGGTTCCTGGGCAACGCAATAAGACGAAGAGCGATTGCGGGCGGAAATTGAGGAGCATCTCGCTCTTCAAACTGCCGAAAATGTTCGAGCCGGCTTGTCGGCCGCCGAAGCGCGACGTCAGGCCATACTGAGATTCGGAGCTGTGGAAGCAATGAAGGACAGATACCAGAACCAAAGAGGACTACAGTTTCTGGATACGCTGTTACAGGATGCGCGCCAGGCGCTGCGACGCTTGCGAATGGCCCCCGCGTTCACTATTGCCACATTGCCACGATCCTGACGCTGGCGCTGGGCATTGGCGCAACGACGTCAATCTTCACGTTGGTGCATGCCGTTCTGCTGAAGCCGCTACCGGTCGCAAATCCCGGGGAATTGTACCGCATAGGAAAAGAAACCCGTTGCTGCTACCTGAGTGGGTACAGTCAGGACCAAGAGTTCTCCCTCGTCTCGTACGATCTATACAAATATTTGAGAGACCACACCAAAGGCTTTTCCGAATTAGCCGCCTTTCCGTCGGCTCAGCATCTCTTTGGTGTCCGGCGCTCGGGCAGCTCACAGGAAACCCAAAGCTATCCCGGCGAGTTCGTCTCCGGCAATTCCTTCACGATGTTCGGCATACGAGCGTATGCCGGGCGCACGCTAACGGCCGAGGATGATCGACCCGGCGCTCCGCCGGTGGCCGTCATGAGCTATCGCTTATGGGAGCAAAGCTATGGGTCGGATCCGTCCGTTGTCGGCAGCGTGTTCAAGCTGAATGACCGGGCATTTACGATGGTGGGAATCACCCCGCCGGGTTTCTTTGGCGACACGCTGCGCGGCACTCCCCCTGATTTCTTTCTACCGCTGAACACCGAACCGTTCGTCGAGAGCGCTGCCGATCTCCAGAAGTACGACACTCACTGGTTAGCCTTGATCGGCCGCATCCAGCCAGATGCGAGGCCTGCATCTATCGAGGCGGAAATGCGGGTCGCGCTCAAGCAGTGGCTACGTTCGCACTGGGATGAAATGAGCGCCAACGATCGCGCGAAATTTCCCGAGCAAACCTTGTTCCTGAGCCCTGGAGGCGCTGGCATCACCAGCATGCGCGAACAATACGAGCACTGGCTGCTGATTCTGATGATGGTTTCAGGATTTGTGCTGTTGATTGTCTGTGCCAACGTCGCCAATCTCATGCTCGTTCGAGGCATGGAACGGCGGCGGCAGACGGCATTGAGCATGGCGCTGGGGGCGCGAGCCTCGCGGGTCGTGAGGCTCGCGCTTACGGAAAGCCTCCTACTCTCCTTGTTTGGTGGCGCGGCTGGCCTGGCCATCGCATTTGCGGGGACGCGGCTGATTCTGCATTTCGCATTCCCCTCGTTGCCCGGATCCGCCGGCGTGCCGATCGACGCATCGCCTTCCGTGCCGGTGCTACTGTTTGCCTTTGTCACGTCGCTGTTGACGGGCGTCGCGTTCGGCCTCGCTCCCGCGTGGATGACCACGCGCGTCGACCCGATCGAAGCGCTCCGCGGAGCCAGTCGCTCTACCACTCGTGCGGGCTTGCTCCCAAAGAAGGCACTCGTAGTATCTCAAGTGGCACTCTCGCTTGTCTTACTATCAGTCTCAGGACTCCTCACAGCCGCTTTGCAGAGCCTCGAGAATCAAAATTTCGGATTCGAACAGGACCAGCGCTTCGTGGCGACCATAGATCCGCGGCTTGCCGGATATCGAACAGACCAACTCTCGCCGCTCTACCGTCGCATCCATGATGCAATCGCAAGCATGCCGGCCGTATCTTCGGTGGCTCTCTGCCTATACTCACCGCAGGGCCGCGGGGGTTGGGGTGCTGGCGTCTGGGTAGATGGCCATCTCCCTCCAGGGCCCAAGGATGACAACTCCGCTTCGTGGGATCGAGTTACAGCTGGATACTTTGACGTCATCGGGACCCCTATCATCAAAGGCCGCGGCATTTCTGAGCAGGATACCGCGATTTCACGAAATGTAGCCGTCATTGATCAGGCATTCGCGCGGACTTTTTCAGAAACGAAGATCCGATTGGCAAACACTTCGGCCGGAAGCCGGGAGCCAGCCGTGAATTCGAGGTGGTTGGCATCGCCAAAGATGCACGCTATTTGACACACGACCTGGATCAGCCTGGGCGCCCCTTCTTTTTTGTGCCCGAAGCACAAGCGGAATACACGCAGACCAACCTGGGCTCACTTTTCCTGCACGACGTTGTCATTCGGACCAGGCCAGGGGCTAACCTGTCGATTGCGGCGGTGCGCCAAGCCGTGGCTTCCGTAGACCCGGGCATGCCGCTCATTTCGATTCGCACGCTGAGAGAGCAAGTCGACAGTCAGTTCACCCAGCAGCGACTCATCGCACGCCTTACCTCGTTCTTCGGGGTTCTTTCGCTTGTCTTGGCTTCGATCGGGCTGTACGGAGTGACTGCCCATAATGCGGGACGCCGCGCCAGCGAGATCGGCGTGCGTATGGCGTTGGGCGCAAATCGGGGAGACGTTGTCCGGCTGGTCGTTCGAGGCGCATTCGGACTGATTCTCGTTGGCCTGCTAATTGGGTTGCCGTTGACGTTTGCCGCAGGGCGATTCCTGAGCACTCAACTTTACGGCATGAATCCATACAATCCCGTGGTGATCCTGGAAGCGGTCGTCGCGCTCGGATTGTCAGCGCTGGGCGCCTCGTTTGTGCCAGCGTTTCGAGCGAGCTTGATCTCGCCGTTAGATGCGTTGCGGGCCGAGTAAGGCCGACTGTGGTCGCACGAGGGTCAGCCATTCCGACACGCGGTCGCTCGATTGAAGCAGGTCCTACCTGACGCCGCACTGTTTATCGATTTGTGCGGAGCTCGCCAGTGATCAATTGCGGCCGACAATCGTCAGCGTTCCTCCGGCTACACCCATGGCATCGGTCGCGAGCGCATGTGACAAGGCAGTGGCGACGACCGCGCCCATCCTCGCCGGCGCGCCACGGCGCTGATGTCATGGGAGGCGAGCGGGGCGTCGGCATCGGCTTGACGATCGTTCGGGAGCTCGTGGAAGCCTACGGCGGATCGGTGCGCGGCAAAAGCGACGGGCTTGGCCACGGCACGAAGACGATCGTCCAGTTGCCGATCTGCGGGACGCCCGCTACCGATCCTCTTTGACCTTCTTGTTGTACGCCTTGGCGAGAACTTTGAATCGTCGCTTCTGTTCGATTTGCGCCCGCTGGTCCTGCTGCCGCGCGCGGAATGCCTGCTCCTGCTGCAGCTTGTGATAGCTCTCGAGTCGCCCGGCCGCGAGCGTTCCGTCACTCACCGCCGCAATGACGGCGCACCCCGGCTCCGCCGCGTGCCGGCAATCGCGGAAGCGGCATCCCGCGGCCAGCGTTTCGATATCGCCAAACGCGCCCGCGAGCGCCTCGCCGGTGTCCCAGAGCTGCAGCTCGCGCATGCCGGGTGTATCGATCAGGATCCCGTCGTGACCAAGCAGCACCAGTTGCCGGTTCGAGCTCGTATGGCGTCCGCGGCTGTCGCTTTCGCGCACTTCGCGCGTCCGCAGGCGCTCTTCGCCGATGAGCGCGTTCGCAATGGACGACTTCCCCACGCCGGATGAACCGAGCAGGGCCGCCGTGCGCCCGCGACCGAGATGTTCGCGCAGTATCTCGACGGATTCCGGCCGCTTCGCGGACATTGTGACGATGACAGCGCCTTGCGCGACCGGCGTCACCTCGTCGACAAAGGGCGCGACGTCTTCGACGAGATCAGCCTTGTTCAACACGATGACGGGCGACGCACCGCTGTCCCACGCCGTCAGCACGTAGCGTTCGATGCGCCGCGGGTTGAAGTCCTGATCGAGACCAGAGACGAGAAACACGACGTCGATGTTGGCGGCGACGACCTGCTCCTCCGTCGGATTACCCGCCGCGCGACGCGAGAAGTGTGAGAAGCGCGGCAGGATCGCGCGGATGCGCGCGTCGCCGCCGCCGCCAGGCGCGTCGATCGCGACCCAGTCGCCCACCGCCGGATAGTCCCCACGGCCGCTGGCCTCGTGCCGCAGACGCCCGGCAATGCGCGCCAGTCGCTCGCCTTCGGGCGACAGCACGCGGTAGACGTGCGTGTGCTCGAGGCTGACGCGCGCCGCCGCCAGCCCGGCCACGCGGTGCGGCTCGAACGCCGCAGCGAAGCGCGGCGACCAGCCGAGGTCTTCGAGCGCGAGGTTCATACTTTACATTGCAAAGTCAGTCTGCTACCCTGCATCGATGCATCGCATCACCGCGTCTCTCGTCGCCGTGCTGTCCGCCGGTTGCCTGGCGGAGGCGCCGGCGCGTTTTACCACGCTGGCGATCGCCGCCCGCACGGGCGACCTCGCTACGATGCACCGTCTGCTTGCGTCGGGTGTCAGTCCGAATGTCGTTGATCCAGGCGGCAATCGCTGGACACCGCTCCTCCACGCCATCCACAAGGAGCAGCTCGCGTCTGTCGATCTGCTGTTGCGCTCGGGCGCAGATCCCAAGCTCTCGGTCAACAACCTGCAGCCGCTGTTGATGGCGGTCGCCACAGGCAACGCTCCGATAGTGCGACGGCTAATCCAGGCCGGAGCGGACCCCCGAAGCGACGACAATATTTTTCTCACCGCCGTCTCCGGCGGCGCGCTGAGCGATCTCGACAATCCGCTGCTCGGCCGCTGCAACGGCGAGGTG
>QHWT01000086.1 GCA_003222675.1 Acidobacteriota bacterium | reverse complement strand
TAGCTGTCATACAGGGAGGTGGTTTCGGCACAAATTTCCTCTGCGGTCATCGCCGTGAGGTATTGACCGTCGAGAATGCGGTGAAGCCACAGCTCCCGCAGGCGGGCGCGACTGCGCCGCAGGTGCCTGATCAGCTCCGTAAAGACAGAAGAACTGCCCGGAGTCGACGATTCAACGGCGGATGTTGTCACGGTTCGCACGGTGATGCAGAAGGGAACTATCTCCGCCATCGACGACTGTTGCGATAGGCGCTCAAACTAGCCATCCTTCCTGGCGAGTCTTAACCTCCTGGGCGACCTCACCTCATTGTCAGTTTAGCTACTCCAGACGGCGCGAGGTAATCAGGTAGGTCCTTTAAATCCGCTGAGGGAATTGCCCGATCGCAACCGCGATCGCCACGGCGGGTCCGGCCGATCGACGTCCGATGTGGAACACGACGTCCTCGAACCCGATGCCGCGTTCTTTCCTGAGCTTCGGGTTCTTCGCGTCGTCCCAGGCGAAGTACTTCACCGGCTACAGAACATCACGACGTGTGCCCAGAAGGCACACATTGGCGTCAGCCGCAGTGTGCCCAGCAGTGTGCCCAAACGGGGTTCGACAACTATCATCCGGGTAGCCAGCAGGCGCGGCCAGCCGCCGAGGTGCACTTCGCGCGTTGCCCGCGGGTCCGCGGTTGTGAGCGGCGCGATCGTGCGGAGCTGCTCGCGGATGACGGCGACCGACGGTTGCGACATGCCGACCCGCCACGGTGTGGTACGCGTACGGCTGCCGCGACATGAACCCGGTCGTCCTCAACGACTGAATCTCGATCTGCTGCCCTTCGGCGAACGGCCCGACGACGATCACTCCGCCCGCAACGCGATGATCGGATCGATGCGTGAGGCGCGCAGCGACGGCAGCAGGCACGCGACGATCGCAATCAAGGTGAAGAGGACGGTGACCGCCGAGTAAATCAGCGGATCGAGTGGCTGCACGTAGTAAAGCAGCGTCTGGATCAGCCGCGCGGCGCCGGCCGCGGCGGCGAGACCCAGCACCAGACCGACCGCCACAAGCTTCAGGCCGCTCCGCAGCACGAGCGCGACCACTTGCTGCCGTTTGGCGCCGAGCGCCGTTCTTATGCCGATCTCGCTCGTCCGCTGAGTCACCGCATGCGCGAGGACGGAATACAGCCCAACGGCCGAGAGCAGGAGCGCGACCGCCGCGAAAACGACCGTGAGCCAGGCGGCGACGCGCTGGGCGCCAAGCGCCTGGGCGAGCGACGTCTCGAGTGTCTGAAAGAGCGCGATCGGCTGGCTGCGGTCGAGATCGATCACCGTCGAGTGGACGAGCGGGCGCAGCGCGGCGGGATCCCCGTCGGTGCGGACGACGATAAAGGTCAGGTTCCGCGCGAACTGCCGAATGCGGAAATAAATTTCGTCGGGGGGCGGTGCGGTGAGGCCTGTGCTCTTCACGTCGCCGACAATCCCCACAATCTCGAACTTGATGTCGGCGTTGGGACCCCTGAGCAGCACCTTTCCGAGGGCGGATTCGCCGGGAAAGAGACGCCTGGCGAAGGACTCGTTGACGAGGCAGATCAGCGGGGATTTTTCTGTATCGCGCGCTTCAAAGTTGCGGCCCTGCCGCAAGGGAATCCGCATGGTTTCGAAATAGTGGTCGCTCAGCGAGGCCAGGACATCGCGGGGCCATTCAAGCCGACGCCGGCATTGCCCGCCCACAAGCGGACGAGTTGATCCGGCTGCGGGAACGACTGCGGGTGCAGGACGAGCGTGTTGAAGGTGCTGAAGAGGGCCGTGTTCGCGCCGATGCCGACGGCGATCGTCAGAACGGCGACGAGCGTAAAACCGGGTGACTTGAGCAACGAGCGCGCCGCGTATCTCAGATCGGGCATGGGGGCTGATCAGCAGGTCATGTGCCAACGGGGTGAGCGACATAACCGGCAGACGCCGAATGGATTGGGATGGACCGACTGAATTCAAGAGGAGGCAAACGTCCGTTTCCGAAACAGGGATTCCCGAATCCGAGACGCCCCTGGATCTCACCTAAGGTTAGGAGGTTTGACACAATTCGCTGAGTCCTGATTTCAAGCCGCTGAAAATTGTCGATTCTAAACGGAGAGATGGCCGACTGGTCGATGGCGCACACGCTTGGAAAGCGAAACGGGCGGCGACACCAAGCCGTTCCGAAGCGCGTCATCGCGTACGCTTTGAGCGACTTGGCTTTCAACTTCATCATTCCGTGTGCGTCCGTAAACCTCCATGTTCATCGAGGTTTTGAGGGCGACGCCTCACAGTCCTATCACAATGGGCGCTCTCACTTAGCGGCGCGCCTGTCGTCTACCCCGCTATTTCTCTAAGCTAAGGCGCCCCGCGATGCAGGAACACCTCAACGAAATCAGGTATATGAACGGAGTATTCCGAGCCGATACACTCGTGGCATGTATTGGCGCAAGATCGCCTCGGTGCGTTGCTCTTGCGGTCGCCACGTGTCACGCGGAACGGTCGGCCAACGCCAACTCTGAAAGACGCCGGTCACAATGCTCGGACGATTGCCACTTACCTGCATTCTTCTAGCAGCCATATACACGCTGGCCGGCAAGTTCGGGCTGGCGCTCGCGTTCGTCAGCCCAAGTGCCACGGCCGTCTGGCCACCGACAGGCATTGCCCTGGCGGCCGTACTGGTCTTTGGACCGCGTGTCTGGCCTGGGATCTTCCTCGGTGCTTTCCTCACGAACGAGATTACGGCCGGAACGCCGGTGACTTCTCTACTGATCGCCGCCGGTAACACGCTCGAAGCCCTCGTTGGCGGCTATCTGGTCCAACGGTTTGCGGGCGGGCGCTCCGCGTTTCACGAATCGCGGAACATCTTCGCTTTCGTTCTGTTCGGTGGACTCGTGAGCACAGCGGTGAGCGCCACGACCGGCGTGACGGCGCTTTCGATTTTCGGCGTCGAGGATTGGGCGGCGTATTGGCGAACCTGGTTGACGTGGTGGTTGGGCGATGCTTCTGGCGCGATCGTGTTCGCGCCTGTGCTCCTCCTGTGGCACGGCGCGCCGCGCCTTCCGTGGTCTCGCCGGGCATGGCTCGAACTGTCGTCGCTGGTCATCGCAATCGTCGTCGTCGGCTGGATCGTTTTCGGAGTCTCCGAGTATCCGCTGGGATTCCTTGCCATCCCGCTGTGTATTTGGGCTGCTTGCCGCTTCGGTCAACGCGAGGCTGCCACGGCGACCTGCTTGCTGTCCTTGATCGCCATTTGGGGAAGCATGCACGGAGCCGGCACGTTCGGCGACCGCTCCATGAACGACGTGCTCCTCCTTTTGCAATCGTTCATGGCTGTGACGAGTATCGTCGGATTGACCACCGGAGCGGCCGTCTCAGGACAACGGCTCGCAGAACACAACCTGCGCCAAGCGAACGCGGAGCTCGAGTCTCGCGTCGACGAGCGAACCCGCGGGCTCACGACCGCTCTCGATCAGCTTCGCGTCAGCGATGCTCGCTTCACTGAAGCCCAACGCGTCGCGAACGTCGGTAGCTGGGAATGGATGCTCGCGGATAACTCCGAATGGTGGTCCGATGAGCTCTATCGCATCTGCGGGTTCGAACCGAACTCGTTCAGGCCGACATTCGAGTCATTTCTCCAATTGCTGCACCCCGACGACGTCGATATCGTGTCGGGCTTTGTTAAGCGAGCATCTGAAGATCACCAGCCATTTGAATTCGAATATCGGATCATCCGTCCGGATGGCGAGGTGCGTACGCTGAATGCCCGGGGCCGCGTTGTCCTTGGCGATAACGGGAAGGTTACCCGGATGGTGGGAACGGCTCAGGACATTACGCAACGCAAACTGGCCGAAGGCGTCGTCCAGCGCAGCGAACGTCGACTGCAGACCATCATCGATGCGGAGCCCGCGTGCGTGAAACTGGTGTCCCACGACGGCTTCCTGCTGGAGATGAACCGAGCCGGTCTCGCAATGATCGGTGCGACGAATGTTGCCGAGATTGCCGGCCGCCCCGCCATTGACCTCGTCCATCCGAACGACCGGGGCAGGTTTCTTCAGATGCATCGGCAGGCGTGTGCCGGGTCGCCAACGACAGGAGAGTTTAGGATCATCGGGCTCACGGGCGAGGAACTTTGGGTCGAGTCTCACTTGGCACCGTTCGACGCTTCTCCCGACGATCGGGACTCTCAATCGGCGGTCCTGAGTGTCAGCAGCGATGTGACCGAGCGAAAGCGACTTGAAGACCAGCTGCGCCAAGCTCAGAAAATGGAGGCGATTGGCCTCTTGGCCGGCGGCATCGCGCACGACTTTAACAATCTACTCACCGCCATCGGTGGATACACGGAACTCGTAATCCAAGCGCTCGACGAGCAGGATCCGCGGCGAGAGGACCTTCAGGAAGTCGCGAAAGCAGCGCGGCACGCCGGCGCGATGACGCGCCAGCTCCTGGCTTTCAGTCGCCGCCAGATCTTGCAGTCAACGGTGATCGACTTAAACCAGTTGATCGCCGACATACAGAAACTCCTTCGCCGAACGATTCCCGAGAATATTGACCTTCGGCTTGAATTGAACCCCGCGTTGAATCCAGTGCGCGGAGACGGAGGTCAATTGGAACAAGTGATCCTCAACCTCGCTATCAATGCGGGCGATGCGATGGCGCAGGGCGGTCAACTGCGCATCGTAACGGAGAACGTCAACTTCGATGACGCATTTGCCCATCGTCATGCGCCGATGCCGGCAGGACCGTACATTCGCCTCGCCGTGAGCGACACCGGCGTGGGAATGCCACCAGAGACGAAGGCTCGCATCTTCGAGCCATTCTTTACCACGAAGGCGCGTAGTCAGGGTACGGGTCTCGGGTTGGCGACGGTGTACGGCATCGTGAAGCAGAGCGGAGGATTCATCTGGGTTGATAGTGAGGTCGGCCGCGGAACGACGTTCGAAGTCTATTTGCCGATGGTCCACGAACCGTTGACGCCTGCGGCTCCGGTTCCAACCGTTGCTGACGCTGCCGGCGGCTCGCAGACGATCCTCCTCGCAGAAGACGATGACGCGGTTCGTCGCTTGGCGCGAGATGTCCTGACGAGCAAGGGCTACACCGTGCTTGATGCGTCCGACGGGGATGAGGCGCTGGCGATCGCGCGGCAGTATTCAGGCGCAATTGAGTTGCTGATCACCGACGTGGTCATGCCCGGTCTGAGCGGCCCGGATCTGGCCACTCGCCTCTCGATGGAGCGTCCGGACCTGCGCGTCCTTTACACGAGCGGCTACGCTGAAAATGTGATCATGCGCGCGGGCATGGGCCATGGCCTTACTCTGCTCGCCAAGCCATTCCTTCCCGGCGATCTCTTGATCAAAGTGCGGGAGCTGATTCAGACCGACGTCTGAGTTCATGCCGGTTTTCGGCGGGGCGGACCCCGGAGACCACGTCGCGCGAGTACGCGATAAATCTCAGCTACCAAGGTCCGCGGTACGCAAGGCTTCGCCCAAAACGCATCGCAGCCAGCCGCTTCCGCGCGTTCGCGTTCGCTTTGCACCATCGACGCAGTCACGATTGCTGGCTTATATTTCGTCGCACTGTTTGACTGAGGCGGCCAACTCTACGACACATCGAGATTGCGACCGCGGTCGCCCTCAGAGTGGATCACTTTCCGAGCGGCGTACTGGCCTACTTTCCGAGCGGCGCCTCCAACATCACCGGCGATCACAGCCGGCACCATCGTCCAGTGTGGCTGGTGACATTCAGACGCCAGGACGGAAGTCATGGGGGACTGGGACAGTTTGCGGAAGTTGCGATCGATCGGCGCCGGGGCAAATCGTAACCGTGGCGATAAGCTGAATCTGCGGGAGTGCGGAATTGTCCAGGCGCCGGGTCTCTGAACGGCTGCGTTTGGGCCGCGACGACAAGTCGCCGCGGGATGTCCGGCGCGACGCATGGGACGGCCACAATAGCCATACATCTATGGCATAATCGTATGTATGAAGAAGACTCTTCATATCGACGAGCGGCTGTTGCGACACGCCAAGTCAGCCTGCGGTGCGAAGACAGATACTGAAACGGTTCGTCTTGGTCTCGAGGCGCTAGTTCGCCACGGCGCGTACGAGCGCTTGCGGGCGCTCCGCGGATCCGAGCCACGCGCACGCGAGACTCGCCGGCGACGTGAGCGGGCTTCAGCACTCGATCACGCGACTGCATGATCGTCTTGGTTGACACGTCTGTCTGGATTCGGTTCCTGTCCAATCGAGCGCCATACGCCGGTGAACTGGACGGACTCTTGAGTCGTGACGAAGTGAGCGGCCACGACTTCGTCTTCGGCGAGCTCCTTATCGGCGACAAGGGCGGTCGCAAACAGCTGCTGGCCGACTATGAGCGAATGCACCAGTCACCCGTCGTGCCTCACGCCGATGTCGTAGAGTTCGTGCGTGATCGGCGGCTGCACGGGCGCGGTGTTGGCTGGATCGATGTGCACCTCCTCGCCTCCGCTCTTGTTGGACGCCTCAAGCTCTGGACGACGGACCCGCGATTGGCGACGTTGGCCACAGAGCTCGGAATCGGATACGACTGATCCGCTGGCGGCCGAGCGTTCGCATGGGTGAGTACGAGATGAGGATGGCTGTAAGACTCTTTCTGTCCTCTGGGGGTCAACGGACCGTTGACGCCGCCGATTCGGCGCGTTTGGATGGACCTTTCTTTTTAGTCAGACGACGGTAGCCCGACCTCAACCGTACAGAGACCGTTCTGACATTGCGATCTGAGGCCGTCATTGGCGCCGAGGTCCTGAAGGATGGAGTCAGAATTGATTACATTCCGGGGTGCGGGCAGGCCAAGACATGAGCCGTCCCGCACGCCGCCACGCACATCCCACGGATCCCGTTCGTGTTACAGCAGCAATGATTCCAGCTTCACAGGCGCTCGAACGCTTGCGCGAAGGAAACCGCCGATTCGTGTCTGATGTTCGTGGCCGTGCGGCACTCGTCACTCAGACGCGGCGGAGTGAGCTCGCAGAAGGCCAGGAACCGTTCGCCATCATTCTCGGATGCTCCGACTCGCGCGTACCAGCAGAGATCGTTTTCGACCAAGGCTTGGGCGATCTCTTCGTCATCCGCGTCGCCGGAAACATCGTCGCGTCCTCTCAAATCGGCAGCGTGGAATTTGCCGCAGAACGGTTCGGCACACCGCTCGTTGTGGTGTTGGGTCACTCGCGATGCGGAGCTGTTCTTGCCACGTTGGAAGAACTCATGAGGCCAAGGGAGAAGCAGTCGCGGAATCTTCGATCGATCGTGGACCGCATTCGCCCATCGGTCGAAGGGTTGCTCGCGACGGAGCTGAGGAACGATTCGGAGGCCCTTGTGCGGCACGCCGTTCGCGCGAACATTCGCGCCTCTGCAAATCAAGTGCGACACGGCTCCGAAGTTCTCGAGGAACTGATTCAAAAAGGGCGGGTTCTGGTCGTGGGCGCCGAATATTCTCTGGAAACTGGGTGCGTTGATTTCTTCGACGGTGTGCCGGAGGCCGGGTAAGTCCCTTCACCCACGGAGATCGCTGAAGGACCTCGGTTGCCCCTCGCACGTCGTTTGGCCCAGGCACTCGACTCGTGGCGTAATCGACGCGCCGGAACGTCGGATCGCGATCACGAAGATTGTCCCCATGATTGTCCCTGAGACTGTCCCTGCCACGCTCTTCATCCGAGCTCGAAAGATCTCGCGATGAGATCACTGACTCCACCGCCAGAATGCAGCGGTTTTTCCAACCGTGAACATCTCCGCAACGTCATGATGAAGACTGACTTCCAGTCATGAGCTGCTCGCCACTTTCGTGACCGAGGGGCCGGTGCTCTATCGGCACCAACGGGCAAGAGCACTGCGGACGCGCGCCGTGACGGGCGGCCTGAAAAACCGCTGACTAGACGCAGATATCGCGGCAGCCATCGGTAGCGCAAACGCCGCAGCATTGAGTGACGTCAGGTTTGGTATGCGCACTCATGTCTGCGACGAGGTGCGCGGCCTCACAGGCACGCTGCGTAAACTGAACCCAAAGTCAGGGAGAAGCGTCATGCCAAGCGTGTTCCAAGATCTCCACCACGGTCTGCGGGCGTTGGCCAGCCATCCTGGCTTGACAATGGCTACTGCGCTGTCCTTAGGTCTGGCGATTGGCGCTCAGACGTCTGTCTACTGCCTGATTGATGCGCTGTTCTTGCGTCCTCCCGTCGGAGTGACAGAGGCGCAACGCCTTGTCTCGATCAGCGCACTCAACCGCGGCGTCCCCGACGAAGACGCGATTCGTTATCCCGACTATCTCTATTACCGCGACCACAATACGACGTTCACCGAACTGGCCAGCCACTTCAATTCAGGAGTCGCACTCGCGGATACGGAGCGGGCTGAGGAACTGCATGCGCACGTTGTCTCAGCGAACTATTTCTCCGCCCTCGGTGTCAGCCCTCATGTGGGCCGTTTCTTTCTCCCTGATGAGGATGTCGTGCCCGGAAGAAACCCGGTCGTCGTCCTGAGCCATTCGTTTTGGCAAAGGCGATTTGGCGCGGATCCCAGGTGTGTTGGTACCGTCCTCAAACTGAATGGGTCTCCGTTCACGATCATCGGTGTCGGCCCAGCAGGTTTCGAGGGTGCGAAGGCCGGCTGGCCGGTCGATGTCTTCGTGCCGAACATGATGGCCCAGATCGCTGCTCCCGACCTCGACATGTTGAGCCGCAACAGCGCGCGCCTGGATCTGATCGGACGGCTGAAACCGGGCCGGACGCTCGAAGAGGCTCGTGCCGAGATGCGCGGCCTGGCGAGTCAACTGGAAGCGGCCCACGCGGAGAACCGCGACAGTGCGGGACTCTCTTTGTCGTCGTTGAAGGGCATTCATCCGGAGGCTCGGCCAGGTGCCGCGCGGTTTGCCCAGTTGCTCGCCGCAACCGTGACCTGCCTGCTCGTGATCGCTTGTGCCAATCTGGCGGGTCTGCTGCTGGCACGCAATACGACCCGGCACAACGAGATCGCGATGCGCCTGGCATTGGGCGCGGGTCGGGGCCGCATCGTCCGACAACTCCTGTTCGAAAGCGTGTTGATCTCCGCCTGTGGGGGCGTCGTCGGGCTGCTGTTCGCGTCCTGGGGCAACGGGCTCCTGGCCAGCTATTACGGCACTGAAATCGATGGTGTTCGGCACGCGTACGCACTCGCCATCGATCGGACCGCGCTCCTCTTGACGATGGCGGTGGCCACTGCAACCGGCACTGCATTCGGCTTGCTGCCGGCTGTACTCGCGTCGCGCACGGCGCTGATTCCAGCGCTCAAGAAGGACGCCGCCTCGCAAGGCTTCCGCCGTTCACGCTTTGGGGCCGCGTTTCTTGTCGCGCAAGTCTCAATCTCGGTCGTGCTGGTCATCGGCGCCGCTCTCTTGATTCACAGCGTTCGAACGCTCCGTTCGGATCCCGGTTTCGATGTCGAGCACGTTGCGTACTTTCGAATGAAGCCACGCCTGAGCGGCTACGATCAAGAGAAAGCTTCAAGCTATTTCCGCAATCTGCAGCGCCACCTCGAATCGCTTGGCGAGGTGGAATCCGTCGCATTCGTCCGGTTCCCACCGACGCTTCCGCCTGGCGCCGTGCCGGTCGTGCCGGTTTTTCTACCAGGCCATGCACCATCAGCGCAAGACGAAGCGATCCGTGTCCCGCAGCATCTTGTCACGCCTGGATTTTTCGAGACGCTGACCATACCGATCGTCAGGGGCCGGGCTTTCGATGCCCGCGATTCCCCATCGAGCCGGCAATCTGTTGTCGTCGATCAGGTCCTGGCTGCGCGGCTGTGGCCTGATACAGATCCCATCGGTCAGACTTTGTTCGTCCAAGCACGCGAACTCGGGGGCGCTGATGCGAAGCCCTACGAAGTCATTGGAGTGGCGCAGTACAAGGGCGTTCGCCCCGGCGGCGCAGCACCTGGCGCGTCTCTTTTCCG
Source organism: Acidobacteriota bacterium (assembly GCA_003222675.1). Lineage (GTDB taxonomy): Bacteria > Acidobacteriota > Vicinamibacteria > Vicinamibacterales > 2-12-FULL-66-21 > QHWT01. The sequence continues at coordinate 53,391 of QHWT01000086.1, read as the reverse complement.
CGCCGATTGGGCGTCCGCCGCCGGATCAGGACGCATGCTGGTGCGTGTGAAAGGCGATGCACGCACGATGCTACCGTTGTTGAGACAGGAGATTGTCGCTGTCGATCCCAACGTCGCCATCAGTGAGGCGCTGCCGCTGTCCGGACTCATGGAGAACATGTACGCAGAGGTGCCGCTGGCCATGCGTGTCGTCGGGTACGCCGGCGGTCTGGGTCTGCTGCTGACCGCGATTGGGCTTTACGCAGTGCTCGCGTTGGCAGTCGGGCACCGAACGCGCGAGATCGGAATCAGAATGGCGCTCGGTGCTCGTGTGCCGTCGATTCTCAGTCTCATCTTGCGCGAAGGGATAGCGCTCGCTCTGGCCGGCGTCGCTCTTGGTCTGGCATCGGCAATTGTTTTGAGCCGTTTGCTGACGCGCTTTCTCTACGGGATTACACCAAACGATCCTGTCACGTACGGTGTGGCAATCGTGGTGGTGGGAGGAGTCGCTCTCGTGGCGTGCGCAATCCCTGCCTGGCGGGCCGCAAGGGTCGATCCGATGGTGGCTCTGCGTTACGAGTAGAGCTTCCAGCAACATGGTCAGACGCTACGATCGGACATTCATCGTACCGTGGACCTGTCCTTAGGATTGTCCCTGCGACGCGCCAAAACAGCGCGTCCAGAGCCAACGCGCGCCAGCTCGTTCGGTCTCCGAAATGGAAAAGAGTGAAGAGTTCAGGAGGAGAATCGAAGATGTCCGAGAGGCGGATTTCCGTTTAGCCAACCGCCGCCTTCAGCCTCTCGGCCACCTCACCGCATGGAAATTGCTTTAGCACGGCCGCGGTTACTTCTCTTCCGGCCGACACTCGAGCAGGTATCGCGCGGTCGACGGTTGGCCGCGGCCGCAACGCGCCGTCGATCATAAATGTGACGCGGGAAAAGTTCGAGCGACTGACTCGTTATAACGTCTTAGTGGCGGTGACACGGACGAAGCAGCGCGCTTCCGGACAATGGGAAAAGGTAGAAGCAAGCCGAACGAGCAGGCCGCTTGATCTGGCTGATGCGGAAATACCCCGACACGCTGAAGAGGTTGGCGTCGCGAACGGCTTCGGCCTGAGTCCCCGGTAAGTCGCGGCTGGGGATCTGGAGGACGCGGCTGCAATGCCTCACGGTCGCCGATACACTAGGGTGATTTCCCTTGGATCACTTGAGCTGCGGCTGGTGATTACCACGCGAAGGCGGCCGTCGGGATCGAGCGACCAGACTTCACGGCGTTCAGCCCATACGCCGGTTTCGGGACGCTGCCCAGTGTAGCTGCCGGTCTCAAACACCAGCGAGTTTCCCTCCCATTTGACAGCGCGATGGGCAGTGGGACCGTTCGGCCTGCCGTCAGCGCGGATGCCGGGCACGACGCCGCCCAGCACTCCGATCAGGTCAGTCTCCGATCGCGTGCGGCTCTCGAACTGCCGATCAACCGCGATGTCTCTGAAGAACGGTTCTATCGGGTCGCCGTGAATCGTTGTTCGCACGAGCGTCTGGCGCACCGAGAGTGCCGACGGAATATCCGGGTCCGATGGCCAAGGGGTGGCGAGAATCCAGCGCCCTGAGAAGTCCGGTTTGCCTTGAGCAGCGAACGTGACCGTAGCGAGCATAATCAGGGCGACCGACAACGTTCGCTTAAGCCTATTCCTGCAACACACAGCCGCCTCCGTAGTCGTCTGATTCGAGCGTTCAGCCGCTAAAGTGGTCTGGCGCCTGCGATGGGTGTTTCGCAAGTTTGGACACCGGAATTCATGATTTGGATTGTGACTTCAGCGAAGTGCATACCATAGCACCACGGGAAGCTGCTGCCTCGATAAGTGGGATTGCTGCCCTCGCCAGACGGACGTCCGGTTAGGAGAGGCCTCGCGAGTGTGGACATTGTTGTACGAGAGGCGTCAGCGCATACCCGAGGTTCTTGGACATGGGGCTTCGTTGTCGCGACCGATCCACCCAGAGCGCTCACGCCGCTGTCCAGGAGAACTCCGAATTCAGTGGGTTGTAAGCCCACGATTTGAACCTGCGACCAATACGGGTTCTCCGACGCGGGTTCTCAATCTGGGCGGGTTCCTAAACGGGGGGACACGTTCGCAGCGACCGAGAGCTCCACTCGCACGACACGAGAGTACGGCGTGTGCCGCAAGCGCGTGCGACAGCTCGCTGGTGCAGCTATGCGCCATGTTCGCGATGTTGGCAGGGCGCAGCGCCGCTTCTTTAATTCTTAAGGTTTTGATTTCGGCGCATTGCGAGCGGGCCGACCTGTTGGCGCTGTGACCGAGTGCGCAGGCGCGCGAGGCACCGGATGCGTTGCTAAGCGGAGTGAGGAGCTTGGGTCAGTAGCGATCATCTGCGGGGCCCTGCGCGTGATCACGCTATCGCGTTACGGAGCCTTGCAGGTGAAGTTGCCCGCCGTGTCGAGACTTCCTGTTCCGGTATAGACCGCGATCTGCGGATGTGGACACACCGGGCGAGTTCGCTCCACCTTTCCATCGTGCATGTAGGACACTACGACATGATCGGGCGCTTCGCCTCGCTCGACCCACTGCTCCAACGCGGCGAGCATATCGAAGCCGACAGGACCCGCCGTTGACGGCGCCATGTGGCCCATGCCAGGCACCATGAACACTCGCATGAAGCCCTGCGTCTTGCCGGCGCCTATTCTCTTGAGGACGCTCTCGTAGTAGTCAATGGTGTTGAGAGGCGTGATGAGCGGATCGCTCAAGCCGTGGTAGACGAGCAGCTTGCCGTGGTGCCCTGCAAACCTCCGCAAATCGGGATCCGTCCCATCCAGCACGGGCCGGGCGATCCCGTCTGACATGCTGACGTCCCGGTCGAAATCCATCGTGTGGAAGTCCCACGCGGGGTTCTTGAAAACCACGTACTTGAAGTAATCGTCCGGAATCTGGAAAGGCTTCTGTCCGCCCGCAGCAGGTGCCCACCCGAGCTCGATCCCTGGCAGCAGTCCCGGAGAGATCACCGTTCGCGTCAGCGAATTGATTACGGGACCATAAATCTTCTTCACCCCCTCGACCTGGGGCGCGGTCAAACAGTCCGCATCATGCCCAGCGCTGCACAACAAGACGGTTGGATTGAAATTGCAGTGAGCTGGATCGGAGAGCAGGTCGTCCCGCAGCCCGTCGCGCGCATCGCACGCGTTGAGCACGGCCCGATGGACGATGGGATAGTCCTTCGGAGGCATGAATCCGGCTGCGTCGTCGAGGGTCGCGCGCGCGAGCCAGATCAGGTGCGGCATCACTCGCGACCAATAATTCACCGGTGCGCCTGCGACGATGCCGTCGTAGTCGTTCGGATAACGTTGCGCTTCGGTCAGGCCCTGCTTTCCCCCGGTGGAACCGCCCACCCAGTACGACAATCGTGGCTTGGCGCCGTAGAACCTGGTCACGAGCGCTTTTGCCGTCGTCGTCATCTCGTGAATCGCACGGTAGCCGAAGTCGACCAGCTTCTCGGGGTGTCCGAGCGCGAACCGGCCGTCGAGTCCACCTCCTGAATGGCCGGTGTCGGTGGACGCAACCGCATAACCGCGCCGTAACGGATCGCTCATCTGCCCGTACGAGATGGAGCCGGCCCACCCGCCATTGCCAACGCCCATGAATTTGCCGTTCCATCCTGAGATCGGCATCCACAGCTCAATGTGGATATCCGAGTCTTTGGACGGCGTCAGCGTGGCAGCCACACGGCAGAATGGCGGCAAATTCCGGATGGCAACGCTGGAAGGCGGCCCGCCGACATTCGCTCCGCTCGCTGGGGAGAACTCGCCGCCGCCGACGGCTGGGCGAGGGTGATTGTGGTCCCGGCAAATGTTGTCCGGGTGAGGCTCTCGCACGTTTGCGGCGACGCCATGGCATGATCCGTGGCAAGCAGAATAAGCAGAAACACCGAGCTATGTGCGAGGTTCATGACGATCCTCCATGTCCCTCCCCGATTGGCACGGCGTCGCAGCTCTCGCCTCCGGTGCGCAGCTGGCGAGCGAATGATTCCGACGGCCCAAGCATGTCTTGAAACTGCTGACGGACCGCGCTAGTCGGTAAGTCACGCCAGCACAGGTTCATTCGCGAACTGACGCTATTCGGCGCGGAGTGCAACGATCGGATCGACGCTCGCGGCGCGGCGCGCGGGCACCACGCTCGCGACGAGCGCCGCTCCGGCGAGCAGCAGCACTGCGGCCGCGAACGCGCGCGAATCGGTGGCTTCTACCTTGAACAGAAACGCCTTCGCCGCCGCGCTCAGGTACCACGCGCCGATGCCGCCGGCGATCAGGCCTGACGCCACGAGAGCGCCCGCATTAAGCAGGACCATTGCGATCATGTTCGAGCGCGTCGCGCCAAGCGCCATCCTGACCCCGATCTCGCGGGTTCGCTGCGAGACCGCCCAGGCCATCAGGCCGTAGATCCCGACCGCCGAAATAACGAGCCCAAGCACGCCGAAAAGTCCCAGCAGCAGCATGTTTAGTCTTCGCTGGGCCACTCGCCTCCCGACCAACTCCTCCATCGTCATCACGTTGCGAAGCGGCACGTCGGGCAGTACGGCGAATACGGCGGATTTCACGGCTGGCAGCACACCGTACGGATCTCCGCTGGTCCGGATCACCAGTTCGCCACCCGACACGCGCGTCGCCTGGGCTATCGGGATGTACGCCTGCGGCTTCGGGTCCAATTCGAGACTCGTCTGGCGGACGTCGCCGACGACGCCGACGATCGTGCGAGTGCCTTCGACGCCGACTGCGCGCCCGATTGGGTCCTCTCCCGAGAAGTACTTGCGCGCGGCGGATTCGCTGATGATGACGACCGGAGCTGCATTCCGGCGATCGGTCCGAGCGAACAACCGTCCGCGTCGAAGCGGAATCCTGAGCGCCTGATGATAGTCGGGTGTCACTGCGCTGGTGACGATCATCTCCCCGGCTGTGAGATCGATGTTCTTTGCCGGAATCGTCAGCGAGGTGGCGCTGTAGCCGCCCTGGAGCGGGACCATTCCGCCAATCAGGGACGCATGGAGCACGCCGGGAATGTGACTAATGCGCTCCACGAGCTCGGCGAGCGGCGCCAAGTAATCGCGCGGCTGCATACGCGATTCGATGCGCGGCGATACTTGTGCGGTCAGTACGCGTTCTGGACCGAACCCCGGATCGATCCGCATCAGCGCGACAAAGCTGCCGATGAAGAGTGCGGCGCCCACGAGCAAGACAACGGCCAGCGCGAGTTCGGCGATGACCAGTCCGTTGCGAAGCCGTCGCTGGCCGGTGCCCGCGCTCGCCCGCCCGCCGGCCTTGAGCGCGTCGGAGACGTCGGGCTTCGAGGCCTGGACGGCCGGTACGAGTCCGAACAGGATGCCTGTGACGAGTGACAGGCCTGCGGTTGCGGCCAGGACACGCAGGTCGAGCGCGATCGTCGTGACGCGTGGCACGGAATCAGGCATCGAGGCTTTCAGGATTCCAACTCCCCACCGCGCGACTATGACGGCACACAACGTACCTACCGCAGATAGCACGAGACTCTCAATCAGCATCTGTCGCACGAGACGCAGGCGGCTCGCGCCGAGCGCTGCGCGAATGCCAATCTCCCGTTCCCGCGACGTCGCGCGCGCGAGCAGCAGGTTCGCGACGTTGGCGCACGCGATCAGCAGGACGATCCCGACCGCCCCCAGCAGCATCAACATCCAGGACTTCGTCCGGGCGCCGACGATATGGTCGACGAGCGGCCGCACGCCAATCAGGTTGTCCTTGTTCCACTGCGGGTGCGCCTTCTCGAGCGCTGCGGCAATCTGGTCCATCTGGGCTTGCGCCTGCTCCAGCGAGGCATCGTCCTTCAGCCGCGCGATCACCTGCAGGTAGTTGTATCGGGAGCCCTCGCTGCGAAGCCGCTGGTGGGGAGGCACAACGTAGGGAAGCCAGACCTCCGTCGTGCGCGCGGAGCCCACGGGATACGCAAACCCGGGCGGCATCACGCCGAGCACCTCGTACGCACCCTGCGCGCCCTCAACGTCGTCGAGCGTAATCGTCCGGCCGACGACCTGCGGATCCGATCCGAAGCCGCGCCGCCACAACGCGTCATTCAGGACCACCACACGATCGCGCCCCGGGATCTCATTCTGCTTCGTGAATGCGCGGCCGATCGCTGGCCGCACACGCAGGACGTCGAAGAATTCCGCCGTGACGTACTCCGGCACGAGCGATTCGGGTTCGGCACCGGGCTGATGGAGCGTGAGCCAGCCGCTGGCGATCGCCGACATCGACTCGAACACGCCCTGCTCGGCCGTCCAGTCCATGTAGTTCTGCGGTGCCACGGCCGAAAGAGCGTCCGGATCGCGTGTATCGCCCGGCAGACGACGCGTCTGTGGCTGCCGCTCGCCCACGGCCACGAGCCGATCGTGTTCATCGAACGGCAGCCCGCGGAGCACCACGGCATCGACGACGGAGAACAACGCGGTGCTCGCGCCGATCGCGAGGGTGAGGACGATCAGGGCGGCGAAGCTGAAGCTCTTCGAGGAGCGGAGCGAACGAAAGGCCGCTTTCAGATCATCGCGCATGGCGAGACTATACGCCTTGGCGCACGGTCTTAATGCGGCGGCACGGCGCGTCTGAGCTTCGCGGTCCGGAGATGCGCAGGCTGAGCCTGTCTGGTGCTCAGCGGCGGGTGGACGTGCAAGCCCAGCCGCGAGCGCGAGCGGTGAGTTCGTCGACGGGAGAGGGGACGACCCACGTCGCGCTTCGGATCTCCGTCAATGGTGCACTTGACAAGCCAGTGGAATCGAGCGAAGCTTCGCGACCGGAGACCACTTGAATGCCAAGTGAACCGAACTGCCGCGTGGAGCTGCTGCAGGGCACCCTCGACCTGATCGTGCTGCGGGCCCTGGACACGATGGGGCCACAGCACGCCTACGGCCTCGCCTCGCGTCTGGAGCAGGTCGCGCAACCGTCGCTCACGCTCAATCAGGGAACCTTGTATCCCGCGCTGGTCCGCCTGGAGCAGAAGGGCTGGATCAAAGGGACGTGGCGGCGGACCGAGAAGAACCGCGAGGCGAAGTACTACAGCATCACCCGAGCCGGCGTGCGCGGCCTGCAGAAACAGAGCGAGCGCTGGCGCCGGCTTGCCGGTCTCGTGGACAAGCTCCTGTTGAACGAGGGCTGACATGGGACATGTCAGACGGTTTTTCCTCAGGCTGGGCAATGCGCTTCGCCCTGGAAGGGCAGAACCGGACCTCGCGCGTGAGGTATCGTCACACCTGAGGCTGCTCGAAGACGAGTTCCGGCGACGCGGCATGTCGGAAGAGCAAGCTGGGCTCGCCGCGAAGCGTGCGTTCGGCGGCATCGAGCAGACGAAGGAGTTGGCCCGCGACGCGCGGTCATTCGTCTGGTTCGACGAGGTCCGCCGCGATCTCCACTATGCCGTGCGGACATTCCGCCGGAGTCCGGGATTCAGCGCCGTCGCGGTCCTCACGCTCGCCCTGGGCATCGGTTCGACGACGACCATTTTCAGCTTCGTCAACGCTGTCCTGCTGAATCCGCTCGCGTATCCGGCCAGCGATCGCCTGGTCGTGGTGGCGCTGACGATGAACGGCACTCCCATTTCCGTCACGCCAGGAGACTTTCTCGAGTGGCAGGCCCAGAATCATTCGTTCGAGGCAATGGCGGCCGGTACGGTGACTCCCTACAACCTCACCGGCCGCGGCGAGCCCATAGGCGTGCTGACCGGGCTCGTGAGCGACCGGTTCGCGGAAACTCTGCGCGTCGCGCCGCAACTGGGCCATTCGTTTGCCGCAGAGGCTGACGCGGACCGGAGTCACTCCGTCATCATCAGCGATCATCTGTGGCGTCACCGCTTCAATGCAGACCCGGCGATCATTGGTAGCTCGATCACGCTCGAGGGCGCGCCGTACACGGTCGTGGGCGTGATGCCGGCAGGCGTGTCGTTTCCTCGTGAGCTCATGACCTCGGACGGCGCACGCACGCTGCCCGATGTCGATTCGTGGGTGCCACTCACACTTCGCCCGAACGACCGGGCGAATGGATTCCTGGAGGTGGTCGCGCGACTCAAGTCGGACGTCTCGTGTGCGCAGGCGCAAATCGAGATGGCAACCATCCAGCGTGCGCTCGCAGACCGGTTCATGCCACGCGAGCTACGCGACCTCAACGTCGGACTGCGCGTCGTTCAGATGCAGGAACAGATCGTCCGCGCCGTGCGCCCGCTCCTCCTGACGCTCTTCCGTGCGGTGACCCTCTTGTTGGTAGTCGCGTGCGCGAACGTGGCGAACCTTCTGCTCGGGCGTGCCGCGACGCGCGAGCGAGAAGTCGCCATCCGCAGTGCACTGGGATCAGGGAGACGCCGCTTGATCCAGCAGTACTTGATCGAAAGCGTGCTGCTCGGCGCACTTGGGGGCGCGCTCGGCCTGCTTGTGACGAATGTCGGCATCGATCTCATTAGCGCGCTGATACCGCCAGGCACGCTGCCCCGCGTCAGGGAAGTCCGTATCGATTCTCACGTGCTGATCTTCAGTACGGCCGTCTCGGTCATCACGGGTCTGATGTTTGGTCTGTTGCCGGCGATGCAAGCGGGCAATACCGACCTGACCACGACGTTCAGGGGCACCGGCGCGACGCACACCATGCGATCGAGATATCTTCGAGTCCTCGTTGCCGCCGAAGTCGCGCTTGCGTTCGTCCTTCTCGTGGGTGCCGGCCTGCTGTTCAAAAGCTTCGCGCGGTTGACGAGTGTCAATCCCGGCTTCCGGCCAGAGAGCATACTGACCCTCGACGTCACTCTCCCGGAAGGCAGCTATCCGACACTAACGGAGATGCGGGCATTTTCGTCTGCGGTGCTCGAAGGAATGCGGCACACGCCGGCGATGGTGGAGTCGGGAGCGGTGAACCTGCTGCCGATCGGCGGTCCATTGCTCTCCGGCGACTTCACATTGGAAGGTGTGCCTCGGCCGCGCGGCTTCACCGCCGTGAAGCCCGCCGTGAGCCCTGGATACTTTAGGGCTCTGGGTATCCCGATGCTGCGCGGCCGCGATTTCAACGAGCGAGACACCGAGAACGCGCCCGGTGTTGCCGTCGTGACGGAGCGGTTCGCGCGACGCGCCTGGCTCGGGCAGGACGCAATCGGCAAACGCCTGAAGCTTGGCTTTGGTCGTCCCGAAGACCAGCCCTGGCTGACCGTCGTCGGCGTGGTTGGAGACGTGAAGCAGAGCACGCTGGCGGACGAAACCAGACCGGCCATCTACGTCTCGCTCATGCAGGCGCCCCAGCCGTTCCTGCTGCGGAATCTCACGTTCGTGGCACGGACTGCCGTCGATCCCCGGAGCGTCGCATCGCTGGTTCGGGAAGACATTCACCGCGTAGATCCACTGCTCCCGATAGACCGTGTCGCCACGATGACGCAACTGCTCTCGGATTCTGTCGCGGAGCCTCGGTTCCGAGCCGTTCTTCTTGGAGCGTTCGGTGCGTCCGCCGTCGTGTTGATCGCCGTCGGCATGCTCGGCGTGCTGGGGTTCTTCGTCGCGCGCCGCACGCAAGAGATCGGTCTGCGGATAGCGATTGGAGCCCAGCGCGCAGACATCGTGACGCTGATCGTGAAGCAGGCGCTCGATGCGCCCCACCGAAGAAGAGCAACGCATTTGCCGTCCGATTCATGATCTCACGTTCGATGACATGCGCGAAGTGGGCATCGCGCCAGTCGTTCATGTCCTCGTCCGCAGGGCTGGTAACGGTGCTCCAATCAATCGGAGGATCGCCGAGGAGGACCCGAATGCGGAGGGCTGGTGGCAGTGGTCGGTTCACAGCCCGCTGTGGGCGTGAGTCGAACCAGTTCGGCGCGGCGATTCATTGCACGATCGGCGGCGGTCTTCCCGAAGGTGAGCGGCCGTAGCGCACCACACCCTTTGGGGACGAGGCGATGCCGTTCGACACCGCGTGCCGCGAGCCAGTCCACCAGCAGCTCGGCACGGAGTGTCGAGAGGGCGACCGCATTGGATTCGGTCGGATCGGCAAACGCTTTCACCAACAGTCTTACTCCGCGATCGCGAAATAGTTCGCTCACGACGGCCTGCAGGGGTTCGTCCGCATCGGTGGCGAAGGCGGCGCGACTCTCTTCGAACCGAATCTTCGCTCCGCGAAACGGTAAAGTCGCTTGATGAAGAGCGCGCCTTCGCGCGAGTTCACGCCCGTAGCTCGAGGTCAGCGCTGGGGGCTCGTCCTGTCGAGGAGGCGCTGAACTCAATAGCAGGACGACATCAACGTCATCCTCGACGACGCCACGCGAGAACCCGAACCCTATGTCCTGAACGTCCATTTTCCCGAGCCACGTGCCTCGCACCGATACGCCCGCCGGAACGGTCCATCCTTGCAGGCGCTTGGTGATACGAGAATCTGTCCGTCCAGCGTCGAGCGCCGCAAGGACGAAGGTCCGACCAGGAAAGCGCGCATCGAGCAGGTGAATGAGGCTGTTCGGAAAAATGACCTTACGACCAAGATGCGCCCCACCGAAGAAGAGCAACGCATTTGCCGTCCGATTCATGATCTCACGTTCGATGACATGCGCGAAGTGGGCATCGCGCCAGTCGTTCATGTCCTCGTCCGCAGGGCTGGTAACGGTGCTCCAATCAATCGGAGGATCGCCGAGGAGGACCCGAATGCGGAGGGCTGGTGGCAGTGGTCGGTTCACAGCCCGCACTTCAGCGAGCATGTGCTCATACATCGGAAGGGACCAGACACCTGTGACCTGCGTGGTGTCCTCCCAGGCGTGACGCAGTTCCTCCCGAGTGACCGCCTCTCCTGAGACGTATCGATCCATCACGGATTGGTATCGAGCATTTCCGAACTCGATCACGATGTTGCGGACTGTTTGCGGAAAACGTCTGTCCCGAATCAGTCCGATGAAGAAGTCTCGGGTCTCCAATTGGCCGTGTCCGGCACCGTCGCTGAGAGCCACCAGAGGGTAGTTTTGAAAGGCGGTCAGAATCAGATCGATCGCGTCTTGCGGCCGCACGTCAGCGTCGGACACACTGTGAGTTGCTCCGATGCAGGCCGTCGCCGCGACAGCGAGCGCAACGATAAACTCTGAAACGGCATTCATTCGCAAGCCACGGTTGAACTCATCGCTGGCGTCCAGCGGCTACCGCATCAAACCGTGCGGCTCGATGCCTAGCGCACGCCACAGCGCGACGACTGATGCGGCAGCTGCTCTTCGACGTTCGGTCGTGGGACCCGCCGACACTTGGGGCCGCCGCGGTCCTCCTCATATATTCTCCGCGCTGCTCGCCAGCTACATTCCCGCTCGCTGTGGCGCGTCGGTGAACCCGATAGACGTTCTTCGTGCCGAGTAGACGTTTCGCTCGTATCTCACACGGATCGATCCTGTTCAGCCGTCCGCGCTGTCAGTCGTGCTGAGCGGGTTCGTCACACCGACGCGAGCCCGGGCATGAGCGAGACGAGCATTCGGGAACGCTGCGGGTGTTGCGAGTCTTTCTGCGTTATCTGCACCAGGAGAAGCACCTGCATCATTCACGAGTCGGACCCGCAATTCTAAATGCGGGCGTTACCCTCACTGACAAGCCATTCAGGCCCGTCATCCGCACGCGCATCATCAAGGCCCTGTTCTCAACGGATCGGCCCAGGGTATAATTCGGCAGACCTTCCAACTGTAATCAGGACAGAGCATGATCTCGTCGTCGTTTACTTTGCCCTTCAGCTCAATCGACCCTGGCTTCCCAGCGTTGCAGCGTACGATCGAGACGCATCGCTGGAAGGGGCGTCCGACACATCGTGACGTTTGCAGGATTTCAATCGACGAGCGACGAGCGACAGAAGTAAACGTTTATACAAACGAGTTCTGGACGAGGCGTCACCGAGCGGCGAACTCACTTCACCAGGTGTCGTATCGAGCATGCTTCAAGCCGCAGCTCCCAAGGTTCTTTATTGAGCTGCTCACGCATCCAGGTGAGTTCGTGTATGACCCCTTCATGGGTCGAGGCACCACGCCGATCGAAGCGGCGATCATGCAGCGTGTCCCGTTCGGATGCGATGTGAATCCCCTCAGCATTGCCCTGACGGCACCTCGTCTCAGTCCCCCAACGCTGCTGCAGGTCCGCGAGCGTCTGGCGGCCATTGACTTTTCGAGTGCTGATGCTCTGCCCGAACATCTCCTGGTTTTCTATCATCCCGAGACGTTGCGCGAGATCTGCGCCCTTAAATCGTATCTAAAGCAGCGGGCTGAAACTCAAACGTTTGATCCTGTCGACAACTGGGTTCGAATGGTCGCGCTGAACCGGCTGACGGGGCATTCCCAGGGATTCTTCTCGGTGTACACGCTGCCGCCCAATCAGGCGGTTTCGCCGGAAGCTCAAGGGCGCATCAACGAAAAGCGGCGACAGGTGCCACCGCGACGGGGCGTGCCCACTCTTATTCTCGCGAAGAGCGAATCTCTTCTTCGTGACTGCGACGTTTCAGTCAGGCAGGCGCTCGGAAGTGCGGTGGGTGCCGCGAAGCTGATGACTAGCTCCTCAAAATCCACACCGGAGATCCCATCCGGTTCGGTGGCGCTCGTGGTAACCTCGCCGCCTTTCCTCAACACGGTAGATTACGCCGCCGACAATTGGCTTAGGTGTTGGTTTTGTGACATCGACGCAACTCAACTCGGGATTACAGTTGTCAAGCGCTTGGACGAGTGGTCCACCATCATGGGGGAAGTCTTTCGAGAACTCTTTCGAGTCGTTCGATCGGGGGGACACGTCGCCTTTGAGGTCGGTGAAATCAGAAACGGGCAGCTACGCCTTGAAGAAGCCGTGCTGCCGCAGGCGGCTGCGGCTGGTTTTGAGCCCGTCCTCGTGATGATCAACTCTCAACACTTCACAAAAACTGCGAACTGCTGGGGAGTCAGGAACAACAGCAAGGGCACAAATACTAACCGGATCGTCGTGCTCAAGAGACCCGCGTAGAAGGGAAACATCGATGATCACGGTCAGATTGAAACTAAGCGCGAAGCCAGTGGAGGTGCTACGGCGGCCTGTCGTCGGCCACCAGACTGGCGAAGAATCGGCGGAATGGACTCCGAGTTGCGCTCCTCGTCACGATTGAACTGAGCTTCAATCTCCGCTGACCGGCGGTAGTTTTCAGTGCCCTGTCTCGCGTTCGCAATGCAGTTACCCGGTCCGTCTGCATCAAGACTGGGCACGAAGTTCCGAGACCGATCTCATAACAGGGTCCCACGGAGCACCACGACGCCGACCGTAAAATAAATCACCAAACCGAGATAATCAGCGGCACGAACAACGCGAGCACCTGGTCCTCGGCACTCAAATCGCAAAAAGCTCCGGCCAGCTCTGCGGACGCCATCGCACGAGCTCGTCGCGGAGTTTGGCAAAGTCACTGCTCCGAATAATCGACACGAGATCGAGGGTTGTCTGGGCCATAAGTCCTTCAGGCGCGGCACGCTGCGCGGATCGACAGGCGGCCACAACGTGCTACAATCAGTGGTCCCCGACAACTCTGCGCCCTGACGTTCGATAGCCCGAGTACCGAACGGACGGATCCCAATGCCTATTCGACTGGCCATCACGATTGCGCTCGCTGTCGGCCTCGGCGCCGTGTCTCCGAAGGCGCAGGAGCACGGAGAACGGCCCCAGCAGACATTTCGCAGTGCCGTAGACGTCGTGACCATCCATGCGTCAGTGCGGGATGGGCGCGGACGCCTCATCAGCGGGCTCACGTCTGCTGATTTCGAGATTCGCGACAACGGGCAGCTGAGACCGATTCTCTCGCTGCGATCCGATCGTCAATCTCCGCTCAGTCTCGCCATCCTGGTCGACATGAGCGGGAGCATGCAGATTGGCGGCAAAATGTCGATGGTGCGCCAGGCGTACGGCTCGCTCCTGTCGCAACTGCACGAGGACCAGGACGAAGTCGCGCTCTTCACGTTCGATGACATGCTCCACGAACGTCAGCCTTTCACGCGAGATCTCGCGATCCTGAAAGGCGCATTGTCGGACTTCGAGCCATACGGCTCGACCTCGCTCTTCGACGCAACGGCGACGGCAGCGCGGCAACTCGCCGACCGCTCGGCAACGAACAAGGCGATTATCGTGCTCACAGACGGCACTGACACGAGCAGCACGATGACTGCCCGCGAGGTGTCGGGCCTGGCCAGTTCGATTGACGTGCCGGTTTATGTCGTCGCGACCGTGCCGTCCGTGGATGAGCGTCGAATGAGGGAAGCTTCCGGACCGGCGGGTTCCGACGCGGCGGACCTGCGCGATCTCGCGGAATGGACGGGGGGCCAATTTGTGTTCGCGAGCACCTTTGGCGAGACCGTGGTGACGGCTTCGACGCTGATTGGCGATCTGCGCCAGCAGTACGTGGTCGCCATCGCCGCCGCGAACGAACGCGAATGGCGTCGGCTCGATGTGCGTGTCCGCCGTCCATCGACGGTTGTGAAGGCGCGCTCGGGATACTTCGGCGGCTGAGGCGGCAACGCGCGTACTATCTGCTTCCGGCGAAATATCCCGGCCGCGCACGCGTAACAGTATTCGGGCAATCGACGCGCACGGTCACGCGTCGGAATTGACCGTCTCGTCGCGTGTTGCTCGATTCGTATGCGAGAACGTACTGATTCGACAGTTCCGCCCGAATCGCTTCGTAGACGCCATGCAGTTCCTTCGCATCAGCAATAAAGAATGCCCGCCCTCCGGTTTGCTCGGCGAGTCTCCGCAGAACGTACTGGGGCTCTCCGGATTTCAGCGTGACCGTTGTCTGCGGTCCAAACAGACCGATGGCGTAAATGGCGGTGTCGGAACGAGTGGCCGCGTCGAGTACTTCATCGAAGGTCATCAGGCTTGAATTGTCTTCGCCATCAGACAGAATCACCATCGCACGACGACGCGGCTCGGTAGCGATCTCGCCGCGCACGGTCTTGTTCAACTCCTTCAAGGCGATATAGACCGCGTTGTAGAGCGCCGTCGCTCCAAGCGCGGTCGTACTGCGGATCGCGCGCTCGAGCGCGCCGCGGTCCGTCGTAAACTCTTGTCCAACCCGAACGCCTGTATCAAAGTCGACGACTGCCGCCAGGTCCGCAGGACCGAGGGCACGAACAAATCCTGCAGCCGCGTCCTGCGCGACACGGAGGTGAGGCTCCATGCTCGCGCTCGTGTCGATCAGCAGGGCCAAGGCGAGCGGCAGCTGGCGCGGCTGAAAGAATGTCACGTGCTGCGGGCGTCCGTCCTCGAAGATCTGGAAGTGTTCCCGCCCGAGATCGCCGATGTATCGGCCCGCGACGTCCGTTACCGTGACGCTCACTGCCACGACATCGACGCCACTACGGAATGACGGAAACTGCGCAGTGATTGCGGCACTCCGGCCGGCCTCGACGATCATGCTGCAGAGCAGAATCGCGATCAGTTCCGTGGCCCGCCGGGTGACGCGCAACACGAGGCTATTCTCTCGGTGGGTCCTGCAAAACCCCTGACACGTTCCTTTGCGTTACAGGCGCGAGCGTGCGGAGTCCCGTGGGGTGGACGTGGCTGTCGTCCATGCAAAATGCCGGTGTCAATCGCCTCCGTCGCGGCAGAACGCCGGCACACAAGAGAACCTCTGCCGCACTCCGAGCCGACCATCGGAATATTCCTCCGACGGCATACCGCCTGCATCGCCAGCTCGCCGCACGTTCATGAAGCTCCATTCCCGGTCTCTGCCCTCTCCTGGTCGCGGGACGGGATGCGCATTTCACATGGGAATGGTCACCTGGCGGCGTCACCACGGGCACGACCTGGTCGCCACGGTCGTCGTCAGACAACCAACAGCCCATACCATCGCCGTCTGGAATGAATCGACTGGTGCGGTCCACCAGTTGCCGACCGTGTTTCAACGGCTGCAATCAGCCAAGGCCGCGGCCGACGCGTACCTGCGCAGCACTTTCGATCACATGTGCACGCTCGAATCGTGCGGTGACTGGATGATCTGGACCGGATAAACGAGCATGCGACGTCATGGTTCGCACGCCCTATTGCAACTCGGTCTGCACCGTCGACCCTGTCAGCAGCGACCTGGTGGAGCCGTCGAGCGGTAACTCCACCGTAATCCGAGCGCCCTTCCCATCCCCTCCGGTGGTGCACTCGATGTAGCCGCCATGCAGATCGACGATTTGCCGGCACATGTAGAGGCCAATGCCGGCTCCGCGGGGATGCGGCCGGTTTTCGGCTTGCTGCTGTTCGAGGCGGAAGAACTTGTCGAAGATTCGGGCACGGAAGCCAGCGGGAACACCCGGGCCGGTATCCGTAACACTGACGGCAACCACAGGCTCCCGGCGGTCGTCATTCGAGGTTGACACTCGACTGCTGACCGTAATTTCCCCGCCACACGGCGTGTATTTGAGGGCGTTCGACACGATGTTATCGAAGACGATCCGAAGTCGCCGCTGGTCGGCAATGATGTTCGGGAGAGCGGATTCCGCGGTCAATCGCACGCGAATATCCTGGGCAGCGGCCTGGGGTTCTGCGTTTCGCACAACGTCAGCCAGCAGCCGCGGTACATGCACCGGATCCAGATTGAGCCGGAGCTCCCCAGCTTCGATTCGCGTCAGGTCCAGGAACTCGTGGACGGTTTCCGTCAGCTGCTCCACACCAATGAGCGATGTCGCGAGCAGTTCCCGCTGACGCGGAGGGAGTACATCCGACGACTCCTGCAACATCAGCAGCGTCATCCGGAGTGTCGTCAGCGGTGTCTGCAGCTCGTGTGAGGCCACCGCCACCAGCTCTGATCGCATTTCATCGAGCCGCGCCAGATCCGTGACGTCGTAGAGGACGAGAATCGCGCCACTCTGCTGTCGATCCAGCCCCGGCACTGGCACGACGCACGGGAGCAGCCGCTGCAGGGTTCCGTCATGATCGACCGGAATCGTCGCGGTCAAATCGGTCAGCCGGGGGGCATTGATGCCGGCTCTGACAGCCGTGGCAATCGCGTTGTGGTCGAGCCCGGCAATGTCTAAATCATCCAACGTGACGGGCGCGGGGATGCCAGCGGCCTCGAACACCGTGAGCGCCGCGTGGTTCATCGTGAGAATCCGGCAGTCGGCGTCGAGCAGGACGACGGCATCCGGCAACGCCTCCATCGTCGCTTCGAGCGTGTTCTTTGCGCGCATGACTTCGCCGATGTTCGTGCGGCGGAACTCAGCGAGATCGAGTGCCATCTGATTGAACGCTGATGACAGCTCACCGAGTTCATCGTGCGACGTGACCTCGATCCGGTCGTCAAACCGTCCTTCACGGATCGCATTGGCGCCACGGGTGAGCCGTCGGAGCGGACCGACCACGGTGCGGGAGAGATGCCACGCCAACAAGAGCGCGAAGGCCAGCGCAGCCATCGTAATGAGCAGGACCGCGCGACGCGAGGCGCCCGCCTGGTCACGCGCTCGTGTGACCGCTTGTCGGGCCAGTTCGAAGTGTCGGTCGCGGGTCGTCGTCGTGAGCGTAACGGCGCGCCGGAGAAGCGGATTCGCCTGTCGATGATACTGCACGAGCGCTTCTCGCTCGGAAGCCATCGCCGCAACGCCGTCCGCCGCCCGGCGATAGGCCTGGAGGGCCGACAGGAGCGGCCGGGCAAGGTCCCGTTCGTCGGCCGGTCCGAGCACGTCGAACAGCTCCGAGACCGCCCCATCGACGATGCGTCGTTCGCGCGACAAGACCGTGGCACCACGTCTGTCACCAGCGAGCACGAGCAGAACGGCGTCGTCTTCACGCTCGAGGGCCCCTGAGAGCTTCGACGTCACGGCCGTCACGGCCTCACTCTCTCGCACCGTATCCGTGGCGACGTTACTGAGGCGCGACAGCGCCGCGAGCGTCCACATACTGGCGATCACGGTCGTGCAGACCATCAGGACGGCGGCCACGCCAAATCGAACACGGAGACCTACACGCATAGTGGCGTTTATGCCAAGCCGAATCGCTTCCGCTTTCGCTGGAGCGTCGTTGCATCGATATCCAGGGTGCGGGCTGCGGCCTCCAACGACGACGATTGCGCGACAATCCGCGCGATGTGTTCGCGCTCCAAGGCGGCCAACGAGATCGCGGCACCGACGCGCGCCCTGTGGTCGGCTTGTCCGTCTTGATCGCAGGATGCACGTAGATGCAGGCCAAGATCGAGCGGCGTCAGGACCGGTCCAGGCGCGAGAATCACCGCACGCTCGACCCCGTTGCGCAGCTCGCGAAGATTGCCGCGCCATGCGTGCGACAACATGGCCTGTTCGGCCTCAGGCGAAAACGCTAACGAGAGCCGGCCTTGTTTGCGACTGAACATCGCCAGATAGTGCTGCGCGAGCGACGGAATGTCTTCGACACGATCGCGAAGGGCCGGCAGAGTCAGCGTAATGACGTTGATCCGGTAGAAGAGGTCTTCGCGAAAGCGCCCTGCCTTGACCTCATTCTCAAGGATGCGATTTGTTGCGGCGATGAGACGCACGTCCGCGCGTCGTTCTCGCGCTTCGCCGAGTCGCTCGTAGGTGCGGTCGTTGAGAAATCGCAACAAGCGCGCCTGGGCGTCCGCCGTCAGCTCGCCGACTTCATCGAGGAACAGCGTGCCGCCCTCCGCCTCTTGAACCTTCCCCGCAACATCGGAGATGGCGCCGGTAAATGCTCCCTTCCGATGCCCGAAGAGCGCGCTGGTCATCAGGTCGCCGGACAAGGCTGGGCAATTGACCGCGGCAAACGGCGCTTCGGCTCGCAGACTGTTGGCACGCAGCCAACGCGCCAGTACGTTCTTGCCGGTGCCGCTCTCCCCGCGAAGCAAAATCACGGCCTCCGACGCCGCCGCTCGCGCCGCCACCGAAAGAAATTGACGAAAGCTCTGGTTGTGCGACTCGAAGACGGATGCTTCGCCGGTCTCGTCGAGTGCTTCCTCGAGTTCGGCCAGACGGCGTCTGAGACGTTGCCCTTCCAGGACGCGATTTGCGGTCAATCGAATCTGATCGGGCGTAAAGGGTTTCGGAATGTAGTCGACCGCACCGCGTTTGATCGCGTCAACGGCACTCTCGATCGACGCAAAGGCTGTGACGACAATGACGCCGAGGTCGGTTTGGCGCTGGAGCATCTCTGGAAGCAGATCCATTCCCGCTTCCGGACCGAGCCAGAGGTCGAGAAACACGACATCAAAGTGTCCGCGATCGAGAGCCTCCAATGCGGCACGGCCCGAGGCAACGCCAAGCACGCGAGCCCCTGCCGCTTCCAGACATAGTCGCAGCGACTGGCGGACACCCGCGTCATCATCGACGACAAGCGCCGCCCATGGAGCTTGACATGCGGCTGGATGTCCACTCATCGAGCGTGTCCTTCTGCAAGCGCGATGACAGAGGCACCGAACAACGATGATTCTTGACGCCCTCGAAAGAATCCCACTCGGCGCGGTTCTTGGACAACCGACTCTCAGATGGACACAGAGCGGCCATACGTGGAGCCAGTATGGGAATACTCCGTCGTCGACGAGCCCAATCCTCGCGCCTTACAAGATCGCCTCGCAATCGCCGCTCTCGAGCGTTGGGAAGCCGTTGGTCTCACGTCCACCAGCGAAGCACACCTGATCGTCCTCCTGAAGCGACGTTCGACGTCCACCTCGGTGACAGCCATCAAGGTGTCCATGCAATGTGCAGGATGAGCCACGGCCCGCCCTGCAGAATACCCGGATATCGGCTCGCACTCAGCGCCGTTGCCGCATTTTGGCCACATGTGAACGGCATGGCCGGTGCACGCGCGGAGGTGACACTAGTTTGCGTTTCGCTTGTGTCGTCGCCCAGCCGCTCCGAACCATGACGGTCGATGTCGACACAAATGGAGACCCTGACTGCAAGAGGCACTCGCGTAACCATCGTAATCGAGAATGAAGCTCCGGTCTGCCCAGCGCTTCCGGAGTGAACTCTGCATGACCGTCACATTGAGGTGATGATGCTGCCTCGCTTGTGTCGCAGGTCCGAGACCGGCACAGTGGGTTCAGCCGGAATCGCGCCGTATGCCGCGACCGTCCTGGCAATCGGCCTGCTTGTTGTGCACGTGCCGGCGCAACAACAACCGATCCCTCAGGATCCGGACGCCGGATTTCGATTCAAGAGCGGCGTGGAACTGATCAACATTGCCGCGAGTGTCTTCGATGAGTCCGGACGGTTCGTCCCCGGCTTGAGCAAAGACGACTTCGTCGTGTACGAAGATGATCAGCCCCAAACCGTGACGCACTTCAGCGCTGAGCGCGTACCGGTGAGTCTTGGTATCGCCCTCGACACGAGCGGTAGCATGGCCGGTGAACGAATCCGGGAGGCGCAAACCGCCCTCGGGCGCTTTCTGTACGATTTGCTCGGGCCGGACGACGAAATCTTTCTCTATCGGTTTAGTGACCGCCCGGTGCTCGTGGAGGGCTGGACGACCGATCGCGAACTGCTGAGCCGCCGACTTGGCCGAATGGTCGCCAGCGGCGCCACGGCGATGTACGACGCCGTGGCAGAAGCTGTCCGCCTGGCCGCCACCGGACAACGCCAGAAAAAGGCGCTGGTCCTCCTCTCGGACGGCAACGACACGACCAGCAGAACAAGTCTGCGCGAGGTACAGGAGCGCATTCGGGAAAGTGAAGCGCTCGTCTATGCAATCGGCATCGAGTGCAACGTGGACCCGGTTGGATCGTCGCGGCGTCCGCATTTGCAGCGGCGCGGCCCAATGCCGTTCCCGATCCCCTTCCCGCCTGGCGGGCGTCGCGGCTGGCCGATTCCGCGTCAGCCGACGCCACCACAAAGCCGCACGTGGATGCAAGCCTGCAGTGAACCCGTCGACCGTGGAGCGCTGCGCGATCTCACGGACGACAGCGGCGGACGTACCGAAATCGTCACCGATCCTCGGGACCTGGACAAGGCGACCGCGGGAATCGCCGATGAATTGAGCAAGCAGTACTACCTCGGTTATCTCTCCGCCAGAAAAAAGGACGGCCGGTGGCACGCCATTCGGGTGGAAGTCCGCGACGGCCATTACCGCATCCGCGCACGTCGTGGGTACGTGGCCTCGTGAGTCATGGAACGCAATGGTTGCGATTCGCTCGGCTTCTGATCCGCTGAACGACTCAGGCTTGCGAGTCCATGCGAACCGACCCACGAGATGACCGCCGCCGTTTGGCGTCGACGCTGCTCCGGTTCGGCCATTGGTGGCCCACAGAGCGGCCGACTTGGTGGGGCGACGCGATCGTGCTCGGTGGTGTGGTCGTTGTGCTGTACATCGGCGTACGGCTGGCCGTCGGTGCACCAGCCGTCATCGCAGGTCGAGCCGTCTCACTGGCGCCCGCCGTTCTGCCCTATTACGCGGCGCTGTCATTGGCAAGAATGACCGCAGCGTATGCGCTGTCGCTCGCATTCACGCTCATTTACGGGCATCAGGCGGCGTTCGACCGGCGCGCACAGCGCGTCCTCCTGCCGCTGCTCGACGTCCTCCAAAGCGTACCGATTCTCTCCTTCCTGCCCGTCGTCCTGCTTAGCCTCACAGCCATCCTGCCCCAAGCGCTCGCGGCGGAACTCGCTGCCATCGTTCTGATCTTTACGAGTCAGGTTTGGAATCTCACCTTCGCGTGGTATCAGGCTCTACGCACAGTGCCCCACGAGCTCCGCGAAGCCGGCCGAGCGTTTCAGTGACGCGGGGTGCTGCGGCTCACGACGATCGAGTTGCCGTTCGCAGCGATCGGGCTGATTTGGAACAGCATGATGAGTTGGGCAGGCGGTTGGTTCTTCTTGATGGCCGCCGAAATCTTTACCGTAGGCCAGCGAGACTTCAGACTGCCGGGACTGGGGGCGTATCTCAGCGAAGCCGCGAGTGCCGGTGATCTCCGCGCCATCGGATATGGTGTCACAAGTCTCGTCTTGCTTGTCGTCATCCTGGATCAACTGGTCTGGCGCCCTCTCCTGTCGTGGGCCGACCGATTCAAGGTCGAATTCGTCGAGAGCGCGGAGCCGCAGCGGTCATGGTTTTATGACGCGTTGATGGCGTCGCGAGTGTTCGCATGGGTGCGAGCGCATGTCCATGGCTGCCTCGAATCTATCGAAGTCCGCACGCAGAATTACGGCCGCGTGGCGAATGAAACGAAGACAGTCTCCGCCGCTCCCGGAGTGTCAGCCTGGATGCTGCGCGTCGGTCTGAGTGGCGGCTTGATCTACGGAACCGTCCGGGCGGCGATCATGCTCGCGGGGGTGCCCGCGGCAGTATGGGGCCACATCGCCCTGGCCAGCGGCGCGACGTTGTTGCGGGTCATGGCGTCGCTCGTGCTCGCACTGGCTTGGACGGTGCCTCTCGGCGTTGCGATCGGATTCAACCAGCGCCTGGCGCGATGGTGTCAGCCGCTGGTACAGATAGCCGCGTCCATTCCCGCAACCGCACTGTTCCCCGTCTTTCTGCTTGCCATCCTCAGATTCGCACATGGGATGAACGTCGCCGCGATTCTCCTCATGCTGATGGGGACGCAGTGGTATCTGTTGTTCAACGTCCTCGCAGGTGCGTCCGCCATTCCGCAGGATTTGAAGTACACGACGGCTCTCCTGGACATGGGGCGATTTGAGCGATGGCGCACCTTGATTCTGCCGGCGCTGTTTCCCTATCTCGTGACCGGTGCGATCACGTCCACGGGCGGCGCCTGGAATGCGAGCATCGTCGCGGAATACAGCACGTTTGCCGGTCGGACCGTACAGACGATGGGACTTGGCGCGCTGATTTCGCACGCCACGGCTGAAGGCGCCTATCCGCTGTTGCTCGCCTCGACGTTGACGATGATTCTCATCGTCACGCTCGTCAACGGGCTCGTCTGGCGGCCGCTCTACCGACTCGCGGAAGAACGATTTCGCATGGAGTAATGATGCGCGATCGGACGGACCTCGTACAGGTAGATCATGTCAGTCAGACGTACAGCAGCGGCGCGCGTCAGTTCACGGCAATTCAGGATGTGAGCCTGACACTGGCCGCCGGCGAATTCGTCTCGCTTCTCGGACCATCGGGCTGCGGCAAGAGCACGCTCTTGCGAATGATCACGGGCCTGCAACAGCCGACACAGGGATGCGTGTTGTACCGCGGCCGTGCGCTCACGGGCGTGAATCCTCGCGCCACCATCGTGTTTCAGAGCTTCGCGCTCTTTCCATGGCTCACCGTTCAAGAGAACGTGGAGGTCGCATTGAAGGCGCGTGGCATGTCGCCCCGACTGCGTGCGGCGCGCGCGCTTGACTTTCTCGATCGTGTTGGCCTTGATGGATTCGAGAACGCGTATCCGCGCGAACTCTCGGGGGGCATGCGGCAGAAAGTGGGTTTCGCCCGCGCCATGGCCGTCGAGCCGGAGCTTCTCTGCATGGACGAACCCTTTTCGGCGCTCGACGTGTTGAGTGCCGAGACGTTGCGTGGTGAGCTGCTCGAGCTCTGGACGTCCGGCCAGATCCCCACGAAGGCCATTCTGATGGTCACCCATAACATCGAAGAGGCCGTTCTGATGGGTGACCGCATTGTCGTCATGGAAAAGGACCCCGGTCGCGTGATCACCGAAGTCCCCGTGCCGCTTGCACATCCGAGGCGTCGAAAGGCTGCCGAATTCCAGGCCGTCGTCGATCAGGTGTATGCGCTGCTCGCCGGGCAGACGAAAACGGAACCAGAGGAACTCGGTACGGCGCCCGGAGAACCTGGCCGCACGCGAGAACTGCCGAACGTGACCGTGAACGAGCTCGCCGGCTTTGTCGAGCACCTCGCGAGTCTCCACACGCAACGGACCGACATTTTCCGATTGGCCGATGAACTTCACACGGACTCGGACCGCGTCCTGCGACTCGCCGAAGCGGCCGAACGGCTTGGGTTCGTCATCGTGGCACACGGGGACATCTCTCACACGCCGCTCGGCGAAACCTTTGCCGAGGCGAGTATTCAGGCGCGCAAGGAGATCTTTGCCGCGCGGGTCCGCCGCGTCCCGATCGTCAACTGGCTGCTGACGATGCTCAAGTCGGCCGATCGCCATGAGCTCGAGGCCGACGTCGTGCAATCAGCGCTCGGATTGGAGTTCCCGCCCGAGGAGGCAGAGAAGCAACTCGCTATCGCGATCGATTGGGGCCGCTACGCCGAGGTTATTGCGTACGATCACGCGCGCGGCGTCATTTATCTCGAGGCGGCCGGTATGGCGAGTGGCGGTGGCACGATGACGCGTCAACAGAACGCCTGAAGTCGGATTCATAAAGCCGCATGACTCCAAACGTTGACCATCACGCTGACGCCGGTCTCCACAAACAATCGCACCGGCACTCGCACACTCACACGCACATGCCAGTTACGGTGTCGGGTCGCACGATGGCCGCCGCGGTCACTCTGACTGTGGCCTTCGTGCTTGTCGAAACAGTGTACGGCTGGTGGGGTCACAGCCTGGCTTTGCTCGCAGATGCTGGCCACAACTTCGCGGACGCCGCTGCTCTCGCGTTCAGTTGGTACGCGCTCTCGACAGCAGACAGGGCGCCGCATCATGGGATGACGTACGGCTACCACCGTGTCGGTATCCTCGCCGCCCTGGTTAATGCCGTGTCCCTCGTCGTGGTCGCCGGCGTGATCATCTGGGAGGCACTCAGCCGCATTCGCCATCCGGAACTGCCAAGTGGCGGTCTCATGATCGCGGTGGCTGCCGTCGCGGTGGTATTGAACGCGGTGATCAGCCTGTGGCTCTTCCAGGGTGCGAAGGACGACGTGAATGTGCGAAGCGCCTACCTGCATATGGTCGGCGACGCCGTGTCCGCGTTCGGAGTGATCGCCGCCGGTGCTATCGTCCTTGCCACGCACGCCTCTGTTGTGGATCCGGTCATCTCGCTTCTGATCGCGGGATTGATTGTGTGGACCAGTTGGGGCGTTCTCCGCGAGTGCGTCACCGTACTTCTCGAAGGAACGCCCACAGGCACCGATATGCCTGCGGTAATCGACACCATTAGACAGGTCGGCGGTGTGTTGGACGTGCACGATTTGCACGTCTGGACGGTAGGGCCCGGCGTAGTCGCGTGCAGCTGTCACATCGTCGTGGCAGAACAAAGCATCCGGGAAGGCCAACAGGTGCTGCGCGCCGTGGTGAATGACATCGAGCGACGATTCAGAATCAGCCACACGACAGTCCAGGTCGAAGTCGAGGGGTGCGAGCCGAACGACTTGTACTGCATCAGCCGTCGCGTGCGCGATGCCAGCGCCCCCATGTGACAGTCGACGAGCTGTTCCTGTGCTCTGCCGGCCGTCATCCACCTGCGTGCGGCCTTCTCGGTCCGCCGTCGGTGTCGTGGAAACGAGGCACGCCTTCATCGCCCTCATGTGGCTCTAAGTGATGGCAGAACGTTACGCGTACCACAATTCAGAAATGATGGCGCACGCCGGGAAAGCAAACTGGGCGAGCGACGCCAAGCCACTCCGAGCTAGCTTATCGCGCAGTCCTTCAGCGACTTAGCTGCCAAGCCGATCCCTCGGTGTGCGTCGGTAAACCTCGGTGTTCATCGATGCCAAAGGGGGCACGTATCACAGGCCTATAACAGTCCGCACTTTCAGTTAGAGGTATGCGGTCGCTCTTCGTACCTCAGATGGCGGCTTGGCCGAATACTGCTCGCAAGGGACGATTTGCAGATGCCGAACTACGTTCAGCGCTTTGTCTTCGCCGGCGACAGCATCCGCGGTTGCGTTGGTTCGGCGAGGGAGCGCAGGTGCTTCACCAACTGCCAGCGTTGCAGACGCGGCAGGAAACTGAAGCCTGGCATTCCCGTCCGCGTGTTCCCGCTGGAAATTTTCCAGAAGAATGCCCCGTCGCTCTGCTGTTGGACTCGTCGCAACATCAGGTTTGGGCCGGGTTTCGCGCCGGTTCCATCGTCGGCGTGGCAGATACTGCACCGCTGCCGAAAAAGCTTCTGGCCTCCCGCCCCCGTCTCCGGCCGGTTCTTCAAGGGGTTCTGCATGGAGTCCACCGCAGCCGGAGCAACCCACGTGCGCTCACGATGGGTGTGTGATTCATTCGCGAGGGCCCCGATTGCGGTCACGACACAGGCAAACGCGACGATCGCCATGGTTCTCATTTACCGGCTCCTCACAGGAAACTCATAAGCCAGCCCGAAGCGGAGCAGATAACGATCAGTGGTGTCTGTTAGGCCGAACCCAACCGACGCTTTGACGGAAATACGGTTACCAAGATTCCAGTTCACGACGGGAGCCAGAAAGTGGCGTTGCTCCGATCGTGCAAACTCCACGCTCGAACCGAGGCCGCCGTATAGTTCCGCACCGAGTCTGACGTTCTCCCGGCAGAACCGGCAGGATGTGCCGCTAGCGATTGTCCCGAGCGGACGCGACACGCCAAGTGCATATCCGAACTCGAAGCCCTCGCTTTTGGACAGGTTCCTCTCGACGATGAGGTTCTCCGCCACGTTCCAGTCGCCGACGGCGCTCGACAGAATCAGCTTGACCTCCAGTTCATGCGCATGCTCGTCCTTCAATTCAGCAATCGGATCGAACTCGAGACCTCCTGCGCCGACGATTTCCTTTTGGATGCGGCTCGCCTCATTGATGTTCTCGTACTCGACGTAGATGACGGGATTGATCCGGTGCTCGCTCTTCAGCGGTCGAAAGCGGTTCTCGAAACGCCAGCCAGTAAACGCGTCGCCATTGCCGCGCGTCGTCACGCCCTCGAGGTACAACTCGCCGGTCCACCAACCGGTTAACCCGTACTCGAGTTCCAGCCAGGGCGCCGTGTAGGCCGGCTGATCCCGCTTCGGCATGCCCGTGGTCGTCGCGACCGCGATCTCCAAGTTGCCAGGCTCTTCGAGATAATGATCGTACGTAACAAAGTACGCCCGGTCTTGAGCGGATGTGGGGGAGATGAAGCAGATCACGAGAAGCAAAGCGAGACCTACGCACCAGCGAACGAACATGCGACTCCGTTGCAGGGACTCAACCCCGAAAAGGAGACCGAACGCGCGTCAGTTTGCGGCGGGAGGTGTCCGTCGTCTAGACTGCGGCAGAACGTCGCGTCGGGCTCGGGCCAACCGTTTCCAAGGCGGCGTTCACGCCCGCCATGTGCCGTCAACACGTGGCGGGCATTTGTATTTACGCCGATGGATCGAAAGAACTCGCCGGAAATCCTATCGATCCGAAATCCGACCTGTCAAGTCCGAATTCCGGTGCACGATACCGGTTGATCCTTCTCTGCCTGCGCGAACAGGCCGGGCAGAAGCGCGATCCATTCAGGGTAACAGGAAGGCGTCATCGCGGTGCCGCCAAAGCCGACCGAGGGCGGCGCGCACGATGGTGAGGTTACGTCATGCGTGCAATCGAAGACGGGAGGCTGTTCACACCCAAGCAGGGGCAATATCTCGCGTTCATCTATTACTACACGAAGATTCATGGCATGCCACCGGCGGAAGCAGATTTCCGGCGGTTTTTTCGCGTGACGCCGCCTGTAGTACACGAGATGATCAAGGCGCTCCACACCCACGGATTCATCGAACGTGAACCTGGCAAGGCGCGCTCAATCAGGCTCCGTCTCACGCGAGCTCAATTGCCAGACTTGGAATGACGTCAGCCGCCGGGACGACAATGGCGTCGAGCTGATTTGCGGAGGACCGGAACCGGGTAAGGCGCCCGGAGATCTGATCGGCGAAAAACTGTTGAACCACATTCGTGCGTCCGATTCGGATCCCTCGTGGGCAGCGACGCTGGACGCGCATCTCGAGAAACACCTTCAGGTCGGTCGAGCACAGGTGGGCGGTATCGTGGAGGTGTTCAATCTGTTGAACACTGCACCACGAATCATGTTCCACATCCCTCTCACAGTTCTCGGTGGACGAAACGTTCCGGCCGAGCGCAGGCTGCCGGGTCAATCGGTCTGCTCGATCTGCGATCGAGTCTGTACCGAACCAATCGGTCGTCATCTGCTGTTCATATTCATCTGGTCGCCGGCGGAGCAAAGCGCGCCGGGACACGCAGTCGGCTAGACTGCTCCGAAGAAAAGGAGGATCCATGCGACAGATCGCGCTCGTCGTCGGGCTGGCCGCCGCGGCGCCGCTCCTCGCGCAGTCATCGGCGGCGTACCGCATCACGCACACGTATACGCTCGGCGGCGACGGCAACTGGGACTACATCGTCCCGGATCCGCCGAACCACCGGCTGTTCATCGGTCGACAGAATCGCGTGATGGTGGTCGACGAGGACACCGGGACTCTGCTCGGCGAAGTCACCGGGATCCAGGGCGCGCACGGGACCGCCGTTGTGCCTGCGGCGAGCCACGGATTCGCGACGTCCGGCAACGATCGGTCGGTCGTGATGTTCGATCTGAAGACGTTCAAGGTCCTGAGCCGGATTCCGGCGGCCGAGGACGCCGATGCGATCATCTACGACAGCGCTTCGAATCGCGTCTTTACGTTCAATGGCGACGCGCACTCGTCGACCGTGATCGATCCGCAGCCGGGCACGCTGGTTACGAACATTCCGCTCGGCGGCAAACCCGAGTACGGCGCGTCGGCCGGCGATGGCAAGGTGTACGCGAATCTCACCGACACTAGCGAGGTCGTCGAGATCGACGCGAAGTTCGCGACCGTCGCGCGCCGGTGGTCGACCGCCCCGTGCAAGCAGCCGGTCGCGATGGCCATTGACACCGCGCACCATCGCTTGTTCAGCGGGTGCCGCAGCAGCGTGATGGCCGTGTCGGATTATCAAGCCGGGAAGGTGGTCGCCACGGTACCGATTGGGGCGGGTGTCGATGGCACCGCGTTCGACGCAGCGTCCGGGGATGTGTTCGCCTCGAACGCCGACGGCACCCTCACCGTCGTGCATCAGGATGCGCCCGACCAGTATCATGTCGCGCAGACGGTCCAAACCGCACCGGCGGCGCGGAACATGGGACTCGATCCCACCAATCACCGGCTGTTTCTGGTCTCCGCAAAGTTTGGCCCCGCTCCGGCGAGTGGACGCGGGCGCGGACCGGTGCTGCCTGGATCGTTCACGTTGATGGTGATCGAAAACGACGCGACTGGACGCTGACTCGGATGGCGATGCGACTCAGGCGCCAATCGTCATGATGTCCGGGCGGCCGGTCGATGGTCGCGCCGTCTCGATGGACGCGGTGTCGAGCGCCAGCAGCGCCGGTCAAAGCGGCGGTGCCTGCCCTACCAGCCACTTCTCGGCTCCGTCCTTGTCAACGATCGGGAGGGGCCACTGTGTCGCCCCTACTTGTTCTTGCCGGGCGCCTTCCCGGTTTCCACCGGCTTGAGCGTCGGGTCGAGAACGCGGCCTCCGGCGTCGCGGCAACGGCTGGACACGCCCGTGTTAGTGTCCCATCACTCTGACCGACCAGCCGCGCGCCTCGTCGTCCGAATCGTCCCTTCTTCGTTCCATCGGCACCTTCGCCCTGGCCGCGAGCATCGTCAACCTCACGATTGGCGCCGGCATCTTCCGGCTGCCGGCGGACATGGCGGCCACGCTCGGCGCGACCGCGCCCATCGCGTACGTGCTTTGCGCCATCGCGATGGGCCTCATCGTCTTATGCCTGGCGGAGGCCGGCAGCCGCGTGTCGATGACGGGCGGGCCATATGCCTATGTCGAGGTCGCGTTCGGACCGTTCGTGGGATTCCTTGCGGGATTCCTGCTGTGGATGCTGCTGACGTTCGCGATGGCGGCGGTGGCGACCGTGCTCGTCGCGAGTCTCGGCGCGCTCGTACCGGCGCTCGCGTCGCGCGGGTCGTCGGCGGCCGTGCTCGTCGCGATCTACGCTGTGTTCGCGACCATCAACATCCTGGGCGTCGAGCGCGGCGCGCGCGTGAACAGCGCGCTGACCGTCGCGAAGATCCTGCCGCTGCTGCTTCTCATCGCCGGCGGCATATTCGCGATCGACCCGGACAACCTCGCGATCGCCAATCCGCCGGATATGCCGACGCTGGCGCGGAGCAGCATCCTGCTGATCTTCGCGTTTGCGGGGATCGAAGGGGCGCTCGTGCCGGGCGGCGAAGTGAGGGAGCCGGCGCGCACGGTGCCGCGTGCGATCTTCATCGCGATGGCAGCCATCACTGTGCTGTACGCCTCCTTGCAGTTCGTGGCCCAGGGCGTGCTGGGGCCGGCGCTCGCGACCTCGAAGGCCGCGCCGCTGGCGGAGGCCGCAGGCGTGGCGCTTGGCGGATGGGCGAGAAATCTGCTCCTCATCGGCGCCGTGATATCCATGCTCGGCCACGCCGGCGCGATGATCCTGGCCACGCCGCGCGCCCTGTTCGCGTTCGCGCGCGACGGATTCCTGCCGTCGGCGCTCGCGCGCCTCCATCCAGTGCGTCGATCGCCGGTCGCTGCGATCCTCTTACAGTGCGCGATCGTGCTCGTGCTCGCGATCACCAGCACATTCGAGCGGCTCGCGATTCTGGCCAACCTCTCCACGCTCGTGCTGTACGGGGCGTGCTGCCTCGCGACGTGGCAGCTCCGCCGCCGCGATGTGCAGGCCGGCGGCACCCCCTTCAGAGTCCCGGCGCCCACATTGGTGATCGTGCTGGCGTTTGTCGTGATCGGCTGGATGCTGACGAGCGTCACGCTCGCTGAATGGGCCGCGTTCGCGATCGGACTCGGCGTCGCGGGGGGGATTTTTCTGTTTCGACGCAGGTCGTGAGTGTGTGCGCCACCGTCACTCGTTCGCACGGCATCCATCGGATCGATCGACGCCGCGCGGCGCGCGCCCGAAGCAAGACACGCCGTAACGGCAACCGCAAGCAGCAGTCTCACCGTGAAAGTTCGATAACCGAGGACATTCGCGCCGCCCGATCGTGTCGATCCCGATCTCTCGTCACGGTCTCTGCCAGCGTAGAATCGCGAGAACGCCACAGCAGTCCAGGAAACAGACTGCTTGGAGGACTCCCCATGCTGGAGCGAATCCTTCGTCTGTCCTTCCCGATGTTGGCGCTAATCGTCGGCGCGGCCTTGACGTTCCCTATTTGGACGGATGGGACGGTCGCAGCGGTGCGCGCCACTCCATCACCACAAGTGCAGGCTCCGCCCTTGTTCGCCGTGCAGTGTGCGGGCTGCCATGGGGAAGAAGGCCTTGGCACCGCGAAAGGACCGGCGCTCGCGATGAATCAGCGGGTGGCGGAACAGTCGCCCGACCAGCTGACGGCATACCTGCAGCGCGGCAACGTGGCCGCGGGCATGCCGTCCTTCGCCGACCTGTCCGTGAGCGATCGCGCGGTGCTCGTCCGCTACCTGCTGCGTCTCAACGTTGACACCATCACGAAGCCGGCCCCAATCGCCCCAACGACTCCGATCACGTGGGGCGCGCCACAACCGGGAGACTGGCGCACCTACAACGGCTCGGATTCTGGCAATCGGTACAGCCCGCTCGAGCAGATCACGACGGCCAATGTGGCCACGCTCAAGCTGAAGTGGGTGTTCCCTATTCAGTATTTCGGGCTCGAGACAACGCCGCTGGCGGCGGACGGTGTGCTGTATGTCACAGCACCCAACCAAGTGATCGCCATCGACGCCCAGACGGGCGGCCAGCTCTGGCAGTACTCGCGCCCGCCCAGCGCCGGTATGGTCGGCGACGCCCGGCTGGGCACCAACCGCGGCGTCGCGCTGCTTCGCGACAAGATCTATTTCGTCACGGACAACGCACACTTGCTCGCGCTGGATCGCGCCAGTGGCAAGCTGTTTTGGGAAATGCAGATGGCGCCGGACACAACCGGGCAGCACTTCGGCGGCACCATCGCGCCGCTCATCGTTCACGACACTGTTGTCGCCGGCGTCGCCGGCGCGGACCACGGGATTCGCGGGTTCGTCGCGGCGTTCGCAGTTGAGACCGGCGCGGTGGTATGGCGGACCTGGACGGTGCCGCGTCGCGGCGAGCCCGGCAGCGAAACGTGGCAAGGCACGGAGCCTGTCACGGGCGGCGGGTCCACGTGGCTCACCGGCTCGTACGACGCAGCGTCGGACACTCTCTATTGGGCCACCGGCAACCCATGGCCGGATTCCAACGACGTCGATCGCCCCGGCGACAATCTCTACACCAACTGCGTGCTCGCTCTGAATGCCAGGACCGGCGAATTGAAGTGGCATTACCAGTTCACGCCTCACGATCTGAACGACCGCGATGCAACCGAGCCGAACGTGCTGGTCGACACGGTCTACCAAGGCAAGCCTTCTGCACTCCTGCTTCACGCCGATCGCAACGGCTTCTTCTACGTGCTGGATCGGACGAACGGGAAAGTGCTTCTGGCGAAGCCGTTTCTCCGCCGTGTGGACTGGGCGTCGCGCATAGGACTCGACGGGCGGCCGGTAGTGAAAGATCCACGCGGCTGCCCAAGCGATGCCGCCAACTGGTCCTCGACAGCGTACTCACCGCAGACACGGCTCTACTACTTCCTCGCGTTGGAAGAGTGCGTCGGCAACAAGCCCGGCGGCTACCCCGATCAGACCGGCCAGCGCTTTCTGCGCGCGGTGAACATCGAGACCGGCGACATCGCGTGGGAGGTGCCGCAACCGGGCGCGGCGCGCGCGAAGACATGGAGCGGCGTGCTGGCCACGGCCGGCGGCCTGATTTTCTACGGTCAGCCCAACGGCGGCTTCGCGGCAGTCGATCAGGGCAACGGCAAAGCGCTTTGGCACTTCCCGACGAACGTGCGCATGAAAGCCTCGCCAATGACGTTCGCCGTGGCCGGCAAGCAGTACGTCGCCGTCGCCGCCGGACCGAACATCCTCTGCTTCGGTCTATGACGATTCCCCGAGGCGCGCGCAATATGCCAGACGTCGCCACGGCGCGATGGACCCGATAAAAGAATCGTCATTGACGACGGTGGTTTCGCTGTATCCCCTCGCGGCTCTAATCTGGCATGGACGGTGTTCGCGCTATCGTGTCGCGAGTTCCGACGTGCACGCCGGGCACCGCGTCGCTGCCGCGGGAATGCGAGTGGCGCAGAACGGGCAGTCGCGGACCGGCTTTTCAGGCGCCGCCGGCACGGGCTGCTTCATGCGGTTGATCTGACGCACGAGCAGAAAGACTACGAACGCCACGATCAGGAATTCGAGAATCGTGTTCAGGAAGATGCCGTAATTTATGGTCGGCGCCCCCGCTTTCTGCGCGTCGGCCAGCGAGGCGAACTGCTGGCCGGTGAGCGTGACGAACAGGTTCTTGAAGTCAACACGCCCGAGCGCCATGCCAATCGGAGGCATGACGATGTCGTTGACGAGCGACGTGATGATCTTTCCGAACGCGGCGCCGATGACGACGGCGACGGCGAGGTCGATCACGTTCCCGCGCGCGGCGAATTCCCGAAATTCCTTCCACATGCGCGTTACCTGCCTCCCGCGTACGAGACGCGGTCAATGACATTTGCCGTGTCGTCTGATACCAGCAACGTGCCGTCGGACATCACGAGCACGTCCGCCGGCCGTCCGCGCGGCATCGCCGCGCAGCCATCCTTCGATGAAGGGCCTATGGCTGACGGGCGGGCCATTCACGCCGAGCTTCACGAGCCAGATGCGGGAGCCGATCAAGGTGCTGCGGTTCCACCGCAACACGCACAGCGCGCCATCTTATGTCAGATGTCGGAACGGTCCAATCGGGGGTATTTGCTAATTTTTTCCCCTGGTGCTATTTTCGTAGCACCTTTTGGGCCCCGCTGCCGTCTAAGCCTTGTGTGAACCGGGACCGGGGACGCCAATGACCATTGCTCATCGTGATTTGAGCCGCCGCGAGCGGCAGATTCTCGACATCCTTTATATGAACGGCCGATCGACCGCGGCCGAAGTGCAGACCGCGCTGCCTGAGCCGCCGAGCTATTCGGCCGTCCGGGCGCTGCTCAGGATTCTCGAGGAGAAGGGGCACGTGCGGCACGAACAGGACGGGCCGCGATACGTATACCTGCCAACACTGGCGCGCGACAATGCGAAGCGGTCGGCCCTGCGGCACATTCTCCAGACATTTTTTGACGGCTCAGCCGAACAGGCGATCTCGGCGCTGCTCGACGAGTCATCGACGAAGCTTTCGTCCGCAGAGCTCGATCGGCTCGCCCGGTTGATCGACGGGGCGCGGAAGAGCGGAGCGTAAGAGATGGGCCTCATGGAAACGCCGATCGTTGTCGACGCGCTCGTCAAGGCGTCAATCGTACTGGGAGCGACAGCGCTCATCGCGGCGGCGCTGCGGCGCGCGTCCGCGTCCGCGCGTCACCTTGTCTGGACGCTGGGTCTTGTCGGCGCGCTGGCCGCGCCCGCACTTGCGCTTGCGCTGCCACGATGGGAAGTGCCGCTCGTTCGCATTCAGGATTCCGCAGTGGTTTCCACTGCCGATGGTGTCGTTCCGCCTCAAGGCAGCGACATGGTTAGAACGCCGCGCAGCTCGGTCTCTCGGTCAACAGCATCGACCGGGTCGTCGCCACGCGGATCCTCTTCGCCACAAATCTCGTGGCTTCCGGCATGGGGCGAAAGTCTCCGCACGCTGTCCTGGACCACGATCCTGCTGACGATCTGGGCGTGCGGCGCATTCGCGATTCTCTTCCGCATGTTGCTCGGTCTCGCGGCCGTGCAATGGATGTCGCGGCAGACGCCGGTCATCACCGATGCGCCGTGGCTGGCCGAGGCCCAGTCGCTCGCGCGCGGCCTCGGTATTCCGCAGGTGCGATTCGTCAGAACGCGCATCGGATCCATGCCGATGGCGTGGGGAGTCTTCCGTCCGTCCGTGCTCATACCGGTGGATGCGGACGGCTGGCCAGCCGACCGCCTTCGCATCGTCGTCCTGCACGAGCTCGCGCACGTAAAGCGGCGTGATTGCCTCACGCATCTCGTCGCGCAGATCGCGTGCGCGGCCTACTGGTTCAATCCGCTTGCGTGGATTGCAGTCAAGCGCCTCCGCACGGAGCGCGAGCGCGCCTGCGACGATCTCGTCCTCGTCTCCGGAACCCGCGGCCCCGATTACGCGGACCAGCTGCTCGAGATTGCGCGCGTCATGCGCGCGGGCCGTTTCCCCGTGGTGCTCGCCGGCGCGACGTTGGCCATGGCGCACCGATCGCAGCTCGAAGGACGCCTGATGGCGATCCTCGATCCGAGCGTGCCCCGAGGCGGGTTGACGCGAATGCGCGCGGCACTCACGACGAGCGTCTTTGCCTTGATGCTCGTTCCCGTCGCGTCCGTTCAGCCGTGGGCGAAGGAGGCCGTCACGCGAATCGATGCGGCGCGGACGAACATCGCGCCTGCCGTCGCGATGGCGATCCCGTCTCCCGCTTCTGCCCCGGCGCCGTCACCGCGGCAGCCGCCGGCACAGGCACGGCCGGAGCGGCCTGTCGAGCAGTACCCCAGGCAGGCAGCCGCAGACGAAGCGGTGAATGCGGCCGTGCAGGGACTCGTGCAGTCGGCCACGCAGGGAGTCAGCCAAGGCGTCACGCAAGGTGTTACCCGGAGCGTTACGCAAGGCGTGACCCAGAGCGTTGCGCAGGGCATCACGCAGGGCGCGCTGCAAGGAATGGTCGGGTCGATCGTTGAGCACGCGGTGCCGTACGCACGCGGATCAGCGCAGGATGCCAAGGAGCCGAAATCGATCGCCGACCCGCGGACGGTTGCGGCGTTGACGGCAGCGCTCAAGGACACCGATAAAGAGGTACGCGAGACCGCGCTGCACGCGCTGGTGCAATTGCGGGATCCGAGCATCTTCGAGCCGCTGATGACGGCACTGAAGGATGCCAGCGCAGACGTGCGCGAGCAGGCGGCGTTCGGTCTCGGCCAGATGCGCGATCGGCGCGCCGTCGAGCCGCTGATCGGCGCGGTGAAAGATACAGACGCCGACGTCCGCGAGCAGGCGGTGTTTGCGCTCGGTCAGCTGCGCGACCCTGCCGGGATAGACGCGCTCACCTCGGCGCTCCACGATACGAACGCGGATGTGCGCGAGCAGGCGGCATTCGCGCTTGGACAGATTCGCGATCGGCGCTCCGTCGAGCCTCTCATCTCGGCCCTGAAGGATGAAAAGGCTGACGTGCGCGAGCAGGCCGCGTTCGCGCTTGGACAACTTCGTGACGCGAAGGCCGTCGAAGCGCTCGTCATCGCGCTGAAGGATGCGAACGCCGACGTGCGCGAACAGGCGGTGTTCGCGCTCGGCCAGATCCGTGATCCGCGCGCGATCGACGGTCTGACCACCGCATTGAAGGATACGAACGCGTCGGTTCGCCAGCAGGCCGCGTTCGCGCTCGGACAAATCCGATAAAGCCCACACCCGCACCTGGCGATCGCATCGTGCGATCGCCCGGCCGGTGGTGTTCCTGGCGATGCTGTTTTCTTAGCAGGAGAGATGAGCATGAGTCCCCTCCATGTGTTCTTTCGCACGCTGCTGCGGTCGAGTGCGATCTTCCTGGGCACGGCCGCGATCTTCCTGCACCCGCCGCTCGAATGGTCGTCCGCGTGGCACGGCGGCGTGGTCGCGCAACAGAGCGGCAGCGAGGCCCGCATCGACGCCTTAATCGGCGCGCTGAAGGATACGGACGCCGGCGTCCGGCGTCAGGTCGCGGCCGCGCTCGCTGAAATCGGCAACGCGCGCGCGGTGCCTGCCCTCGCCGCCGCCTTGAAGGACGCGGATGCCGATGTTCGCGCGCGGGTCGCCTCCGCTCTTGGCGAGATCGGCGACAAAGGTGCGGTCGACGCGCTGATTGCGGCGGCGACGGACACGAATGCGACGGTCCGGAAGCACGTCGTCGAAGCGCTTGGGGAGATCGGTGACAGCCGCGCACTCGATGCGCTGGTGGCCGCGCTGAAAGATTCGGAGCCGTCGATTCGCCGTGCGGCCGCGGCGGCCATCGCAGAGATCGACGGCGGCGGCGATGCTCATGCGTTGCCCCATCCCAACCCACATCCGCACCCGCATCCACATCCCAATCCGCGGCCCAATCCGCGACCCATGAGGTTCCGCTGATGTTCGCGCTCGTCTTAATCGCGCTGCTGTCGATCGTCCAGGTCGATCTCAGCGCGGCGACTGCGGCATTGAAATCCTCCGATCCTGCCGCGCGGACGCGCGCCGCGTGCGATCTCCGGGAACTCGGTGATCACGCGCACGACGTGATCCCGCAGCTCGTGGTTCTCCTGGGCGACGCCTCTCCCGTCGATCCGGCGATCTGCAGCGAACGAACCTGGCGGTGGGGTCACCAGCAGGACACGACCACCCCGGGCGAACAGGCGGCCTCCGCACTCGTGGCGATCGGCTCGGCCGCGTACGAGCCGTTGACGCGGGCGCTCAAAGGCCCCGTCTGGGTCGCGCGCGGTAACGCGGCGTGGGCACTCGGCGCGCTCGGAAATCACAACGCGGCGCCGCTGCTCGCGGCGACGCTGCGCGACACGGAAGCCAATGTCAGGCGCCGGGGCGCATGGGCGCTCGGCGCGCTCGACGCATCCGAGTCGGTTCCTGCACTGATCGAGGCGCTGAAAGATACCGACGCCGGCGTGCGCGAGCAGGTCGCGTGGGCGCTTGGCGCCATCGGCGATCGGCGCGCCGTCGAACCACTGATGAACACGCTCACCGATCAAGCGGCGCAGGTGCGCGAGCAGGCGGCGTGGGCGCTCGGTGCGCTGGGCGACCGCCGTGCAGCACCGGCGCTCGCAAAGGCGCTCAAGGACACCGAGGCGCGCGTGCGGCGGCAGGCAGCGTGGGCGTTGGGCGCTATCGGAGGATAGTGGTCAATGTTGAATGCTCAATGCTGAAGCGCCTGCGGCCGGCGCGAGCCGACGTCCGCCTTCGCGCAAAGCGCTTCGGCGAGACAGCCTTCGGCTGGAGTTTGACAGCGCGGGACGCCGGAGGCCGCAAGCGAGCGCCGGAGGGAAGTCGCCGAAGGCGACCGCGAGCGCGCAGCGAGGTGGGGAATCCAGAGGGGCCCCACCGAGGGACGCGAGAAAAGAGGACGTCATGTCCGATCTGCGCTATGCGCTCCGGGCGTTTGTCAAAACGCCTGCGCTCACGGCGGTCGTTCTTCTGACCCTGGCGCTGGGCATAGGCGCGAACACGGCCATGTTCAGCGTCGTGAATGCCGTTCTCCTCGAGCCTTTGCCATACCCGCGCGCGGAGGAACTGGTGCGCGTGCGCCGCGGCAGCTCGTTTCCCGATATGCGGGATTGGGCAGCACAGGCGCGCAGCTTCAGCAGCGTGGCGGGCTATCGGCCGCAACTCTTCGACTTCGACACAGGCGACGTCCCCGAGCGGACTGACGGCGCGTTCATCACCGGCGGGCTGTTTCAACAACTCGGCGCCCGCCCACGGCTCGGCCGCTTGATCGACGAGCGCGATCAGGCCGCCGGATCGCCACATGTCGTTGTCGTCAGCGAGCGCTTCTGGCGCACACGTCTCGGCGGAAGCCCAGACGCCGTCGGACGCTCGGTGTCCTTCAACGGCACGACCTACCAGCTTCTCGGCATCGTCGCGAGCGGATTCGAGCTTCCCGGCGACAAGGCCGACGTCTTCGCCCCGTTCTATGCGGAAAACCCGCAGGAAGCGGAGGCGCGTGGCGCGCACACTTTGCGCGGGCTGCTGCGTTTGAAACCAGGTCTCACGTTGCCAGCGGCGCA
Source organism: Acidobacteriota bacterium (assembly GCA_003222675.1). GTDB lineage: Bacteria > Acidobacteriota > Vicinamibacteria > Vicinamibacterales > 2-12-FULL-66-21 > QHWT01. Next base: position 14,832 of record QHWT01000086.1, on the reverse strand, counting down.
GTCAGAAATGGACGCGTTAGCGGGCCGCCTCGAACAAGCCTATCCGGCAACCAATCGACAGGTGCGGTTCGTCCTGCAGCCGCTCAATGACAGCCTCGTTGGCACAATGCAGACGGCGCTGTGGATCCTGCTGGGGACCGTCGGATTCGTGCTGCTGATCGCCTGCGCCAACGTCGCCAACCTGCTCATCGCGCGGGCGGCGGCGCGGCGAACGGAAATGGCGGTGCGTATCGCGCTCGGCGCGAGTCCGGCGCGGCTTGGGCGCCAGCTGGTGAGTGAAAGCCTCCTCCTCGCCGGCGCGGGTGGTGTGCTCGGTCTCGCCGTCGCCTACTCGCTGACGCGCGCGATCGCGAGCCTCGCGCCAGACTCGTTGCCGCGCGTCGATCGCGTAGCGCTCGACGGCAAGGTCCTGCTGTTCACGCTCGCGGCATCGATCGTCACGGGTCTGCTGTTTGGCGTTGTGCCTTCCTTCATTGCGAGCCGCGGCGCGCTCGCGGATGCCACGCGCGGCGGTGCGCGCGTCAGCCCGCGCCAGCGTGTCCGCTCCATGTTGATGATCGCCGAGATCGCCCTCGCGCTCGTGCTCGTCTCCGGCAGTGGCCTCCTGCTCCGCAGCTTCTCGGTGCTGCTCGCGCAGCCACTCGGTTTCGAGGCGGACCACTTGCTGACGGGCAACATCAAGTTCAGCGCTGCCAGGTACCGTGACATCGGCGCTCGCACCCGCTTTTTCGACGAGCTCCAGCGCGTGCTCGAATCGACGCCCGGCGTCAGCGCCGTGGGCCTCGTGACGGAAATGCCGATCGGCAGCGATCCGTTGATGCACAACCTTGCGTTCGAGGGGCGCGCCATGGCGCAGGGCACGGAGCCTGAAGTGTTCTATCGCGGCATCAGCGCCGGATACTTCAAGGCGCTTGGCCTTCCGCTGCTACGCGGCCGCACGTTTGCCGCGTCCGACACCGCGACGTCAACCCCGGTCGCGATCGCAAACGAGGCATTCGCACGCGAGTACTACACGGGCGCAGACGTGATCGGTCAGCGCGTGCGCTGGGTGAGCGGCAGCCGGGACTGGATCACAATTGTCGGCCTGGTCCCCGACGTTCGCGGCGTGTCGCTCGACACCGGTGAAGTGCCCGCGCTCTACATCCCGTACGCACAGGAGCGCAACTGGTGGCGCATGTGGATGGACGTGGTCGTCCGCACCAGCGGAGAGCCCGCCGCCTTTACTGCGGAACTACGATCCGCGCCGGCGCGCGTGGATCGCACCATTCCTATCGCGCATGTGAGGCCGATGAGTACCGTCGTGGCCACGTCCATGGCGGACCGTCGCTTCAACCTGTTTCTCATCGGCGCGTTCGCACTGCTCGCCATCCTGCTCGCTGCGGCAGGCACGTATGGCGTCATGGCCTACCTCGTCACGCAGCGTTATCACGAGCTCGGCATCCGCGCCGCCATAGGAGCGGGGCCTGGCGACATCATGCAGCTCGTCGTGGGCCATGCGCTCGCTCTCGGTACTGCGGGCGCCGCGATTGGCCTCGTCGCCTGGTGGGGCGTCGCGCGTGTCCTTCAGGGAATGCTGTTCGGCGTGACCGCCGCGGATCCGGCAGCGCTCATCGGCGCCACCGCCACGCTGCTCGTCATGACGCTGCTGGCGTGTTATGGACCGGCGCGCCGCGCCGCGCGCGTCGATCCTCTCGTCGTCCTCCGGAGCGAATGATATGACCTCACTTCTGCAGGACGTGCGCTACGCGGGCCGTCTGCTGCTTCGCACGCCGGGCTTCACCATCGTCGCAGTGATCGCGCTGGCGCTCGGCATCGGCGCGAACACAGCGATCTTCAGCGTCGTCAACACGCTGCTGCTGCGTCAGCTCCCCTATCCCGATCCCCAGAAGCTCGTCGTGGTCTGGGAACTTAACATCGCGCGCGACAAGAGAGACAACGTCGTCTCGCCAGGTAATTACCTGCACTGGCGCGAAATGAATCGCGTCTTCGAGCAGATGGCGGGTATCTCGACATTCCGGACAACGCTGACCGGCCAAGGCAATCCGGAAGAGCTCCCCGTGCAATACGTCAACGGCGGTCTGCTGACGGTGGTCGGCGTGCGACCGGAGCGGGGACGCTTGTTCACCACCGAGGATGAAGCTCCGAACGTCGACGTGGCGATCATCAGCGACCGTCTCTGGCGGGAGCGGTTTGGCGGTGATCCTGGCCTGCTGGGCAGGACCATCACGCTGGGCGGCGTCGCGCATACGGTTGTCGGCATCATGCCGCCTGGATTTTCAATCTTCGCGTCGGGCCAGACGAGCAGCGATACGCGCATCGATCTCTGGGTGCCGATTGGATTCAACGCGGCGTCGCACACGCCGCGCGGCCGATGGATGACGGTGATAGCGCGGATGAAGCACGACGTCTCGCTGCAGCAGGCGCAGGACGACATGACGCGTGTGCACGCCGAACTGACCCGCATGTTCCCGGACTTCAACACCGGGTGGACGGCGCGCGTCGTGCCGCTCCAGACGCAGCTCACTGGCGATATCAAGCCCGCGCTGTTCGTGCTGCTCGGCGCGGTGGCGCTCGTGCTCCTGATTGCGTGCGCAAACGTCGCGAACCTGCTACTGGCCCGCGCCTCGTCGCGGCAGCGAGAGCTTGCGGTCCGCGCCGCGCTCGGCGCCGGTCGGGGGCGGCTGGTTCGTCAACTGCTCGCGGAGAGCATGCTGCTCTCCACGCTGGGAGGCGTCGCGGGACTCGTGCTCGGGTGGTGGACGCTCGCCGTACTCCGATCGGCCGTTGCCGAACGCCTGCACATCGCGCGGCTCGACGCGGTGGCGATCGATGGGCGGGTCCTGTTCTTCACGCTCGCGATCGCGATGCTGAGCGCGGTCGCATTCGGCCTGGTGCCGGCCTTGTCGTCGGCGAGTGGCAGCCTGACGGCGGCGCTCAAGGAAGGCGGACGCAGCGGGACTGGCGCGCGGGGCGCGCGTACGAGAAACATCTTCGTGATCGTCGAGACGGCTCTGGCACTCGTGCTGCTCGTCGGCGCCGGACTCTTGATCCGCAGTTTCATGACGCTGCTCGACGTGAATCCGGGCTTCGACACGTCACACACGGTGACGATGAAGGTTACGATTCCGACCGCGAAATACGAGACGGCCGATCGGCAGCGGGCATTCTTCGATGAGCTGTTTCAGCGCCTCGACGCGTTACCCGGCGTCCAGGCGACGGGCGGCACCAGCTTCCTTCCGCTCAACGGCATGGGGGCTGCGACGGCATTGGAGATCGTTGGACAACCGAAGCCTCCCGCCGGACAGGAAAACGTCGCTGACGTGCGTGTCGTCACGCACGACTACTTCAAGGCCATGCGAATTCCGCTTCTTCGCGGCCGCATGTTCGACGCGCGCGATACGGGCGCAAACCGACGTCGCGTGATCATCAGCGAGGCGCTCGCACGCAAGCATTTCCCCAATGAAGATCCGATCGGCAAGCGAGTCATCCTGTGGTGGAACGACAAGGCCGAGGACGAGATCGTCGGCGTCGTGGGTGACGTGCGCGACTCGACTCTCGAGACCGAACCTCGCGCAATGACGTATTGGCCGCCCGCACGGTTCGCATATCCGTTCATGACGGTGGCAATCCGGACCGCCGGGGACGCGAAGGCGATCGTGCCGGCTGCCGCAGCTGCGTTGCACCAGATCGACAGCGACGTTGCGGCGGCTGACGTCCGCACGATGAACGAGGTCGTCGACGTGTCCGTCGCGCAACGCCGGCTCACCATGCTGCTGCTCGCCGTCTTCGCGGGCATGGCGCTGCTGCTCGCGGCGGTAGGCATCTACGGCGTGATCAGCTACACCGTCACGCAGCGCACCCAGGAGATCGGCATCCGCATGGCCCTCGGCGCGCAGCGGACTCACGTGTTGTCGATGGTTGTCGGCCAGGCGCTCGTCCTCGCGGCCGCCGGCATCGTGATCGGCGGCGCGGGCGCGATGCTGTTGACGGGCCTGATGCGCAACCTGCTCTTCGGCATCCGGCCATCCGACCCCGTCACCTTCGCCGCCGTCGCCGCCGTACTCGGCTTCGTAGCGGCCACGGCCGCATCGGTCCCGGGCGTCCGCGCGACGCGTGTCGATCCGGTCATTGCCCTGAGGGCTGAGTAAGGATCGTCGTGTCGTTCTTCACCTTTCCCGGCGATGAAGAAAAGTAGCGCGACGGGGACAGTACGATCTGATCGATCGAGAGGCCGTCCTCGCGCGTCTGGATACGAAGCCGCTGCGGACCCGTCGTCGCGAATTAGACGAGCGGCCCGAGCACGCCCACTCTCCAGCCGTTGTCCTGCCAGCCCCAGCCCGAGATGCCACAGCCGCTGCAGTCGTCAAGATTGACGACTGTTGCGTCTGTCGTGCCGACGCGGTAGATGGGTGCCCCCGTCGAGGTCACTGAACCTGAGAACTGCACGAACACGGAATCGTTGCCCCAGTACTCGCACTGCGCGCGACCGCGGATCCAGAGGCGGTAAGGCGTCTTCGATTTCGCCGTGAACGAGAGGTCGAACGAACCGTGCGGGTTAGCGCCGGCCATGGTGAGCTTCGCCGCGCCTGCATCTGGCAGCCACAGGGCCGCCCCGCGACGCAGCCGCATCGGTCGCGACCCCCCATCCGCCGCCAATGATCGTTGCGTCTGGCTGCACGCAGCACGATTTCGGTCGCGCCGCTCGCCTGGGCGAAGGCCTGGCGCGACGGCAGCATCAGCAGGGCAAGAATCGAAATTTGGTAGTAATCCGTTGAACTCGCACCAGATTGCCGATCAAGTCTGGTTGCCGGCCATCGGGCGGTCAAGCTGAACGGAGCCCGATCCATTACGATCAGAAACGTGCTCCTGGCCGCAGCGGTCATCCTGCTGCTGATCCTCCTGACGGGCTTGTACGTGGCGGCGGAGTTCGCTGCCGTGGGCGCTCGCCGCAGCAGGCTTCGGCGCATGGCGGAAGACGGCCATGCGCTCGCGGCGCGCATTCTGCCGGTGCTCGAAAATCCCCGCGAGCTGGACCGGTACATCGCAGCCTCGCAGGTCGGCATCACGTTGTCGAGCCTGATCCTCGGCGCGTATGCTCAGGCCATCATCGCGCCGCGCACCGCGCCGCTCCTGGTCACGTGGGGCAGCATTGACGTAGACACGGCGGAGCGCGCTGCGGCGATCGCGGTTCTGATCGCCTTGACCATCCTTTCCGTCATCTTCGGCGAGCTCGTGCCAAAAGCCTTCGCGCTGCAGTTCCCGACGCAGACGGCTCTGTTCACGGTGCTCCCCATGCAGTGGTCGCTGCGGCTGTATGCATGGCTCATCGCTCTCCTGAACGGCAGCGGCCTTCTGGTGTTGCGAATGTTGCGAGTGCCGAACACCGGCCATCGTCACGTGCATTCACCCGAAGAAATCGAGCTGCTGATCGCCGAGAGCCGTGACGGCGGACTCCTCGAGCCGCAGGAACAGGTCCGTCTTCATCGCGCGCTGCGTCTCGGGCTGCGCGTCGCGCGACAGTTAATGGTGCCGCGTTCGCGCCTCGTCGCGCTCGAGGTGACGACGCCCATTCAGGATGTGCTCCGGGTCGCCGCGTCGAGCCCTTACAGCCGCCTGCCGGTCTATCGCAAGACGCTCGACGACATCATCGGCATCCTGCACACGAAGGATGCCGTCACGCACTTTCTCGATCGGGGCAGAACGGGATCGCTCGCAGCGCTCGTACGCCCGATCGTCCGCGTCAACGACATCATGCCTGCAGATCGCCTTCTTGCGTTCCTGCGTGAGCGCCGCAGTCACCAGGCCATCGTCGTCAACCCGTCCGGGACGGTTGCGGGATTGATCACTCTCGAGGATGTGCTGGGAGAATTGCTCGGCACCGTTGCTGACGAATTCAAGGCGCCGCGGCTTCTGGCGCTTCGATTGTCAGACGGACGCGTCCGCCTGCCCGGTGCGCTGCCGCTCGAACGGGCGCGTGTCTGGCTCGAAGGCGCGTGGCCCGTCGAAGACATGACCGTCGCCGAGTTCATTCTGCGGCGCACGGGGCGCGTACCAGAGCCGGGGGAGCACCTCGAAGTGAGCGGTCTCGATGTCGAGGTCGAAAGCGTCGAGAACGCGCAGGTAACATTCGCGATCGTCACGCCTCCGGCCGCCGACGACGAATGAGTATGCTGACCGCGATCGTCATCATCACCGTTCTGATACTGGCGAACGCGTTGTTCGTCGCGGCGGAGTTTGCGATCGTCGGGGCGCCGCGCGCCGCCATCGATGCGCGCGCCGCACAAGGCGATCGAATGGCGCGCATGGTCCAGGCGGTGTTGCGCCATCCGCAGAAGCAGGATCGCTATATTGCGACGGCGCAGATTGGCATCACCGTCGCGAGCCTGGGACTCGGCATGTACGGCGAGCACGTGCTCGCGGGCTGGATCCTCGGCGCGATCGGCCAGACGACATGGGCGCAGTGGCTCGCGGCGCACGGCTTCGCGAGCATTGCCGCTGTCGCGATCCTCACCTACTTCCACATCGTTGTTGGCGAGATGGTGCCAAAGTCGGTCGCATTGCAGTCCGCCGAGCGCATGTCCCTGTGGATCACACCGCCGATGCTGTGGATCGAAACGTTGCTCTACCCCTTCGTCGTCACGTTGAACGCCTTGGGCACCTCGACGCTGAGAGTGCTCGGCGTGAATCGCCAGGCACAGAATGCGGACCAGTACTACACGTCCGAGGAGCTGCAGCTGATCGTGCAGGAGTCGGAAGAACAGGGCGCGCTGCGCGCCGAAGCGGGCCAAATGCTGCAGGAGCTCTTCGAGTTTGGCGATCTGACGGCGGGAGAGGTCATGGTGCCGCGCGTCCGCATCTCCGGCATTCCCGTCGGCGCCGGCCCCGAGGAGCTGCGCGGCATTCTCGGGCGAACGCCGCATACGCGATATCCCATCTACGAAGGAGATCTCGATCACATCGTCGGCACGTACCACATCAAGGACTTGCTGCGGCTGCTGCTGAACAACCAGAGCGTCTCAGCGGCGGGCGCCCGTCATTCACCAGTAGTCCCGGAGACGGCTCGGCTCGATGCGGTCCTCTCGACCATGCGGAAAGAGCGCGCCCAACTCGCGGTGGTCATCGACGAGCATGGCGGCACTGCCGGCGTCGTCACGCTCGAAGACGTGTTCGAAGAGGTCGTCGGAGAGATCGAGGAAGGTCCCGGCGGCCCGTCCCAACCACGTCGCGACGCGCTGGGCCGGTTGCGGGTCAGGGGCACGCTGCGCCTCGACGAGCTCGGTCAAATGTTCGATCTCGAGCTCGCGCATGAGGACGTCGACAGCGTCAGCGGTTTGATCCTGACGCTCCTCGGCAGGCCGCCGCGCGTCGGCGACAACGTGCGCTACGAGCGCCTGCAGCTCGAAGTGACGGCGGTGAAGGGCCACGGCGTGGAGCAGGCGGCGGTCAGCCTCCTGCCCGCAACCAGCGATCGGCCGCAGGATCGACCGGCGTGAAATCACGAAGGCCGGAGGCCGATTGTGTCCGAGTGGATGCCACTGACAAGACCGTCAAGCGATAACCGCCAGCCGTCAGCCGACATGTATGCGCGGCCGCCGCATCGGGTTCGGTTCCGTCTGCCGCAGCACTTCACGCGTGACGGGCGCGGTGTCCCCCTCGCCGAATGCCAAGAACTTCAGCAGATATGCGAGCGGATTGCCCTCCGTCCAACCGAAATAGGCGTGTGGAATCTTGCCCGTCTGATCCCGGATGTAAAGCAGCAGCGCGGCGATTGCATTCGGAATCGCCGGGCTCGTGCAGCGCAGCACATGATGACCCGCGACGTCTGCTCCCGTCACCTGCAGCGTTCCCCGGAAATCCGACACGTCACCAGGACGAACCTCCAGGAACAGGATGGGCTCTTCCGGCGGCAGGTGATGTGATTCCATGGCCTCGCGAAGCTTGTGCTCGTACTCTTCCTTCGCTCCCGTGTCCGGCCGGTTCGCGAGGATGCGCACCGGCGCGATGCCAGCTTCGCGAATGAATCGTAACGCAGCCGCATCGGGCTGCACGCCATGTATGCGCAGCTCCGTCGAGCGCAGCACGCGCGAAATCAGCGACGTGAAGATAATCGTCGCGATGAACCACGAAGCGATCTTGATACCTTCCGGCCGCTCGAAAATGTTCAGGATGGTCGTATAGATGAATACGAGTGTGATGAAGCCGTATGCGGCCTGGTGGCCGCGACGATGACGCGCGTGCAGCGTGACGGCGACAGCGGCGGATGTCATCAGGACAAGTACGCCAGTTGCGTAGGCACCTCCCTGCGCGTCGACGTCCGCGTCGAACAATATGGTGATCAGGAAGGTAATGCCGGCAAATAACAGGACGAGCGGCCGCGTGGCCTTCGCCCACTCCGGCGCCATGCCGTAACGCGGAAGGTATCTGGGGACGAGATTCAACAATCCCGCCATCGCCGAGGCGCCGGCAAACCAGAGGATCGATATGGTGCTGATGTCGTAGATGGTGCCGAACACTTCTCCGAGGTAGCTGTGCGCGAGAAACGCCAGGGCACGCCCCGAGGCCTGACCGCCGTCCTTGAATTCGGCGGGCGGAATCAGCAGCGTCGTCGCGATCGCGCTCCCGATGAGGAGAACGCTCATGATGAGTGCGGCGGTCCGGAGTAACTTCTTGGTGTTTCGGATGCGACCCTCTGGGCGCGCAGGATCGTCGTTCGGATCTCCCTCAACGAGCGGCATGACTGCCACGCCCGTCTCGAACCCTGACAGGCCGAGCGCCAGCTTCGGGAACAGCAGGAGCGCGACCGCGATCATCATGATCGGGCTGCCGTGCTGCGTGTAGAGCGTCGAGCGCCACGCGGGAAACGCCTCCGGATGGTCCAGCAGGCGCAGCAAGGCGTAGCCGATGACAACCACGTTCAAGGCGAGGTAAATGATGACGAGGATTACCGCCAGGCCGATTGCTTCGCCAAAACCTTTCAGAAAGATCGCGCAGAGACCTGCCAGCAGCAGCAGCGTCAGTACCACTGGGTGGTTGAGCGACTGCGGGAAGAACGGGTTTCCTACGATGTGCGCAGTCGCGTCTGCGGCCGACAGCGTAATGGTGATGACGAAATCAGTCGCAGCGAAGCCCAGGAGGCACAGCACAAACGCCTTGCCCTTCCAGCGCGGAAGGTGTTCCTCGAGCATTGAAATGCTGCCTTGCCCATGGGGACTCGCTTCGGCCACGCGGCTGTAGATTGGCAGCGCGCCGAACAACGTGAGCAGGACGAGGACGAACGTCGCAACCGGTGAGAGAAAACCGGCCGCGAGGAATGCGATGCCGGGCTGATAACCGAGCGTCGAGAAATAATCGACGCCCGTCAGGCACATGACCTGCCACCACTGCGCCCGGTGATACCCTGCGGCGGCCCCAGGCGCGGCCTCGCGAAGACCCTCGAAAAACCAGACTTTGAATCGGCGTCGCTGCCGATCCGTCATACCGTAGTGCATACGATCAGATTTCGCCGCGCGCCGACGCGAGCTGCAGTTCGCGATCCGAAGCTTCGACGAATTCCCCTTCCCATTTCGCAACAACGACCGTCGCGAGACAGTTGCCGATCACGTTGACCATTGTGCGCGCCATATCCATGAGCTCGTCCACGCCGAGAATCAGCGTCACGCCTTCGAGTGGCAGGCCGTAAGTCGCGAGCGTGCCTGCCAGAATGACCAGCGATGCACGCGGAACGCCAGCGACGCCTTTGCTCGTCAGCATCAGGGTGAGCAGCATGGTGATCTGCTGCCCGACCGAGAGGTGGATACCCGCCGCTTGCGCGACGAAGATCGACGCCAGCGAAAGATACAGCGTCGTGCCATCCAGGTTGAAGCTATACCCGAGCGGCAGCACGAATGCGACGATTCGTCTCGGAACGCCGAGCCGCTCGATCACCTCCATGGCGCGCGGCAATGCCGCCTCGCTCGAAGTCGTCGAGAACGCGATGACTGCCGGTTCCTTCACCGCCTGCACGAACTTGCGAATCGGAACACCGAACATCAACGCGACGGGGACGAGGACGCCGAGCGCAAAGACGGTCAGCGCGACGTAGAGAGTCGCGATCAGCCAGGCGAGATTCCAGAGCACACCCAGGCCGGCGTGGCCCACCGTATATGCGATTGCCGCGCCGACGCCGATCGGCGCGTAGTGCATCACGATGTTCGTGAACTTGAACATCGTCTCCGCAACCGCCTCGCACCATGCGACTACGGAACGCCCTCGCTCACCGATCATCCCGAGCGCAATCGCGAAGAGAATGCTGAACACCACAATCTGCAGCACGTCCCCCTTCGCCATCGCGTCGATGACGGATTCGGGCACGACGTGCAGCAGAATCTGATCCCACGTCTGCGGCGCGGCGACGATATCGGACCGAACCTGCGGGAGGCTCACCCCGACTCCTGGTCTCATCACGTTGACCGCCAGAAGGCCGATGACCAGCGCTAGTGTCGTGATCACCTCGAAGTAGATCAGTGCGCGGAGTCCCATGCGACCCACGACTTTGACGTGTCCCGCACCCGCAATCCCGGTCACCAGCGTCGCAAAGATCAGCGGCGCGATGATCATTTTGATCAACCGCAGGAATAGCTGGCTGAATGGCCGGAAGTACGGCGCCCAGGTCGGGTGGTACTCGCTCACGAACCAGCCGACGATGATTCCGACTGCAAGACCGAGGAAAATCTGCTGAGTGAGGGTGAGCGCGGATCGCGTCGGGACCGCTGAGGTGGTCTCGGCCATCCGGGCGATTCTACTCGAAACCCGCGGGAGGACAGCCGCGCGTGCCACTTGTATGAGATACGCGCGGCCGATAAACTTATGTATGGGCTCCCATACATCTACCGGATCGCCCGACACGCGCGTCGTGCTCGACGCGGTGCGCCGCATCGTCCAGGCGCTGCACGAATCCTCGCGCTGGGCGGAGAAGCACCTCGGCCTGACGGGCGCACAGCTGTTCGTCCTTCAGAAGCTGGCGGAGTCACCATGCTGGTCGGTCAACGAGCTGGCCGCGCGCACGCATACGCACCAGAGCTCGGTTTCGGCCGTCGTGGCCCGCCTGGTGGAACGCGGGCTCGTGATCCGAGGGTCGGACGAGACCGATGCGCGCCGCGTCGAACTCCGGCTGTCTCCTCACGGTCGCAAGCTGATTCGGAGGGCGCCGAATCTCCCGCAGCAGCGGCTGATTCACGGGATCGAGCGGCTGCCCGCGTCAGGCCGCCGGGCGCTCGCCGCGTCGCTCGACGCGCTCACGAGCGCGATGGCTGTCAACGATCACGACGCGGTGATGTTTTTCGACGAAGCCAGGCGGCGAGGGCGGAGGACGCCACGAAATGGATAATCGGGAGAACGATCTGTCGGGACTCGGCGATTTCACAACGGGCACCCGCGTCATCACGATTGGCGTGATCGCGGTCGGCATCGGAATCGTGAGCGCATATGTCGCGCTGGCGCTGCTGAAACTCATCGGTCTGTTCACGAATCTCTTCTTCTTCCAGCGCTGGAGCACCGCATTTGCGTCGCCCGCCGATCACACGCTGGGTCCATTCGTCATCCTCGTGCCGGTCGCGGGCGCCCTGATGATCGGGTTCATGGCGCGCTACGGCTCCGAGCGCATTCGCGGGCACGGCATCCCCGAAGCGATCGAAGCGATCCTGATCAACGGCAGCCGCGTCGAACCCAAGGTCGCCGTCCTCAAGCCGCTGTCGGCGGCGATCTCGATCGGCTCTGGTGGTCCGTTCGGCGCCGAAGGCCCCATCATCATGACCGGCGGCGCCGTCGGATCGCTCATCGCGCAGTTCTTCCATTTGACCAGCGCCGAGCGCAAAACGCTGCTCGTGGCTGGCGCCGCGGCGGGCATGTCAGCGACGTTTGCATCGCCGGTCGCTGCCGTGCTGCTCGCGGTTGAACTGCTGCTTTTCGAGTGGAAGCCGCGAAGCATGATCCCCGTGGCACTCGCGAGCGCCACGGCCGCCGCGGCGCGACGCTACATCATCGGACTCGGGCCGCTCTTTCCCGTGACGCCGCATCCGGTGTTCATCGGCCCGCAGGGGCTGGCCGGGTGCCTCATCGCAGGACTCCTCGCCGGCGGACTGTCAGCGCTTCTGACGCTTGCCGTCTATGCGGCGGAGGACTCGTTCCAGCGCTTACCGATTCACTGGATGTGGTGGCCCGCGATCGGTGGCCTGGTCATCGGTCTGGGTGGGTACGTCTTTCCGCAGGCGCTCGGCGTCGGCTACGACACCATCGGCGCGCTCGTTCAGGGGGACGTTACTGGACACGTGATCGTCGGGATCCTGATCGTGAAGTCCATCATCTGGTCCGTGTCGCTTGGATCCGGCACGTCGGGCGGCGTGCTGGCGCCGCTCCTCATGATGGGGGGCGCGCTGGGCGGCATCGAGGCGACGGTGCTGCCGTACGAAGGCGCCGGTTTCTGGCCGCTGGTCAGCATGGGCGCGATTCTCGGCGGGACGATGCGGTCGCCGTTCACCGGCATCATCTTCGCGCTCGAGCTCACGCATGACGTCAACATGCTCCTGCCGCTGCTGGTCGCCGTCACGATCGCACACGCCTGCACGGTGCTGCTCTTGCGGCGATCGATCCTCACTGAGAAGGTGGCGCGACGCGGATTTCATCTGAGCCGCGAGTACGCGGTCGATCCCCTCGAGATCCTGTTCGCACGTGAAGTCATGCGATCGAACATCGTGGCGCTTCCCGCGGGTGCGCCGTTTGATACGCTGGTGAAATCGCTGCATATCGATCCCGCGAAGGGTCCGCAGCGCTTGTATCCGATCGTCGACGAGAACCAGCAGCTGATGGGCGTGGTCACGCGTGTGGATCTTCAGCGGTTGGTCGACGGCGCGCCTGGAGACGCGACGGCACAGATTACGGCTATCGTGCGCGTCACGCCGACGGTGGCGTATCCGGACGAGCCGCTTCGCCTCATCGTGCATCGTATGGCCGAGACCGGCTTGACGCGCTTCCCCGTCGTCGAGCGTGGACGGGTGCCGACGGTGATCGGCATGATCGCGCTGGACGACCTGTTGAAGGCGCGCGCGCTCAACCTCGAAGCGGAGCGCCGGCGCGAGCGCGTGCTCAGCGTGCGCTTTGCGTTTCCGTTTGCCTTCAGAGAGACCGCCGCCGGCACGGCAGGCGGGCCGATAGAGCCGGAGGATCCGCCAAGCCAGTGACATTCCGGAGGTTGGCCCCAGCTCGCGACGCCCATGCCGACGCTCTATCCAGATCAAAGTCTCGATGTGGCGCTGCGATCGATTGGCAACTATACCTATCTGCCGGTCGTGATCGGACTCGACGAGATTCTCAGCGTATAGCGCGCCGGGCTCGGGTAGACCGTCCTCAGATCTTCGAGATAGTTCGAGCCGTCAGCTCGCGCGGATCGAGCCCCGCCCCCTTCGCGATGCTGCGCAGGAGCGGCGGCACCGGTGTGGAAAAGCGCCATTCGTCCGTCCGGGCGCCTTCAGAGATCAACCCGCTGCGCCACTCGTCCCACCAATCCACGCCGCGTCGTGCGATCGGCTCGACAATCAGCACGGCGGCGCCGGCGCGCGCGCGGTCGATGATTTGCTCGAGCAGGACGGCGCGTCCTTCTCGCGACAGTTCGTTGACGGCGTAAGCGAGCAGGATTCCGGAGCGCTGATCCACGCGCAACGGCATGCGCGTGATATCGCCGGTCGCCGCTCGTCCCCGTAATGCGAAATGGCGATAGGTCCAGTTCGCCTCCTGCACCGCCCAGGCGCTGCGATCGATTGCCGCGATCGAGGGCGGACGGTTGCACGCCAGCGACCACGCGGCGCCCGCGGCCCCCGTGCCACACCCCAGATCCACGATCTCCCGCAGCGTCCTCTCCTGCGCACCGAGCGCGCGCACGACGTGTGAGACGGTCAGAAAGTGAAGAGGACCGTAGAACAGCGCGAACGCGGCGCGTTTGCCCGCGCCTTCGAGTGCGGCGCCCTGCGCGAGACGGTCGCGGCGCTCGACGTAGCAGGATGACAGCGCGCGCAGCGCGCGCGTCAGCTCAGACCTGGTGAGATTGGCGAGATGACGCTCTTCGAGCGCGGCGAGCCAGGACTCGACGTCAGACATCGCAGTTCCGGCTCGCGAAGGAATGGCTCAGTGCCATGCCGCACCGGATAGAATGAGCAGACGGAGAGATGGCCGAGTGGTCGATGGCGGTGGTCTTGAAAACCACTGTACCCGGAAGGGTACCGGGGGTTCGAATCCCTCTCTCTCCGCCAGCCTTCCCTCATCATCGCGCGCAAGGCTGTCCCGCCGTCGCCGTAAAGCGGCGAAGGCGGGCCACAGCCGGGCTGTTCAATCAGAGCGACTTCACGTATTCGATCAGATCCCGCTTCTCCTGATCCGTTAGTCCGAGGTGGAACAGCCTGTCGTAGTGATTCATCACGTCCATGAGCGTGGGGAACCGGCCGTCGTGGAAGAACCCGCCCTGCCTCACCGGCTCCAGGCCGGCGGCCTTACGTGACTCGTTCACGTGCGTCCAGATGCCGGCCAGCGGCGACGTGCGGTAGCCGTGGTCGGGCGCGCGATCGGCTTGGAACGAATCGAGGCCGATTTGCTCTGGCGTGTGCAGGTTCCATCCCGGCTCGGTGAAGATCGGTTCGACATGGCACACGTTGCATTTGGCCTTGCCGCTGAAGAGCTCGTCGCCCCGTGCGGCGGCGGCGCGATCGAAGCTGCCGGCCGGGGGTTTCGGCGCGGCAAGCGCCAGCTGATAGAACTGCAGAGGCGCGAGTTTCGCCGTGATTTTGTCGGGCTCGTTGACGACGTGTC
>QHWT01000085.1:57787-62478 GCA_003222675.1 Acidobacteriota bacterium | reverse complement strand
GGGCACGATGCTGGATGCCGGCACGCATGCGCTCTCGGTGACGTTCACGCCGACGGACTCGGCGAACTACTCTGGCGCGACGGCAACGTCGACCATCACGGTGCTGAAGGCCGCGTCGACAATTACGTGGCCAGCGCCCGCGGACATCACCTATGGCACCCCGTTGAGCGCGACGCAGCTCAACGCCACGGCGAGCGCGGCCGGCACGTTGGCCTATACGCCGGCGTTGGGGACGGTGCTGGATGCGGGGTCACACGAGCTGTCGGTTACGTTCACGCCGACGAACGCGGCGAACTACTCTGGCGCGACGGCAACGGCGACCATCACGGTGCTGAAGGCCGCGTCGACGATCACATGGCCCACGCCCGCGGACATCACCTACGGCGCCGCGCTGAGCGCGACGCAGCTCAATGCGACGGCGAGTGCGCCCGGCACGTTGGCCTATACGCCGGCGTTGGGCACGGTGCTGGATGCCGGCACGCATGCGCTCTCGGTGACGTTCACGCCGACGAATGCCGCCAACTACGCGGGCGCAACCGCAACGGTGACTATCACGGTGCTGAAGGCCTCGTCGACGATTACGTGGCCGGCGCCCGCGGACATCACGTATGGCACCGCGCTGACCGCGACGCAGCTCAACGCGACGGCAAGCGCGCCCGGGACGTTGGCCTATACGCCGGCGTTGGGCACGGTGCTGGATGCGGGGTCACACGAGCTATCGGTTACGTTCACGCCGACGAACGCCGCGAATTACGCGCCCGCGACGGCCACGGTGACTATCACGGTGCTGAAGGCCTCGTCGACAATCACGTGGCCGGCGCCCGCGGACATCACCTATGGCACCGCGCTGACCGCGACGCAGCTCAACGCGACGGCGAGTGCGCCGGGGACGTTGGCCTATACGCCGGCGTTGGGCACGGTGCTGGATGCGGGCGCGCACGAGTTGACGGTCACGTTTGCGCCGACGAATGCCGCCAACTACGCGGGCGCGACGGCAACGGTGACTATCACGATGCTGAAGGCGACGCCGACGATCACGTGGCCGGCGCCCGCGGCCATTACGTATGGCACCGCATTAACTGCGACGCAGTTCAATGCGACCGCGAGCGCGGCCGGCACGTTCACCTACTCGCCGGCTGCCGGCACCGTGCTGGATGCCGGCACGCATGCGCTCTCGGTGATGTTCACGCCGACGAACGCGGCGAACTACTCTGGCGCGACGGCAACGTCGACCATCACGGTGCTGAAAGCCTCGTCGACGATTACGTGGCCCACGCCGGCCGACATCACATACGGCACGGCGCTGAGCGTGACGCAACTCAAGGCGACAGCGAGTGCGCCCGGCACGTTGGCCTATACGCCGGCGTTGGGCACCGTATTGGATGCGGGATCACACGAGTTGTCGGTCACGTTCACGCCCACCAACGCGGCCAACTACGCGGGCGCAACCGCCACGGTGACCATCACGGTCCTGAGGGCCGCGTCGACGATCACCTGGCCCACGCCCGTGGATATCGCCTACGGCACCGCATTAACTGCGACGCAGCTCAACGCGACCTCCGCCCTGGCAGGTTCGTTCGTCTATTCACCGGTCGTGGGGACTGTGTTGACCGCGGGCGCGGCGCAGGCGCTCTCGGTGACCTTCACTCCGACCGATGCGGTGAACTACACGAATGCGACGAGGACCGTCGCGATTAATGTCCTGAAAGCCACGCCGACGATTACGTGGCCGGCACCCGCGGACATCACGTACGGCACCGCACTGGGTGCGACGCAGCTGAACGCGACAGCCAGCGCCCCCGGGACGTTGGCCTACACGCCGGCCGCGGGTGTGGTGCTGAACGCGGGCGCCGCGAAGACCCTGTCCGTCACGTTCACACCGACCGACGCGGCAAACTACGCAGCGGCGGCCAGGACAGTCACGATCAATGTGCTGAGAGCCACGCCGACGATTACGTGGCCGACGCCCGCGGACATCACGTATGGCACCGCATTGAGTGCGACCCAACTCAATGCAACGGCGAGCGCGGCCGGGACGTTTGCCTATACGCCGGCCGCGGGTGTGGTGCTGAACGCGGGCACCGCGCAGACGCTGTCCGTCACGTTCACACCGACCGACGCGGCCAACTACGCGCCCGCGACCAGGACAGTCGCGATCAATGTGCTGAAAGCGACGTCGACGATCGCGTGGTCCACGCCCGCGGACATCGCGTATGGCACGGCGCTGAGCGCGACGCAGCTCACCGCGACGGCGAGCGCGCCCGGGACGTTTGTCTATACGCCGGCCGCGGGTGTGGTCCTGAATGCGGGCACCGCGCAGACGCTGTCCGTCACGTTCACACCGACCGACGCGGCAAACTACGCGTCGGCGACCAGGACAGTCACGATCAATGTGCTGAAAGCGACGTCGACGATCGCGTGGTCCACGCCCGCGGACATCGCGTATGGCACGGCACTGAGCGCCACGCAGCTCAACGCAACATCCAGCGTGCCCGGGGCATTTGCTTACACGCCGGCCGCGGGCAGCACGTTGAACGTCGGGACGGGACAATCGCTGTCGGCCACGTTCACGCCGACTGACACCGCGAACTATACGACGGCGAGCAAGACCGTCACGATTAACGTATCGAAGGCAACGCCGACGATCACCTGGCCTGCTCCGGCGGATATTGTCTTCGGCACGCCCCTCAGCGCGACGCAGCTGAACGCGACAACGAACGCGGCTGGAACGTTCGCATACTCGCGCACGACTGGAACAGTGCTGAACGCGGGACTCGGTCAGCCGCTGTCGGTCACGTTCACGCCGACTGATAGCACGAAGTACACGACGGCGACGGCGAGCGTCAGCATCAACGTGCTCAAGGCCACGCCGACGATCACCTGGCCGACACCCGCTGACATCGTTTACGGCACGCCATTGAGCTCCGCGCAGCTGAACGCGGCGGCCAGCGTGCCGGGCGCGTTCGTCTACACACCCGCCGCCGGAACGGTGCTGGATGCCGGCACGCAGCCGTTGTCGGTGACGTTCACGCCCACGAATGCGGCGAACTATGCGGTGACGACCGCCAGCGTCAATCTCAACGTCTTGAAGGCGACACCGACAATCACGTGGCCGACACCCGGGCCGATCTCGTTCGGCACGCCGTTAGGCACGTCACAGTTGAATGCGGCGGCGACGACGTCGACAAATCCATCCGTCGGCTCTTTCGCGCTGTCGGGCCAGGATTTCGCGCTCGCCGACCTTCTCGTTTCCGAGCCGGATGCGGGTCCGAGCGCGTCCTATGACCTCTCCGGTGTACCGGGGGCCATATCGAATGTGGCCGCGACGTCGCCCGCGCCAGGGCTGCCTGTGCCCGGGACGTTCACGTACGATCCTCAACCGGGCACGCGTCCGGAAGTCGGGCGGCAAACGCTCTCCGTCACGTTCACTCCGACCGACTTGCTGAACTACGCATCGGTGACGCGAACCGTGTTCATCGATGTCTCAAAAGCCACACCGACGATTATCTGGGCGACACCGACCGACATTGTTTTCGGCGGCGCGCTGAGTAAGAGCGAGTTGAATGCGACGGCGAGCGTGGCCGGCAGCTTCACGTACGCACCCGCTCATGGCACCGTCTTGAAATCGGGTCGGCAACAGCCGCTGTCCGTGACGTTCACGCCGGCCGATACGGCTCATTTCACGGCAGTTTCGCGGAGCGTTTCGATCAACGTAATGAACCGTCAGACAGCATTGATCTGGCAGCATGGGAAGATGGGCTGGATTTCTTCCTGGGCGATGGATAGCACCACCTTGAAAGACTCTGTGCTCTTGACACCCTCGCGCGTCATGGATCCCGCATGGGTCATCGTCGCGAGCGGCGACTTCAACTCAGACGGCCAGTCGGACCTCGTCTGGCAACATCGCCGCAACGGCCTCATCTCTGTCTGGTTCATGAACGGCACGACGCTCCTCGATGCCGTTCTCATGACGCCTTCTCGCGTGAGTGATCCCGACTGGTGGATCGTCGGCGCGGCAGACCTGAACAAGGATGGGCACACGGACTTGATCTGGCAGCATCAGAAGAAGGGCCTGCTCTCGGTCTGGTTCATGAACGGAACTCGTTTGCTGGATGCCCAGCTGCTGACGCCCTCGGCAGTGCCAGACCCGAACTGGAAAGTCGTTGGCGTCGCGGACATGAACGGCGATGGCAAGCCCGACCTCGTGTGGCAGCACATTACCGCCGGCTGGCTGTCGGTGTGGTTCATGAATGGCACGGCTCTGCTCGAGGCCGTGCTCATGTCGCCGCAAAACGTGTCGCCTGTCTGGCGGATTCGGGCGGTTGGTGACCTCAATGGCGACGGCAAGTCGGATCTCATCTGGCAGCACCAGGACGGCTGGATCTCGGCGTGGTTCATGGACGGAACCGTACTATCCAGCTCCGTCCTGCTCGATCCCGGCCGCGTGACCGACCCAAGCTGGCGCATCGTGGGACAGCGCTAGTTCGAAGCCGCGCCGCCTCCCACTGAGTTCATCGCCCGCTATCGCGGGATCACGCGTCAAACCAGCATCACCAGCAACAGGACGCCGACCGTCACTACGGCTGGCTAGGTCGATGCGCTGGCCGTTCCAACGCGAGGGGCGGCAACGATCGGCGTCGACACGGCAGGGCGCTCTCGGCGATATGTTGTAGTCGTGCCCTTCTTCTCAG
>QHWT01000085.1:20903-57744 GCA_003222675.1 Acidobacteriota bacterium | reverse complement strand
GGCGCAGACATTCACCGACTGGGAGGCAATCGTTGTCGACGATGGTTCCAAAGACGACACCATTTCGATTGTGCAGCGGCATGCCGAGCGCGATCCTCGCATTCGCCTTGTTCGCGCGGCCTCGCGCGGAGTATCCGCGGCGCGCAATGCGGGCGTGACGGACGCTGGAGGCTCCTGGCTCGTGTTCGTCGATGCCGACGACACACTGTTCCCAGGCGCATTGAGCGCGTGGCACGCGGGCGTCGACGCGGATCCGGGCGTCGACGTGTTGTGCGGCGGGTGGGCGCGCGTTGCGCCGGACGGGCAGATCGTGACTCGCGAACGCTGGCCGATTACGCGCGACATGTTCCCGGTGTTCGCGCGCCTGTCTGCATACGCCATCCACAGTGCGGCCGTTCGCCGTTCTGCCGTACTCGCGGCCGGCGGATTCGACACCACCTACGTTACCTGCGAGGACTGGGATCTGTGGCAGCGCCTGGCGCGGGCCGGCGCATGCTTCGGCGCAATTCCTGAAGATGTCGCTCGTTATCACATGCGGCCACGCTCGGCATCGCTCGCCGCGCGGCAGATGCTGATCGACGGCCTTCGCGTCATCACGACGGGGCACGCGCCGGATGCACGCGTCTCGTCACCGCTTCCGCAGTACGCGGCAGGCATGCCGACAGAGAACGGCGCCACGGTTCGCTGTGGTTACGCGTGCTGGCCGGCAGGACTCGTGTTGGGAAGTGGTGAAGATGCCGTATCACTCCTCGATCATGTCGCCGACAAGCGGGCATCCGATCTCGATCCCAGTGTTGCTGCTGACGCGCTGTTCCGCTCAGCGCCACTCTCGCGCTGCGCTGGTCCGGCAGAGTGGAGCGTTCTCTGGCCTGAGATCTCCGCTGCGGTGTCTCGTTTCCTCAAAGCGCTCGAGCGACGAACCCTTGCGTCCCGACTGGCGCGGCGCGTCCTGGCCGCACTGGGACGGTTGATCCTCGAACACGCGGGCAACAGTCCGCTCACACGCATCGCCCACACGATCCTGCACACGGTCGACATCCTCAAACCCGTGCAGCGCGTCCGCGTGCCGAACGGCGTCGAGCGCGTTGTCATACGCATTCAGGCCGGGAGCGATGTGATTGGATTTCTCGAACTGCCGGTCTGCGATCGTTCTCTGACCGCGGCGGTCGTCCGCGATGCGATCGCGCACGAGTACGGCTGGTCGATTCTTCGGCGTTTCTTCGACGCGACCGTGTACGAGCAGGGTCAGGCGGAGGCTAACGCCCGGCGTCACGACACCATCGGGTGGACCGTATTCCTGCAGCAGCTCTGGGGACGTGGCGATTGGCCCGCCGCGGCGTTCTACGATCCCGATCGACTCGAGGCGGAAGCAATCACACGATCCGTGCAAGGTACGTGGCTGACCGTCGAAATTCTGGATGCGGCGACGGATTGGAGAGTCGCAGCGATTGAAGCGATGAATGTGGAGGTGACCATCGCGGCGGCGCCAGTCTGCTGCTTCGAGGTGACCGTCAAAGACGGGCTCATTCGTGGCTCGCGGCTGCGCGCGCTCGTGACGGCCGTGGCGGGCGTGGAGCTCCTGCATGTCGCCGTGCGCGAAGCGCTCGTCGGCTGCTCGTGGGATCGCGGCAGTCTGCGGGACCATCTGTCGCGGCGACGACGTTCCGGGAGACGGGCCGGCGTGGCCTCCCCGCTGCCAGCGGTCGCCGATGGCGCACCGTCGGCCGCCGCTCGCGTTGACGCCATGCGTGCTGCGGATCGAGGGAGGGCGATCGTTGGCGCCCGCAGGTACGGATGGCCTGGCTCTGCGGCGTCTCGCAGGGCCGCCCTGCCATCCGCAGCACGCCGTGACGTGTTCCATGCTGCCGGCGCGGCCGGCGAGCCTATCGTCGCGGTCACGACATGGCGGCGGACGAAGCGAATCGCATACGTGCCGGATCTGCTCTGGGCGGGAGCGCAGCAATCACCCGTCCCGTCCGCCAAGTGGCCCGTCGTAAACACCTCGATGTTCGGACGCCACCATTTCGAATCGCTGTTCGCCGGCGGCTCCGACCCGTGGCGGTATACGACCGCGTATGAAGCGCGAAAGTACGAGCAGACGCTCTCGCTGCTGCCGTCGCATCCGATCGGCCGCGCACTGGAGATCGGGTGTGCCGAAGGGCACTTCACCGCCGCGCTCGCGGCGCGGGTCGATGCGCTCGTCGCTGCCGACATTTCGTCGATTGCGCTCGAGCGCGCCGCGGATCGCTGTGCACAGCGGCAGAACGTGTCCTTCATGCGTCTGGACCTCGCGCGCGACGCGCTGCCTGGCGGCAACGATCTCATCGTGTGCAGCGAAGTGCTCTATTACGTCGGCGGAGTCGATGATCTCGGGAGCGTCGGTCGAAAGCTCTGCGACGCGCTGCGCGACGGCGGCCGCCTCTTGACGGCGCATGCCAACGTGGTTGCCGATGACCCCAAGACCGCAGGATTTGTATGGGACGTCCCGTTCGGCGCACGAACCGTCAGGGAGACGTTGAGCGCGATCCCCGGCTTGCAGCTCGCGCGGGAATTACGCACGCCGCTGTACTCGGTCATGGAGTTCGAGCGCACCGACGAGCCACGTACACCCGTCGTCGTCTCCGCAGACTTTGTCATGCCTGAGCCGCACGTTGCGGAGCGCATCCGATGGTCTGGTGGCGGATCGCCAGCGCCTCCGTCAATGCCAGGCTCGAAACTGCCGATCCTGATGTATCACCGCGTCTCTGATCGCGGCGGAGGTGCAGCGATGCGATACACGGTGTCGGCCGATCAGTTTCGCTGCCATCTCGAGTACCTGCGCGATGCGGGATTCCACAGTGTGTCGCTCGCGGAATGGACCGCGGCGCTTCACAAACGCGAGCCGCTCGCAGGACGGCCGGTTGCGCTCACGTTCGACGATGCATATGACGACTTCATGGCAGGTGCTCTACCGTTGTTGCAGCAGTACGGATTTGGCGCGACATTGTTCGTCGTGACCCAGCACGTCGGCGGCTGGAACACGTGGGACGCAGGGTTCAGTGAGCCGGTCAGGCTGATGGATTGGTCGGCAATCGAACGTGCTGCGGCAGGCGGGATCGAAATCGGCGCGCACTCCGCGACGCACGCGCCAATGACAGGGCTGACGCCTGCGGAAATCGTTCGTGAGGCCAGCCGCGCACGGGCGGACATTCAACGACGGATCAAACAGGCGCTCTGCGCGTTCGCGTATCCGTATGGTGATTCGGACACTGTCGTGCAGCATCTCGTGGCAGCCAGCGGGTTTCTCACGGGCGTCACGTGCCGTTTTGGTTTGAGCGCGCTCGACGACCGGCCGCTGCGCCTGCCGCGCATTGAAATCGCCGGGACGGATTCGCAGACCGACTTTATCCGCAAGCTCGGAGGGCGGTGACGGCGTAAACCCGCTCTGACCTCATCGGCGAACTGATGCCCGGATGCTTCACCACGTATCGACCCAGCGGCCTAATTGATGCAGCGGTCGTTCGCTGCGTCGTCACTAGGCGGCTCTGATCGGAGGAGGAGGCTTCCATGCGTCGTGTGGCTCGAGTGAAGCAAACAGCGATCTGGATCATTTCGGTGGCAACTGTCTCAATCGCCGTGTCGGGAGTGGCATTCGCCCAGGTAGCAACGGCGACTATTCAGGGCACCGTGTCGGACGCGACCGGCGTGCTCCCGGGCGCGAGCGTCATCGCGCAGGAGATTGAGAGCGGATTCAGGCACGAGGTGACCACCGCGACCGACGGGACGTTCGCGCTCGCGGGGCTGCGCCCCGGCAAATACAAGATCCTCGTGACCGTGTCGCAGTTCAAGCCGGAGGCGAGAACGGTCGAAGTGCTCGTCGGACAGACCGTCACAGCCAACTTCCGGATTACCCCGGACATGGTGTACGCCGAAGCGGTCACGGTGGTAGGCGACACGCGTCTCGTCGATACGCGCACGTCTCAGGTGACGACGAACATCACGCAGGAACAGATTCGCTACCTTCCGCAGAACACCAGGAACTTTCTCAACTTCGCCGCGCTGGCCCCCGGCGTTCGCGTGTCCGACAATGAATTTCGAAAGGAGTTCTCGGCGGGCGCGTTGCCGTCTCAGAACGTGAACGTCTTCGTGGACGGCGTGAGCTTCAAAAACGACGTGATCGACGGCGGCATCGTCGGCCAGGACTCGAGCCGCGGCAATCCATTTCCGCAGAACGCGGTGCAGGAGTTCCAGGTGCTGACGCAGAACTTCAAGGCCGAGTACGAGAAGGCGGCCAGCGCGATCATCACGGCGGTTACGAAGAGCGGCGGCAACCGGTACTCGGGCGACGTGTTCAGCTTCTACCAGGACAAGCGTCTCGTCGAGAACAAAACGATCGTGCGCAACTCGCAGGACCTCCTGGTAAAGGGCAGGACCGAGCCGAAGCCGACCTACGAGCGGTGGCAATGGGGCGCGTCGCTCGGTGGCCCAATCGTCAAGGACCGCCTGCAGTTCTTCGGTTCGTACGAAGAGAACCGGCAGGATCGCGATGGCACGGTGCTCGTCGGTACGGTCTCGAACGCGCCCGCGAGTCTCGTGCAGCGGCTGCGCGGCTTCGAAGGTACCTTCACGAGCCCGTTCCGTGAAAAGCTCCTGTTCACGAAAGGGTCGCTGCAACCGCGACGCGACCAGCAGGCGGAGATCACCTACAGCTGGCGCAACGAGAGCGACATCCGGGGATTTGGCGGCCAGGGCGGCGCCAACAGTTTCCAGACCGCGGAGAACGTCCACAACCGCGTCGACTCGATGCAGGGCAAGTGGCAGATCGCGCGACCCGCGTTCTTGAACGAGACGTATGCATCGTATCAACGCTTCCGATGGAATCCGAGGCCCGAGAATCCCGGAATCATTGGCGAGAATTTTCAGGGATTGCTCCGGATTGGCGGACGCGACACCGAGCAGTTCATCGTCCAACAGCGCGCGTCGATCCGGAACGACTACTCGCGGTTCATGAAATGGCGCGGCAACCACCAGGCCAAGGCCGGTGCGATCGTCAGCTTCACCGACTACAACGTGAAGAAGTTCTTCAACGGAAACCCGCTCTTCACCTATCGCGGCGACATCAGCTGGGACTTTCCCGCGACCGCGGTCTTCGGATCGGGCAACCCTGACCTGAGCGCGAAGAACCATGAGCTCGGCCTCTTCGTGCAAGACGACTGGGCGATCGCTCCACGACTCACGTTCAATGCCGGCCTGCGATGGGACTATGAGTCGGACATGCTGAACAACGATTACGTGACGCCCGACAACGTGCGCGCGGCAACGGCGCCGTTCGTGGACGCGAATCGCTATTTCACCGATGGCAGCGATCGCAAGCCGCGCTACGACATGTGGCAGCCGCGACTCGGGTTTTCGTACGACGTCACAGGGAAGGGGCAGACGATCGCGTTTGGCGGCTGGGGCCGCTACTACGATCGCGTGCTGTACAACTCGATACTCGACGAACGGTTCCGCCTGCAATACGGCGTGCGTGCGTTCCAGTTCTCAACCGACGGCGGCATCCGTGACGGCGTGCAGACGATCGTGTGGGATCCATCGTTTCTCAGCATTCAGGGGCTCGAATCGATCATCTCGAGCGGACGCGCACCGAATCCGGAGGTGTTCCTGATTGCCAACGACACGAAGGTTCCCGTCTCGGATCAGTGGTCGCTGGGCCTGCGCCAGACGATCCACGGCATCGTGACGTCGGCGACGTATTCAGGCATGCGCAGCCGGAACCTGTTGACATTCATTTTCGGCACGCGGCGGCCTGACGGCTCGTGCTGTCTCTCCGTGCCCGGATTTGCCAACATCCTGATTTCGGATCCAGAGGGGCGAAAGGCGTGGTTCGATGGTCTGTATCTTCAGGTCGATCGGCCGTACGGCGTGGGCCGATCGAAGTACGGCTACAGCCTTACCTACACGCTCGGCAAATCGGAACAGACGGGCGGCGATCTGTTCAGCCTCGATTTCCCGCGCGTGTCCGACTATCCGCGATACCCGACTGACAGCCAGGAGCGGCATCGGCTCGTGATGACGGGGATCGTAGGACTCCCACTCGGCTTCATCGTCAGCACCTTCATCACGCTCGGCTCGGGGACTCCGTATACCATTGACGATCAGTCGCGCGGGGGCGGCGTCAACGAGCGGCGCTTCCAGCGCAACGCGGGGCAGCCGGAGCAGTTCACGTTCATCATTCCGAACGCGTGGGCCTATCGCAGCGTCGATCTGCACGTGGAGAAGGCGTTTCGATTCCATGGCACGCATCAGGCGTCGGTGATGTTCCAGGGATTCAACATCTTCAGCTACGACAACTTCTCCGGCTACCAGGGATTCCTGCCTACGCTGCCGGCAACCAATCCGAATTTCGGCCGGCCGAGCAGCCTGATCGATCCGGGCCGGCGGCTGCAGCTCGGCGTGCGCTACGGATTCTGAACAGAGTGCGCACGGCCGCGATCGCCTCGGGGGTCGTACTTTTCTCCGCGCTGCGGGCGGCAACGCTGTGGTCCGTCGGCAGGACGCCAGGCCCCACCGTCGATCATTCTGTCGCGGTGACAGGCTCGCAACGGTCGATCGTCTCGGCCGAGGACGAGGCGCTGCTCGAGGACCTGTCGAAACGCTCGTTCCTGTTTTTCTGGGAACAGGCGGATCGCTCAACCGGGATCGTGCGGGATCGATCGCGCACCGACGGCACGCCCGTCGAGGGAGGCGGCCGGAACGTCGGCAGCATCTCCGCCGTTGGGTTCGGGTTGAGCGGTCTTTGCATCGCCGCCGAGCGTCAGTGGATCCCGCGCGCAGAAGCGATCGCGCGCGCTCGGAGCACCCTGCGCTTCTTCGCCGAGCGGCAGGAGCATCAGCGCGGCTGGTTCTATCATTTCATCGATCTGGCGACCGGCAAGCGCGAGTGGAACAGCGAGCTGTCGTCGATCGATACGGCCCTGCTGCTCGCGGGCGTGCTGACGGCGCGCCAGTGCTTCGCAGGCGATCCCGAGATCCCGCGTCTTGCCGACGCGATCTACAGCCGCGTCGATTTCGAATGGATGCTTGCTGGCGATCGGTTGCTGCTGTCGCACGGCTGGAAACCGGAGAGCGGATTCCTCACCGGCCGGTGGGACCGCTACTGCGAGCTGATGATCCTCTATCTGCTCGCGATAGGCTCGCCCGCGCAGGCCATTCCAGCCGAATCGTGGCATGCGTGGCGGCGGCCGGTCACCACGTTCGAAGGCCGCTCGTACGTCGGCGGCCCCGATCCGCTGTTCGTGCATCAGTACTCGCATGCGTGGGTGGACTTCCGCGGATGGCGCGAGCGCGAATCGCCGCGGACCGACTGGTGGGAGAACTCCGTGACGGCCACGCGCGTGCACAAGGCGTTCTGTCTTCGCCTGGCGCGCGAGTTCCCCGGTTACACCGACAACGTGTGGGGCATCACCGCGTCGGACAGCCGCAAGGGCTACGTGGCCTGGGGCGGACCGCCGCGTCACGCGGCGATCGACGGCAGCGTGGTGCCGTGCGCCGCCGCCGGCTCGCTGATGCTCGCCCCGGACATCACCGTCCCTGCCCTTCGCGAGATGCGCCGCCGCTTCGGAGATCGTATTTACGGACGCTACGGTTTCGCTGATGCGTTCCATCCTACCGACGGATGGGTGAACCAGGATGTCATCGGAATCGATCTCGGTATCACTCTCCTCAGTGCGGAAAATCTCCGCACGGGTCGTGTGTGGCGCTGGTTCATGCAGAACGCCGAAATCCCCTCGGCGATGGAACGCGCCGGTCTGACGCGCGCGCCACGGCGCTAGCTTAGCTCGCTTGTGGTGGCCGGCTTCAGCCGGCCGTTACCCGCGAACGAAGCAAATCGCGAACTCGTCGAGCGGACGGAATCCGCTTCGAGGTGGTTGGGGACTTTGCGGGCGGATGCGCACCATGTATGGCCCAACCGCGTACGTCCGCAGAGTGTCTTCAACGATCCGCTCGTACGCGCCGTTCGGCGCATCAGGCGGAAACACATTCAGACCGCGTCCGAATGCATCGGCGCAGATGCCGTCCTCGCCCTCCGGCACGGCCGCGAACTTTCCGCTGGTCGAGTGAAATGTCGCTCCGGCGGCCATGATCGACGCGCCAGCGCCATACGCGTAGAAGTCGCGCCTCTTGTCCTCGATGTTCCCCCTTGCTTCGTCGGGCCTGATCGGCTCATCGAGCACCCACGGCATCCTGTGCGCCGGGTCCGATGGCGCGTTAGGCCCGCCGCCGTTGTAGAACTCCAGAGCATCATGAGTCCTGCGAGGCCATTCGGTGTCGCGGAGCGAATGATGCGTGCCGTATCGGCCGAACGTGCGCGCGCTGTCTTCATAGATCCCGCTCGAGTACAGAAAACCCGAGCGCTCGCACACGTCTTTCAATTCCTCGACCCTGATGTTTTTATGCGTGAGCGGCTCGTTTCCGATTTCAATGAGGAGGTTCTCTGGCCGGGCGGCCCCAAAATCTTCCACCAGCCTGCGTGCCCACGGAATGCGTGACGGATCGTCATCGGTCAGCAGCGTGATCTCCACCGTGAAGCCTTCATCTCTCACGTGTTGTACGAACGCGATAATCACGTCGTTGGGCGGCGGATTCCATCCGGGGTCCCACGGCGGGTTGGGCACGTACGGCCACACGCGGAACATGTTGTAGCCCTTGTCTCGATACGTGCCCACATACGCGGACACATCGCCTGTGTTGGCGAATCGGTCGAGCAATGGGAAGGCGGACGCGCCCTTCACGCGGTGGGGTTGACCCTCGCGCAGAAAGATACGTCCGGCCGCAGTCAACGCGGTCATCGGCTCAACCAGCACTGGATACGGATCGGGCAGGCCTGCTTCCGCGTTCATGTCCCGTTCCATCTGACGCATCGCGCGCTCGTGGTCGAATCCGCGCCGCCGATATTCCAGATAGTTGCGGAAATAAAACGTCAGGTCGCGATAGTTATCCTGCCGATTCTGTCGCTGGAATCGTCCGATCGCCCGATACCGCGAGATGAATCTGGCCGACACGTCGATGATCTCATCGTCTCCCACCCAGGGCAATCCGGGCGCGCTGATGTCCAGGTCGTAGTACGCATCGCGTTCGGCAGTGCTCAGAAAGATCTCGCGTGCCTGTTCATGCGTCAGACCCCTCATGCGCAATCGCACGTACCCGTTCGTGTAATACGTTCCGTCACGGAGGTAGTCTTCCGTATTCTTCCGTCGCGCTGGAGACGTGCCGTCGTACGCGCGCGCAAGGTCGATGATTTCCTCGTCGGTGATTGGCGTCGGCTGCTGCGGCTGTTGTTGCATACGTCGTGAGGTTCCACGCAGATTTCGAACCGATATCAATCATGGCTGAAAACGTCGCGGCTTGAAACCTCGGCCGAATCGCCTCGCGCTTGCGCGGCCTCCCGCCAAGCGAATACAGTAGGCGGCAAACACGCACCCACCCACAGTCCAATGAAACATCGCAAGGAGACTAGGGAGATCGTCGCCCGTGTCGGCGGCCTCGCCGCGGCTGGACGCCACGCGGTTCTCGCTACGGCCGTTCGAATCACCGGCTCCCCGTATCGCCGTCCCGGCGCGAAATTCCTTCTAGAAGATGATGGCAGCACGCTCGGGGGCGTGAGCGGCGGCTGCCTCGAAGCCGACGTCCGCGCCACCGCCCTCGACGTGATGCGCACCTGCTCGTGGACGCCAGCGGGGTGCCCGACGGTTCCGGTCAGGTTCTCAGTGAAAGGCGCGCCACCAGCGATCGTCAATGCCGTCGTCGTCGACGCGCTCGCGCATCTGGGCGTGCGCCACATCGACATCCCGATTACGCCGGAGAAGGTGTGGAAGATCCTTCGCGACAATGGTGTCGCCGAGTAGGCTCATTCGCCGCGAGTACCACCTATGACGATTCCTCAGCGGCCGCGTGGACTGCCCGGAGGACTCCGCTGGATCGTTGTGACGTTGTTCGTGGTGGCGGCCGGCGCGTTGGCCGCCCGGCCGCTGCTGCGCCCGAACCTGACGGCACGTCAGATTCGCCAGCAGCTGTTGATGGAGCTTAGGCCCATTACGCTGAAGAATTGCACGCTGCGACGGTTTGGCAGTCCCAACGATGGCGGGTACTTGATGTGCGAGAACCTGTTAGGCAGCGCCAAATCGGCGTATTCGTACGGCATCGGGCCCACCGACGACTGGGGATGTGAGATCTCGCAAACCTACGGCCTGACAGTGCACCAATATGATTGCTTCAGTCCCCCTGCCGCGGCGTGCCCGAGCGGTCGGTCCATATTCCACGATGAGTGTATCGGTCCCAGGCGAGCGATGATCGAATCACGCATCTTCGACACGCTGAAGAGCCAGATATCGAAGAACGGAGATGCAGGCAGAACGCTCGTCGTGAAAATTGACGTAGAGGGTGCGGAGCTGGCGTCGCTGATGGCGACGCCAGATCGGGTGCTCGATCGAATCGACCAGCTCGCAATGGAGATCCACGGCGCCGATCGATGGTTCCTGGAGCTGGTCAGAAAGCTCAAACGTACGTTCCACGTCGTACATCTTCACTTCAATAACCAGGCCTGCACCGTGCTGAAATCCAGCCCGCTGCCGGCCTGGGCCTATCAGGTCCTGCTGGTGAACAAACGAATCGGTGTTCTCGATCCGACGAAGCCGGCGCCCGCGCTGCCCAACCCGTTGGACGCTCCGGACTACGCACAAGGACATGATTGCCAGGTTCCGGGCCCGATAGAGGAGTAGCCCGCCGTCTGAAAGAAATGGCGCGAAGAAAGCGCGACGGCCGGCCAGTGCCTTGACCGCGCCGTGAGAATGTCGGACGATGCCCCGCATGGCTGCGAAACAGGACAGCGCCGTCAGCGTCGAAACGACCGCGGCAAAACTGCCGGAGGGAGTGCTCGAGATCGATGTGCTCAAACCGGAGTCACAAAACGGGTGCACGGTATTTGTGCACTACAACGGACCGACCGATCAATTGAGCGGAGTGTGCACCGGCATGGCGGTTCTCGATCCCGGCGCGAGCCCGCATCCGGTCCACCAGCATCCCGAGGAGGAGTTCCTCATCATAGCCGCCGGCACCGGCGAGATCGAATGCGGCGGCAAGACGACCGAGGTCGGACCCGGCGCGATCATGTATTGCGCCGGCAACACGCCGCACGGCATCGTCAATACCGGGAAGGTGCCGCTGACGTTCTACTGGTCCAAGTGGATGGCGAAAGGCTTCTGAGAACGCGTTTCAAAGACAAACGGCGGCCTCGCTCCGGCAATCTTGAAACGCGCTCCAAGGGTGATCGCGGCGAACATCGGCCGCGATCAGCGCCTGTCGGACGGCATCGAGCGCTCCGCGTCGATGACCTCGAAGACGTAGCCGTTCACCGGCTCCCGGAAGAAGAAGCGCTCGAACGGCGTGGCCCGGATCGGTTCGATCAGTTCCGCACCTTCGGCGCTCAGGCGCTGCTTGAGAGCGGAAAACTGTGGCAGCGGGTAGAACACCGCGACGTGGCGGCCGAACTCGTTTTCAAACGGCGACACCTGGAACCTGTCGACAAAGAGCACGTGCATCTCCTGCCCGCGTCCGAGGTCCAGCCATACTGCCTCGAGAGGAGAGTTTCCAGGGTCCGAGCGCCGGGTATAGCCGAGCGTCCTTTCGAAGAACGATGCCGTCTGCTCGACGTCGCGCGTCGCCAACGTGAGGTGCGCGAAGCTCATCGCGTCAGCGCGGCTGCCTCGGATTGCATTGATCGGGTCCCGTGTCCTTCGGGCGCCACACGCATCGGCTTCCGGCTTTCGCCCAGCGTCCTTTCGGCGGCCGGCACTGGTCGGGGCCCGTGTCGTTGAAAGCCCACGAACAGGTGTCGCCCGTCTTTTTGAAGCGACCCTTCGTCAGCGGCGCGCACTGGTCGGGTCCGGTGTCGTTCGCATCCCACTCACAATTGCTTCCCTGCTTTTTGTACCGTCCCTTCTGCTGCACATCATCAGCGGCCGCTGCTCCGTCCGCGTCGCCGGCGGAGAGGAGATGAGCACCGTTCCGGTTGGTTGTCTCTGTGCCTTTGCCCGATGCTCCCGAGGACATCGCGACGGCGAGGACCAGCGCCGGCGGGATCATGCAGGCAATCGATCGATGTGTCACGACACACGCTCCTAGAATTCGCGCGCGGCACCATGCCGCTCGAACGGCGTGGATTATGACGAGCCGGCCCATCGCAACGCAAGCCACGGCACCAGGGGCCCACAGGGTTAAGCACCGCAACTAGGGCGCAAAAGAAGATGTCCGGACGCTCCGGGGTCGAACGTCGAATAGGTGTCGGACACGTGAACTGACCTCGACTGCGGCCACCCGCCTTCGCCAAGGCCACGAAGGCATGCCGGCCCCAGGACGAGGGTCACAAGAGAGGACCACGACCATGAGCGAATTTGTTTATCTCCGTCGTGGACATCGCGAAACAGCGCAGACGCATTTCTCGGCCGCGCTCGCGCTCGCCCGGAACTCCACCGAGCGGCGGTTTCTCGAAAAGCGTGTGCGGATGTGAGAGTCCGTAGGGTACGAGGCTCTGCGTCCGCGTCAGACCTGCGGCGCCTGTGCCGCTTCGCGTGCAATCCGCGCGTCGTAACTCTCGCCGTAGATCGACGGCACCTTCGCGCCCATGGGCCGCAAGTACATCGAGAGCTGCCCGCGATGATGAATCGAATGGTTCAGCGCAATCTGAACGTAGACCACCGCTGGCAACTGAAAGATTCCGCGGAAATTGATGATCTTCGTCAGCTGCTCGCCCGGAAGCTGCGCCAGTCGCGCGACGTTCTTCTCGAAGCGCTCTGAATACCACCGGTTCACGCCGTCGGAGGTCCGGATCGTGTCCGGGCGCGGCACCGGCGTGAGATCGAACGCGCCGTTGATCACCGATTCGAGGAACCGGTTCTCAGCCGTGACGATGTGCCACGCGAGATCGATCGCGCTCTTGACGATGTCGTCGGGCCGGTAATCGATCTTGTCCGGCGGAATCGCGGCGATGACACCCCGGGTGACCGGATGCTCGGCCTGGAGCGACGGCAATCCGACAGCACCGAGAATGAGTTTGGCCTGTTCTGCAGTGAGCGTGCTCATCCGCTCATTATGTGCCGGTTCCATGTCGAAGCGGCGCTGGCGCTCGCCGCAGATTGTTGAAAAGCCAGTGTCGACGCCAAATCATTCACCATTTGGCATTGGCATCTGGCATTGACCTTCAGGCTGCGTTCTTCAGCAGTCTGCCTAGAACCCGGCGGTCAACGCCACTCGCAGCGTGCGCGGAAACCCCGGCGAGATGTTCGTGTTGCTGTCGGCGTTCAGGAAGTATTTTTTGTTCAGAAGATTCTCCACATTCGCCTGCACACGCACACCCTTCCGAAGAGTGAAGTACGCGGCCCCATCGGCACGCGTATACGCCGGCAGCGTCACAGTGTTGTCGATGGCAGCGAACATGTCCGACCGGCATGTGACGCCCATGCCTACTCCGACCTTCGGATGGATGCGGTAGTTGTTCCACAGCGAGAACGTGTGACGGGGGACCTGGCCCACCTGTGCGCCGGACCGGGCGGAGGCGGTGGCGCTCGTCACGAACGCATTCTGATACGCGTATCCGCCGGTGACGGACCATGCGGCCGTGACGTGGCCGTTCACGCCCAGTTCATAACCATTCGTCCGCTGACTCCCCGTCTGGACGATGCGAGTCGGATCGTTCGGATCGATCGAGCGAGTGTTGATGCGATCCAGCCGGTACACGGCACCCGTGATGGACAAGCCGCCACGCGTGTCCAGCTTGAGGCCCACTTCATAATTGTTGAATTTCTCAGGCCTGACTTGTTGCGTGATTGTCGTGAGCGAAGAAAACTGGTCTCCCGAACTGGGCAGATACGAGACGCCGTAACTGCCGTACAGCGACAAGGGGCCCGTCGGCTTGACGACCATGCCGATGCGCGGGGACACGAGGTTGTCAACGCGCTCGAGCGTGTTGCCGTTGCGATTGTTGTGGTATCGCAAATCGAAGCGGTCCAATCTGATTCCGCCGATGACTTGCACGTGGTGCGAGAGCTCGAGCCGGTCCTGCGCAAGTACGGCTGCGACATTCGTAATGACGTGATTGTCGGCGTCGGTCGCATTCTGCCGGAACGTAACAGGAACCGTCACGGTCGGATTGTCGAACGGTAGTTGAATCGCCGCCTGTTGATTGTTGAAGAATCCCGAATTGCGGAAGTTGACGGTCGCCTGCCGTCCGATTTCCGCCCCTGCGAGCAGTGTGTGGCGAACCGGGCCCGTGGAAAGAACGTACACCGCATCCGTCTGGTTGAATACGTTGAGGCGCTGGGTGGCGTTGTTGTATGCCGCCACCGTGACCTGGGTTCCGTCCGCTGACGCGGGTCCGGGAACGTAATTCTGGTAGGAGCGATCGTACCCTCCAATCAGCGTGTGGCTGCGGACGTTCACCTCTCCGATCCGGCGCTCCACGGTGACCGACCCGAGATGGACCTGGGCGCGCACGTAACTGTCCGAGGGGTTGCCATAGAAGGTGGACATCCCGACGCTCGCCGGCTTACCTTGATACGAGGTGATTCCGCGATCCGCGACGCGCGTATCGCGCAGGTACTCGTAGCCGACGGTGATCTTCGTTCGAATGTCTGGAACGAACAGCAGCGTCGGGTTGACGCCTACGCGCCGCAGGCTCACCGCCTGTCGGAAGCTCCCTGAATCCTCGAACATGCCATTCAGTCGTATGGCAACCGCACGAGAGAGCGGCTGGCCGACGTCCGCGGCGACACGCTTGTTGCCGTACTCACCGCCTTGCACGGTGAATTCCCGCAGCGGCTGAAATGTCGGCTGCTTGATCACCCGGTTGATCACTCCGCCGCCGCCGCCGCGTCCAAAGATCATCGCGTTCGGCCCCTTCAGCGCCTCCAAGCGATCGAGATTGTAGAGATCACGGTAGTACTGCACGTCATCCCGGACGCCGTCGACGAAGAAATCGGCCGACGAACTGTTGCCGCGAATCACGACCTGGTCGCGGTTGTTTTCCCCCTGGTGATACGTGATCCCGGGGACGTACCGCACCGTGTCCCCGACGCCCATCATCAACTGATCTTTGATGAGCTCTCGCGAGACGATGGTGATGGACTGTGGCACGTCGCGTAATGGTGTCGCGATCTTCATGCCGCTGCTGATCATCGTGGCGCCTGCGTCCGCAGACGCGCTGACGCTGACACTTTCGCCGACCCCTGCGAGCTGGAGCACGAATTCGCGGCGTTCAGTCGAATCTCCGACGAGGTTGATCCGGTGCACGATCTCGACAAAACCCTCTGCCGAGATCTTGATCGTGTAGCGGTCGGACTCGAGGAGCAGTGTGAAGTCGCCTGAGCGATCGCTGATCGTCGATGCTGTTGCACCGTCGTGATCGGCGACCGCCATGATTCGAGCACCGGGAAGCGGGCTTCGGCTCGCGTCGAGGATCTTTCCGTGCAGCGCAGATTGCAGCTGCCCCGCATGCGCCGTGGCAACCGGGAATGCAAGAAGGAACGATGCGAAGAAGATGACGAGCAGCCGACGCATAAGCGCAGTACTCCTAAACGCAGTTGCGCCGACATCTGCCCGTCCGTACAATGGCGGACGTCGGACACGTCAAGCGCGCAAGCGGTTGATAGGTCTCGCCAGACCAGGTTCGACGGCCCGTCGGGTGTTTCCGCACCAGACGGGCATTTTCATCTCGGCAGCACGACGAGTGCCCGTCGCCAGCCAATCAGAACGTGCCTTAGGATATATCCGACCAAAATGGTCGGTCAAGGGATAAGTGAACTTTTCCCGTGTTTTTCGCGAGAACGTGGGCAATGACCGCGGAGTTCCGGCCACGGCTCCTGCGGTTTCGTCACGGCAATCGGCAGGGGAGTATTTGCTGCTCGGACCGCGGCGTTACCATTCTTGTTGCGCCGCCAAGGGCGGCCGGCAGTCCGCGTAAAGGTCGGGAGATCATCTCGCTCCTGCTGGACCTGGCCAGGCCGAGATCGTGCGCGTACTCCTGGCAGCCGGCGCCAATCCGAACATCCGCGACAGCAAACACGACAGCGACGCGATCGGATGGGCCGCCTTTTTCACGCGGCCGGAGATCGTGCAGATCCTGGGAGACCACGCCACGAACGCTCCGGATTCGAGCGGGTACTAACGTACTAGCACTGGTAGTATCGAGTGTGGCTGGCTACGATTCACTGTCCTTCACGCCGGCATCCACGGCGGGAGGTCCGCGCAGATGATGACGCCGGGCCCAATCGTGATCCGTGCACTCGTCCTCGCCAGCTCGCTCGCGCTGACGGCGCGGGCGGCAGCGCAGACCTCACCGAGTACACCTCCGCAGCCGCCGCTGGGGATCAATGAACAGATCGAAGTCGTTGCGACTCGCGTGCCCGAGGCGCCGCACGATGTACCTGTGTCGATCGAAGTTCTCGACGGCGACACGCTTCGCGCGATGGGCGCGACGAATCTCCGCGACGCGCTGTCGGTGGCCGCCGGCGTCGAAATCGCGCCGGGCAGCGATGCCGGCCCCGCCGGAGCGGTGCCGGAGTTCTGGGGCCTTCGCGAGTTCGACGCGTTTCTCCTGGTGGTCGACGACATCCCGTGGGGCGGCGCGTTCAATCCGGATCTCACCACGCTCAATTTGCGTGACGTCGAACGCATCGAGGTGCTGCGCGGCGCGGCGCCGGTGACCTACGGTGCCACGTCGTTTGTCGGAGCGATCCACGTCGTCCACAAGCCCGCGGCCGCCGAGCGGAGTTATCTGTCGGCGCGCGGCGGCACGTTCGCGAGCGGCAGCGTGGCGCTCGATCTCGCGATGCCGGCGTTTGGCAGCTGGAAATCGCGATTGACTGCAGATTTCGATCGCCAGGGGTTCAGGGACGAGCGAACCTCGTTTGCGCGAGGACATGCGAACTATCGCGGCGCCAGCCGATCTCAGGATCGGAAAATGTGGCTGTTCGCCGACGTCAACTGGCTCACTCAGGACCCGGCGAGCCCTCACGTGCGCGCGGGCAGTGCATTGTCA
Organism: Acidobacteriota bacterium; assembly: GCA_003222675.1. Classification (GTDB taxonomy): domain Bacteria; phylum Acidobacteriota; class Vicinamibacteria; order Vicinamibacterales; family 2-12-FULL-66-21; genus QHWT01. The sequence goes on along the minus strand of QHWT01000085.1, from coordinate 40,676 downwards.
AGCGCCACGCCGCTCGACGCGAATTACAACCCGGCGGGCGCATTTCTCGACGACACGCGGATCAGTCTCGCGTTCGGCACCGAGCGAGCCGTGAGGACGAAGGCTCGCTGGACGACAATCGCCTCGTACTCTCACTCGGCGCAAACCATGTCTCGAGGGTTCCTGACCGACGTCTCGGACACATCCAGCAACGCGACCGGTTTCAAAGAGAACATCGACATCAACGATCTCTACGCCGATGCTCACGTCATCTGGCCTGTGGCTTCCAAGGTTCAGTTCAGCGCCGGCGGCGACTTCGTCTTCGGGAACGGCGAGGGCAGGGGCGCGACATTCACGTACACCGTGCCGCTCAGTGGGGCCGTCGCGAACCCGGTGGCCGAGCGAGCGAGGCTGGATCTCGATTCGGAGAGCCGGCGGCTGTTTTCCGGTGGCTATGCGCAGCTCGAGTGGACACCGTCAACGCGCGTGCACGTATCAACCGGCGTGAGGTTGAACGGGACATGGGAGCGGCGTGGCGAGGGCGAAGGAGCACGCCACGTGCGGCCCGCCGGCAGCGTAGGCGCGATCTTCGGCATTTGGGAGCACGGACCGGATCACGCCAGGCTGTTTGCCAACTATCGCGACACGTTCAAGCCGGCGGCATTCGACTTCTCGTTGGCCGAAAACGAGGGTGTCCTCGAGCCCGAGACGGCCCGCAGTTATGACGGCGGTATCAAACTGCGCGCGGCGAAAGCGCGCGTCGATCTGGAGGCCTCTCTCTTTCGCATGGACTTCGAGAACCTGGTCGCCGCGACAGTCGTCGGCGGTCTGCCGTCGCTTCAGAACAGCGGCTCAACGCGATTTCAGGGGTTCGAGATCGCGGCGGAGGCGCGAGCGGCGCGCAGCATCGTTGGGCGGGTCGCATACAGTTTCCACGATGGCAGGTTCGTCGACTTCGTTCAGGACTTCGACGGCGCGAACACACAGCTCGCCGGCAACCGCTTCGAGATGTCCGCGCGTCATCTGTTTTCGGCGGGTCTGATCGTGGCCCAGGAGACGGGCCTCGTCGGCGATGTCATCGTGAAATATACGGGCGACCGGTATCTGGACAAGCGAAACACGGCACCGGCGTCGCCGTTCACAACACTGGATATCGGTGTCGGCTACCGCTTCGAGCGGTGGGAACTGCGCGTCGATGGCCGCAACCTGACCGACGCGCGCGCGCCCGTCTCAGAGAGTGAGCTTGGCGATGCGCAGTACTACCGCATGCCCGCTCGGCGATTCGACGTCAGCGCCGGATTCCGCTTCTGACCGACGTCGCGAATGATGCTGACGCGGTGTTGGTCTCGATGAAGCGAGCACGCGCGTCAGCATCCGCACCGCACCGGAGATTAGTGCGGCGCCCCCTGCGCCATCTGCTTGAAGAATTCCGCCGCGCGCTGCTGCATTTCCGCCGGCGTGAGATCTTCCTTACGTGTCGCTATCCACCACGTGTAGCCTGCCGGATCGGCGACGGCGCCGGCCCGATCGCCCCAGAACTGATCGGCCAGGGGCGTCTGGACCTTCGCGCCCGCGCCTACGGCCCGATTGAACAGTGAATCGCTGTTCTCCACAAAGAGCCACAACGACGCAGGTGATCCCCCAAAAGCCTGGGGTCCCTTCCCGCCGTGCATGACGTCGTTCATCATGAAGCGTGAGTTGCCGATCTTGAGCTCGGCGTGCATGATCTTGCCGTCGGGCCCCACACTTCGGCTCAGTTCCTCGGCGCCGAGCGCTTTCTTGTACCAATCAATCGTCTGCGCGGCGTTGTCCAACGTCAGCTGCGGCGTGATGGTGTGATAACCCTCGGGCACGGCTTTCGCTGCTTTCGCCATCGAAACCTCCTGGTTGCTGCGTAACAAGAACGTGACGAATTGGTCTTGCTCGAAACGAACACTATGGTTCGAATTGCAGGCAGGTGCAAGCTGGACGCTTTTGAAGAGCGCAGCCGCTATTTTGACAATGGGCGCAGAGTCCTTTCGTGATCGCGGCCGCACGATTCATTCGGACCGAAGCGCCGCCATCGGGTTCATCCGCGTGGCGCGGCGCGCGGGCAGGTACGCCGCCAGCAAGGCCATGGTGGAAAGCAGACAAACCGAGGTCACCATCGTCATCGTGTCGCGAGGCTCGAGTCCGAACAGCATCCGTTCCAGCAGCGTGACGCTTGCGAAGGCGACCGCGAGCCCGGTCGCAAGCCCTGCGGCCAGCACCACGACGACCTCTCTCATCACGAGCCGCAGAATCGACGCGGGCTGCGCTCCCAGAGCCATGCGAACGCCGAATTCGACCTGCCGCTCCGTCACGAGATAGCTGAGTACGCCATACAGTCCGATCATGGCCAGCAGCAACGCCAGCAGTCCGAAGAAGCCAGAGAGCGTTGCCACCAGCCGCTCCTGAACGAGGTTGTCGTCGACTTCCTCCGCGACCGTGTGAAACTTCACGGGGATATCTCGACTCACCGCCGTCACCGCTTGTCGAACTGCGGCTATGACGGTGGCGGGCGGAACCGCTGTTCGCACCGCAAATTCTTCCGCCGCCGCGTGCGGCGGCACCTGAGTCGCTGGCAGGAACACCGTGGGGGGCGGGACTTGCCGCACCGACTCGTACTTCGAATCCTTCACGATCCCGACGACCTCCACCGGATTCCGCTTGTCGCCCCAGCGGAAGAGCCTTCCTAATGCATTCACGCCGGGGAAGAACCTCCGCGCCAGGGTCTCATTCACGACGGCGACGAGCGAAGAATGGTTTGTATCGCGTTCATCGAGGTCCCGGCCCGCCAGGAGGGGCATGCGCATGGTCGCGAAATATCCGGGCGTCACGAAGTTGAAATAGGTGGTTGCCTCGTCGCCGGTGGGCGGGTTCGCGACATTCGTTTGAATGTCACTGAACCAGTTGTCGTCGCCGATCGGCGTGGTAAACGAGCGGGCCACGGAAATCACACCCGGGATTGCGCGCAGCCGCTGCCCGATCTCGTCGTAGGCTGCCTGCCGTTGCTCCGGCGGCAGCTTCGCTGTGTCAGCGGCAAACCATGGCGGCTTCGCACTCACCACCAGCACGTTGTGTCGATCGAAGCCAAGATCGAGCGTCAACAGTTTCACGAACGTGCGCAGCAGCAGGCCGCCGCCGATCAGCAGCACGAGTGACAGCGCGACTTGGCCCGCCACAATCCACTTTCCCAAGCGAAAGCGCGACCGCTGCTCGCTTCCAGCGACTGACCTCGCCTTCATGGCTTCCATCAACGCAATCCGCGTCGAACGGAGAGCCGGCAGCAGGCCAATCAGCACTGTCGTCGCGATGGTGATGATGACGGTGAATCCCAGGACGCGGCCGTCAAGGGAGAGATCGAGAAAGAGAGGATTTCGACCAGTTGACAGTTTTCGCACCAGCAGTGCGCTTCCCCATTTTGCGAAGACCAGGCCGAGCGCGGCCCCCGCTGACGAAAGCAGCGCGGATTCCGTGAGCAGTTGCCGAATCAGGCGGCTTCGCGAGGCACCGAGGGCTTTGCGAATCGCAATCTCTTTCCCGGAGGTGGTGGCCCTCGCCAGCATCAGGCTGGCAATGTTCGCGCACGCGATCGAGAGCACGAGCGCAACGATGGCCATCAGAATGTTCAGGGATTCCCGGAAGGCGCTGCGCAGATCGGAAGATCCGGTTCCCGCCGGCGCGGTATCCAGTTTCCTCGCCAGGAACCGTTGCTGCCCGGCTGCATCCCAGTCGGGCAGCGCGGCGATCATGACGTGAGGCGAAAGCACTCCAAGCCGCGCCTTCATTTGTTCGGGTGTAACTCCAGCCTTCACGCGACCGATGATGCTCAGCCACCACCGCGAGCGGCTGTCAAGGTTCCTCGTGTCGAAGAGTGCGCTCGCGCAGAGTGGGATTGCGACGTCGAAATTCTTGCCGACGTTAACGCCATAGAAATGCCGCGGGGTGACTCCAATCACCTGGAACGGTTGCTGCTCCAGAGAGACGGTACTGCCGAGGGCGCTGTCCGCTCCCCCGAAGTGCGCCTGCCAGAAGCCGTAACTGAGCACGGCGACAGGTGTGCACCCGCGCCGGTCGTCGGCCGCGACGATCAGTCGTCCGGCGGCCGGCGTGACGCCGAGCGTGTTGAAGTAGTCGCCACTGACCATCAATCCCTGCACGTCGCGCATCGCGCCGCCCCGGGCGAAGGCGAGCGGCTTGGGGGCGCTCCAGGCGAAAACGCCGGAGAACACGTCCTGCCGATCGCGTATGGCTTCCCAAAGCGCATTCGTGAAGCCGTCCTCGGCGGGCTGCCCTGGCGTTTGCAGAAGGACGGCGGCGAGCTCCTGTGGCCGTTGAACCGGAAGCAGCCGCAGCATGGCCGAATCCATCACGCTGAAGATCGCCGTGTTCGCGCCGATGCCGAGCGCGAGCGTTGCGACGGCAGCCACCGTGAAGCCTTTGCTCTTGCCGAAGGCGCGAAGCCCATATCGCAGATCGGCGCGCAATTCGTCCAGCAGCTTGAGTCCCAGACTCTGACGAGCCTCTTCCTTGTACTTCTCCACCGATCCGAACTCGAGTCGCGCGATCCGCATGGCTTCTTCTGGCGCGAGGCCGCGGCGCTCGACCAGATCCTCGGCGCGCCGCGCAAGATGGAACCGCAATTCGTCCGACATATCCCGCTCCATTTCGGAACGGTGGAGCGCGTTGCGCCAGAACGAACGCATGCGGGCCAGCAGCGGCATTACGCCTCGTGTGCGCGGAGTGCCGTGTTGATCGCGAGAGCCGTGCGATTCCAACGTTCGCTTTCGGTCTTCAACCGCTTTCGGCCGGCGGCAGTGAGCCGGTAGAACTTGGCCCTGCGGTTGTTGTCGGAAGCGCCCCAGTCCGTATCGAGCAATCCCTGGTGTTCCAGGCGATACAGGGCTGGATAGAGCGCGCCCTGCTCGATGGCCAGTGCGCCGCCGGAGATTTGCTCGATGCGAAGCAACACGCCATAACCATGTTGCGGCCCGAGCGAAACCGCCTTCAAGATCAGCAGATCCAGCGTGCCCGGTAAGAGATCAGCCTGCGGTGCCACTCGGCTCTCCTATGCCAGTTAGGAGAATGCTACGGCCGCTTTCCTAAGCTGTCAAGGAGAAGCTCGAACCTCTCGATTCTCCGCCATCCCTGCGCCTGCCGGATGCGCGGGGTTCGCCCGAAATGTGACCCGCGACCCGCCGATTCGCATGGCTGCGTGACATATCGAACGGTGGGTCTTTCGCGGCCGTCACCTGCGGTACTTCAGTACCAAGCTTGGTCGTCGTTCACCGCGAGCGGGAGACAGAATTCCTCTTGCGAGGTGACTAATCGTTGATTCTCCCTGAACCTGTCAGGCGACTGGCTTGCAGTCCTCAGGGTATGGCAAGCCGTGCGTTCAAGAGGTCGGAGACAGCGGCGAGGGCTCTCGTGAGGAGACTTCTCATCCTCGGACTCGCATTGGCGGCAGCGATGTTCGTCGTCACTCCACCCGTGATCTCGGCATGGAAATCGCCGTTCATGGGCAGTTCGGCAGGGGCCGCCGACCATCGAAATCCGCTTGGGGAGCTTTCGGCACGGACCATGGCCTTGCGAGCGGCCACATCGCCGATCGCTGCGCAGTCGAGCGCCCGTCTTCCGATAACGATTGGAAGTCAGATCGCCGGGAGCTTCGACGATGCGACAGGACATTCGGCGCAGTCGCACCTTGTTTACGCGGCCAATTCGCGTGTGTGGTGGCTGTTTACGCTGACCTCTACGGCCGATTCCGATGGCGGATCGAACCACATCGTCAAGTCATTTCGCTCGTCGGGTCCGGATCTCGCGACGGCGACGTGGACCCCGGGGGCAGACAGCCCGCCCGCCGCGGCCGCCGGCCCCGACGGCTTCCTGGGCGGCGGCCGCGCGCTCGGAATCGCGTATCTGAACAACAGTCCCGTCGACGTCATCCATGCGGACATCAGCATGGCCTTCGACGGACAGGACGGCCGGACGGGGCACATCCGCGCTGTCGTGACCGACACATCGATCGTCTGGGCGTCCTGGAATTACTTCGACGAGCCGGCGGCGACGTGGACGCTGCCCCGCGGCAACACCATCGGCGTGTCCAGCGGAAAGTTCATCCACACGGGCGGTCCGATTCTCCAGCAGGAAGTGGATGCGAACGCACGCAAGTCGAATAACGCCGACACTGGCAGCACGTGGGCGAGCGGGTTCTCCGTCCCCGCCGTGATCGACGGATCGATGCTGAATCAGAACAACGCCGTATCGTTTGCGCCGCTGGCGAACGACGTGATGCTCGCGGTGTACGACAACGGCCAGAATGTCGAGCCCAATCAGACGAACCTTCGCTACAAGCGATCGAACGCCGGAGGCACATGGAGCAGCATCGTGATCGGATCGCAGTTGGGAGGCGACGGAAACGTCTTCTCGTCGAACGCGGTCATCGATCAGAACGACTGGGCGCTCGTCCCGGTCAGCACGACGCAGATCTACGCCTTCAGGCGCAAAGCCACGGGAAACGGGATCGACGCCGCGACCTATAACGTCGCCGCCAACAGCTTTTCGACCATGTCACCCGCGCCGCCGCTTCTTGGCGCGGGCCAGTCGTTCAAGGCGGGCGCCGGACTGTTTGGCGCAACCGACGGCATAAGCCTGTGGGTGTTCATCGTCAACACGGACCTGGCTAACTCCATTCTTTATTCCAAGTTCGATGGCACAGCGTGGACGGCGTGGGCCGCTGTCCAGGGCACCGACGTCGGCATTCAGAGCCGCAACTACATTTCGGGATCCCCGAAGGTTGGCAACAACCAGGTCGGCCTGATCTGGACGGAGGGCACGTCGCTGTACGACGTCGTGACGACGTCGTTGGTCACAGCCGATGCGCCGCCGCCTGCGGTGTCGGTGGCTACACCGGCGAATGGAGCGACGGTTTCGGGCCAGACGTCGATCTCCGCAATCGCCTCCGCCGCTCTCGGCGTCGCGGGCGTCCAGTTCCAGTTGGACGGTGCGAATCTCGGCCCTGAAGTCACCCGCGCGCCGTACTCGATGGTCTGGAACACCGCCACGAGTACCAATAGCACTCATTCTTTGACAGCGATCGCCCGCGACAGCGCCGGCAGCATTGCGAGCTCCGCGCCGGTGATAGTGACGGTGACGAACCTGACAACGCCGATCATCACGTGGGCGCCGCCCGCCAAGATCGCGTTCGGCACGCCGCTCGGCGCCGCGCAGTTGAACGCGGCAGCCAATACGCCGGGAACGTTCGTCTACACTCCGCCGGCCGGCACCGTTTTGCCAAGCGGGCTGGCGCAGACACTGTCGATGACGTTCACGCCTGCGGACACGACGAAGTTCACGATCGCCACCGCGAGCGTGACAATCGACGTCGTCAACATTGTGCCCAATGTGGTCGGCCTTGCACAGGCGGGAGCCGCTGCCGCGATCGGCGCCGCCGGCCTGACAGTCGGAACGGTGAGCACCGCATCAAGCACCACAATATCCGCGGGATCGGTCATCAGCCAGAGTCCTTCGGGCGGCACGGAGGTGGCGGCTGTTTCGGCTGTTGATCTCGTGGTCTCGTCAGGACCTCCAGCGGTAGTACCGAATGTCGTAGGCCTGACGCAGGCGGCGGCATCGACGGCGATCGCGAACGCGGGACTCACGGTTGGCACCGTGACCACCGCGTCGAGCACGACGGTGCCGTCGGGATCTGTCATCAGTCAGACACCGGCGGCAGGCACGCAGGTCGCGAGCGGCAGTGCCGTCGCGCTGGTTGTCTCGTCCGGACCATCGCAGGTTGCGGTGCCGAACGTCGTCGGCCTCACGCAGACCGCGGCAACCAGTGCGATCTCTGGCGCCGGTCTCAAGGTCGGTGCCGTCACGACGGCATCGAGTACGACGGTGCCGTCGGGATCCATCATCAGCCAGACACCTGCGGCCGGCACGCAGGTCGCGAGCGGCACCGCGGTGGCGCTCGTCGTGTCATCAGGACCGCTGAAGGTCGCGGTCCCGAACGTCGTCGGTCTCACACAGGCTGCGGCGACCAGCACGATCACGAGCGCCGGTCTTACGCTGGGCGCCGTTACGACCGCGTCGAGCACGACGGTGCCGTCGGGATCCGTGATCAGTCAGACGCCCGCCGCGGGCATGCAGGTCGCGGGCGGCAGCGACGTCGCGCTCGTCGTCTCGTCCGGAGCGCAGCAGAACGCGGTGCCGAACGTTGTCGGTCTCACGCAGGCCGCGGCGACCAGCGCAATCACGAGCGCCGGCCTTACGCTTGGTACGGTGACGGCGGCGTCGAGCCCGACGGTGCCGTCGGGATCCGTGATCAGTCAGACGCCCGCGGCAGCCACACAGGTCGCGAGCGGCAGCGCCGTCGCGCTCGTCGTGTCGTCCGGATCGCCGCAGGTCGCGGTGCCAAACGTCGTCGGCCTCACGCAGTCTGCGGCGACGAGTGCGCTCCTGAGCGCCGGTCTTACGCTCGTGACCGTCACGAACGCGTCGAGCACGACGGTGCCGTCGGGGATTGTCATCAGTGAGGCACCGACCGCCGGGACGCAGATCCTGTTGACGAGCGCCGTCAATCTGGTTGTCTCGTCTGGACCTCCGCAGGTCGTCGTGCCCAATGTCGTCGGTCTGACACAGGCGGCGGCATCGACAGCGATCGCGAATGCGGGCCTCACAGTCAGCGCCATCACGAGCGTGTCGAGCACAATCGTGCCGGCTGGATCCGTCATCAGTCAGTGATCGGCAGCGCCGTCGCCCTCGTCGTATCGTCCGGCCCGCCGCAGATCGCAGTGCCGAACACTGTCGGTCTCACGCAGGCCGCCGCGTCCACAGCAATCACGAATGCGGGCCTGACAGTTGGCGCCGTGACAACCGCGTCGAGCACGGTCGTACCCTCAGGATCCGTTATTGAACAGAGCCCGGTGGCGGGCACTCCCGTCGCCGGCGGAAGTGCCGTCGCACTGCTCGTCTCGTCAGGAGCGCCGACGGCTGCCGCGCTCACGATTGACAACACGATCTCCGCCGATGGGACCGCCGGCACCCTGACGACTCCGGTGTTCAGCACGAAAGCGCCAAACGAGCTGCTTGTTCTCTTCGCGTCTTCGGGTGGTCCGACGAGCGTGTCGGCGAAGCAGACGCTCGCCATTTCAGGCGCCGGGCTCACCTGGACGCTCGTCAATCGTGTCAACACACAGTTCGGGACCGCGGAGATCTGGAAAGCCTACGCGCCATTACCGCTGGTGAATGCCACGGTAACCTCAGCGCAAAGCCTCGTGGGCGGCTTCCATCAATCGCTGACGGTCGTTTCGTTCCAGGGCGCCGGCGGTACGGGCGCCACCGGCGGAGCCAGCGCGATGTTCGGCGCGACAACCGGTTCGCTCACGACGACCGGGGCCGGCTCTCTTGTTTACGGCGTGGCCGACGATTCCGCCCGCGCGGCGGCGCGCATGCTGGGCCCGAACCAGTTGATGGTGCACCAGTGGACCGACGCGGCGGCTGCCTACACTTTCTGGGTGCAGTCACTTGCCGCGCCAGTGGCGGATGCTGGAACCGCAGTCACGATCAACGATATCGGGCCTACGAGCGATCGCTGGAATCTTGCGCTCGTGGAAATTCTGGTCGGAACGGCGTTGCCGAAGCCGACGGTCCCGAACCTCGTCGGTCTCACGCAGCCCGCGGCATCGACGGCGCTAACTGACGCGGGATTCACGGCCGGTGACGTGACGACTGCCTCGAGCGCGATCGTGCCATCGGGAATTGTCATCAGTCAGACGCCCGCGGCATTCACACAAGTGGCGAGCGGCAGCGCGGTTTCGCTCGTCGTCTCGTCCGGACCGCCGCAGGTTGCGGTGCCGAACGTTGTGGGCCTTACGCAGGCTGCGGCGACGACCGCGATCACGAATGCGGGACTCGTTGTCGGCACGGTAACCACAGCGTCGAGCATGACTGTTCCGTCCGGATCCATCATCAGTCAAAGTCCCGCGGCAGCGACGCAGGTCGCGAGCGGCAGCGCGGTTTCGCTCGTGGTCTCGTCCGGACCGCCGCAGGTTGCGGTGCCCAACGTTGTGGGTCTTACGCAAACCGGTGCGAGCAGTGCGATCACGAGCGCCAGTCTGACGCTGGGTACGGTCACGACCGTGTCGAGCACCACGATGCCGTCCGGATCCGTCATCAGTCAGACGCCCGCGGCAGCGACGCAGGTTGCGAGCGGCAGCGCGGTTTCGCTCGTCGTCTCGTCCGGACCGCCGCAGGTTGCGGTGCCCAACGTTCTGGGTCTGACGCAGGTTGCGGCGACGACCGCGATCGCGAATGCGGGACTCGTCGTCGGCACGGTGACAACCACGTCGAGCACGACTGTTCCATCCGGGTCCGTTATCAGTCAGACACCCGCGGCAGCGACGCAGGTTGCGAGCGGCAGCGCGGTTTCGCTCGTCGTCTCGTCCGGACCGCCGCAGGTTGCGGTGCCCAACGTTGTGGGTCTGACGCAGACCGGTGCGAGCAGTGCGATCACGGGCGCCGGTCTGACGCTGGGTACGGTCACGACCGTTTCGAGCACGATCACGCCGTCAGGCTCTGTGATCAGTCAGACGCCCGCGGCAGGTACGCAGGTCGCGAACGGCAGCGCCGTCGCGCTCCTCGTGTCGTCCGGGCCGCCGCAGATCACCGTCCCGAACGTCGTCGGCCTCACGCAGGCCGCGGCATCGACCGCGATCGCGAATGCGGGACTCACGGTGGGTGCTGTCACCACCGAGCTGAGCACGACCGTGCCGCCGGGGTCCGTCATCAGTCAAACTCCAGCGGCGGGCACACAGGTCGCGACCAGCAGCGCCGTCGCGCTCGTCGTGGCGTCCGCTCCGCCCGAGATCACCGTCGTCGTGCCAAATGTCGTAGGCCTCACGCAGAGCACGGCGAGCACGTTGATCACGAGCGCCGGTCTTTCCGTAGGTACTGTCTCGAGCGCGCCGAGCACGACCGTGCCGGCGGGATCCGTGATCAGTCAGACACCGAGCGCCGGTGCGACGCTGGCGGCCGGCGGTGCGGTGAACCTCGTCCTCTCCGCCGGGCAGGCCCTGGGGACGCCACAGGTTGACGTCATCGTCTCGGTCGACGGTAACGGCGCGATCAGCACGCCGGCGTTCAGCACCGGCAGCGCCGGCGAACTGCTCGTCGCGTTTGCGTCCTCGGACGGACCGAACGGGTCGACCAGGCAGACGGTGAATATCTCGGGCGGCGGACTCGCGTGGGCGCTGGTCAGGCGTGCGAACGCCCAGTTCGGCACGGCGGAAATCTGGACGGCGACCGCGCCCGGCCCGCTGGTCAATGCCGTTGTCTCCGCGACCCAGAGCAGCACGACGTTCCATCAGTCGTTGACGATAGTGGCGTTCAGAGGTGCGGGCGGAATCGGCGACGCTGTGCCCGCCAGCGGCCATCGCACACTGCCGATGGTGTCGTTGATCACGACGCAGGCTGGCTCATTGATTTACGGCGTGGGCGTCGATCCGGATCGGTCAATCGGCCGAACGCTTGCGTCCGACGAGGCGATCGTGCATCAGTGGATCGACAAGGGCTCGAACAAGACTTTCTGGGTGCAGGCGTTCGTCGCGCCAGTCACGAATGGCGGATCGGTCGCCACAATCTATGACACGGCACCGTCAAGCGACTCATGGAACATGGTCGCGATCGAAATCGTTCCGCGATAAGTGGATGAAGACGCGACGCGCGAACGGCAAGTCCAAGCGACGCACGATCTAAATTGGACCAGAGTACCATGAGCGCCAGACCGCCCAGATGGCAGCAAGCGTGAGCGTTGCTCTCACCTCGCCGAGCGGAAGCAGGTGCGGCAAAAGATAGCCTCGCCAGCCGTACTCCTCGCCGAGTGTCAGGAACATTCCGAGAGCGCCGTTGACGATCAGAACGAGTGAAACTGTTACCGCCAGCGGGCGTGATGATATGAATCGGCCCAAGCCGGTCACGTGGTCGGTAAGGATCAGGCTCGCCACGAAGATCGCGGGTCCCGCGATCGCGAGGATGTAGGTCCGCAGTCTGCCTCCACGATGACCTCGCAGTTCAACAAGGGACAGCCGAGAAAGCTGGACGACTGGGGGTCGCTCGTCGCGCTCGCGTGGGGCGCGGGCCGCGCGCTCGACTACTTCGAAACCGACAAAGCGGTCGACGCGAAGCGCGTCGGTCTCGAAGGGGCACTCACGCTGGGGCAAGGCGACGCTGGTGACGATGGCGTTCGATCGACGTTCGCGATCGCCTGCGTCAGCTCATCGGGGCAGAGCGGCGCGAAGCTGCACCGCCGCAAGTACGGCGAGACGATCGAGAACATCGTGGCCGCGAGCGAATATCACTGGATGGCGGGCAACTATCTCAAGTACGCCGGACGCTGGGACACACTGCCGGGTGGATTCTCACGAGCTGATCGCGCTCTGCGCCCCGCGACCGGTCTTCATCAGCGCGGGCAAGGGGCCAGACACGAATCCTGATGGAACGATTGCGACGCGTTCCAACGAGGCCGGCATCGTCGTTGCCGCATCCATTAACGACGCCTGGGTGGATGCCAAAGGAAGCTTTCTCGCCGCGGTCGGAGCCGGGCCAGTGTACCTGCTGCTCGGGAAGAGGGATCTCGGCACGACCGAGTTTCCGCCAATCGAGATCGCACTGACGGATGGAGACGTCGCGCTCCGTCAGCACGCCGGCGGTCACACCGATGGCCCGAACCGGTCGACCTTTCTCACTTTTGTCGAGCGCTATTTCAAGCAGACCGCGCCAATACGCCGGACGCCCAGCAGATCATCGCATTTGCCGTCGCCATCGTGACATCGTCCGTGCCTCTTGGCGAAAAGAATTCCAGCAGTGTGCCGAGATGGATTGAGGCTGTAGTTCCATCAACCGGAGTACTTGAGTGCCAATTCCTTCAGGCGGCGCAGATAGTCCGGGACCGCAGTTGCCGGATCACCCGATGCCTCGTACTCGAGCCCCATATAGCCACGAAAGCCGTGCGCCGCGAACATCTTGAACACGCGGTCCAGATCAAACGGCGCGCGTGTCTTGCCATCGTCGAGCGCCACCTCGGTTTTCACGTGTGTGCTGACCGCATAGGGAATCGACATTTCGATCTGATCGTACACAGCCGGCGGCCGGAAGTTTCCGATGTCGAGGTTCATTCCTGCCCACGGCGAGTCGGCGCGTTTGACGATTTCAATCGTCTCCTTGGCGAAATCAGTGATGCCGCCATCGTCCTCCAGACCCAGGATCAATCCGCGAGCGCCGGCGGCCTCGGCGCCACGTTTCAGCGTCTCGGCCGCAAACCCGATCGCCTGGTCGAGCGTGGCCCCCTCCGGCTTCGCGCCCCCGAACACGCGCACATGCGTCGCGCCGACCTTCTGCGCGACATCCAGCCATTTGCGCAGCTCGATCAGCTGTTGTTCCCGCAGTTCTGCGGTGGGCTGCGCCAGCCGAACGCGAGTTCCGATGCTGTAAATCTCGACGCGATTCCCATACGCGAGACGGCGCAACGGCAACAGGTAATCATCCGACGTGCTGGGCAACCAGTACACCGTCATGTCGATGCCGTCCGTGCCCGTCTCGACCGCGATGCGTATCAGATCTTCATACGTCATCGTCTTGGCTTCGAGCGCCTGTCGGTACGAGTAAGCGACCAGGCCCGTTCGGAAACGCGCCTGCCCCGAGCCCATGCGAGGGGCTCTTCCTGGAGGCCCCTGCCGCGTACGGGCGTCGGGAAGTGCGGCGGCAGCGACGGCGGCTCCGGCAGTAGTCAAAAACCTCCGACGATTCATCGGCAGCTCTCCAGTCTTGAACGCGTGTCCGCCTGGCCGAAAAATCTTGCGTCGACCACTAAAATGCTTCGCATGTCGCCGACCATTTACGGCAGATCGTCGTGAATGATAGCTGAAGGCAGGGCCACCCGTACTTTATCGGCGGGGCAGAGTGTCGAGACGGGTGACGGTACGGTCTATCTGAAACGGCGACCCTGATAATACCGGCATCGCCGTTTCACTTTAATAGGCTGATGAACGAGCCTGCGGTGTCAGCGAGACACGCTGACGATCTGAATCGCGTTGATCGGCGCGCGCAGGCCTGTGTTCGTGCTCGTGCCCGGCGTTGCCGTCAGTGTGAACCCGTCGCTGTTGATGGTGAACTTCACATAGTTGCCGATGCCGGCGGTGTCTGTCGCCTGCGTGAAGGCCCCTGAAAAGTTCGTGTTCGCTGGATCCGTCAGGTTCATCGTCGTCGTCGTGACACCGGTTCCGATGATCCGGTAGGCGGCGGTTCGCGTGTACACGCGGTTGTCGCCGTCGGCATACACGTAGACATCGTAGGCGCCCGGCGGCAATCCTGCGACGGTCACCGTTGTGACGCTGGTGCTGCTCGTATCCAGGTATCCCTTCATCAGCCGCGCGTTTCCGGCCTGATCCGCGATCGGTGTCATCCAGCCGTTGTTCGCCGTCCACGTGACGCTCGCAGTCGTCGTTGCGCCGGCATCGTCGACGAGCGCAAGCGGCGTGCTGCGCGCGCCTCCTGCCGCGTTGTTCCAGTGCGTCTTCGGCACGACGCCGGCGCTCTCGTCGGCAGCCATGGTCGCCGCGCTGGTTCCGACGAACTTGACGCCAATGCTTGATAGCACGGGTGCCGGCGGGGCCGGCGGGGCCGGCGGGGCCGGCGGGGCCGGTGGGGCCGGTGGGGCCGGTGGGGCCGTAGGCACAATCTGGATGCCGTTGACAGGTGCGCGACGCGTAGCCGTAGATGCCGCGGTCGGCGTGGTGCTGAGCGTAAAGCCCGTCGCAGTAATGCTGAACATCACGTAGTTGCCATTCGAATCGTTGGCGCGCGTGAACGTGGTTCCGAAATTGCTGTTCGCCGGATCCGTCAGATTGATAGACGTTGTGGTGATGCCAGCGCCGCTGATGGTGTAAGCGGCCGAGCGATCATAGATGCGGTTGTCACCGTCGGCATAGAGGTAGACATCGTAGGACCTCGGCGCCAGGCCAGTTACTGTGACCATGGTCGTCGACGTGCTGCTGGTGTCCAGATACCCTTTCATCAGCCGTGCGTTTCCGGGCTGATCGGCGATGGGTGACATCCAACCGTTGTTCGCCGTCCACATGACGGCCGCGCTCGTCGAGGCGCCCGATTCGTCCAGGAGCGGCATGGCGGTGCTGCTCACCGCGCCGGTCGCATTATTCCAGTTCGGCTTCTCGATGACGCCGGCCCTCTCCGCGGCACCCATCGGCGTTCCGCTGCTTCCGAGGAATTTGATCCCAATGGCTCCAGCCCCGGCTGTGGGAGCGACCACAGGGCCGGACGAGACAACGAGATTGACGGGGCTCGTCACCAATATCGCGGTCCCCGCGACCGGGTTCTGACTGATGATCGATCCCGGCGGCACCGTCGCGCTCGACGCGGTCGTCACCGCCCCGACGACGAGACCCGCGTTCGTGATCGCCGTCGTCGCCGCGGCCTGTGTGAGGCCGACGACGCTGGGCACGGCGACCTGCGGTGCTCCCGATGACACGACGAGCGAAATGGCGCTACCGCTCGCGACCTGCGTAGCTGCCGCGGGACTCTGACTGATGACAAGTCCCGCCGCCACTGTCGCGCTCGACGAAGTCGTCATTGTTCCGACGATCAGTCCCGAATCCGTGATCGCCGTGGTCGCGGCGGCCTGCGTGAAACCGACAACGTTCGGCACTGCAACCTTCAGCGGGCCTGACGACACGACGAGCGCGACCACTGTGCCGCTCGCCACCTGTGTGCCGGCCGCGGGCGTCTGGCTGATGACGGATCCAGAGGGTACCGTCGTGCTCGATGCCGGCGTCAACGCGCCCATCTTGAGACCGGCGCCCGAGATCGCGCTGCTCGCCGCGGTCTGTGTGAGACCGACGACGTTCGGCACCGCGACCTGCGGCGGACCCGATGACACGACCAGCGAAACGGCACTACTGCTCGCGACCTGCGTGGCTGCCGCGGGACTTTGACTGATGACCGATCCGGCCGGGACCGTCGCGCTCGTCGCCGTCGCTACGGCACCGAGCGTGAGACCGGCATTCGTGATCGCGGTCGTCGCCGCGTTCTGCGTGAGGCCCACGACGTCTGGCACGAGAACTGGAGCCGGTCCCGATGAGACGACGAGATTCACCGCTGCATTTGCCGCGACCTCGGAGCCTCCCGATGGACTCTGACTGCTGACGGAGCCCGGCGGAACCGTTGCGCTCGGGGCCTGCGTGACGGTCCCTAGCGTCAGGCCCGCGGCAACGATCGACGCAGTCGCCGCAGTCTGTGTAAGACCAACGGTGTTTGGGACGATGTTAACGACGTCGATCGTGACACTCGCAGTCGCCGTCGTGAACGCCGCCGTGTCCGTCGGCGTGAACAGCACCGACAGCGTCTGCACCAGGCCGCTTGGCAGCACGGTGCCTGGCGGCGGACTGTAAGCGAACGTGCCAGGTGTATTCGCCGCCGCGTTCAATTGTGTCGAGTCGAGCGCCGTCCCCGCGACGATCTTCTGCGGCGCCGGCCACGTGACGATCGGCGTCTGGACGTTCGCAACCGTCACGGAGACTGCCGATGCGCTCGCCGTGTTGCCGGCCTCGTCGCGGGCGATCGCGGTCAGTATGTGCGTGCCGTTTGCGCCCGCCGCCGTGTTCCACGCCATCGTTTACGGCGGCACGGTGACCTCGACGGCCAGATCCAGTCCGTCCAGCCGGAACTGCACACCGGCGACGCCAACGTTGTCCGATGCCGTGGCAGAAATCGGGATCGTCCCCGTAACCGTCGCGCCGTCCGCAGGCGTCGTGAGCGTCACCGTGGGCGGCTTGACATCGGGAGTCGCGGCAAATGAAGTGGCGACGACGTCGAAGAGCGACGTGCCTTCCGTCCAGATCAAACCGATCTCGCTATTGCCGACCTGCGGGGATCCTGAAATGTAGTTGCGGTTTTGACTGCCGATCTCGGTTCCGGCCACGATCGACCACGGCGTCCATGCTGTACCGTCGAACCTGGAGCAGAGAATCGAGTTGGCGATGTCGGTACTGATCACGCATACCCAGACGCTCGTGCCATCTGTTGCGCCGAACAGGCCCGCGCCGGCCTTGAAGGACTGGCCGGTGCCTAACGCCGGCGGCGCAGGAGACATCGCCGACCAGGTGTTGGCCGCAACGTTATAGGACGAGGCGTCGATGCCGCTGCCGTTCGCTTTGCGCCGGAACCCGTAGACCTGATTCGTGCTGACCGACACGAGTCCCCAGTCGTTCTGATCGATGGTCGCGTTTGTCGAGAAGACGTTGCCGTCGCCCCCCGCCTGCGATCCGACGACGATGCTGCTCCAGGCCCCTCCGGCGTTCGACCGCTTGTAACGAAGATTTGTCAGGTTCGGCTCGATGCCCTGGCCGTTGTCGTACACCGCGAGCATCACGTTGTTCGCCAGCGGCGCAAACGCCAGCGCGTTGTCCTGATTCACCATCGATCCATCGATGACGGCGGGGACGGAGAACCCGTTCGCCCACGTACTGCCGGTGTCAGCGTTGTTGGACTTGCGGACATTCGCATCCACTTCCTGCTGGAGGATTGGGCCGCCCGTATGGATGAACTTTCCGCTGGACACACCGATGGTGTTGCCGTGCGGCAGCGTCCACATCGCCGCGGGCTCGTCGAAGAAATTCCAGGAGGACCATGTGATCGACGTGCCGGTCACCACGGCACGGATATGCCCGGTCCGGCCGTCCTGCCCGTCGAATGCCATGCTGATGTCCGCGTGAATGACATCGACGGGACTGTTATCGAGGTAGGCGACGCCGAGCGCGCGCCCGCCGCCCATGAATGCGTTGGGACTGGCCGCCGCCGCCGCAGGACTGTCGGCGCCGGCGATCCACGTCGCGGTCGCGAGATCCGGACCCGAAGAGCGGAATGTCTTGACGACGTGGTTCGTTCCGCCCTCTGAGTCGGCGGTCGATGTCAGCGTGAACAACCACCAGACACGCGAATTGACGGCGTAGACGAGATGCGACTGCGCCGAATGTCCCGTCGCGTCGCCGAAGCTCCCCGCGATCTGATCGCCAATCGCGACGGGAGGACGGCTGACGGCCTGGGCCCCCAGCGGCGATGTGGCCGCTCCAGAGCCGAAGAAAATCGTTGTTGCCAGCGCAAGTCCGACGACGAGAAGTCTCGTCACCAGAACACTTGCTCTCTTTGAAGTCTTGATTGAGCGAACTTGCATACTCGATAAGATGCAAAGGAGGTCCCCCATCGATCTAACAGAATTCGACGGGTTTTGTATCAACTACGGTTCGTTTGTCGCCCCGGGAGATGAATTCTGTCTGCCGCGCGATGGACGAAGACAACTAGCCGATTCGAAGACCAGCGGTCATCAAACCAGAGCACAACGTCGTGTTGAAGCAGGCCGCGCGAAAGGCGACCAGCCTGCGCTTCTGGAGGGCCGGAATCCGCTTGGCCGACGCTTCATCGTCGAAGGGATTCGAAGCAGTTCGCAAGGTCTGTAGTGAAGAGGCGTTCAACGTCACACACCTCGACTGTTTCGCCAAACGCATTTTTTTGATGGTGGCGGCGCAGATATTGCTTTGCTCGCGCTGTGCCTCGTCAACTTGGGCGAGCATCGTGGATCGTCTTCGCGGCAGTCGCGCTGGGCTCCGCCGGGTGCAGCCGGCAGGATGAGCGTCTCCAGCAACATCGCGAAAAGTTCGAGTCGTTAGGATCGTCCACGGCCGCGATCGGCGAAGCGTGGCTTGCGGGCCAAACCTCCGGCACTTACACCAGCACTGCGCTGCAACAGACGTTTCTGCTGGTGGAGCAGGAGCGATACGCGCTCGCCTCGGCGCCCGACGCGCTAATTGATCCGCGCGGCGCGGAATTATCGCAAGCGGCCGAGCGCCTCTCCCGGCTCATCGCCGCCATGATCCACGATGTCCGCGTGGCCGATGCGACATCCCTGCGGAAGCACCTGACCACAATTCCGATCGTCCCCTCGAAATCACGATGAGCGTCATCGTCGATCTGGTCCTCGGGGTCGTCACGAGCATCGGTGGCTTCGTCGAGGTCGGCTCGATTTCGACCGCGGCACAAGCCGGATCTGAATTTGGATTCCAGTTGCTCTGGGCTATTGCTGCCGCGACAGTCATACTCGCGATGCTCGTCGAGATGTCTGGTCGTATGGCGGCCGTCAGCAAACGCTCGGTTGCGGCCGCCGTGCGGGAGCGATTCGGGATTCACTTTCAGATCATTCCGCTCACTGCGGAACTGTTCATCGATGTGCTCTTGCTGACCGCGGAAATTGGCGGCGCCGCCATAGCGGTAAAGCTCCTCACTGGCGTCGGCTTTCAGTGGTGGATATTGCCGATCGGGCTTGCCGCATGGCTGGTGCTGTGGCTGTGCGGGTTTGGCGTGATTGAGTACGGCATTGGATTGCTCGGGCTCGTCACGCTCGCGTTCGTCGCGTCTGCATGGCAGCTCAAACCCGACGTGGCGGACCTCAGCGCGTCATTGATACCGTCGCTCCCGACTCACCACCACACTCGCTACGCGTTCCTGGCGGTCACGATCCTCGGCGCCACGGTGAGCCCATATCTCTTGAACTTCTATTCGTCAGGCAGCATCGAGGAGAAGCTCGATGAAAGCGAATTATGGGTGAACCGTACCACCGCGTACGCAGGTATGTGCTTCGGCGGGGTCGTATCGATGGGCGTCCTCGTCACCAGCGCGATGGTGCTGCAGCCGCATCACATTGTGGTG